>NZ_AOIB01000031.1 GCF_000337675.1 Natronococcus amylolyticus DSM 10524 | reverse complement strand
ACAACGACCGTTACGGTCGGTTGACCAATCAAGCTCACGGCGCGTATCCCACGACTGAAGTCGTGGGTTTTGCGCCTGCTTCACACTATAAGCTCGGTTTCGCACGTGCAGGCCTGCGAGCTATTCCCTTCCGAGCGCCATGGTATCTTATGTCAGATGAGGCTTCCAGAGCCTTATTGAAGGCTCTCCGGCGGCAGGTGTTGAGCACTCTCCTTGAGCACGAGGACGGCATCGGTTTCGACAGTCTCGCCGATGAGAACCAGACAGTTGCTAGTCAGTGGGAACAAAACCGAATCCTACTGTATCACAACCACCTTCCCAAACTGGATGATCTGGGGTACATCCACTGGAATCCGGAGACACAGATGATAGAACGAGGCGAACGGTTCG
Organism: Natronococcus amylolyticus DSM 10524; assembly: GCF_000337675.1. GTDB lineage: Archaea > Halobacteriota > Halobacteria > Halobacteriales > Natrialbaceae > Natronococcus > Natronococcus amylolyticus. The sequence goes on along the minus strand of NZ_AOIB01000031.1, from coordinate 328,225 downwards.
ATGAGATCCAGGCAGTGCTTGATACACCCGATATTGATGACAACGACAGGTTCTCTTCCCCGACTAGCCTCATGGTTCTGTAAGGTTGGTGTCCAAGCAGTCTCGCGTCGCCCTTTGGCTAGAGGAAGTGGTAGTATCGAACCGCCAGTCACGGCTCGTGGGTATTTTTACCGGGACGTGTGTCGCGGTGTGGTGGGCCGACTCGAGACCGGCTCTCCTGGGGAGTGGATACGGCCGTCAAACTTACCGCGAAATACACTGCTCAACGTAGTCGACGGGATGGCTTGGAATCCGATGAGGGAGCCACCATCAGTCGTACCGGTCAGATCGCTCTAATCGGATACGTCACTGCGGTGGGCGATGCTGAGCGAAATCCGGTAATCAGCTGCCTCATCGCATCCGTATGCTTCAAGATGGCCACTTGAAGCCTCACCAGGCGCCAAAAACACCATATCATCCATATTACTAATCACTCGGCCGTTTTCATCCAGCAGTTCCCCTGCGTAATGAAGATTCATCTCTTGGGAGTCGGACACATTTTCAAGCGAATAGTTGATCAGACAATCGTCTTGTACATCGGAATCGGCCCACTCTATCCCGTGGTCGGTAACCTCAAGCACCTCTTCGTCCTCTGCATCGGTGTACTGAATCTGTCCCTCCATGTCTTCGGGCGGGACTCCATTACCAGTGTCTTCAACGGAGTCGTCTTCCTCGCTCTCCTCGTCGCCGCCGTCTTCATCCGAGTCCGTGTCTCCTTCCTCGCCCTCATCGGAGTCATCCGCTCCGTCCCCTTCCGTGTCCTCATCACTGCCGTCCCCACTCTCGTCACTATCCTCTTCGTCGTCTGTCGCTTCAGAGTCCTCGCCTTCTTCGTCCTGCTCTTCCGACTCGGTCTCCTCTCCCTCGTCTGACTCTTCCTCATCTTGGGTCTCCTCTCCCTCGTCTGATTCCTCCCCGTCTTGGGACTCCTCTTCCTCGTCCGTCTCTTCAGAGTCCTCGTCTCCTTCGTCCTGCTCTTCTGGTTCGGAGGCCTCTTCGGACTCCTCGTCTTGGTCCTCTGACTCGGTCTCCTCTTCCGATTCCGCTTGGTCCTCCTCTCCGTCGTCTGTTTCTTCAGAGTCCTCGTCTCCTTCGTCCTGCTCTTCTGGTTCGGATGCCTCTTCGGACTCTTCGTCTTGGGCCTCCTCTCCGTCGCCTGTTTCTTCAGGGTCCTCGTCTTCTTCGTCCTGCTCTTCTGGTTCGGACGCCTCTTCGGACTCTTCGTTTTGGTCCGCTGGCTCCTCCTCGGACTCTTCGGTTGGGTCCTCCGTTTCCGACTCCTCGTCTTCTGTCTCATCGGACTCTTCGTCTTGGTCTTCTGATCCAGCGTCCTCATCGTCTTCGTTCTCAGACCCGTCAGGTTGTTCCTCAGAGTCTTCACCCTCCTCTTCGGAAGCGGGCTCCTCATCGTCTTCTTCTGTCTCGTCTCCTTCCTCGGGCCCATCTTCTTCGGGTTCGTCTTCTTCTGCCTCCGGGGGTTGTTCTTCGTCCTCTCCTGGTTCCTCGAGTTCCTCATCTTCAGTTTCAGATCCGTCATCTGACTCTTCGTCGTCTTCCTCATCACTCTCGAGTTCCCCTCCAGAATCGTCGGTAGATCCGTTGTCTTCGTCATCGTCTGTACCCTCACTCTCCGACTCATCGTCAGCAGGTGATTGAGAGCACCCGGCAAGAGTTGCAGAAACCACAACACCAGACCCAGTTAGAATAGTTCGTCTGTGCATAAGTCATGTCTAGTGTACTGTCCGATAGTCCTAATCCCAAAGCATATTGGGAAATACTTGTGCGATTGATGCCACTTTGAACATAAACTCTAAGATACATTCAAGCAATTTCACACTTAAATAGAGAGCACTATGTTAGTAACGGCTGATCACTGGTCCGATCATACCCCCGCCAGCAGATTTGGTTGATTTTTACACCCCCTGGAGACAGACAGCGAACGCCCAACGAACGTCGTTGTCCTTTCACGTACCGGAGCGTTCCTATAGATCCGCTGTGCAAAACTCTCTGAACTCCCCTCATGGCTCGGTACGATCGAGCACTCACTCGAGTATGAGGTCCACGGAAGCTCTGCTTTGGCCCGGCAGAGTTCCGTTCAGAGCACACGAACTGTACTCTCTTGGCGACCCACCGCAAATCCCGAGCGCCGTCTCGAAGCGCCGCCTCCGGATCGAGCCGCGTTGACCGTGTTCGCGTCGAGTCGGGCAGCGACGACTCGAGGGCGGCGGCCTTCTGCCGGACGACCGCACCGCTCGCGCGGTCGGCCGCGAGCACGCCCCGATCAGCCAGCCGCGGGAGATGGTTGTGGATCAGTTGGAACTCGGCACGCTCGTGCTCGCGCTCGAGATTGGCGGTGTGAGTACGCCGGCGAGCGGCGAGCCGGTCGGTCAGGCTGCCCACCGTGGAGTGGCCACCGGCCCCGAGCAGCTTCGTGACGATCTGTCGGCGATCCGTGTCAGCCAGGCTGGCGAACGCGTTGTGGCTGTCCATCCCCGCTGTCGGCCCAACACGGACAAAAGGGCCCCTCCAACCCACGTGGGGACCGTCACGGACACACCGCAGCTCGCGGCCGGAACCCATCACTCCACCCGCGCAATCAGCCGTACCGAGTCGGCTTGAGCGGGCCCGTGCCGGTGACCAGGCTCCCGTCGGATAAGGTAGCGTCGACGAGCTCCCCAACCCCGGTCGCCTCCCAGCGCCACTCTCTCGCCTGAAGCACACCGACTTTCGCAGTGACTCACCATCTCGGCGAGAAACCGTGAAATTTAAACGACTAGGCCTGAAAGATACAGGCGGCGTGCGATGGACCGATCCACTGCGCGCTTCCTTCCCTCATCCCATCGCTGCAATACTGAGCGAGAGTGTCGACGACCGATACCACTGTGTTCGACCCGCGACGCCTCGGTCGATCAGCCGCTGCGTGGTGTCTCGGCCCGTCCGCAAGTGAGCGCGAAGAGTCACTACAGAGAGCGAGCACACTCGCCAGCCACTCCTTCGGTCCGCCGTCTGTTCGTCGGGATGACTCATCCTCTGGTAATCCTGCCCTGCAGTGGTCGCTCTGGATGGACCGACTCCCGTCTCGACTCGAGAAGCTCCCTGGTTACCACGTCAGAAATCTGCAGCCGCGTAGCCCCCCTAACACGGCGGCCGTGAATTGAGAGGGGCTCTAGTGGTTATTCGTCCTCGTCGTCGAAGGCGTCGTCGTTCTCGTCGAGGGCTTCGTCCTCGACGTCATCCTCGTCGTCTTCGAGGTCATCGTCGCCGTTCTCGTCGAGGTCGTCGTCCTCCTCAAGGCCGTCCTCTTCGTCGTCGTCCATGGCGTCGTCGTCCTCTTCGAGGTCGTCCTCGTCGTCATCCATGGCATCGTCCTCGTCGTCATCTTCGAGGTCGTCGTCATCGTCGTCTTCGAGATCGTCCTCGTCCTCGAGGTCGTCGTCATCGTCGTCTTCGAGATCGTCCTCGTCCTCGAGGTCGTCATCGCCGTTCTCGTCGAGACCGTTCTCTTCGGGATCGTCCTCCAGGTCCTCCTCTTCTTCCTCCTCATCGCCACACCCGGCCAGGGCGACCGCAGCACCGGTACCAGCGATCGTTACGAACCGTCGTCGATTTAACGAGTTCTCTGACATATTCCAATCGGAGAAATACTGAGATGATATATATAGATGTACGTCTGACGGACCGACCAGTGCCTTTATGTATGGCAGACAGATTCCTGGTCGTGAGCGTTCACCCGAGCGGCTCTCGGGTGGCCGGCTGCTGCTGGGGAATACCCAGAGAGGGCGCCCACAACGAACACCTCCCTCGCCGGTCGGAGCAGCGATGAACCCGCGTCCCTTGCGGCGCTTACCGGGTTTCGCCGACGAGACGGGACCTGATGCGTCGACTCCACCCGGTTTGGGCGGCCTATGGCTGCCTCATACGTCCAGGACCGAGTCCAGGCTCCGACTGGCGTATCCGGGGACGTCAGTCGGTCTCGCTGCCGAGGGATCGAGTCCGGGCGGGGGCCGCCGCCGCATAGAGTCGCGTTCCCAGCGCTCTGACCGGCGGTGTCGCCATCGCGACCGCCAGTGGGGCACAGAGCCGAAACTGGCTCAACAGCTGGCGGCCCGCCTCGTAGCCACGGTAGCCCGTCCCGTCCCGGATGAGCACCAGTCCCGCCGCACGGTCGGTCAGCGCCGGCGGCGCATCCGACTGCGGGACGAACTCCACCGAGTCGGTGACGTCGAGATGAGCCAGGACAGCGAGCGTTCGCACACAGCCCGACCAGTGGTCGTCGTAGCCGACCCGAACCGANATCCCAGGCGGCAAACAGCGAGAGGACGAGGAGCATGTCGATGAAGTACAGCCCCAGCGTGAGGATCACCGAGACGTGAAAGCCGAGTATCCCGAGGATCGGAAGCGTCACCGAAACCCCGAGCACGACGGCAGCGAACAGCGAGATCTGGACCAGCGCGGTCCCGACGAACCCGACCCAGGCGAGCCACTCGTGTTCGACGAGCGGGGCGCCGAGCGCTCGGTCGATGCCGGTCAGTTCGCCATAAAAGAGGATGTCCCGCTGGAGTTCGGCACCCGAGAGCCAGATCTCGAGCGGGCCGTTCAGCGCCTTCCCCCAGGCCGACCCGACGTAGATGATCGCGACTGCGAGTAGCCCCCACTTGAGTGCACGCAGCCGGTAGACCCGGTCGGCTCCGTCGGTTAGGACGGCGTTCAGCTCCGCGAGCGAGCGCTCGTCCGTCCGGCGAAAGCCGTCGACTGACAGCGGGTCGTCCTCGGCGAACAATGCAAAGAGAAGAAGCAGATACGCACAGACGAACAGCGACTCGACAGTCCCCGCAAGGTAGATCGTTGCTTTGACCGACAGCATATGCATCACCAACAGCGCTGCGAGGCCACCGGTCCAGCGGGTCCGATAGCCGACGATAAACAGCACCAACAGGGCGGCGACGACCCACTGCTGGTAGGGCAACAGCGCGAAGAAAAGATCCTGGTGGAGGAAGCCAATCGTCTCGTCGACGTGGAAGTCCGGCCACTCGCCGTAGGCCGCCCACTCGAGCGAGAGCACGCGCCAGATGACGTACATCCCGAGCAGGACGCGGACGACGGCGAGGTTCAGCGGTGACCCGCGTGCGTCGTCGGCGACGTAGTTGACGAACGCGCTCATCGGCTCTCCTCGTGTTCGGTAACCGTGCCGTCGGTCGGATCGATCGTCACCCGAGGCCGCTCCTCGGTCGAGTCGATCGCCGTGTTGTCGTCGCTGTAAACCACCGTGTGCTCGTAGATCCGGATCGCCTCGAACGCCTCGTACTCCTCGAGTTCGGCGGCGGTCCAGGCCCGGTCGTCGACGTACCGCGGCGGCTGGAGCCGGTCGGTCACCGACCGCTCGCCGGCCTCAACCGTCTGGCGGTATTCCCTGGCGTTTTCGAGGTAGAACTCGCTCATCTCGAGGCGCTGGTCATCGGTGTACTCGTCGGCCAGTTGCCCGCCGACCGTCGACGTTCGCGTCCCCGTCACCGGCGGCGTCGCACGGTCGTCGACCCGGAGCTCCTCGCCCGACGCGTCGACCATCCGGATCTCGTAGTAGGTTTCTTCCTCCTCGGACGGCTGGGCGAACTTATGCATATCGACGACCGGCAACAGCGGCATGCCCACCAGCGTGACCGCCAGCAGCGTCGTAAAAAAGCCTGCAAGCCAGACCTCTCGAGCGTATCGACGGCGAGCGACCGCCAGAATCCCGAGCGTGCCCAGAAAGAACAGTACGTACACCACCGGAAAGAGGAGTCGCGTTCCCTCGGAGAGGACAGCTACCAAGGCGTCGTCACTCCCTTATATTTTCATAACTCATCATATATACTTTTGGGCTGCTAACTTCGAGGTATGAATAATCCGTCCTGCATTAGAAAAGAAGCCCGTTTCGAACGCTGCCAATCGGCGGGAAAACGGAGGGTAGAAGCTCTGTGAACGGCAGATACGTCGGAGACGTGTCGGTTTTCTGCTCTCGATGGCGGTCCAACCAACGGAGGTGCCGGCAAGAAGCAGTGGAGAGATGGGGTTGATCTATTATCGGATCTGGGTCAGTAACCGCGTAATCGAGCTTACTCGGTTCCCAGAAACGCTTTCCACTGGTCAAGCTCCTCCTCCGAGAACGTCCCTTGCTCGTTCATTTCGAGCAGGAAGGGCTCCATCTCCTCGTACGTGATCTCCGCAAAGAGCTTCTCTTTGTCCAGTTGCCCGGTTTTGATGTACTCAGCTTCGGCTTTCGAGACAATCCCCTTCATTCGAAGAACTGCAGTCAGGCGATTGATCTGCGCTGCCGCCTCGGTCGCCTCCTGTCGTTGGTCGAGATAGTCCATCGTCTCTCCAAACCGGTCGGAGGAGTCGCCGTCGTCCTCCAGGATTTCGACGCCAGTGTCGTCGCCTCGAGACTCGCTCTCGTTGGCCATACCCTGGGTTTCGCGTACACCTTGAAAAATCTTCGTTAGCTGAATTAAGGGCGGTAAGCCCCTTCCTCAGCGGGCGGAGCGAGCAGGGAGAGAATACACCGCCCGCACGATATTCATATATTCTATCTAATGTCTTTGCCACCTATGCGATCAAAGAGGGCAGTACGATGCTCACCACACCCCTATCTTTACGCAGCGAGAGAATCCCGCCGTTTACGGCGGGCGAGGATGTCACTGTTGTCCAAACGTGGTTCGAAACGGCTACGCCGTTTCGTCATCACGAAAGACGTCCGATCTTTCGAACGAGAACAAGCATGCAACGGCGGTTGTGGTCGAGTGTCCATTCGGTAGAAGTGGGACACTCCGAACCACCCCAGAGCGAAGTCGACTGCGGAGTCTGGAACCATCCGCAGAACCTTCGATTCTGCCGGGCCGCACGAGAGCAAAGCTCTCGTGGATGCTGTGGGACTTGCTCCTGCACGTTCTGACACAGAACCAGGAACCCCAACCCTCAACAACCGAGAGCTGGGTAAGCCCGGGCGCGGTAGGTGGGGTAGTTCACTGGCTCCTCGATACTGCTGGGACTGTCCTCCGAACTGCTTCGCTCCTCCTCGGAAATGCCACGCTCTTGGGCGAGAGTACAGAACCGGTCGGTGCCGTTGTTTCGGATCGAGACGGTAGAACGGAAAATCCTAAGGAGAGTACCGACCAACGCCGTTCGATTCGATTTCAAGATCCATTCCAACAAGCTTTAATTGAATACTCTATGATATCATTATACTAAATGCTGCGTGATTGTGATTACCGGCGTACCGCAGCCCTCGGGACGGTGGTGATTGCGGTTATTACAGGGTTTGTAGCGTCCGTTCTTACGATACCGGGGCCGGTCACGGAACAGGTCGTTCCCCCGGTTGCGTTCATCGGTGGTTCTGTTGGCGTTGCGCTCATCCCGCTGTATACCTCCCAACCCCGGTCGACGCCAGCAGTGCTCAGACAGACCGGCCAACAGGTCGGACTCGCCTGTCTCGTGCTCATCGGCTTTGCAGCCGTGGGCGTCCCCGGTGTACCGCCAGTGACGACGACCCTTGCAACTGGTGGCCTCCTCGTTGTCGCCCTACCGGCCTGGTATCGTGTCTGTCGGCGTCGGACTCGATCCCATCGTATCCTTGTCGTCGGCGACGAGCCGCGGTTGCTCAAGTCGGCGACTCGATCGGTGCCGACGACACCGGTCGGGTTTCTCTCGCCGGTATTGTCCGACCGACCAATCGAAATAACGTTTTCAGCCCAGTCGGAGTCTCCGTCGCCGACCGACGACGAGTCGGCCGTCGTAACCGACGGAGGAAGGCTCGATGTCGATCGGGAAGTCCCGGACCGCCGTATCGAGCGCCTCGGTGATCCCGCCCAGCTGAAGCGCGTCCTCCGGACCCATGACGTCGATACCGTCGCGCTCGCGTTCTCGGTGGCCGACCGCGAAACGTGTTTCAGCGCGCTCCGTACGTGTCGTGACCATGGTGTGGAGGTCCTTGCTCACGAATCACTGTCAACGCGAGTCCGCAGTGACGAGCGAGTCGGCGACTCACTGGTGCGCGTCGATCTTGCGCCATGGCCGTGGCACAGCCGGGCGATCAAGCGGGTGTTCGACGTCACGTTCGCAGCGGCTGGCCTCGTTGTACTGTCACCGCTGATCCTGGGTATCGCGGTGGCGATCAAACTCGATTCTCCGGGGCCAATCCTGTACAAACAGACCCGAACGTCTCTGTTTGGCGAGACGTTCTCGCTCGTGAAGTTTCGGAGCATGGATCCGAACGCGGAAGCCGACGGTGTTCAGCTGAGCCGAGAGGACGCCGGCGAGACAGACCCTCGGGTAACGAAGGTCGGCCACTGGCTTCGGAAAACTCACCTCGACGAGATTCCACAGCTGTTCTCGATTCTTTCCGGTGCAATGAGCGTCGTCGGCCCGCGGCCTGAGCGGCCCGCGATCGATCGCGAGCTCATGGCCGATGGCCTCGAGTGGCCGAAACGCTGGTTCGTCAAACCGGGGCTGACCGGACTCGCCCAGATCAACGACGTCACCGGGTTCGAACCCGAGACGAAACTCGAGTACGACCTCGAGTACGTGCGACGGCGGTCACTCTGGTTCGATATCAAACTCGTCTGCCTGCAGCTCTGGCTGGTCGTCACGGATCTCATACCACTTACGCTACAGCTCCGGCGTACTAACGAGGACCCCGAGCGGCACCGATGATGGCACAGCGAGTCGACCTACCCGACGGCCAACACTCGATCACCGCCCCTGCCCGTACAATCACTAATAGAGAGTCGATGATTTTTTCACAGGTCAGATGAATTTAAGACCTAGTCCAGTTCCGACGCCTACCGCTGACCGATAGAGCAAGTGAGACCGGATCAATGACAGACGAGCCATCCACGACAGACCAGCAGATGCGAATTCTTCGGGTCGCACAGACCACATACCCGGATGTGAAAGGCGGCGGTGCCTACCACGTCCACGCGCTGAGTCGCGACCAAGCAGCGATGGGACACGACGTCACGGTACTGACGATCCGCCGCGACCCCGATATGCCACACGTCGAAGAGCGCGATGGATACACCGTCGTCCGGTACGACCCGTCAGTAACGCTGCTCGGGAACGAGATCTCAGCCGGTGTCGCTCGGTATCTGAAAAACGCTGCCGGGTTCGACGTCGTCCATGCCCACTCGCATCTGTACTTTTCGACGAACCTGGCGGCACTGAAACGGTGGCTCGGAGACGTTCCACTCGCCATTACTAATCACGGCCTCTACTCCCAGACCGCCCCGGAACGAGTGTTCGAGTGGTATCTGAAGACGATCGGGCGGTGGACGTTCAACCAGGCGGACACCGTCTTCTGCTATACGGACGTCGATAAACGACGGCTCCGCGAGTTCGGCGTCCAGACGGAGATCACGGTCGCCGCGAACGGCATCGACACCGAGCGCTTTACCCCGGAGGGGCCGACGAGCGAACTGATCGATGCGGATGGGCCGGTAGTGTTGTTCGTCGGCCGACTGGTCGAGGGCAAACGGCCACAGGACGTCCTCGATGCCGTTACGGCCGTTCGTGAGGACTACCCCGAGCTGAGGGTGTACTTCTGTGGCGAGGGGCCGTTGCGCGACGAACTCGAGCGGCAGGCGAGCGAGACGGTCGGCGACAGCGTTGCCTTTCTCGGTCACGTCCCGTACGACGAGATGCCCCGGATCTATCGCTCGGCGGACGTGCTCGTCCTACCGAGTCGCGCCGAAGGCGTCCCACGAACGGTCCTCGAAGCGATGGCGTCCGGAACGCGCGTCGTCTGTTCGGACCTCGAGCAGGTCGCCTCGGTTGTCGGGGACGGTGGCGCCGTGGTGCCCGTCGGCGATGTCTCGGGGTTCGCTGCCGAAATCCGAACACAACTCTCACACCCACTGCGAGGGGATGGCGGCGTTACACCGAACTACGACTGGCGGACGACCGTTGCTGCTGTTACGGAGACACTCCAGCAACTCACCCAGTCCTGACACCCCCTGCGACAGCGGAGGCACCTTTCGTCGCTCGTGTTTCTGTCCCGCCGGATCAGGGTTGACACCTCCCGTCGGCCCCATCGAACGCAACTGTCGCTGCCGGGACACGATGAGTCAGGCCGAGGTGGTCGTCAGTGCCTCGTAGAGCTCGCCCGTGCTCCGTTCGAGATCCGCGCTCGTTTCGTTTCGAACACGAACGATGTCGATCGTCGGCTCGTCAGCGGCTGCAGCGACGATCGCCTTCTCGACCCTGGCTTTACACTCGAAGGCGTCGACGATCGTTCCATCCGCTTCGGTCGGCGAAACGCGGCTCTCATCGGTCGCCCGTGCCGCGAGCCGGTTACGCGCCGTCTCCGGTGTGATCTCGACGATGACGATGTGGGCGGATCCTGTCCGCGACAGGGCGTTTACGGCCCGTTCAGACAGCTCCATGAGACGATCGTGGTCAGCACGCAGTGCAACTGACCATACGGCCTGGCAGAGCCCCTGATCGAGGAGTCGGACGCCGTCACCCCGGTGGGCATCGACCACGCCCTGTACGAACAACCAGTTGAACAGCAGCTTTCCCGTCGTAGAGTGTGTCGGTTGGGCCGTCGCTGCAAGCAGCCGCCCGCTCGAAAGCGTCCGGTCCGGCCGACGGGCGGTCGTCGACACAGCGTACCTCATCTTTGCGAGATATCGTCGAATGCGCGTCCTGTCGTGGACCAGCGTGTAGGTCGGCTCGGCGACCGAGTACCCGTCGGCCGCGAGTCGTTGCCCGACGTGGTGGGCGATCGTTGACTTGCCAGCGCCCGGCACGCCGAAGAACTCCACGACCGTCCCCTTCGCACCCGTCGATGGTCTGCTGTTTCCCTCCCCATCCCGGGTGAGTTCCGGGCTCATGGTTTTGGGTGGCCGTCGGCGAGGTCTCTGTACAGTCTGCGGTACTCCGTGGCGGTCTTCTCGAGGGGAAACCGGGTCCGTGCCCGCTCGAACGCCCGATCGGCGAGGGCCGTTGCACGGTCGGTATCCTCAAGCAGGTCGTAAAGTTGTCCTGCAAACGCCTCGGGACGGCGCGGATTCGCGAAAACGCCGGCGTCGCCGACGACCTCGTGGAAGACGTCGATCTCACTGACCATGACGGGAACGCGACAGGCCATCGCCTCGACGACCGCCATACAGAATCCCTCCGAGAGCGACGGCTGCACGTAGAGATCGGTCGCCGCGAGCAGTTGATAGACCGCATCTCGATCGATAAACCCCGTGAACTCGACGGCATCACGAATCCCGAGTGATCGGGCGAGCGCTTCGAGGTCGCTGCGCAAGGGACCGTCCCCGACCAGCGTCAGCCGAATATCGTCATCGTTGGTGGCGATCGACGCAAACGCCCGGAGGAGCAACGACTGATTTTTCGTCTCGCTGAACCGACCAACGCACGTGAGACGCGTCCCAGCGATCTCGTAGGGGTTGTCCGGCGTGGCGATGGCCCGGTCGATCCGATCGACATCGATCCCGTTGTAGATCACATCAAGCCGGTCCCGAGTGAGAAGGCGTTCGGCCGAGTACAGCGAACGGAGTGTCTGCTCCGAGTTCGCGACGATCCGATCCGCTCTCGGAAGCGTTGGCAAGTTTACCAACACCTGCGGGAGCGAGTAGTGTTCCTTGTGGTTGGCGTGCTCGGTGTCAACGATCGCTTTTCCACGCGGCGTCAACAATCGCGCCAGCGAGCCAACGAAGTTGTGGTGCGTATGAAGGAGGTCGTACTCGCCGGTGGTCAACACCCGGCGCAGGCGTCGGATCGCGCCCGGATCGGCGCGCGAATCCGCCCCCAGCGGGATCAACCCGACGTTCGTGTCGGCGGCGAGAGCGGCCTCCGCAGGGGAGGAGTCATAGTACGAGACGACAGTGACGTCGATATCGCTGGCGAGTGCAATCCGCTCCGAGAGTTCGTATGAGAAGGTCGTATCTCGAATATGGCTTAGTACGGCAAAGACGCGGGTCATCCTATTTATTTCACTTTTGTTTCGTAGTGTAAAACTATCGTTATCGTGAGTTCAAATCGCGTTGTGCTTGAACTGTGCGGCAATCTCTTCCCCAGCGACCTGCTCGGTACCGAACAGCAGTCGCAGCGACCGTGTCAACGAGATTGCTGTGTCGGCGACGGCTGGATGCGTGTAAGCGAGCGCCAGCAGGGCCGCTCTGCGTTTCGTCGGTTCCGCGTCGAGGGCTCGTTTCAGGGACCCCCTGGCGGACCGCAACTCGCCGGTTCCCAAGTACGCCCGTCCCGCGCGTTCGTCTATCGACGCCTTCGCGGCGCCGAGGTACCCACGCTCGTGGATTAGCTTCTCGTGTTTTTTGAGCACCGCGGCGTAATCGCGCTCGATCGCCGCCGGCGAACTGGACATACTCTCGTGTGCGGTTCGAAAACAGAGATGGTCGGGGACGGCCGTGACATGCCACTCCTGACACAGCCTGAGATAGAGATCCCAGTCCTGTTTCGTGGGGAGTGTCTCGTCGAAGCCACCGACCTGATCGAGCGCCTCCTGTCGAACCAGAACACGAGACGGCGATCCGATGAGGTTCTTGCGGAGGATAGCATCCGAGAGATCCCCGCTTGGCGCACTCGATTCGACGTAAATCGGATCACCGTCTGGTGACACCGAGATGCAAAGACAGGTCGCGAGACCGCTCTCAGGCGCGGCCTCGAGCGCTACGACCTGGTCGGCAAGTTTCGTCTCTGCCCATCGATCATCGTCATCCAGAAATGCGATATACTCCCCATCGGCGGCCGCTATGCCGGTGTTTCTCGCGGCCGACAACCCTTTGTTCGTCTCGTGTTCGATACAGGTGACGGTTGCTGGAAACTCGCCAACGGTCTCGCTGGCGTACGAACTCGATGAGCCGTCATCGACGACGATCACTTCTAACTCATCATGTGTCTGATCGAGCGCTGTTCGGATCGCACCCGCGAGAAAAGACGGCCGGTTGTACGTCGGAATGACCACACTGACTGCTGTCATATCCAGGAAAGTCACGCTCACCGTCTTTAGCCTACCGTTTCGGGTGGCGGACTCGAACGTACAAGACGAGATCGGCACGAACCGGCAGATGTTTCTACCGATCAGCAGTTGTCAGCACATATGGAGCCACGAGGGAATGTCTGGAGTCGGCGACCGTCTCCTGGCCAGTTATGATCGACCGGGATCTCTTCCGACTGAACGCACGGGACACGATCTGTGAGCTGTTCACGCCAGGTTCGGTTTTTCCGCCCGTGACGATCTGCGACGTGTCGCCAACCGAAATCGAAAGCTACGTCGAGTACGACGTGTTCACCAAGTACGGCCACGCCGGCCACATCAGATCCGGCGAGTGGGATCTGCGCGCCGTCTCGCTCTCGTCGAGTCCCAAGTACCGGCTCATACGCGACTATCAGACGGGAGTAATCGATAGCAGTGAACTGACGTACCAGCGACTGCGGGCGGCCGGCTACCCCGAAAGCGAGGCAGCGTTCTACACCGAGTACGGCTACGGCACGTATCTCGATGAACTGTTCGACTCAGTGAAGCGAAACGGAATCGAGACCGATCACACGGGCGCTGGATCACAGACCCAACCGGTCGACAGATACGATCAGATTGCGGTCAATATTGGCCGTAACGGAGCGGTTATTTTCAATTCATGTGGATTCCACCGGCTCATAGCGGCTCAGATCCTGGCGGTAGAGACGATCCCCGTGCGACTAAACGTAATCCACGAGAACTGGTGGGATCGGGGCGAAGGGATCGAAGCACAGCTCACAAAGCATCCCTCACTCTCATACGTCGACCGGTTACGGCCTGCCTGGATCGACGTCATCTGCTAACCGAAACCGGCCGGTAACAACGACCCCCTCCCAGAGAGGCGACTGGGGTGCTGAGGACGGGCTCAGATCGGAGCCAGCGACTGTAGCTGTTGTTTCTCGATCAGGCCGACCGACACGGTCGCGACAAGCCAGACTAGACCGCCGAGGGCGACAACCGCGAACAGCGAGAGGAACCCGTCGATCACAGGCGCAAAGGGCAACACGGAAAGCACCATGACGCCGGTCACGGCAGTGATCTTCACACAGCGCGCGCCGATCGCCCACCAGTCGAGACGGAGTTCGAGATGCATGAGATACACGTTCAGTGCGACGTACACCGCGTAGGTTCCGGCCGTCGAAATCGCGGCTCCGGCGATCCCGACGGTCGGGATTAACAGTAGGTTCAGACCCAGATTGGCAACTGCCGTCACGCCTTTCGCGTATGCGCGGTGTTTTGCGCGGCCGAGATAGTCCAGCCCACCGCTCGTGATATAAGAGATCGCCTGAACGACGAGATAGATCGTCAGGAGCTGCAGGACGATCGTCCCGCCGGTGTACTCCGGCCCGAACAGGAGCCGCAGCGTCGGCTCCGCGACGATCACCAGTCCGACGGCAGCCGGCACGTAGAACAGAAGCGTGCTCGTGAGCGCCTCACCGTACAGCCGGGAGGCGGTCTCGAGATTGTCGCGGTGGAGTTGCTCGCTGTATCTGGGCGAGATGGCAAACCCGAGCGAGTTCGCTGGAACCTTCAGAAACGTCATGATCTGCTTTGCGACGACGTAGTAGCTCACTGCGAGTGGTGTCAGGAACGCCCCGATCAGCAGGATGTCGACGCGTTTCATGAGCGTACTGCTGTTCTCCGTGAGCGTGATCGGAAGCGCATACTCGATGAGTCGGCGGCGAAGCCCAGGCTCGATACGACCCCGCTCGGAGGTAGTGTAGAGATAGTAGACGGCACCAACCGTCAAAGCGGCCGCCACGAACGAACTGACCACGTAGCCGACCAGGGCTCCGACCGCCCCCAGTCCAGCCAGAACGAGCCCAATCGCGACAAGTGGGCGGACGACCGCTTCGACGAGGGCGATAGAGGCTGCCCATTCGATCTTTTTGAACCCTTGACAGATGCTTCGCCCCGAATTGAATACCCCGTGGGTGATGACGTAGAGTCCCCCAACCAGCAACAGCGGTTCGATCCCCGGTTCCCCCAGCAGGACTGCAATCTGTTCACGGGCGAGGATGAGTCCAACGGTGACGAGAGAAAGCGTCCCCACGAGGACAAGGCCAACGGTCTCGATGATGTGGGGGATCTGGCCGGACGTCGTCTCCTCGTGTTCGGTGATATAGCGGGCCGCAGACTTTCCGAGCCCAAGCTTGCCGACGACCGTGACGATAGCAAACAGCGAGATTGAGAGATACAGCAGACCGTATGCGTCCGGGGAGAGCAACCGTGCCAAGATCACGACGAGGAGTCCGTTGGAGAGATTTTTCAGGACCTGTGAGAGGAAGTCGGCTTTCAGTCCAGCAGCGATTTTTTCACTGAGTGTCATTTGGAGTTGTGTTCTGGGCGGCCGCTACTGTTTCAAGCCTGTACTGTTCGGTCTCCGCGAGTGAAGCGAGTCGGGGAACGAAACATCGCTGTCGGCACTGTACAGCAGTGAGACGCCGACAAACGTCGCCAGAAGCCACGACTCCGTCGATAGACCACCCAATGTGAAGGATTCTGTCAGCATCTGGAACATCAGTAGTACCAGCATCGAAAGGACGAACTCGTTCCACGGCGACCCGGTCCGTGCCTTGCGCCAGGCAACACCCACCGCGCCGAGAATTGCCAGGATGTAGACGCCGCCGACAAGATAGCCCAGGTTCAACACGATTGCGACGAACGAGTTGTGGGTTTGGAGTTCGTGGTCAAAACCAGCGCCGACGAGTGGAGTTTCGGCCGCATGCGCAAGCGCGACCTGCCAGAACTCGAGGCGCTCGCTGCCGCCTCGCTCAACGATGAGTGTCAGATACGAGAGTCCGACCTCCGTCAGCAAGAAGCCGACGGCCGCGACCGTGCTGAGTACCGCAAATCCGACGCCGAGAGCAGGCGCTCTGAGTACGAAGAGGGTGACCGTGGCCGCCAGAAACGCAGCTAACGCCATCGTCGCATCCGTAAGTACCAACCCCACAAAGACCACCACGAACGCCATCCCCCACGTCGGACGCCGTGTTTCGAGAACGCCCCAGAGAGCACTCAGACTCGCTACGGCGGTGACAAACCCGAGAGCGTTCGGATTGGCGTAGATCGAGGCGATCCGGTACCCGGGTAGCCCAAAGACGTTGTTCCCGGTCCAGGGAAAACTTGCACTGGTGGTGTGTTCCAGGATGAGAAGAACGATCCCGAGTACGGTGAGTGCTCCTACAGCACCGACAAACCCACGCAGGAACGACCGCGGGGCTTTGATGATAATGGGTGCGGCGAAGAAAAAGAGGGCGACGACTAGAGTCGGAGTGAGGACGATATACGGGACGATCGAAACGCTTCCGGTGAGAATGAACTGGAGTACCAGGCCGATCCAGTAAGCCACGAACAGCCCGAGTACGGGCGTGGCTGAGCGGGACACGCCCACCCGTCCGCGGCTCGTGATCGAAATAACCCCGAGATAGCAAATGGGGAGCACCATCCCCGCCGAGATGAGATAGCCAATCGTTGGCTCGAGCAACCAGGTCGTCGGTGCAAGCCCCGCAAACACGATTGCAACGCCGATGTAGACTGCAGATCGCTCCGCCGTACTCATGAGCGGTGGATCCGAACCGGTGTCGGTCTGCTGTGAGTCCATGAGCCGTGGAGAGTAGCGGCTTCCGGCCCGCTGTTGCCGGTTGCGGAGGTGACCGAGTGCTGCTTGTTGCAAGAAACCATGGCGATCACGACGCGTTAGCTGCTCCTTGCTTGGTCGGCCGCTCCTCAGCGGCGGTCGATAGCGAACGAACACGCCAGTCCCGGTGGGGCGCCTCGAGACGGCCGATACCGCCGTCTAGGTGGAGAACTTGCGGTCCGGCCCGGTCTGGATAAGGAGAGGACCACTCCTTCGTACCAACACGACTCATCGTTGTCATTGGGAACGGCAAAAAGACACCAGCGGCAAGGAGAGGGAAAACGGCTGGCTTCATTTACCGATAGCTGGCTATTCAGTTGCAAAAGGATTTTCATATCGCATCCATGTGCCACCGGCTACGCCACACAGCGGAGGCCCCGCTGACAGCTGCCGCGACACCCATCGGAACGGTCTTTCCGACGGTAGGAGTCAAAAGAAAGGCGCTTGCCCACGTCTCCGGTCGGTCGGGCAGCTACAAACCCCTTTCATTGTTTTTCTCGCCTATCACCCTATGGAGAGATGTCGAACAGTTACCGTACAGCAGACGTGTTCGTGTTGCTGAGTCGTCTGCACGGGTCTTGAACAGACCGCTATCGCCGACGAACACGATACTCTGTGTCCCATCGGCGACATCACTGCTATCGCTGACTGGCCCCGGACTCAGCTCTCTGCCACGTCGACTACAACCGGCGGTGTGAATCCTATGATTGCCAGCAGACGGTTCGTTCGGTCACAGAACAGCCCCACTGAATTGCTGACCCGTAACTAGGGGATCTCGTTTGCCCCCTCTCTTTCCGCAGTTTGGGAGGTGTCGGGAGAGCCCGTCGGCAGCTCGCGCCGTTTATACACGTAAGCAACGATAATTCCGAGCCCACCGAGTGGGACGAGGACCCCGAGTTCGTACCGCCCGGGGTGCTTGAGTTTGCGCTTTCTCGCATCGAAGTAGACCACCGCTGATGCCGGAATTTGCAGCAAGAAAACAGCAGCAAGAACGAGGTAGATGAGTGGGTCCATTGGCTGATAGCTGGCTACTCAAGTGTAAAAGGATGTTCATTTCGATAACTCACTGAGAGAGAACGTCTTGCAACACACCACACGCCCGAGTGACCTGCCGCAGCAGCCAGCAGTGATCGCGATCCAGTCGGTGCCGACAGAGCGGACGGCTCCACGCGCCGTCAGAAATATTAATCTCTGGCACGCTCCGGTTTCCACCGCCTTCGATCGCCTGGACTCGCCATCTATCAGCGTATCTCCGTTTCACAACAGAGTATCACTCCTACTGTAGGCTCTCGCAATTGCTTCAACCTACAAAAGGTGTATACTACCGATTTGAGATAAGACAATTTAGATATACTGCTCAAGTATTAATATACTAGAAATCAGAGAAAAAGGGTATGAACGAGGTGATCCCTCCGCAGTGTCCGGAATGCGGCTCGACGAATCTCGAACTCTCGCGTGTATCACCGAGTGAACACAGCCGAGGCGACGAGTGGGTTACGCATGCAGCATGCGAACACTGTGACCAGTACACGGAGTGGTTCGACTGACAGCCGCGGTCGAACATCGGCGGCCACCCTCACTCGGGTGGTGGGTTCTGTGAAGTAACTCTGTCCCCAGGTGAGGACTCCGACCGTCGGTTCGGCTCCCCTTCTTGCTCGAGAAAGGAGAGTTCGCGCTGTGGGAACGGGATCGCAATCCCTTCCGCTGCGAATCGGTCATAGATGCGCCGGTTGAGCTGATCGATCGCCCGCTTTTCAGTGAGCGGATGAGCAACGTATACCTGTACCTCGAACAGGAGTGCGGAATCACCGAACTCGGTAAACAGGACGCGTGGCCGTGGCGAGCCCCGAACCATCGGCGCCTCCTCACAGACCTCGTTGGCGATCCGCTCGACGGTCTCGTAGTCGGTCCCGTACGCCACAGAAAGGGGAACGTCGAGCCGGATGTGTCGCTGTGGTGCCGACTGGTTGACCACCTGGGTCGAGTTCAATACTGCGTTTGGGACGGTCACCATCGTGTTATCGGGAGTCAGCACGCTCGTCGACCGGATTCCGATATTCGTGACGGTGCCCCGCATGTCGTCTTCGAGTAAGACGACGTCGCCGGGATGATACGTGTGGTCGAACGAGAGCGAGATCCCGCCGATCAGGTTTCTGATGGCGTCCTGAGCGGCAAAGCCGATAACCACGCCGAGAACACCGGCAGAGGCCAGAAACGGCGTTACTTGGACGTTCCACACTCCAATGACGAACAGCACCCCGACGACAACGACCGTGATCGTCCAGAAGTTCTGGACAATCGGTGCGAACTCGTAGCGCTGTTCGCGCTCGTTTGCGACCTCGAGCCACTGTTCTCCGACCCGGATCGCAGCGCGCGCCCACACCACAGCCAGCGCCGTCAACACCAGGTTACTGAGGAGTGATCGCGACGTGATGAGGCCGAACGCCTGGAGTGCAAGGGAGACGCCGACAAACAGAACCGAGAGCGAAAGCGGCGTATAACTCTCCTTCGCGGTCACCCGCCACAGCGATGTGGACTCGTTGGTCGCCGACCGGCGAAGGTACCAGCGACCACCCCAGTGGACGAGCCGCGACAACAGATACGTCGTCAGCAGAATCAACGAGAGCACCAGCCACTCCCACTCGGGTAATACCACTGTGAGGACGTCGGGGCCGAGCGAGTCGAGCCACAGAGACCGTGAAGAGAGTGGACCGAGCATTCGAACCGTCTCACTGAGTGTGTCGACCAGTGGACTGTTGTTCACTCTATTTGTATATGAATTAACCGGAAAAGCTCATAGCGTTAGTCAGTTGGGTAGAGAGCAAACAGCGACGAGAGTACACGGCGCTGGCCGTCGCTGGTGTCCTTATTCGACGGTGACGCTCTTTGCGAGGTTCCGTGGTTTGTCGATCGAGCGCTCCAGGCGGTTCGCGATCCAGTACGACGCCAGCTGCAGCTGGATGTTGGCCAGAATCGGCGTCAGATGGGGATGCGTGGAGGGTACCTCGAGGACGTGGTCGGCCGAGTGACGAACCCGATCGGGGACGTCGGTGACCGCGATGACGGGGGCACCCCGGGCCTGGACCTCCCTGACGTTGCCCAGGGTCTTCTCCAGACGCGAGCCCGCGGTCAACAGTGCGAACACCGGCGTCCGTTCAGTGACCAGCGCCAACGGGCCGTGTTTGAGCTCGCCGGCAGCGAACCCCTCGGCGTGTTTGTACGTGATCTCCTTCATCTTCAGGGCGCCCTNGTGACCAGCGCCAACGGGCCGTGTTTGAGCTCGCCGGCAGCGAACCCCTCGGCGTGTTTGTACGTGATCTCCTTCATCTTCAGGGCGCCCTCGAGGGCGACCGGCGCGGTGTACTCCCGGCCGATGAAGAAGTAGGCGTCGGCGTCGACGTAGGCGTCGGCGATCGCCCGCGCCTGGGAATCGTCGAGGACGGTCTGGATCTGGGCGGGCAGCTCGGCCAGGGCATCAAGCAACGCCGGGTCAGGGGTATCGACCAGCGTGCTGGTAACGAGGGCCAACGCGACCTGCTGACTCGCGAACGTCTTCGTCGCCGCAACACCGATCTCGGGGCCGGCCCGGATGTAACAGACGTGATCACACTCGCGGGCGGCCGAACTCCCGACGGTATTGGTCAGTGCAAGCGTCACCGCGCCGGCGCTGTTCGCCTCCCGGAGCGCCCGCATCGTGTCGGCGGTCTCGCCGCTCTGGGTGACGCCGATGACGAGCGTCTCGCCGCCGACCGGGACGGTCTCTGCACGGTACTCGCTGGCGAGAAACGCCTGGGCCGGGACGTCGTGTTCGCGCAACAGTCGTGCTCCGTAGCGGGCGGCGTGATACGAGGTCCCGCAGGCGACGAGCTGGACCCGGCTGGGCGCCTCGAGATCGGCCAACTCCTCGAGGGTGAGGCGACCTGCGGCGGTGTCGACCCGGCCCCGCAGGCAGTTCCGGATCGCACGGGGCTGTTCGTGGATCTCCTTTTTCATGTAGTGGTCGTAGCCGCCCTTACCGGCGTCCTCGGGTTCCCAGGCGACCTCGTCGACCGTTGGCTCTACGACGGCTCCCGACGCGTCGGTGACGGTGACGCTGTCGGGCGTCAGGGTCGCGAACTCGCCGTCCTCGAGGTAGATCACGCGATCGGTGTACTCGATGAACGCGGGGACGTCACTCGCGAGGTAGTTCCCCTCGTCGCCGAGGCCGACGACCAGGGGCGACTCGTGGCGTGCCGCGTAGATGGTGTCGGTATCCTCGAACACCGCCGCGACGGCGTAACTCCCCTCGAGGCGGTCGACGACCTGACGAAACGCCGTCTGGCGGTCCGCGCCCGCGGCGAGACGCTCCTCGATCAGGTGGGGAATAACCTCGGTGTCGGTCTCGCTGGTGAAGGCGTGGCCACGCGCAGCGAGCTCGTCCCGAAGCGTCCGGTAGTTTTCGATGATCCCGTTGTGGACGACCGCGACGCGGCCCTTGCAGTCGGTGTGGGGATGGGCGTTCTCGTCGGAGGGCGGTCCGTGGGTGCTCCAGCGGGTGTGGCCGAGGCCGGCCACCCCGTCGAGTCCCTCCGCGGGGAGGGCCGACTCGAGCGTTGCGACGTCGCCCTCGCGTTTGGTGACGGCTATCGGGTCCGCCGCGAGGGCGACGCCCGCCGAGTCGTACCCCCGGTACTCCAACCCGTAGAGTCCCGTCAGGAGGACCTCACGCGTGTTTCCCTCCCCGGTGTAGCCGATGATCCCACACATTAGCTCTCCCTCTGTGAATTAATTGGCTTCCCACTCATGATAAGATGTAGGTCACAAATAGTCTGCACACTCGACATACTATTACTAACGGAAGTGTTCCTGTTTATTTGTTTTGGTCAGTACTGAGTGAAGTATTTTCGTCGGCAAAAGCGAGCGAACGGGAGTCGGGTGGAGCGTTGTGCCCCAGTGACGAAACAGGACCCCGATCGGATTCGGTCTCGTTGCGCTGACTCGTGGACGTTTCGGGCGCCAGCGGCTCCTCGGTTGGTCGCGAGCATCCTCCCCTGGAACTGTCGTTCTAATGTGTGGGCCAAGACTGTCTCAAGACTCGACAGCGTACTAGCTGGCGAGAATCAGTCGACGATAGCTCGCCCGTCGACTGACAACTGGTCGACGGTAGTCACCTCTTTTCAGACAAGTTTCAATAGCACCCAATCAAAACAACACGAGAGATGCGACGGCTCGTCTCTCGGCTGTTCTCTGGGCTGAGTAGATCGCGAACCGATGGAGCAACCGAGACGAAGTCGTCGCAGCAGACGAGCTTGGTCGAGGAGATCATCCGAGAGCAGTTCGGGTTTGCTCGGATCGAGGAACAGCCCTACACTCGTCCGACCCATGCGATCGCCGACGTCAAACAACTCAAGCGTGAAAGACGTCACGACGAAGCCGAGGAACTACTTCTGTGGTGTATCGATTTTGTGGAGGCGGAAGCGGAGGGGAAGGGGTACGACACGCCATCACACAGCTATTATCGGCATCTGGCGATCATCTATCGGAAGGATTTCCGATACGACGACGAAATCGAGCTTCTCGAGCGGTATCTACGAGTCTGTGAGAGCCTCGGCGGCGAGCCGTCGACAGTGATGCTCGAGCGCCTCGACCGAGCCCACGAACTGGCCGTTGACTAGATCGCTAACTGAAAACGGGCGGTAGGCCGTAGGAGGTGTTGGGTGGACCTGAGATGGTACCGCCGGACCCCATCCTGTGACTGTCCGCCGAACACCCGGTCGCGCCGCTCGATCCGGACGACGCCCGACAGCTGCCTGGGAGGCCCGTAGACGGGCCCCCTTCGAAACGGACCCCAATCGGAACGACCCGCCGTGATCGCGGGCTTCGATTCGGTGACGTTCGGGTGATTCAACGAGCGATCGCGAACCCAACTCAGGGACCACGGTAGGTATCGACGCCGTGGTCGCCGCGAGGGTCCCTTGGTGGACACTCGAGTCGTACGTCGGTGACGAACTCCTGTGTAACGATCTGCCAGCTCCCGTCCTGGCGCTTCTTTTGGGTGCGAAGCCATCTCTCACCCTTCTGTGGTTCAAAAACATATCGCTGACTACAGGTATCTTCGGGAGACCACTCGATAATAATTGTCTCGTTCATTCTACCTTCTCCTTCTATTGAGTCTATATCTCTGAGCACAGTTATTATTTTGGTTATTATTAGCTATAGAATTGGAATCTATAGAGTTAATTCTGCCACCAGTCATATGCAACTATTACTACTGGAGGATAAAATAAGTATTGGAAAGGAGGAGTCCCTGTCTAAGCTTCTCCCTCAGTCTGGTCCGTTCGTTCGCCGGTGGGCCCACCGTCGTCCTCGGTATCCGGTTCCCCCTCGGCACCGACGGGTGTGGCTGGGAACTCGGCGTTTGGTCTCTCGTCCGCCGACTCTGAACCGCCCCCCCAGAGGTACGCAGCTCCCATCCAGACCAGCCCGACGATCATAATCGCGATGCCGAGCGCTGCCAGTCGTGGTTGCTCGATCATGGCGGCTGGCAGGAATCGCAGTGGGGGTGGTCGTCGTCGCACAGGGTTCGCTTCGAAAGTGGGTGCAAGCTGTGGCTGCACTATCATCGAAGCGACATATAGCCGTTACTATCCGCGACGCGCGGCCGGCTCCTCGCCGCCGGACCACCCCGTAGCTCCCAGTCGTTTCACTGTCGGCTGTGGGTGGAACACGGGCCAGTCGGCGGTCGGCTCCCCACGCCCAGCGACACGGATCGTCGCCGGGAGCGCGCCATCCCAGTCACTTCGTTTCAGTAGATGTTTTGGGCTGTGACTGCTACCGCGGCCAATGAGCGACAGCGGTCAGACGATCGCCGACGAGACGGTCTCCTCCCTGCCGTTCGTCACGACCCAGGAACAGCTCCTCGGTCTGACGGTCGCGGTCCTCCTCGCGACGGGGCTCCTCCTGGCGGTACTCCCGCGTGGCATCCAGCGGCTGAAGGCGACACTCGAGAACGCAACTGAACGTGAATGGGGTGAGACGCTCGAGGGCTATCTCCCGGTCGGCCGGCTCACCCACGCGATCGTGCGGCTCAGCCAGCTGGCCGTCGTGGTCGGTGGCACCGTCGGCGTGCTTCACCTCTGGGGGTACGAATCACCCATCTGGTACACGATCGAGATCCTCACCGCCATGTGGCCGACCCTCTCGCGGATGGTCGCGAGCGGGGTCGTGCTGATCACGGCGTATTTCGGGGGGTTGGCGATCGCCTCGTGGATGGACTCGCTCTCGGCGAACACCTCCGGAATCGATCGCCACGATCGGGAGATCATCACGCGGGTCCTCCAGCTCACGCTGTTGCTCACGGCGGTGCTGTTCGTTCTCACCCTGTGGAACTTCGATATCTCGGGACTGCTCGTCGGCGCGGGCGTCATCGGAGTGATTCTCGGCTTCGCCGCACAGGAAACGCTCGGCTCGGTCATCGCGGGGTTTATCCTCATGTTCTCGCGGCCGTTCGAGATCGGTGACTGGATCGTCGTCGGCGACGACCGGGGGATCGTCACCGACATCACGATCGTCCACACCCGGATCCGGGGGCCAAACGGCGAACACGTCATCATCCCGAACGAGGTGGTCGGCAGCCAAACGATCCGCAACCGCAGCAACGAAAACCGGCTCCGGTTCGCCGTCGATGTCGGTGTCGACTACGACGCCGATCTCGAAACCGCCCGCGAGGTCGCACGGGAGGCGGTCGACTCGCTCGAGATCGTCGAGGAAACCCCGTTTCCGTCGGTCCGCATCGAGGAGTTAGACGACTCGTCGGTCGTCCTCCGAATCCGGTTCTGGGTCGATAGACCCAACACCGAAAAGATGTGGAAGGCCGAAGACGAGGTGCTCGAGGCGGTGAAAACGGCGCTCGAGGACGCCAGAATCAACATTCCGTACCCACACCTCCGCTCGGTCACGGACGCGAAACCGACGAGGGACAGGCAGCTGGTCTCCAGCTACGAACAGGATTGAGGCTACGGCTGTGGGGGCGATCACACCCCGCGTGACCACCGTTGGTTCGCCATACTATCTGCTAGGATATGATGATTAATTCGATTACTGGAAGAGGATTAATATATATCGACATTGAACGGGCGGTCAATGCCAGTTGACGTCGAGTCGGATCGGTGGGAACGGAGTACACGGGTCGATACGCTGGAGGTAGAACTCGAGCGGTTCCTCCGGGCGCGTTCGGGGCTGGCGTACACGCCTGCAGAGATCACGGAGTCACTCGTGGAGACGACGCCAGGGGTGTTTCCGGACGCGTTGCTCGCCGAGGACGCCACCACCGCATCGCGGATCGCGCTCGTGGCGTGTCGACTGGAAAAGCTCGCCTGGCACGAGCGTCTCAAAGTCCACTCCCTCGACGGGACGCTGTACTACACTGACTGCGAGGGCGGGCAGTTCCCGGTCGCCGACCTCGAGCGCAAGATACCCGAACGGTTCATCGGGGTCGAACAACGAATCGAGGAACTCGATGCCGAGGTGGACCGGCTCCGCCACGCGTTACAGGCACCCGATGAAGAGCATCCTGACAACGCGGACCTCCAGTAGCGACTGGCTCTCTCCACCCGTCTGGCCATCGGGGTGACCGACTGCTCGAGCGCTGTCGTACACACGACCGGATACCCGACTCTCCTGTGGTCGCTGTCCACCAGCGACGGTCATCACCTGTGTTCGTAGTCGCTCGGAGGCGGCTCGGTCGGTTCTGAGCCGCCCCGTTTCAGTGTCCTGCCCGGCGCATCGCCCAGAGATCGTCGAAGTCGATGGCCTCGACGCCGTCGGTCTCCGCGATATACTGGACCAGGTCCTCGTAGTCGTCGGCGTCCATCGTGTTGTCCAGATCGAAGGCGTGGAAGTTCAGGATCGTACACTGCCGGTGGGCGGCAGCGGTGTCGACACACTGTGCCGCGATCTCGAGGTCGTGGCCGATCGTCCGCGGGAGGACGAGCGGATCGTAGCCGGTGACGCCGGTGAGGTTGACGTTCCCGGCCTGGTTGAACCCACCAGCATAATAGTAGTCCGACACCAACTCGAGGACCTCCCGGTTGAAGTTGTTGTGGGGGAACACGAGGTAGTGGCCGCCCTGGAACTCGTTTTGGACCGCCCAGTTCTTGTCGGTCTCGATGGAGTCGCGCAGCTCGTCGGGCTCCATGTCGGCGAACTCGGTGTGAGTGCCGTGGGCGACGATCTGATCGCCGGCCTCCTGGCGCTCGAGGAGCTGGTCGGTCGTCATGATGCCGTCGCGTTGATCGCGGGTCCACTGACGAACGGCCGCCTGGACCGCGATGACGTCGTACTCGTCGTGGATCGGCCCCGCCGGCTCATAGAAGTCCTCGAACCCATCGTCCCAACAGAGGATGACGTACCCCTGGTCGGGCTTTTCGTGTGTACGAATATCATCGACCCAGACCTCGGCCTCGTCACCGGTGTTGTGAACCACGACACGCAGTTCGTCGATCGCGTCCTGCTCGACGGGGGTCGTGCTCTCGTCGGCGAAACCGGGGCAGGTTCGGAACCAGCCGGGTTCGTCGCTGCCGTAGGAGACCGACTGCAGCATGTAGCTCGCGTAGCCGCCGTAGATATCCCGAAGCTGGATCTCGAGGGCGATGTTCGCCGGCGTCGTCGTCCGGACCGCCATCGAGACGTCACGGTCGCTCAGATCCGTCGCCTCGAACTCCGTCGCCACGACGGCATTGTCCTCGTCCTCGGCGGTCAGCCGCAGGCTCTGGTCCCCATCGAAGACGACGTCCGTCTCGGCGTCACCCGAGCCCTCCAGTAGCTCCCACTCCTCGAGGTTCTCGAAGTCGACGAACGCCTCGCCGGGCTGTCGGTACTCCTCGCGGCTGTTGTACTCCGTCTCGACGGTAAGTTCGGGCGAGTCGACGTCGTCGGAGTCCGCGCTCTCAGTGCCTTCGGTCTCGGTGTCCTCACCGTCGGTCTCGTTCGACGACTCGTTGCCCTCGTCGTCCGAAGAGCCGGAACTGATCTGATCCATACAACCGGCCAGAGCCATCCCCATCGTCGCACCGGACGCTGCCAGAAACTGTCGTCGGAACCGCGAACGTTCCACCATTGGATAGGTGTTAGAAGAAGTATTATTTTACTATTTTGGAATCAGAATGAAGATTGAAAAGGTGTGTTCACGGCAGCCGGGAGAGAACACCCATCGAGAACTCGACCGTCGCCGGTCGGAGTCACCTGCTGCAGGCGTGTCCGTTCCTCACGAGTAGAAGTCCGACCGGAGCCCGGGGTCGTCGAGTCGACACGCCTATCGCAGTGTTGGTGCCCGAGGGCGAGGGATTGACCGCAGTCCCTCGCGTTCGGACCTACCTGACAGGGTAGTCGGGGGCGGATCGCCTGAACAGGCACCGACACCCCGACAGTATACACTCTACTCGCGCCTACACTAATAACTTCTGTAAGAACCAATGTTAATCTTGTACCGCTTAGACGTATCCTGAACACTGTTTATTAGAAGAATCTACCGACCAGATGGGAACGGACGGCACTTCCCCAACCGAGAGTCGCTTCCGCTGCATCTCATCCTGGTTCGTATACGATGCTTCAATTTTAGATATCTTGGGTCTAAAGAAAGACTCATGTTTGTTCGGCCGAAAGCTATTGATAATGGCAACAACGGACCACTCCTTCGATGGGCTGACGGAGCACTGTAACCAGTGTGACCGTGAGACGCTCCACAGCGTGTCCATCCAGATCCGGACTGAGAGCACAAAACAGCGGAATACGGCGTTCTCTCGAGAACCGTACCGCGTCAGCGAGTGCCAGGAGTGTAACGCTCGAGAGAGCCAACGGATGAACAACGCCTGACCGGTCCACTGATTTGCGCTGTTCGTGATCTGCCTCCTTCTAGCGAGGGCAGCCGTGAACTCTACGGCCTTCGTCGGAGGAACACCCCGTTCACGGGGAGTGCGTTCGACTAGTGGGTGGCTACGGGAGTGTCGAGAGCGTCCCGAGGACACGCGGCCAGTGGGCGTGTGCAGCCTCGGCGTTGCCAGCGAGCGTGCCGCCGTACGCTGGCCCCGTCGTCCCTCGAAGAGGGAGGTAGGGCTGCAGGATCTGTCGGCCCGCGTCGGTGTACCGGAGGTGGTCGAACGAGGGGTGGCCGCGTGCCTCGAGGCGCTCGGCTGCAAGGGCGTGAAGGCGCGTGCTGGGCCAGACCCCGTCATCGTCGCCCGAGACGAGCAACACCGGTCCATCGATCCGTTCGACCGGGATCGTTGCGGTCTCGGTCTCGAGCTCCCCGGCAGCCGCGAGCGCCTCGGCGTAACGCGCCGGGCGTTCCGTCTGTTCCTCCGGTACAACCGAAAGATACGACCGCGAGCTATCGTCGACCGCCCAGGCGGCGGTCCCCGCCGGGCGACCACGCACCGCCCCACCCTCCCAGAGGATCCCGCTGCCGCCGACCGAGACGACCGCCCCAACCCCATCGTACAGACTCCCCGCGAACAGTCCGAGCTCACCACCCCGCCCGATTCCCCAGATCCCGATCCGGTCGCCGGCGACCCGCTCGCGGTCGCGCAGCCAGTCGATCGCGGCCTTGACGTACGCCATCGGGACCTCGACGACCGCCTCCGGGAGCCCCGGGCCGCCGACGTACTCGAGGGCAAACGCCGTAAACCCGTGTCGGGCCAGTAGTGCGGCGACGTGTTCCTGGGGTGTGCCGTCCGCGCCGTGGAGGACGAGCACGCCAGGTCCGGGTCCACCGCTCGAAGGTTCGAAGACCCGGCCGACGAGGTCGCCGGCCGGTTCAACGACGTTCGTAACGGGGTGCCACCGCTCGAGGGTCAACGCACCGATCGATCGGTCGTCGGCCACGAGATGGTAGGTCAGGCTGGTCTCGGGGGGCCACCGCTCCGGGTCGACAGTCTCGCCGGCGTACGCCGCCCACGGGATGTCGGCGAACTGGATCAGGGCCCCCGTGGTTGGAACGTCGAGCCCCGCAGGGACGTCGCCGCCGACGATCGGCGCCTCGTTCAGCGACAGCGTCGACGTCTGGGCTTCGACGGTGACGGTGGCGCCGAACGTCTCGCCGGTCGTGTACTCGCCGTCGAGGACGACCTCGAGTTCCGATCCCACGGGGACGCCGTGAAGCGTCAGCTCGATCGGTTCGTCGACGCGGACCGACGCCGGCTGATCGACCGCCAGCGACTCCTCGGGAGCCAGCGTCCCCCCGGTGAGCGCAACGCTGGCTGTCCCACCTAGCAGCGCCAGCACCTGGCGCCGCGAGCGCACACGCCGCGATTCCCTGCCGGTCGCCGGTGGTCCGTCGCTGGGCATCGAATCACAGATCCTTCATCGACTCGTTCGTCCCGGCGACGGTATAAGGACTTTTTGAACCATTATCATACTCGAAAATAGATATCATTTGTGGACTTGGAGAACTCGACTAGCCCGCTCGCTCCCCGAACAGCAGGTACCCGACCGAGAGGGTAACCACCACCGAGCCCAACGACCAGTGAAACATTGTGTACGACTCGAACAGCTGGTGGATCGCCCAGCCGGTCACGAACGCGAGCATCGCGGCGTCGAGTTCGCCGGTGTCGACCATTCCGGCGACGATGCTGCCGCCGAGGAGGCCCACGTAGGCGAGCCCGCCGACGAGGCCGGTCTGGATCACGACCGACAGATAGGAGTTGTGCGGCGACGGCGCCGTCTCGGTTGCGAGATAGGGCTCGATCACAACGCTGGCTGGGCCACCGCCGTGGCCGACCAGCAACGGCCCGTCACGGATCGCCTGCAGGCTCGCCGACCAAAGCTCGAACCGGTTCGCCGAGGAGATATCGATGAGGCCGACGGCCATCCCCGCAAGCACGGCGACCACGCCGAAGACGGTCGAGGCGAGCGTAAGCGCCCCGAGACGGCGTCCACCGAGGACGTATCCCGCATAGACCACGACGACGACCATCGCGGCAAGCATCGAAGCCCGGGCGTTCGAGAGCAAGATACCGAGTCCACAGAGGCTTCCGGCGACGATCGCCAGTCCCGCTCCCAGAGGTCGCCGGGCGACAAGGGACCGGTGGAACTCGACGACCGCTGCGACGAACCCGGCAAACGACAACAGCCCGAAGCCGTTCGGATTCGGGAACACCGACTGGAGCGTCGTGTCGACACCGGGAACCGGCGGCGTACTCGACCACTGACGGACCTCAAAGATCCACACAGCGTACTCCCCTATCCCGTAGGTGGCCAGCCCCAGCAGGACGGCGAGCGACCCCAGACAGGACAACAGCCAGAAGAACACCCGTCTGGGGACGAGCCGTGGAACGACCAGCAGATTCGTCCCCATGACGAACAGAGCCCAGATCGGCCAGCGAGACTGCGAGCTCGAGGGGTCGAACGCGAGCGTGTGGACGAGATAAAGCATCGAAAGCGTCATAAAACAGCCGATAGCGGCCCACTGGACCGGCGTGTACCGGCGGGGGCCAGTTACAGCCAACAGGAACGACAGAAACAGCACGAAGACGACGGTGATTGCAAGCGGTCGACTTGGCCCGAGGCCGAGACCGGGTGAACTGCTCTGGTAGATCATGGCGAACACGGCCAAGGCAAAGCCGAGTACGGACAGGAGTGCGGCTTGGCGGTGCTCCGAGTCCCGATAGCGGTCGATGGCAAGACGAACGCCAAGTACCGCCGCCAGCAGGACGGCAACCGCTGCGAGCTGCCACGCGAACACCAGGTCGGTCGCGTACGCGACGGTTACGAGCCCCAGGTACAGCCCGAACAGCCCATAAATCACGCCGGCTACGAGCCGGCTTACGCTCCAGTGGCGTCCCTGTGACGTCCCTGGGCTTCGTGTGACAGTTCCCATGAGTGTACTGATCAGAAGTCTCGGGTAAAGGTTTCCGTTGGTCAGTGACCGAGCGACTGGGAGTCACCGCTTCGATCCCAGACACGAGTCGGGCAGCGTCGACGGAGACCGGACGCCACAGCGCTGTTGGCCGTACACGCTACCGGGGCTCCGGTGTAGCCCGGCCTCGCTGGCGGTGTCAGCAGACTGCTCTACTGGGAGCGCTTGCCACGCGGGCAAAGCGCCGTCAGCCCTCCGTTACGGTCGACGTAGACTGCGTCCTCAGTGACGAGACACTCCTCGTTGAACCCATCGGACCACTCGGTCTCATCGAAGGTGAAACACCACTCCTCGTGGCCGTCCTCGAGACAGTAGCCGACCACCTCGTCGGGGCTCGACGAGCCAGGGTTGCTGTGGGCGACGACGACCGTGTCGTCGATGATCGCCGGCGGACCGTACGCGTGCGATCCGTTCTTACACCACTCCGACTCGGGGCCCGTCATCTTGAGTTCGTACCGGCCACGGGTGACAGTCCGGTCGCCGACGGCTGCGGTCGTCAGCGCATCGGAGATAAACCCCTCGCGCTCTTTCGTATCGTCGAGGCTGGTAACGCCTTCTTCTCCGCTGTTCTCGATAAACAGCGCCTCGTCGGTCGCCGCAAGCCCGTTTCCGAAGTCGCCGGCTCGAAGCTGAGCCGAACGCTGGGTCGTCCCCGACAGCGGGTCGAACGCCGCGACAGCGTCGGCGTCGATCGAACGCTCGCTCCGGCGGCCGTCGAGCAGTGCGATCACCGAGCCGTCGATCGCGGCGATCGTGGAGGGCTGCGTGCTGAACACGTAGCTGACGGTATCTGAGTCATCGGTATGTTCCGGCGTGACTCGGACGGTCTCGCACGTCCACCGAAGTGAGCCATCGTCCGCTTCGAAGGCATAAAGCGTGCCGTCGACGGTGAGATAGACCGAATCAAACGCAGCGACCGGCGCCGACGTCGAAACCTCGTCGCCGAGTTGTTTGCTCCACTTGACGTCGCCGCTGTCGGCGTCGATCGCGGTGAGCCGGGAGCCGGCAACGAACACGGTCCCGTCGGCGACCGCCGGCGTTCCTGCGGCCTCGATCCGTTCACAGGTCCACAGACGCTCCCCGGTTGTCGCATCAAGCCCGTGAACGCCCGTCCCCGTTCGCAGATAGACCATCTCCTTGGTTGCGACTGCGTCCCCGGTTTCGCCGTACTGCCAGTCGATGAGATCCGGTTCCTCGAACTCGTCGTTCGCGGCGACAAACCGGGTGTTTCCCGTGTTCCCGGCGTAGGATGACCACCCCTCGGGCTCCGCGAGCGGCGTTTTCTCCGTTGAGTCTGTCCCGCTCCCGAGCGAGGCAAAAAGCCCACCAGCCGTAAGCGTTGCACCTGTCGCCAGTACCGATCGACGTTGCCAGTCTGCCATCTCCTTGTTGACACCTACTGAGCATCTGTTTCTCTAACAATTATATAATACTTGTGTCTAGTAGAAGGCTAAAACTGATTCTATGAAGTAATCGGTATTTAGAACGGTCCGTGCTGAACGGAATCAGCCGTGGCACAGCTGTGCCCAGAGCGGCCTCAGGTAGATGGGGGAGTCTCCAGCGTGGGGTTTCGGGGTGGCTAGACGAACCGTTCTGCGCGCGGGACACCGCAGCGGACAGAAAGGCCGGAGGTGGTCAGCTCGTTGGGGGGTGAACGGGTGTGCCGGGAAGAGGGCACGCTGTGTCCTCCAGCCGTATGAGGTATTCTCGTAGAAGTATTAATATTTTCCCATTGATAGTATAGCTTAGAGCAGATTCGTTCTGGAAAGAGGGTTTCACCCACGCGGGTCGTCGGGCGCCGTCGGCCGGTTCCCGAGGCGTGTGCCGAAGATTGTTGGGAGACAGCGCCGGAACGGGTCCTCCATGACTATCGTCAGACTGTAATTTGTAGCTTATATCTAAGAAGAAAAATATATGCTGGTTCAGTAGAGAGTTACCTCAACCGATGGCTTCACCAGGAGAACTTCGTCTGATCGAACGACTGACCAGCACTGAGGCGTTCGAACCGGAGATCGCCGACGACGGCGCCGTGAGCTACACCGACGCAGCCCAGTGTCTCGATGCGACCGACAGCGAACCGGTAACCGTCCTCGAGCGGTTTACCGCCCGTGGCGTGCTGGCAGACGAGTTCATCACGAAGGTGTACGTCTGTCCGGACTGTGCGACCGAGGGGCTCCAGTATACGACTGCCTGTCCGGCCTGCAAGGATCCCCACGCGGTCCAGACCACGTTGGTCGAACACAGCTGTGGACATACGGGACGGGAGTCGGAGTTCGAGACCGACGACGGCTACCGGTGTCCCGAGTGTGAACAGGACCTCAAATCAGTTGATATCGAGAAGAAACACCAATACGTCTGTAAGGCGTGTTCCGAGCGGTTCCAAACGCCCGATAACCGACTGCGGTGCCGGGCGTGTACGAACCATCTCCCGCCGCTGGAGGCGATCGAGCGCGTACTGTACCGCTACAGCCTCACCGATAGCGGCAGGCAGTGGCTCGACCGGCAGAAACGGGCCCGACAGACCGCCAGGGAGACACTCGAGGAACGACGGTTTACGACGGAGGTCGACACGACGGTGACTGATGGGGGAACGTCCCAACCGGTCCACCTTCTGGCTCGAGACGAATTGATGGGCGAACAACGAGTCGTCTCGATCCACGAGACGCCGGCGATCGGCGACGTCGACAGGTTCTGTGCGTTCGCAAACGAGTCGCTCGGTGCCCTCCCGGTCGTGATTACGACGTCGGGAGCCGTCGAAACCGACGTCGCGACGCGGGCCGAAGAGACCGAGTTGACGGTGCTCGCGTTCGACGGGGACGGCGAGGGGACGCTCGAGGCGGAGTACGAGACCGTCGAGAACGCGCGTGCCCACGAAAGCGGTCTCTTCCAACGCCTGAGTGCGGTGCTCGAGATTCCCGGTCGCCCATAGCTCAGATTTCGACAGCCTTCTCTATCCACAGCCCTGAACCGAAGGAACTCTCCGTCACCCACAGCCGTCGGCCGACGACGTCCGAGCCAGTTCCCCAGTCTATCGCCACCGAGAACGGGGAAGAGAGCCATCGATATGCTCGAGGAGAGTCACGGTCAGATGGCTTCCGAGGAGTCTCTGACTCACCGCCACCGGGGTCAACCGATGTACGGGAGTCCTGGTCAGCTCCGGCCATCTCGGGGCAAGCATCGTCCGATGAGTGTCGTGCTCCAGCCGAGATACGAGTGTGTATTACGGTCTGTAACCATGGAGAGGAGAGAATGGCTGTATCAGAGAGGGATCCTGATGTCGGTTTCCACCCGAAAGGAGGAGATCGGGCCGAACGAACGCGGACTACTGTGACGGCAGCCTACTGACCAACCACCACGGGTGGGAGTGGAAGGCGCTTCGCGCCTTTCGAACGACAGCGAGTCGCAACCAGCAAGAGCGCCAGGGGCCTTCGGAGTGCTCGCATTTACAAGCATCCCTCTCGAGGACGATTACTCTCGCTCGAGATCGTCCGAACGAAGCTCGCCATCGCACGCCAAGCACCGTCTCAGCAAACCGCTCGCAGGAGTGAG
This sequence comes from Natronococcus amylolyticus DSM 10524, assembly GCF_000337675.1. GTDB lineage: Archaea > Halobacteriota > Halobacteria > Halobacteriales > Natrialbaceae > Natronococcus > Natronococcus amylolyticus. The sequence goes on along the minus strand of NZ_AOIB01000031.1, from coordinate 294,088 downwards.
ACTGCGTACCACAGCTCGCCGAACAACACGCGAATCTCCGTGGCCCGCTCGGCGGCCGCCTCGAGGGGCTCGTCGAAGGGCACCGCGTCACTGTGGAGTTCGAGGACCCACCGCGTGTCCTGAGACTGACGGCCCAGCCCGACCGACAGCAAGGTCGCTTGCAGGCCGTCCAGCGCATGATGGCAGCACAGCAGCGCGACCCGCCCGTGCTCGGTGTACGCATGGTCGGGCATCTGATATGATCCGCTTGCGGCGGCCGTCACGGCCCCCGGATTCCATCGCTGTCTCGACCAGTCCCATCGTCTCGAGGGTGTGGACGACCTCGCGGATCGCCCGCCGCCTCAGCCGGTAGCGGTCGCTGACCCCCTCGCTGTGGAGCACCTCGTGGATCCGCTCGGTCGTCACCGGCTGGTCGACCGCGCCGGTGTGGCGGTTGCGCCGGGCCGTGATCGCGCGGAGCACCCCGACGTGAGAGGCGGGCAGCCGACCGGCCCGCTCGAGGAACGCCGCCTTCTCGGTCGTCTCGAGGTTCGCCTCGACACACTCCCGGGTCACCGCCTCGAGGTCACGCTCGCTTGCGGTCTCGCCGGCTTGCCGAAACAGAGTCAGTGCTTTCCGCGCGTCGCCCCACCGACGGGCGGCCTCCTGAACTCCGTATGCGACCGCCGCATCGGGTACCGCGCCCTCCCGAAAGGCCCGGGCGAGGCGGGCCTCGAGGATCGCCCCGAGTTCGTCCTCGCCATACGGCGGGAAGAAGACGGCCTCGTCGCTCATCGCGCTCTCGACGCGACTATCCAGGCGGAGATCGACCTCGAGCAGTTCGTTACTGACGAGCCAGACCGAGCAGTTGATCCCCCGTTGCAGTTTCCCCTCGCCGCGCAGCAGCCGATAGAAGAAGTCGCTGGGGTCGTAGTTGGTATCCTGGCGGATGTGATCGATCTCGTCCAGAACGAGTACGGTCCACTCGGGGTAGGCCTCGAGGGCGTCCCAGATCCCGTCGAACACCCCGTCCAACCCCTCGTAGGAACCCTTCTTCTCGTCGGCGAGCTGAAAGAGGATCTCGTTGGCGGCACTGAACAGCGTGCGACACTCCTTCAGATTCACGTACTCGACGGCGACCCGGTCGTTTCGGGCGGCGAACTCCCGACAGACGCGTCGCGTCGTCAGCGTCTTGCCCGTGCCCGGTGGGCCATACACCGACACCGTCGGCGGGAGATACCCCTCGTGCAACCCATTGAGAATCGTCGCCAGCTCGCGCTCCTGGGCGTCGCGGGCGACGATCTCCTTGGGATCGGCGAGCGGGTCGAGCGCGCCCTTGTCGGCGAAAAGACTGTTGTCGGGTGCGGTGGCGTCGAACAGATCGTCGTACTTACTCATCCCGGACTCACCGAGAGTAGGACGGTGTCCCTTATGAACGCATCACACGTCACATCTTCGCTCGGGTCACCAGATTCCGGTGGCGCCGACGAACGGCCACATTCGGATGGCCCAACGCGTGGAACCCCGCTCGAAGGGTCGACCGAGAACATCACCTGTCACCGGGCTCCCCCGAACTGCGCTGCAACCGGGTGGCTCCCACACTGTTATTACACTCTATTGCGTTCTATTACACATGCCGATCAGCATCGACCGCTTCGACGAGGAACCGACCGACGCTCTCGACCTACAGGAGGGAACCCATCCCCACCGAATCCTGCAGTTCCTCGCCGAGAACGACGACCAGGCGTTCACACAGACCGAGATCCACGACGCAACGGGAATCAAACGCGGGAGTGTTGGCGCAACGCTGTCGCGGCTCGAGGATCGTGGTCTCGTGCGACATCGTGGGCGATACTGGGCCATCGGCGACGACGACCGACTCGCCTCGTACGCCGCCCAGACCCACGCCAGCTCGGCCTCGACGACCGATGACTACTACGAAGAGGAATGACTGAGAGCTACGAGCGCGGTGCCGTTGTGAAAGGGCCTGATCTCTTCGCCGATCACAACTACCGGCCGTACGTCTGCTTGAGCGATCAGACGCATCCGTTTCACGATGAGGAAGGACTGTACGCGGCGGCCACGACGACCCGTCGCGCGGCTGCCGTTCCGCTCACGGACGACGACTTCGTGATCGGTGGACTGCCACGAGAGACGTACGTCAACCCGTGGACCGTCGTCTCGATCCGACACGCTGATATCCAGGGGAAAGAGGGACAGCCAACTGAGGCGACGACTGAGACGATCGCCCGTGAAGCCGCTGGCTATCTCGGAATCTCGTGAACAGGAGTTGCACGTCGGTTCGGCACAACGGGCAGCGACATGCGGAACCGGTCCTCGCTCCAGTGTGTGCCACCCCGTCAGCGAATCAGTAGCCGGACACCGGGGATGACCCGCTCCAGTCGGGATGTCGCCTGCCATCCAGGCCAGACGACCGGCGACGACGGCGGCGTGCTCCGTAGCTGCTGTGAACAGGCCCAAACGATGAGCCGCTTCCGGTCCACGGTGACAGCCGCCAGAGCGAGGCCGACAGTATGGCGGCCCGAACCGCCCTCGGCTACGAGCCGACCGTCTCGCTACGCGAGGGGCTCACGGATCGCCTCGAGTATCCCCCTCGCCGTAGGGCGGAAAGAAGACGGCCTCGTCGCTCATCGCGCTCTGGACACGACTATCTAACCGCAGATCGACCTCGAGCAGTTCGTTGCTCACCAGCCAGACCGAGAGGTTGATCCCCCGTTGCAGTTTCCCCTCGCCGCGCAGCAGTCGGTAGAAGAAGTCGCTGGGGTCGTAGTTGGTATCCTGGCGGACGTGGTCGATCTCGTCGAGGACGAGCACCGTCCACGCGGGGTAGGCCTCGAGAGCGGCCCAGGTGCCCTCGAACACCCCGTCTAACCCCTCGTAGGCGCCCTTCTTCTCGTCGGCGAGCTGAAAGAGGATCTCGTTAGCGGCGCTAAACAGCGTGCGACACTCCTTCAGATTCACGTACTCGACGGCGACCGACTCGTTCCGATCGGCGAACTCCCGACAGATCCGTCGCGTCGTCCCACTAGTTGGTAGAAACGTTTACTGCGTTTCGGACGGTACCAGCAGATATGGCGACGGCAGTCAAGGTCGACGAGGACGCGAAATCCCGCCTCGAGGAACTCCAGGCGGAGATCCGGCTGCGGACGGGTCGGAACGTCACACAGCAAGCGCTCCTGACTCGACTGATCGACGACGCCTACGAATCCCGCGATGCCGTTATCGACTCGTTCCGGGAGACGACCGTCCCGCTCTCGGATGCCGAGAAGGAGGCCATGCGTCGCGATCGGTTCCGGTCCGGTGTCGAGACCGACGAGGCGGATATCGACGACGTGCTGTACGGATGACGATCCTCGTCGACACCGGCGTCCTGTACGCGGATCACGACGTCGACGCCTCCAGACACGACGCTGCCAGTACCGCGCTCGAAGGCGTCTACGACGGCGACTTCGGCCAGCCGTACGTGAGCGACTACATCTACGACGAAGCCGTTACACTGACGCTCATGCGGGGTGGGTCGTTTCCGCCAGCAAAGCGACTCGGCGAAAAGCTGCGGGGTGCCGCCTCGTACCCGCAGGTGTACGATATGCTCCGAGTGCCAGCGGCCGTGTTCGCCGATGCCGTCGACGTCTTCGAGCAGTACGATGATCAAGCGCTGAGCTTCACCGACGCAACAACCGTCGCGTTGTCTCGGCGACACGATCTCGACGCCGTCATGAGTTTCGACGACGACTTCGATGGTATCGTCAGCCGGATCGATCCGGCGACGCTGTGAGAGCTCCCCCGACCTCGGTCGTGGGCGTTCGCCTCCACTCCGAAACGGGGGGAGCCCGGGCTCGCCGCGAGAGACCGCTCCGTTGGCGGCGAATCCCCGGTGTCCATCTCCCATTCGCTACGACACAGACGTACGCCGTCTTTGTTCCGGTCGGAAGGTCGCTGCTAGCCTGGCTCTCGAGGGCCGCCTCGCTGTAGAGATCGATCGTCCATCACGCGTGCTGAGACAGACCTCCCAGCTCGACCGACAGCAGGGTCGTCTGGAGGGCGTCCAGCACGTAGAACTAGACGGCTCGGTCCGTCGATTCTCGAGCGACGTGACCCCGACCCGGTTCACGAAGCACCGACAGACCTACGGATGTGTGTGCACAATGTGTGCGTATGAGTTCGAGCACGCGCGTGCATTTCCGTGCGCCCGAACGCCTGATCGAACAGGCCGACGCGCTCGCGGTCGCGGAGGGAAAGAATCGAACCGACGTGCTCGTCGAGGCGCTTCGTGAGTATCTCGCAACCGCGAGCGACGAAGAACGGGTCCAGCAGGCGATCGCAAACGCATACTACGAAGGGCAACTCGAGTTCGACCAGGTGAAAGCGATCGTCGGCGTCGAAGCCGCCCAGAACTTCCGGGTGCTCAAACGCCAGCTGACGGATGACAGCATTAGCAACGACCTCGCAGCCGCGCGTGACGAATGAGGCTCGTCGCGGACACGTCTGCGCTCGTAAGCCTGGCGAGTACCGCCGAGTCACGGCGGGTTGCACTGCCGGTGCTTCTGGACGGCTACGACGTGGCCGTCCCCGAACAGGTGGTCGATGAACTCGAGCAACTCGCGGAGTACGATGATGAAGATGGCGCAGCCGCACGGACGCTGCTCGATGCGCGAGACCGGCTGACGGTTCGGGCTGTCGACCTCGATCCCGACTTCCCGCTCGACGACGGGGAAAACGCGGCGGTACAGCTGGCTGACCGGCTCGAGGCGCCGTTTTTCTACTGTGACGAGTACAACCAACTCGCACTCATTCACGCGTCGCTTGCCGACGCCCAACTCGTCACAACGCCCCGCCTGCTGAAGGCGTTCGTCGTCCACGAGGATCTGTCGAAAGCGACCGCAAAAGCACTTCTCGAGGCGATCGCAGATCGCCGAAGCTGGGACGGCAACGCGTACGTCTATCAGGCAACTCGATTATTCGAGTGACTGCGTCGGTGAGGGCGACGCGTGTGTGGCGGGTCGTTGCGAGACGTGACACGGACCGCTGCGGTGGGTGTGTCGGCCTCGACGAGTTCGGACTCGGTGTCGCTGAGCGCAGGGGAGACCATACCCGCTGCGAGTTCATCGGAGGTGGCCTGCGGAATCAGGACTCGGTCGATAGTCGAGAGGAGTCCGAGCGCATTGATCTCGTCGGGATGGATAGTCGGACCCGCATCGGCGACCGCGATGATCACACGCTGAGTCCCCACCGCACATCGTCTTCAACTACCTGCAGCTCGCGTTCCTGGTCGTCGCGGGCGACGATCTCCCGGGCGTCGGTGAGCGGGTCGAGCGCGCCCTTGTCGGTAAAGAGACTCTCGTCCGGCGCCGTCTCGTCGAACAGGTCGTCGTACTTGTTCATGTTCCAGCGGAACTACGTGTGTCTATCTCCCGACGACGGTACGGATAACGGTTCGGGAGCCTCGACGTCGTCGGTCCTGCAGTCTCGAGTGGCAGGAGTCGATGCGGTCCTCGAGCCCACGTGGGTTGCTGTTACCCCCAAGATGTTCAAACGGGGACGCGACGAGAACGAACCCTGGGGACGTGTGAATCCCCGCTACGTGATCGACGAGACGGGACTCGAGAAGCACACCGTCGAGTACTTCTTGCGACGGCTCCACGACGCGGGCTGGATCCGAACGGCGAGTCGTGGACGCTACGAGTTCGTCGAGGATCCTCGAGAAACGGACACCACCTGACCACCGACTCGCGGATCGTCGGTGACGAAGAGATTCGACGTCCGGTGCTCCGCCGACGCGAATGAAGCCACCGAGACTGCCAGCTACAGACCGGGGACTACGTCCTCCCACATCATCCGGAGGGCTTCGTACCGAACCGCCGCACAGTCCTCGAGCACCCGTCCGCCATCCTGATGGTACCCGAGCCACGTCTCGAGCGAAACGCCAAGAACGTACTCGGCCCGCTCGTCGGACGAGCGCTCCTCGACCTGGTGTGGTCGCGGCCGTGTTCGCACGCGGGAGCGACAGCCGTCTCGTCCGGTCCGCCCGGAGCGCTGCCGCGTCCAACTGTCGTCGGAGCGAGCCCGTCGAGCGATCGGGCCCGCCCACGGGGCGTGTCGGTGAGCTTTATTCGGACCGCCGACGGAGTATGTGGTATGCCAGCACGCGTACTCGTCCCGATCGACGGCGGCGAACAGGCGAGGGCGGCCCTCGAGTTCGCCCTCGAGGAGTTCCCCGACGCGGAGTTCGTCGCGATCCACGTGACCGATCCCGGCACGATCTACAGGGCGACCGGTCTCGAGACCGGGGCGAAGACCGACCTCGAGACCGGGACGGGGGTGCGAGACGACTACGAACGGATTCGCACCCGACGGGAGGCCGAGGTGGACCGCCTCCTCGAGGAGGCGCGGCGCCAGGCCGAGGCTGCCGGCGTCGCCCTCGAGACCGAGGCCCTCGTTGGGAAGGTCCCAAAGCGGATCATCGCCTACGCCGAGGACCACGACGTCGATCGGCTCGTCATCGGCAGTCATGGGCGGACCGGGGCGAGTCGGCTCCTCCTCGGGAGCGTGGCCGAAACGGTCGCCCGGCGGTCGCCGGTGCCGGTGACGATCGTCCGGTAGTACAAGACTGGCTGTCGCTCACTCGAGGGGAACTCTCGACGGAGGTACGGTCAACGCACTGGTCGCCGCTCGTACGACCCGTCTGGGGAGCGGGTGTGGAGTAAGACGGACTCGAGAAGAGCACCGTCGAGTACTTCTTGCGACGGCTCCACGATGCGGGCTGGGTCCGAAAAGCGAGTCGTGGACTCTACGAGTTCGTCGAGGATCCTCGAGAATCGTAGCTCGAGTACTCCACCACACCATCTGACCACCCGATCACCCGCCGAACAGAGCCCACTGACCAACCACCGCGAGTGGGAATGAAAGGGGCTGGCGGTGTCGCCGAAGCACGACGAAATCCTCGCGAACGAAGTGAGCGAGGGCAAGCGAGACGTAGTCTCGCGGAGTAAGCACCACAGAGAGCGAGTGAAACGAGCGATCGAGGAGCGTGGTTCGAAAGGCGCAACACGCCTTTCGTCATACTGCAAGACCGCCGGTCTTGCATAGATCACAAACGCGTTGCGTTTGCTCACTCACGAGAGAGCTTCGCTCTCTCGAACGACAGCGAGGCGCGCGAGCCTACAGCGCCAGGGGCTTTCGGAGTGTTTGCGTTCCTGACCCCTTACTCCTCGAGCTCACTCCCATCGAGCTCTCCCTCCAGATACGCCTCCCCAGTCTCGGACAACTGATAGCGACCACACCCTCGAGGACGTCCTCACCGAACTCCATGAACTCCGAACCCAGAACGACCGGCTCACGACACGGGTCACCGACCTCGAGCATACGATCGACAACCTAGAAATCAGAGTCGACGAGTTAGAAACTGACCGCGACCAACTCACCGAACAACTCGAGCACCACGAGTCTACGCTCGACGACCAGGGGTCGACGATCGAGACACACGACTCGACTCTCGCTGGTCCTGCGTCCCACCCACTCTCCGGGGATTACCGTCCTCGAGACGGAGAACCCACGCCGCGAGACGAGCGGTCGGGAGCCTACATGTGGAGCAACATGTATATGAAGAGGGGACGTACGATCGAATATGGCTGCTGATGAACCGCCCGAAGAAACGACGGTTAGCGACCGAGGGATGGTCACTATCCCCGCCGATATCCGTCGGACGCTCGATATCGGTCCGGGTGATAAACTTCGCTGGAACGTCGATGAGGACGGAGCGCTGACCGTCGAAATCGTCCACCAGCGCGAAGGGGTCTTCGACGACTTCGAGCCCGTCGACGTCGGCGAGACGGACGCTGTCGCGGCCGAGAGCGAGTTCGGAGCGGAGTGATGGCGGTCGCGCTCCTCGATACGAACGTGCTGTTTGCCGCCGCGAGCGCTCGTGACACGTACCACGACCGAGCACGAGACCTCGTCCGCGGAATCGATCACGAACTCCATCTACTGAGATAGTGGGACGACGTACGACTCGACGAAGGTCGTTATCTTCGACACGAGGTCGTCTTGATCTGCGAAGTAGGAATAGCGGAGACTGTATGCATCATCCATTTCGTCAATCGACGCACTGCTGAACTTCGGATCGTATTTTTTCCCATCACCGTCGTTACGCTCGGCCTCAGCAAAGATGCAAAACGTCTGTGGGTTCCGTGTTCGCTGATCGGAGTCACGTAGATCGAAGTATTCAGGAATTGCCCCTGATTCTGCCCCAACACCGGTTGTGAGCCCGGCTTTCGTGAACACGAAGGCGTTTCCAGCACTGACTTTTGCGAACGCAACGGACTGATCAATAACCGACATTCCGGGCTCTTTCAGCTCCTGTTGTCCGACTTCTGTTTTCGTCGGAATGTCCACGTCGCTCGCGATGAACACTGTTGCAGGCGTTTCCTCAGAGACCTGTTTGGCTATCGCTCTCAGTGTCGTTTCGATCAAATCTGGTTCAGCACCCTCCGACGGAGCAAGCGGGTCCGGTGGGAGGTTGAAATCCCGATTTTGGTAGAGGTAGCCTGGATCGAGAAGTCGGTATGGCCCCATGAGGAGTACAAGACGGTCAGACGGGTCACTATAGGGAATCGACTCACGGATGATATCGTCCACGTCCTGGCCTTCATACGTAGAGAGGGGCTCCATGTACGACTATCAGGAGCCTGCAATAGCTTAAAATCAAATGTATGTTAGATGTCTTAACGGTCATTAAGTATATGCGCGTGTAGCCCGAACTCGAAGATATGACGGAGCGAGAAATCACAGAAACCGAGCGAGGCCCCGCAAAAGAGCGGGTTGAGCAGGAGCTGCTCAACGGAACGCTGAACCTCGAGCGGGAAGTCAACCGGTTTAGTGCGATGGGTGAACAAACTCGCTTCACCATCCTCTATCTTCTCGCTCAGGAAGAGCAGATGGAAAGCGGAGAGTTGGCCGACCAGCTCGGCCGCCACCAGAACGATCTGTATCACCACCTGAACACGCTGGAAGAGGCGGGACTCATCGGGAAGTATAGAGATGGACAGGCTCGAGTGTATGAACTTTCCCCATTAGCAGAAAACCTCGTGAACACTATCTTCGATAGTATCAAAAACCGCGCCCAAGCGGTCTGACGATCTCGTAGGACTGGAAGGATGTCAATTGATTCAGTGGCATGGACCTCAAGGGAAGTGGGGGGTGCGGATCGGAGATACTATCTTGCGGTTGCGAAACGCGACGATCTTAAACTGATCACGGAAGATGGTGCCCTCAAGGACGCAGCGAAGCACCGAGACGTTCCCGTTGGGTCGATCGCCGATCTGTAGTGGTCCTCTCGTTCGAAAACCGACGGCCGGTCTCAGTATCGTCGATCGACTCGAGGAACTTCAGGCGGAGATCCGGCTACGGACGGGGCAAAACGTTACACAACAGCAGCTCCTGACACGTCTCATCGACGACGCCTACGAATCACGCGACGCGGTCATCGATTCTTCCGGGAGACGACCGTCCCGCTCTCGGACGCCGACACGGAGGCCATGCGTCGCGATCGGTTCCAGTCGGGTGTCGAGATCGATGAGACTGATATCGACGACGTACTGTACGGATGACGGTTCTCGTCGACACTGGAGTCCTGGACGCGGATCACGACGTCGACGCGTCCGGACACGATGCTGCCAGTACCGTACTCGAGGCTACGGAAGAATTTTGCGTATGGGTACCCATACACTACCCATGAGCAAGAACATCGCCATCGCCGACGACGTCTACCGCGAACTCGAGCGGGAGAAAGGCGAGCGGAGTTTCAGCGATGTGATCCGCGACCACCTCGAGGACCGCCGCCAGCTTGCCGACGTGACGGGGGCGGGCGTCCTCGATCCTGACACGCAGACGGACGTGAAAGACGATGTCGAGCGACTGAGTCAGGGAACGCTGTCGCGCCTCGACGATGAAACTCTGTGATACGTCAGTCCTCGTCGATATCGACCGCGGCGGGGTCGATGACCGGGTCCGGAAGCTCGACGACGAGGGTCGCCACGCGATCAGTACGGTGACGGTTACCGAACTTCGACTCGGAGTGAACAAACGATACGAGAACGCGGAAGCGCGACAGACGGCCCTCGAGGACCTCGATCGACTGCTCGCCCGGTTCGAGATCGTCGGCGTCAATCGGGCCGTTGCAACCGCTGCGGCCGACCTCATCAGCACGCTGCGAGGGCGGGGCGAACCGCTCCACGACCTCCACGACGTGTACATCGGCGCAACTGCACTGACCGAGCAGCTGCCGGTGCTCACCGCGAACGGAGATCACTTCGAACGGATGGATGACGTGACCGTCGTCGACTGGACGAGCTTTTGACTGGTTCGCCCCGAGGCACCCGTTGCACGTTGTCGACTCGCCAGTTCGCGTTCCAGTGACGTCACGGGATGGCAGCCGTCACCGAAAACTCGAGTTCGTTCGAAGCCCTCGAAACTGCGGTGCCGTGGCCCATAAGCCGTCCCGTGGCGTAGGAGGCGGTATAACGGAGGGTTCGGACCGTGCGCTCGAGGCGGTCGTCGATCTCGAGGGGCTCCGAGCGACGCTCGACGATACCGACGTCCGCTACGCCGTCGTGTTCGGATCGGTCGCCAGCGGAACGGTCTCACCGGCGTCGGATCTCGGTCTCTGTATCCGATTCGCCGAGCCCTGCCCGCGACGCGAGCGCTTTCGACAGCGGAACCGACTCGATGCGGCGGTCCAGTCGGAGACCGATCGATTCGTCGACGTGAGCGATCTCGAAGCGCTTCCGGACACCGTTGCACTGAACGCGCTTCGGGACGGCATCCTCGTCTACGGCGAGGCCGCGACGAAAACAGCGGACGAACGACGCCTCGCACGACGCGTTGCCGACTCGAGCGGCCGACGCGAACGGCGACGACGCGACTTCATCGATCGGCTCGCCGAGGGAGACGTCTGCTGGTCGACGAAGCGGTCGTCATCGACCGGCTCGAGTTGATCAACCAGTATACGAGCGACTGCAAGGAGATGCGGGCGTCTCCAGAGCGGAGTATCTCGACGATTTCGTGTTGCAGCGGGCAGTTGAACGATCCTTGATGAACGCCGTTCAGTCCTGTATCGATCTTGCGAGCCATATTCGGGCGACAGAGGATCTCGGAACTGCCGAGACGTCACGCGAAGAAATCGAAGCGGTCGTCGAGGCTGGGATCATCGCTTCAGACACAGGCGAGAAGCTGTCCGAAGCAGCGGCTTTCGAAACCACCTCGCGCATCGCTACGGCACCATCGACCACGACCTTGTATACGACGTGTTACAGGAGAATCTCGAATGGATCGATCGATTCCAGCAAGAGATCGCGACGTGGCTTCGAGACCGGAAATAGACGGAGGGCACTTCGGTCTCGACTATCAGGACAACCCAGAAGCGACGGCGAAACGGACGGCCGTCGTGGTTTGAAATGATGAGCCACGGACGCGCTGCCTCGTCACCCTTGTACGGATCGACGCCGTACACGACGTCGCCCGGTTCGTAGATCGGGGTCTCCCGCTCGGTCACGCCTCATCATCCGTGAGACTCGGATGTGGCTCGTCGGGTGCATGCTCCTCCCACGCCTCGCGATCCTCCTCGCCGAACTGCTCGTTGAGCAGTGCCGTCGTGCGAGCGTATCCGTCGTGATCCGCGAGTCGCTGCTCGTTCGTCGTAATCGCCCAGTACTGTCCCTTGTGCTCGAGGAGATCGCGGCTCTTCAGACGGGAAAGAGCAGTGCTCACGACACCGTCGTCGAGCTCGGTTCGACGCGCGATCTCGGACGCCTTGAACGCCCGCTCCTCGTTCGCAGCGAGAAAACCGAGGACGTGGTCGGTGCTCGACAGTTCCTGGAGTTCGTCCTCGCTCGAGCGCTCGAACGTCTCCCTGTCGATCGACATACGCGTAGATAGTGTACGGGCTGTTATACCTGTTACTCTCGAAAGCACTGTGATAGTAGCGCGGTCATTACGACAAGCACCGGGACGGACACTGAATACTACATCCCTCACTACCACTTTCCGAGCTGTCGACGTAGACGTGCTACACAGCTGGCGGTTCTCGGTCCGTGCACGGATCATGAACACGCCGGTCGCCGTTTCGGAAGCATCGATGGGAGAGTGGATTTCGTGTGCTTTCAATTCGGATATCGGGTGAACAGCGGTCAGCTCGAGGAAAATCGTCGGGATATGTGAGGTCGAGAAAGCAGACGAAACAGACGAACACCGGTTTGAAAGAAGACGGATGACTGCATGACAACACTCTGGCCGAGTCGCCAAAGCACACGAAATCTACTCTCCCGCGAGTGACAACCGGATCGCCGATCGGGTGTTCCTCGAGGACGCCCCGCACCCTCGAGACGCCCCGATCGACGAACCCAACCTCGAGGAGCGCCTCGCGAGCCACACCGGCGACCGACTCGAGCCGACGTTGTCTCGCCGACGCAGTAGCGCCTCGAGCGCCGAGTCCGTCAGCGGATCGAGGTGCTGGCGTGTCACAATCGACGCCGACGAACGGCGTGTGCGGTCCGATAGGCGACGGCGTAGCCGACGATCATCAAGGCAACCGCAAGGATGACGTTCCCGACGAGCAGCCGCACGAGCACGTCCGCGCCGGCATCGAGTCCAATATCGACGTTGGAGGAACCTGAAACCGGCCCGAGCAGCTGGATCCCGATGAGCAAACTCCCCGCGTAGACGCCGCTTTTCACCAGCGGGTTCAGGACCGCGACGGCGGCGACGAACGCGATCTTGTTGGCCCAGACGAACCGATGGCTGGCCCACGCGAGCACCGGCAGCCCGGTGCCGAGGGTCGGCAGTGCCGTGACGAAGATCCCGAGGGCGAAGCTACTCGCGATCCACTGCGGGGGGTGATCCTCAGTGAACGCCACCCGGAACGCGCTCCGGACGCGGAGTACCGGGCGCGTGACCCAGCTGGAATTCATTACGGTGGTCGCCTGAACGACACTGAGCTACAAAGCCCTGTGCACTGTTAGAGCCGGACGCGACGTGATGGCTCGAGGAGGGGGCCAAGCCCCTCGCGACCCACCGCGTATCTCGATCGCCGCACCCGAACTCGTCGCCTACGAATCGAGCGGGATCGTCCGCTTTCGCGTCGGGTCGGTCAGATACGGCTCGAGGTCGGAGACCTCCTTCAGGACGACCTCGCCGCTCGCGCGGTCGTACGCGAGCACGCCGTGGTCGGCCAGCCGCGGGAGGTGGTTGTGGACCAGCCGAAGCTCGGCGCGCTCGCGCTCGAGTTCGTCGGCGTGGTTTTGCCGGCGAGCGGCGAGCTGGTCGGCCAGGATGCCCACCGTGGAGCGGCCATCGTTCTCGAGCAGCTCCGTGAGGATATGCTGGCGGTCCGTGTCAGCCAGGATGGCGAACGCCTCGTGGGTGTCCATACCCGTCCTGGGGACAACGCGGGCAAAAGGTCCGCTCCAAAACACATGGGACCCGTCAGCGAGACGATTCACCTCGCGATCAGGTCCGCCACCGCAGCGCCGACCGGCTCACCCGATGGGTCGGTCGTGGCGGTCCGTCTCGGAGGGAGCCGTGTCGGCAAACGGGCGCTCGAGAGGGCGGTGGCGCCGGCGAACGCACCGTTTCCGTTCGTCTTCAGCGGAACTACCGCTGTCTGACCACGAGGAGTCCCGCGGTTCGTGAAACGGACCGATCCGCAGCTTCGACGGACTCCTGGTCTGGATCGACGAGCCGAACCGGTCTCGAGGTTCGGGTGGCACCGAAACGGACTCCTCGAGGTACTTCATAGCACCTGTGTGTCGACACCTGCTGCAGCGTGCGGCGGGCGAGTCGTGGTGAGGTAGCCCTATCCACCAGGTCTAAGTGTGCCACTACCTAGCATGGGGGCGTAGTATGACACTCCCTCCCGTCCGCACGGACAAATCGGCGTTCGACCGCGTCCGAGAGGCGATCCTCAACCGCGAGGATCCAACCGAGAACGACGCGCCGACGGGACCCGGCTCCCCCACACCCGGCTGAGCGGGACCTGAATCGAGACCCGATGGCTCGGTTTTATATTCCCATTTTCCGGACGGATTCCGACTCGAGCGCTCGACACCGACCCCTCGCTCGTTCTCATCGCCCGGAATCATGCCATGCTGTTACAACGGTCCCCGAGAAACGAACGCGAAATGAACGAGGCGATCCCTGCCCAGTGTCCCGACTGTGGCACGACGGAGCTGAACCTCGCCCGCGTCCCGCCGACCGACCACGACCGCGGCCAGGAGTGGGTGGTCCACGCGACGTGCGAGCGCTGTGACGAGTACACCCAGTGGTTCGAGTGAGTCTCGGCCACTTCGACGACACCGGTCCGATCTCCGTTCCGCGTTCGACCGTCGACAGCTCATCGTTCGCATCGATCGCCGAACGACGGCTCGAGACGGTTGCCACTCACCTGTTTTCGATACCGATCCCGAACCCCCACGCACGATGACCGCCTCACAGCAGGCAACCCAGAAACGACAGCGAAACGGACAGTCGGAGACGGCGATCTATGACACGTTTCCAAACGACCGCTTCTGCCTGCCGAAGCCAGGTCGCCCGGTCGTACCGTCTCGAGGCGTACACTAAAGCCTACATGTTTCGTCGAAGGTTGTGAGAGTCGAGGACGTGGACGAACACGCGAACGGGGACGGACCGAGAGACGGCTTCGACCGTTCGGGTCTCGGATCCGTCTCTCCCGGTATCGCCCTGCGGTAGTGGGCGGCACGACGAGTCCGACTCGATCCGGTGCTCGTCCTCGAGCGTCGGGAAGAACTCGAGCGACCGAGCAATGAAGCACGGGGGTAGTGTCCGCTCCCGCCGGGACTCGCTTCGTCTACGATCGCGGCCCGTCTTGAGTGCGAAACCCCGCTGAGTGAACGACGTGACCGAGGGCGAAGCGACGACACCGCCGTCGACCGTGCTCGAGGTCCCCCTCGAAAGCGGACACGGAGGACCAAAGACTCGCCTGACAGAGCGGGATCACTGATCCAATACTCATTTCGAAGCCTCGCATCGACCAGTGGACGGAATAATCCGCCCCGGAAAGAGTTATTCCGTTTCGGTCCGAGAGGATGAGCATGAAGGAACCGCGTTCCGAACGGCGAACGGATGCCGAGCCACCGGAGTTCGACGCTCTGGTCCCCCTCGACGAACTCGTCCGCGGGGAGCGAACGCGGGACGACTTCTTCGACGCGGTGCTCGGACTCGAGACCCCGGCCACGGTCGGAGAGGTGGCGGAGCGGGCTGGTCACGGCGTGGATGCAGCCAGGGAGTATCTCGAGTGGTTCGACCGAATGGGAATAGTCACGCGTGTTACCGAGTCGCCCGCGACGTACGAACGCAACCGGGCGTACCTGAACTGGCGACGCGTACAGCACCTTCGGGACGAGTACTCGAGCGAAGAACTCCTCGAGTTTCTGCGGGCGGAAACGGAGCGTGCCGAAGGGATCGCCGAGGCGTTCGACGGAGCGTCGCCCGACGAAATCTCGATCGCGGACCACGCGTCCGAAACGGGACAGTCGGTCGAGGACGTCTGGGAGCAGATTACCGACTGGAAGACGGCTCGTCGCCGGATCGCGCTTCTCGAGCGAGCACTAACGAACGAATCCGGCGACGCTGCCGATCAGCAGCCCGCGGTATGACCGACGAGGACGAAGCGATCGCGCCCGACTCCGTCGCTGGCGCGCCGATCGATTTCGACCGACTCGAGCTCATCGAGAAGCGGCTTTCGACCGACGAACGGTTCGCACGGATAGACAAACGACCCGATTTCGCGCCCGATCGGCTCGTCTGTCGCTACGAGCAGCGGTTCTATCCGAATAGCGTTCGAGCGGCTCGTCTGGAGATCGTCTGGTTCGAAAACGGGGATTTTTCGCTTCACTACCACGAAGACCATACCAACGGGACGTTCGATCATCGGTGGGATCGCCATCCGTCCGATCACAACGCCCGTGACCACGTCCGCCCCGGACCGAACGCACCGACGCCCGGTGATGACGCGTCTCACCCAGCAGACTGGCGAGACGTCCTCTCGAGGAGATCGAAGATCGACAGCGGGCCTTCTGGAAGCGGTAGCCGACGAGTCGGAACGAGACGATCGGATCCGTTCTCGTCCTCGTAGTGTCTCGAGACGCCCCTCGAGGCCGACAGCCGGCCTCGAGAGTCGACCCGGCGACATCGCGACGACGATCCGACCACCGCGGGCGGGGCGTTCGGGGTGTCGACTCTACCTCGAGCCCTCTCCATCCACCTCGAGCCACCACTCTCTCGAGCCCGTCACCCGTACTCGTCGACCGCGATCGACTCGGCGTCGAGTCCTTTATCCGCTCCAGCACCGACGACTACCCATGTCGATCGAAACCGGCGACTCGGTCACCATCGAGTACACGGCCCGGTTCGCCGACGGCCCCGTGTTCGATACGACGGACGAACAGGTCGCCGAGGAGACGGGGCTGGTCGAGCACCTCCCCGACCGCGAGTTCGAGCCGCTGACCTTCGAGGTCGGCGATAGCGAGCTCATCGAGGGGGTCACCGACGCGCTCGTCGGAATGGACGAGGGCGAACAGCAGACGGTCACGATCCCGCCGGAGAAGGCCTACGGCGAGCGACGCGACGACCGGGTTATCGAACACAACACCGTCGAGTTCGACCAGATGCTCGAGTCGGAGGGGCGCTCCCTCGAGATGGGGACCCGGATCGAGACCAAAGACGGCAGCGTCGGCGAGGTCACACATATCGATCCGGAGATCGTCCGCATCGATTTCAACCACGAACTGGCGGGCGAGACCCTCGAGTTCGACCTCGAAGTCCTCAAGATCCACTGAGTCCCTCGAGGGCACATCCGGAGCAAAACGACGAATCCGAGAGCTCGACGAGCCCGACCGAACCGAGAAACGGACGCGCTACTCGCTCGAGGACGCCAACCGAGTGAGCCAGCCGACGATCGCTACGACACTTAGCAGCGCCGCGCCGAGCGTTCCGTAGAACAGCGCCGGTCGGCGCTCGGGCATTGATCTGGCCAGAAACAGCGCGACGCTGAGGCCGTGGTGGACCGGGTTCAGCGTCTGGCCGTCGACGTCCTCGTACCGGACGTCGATCGGACGCTCGGTGATCTCGAGTTCGGCGTCCTGGGCGTCCATGATGAGCTCGCTCTCGACGCCCATCCCGGTCGTCTCGATCGAGAGCGTCTCGACGGCGTCCCGCGAGAACGCGCGAAAGCCGCTCTGGGTGTCCGAGAGCTTCGTTCCGCTCGAGCCGAACGTGAGGTAGTCGAGCACCTGCTGGCCGACGCGTCGGTACCCCGGCGTCTCGTCCTCGTCGGCCTCGAGGTATCGGCTGCCGATGACCATGTCGGCGCCGGCCGCCTCGACGGGTTCGACGACCGTCGGGATCTCCTCCGGGAGGTGTTGGCCGTCGCCGTCGAGGATCACGAGCGAGTCGCAGTCGGTCGTTCGGACGTACTCGAACAGCGTCCGCAACGCCGTCCCCTTCCCCTGGTTGTGCTCGTGCTCGAGCAGCGTCGCGTCGGTTTCGGCGACGACCTCGACGGTGTCGTCGCTGCTCCCGTCGTCGACGACGACGACCTCGGCGGCGAACTCGGCCGCCTGCTCGACGATAGCCTCGACACTGGCCCCTTCGTTGTACGCCGGAATTCCAATCAGACGGTCGGAGTCGGCCGATGACGCCGTGGTGACGGCCTCGGTGCTGAACGACGACGACGCGATGCTCCGACGGCGGCTCGCGTCGAGATCGACCCGGTCGCCGCTTCCCGTGACGACGAGTCCGTCACAGCCGTCGGTCTCGGCGGCCGAAGCCAGCTTCGATTGCCGACTCTCGCCGTCGTCGGGGGACTCGAGCACGGTGGCTCCCAGCTCCTCGAGGGAGGAAACGAGGTCGGCCTCAAGGCCCGTGTCGAGAACGAAGACGGCGTAGTTGCTGGCGCGTGCTCGGGAGACGGTCCCGAGCGAGAACCGACCGTCGTCGGGAATCAGTCCGAGACCGAGCTGTGCTTCTGTGGACGCTATCGGTGAGTGCTGTTGTGGGGTGATCATTGGGTGAACGAGATGTGCTCTGCGTCGGCTGCCGGGTGTCGGAACGATCGCTCCGAGACAGTCGGCTGGCCGTACCGCGGTTTCGTGAGACTTTCGACGGCGGTAAAGCGGCTCTCGACCCCGAGACCCGATCGGAACGCGAGCCGGATGCGTGCGGGTCGATTTTGTATGCCGCTGTACACTTTCTCTCGGAGCCCATTTTCTGCACAACCGGTAAATAATTACTGCTTTAATTGATCAGTGCTGCATCATAGTTGTATTTCTACCATCGTTTTGTTGGTACACTACAAAAATAACTGGATAAGATATATCTCAATATAACCTACTATTTACGATGTCTGACACTCGAGATGGTCGCCGGTCCCGCTCCTCCCGCCGCAGGGGGCGGGCCCGGACACCGCGCTTGCGGAGCCACGTAGACGGGCCGGACGGCAGAATCGACGGAGTCGGCTACGGATGGGGAGCAGCGACGAAGCTGTGGGGTGGAAGCCGTCCGCGATGTGGACGTCGAATCGCGGTCCTCGAGGCCGGAGCGACTCGAGATCCGCGCGGCCGTCCTCGGTACTACGTGTCCCGGCGAAAGTCCTGATCGTGAACGCGGTAGCCGTCGAACTCCCCCGATTCGATCTCCCGCGTGATCACGTCGTGGGTCTCGCGGTCGATCTCGACGATGTGACAGAGCGGGTGTCCCGGAAGCGCGACCGGGTTCTCCCTGAAGCCGACGAGCAGTCCCGTGAAGGGTGCCGGAACGGTTCGCTGCTCGAGTTCGAAGTGGTCGGTGATCGTACAGATCGGGTCCCCCTCATGGACGAGCGGGTACGGCCCCCACTGCATCTCGACGAGTCCGCCCACGTCGGCGCGCAACCACCGCTTTGCAGTCTCCGAGTCCCCGGTAACGTACCAGCTCGGGTGGGTGGGCTCCCGTTCCGGGAGGAGGTCAAACTCGGAGAGCACGTTCGCGACGCCCCGAACGGCGCGCTCGATGAGGTGGGGTTGGAACTGCTGGGCGCGGCCCATCTCGACCGTGATCGTCGGGACGCCGTCGTTCGTCGCCGTTGTCCGGATCGACCCCGTCGCGCCCTCGCCGTACAGCACCACGTTCGCACCGAACGCTTCCGCGAGGCGGTCGACTGTCGGATCCTTCAGATCGGCGCGGACGTGGTACATCGTCGTTCGGTTTCGCGTGGAGGTGTGGAAGTCGATACCGAGATCGCAGGGTTCGATGAACCGATCGTAGATCTGCTTGGCCATCCGGCTGGCCGTGTTTCCGTTCGCGAGACCGGGAAACGAGCGGTTGAGGTCGAGATCGTAGATCGGGACGTACCGCGTTTGTGCCTTGTATCCCGGAACGTTCACGACGTGTACGCACACGAGCGTCCCGCGGAGCTCGGCCGGGTCGTACTGCGTGGCGACCTTCTGAATCACCTTCACCCCGTTGAGTTCGTCGCCGTGGACCGCCGCCGTGAGGAAGAGCCGCGGCCCCTTCTGTTCGCCGTTGATAACCGTGACCGGGACGGCGACCGAATCGCCGAGGTACGTTTCGCCGACCTCGTATCGGAAGTGGGCTTTCTCGCCGGGCTCGACACAGCCGTCGCCGTAGTCGAACGGGACACCGTTTGAGTCTGCCATGGGAGAAACTCGATGTCTGACACGAAAGCCACACCGGTCGGGGAGGGGACGACCGTACACACCTCGAACTCGGCCAACTGCATCTCGCCGGGAACGAACGGGACTCGAAGCGACCGCATCGGTGCCGAAAGGGCGGGCATCGACCTCTCACTGTACTGGCTGTGCCCTCAACCGCCCTCGGCTGCTCGTTTCGGTCGGATGACCCTTCGAAGCGAAACGGCCGACGCCGACGACGATGTCGCAGAAACGCTCGAGAAAACGCCGCCGTCGTCCGGAGATCCGGTGACGGTCGCGGCCGCGCTGTCGGTCATGTACTCGTGGTACCTGTTCTACCTGAAAGAGGACAGGCGGGCGGGCCCGTTCGTCGGCCTGTGGGCGCCGACGCTGCTCGGTGCCGTGGCGTACTTCCAGCAGAAGGGACTGTACGCGACACTCGAGAACGGTCTCACGTTCGCCTGAGGCGGCTCCGCGGCACCGGTTCGGCGTCCGATACTGTTGTCGAGCGGTGAGCGCCGAGTCGGCAAAACGGATAGTACAAGTGCCAGCCCCAAGCTGGTCGGAGTAGATCCGATGGACGCCTCCGGGATCCGTCCCAAAACGCGGTTCGCCGAGTGCTGGAGCGAGCAGTACACCCTGCTGTCGATGTGTATTGGGTCCTACTTTGCGGTTCGATTCGCACAGGTCAGTATCAGCCCCGTCGTTCCGCTTCTGCTCGAGTCGTTTACCGTCTCTCGGGGGACGATCGGCCTCGCGCTGACCGGGATGTGGGTCGGGTACGCCCTCGCACAGCTGCCGAGTGGCGTCCTCGCCGACAGGTTCGGCGAACGGCGGCTGATCCTCGCTGCGCTGGTGATCACGGTCGGTGCGACGCTCGGGCTGGCGGCTTCGCCGAGCGTTCTCCTCTTCGGCGTGGCGGCGGCTGCGCTTGGTGTCGGTGCCGGGACGTACTACAACCCGGCGACGGCGCTGTTGACCCGGGAGTTCGACGGGATCGGGGGCGTGATCGGGACGCATCGAATCGGCGGACAGCTCGCCGGCGTGATCGCGCCCGTCGTCACCGCAGCCGTCGCCGTCCGGTACGGCTGGCGACCGGCGCTCGGGCTGGGGGCCTCCCTCTCCGTCGTCGCCGCAGCTTTCCTCTGGAGGCGACCCTCGACTGCGCCGAGTCGCCCCGACGCGTCCCTCCGTGAGCTGTTCGCCTCGAAAACGCTCCTCGAGCTACTGGCGCGGTCGCACGTCCGGAACACGACGTTCATGATGGCGCTCGTCGAGTTCGTCGGCCTGGCGGCGATGTCGTTTCTCCCCGTGTTGCTCGTCGAGCACTTCGAGCTGTCGCTCGGACGCGCGAACCTGCTTTTCGCCGTGTTCTTCGCGGTCTCCGCGATCAGTCAACCGCTTGGCGGACGGCTGTCCGATCGGATCGGCCGCGACACGACGATCGGGATTCTGATGACGGCTGGTGTGCTCGGCTACGGCGCCCTCGCCACCGGCGGGACACTGGCCGTCGCGGCTCCGGCCGTCGTCCTCGCTGGAGTGGCGACGAGTGCCACGACGGTGGTCCAGTCCAGGATCCTCGACGAACTGAGCGAGACGAACCGCGGGACCGGGTTCGGACTGTTCCGAACGACGTACCTGCTGATCGGTGCGGCGGGGACAACGGTAGTTGGAATCACGGCGGATACGGCCGGATGGGCGGCGGCGGCTGGTCTGCTCGCAGCGCTTCTCGCCGCGGTCCTCGGTTTCGTCCTCTTCGCTCGATACGCCGAGTCCGCCGCTCGTCGGTGACTCAGTCTCGTCCGAACCGCGAGTAGTGGATTACCCACCAAAGCGGAGAACGGGACGTCGATACGTACTGTCGTTAGACTGTCAAAGCCATCGTGACGGATCTCGGTGACAGCTCGCTCTCGAGCGTCTCCGGCTGTACGGTCCGTTCACGGACCCCCGCTCGAGCCCGTCACTGGGGGTCGATCACGCCGTGGGCCTCGAAACACGCTCCTTTCGAACCGGCGTCGAACCACGGGATTCGGCGAGAACTGGCCGCTCGAGCACGGGAGCCCCTCGACGCCGACCCTGCCGCCGACTCGTGGGCGTTCAGCGACGAGTATCGTTCGAGTGGTCCTCGGATCTGAGGCCGATCTGTCCCGGATGGAACTCGATGGTCGCGCCCTCGGGAACCTGCTCGGTGATGACGTCGTCATCCTGGAGCAGGCGGACGACGTCGTTGTCGGTCTGGTAGAAGGCGATCGTTTCGTCCGAGATCCCAGCCGCTTTCCGCAGTACCGTGATCGTCGTGTTCTCCCCCACCAGAATCTCTTCCCCGTTGACGATGACGGACTGTGGCATACGACGTGTGAAACGCCTGTCAAGTAAAACGTTTCTATTGCATGTCACTACTCGAGAGTGGCCGAAACAGAAGCAGAGTCCGTGACAACACGCTCCGGAGGAGGGGGACGAGTTCAGAACAACGAGAACGGTATCGCGGAAGCGGTCGGACCTGAGAGCGACGAGAACGATGCCGGGAAACGATCGAACTGGACTCGAGGAGACGACACACTGTACCGAGTTAGACCCAGTGTCGGGCTTCACCGCCCGGGCAGTTCGTCGAATCGACGCCGCCGACGGTACTCCTACCGACTGCAACGGCGCGTCCCGTCTCACTCGCTGCGAACCCGGTTCGGCGTCGCTCCCTCGACGATCAGGTCCAGCAACATCGCCTTCGGACTCGAGGGCGGGTACCGCGTATCGATCAACTCCCGTGCCGTCTCGAGGTCGCCCCGGACCGCACACTGTCGGACGCGACCCGCCGTTCGCAGGAAGTCCGACGAATCGGCCTCGTCGATGTACTCGGTTGCCTCGGGGACGGTCGGACCGAGCGCCTCCCCTCTGATCTCGTCGAACTCCTCCAAGAGCGGGTCGTACTCGTCTTCGAGATGGGTCAGCAGGTACTCCACGGCGAAGCGCTGGAACTCCGATTTGTTCGCGAACGCCCCCTCGTCGATGTGCTGCTGGACGATCTCGAGGACCTCCTCGGGGAACCGGACCGTCGATTTGACCATAGTGTCACACGTTGCGAACGAGTAGTATATCTTTGGGGGGTGACGTGCTCCCACGACTTTAGTCGTGGGCTTCCCACCCGGTGTTGGCCGGGCAGGTCAATCCTGAAGGTTGGGAATCTAAGCTTTGTGACCGACGACACTGGCTCCGCCACGAAGCCGGTACTCGTACCCCGTGTGGGGCTTCGAGGTATCTTGTTTTGTGTCGGTCGGCGCGGTCGGCTCACTTGTTTGATNTTTTCCGCGCACAACGACCGTTACGGTCGGTTGACCAATCAAGCTCACGGCGCGTATCCCACGACTGAAGTCGTGGGTTTTGCGCCTGCTTCACGCTATAACACGCAGCCCCGTCCGCCGAGGAGTCGGACGCCGGCGATGCAACCGTTGTCTCGAGCGCTCGAGGGCACTCGTCCCGGTTTCCGCGAGGGAGGGCCACGACGCGTCACACGGGCGTCTGACTGAGATTGATGAGCGTCGCGCGTGATGGGTACGCTATGACACCCTCCAGACACCCAACCGAACCGACCAGCCACGACCGCCCGCGACCCGGTCCGCGGAGGCGGTGACCCGATGCTGTCGACGCGACCCCGGACGCTGCTGTCGCGGGGAACGGCCGTCGCGACCCGGAACCGAACCTGGCCGGCGTACGTACTCGCCGTCGTGATGCCCGGTGCGGGACACCTCTACGCCGGCCACTGGCGGCGCGGACTCGTCTGGGCCGTGCTGTGTGTCGCCGCCCTCGCGTTCCTCAGCACGGGCGCGATACTCGTCGAGCGCACGGCCGCGGAGCCGTTCCTCCTCACCGCGCTTCGCCTCGAGCACGCCGGCTTCGCGGACGTCGCGTTCCCGCTGGCCGTGCTCGTCCTCAGCGTCGTCGACCTGTACGGGCTCGGCGGGCTCGAGGACGCCGCGGTCGACGCCCCGCTCGCGAACCGAACGCAGCCGTAGCCAGGGCGAGCAAGCACGGCGGCGAGCCCGCAACGTCGAATACGACCTTCCTGTTCTCACCGCGAGCATGTCTGACTGAAGTTCAAGTGCTCGGTCGAGGTGGGAACTGGTATGGCCCCTGCAGAACTCGGCGTCGAGATCGCACGACGGATCGCCGCCCGTGAGGGTGTCGATGCGACTGCCCTGGATCCGCCGTTGCACGCGGTGATCGACGTTGATGCCCTCGAGTCTCTGGTTCACCCGCGACCGGACGAGCGCACCGACTTCACCGGCGTCGTCTCGTTCGCCTACGGCGACTACACGGTCACCGTCGACGGAACGGGGTCCGTCTCGATCACCCCGGCAGAGGACGCGGATCCGAACCCCGATCGACAGTTCGAGTACAATCCGCAGTAAGGCACACGGTCGTCCTACCGCCGTTCTCACGGCTCGTTCCTCCAACCACTACCGAGCGATATCGTCCGCCCTCGAGACCGATCGGCCCTCGAGGACCGGCTGTCGCCCTCGGTATGCACTACCCCGCTATACTTTCACAATAACGATTGTTTGTTTCGGTTTCTGCTAACTATTATTCCGAATATGTAAATAGCCCCGGGCCCAAACGAGTGTATGAACGATGCTGACCCCCGAGACGCCATGACGGACGTGCCGGTCGACACCGCCGAACCCCCGCTTCACCTCCCCGGAACGCCGACGACCTCGTTCGCGAGGACGCTCGAGCGCCTGTACAGCCGCTTCCTCCGCTGAGCTGAACGCGACGCACTCGATACCGACGACAGAGTCACGTCACTCGACTCCCATCGCATCGACGAAACGACAGCCACGCGGGCTCTTCCGGGCCGATAACCGAGAACGACGAGCGGTGCCGGTCGCGGACGACCGTGTGCTGTCGGTTCTCGAGTACCCGACGCTGTGAGCGGACCTTCCGGGGCTACGCCGTCGACCAGTCCCTTACCTCTGCTATCGACCAGTCTCTTACCCACTCCTCCGTAGCTCGAGCGATCCCCAAACGGGACGGTCGCCGTCGCTCGTCCCCGAGTGACCCGTCGTCCCGGTCGACACGAAGGTGGCCCTCGAGCCTCCTCACCCGACGAGCGAACGCGATCCGCCGCCGTCACCCGGCGTCGCACTCGAGCGCGCGGGCCCGAACGGCGTCGCTCGTTACCGTGATCGTGTAGCCGGCGTACTCGAAGGAGACGTGGTCGGTCGCGGTCGTGCCGATGAACGCGGCGTCTAAGGCCTCTGGGTCGATCGTTTCCGCAAGTGACGGGAGCTCCGGTGGCGGGCAGTCCTCCAGTACGGCGACGACCGACCAGACGCCGCGGCTCGGAGATTCGTCGGGGGCCAACTGGTACTCGTGTGCCGCCGCCGAGGGGGACCGATCGGTGTCGCTCATCAGAAGGGGATCTCCTCGAGGAAGTCCGCGCTCTGTTCGTCGAGGTGATCCAGGCGTGAACCCAGCAGCTCGCGGACCAGCATGACGAGGGCGTTGTCCTCGCCGGCACCCGTGATCGCGGTCTCGTTCTGAATCCCGTGGTCGTTGTGTTTGCTGAGCGTGCCGAGCATAATCGCTTCCCGGTCGGCGAAGAGCAGTCGGCCGACCTTCTCGCGCTCAGGCGAGATATTCATCCAGTCGCGCTGGGGTTCCCACAGCGTGACGCCGGGTACCTGCTCGCGGACCCGATCCCGGATCGCCTGGGTCTGCGTGCCGACGTAGACGTCGACGCCGCGGTCGACGGCGTCCTGCAGACACCGGAGACACGCCGCCTCGATGAGGTCCTCGTCGGTGTACAGCAGGAACAGCTCGTCGTCGGCGTACTCACAGAGTGCGCGGCAGTGCTCGATCACGTTCGCGCGCCCATCGAGTCGCCAGATGTCCTGTGAGGGCTCGGCGACCGAGAGGACCGCTCGCGGCGTCTCGGGAAGGTGTAGATCGAACCACTCGGTGTCCTCGATGAGGGGGTGGCCGCAGTAGCTGACGGCGCCGCTTCGAGCGTCGTACGAGACGAGGCCGGCCGCCGCGAGCTTCGGAAGGTGGACGTGATGGAGGGCCGCACAGCAGTCCTCGACCGGATCGGCATCGGCGGTCTCGACCGTTTCGGTACCGGGTTCCCGCTCGACGACCGCGCGAGCGAGGGCGACTCGTGACAGCGCCGTGTCGTAGTCGGCGAGCACCGACAGAGCGATGCGCCGTCGGCGGTGAACAAGTGCCCCGAGGACTTCGTCCCAGTCGACTCCGTCCGTCTCGACGATGCGCTCGAGCGTCGGGTTCTGCAGCGCCGGGTGTGTCGAGACCGCGACGGCGTTCGTCTCGGCGTCCCAGTCGATCAGTCCCGCTTCCTCGAGTACCGGAAGGTGAGTCTGCCGGAGGGAGACGCGCCACTCCGCCAGTTCGTCCTCGGTGACGTCGAGCAGTCGCTTCTCCGCGTCCGCGGCGGCGAGGTGAACGGCTACCTCCTCGTCGGAGATCGGCTCGGTTCGGTTTCGGAGGAGCTGCAGGACGGCCCGACGCCGTCCGTCGCGTAACGCGTATAGCACATCGTTCGTTTGCTCGCCTCGCATTCTTGTTGATAGCTTGTCGAGTCAGGAGCTGATAAAACTCCCGGTAATAGCCATCTACTGGCCAGTATCGGAACGTATTCGTTCCTGATACGTTCACGGCCCGACGACGAGCGCGGAATCGATCGACGAGGACGGCGACACGCGCCCCCGCGCGAGCAACGCCTCTCGGCTTCGGCGCCGTACCGTTCTGCCGCGACGGGCACTCGCGGTTCACACGGGCGATCTGCTGGGGTCGTCCCGGCGGAACCGAAGCTCGATCCCGTCGGGATCCGTCATCCCGAACGCGCCGTCGTCCCGCGCGCTCGAGGTCGCGTGTCCCGCCTCCTCGAGCCGCGTTCGAAGCGCAGCGAGCCCGTTCTCGTCGGGAACGACGACCTCGACGCGCTCGAGCCCGCGTCCCTGCGGCGGTGCCGACCGACGTCGCCAGACGTTCAGCCCCAGGTGGTGGTGGTAGCCGCCGGCGGCGACGAACAGCGCGCCGTCGACCCGCTGTTTGCACCCGAAGCCGACGGTGCCGACGTAGAACTCCCGCGCGGCGGGGAGCGACGACACCTCGAGGTGGAGGTGTCCGACGGTCGTCCCGTCCGGAACCCCGCCCCGACCCCGTCCCGCGCTCCGCACGCCCTCGACGTCGAGCGGTTCCGTCCCGATACCGACCGTGCCGTCGTCGGCGACGGGCCACTTCTCGCGCGGCCGATCCCGGTAGACCTCGATCCCGTTTCCCTCCGGATCGGCAAGGTACAGCGCCTCGCTCACGACGTGATCGGCCGTCCCGTCGAGGCGCCAGCGCCGTTCGATCCGCTCGAGGGCGTCGCCCAGCGCCGCTCGAGACGGGACGAGCAACGCCGTGTGGAACAATCCGGTCTCGTCGTCCCCGCGAGGCTCCAGTTCTGGCTCCTCCCGGAGCACGACGAGCGGGGTCTCGCCCGCGGCGAGCACCGCCCGGTCGTCGCCGATCGCTCGGGCCTCGAGTCCGAGCACGTCCTCGTAGAACCGGACGACTCGCTCGAGATCGGTCACTCGGAGCGAGACGCGCCCCGGTCGGGTCGCAGCTGGCAGCGTTCCCTCGGTAGCCATGAGTGGACGTTAGCGGCCGGTAGGCGAGACGGTTTCGGCCCGACTCGAGGGAGAGCACTTATCCTTACTGACCGTCTAGTCAGGACATGTCCCAGTCGACGTCCCGGAAGCGACCGTGGCTCGCAGCGCTCCTCGCAGCACTCGTCACCGGGCTGGGCCACCTCTATCTCTGGCGGCTGCGTCGCGCCGTCGGCTGGCTCGCCGCGTCGGTGCTCGTCACGTTCCTCCTCGTCGATCAGGCGGCCTTCGAGACCCTCGCCGGCGGGACCCCGGACACCGACGCACTGCTCGCCGTGTGGCCGATGTACGCCATCGTCGCGCTCAGCGTGGTGGACGCGTACCTGATCGCTCGGCGGCCAGCCGCCGGGAGCGAGTCGTCCGCCTCGTCCGCCGACGGCGAGCCGCCCGTCCCGTCCGCCGACGAGGACGCTGCCCCCTCCTGTCCACACTGCGGAAAGGAGCTGGATCCCGACCTCGAGTTCTGTCACTGGTGTACGACCCAGCTCGGCAGGGACGACGACGCGGAGGAGTCCGCGGCCGACGCGTCGCCGAGCGACGACTCCCGCTGAGGGCTGCTCTCGAGCGCCGAGCCGAAACGGTCGTGACGCCACCAGTGGCGTACAGAAGACCGTGACCCTGTCTCGGTGTGGCACAGAACTACGTCCGCCCGCCCGCAACGAGAGGGCGTGAACGCGTTCGAGACCACCATCGCCGACAGCGTGCTCAGCACCGAACACCGGATGCTCCGGGACGAGACCCGAACGTTCGTCGAAAACGAGGTCCGTCCCGAGGCCCGCGAACGCGACTCCAACGGCGAACGCATGTCCGACGACCTCGTCCGCCAGCTCGGCGAGATGGGATTTTTTGGAATCCTCATCGACGAGGAGTACGACGGGCTCGGGCTGGATCTGAAGGCCTACGCCGTTCTCGCGGAGGAGCTGTCCCGGGGCTGGCTCAGCGTCGGGAGCATCATCGCCCGCGGGCAGAGCCTCGCCGGGGCGACCGAGGCCCAGAAAGAACACTATCTCCCGAAGATGGCCCGGGGCGAGCTGCTCAAGAGCATCGCGATCTCCGAGTCCGAGGCCGGCTCCGACGTCGCGAACATGCGAACTCGTGCCGAGAGGGACGGCGACGAGTACGTCCTGAACGGCCAGAAGATGTGGACCACGTTTGCGAAGGGCTCGGATTTTATCCTCACCTACGCCGTCACCGATCCCGACGCCGAGCCGGCCCACGCCGGAATCTCCGGGTTCATCGTCGAGAAACCCGCCGGCACCTTCGACCGCGACGGACTGAGCGGGCAGCCGATCGACAAGATCGGCTACCACGGCTGGGACACGTGGACCGTGAACTTCGACGACGTGCGAGTCGGCGAGGACAAGCTCGTCGGCCGCGAGGAGGGCCAGGGCTTCTACCAGATCATGGAGTTCTTCGAGGAGGGTCGGGTCCACACCGCCGCGCGAGCCGTCGGCCTCGCTCGAGGCGCCCTCGAGGACGCCGTCTCGTACGCCAAAGAGCGCGAGCAGTTCGACCAGCCGATCGCGGAGTTTCAGGCGCTCCGATTCAAGCTCGCGGAGATGGCGACCCGAACCGAGGCCGCGAGGGCGCTGACGCTGCTCGTCGCGCAAGCGGTCGATCAGGGCGAGCGCGCCGACGCCCAGGCCGCGATGGCGAAGCTGTTCGCCACCGAGGTCGCCGAGGAGGTCACCAGCGACGGGATCCAGGTCCACGGCGGCTACGGCTACACGACGGAGTTCGACGTGGAGCGATACTGGCGGGACGCCCGCCTCACGAAGATCTTCGAGGGAACGAACGAGATCCAGAAACGCATCATCGCCGACCGATTGCTCTGAGCGCTCGTTCGGGGCGCCTCGACGTCGGCATAGCAAGTCAGCGAACCCGATCTAATTATTGACTTCCAAGAAGCTTTATTGAGGTATCGATCGTAGGAGGGAGCATGTCCGATCCGGGTCCCGGTATCGAAGCGTGGAAGAAGCACACGAGTGCGTTCGATCGCGTCCAATCGATCGCTAGCACAGTCTCGCAGCCCCGTTCGGCGTCGGTTATCGCAGACGAGGCAGCAGTCGCGGAGAACACAGCTCGAGATCATCTCGAGCGACTCGTCGATCTGAACGTGCTACTGAAAAGCGAACGAGCGGGAACGACGCACTATATGCCCGACCCGCTCCACACGCGGATGCAGACGCTCCGAGAGCTGCTGGACCGATACGACCACGACGAACTCGTACAGCTGAAAGCTGAACTCCAATCCGAGATCGAGGGGTGGCGCGAGGAGTACGGCGTCGACTCGCCTGTCGACCTCCGTGATCGCGCTGCGGACACGGAAACCGCCGAACAGACGCGGGAGTTTCGGACGACTGCAAGCGACTGGGAACTCGTGGCATACCGGCTCACTATCGTCGAGGACGCGATCGAGAACTACCGGACGTACAGCCAAGACTTCCGCGCATCGGCGTAGAGATGGGTGACACGTACGACTCGGCGGCGGCATCTCACCGGGCGCTTCGCGCCATCCAGCAAGAGCTCGAACGCCACCCGATAGTCACCGAGGTGCGGGGGTTTCCAGCGGGCGAGTTTATACGGGTTGTCGCACGGCTGGAAACGGAACGATGGGGGCGCGACAGCGAAGACGCCACGTTCACCGTCCGCTGGTTTGCAGGGGAGACTGCCGACGCCACTCCCGAGTTCTCGTTCCACTACAGCGACGCGACGACCGATTTCGGATGGCACCACGAACCGAACCCGCACGTCGACGGATGGGGTCATTTCCAGGAACGAAACGCTGCCGGAACGGCGTATTCGTACGAACCACATTCCTTCGGCTCGCTCACCCCTGCACGCCTCGTCTGGGAGGTCATGTCTCTCACTTCGTCGAGGCTGAAAACGACCTGACTCCGAATCGGGTTCAGAACTCGTCGTCGAACTCGTCGCGCTCCTCGAGGTCGCTCAACTTCTCGACCACCGTCATCGCGACGGCGTCGTCCGTCTCGGCGGGGCCGAAAAACACGATCACGTGCTCGTCGGCTGGCTCGGCGACCTCGACGAAGTCCTCGATTATTCGGTCGTCGAGCACATCCTCGTCCCCATCATCGCCGAGTGCGTCCCCGTCCTCGTCGTCGAGTTCGAGGGTTACAGCGTACTCGCCCGAGTCGGTTAACACGTCGTCGTACGTGGCCTGGGCGTCCTCGCCCGCATCGTCACCGCCCGGAGCGAGATCGAACCGATCCTCGAGGACGAGCGAGCCGTCGGGACCTGCCACCTCGACCGAGCCGGCGAGACCCTGCTCCCCGCCGTTCAACACGTTGATGTCCTCGAGAACTAGCCCCGCGAGGAAGTCCACGGCGGTCGAGCAGCCGGCGACGGCTGCCGTTCCGACGGTAGCGCTGACGGCGAGATACCGACGGCGGCTCACGGGAGTACCCGTTCCGGTACGATTGGACGTCATCGTACGCAGCCACTCGAGTCAGCAGACAAATGCTTTGTGCGGTGCAAACAGGTCGTTCAGGCGTCGAACCGGCGAACGCAGTCGACGGCGGACCGGCGAGTTCCGGAGCGCAGCTGGTCCTCTCAGGGAGTGAGTGCAGACGATAGTTTCAACGCCCCGTCTGAAATAGGTGGGACCGAGGGAATCTCGACGCGCGGTGGCACAGACGGGGTGTGTCAAAAACCGTCGCGTTCCCGCGCGAGGACCCTCGGTCCCTATTAATAGTTATCGTTCAGTCGGCATAAGTTTCTTGATCGACTCGAGAGACCAGCGCAGGCGAACCGACCATCCACGTCGAACGCCCAGCATACCCAAGAACTCAGTTTCGGACGGAGTGGACGCTGTCGACGTCACACAGGATATCGAATCGAGCGCCGTCCGAACCGTCGCCGAGGCGAACGTCCCAGCCGTGGGCGTCGGCGATACGCTCGACGATCCGCAGCCCGAATCCGGTTCCGTCGTCGCTCGTCGAGTACCCGCCGGCGAACACGTCCTCGCGCCGGCTCTCGGGTATCCCCGGGCCGTCGTCCTCGAGGTAGAACCCCCGATCGGTCGTCCCGACGGTGACGGTCACGTCCTCGCCGCCGTGGTCGATGGCGTTCCGGAGCAGGTTCTCGAGGAGCTGCTGGAGCCTGTCGTCGTCGGCCTCGATCGTCGTCGACGCGAGCTCGTCGTCGTAGCGAAGCTCCGCCCCGTCGGCTCCGTCGGCGACGAGCTCCCAGGCGTCGTCGACGGCGTCGCGAAGCCGAACGGCGTCCCGAGAGCCGATATCTCGTCCCTCACGCGCCAGCCAGAGCACGTCCTCGGTGATCCGATCGATCCGATCGAGGGCGGTCTCGATCCCGTCGAGGTGCTCGCTGTCGCACTCCTCCCGGGCGAGCTCGAGCCGTCCCGTCGCGACGTTTAGCGGGTTTCGGAGATCGTGGCTCACGACGCCGGCGAACTCGTCGAGTCGGTCGCGCTGTCGTTGCAGCGCCCGCTCTCGCTCCGTCAGCTCGGTGATGTCCCGGCCCTCAGGGATGAGAAGCGTCACGGTCCCCCGTTCGTCGGTCAGCGGTCGCACGGAGAAGTCGATGATCGCCTCGCGATCGGCACCCTGCACCGGGAGTTTGTGTCGAACGAACTCGCCGTTCGCCGCCCGCTCGACGGCGTCCCGCGCTCGTTCCCGGGTGTCCTCGGAGTGCTGGAACCACGCCGCCTCCCACATCTTCTTCCCGACGACGTCCGCACGCTCCAGCCCGCCGAACTCGAGTGCGGTCTCGTTCGCCTCGACGAGCGTGCCGTCCGGTTCCAACAACCCGGTGAACTGGTAGGTGTTCTCGAACACCGCGCGGTAGCGTCGCTCCCGTCGCTTCTGTTCGGTAATATCGTGGAAGAGAACGGTGAGTCCGTTTTCCGACGGGTAGATGTGTTCTCTGTACCACCGGTCCCACGGCTCGAAGTACTCCTCGATCGTTCGGGGCTCGTTGGTAGCCTTCGCCTCCCGGTAGTGGTCGTAAAATGGGGTGTCCGTCGCCTCGTCGAAGGTTTCCCACAGCGAGTTGCCGAGCAGTTCCTCCCCGGGCGTTCCGAAGACGGCTCTCGCCCGTTCGTTGACGTACACGACCCGCCAGTCGTCGTCGAGCGCGAGGAACGCGTCGTCGATCCGTTCGAGGATCGCCAGCGGATCATGGCTCGTAACCCGTTTGAACCGTCTCGCTGTCGACGCCGTCACCGTCTCCTCGATCCGGTTCGCCAGCGTGACGTACTGACTCGCTCCACCGTCCTTCCTGACGTACTCGGTCACACCGGCCGAAATCGCCTCGCTGGCGATTGCCTCGTCGCCGTCGCCGGTAAACAGCACGAACGGAAGCGCCGGATACTCCTCGCGAACCGCGTTCAGCAACTCGAGCCCGGTTCCGTCGACCAGCTCGTACTCCGAGACGACGCAGTCGACGGTTCCAGTCGAGAGCTGTGCGACTCCCTCCGCGATGCTCGGCGCCGTCTCGACCGCGAGCCCGTCGGCGGCTTCCTCGAGCGCGCTCGTGACCGTCCCCGTGGCGTCCGCCTCACTGTCGACGTACAGCACGTCGATCGTGTCGGAAAGCCCTCCCATCACGGATTGTACTATTCAGTAATTTGTACCTGTAAATATAAATTTCTCGCCTCACAAATTTCGTCGTCTCGCCGACCAGCCGCTGCTCGAGCCGAAGCTGCGGGCTGTGCTCACAGTGCTCCCGACGACCGTCCCCGAGGGCGTACCCACACTGGAACACACGACGACTCGAGGGCGGTGGTCTCGCCGTTGTCCGGTTTACCGCGGTCGGTGGCTACCTCTAAGGCGATTCGCGTGTGGTATGGTACCAATGGTCGAAAACAAGGACGCCGCCGCGGCCTTCGGAGTCCTGGCCGACGCGACGCGGATCGCGATCCTGCGGGCGTTCGCGCGGGCGCTCGAGGGGGCCGACGTGGGCTCGGATGATCCCTTCCCCGCGCTCGCGTTCTCGGAGGTGTACGATCGGGTGGACGTGGACTCGACCTCCCAGCTGTCCTACCACCTCGAGCAGCTCGACGACACCCACCTCCGGCGCACCGACGACGGCTGGACGTTCACGCTCGCCGGCGAATCGATCGTTCGGCTCGTCCTGTCGGGCACCTACGCCGGCGACGTCGACTTCGATCCGGTCCCCGTCGACACCCCGTGTCCGGTCTGCGACGCCGAGGCGCTGCGCGTGGTCGTCGAGGACCTCCTCCTGTTCTGGGCGTGTGAGGACTGCGAACGGCGGATGGGCGGGCTTCCCGTCACGCCCGCTCAGGTCCGGGGCCGCGATCCCGAGGCCGTCCTCTCGAGTGCGACCACGCGAATGGTCACGCGGTACTGGCGCTTCCGGGAGAACGCCTGCCCCGACTGCGGCGGCGCCGGAAATCGAACTGCAGGAATCGGCCGCGTCCGTCGACACCCTCGAGTGGACCGCGGTCGGGCGCTGTCAGCAGTGTCGGCGTTCGATCCACGGACCGCCCTCGATCTGGCTCGTCTCCCACCCCGCCTCGATCGCGTTCCACTGGGACCACGGAGTCGACGTCCGGACGTTCGGCTTCCGCGAACTCACCGGGCGCGTCACGGTCGGCCGATGGGAAACTAACCGCGTCGACGCCGACGAGTACCGCGTCACCTATCGCCTCGAGGGCGCCGAACTCCGGCTCACTGTCGACGAGACGCTCGCGGTCACGGGGACCGCACGCGCTCGGACGGTCCCGTCGCACGAACCCGATTAGGAGTGCTCGATCTCGATTCGTCCGCGCTTTTCCCATCCGGCGTGGATCTCGCAGACGTACTCGGCCATCGCCGCCGACGCCTCGAACTCGAGCGACTGGGTCGCCCCCTCCGTCTCCATCAGCTCGGTCCCGTAGTCGTCGACGCGCTCGCCGCTCTCGTCCCAGATCTCGATGTTGTGGGGCTGGCCGTCCTCGTTCTTCCAGCTGAGAACGTACTCTCGGCCCTCCTCGAGCACGATGGCCGGGTTCTTCTCGCCCTCGATCGGCTCCGGTTGGACACCCTTCCAGCCGGCGGTCGTGGCGCTCAGTACGATCTCGTCGACGTCGGTCCACGCGTCGCGTCCGTCGCGGGAACCATCGTCTTCGTCCTCGTCGTCGGTGTTCGGCTCCGACGTCTCGGCTTCGTCGTCGTTGCCTCCGTCTATCGGGTCCTCGCCGTCGTCGCCGCCGCTATCGGGCGCCTCGGTCCGACTCTCGTTGCCGTCGTCACCGGAGTCGTCGTCGACGTCCCCGTTTTCGTCGCTCGTTTCGCCCCCACCGAGACAGCCGGCAGCGAGAGCGGCCATCGCCGTTGCGCCGGTGAGTCCCAGCGCCTGGCGTCGGGAACAGTCTATTGGTTGTCTCATAACTAGAGTTTCAGCTTTTGCTACTATAGATGCCATGTAGATAACAGCCGGTTAACAAGTCACCAACTACAGCACGAACGCCCGAATCGGAACACCTTCCCTCGAGTCGCCGAACGATCGGGTATGCACGCCGACCGGATCGATCCGCAGGCGAAGGCGGCGCTCGAGCGCCAGAACCGGTTTTCACTACCGCACAGCCGTCGCGGTCTGAAGCTCCTCCGCTACGTCACCCACGCGACGATGTGGGTCGAGAACCGAAACCCGCCGCAGGTGGGACGAACGGTCGACCGGACGATTCCCGGACCCGCCGGCGACCTCGACGCTCGTCTCTACCTGCCCGAGGCGGACGGACCGTTCCCGACGATCGTGTTCTTCCACGGCGGCGGGTACGTGCTGGGGAGTATCGCCACGCACGACTGGCTGTGTCGCCAGCTCACGCGCGAGAGCGGCTGTGGCGTGCTCTCGGTCGACTACCGACTCGCTCCCGAACACCCCTTCCCCGCGGCGGTCGAGGACGCCTCCGCCGCCGTCGAGTGGGCGGCCGCCAACCCAAGCGCCATCGCCGGCACGGGACGGCTCGCGGTCGCGGGCGACTCCGCCGGCGGAACTCTCGCGGCCGTCGCCGCGCTCATGGCCGCCGAGCGCGACGGTCCCGAGATCGACCACCAGGCGCTGCTCTATCCGAGCGTCGGGATCGAACCCGACCAGGCCTCGATGCGAGAGCACGCGGGGATCGTCCTCGAGGCGGAGGATATGGAGTGGTTCCAGAACTGCTACTACGAGAGCGACGTTCACGAGCGAAACCCCTACGCCGACCCGACGAACGCCGGCGACGTCTCCGGCGTCGCGCCAGCGACGATCATCACTGCGGGGTTCGATCCGCTTCGTGACGGTGGGAAGGCCTACGCCGAACAGCTCGTTCGCGACGGCGTCGCCACACGCTACGAGAACTACGAGGCGATGGTCCACGGGTTCATGACGATGCGCGACGTCGACCGCGCTCACGAGGCTATCGCCGACGTTGCCGCGGATCTCGCCGATGCGTTCCGATCCGACTGACTGCGGCAAGTTACGGCTGCCGTGGCACCTCTCAGATCCGATCAGCAGGCTGGCGTCCCTGTCGGCACGACGATCGTCACCGGATCGCTCCCGGTCGTCGCGTAGATCGCGTGTCCGCCGTCGATCGCCGCGTCGTACGCCGGCTGCGAGATCGTAACCGGCGTCTCCGGATACTGCTGGGCGCCGACGGTCTGCCAGGATGACTGTAGCGCCGTCGGACAGTGCAACTCGCCGCCACCCTCCCGCAGCCAGTCCGCAGCCGGCTGGGACGACCCGCCGGCCTCGTAGTAGTTGCCGGCGATCCGGGTGAGGTGATCGTCGCTCGTCCACTCGGCCCCGAGCGTCGTCGTCGCGAACGTCGCGGCCGCGAACTCCTCGCCGGTCGTCGTCCCCTGGTAGGACAGCGCCTCGAGCCCGACGAACGCGATCGGAAGCGAGGCCAGCGCGCAGAGACAGAGGACGACCGCGAGCGAGACGGCGACCGTTCGCCGCGAGCGAGGCGTCGTGCGGTCAGCGAGGTCGACGATCGCGACGCCGGCGCTGACGACGACGGCGAGGTGGGCGAACGTCTGCCCGCGCTGGACGAAGATCTCGATGGCCGGGTCGACACCCCGCGTGAGCGAGAACCCGACCCAGACGAGCGGGGCGAGCAACAGCGCTAACACGACCGCTCGAGAGCCGTGTGGCCCGGTCGCGCTCGGAACGCCCCAGCTTCCGAGCACGGCGAGCACGACCAGTGGCGCGAGGAGAACGAGCAACAGCGACGGCGGTGCCATCGTCCCCGGGAACACGCCCCAGACGGCGTCCGCGACCACGACCGCGAACCCGAACAGCAACCCCCCGCCGATCGTCCCGCGAACGACGGCCGGAGCCGCGGTCGACAGCCAGTATGCGAGCGCACACAGCAACACGATCCAGGCGACGAACAGCCCGTACTGCTCGACGGGTTCGCCCGTATACGCCGGGTCGACGACCCAGTAGTACGCGCCGACGTAGGCCCACACGACGACGAGAAGCACCACGCTGAGCGCCCGGCGCCGCCAGGTTTCCAGCCCGGCCAGCACGCAGACGGCCGTCAACGTCAGCGCGGCCATGATCGCGCTCAGGTGGTGCGTGATCGGGAGCACGAGCAGGAACGCACCCGTTACGAGCCCCCAGCGCCGCTGCTCGGTTTGGAAAAAGCGGTACGCCGCGATCGCGACCAGCGGAACGAAAAGAATTCCCAGGACTTCGTAGCTCACTGCGACCGTGCGCCGGAGGAATACGCCCTCGAGCGCGAGGGTCGTTCCGGCCGCCAGCGACGCGATGGCGGTCACCGAGGGTGCGGTCCCGCGTTGGTCGGCAACCTGCCAGGTCAGTACCGCCGCGATCACCGACGGGACGGCGCCGACGAACGCGATGGTCGGCTGTGCGATCCACAGCGGTGCGACCGCGGTGACGAGCGCGACGATCGAGAGCAGCGTCGGGAACGTGTAGCCGTAGGGCTCGACCGTCTCGACGAGCGAGCCGGCCGCGATACTGTCGCGAGCCTGGGCGGCGAACACGAACCCGTCCGGATTGAACGGGTACGGCGTCCACAGCGTCGGCGCCATCCGGACTGCGAACGCGACCGCGAAAACGGTGAGGGCCACGACCGCGAGTCGCCGACGGACCATCCGACTGTACGCGGTCGCGGTACCGAGTTAACGATTCCGACTCCAGCCCGGAAATTTATCCGAACGCTCGATAGCCGTCTCGAGCTCTCAACCAGCACGGATCTAACTGCGTTGTCACTCGGTCGCATACATCGGGTATGGACATCGGGACCCGCTCGAGCACCGGTCGCCACCGATTCGAGAGGACCTGATACGCCGACGGCGTCGCCTCGAGGAGACGGTCGAGCCGCTGGCGGACTGCTCCCCTCTCCGTGCGATCTTCCTCCCGCTGGTGCCGATCCTGACCACTGCGCTCGTGCTGACCATCGGGATCGCCGCCCACCGGGGTGCGGATCCTGGCTGGCCGGACTGGACGCTGCTGGTGCCACTCGGTGCAGCGTACGTCGCCGTCGTTGCCGGGCTGTACTGGCGGTTGGACCGAACGACCTGGCGGGCAGCCGCGATCGTCCGCTCTCCGACGCCGCAGGAACTCGGCGTTCCAGTAGTGGCTACGGCCGTCGGGGTCGGGATCGTCATCGCCGGGAACGTCGCCGCGGCGGCGGTCGGTCTCGACCCCACGCCCGCGCTCCGGTGAGGAGCACCGTCGGGATCGCGGCGCTGGTTCTGACGTCGCTCGTGATCGCCCCGGTCGCCGAGGAGATCCTGTTCCGCGGACTGGCTCTCGGCCACTTCCTCGCACGCAGGTACGGTGTGGTGACTGCGAGCGTCCCGTCAGTCGCGCTGTTCGCGCTCGTTCACGTCTTCATGGCTGGCGCGGTCAGCGTCGCCATCACTGGCGCGCTCGGCGTCGTACTGACGGCGCTTCGGCTGTGGTACGACAGTCTCGTCGCGCCGTGGCTGATGCATCTCCTCGTCAACGCCTGGGGACTCACGGTGACGATCGGGTTGGTACCAACTCCGTGGTGACAGCTTAGTAACCAGTTAACGCCGGGTTTGGTCTCGAACTCTCGCTTGCAGCCGGCCCTCGGCGCGAGTGACGGGTGACGGTATTTGAGCCCGGGGCTGGTACTTCGGAGCATGCACTACACAGGAGCGACAGTCCGTCTCGAAGCATCGTCTCGCGTGCGTTCGTCCGACCGATGAACAGCCCGCCGGACGTGACCGCCGACGCGCCGTTCGGTCGGAACGACGAGGCCGCTTTCGACCGGCTCGAGGACGCGCTGGAACTCGGCGAGGATCACCACCTTCCGGACGAGCGCGGCGCGCGCCGGATCGACAACCCGAACGGGGTCCGGATCGAGCCCCGCGAGGACCTGCAGGGGCTCGTCTGTCGACTGTCCGAAACGCTCGAGGAACAGCTTCGAGCCCGCCTCGTCCACGAGGGGACCGTCCTCGAGCGCCAGACGATCGGGACGCTCGCGGCTGGCGACGCGTTCGCGTTCCGGACGCCGCTTTCGGCCGGCCAGCAGTACGACGTGCTGATCGACGCCGGGGCGGACCGCGAGTACACGCGCGGGCGCGCCGAGGTCGAGTATCCCGTCGAGGGCGAGCGGCTCGCGGCCGTCGCGGGCGTCTACTCCCGCGACGGGGCGACCAGTGACGCGTACCGGTACAACGTCGCGGCGATCGCCCCGCTCGAAACCCCGTACGACCCGGTCGCGGACGCCGATTTCGACAGACCCGCAGCGACCGAAACGGTCGACGTCGTCGAGAGCGACGCGATCGACCACGACGGCGATCTCGCCGCCGAGATCCGGGCGTACGTCGGGACCGGGACCGAACCCGTCGAGTTCGTCCTCCCGGCGGGGAGCTACGACTGGTCCTCGGGGCTCGCCCTCTCGCAGCCGATCGAGTACGTCGAGATCCGCGGCGACCCCCGGGCCTCCCTCGAGGTGCGATCCCACGAGCCCGATGCCGCCTTCGAGTTCGGCGAGTGGGACGCCTCGGCTCCGCCACAGAAGGTCGTCGTCAGGAACGTCGATGTCGACATCGCGGACGCCGAAAGCCGGGACTGCGGGCTGATCCTCGCGAACGTCGGACGCGCGGTGATCGACAACGTCGAACTCGTCGGCACTCGGTGGCGCCACGGACCCGACGGTGGCGACCGCTATACGCTCCTGGTCAAC
Source organism: Natronococcus amylolyticus DSM 10524 (assembly GCF_000337675.1). Classification (GTDB taxonomy): domain Archaea; phylum Halobacteriota; class Halobacteria; order Halobacteriales; family Natrialbaceae; genus Natronococcus; species Natronococcus amylolyticus. The sequence continues at coordinate 254,579 of NZ_AOIB01000031.1, read as the reverse complement.
ACCTGGGACGCCGACGCCGAGAGTCTCGTCCGAAACGTCTCCCTGCCCGACGGCGCGGTCGCCGACACAGAGGAGGGGGCGGTCGGCCACGAGATCGGGTTCAGCGCCGATCCGCCTCACGAGGGACGCAACGTCTGGCAGCGGTGTTTCGTCGCCGGCTACGTCGACAACGGGTTCTACACGGCGAACTCGCCGGGCGAGAACGTCCTCGAGGAGTGTGTCGCCGCGAACTGCGGGAACGGGAACGTCCGCCCGGGCATCAACGACGCGGTTCGGGACTGCAGGATCGTCCTCGACCGAGGCTCCGATCAGCGCTACCCCGGGGCCGGCCTCTGGCTAAACGGCGGCCGTCCCGTCGCCGAACGCATCACGATCGCTGCGCCGGACGCGGGAAACGATGTCGTCCGGGTCAACAGCGGCGCCGACGGCGGCGTGATCACCGATCTCGACGTCACGACCGGTGCCGACGCGCCGTCGCCGACGCTTCGCTGTACGGCTACGTCGGAGACCGATCCCGTCGGCGTCCGAATCGAGAACTTCGTCCTCAAGGACGCCAGTTCGGTCACGACGACCGACGACGGCGATCCCGTTCCGTCGGTCCGAATCGCCCGTCCGGACGTCGAACTCGCCGACGGGGTGATCGAAGCGACCCACCGGGACCCGATCGGCGGCGATCGCGATCCCGACCTCGAGAACGTCGACGTCCGCGAGGGTCAGTAGCCCGATGGTTAACACAGTTGTAGAGTAAGCAATTCTGATATATACGGTCGATAGTAATGCGTCCGCTCCGGATCCGAACAGGTATGGAAAACTGTAATCGGCGATCCGTGCTCGCGACCGGCGCGATCATCGCGGTCGGAACGGGTGTCGCGACGGCGAAGCCCAAACGTACCGACGACCTACCGACGTTGGGGGAAAGCGACGGCTGGTCGTCGGTCGATGGCGGTCCCGGGAACGCCCGTCGCGCGGACGCGAACGCACTCGAGACCCCCGACACCGTCGCTTGGCAGGACGAGGGAGGCGGCGAACCCGCCGTCGTCGACGGAACCGTCTATCTCGCTGGCGACGAGGTCCGCGCGCTCGATGCGGCCGACGGCTCGCTCGAGTGGGAGACGACGATCGACGGGCAGAGTCCGACCGTGACCGTCGCGGACGACACCGTCTACGCCGGCGGCGAGGAACTGGTCGCGCTCGAAGCGGAAACGGGGAGCGAGGTGGTTTCTCGTGGGTGCGCAGGTCGTCGAACCACACGTCGCGCTCGAAGCGGAAACGGGGAGCGAGGAGTGGTCGACGACCGTCGGCGACGACTCGGTGTCGGCACCGCTCGTCGCGTTCGGGACCGCGTACGTCCTTTCCGAGGGAACGTTGTACGCGTTCGATGCGACCGACGGCTCGCTTCGCTGGGAGCGCGAGTCCGTCGACGTCGACGGCTACGGCGGCGGACCGATGGCGTTCCAGACCCGACAGAGCCAGGTCGTCGCGACGGACGACGCGGTCTGGGCGGTCCTCGAGGGGGCCGGGCAGGACGGGCTGGTCGAACTCGAGCCCGCGACGGGCGAGACGCGATGGAGCGGCCCCGTCGACGCCGGCACGGGTAGTCTCGCCGCTGCCGACGGAACGCTTCTCGTTCAGAACAACAGCCTCGAGAGCGTCTACACGTTCGACGCGGAGCGCCGAGAGACCGAGGAGAAGCTCAGCGACGCCTACGTGCTGTCGATCGACGACGGCGTGGCGGTCACGCAGGGGCGGTACGATCTCCAGGCCGTCGCGCTCGACGACTCCGGGCGGACGACCGGGTGGACCCACAGCGGGTCGTACACGTACGGGCTTCCGGTGATCGTCGGCGACACCGTCGTCGTCACACACTCGAGCCCGGATCCCGAAGCCGGCGACGACGCGATCCTCGGCCTCGACCTCGAGGACGGCAGCGAGAGCTGGGCGTACGAGTTCGACGACGACGAGCGCTGGACCGACGGCGCCGACGCCGGGTTCCTCGCCGTCGAGAACGGGACGGTTTACGCACAGCGAGGGCAGGATCTCGTCGCGATCCGGCCGACCGACTGGGAAGAGAGCGGCGACGAGGACGAGGGCGACGAAACTGACGACGGGGACGACACGAACGGCGACGACGAGGAGTACGAACCCGACGAGGACGACGGCAACGACTCCGAGGGGAACGAAAGTGCCGGCAACGAATCCGGCAGTAACCAGTCGAATGGCGACGAGAACGGTGGGCTCGAGGACGACGATGGTACTGACGACGGCAACGGCGACGATGCGAGCAACGAGACCAGTGAGGACGACGGCGACGACACTGACGGGATGCCCGGATTCACGGCCGGTGCCGGGATCGCCGGCGGCGCGCTCGGTCTCGAGTGGCTGCGCCGACGCGCGGGTACCGAGACCGAGCTCGAGGACTGATTTCGGCGTGCCCGTCCCGGGTGCGGTGGGTCACTAATCGGACGCGATCAGCTCGGCCGGCCGAAACGTGTTCGGCTCGGAGAGCGTCACGATCGTGTGTCCCGTCTCGGTGAAGTGATCGATCGTTTCGCGCGTTCGCTCCTCTTTCGGCTGTCTCTCTGCGCTGCGAATCTCCCAGTTACAGTTCAGACACCGCTTTTGCATTATGCGCGGTAAGCGGGGCTATCGAAATCAGTTCTCGGGTTCCATTTGCAGGGTTGCCGACTCCGAGCGAACGCGGGACCTCGATCTGTCGGCGGTTAGTCCGAGAGCGTCGAGGAGGGCGTGGGCTCTGCTTCCTCCGTCGTGACGTCGAGTTCCGAGGTGACCAGCGACCGGTACGCACGCCGGAGTCGCTCGGAGAGCGCCTGGTGGGAGACCTCGAGCTCCTCGGAGAGTTCCTGCATCGAAACCTCCCGCGGGATCTCGAAGTAGCCGTGGTTCGCGGCCGCGACCAGGGTCTCGTACTGTCGCTCCGTGAGCCCTGCCTGCGAGCGGTTGCCGTTGTCCGTTTCGTAGAGACGGATGATCGTCGGCTCGAGCTCGCGATCCTCCAGTTCGTCGTAGATCGAACTCGCGTCGCTTCGATCCTGGACTCGAATGTTGAGGACCCACGAGCCATCCACGGCCGAGGCGTCGAGGATGGTGCCGTCTTCCTCGAGAACCAGCTCGAAGAGGTCGGTAGTCTCCGAACTGAACCGAACGTTGTACAGCCACTCCTCCTCGCTGCCGTTGATTAGCGTGTACTCCTCGATTGGCGAGGCCGCCTCGAGGCCCGCCTCGAGCTCCGATCGCGATGCTCCGGAAAGCCACAGGTCGTATCCGTTCGAGACGATAGCGGCCTCCGCTTCGCAGGTGAGCGACGGGACGGCGTCGAACAGTTCCGCCAGTCCGGTCCCGTCGCCCGAAATCTCGAGATTGACGATCGAGGTCATGAGTTGCTTCTACCAAGACCGTGAACCGGCATAGTCCCGTTTCCAAACTGATTGGGAGCTATAGTAGAGAATGTATTATTATAGTATGAGTACAGTGCTGAGTATTTGAGGAACCCGTCGCCGCATTCGGCTCGAGCCCACGCTCGGGGCTGCAAAGGTACCGCTTTGAGGCGTCTTGCCTTTGATCTCGAGTGCGCCGTATGCTGTGGAGGGACACATTCTGCACAAGTTATGTCGCTGAAGGGCTACGACGGACGCTGATGGCTGGAATTCGATCGGTACTGGGATGACTGTGGCCGGCCGAACGAGTGGTCCCACGCCAGGGTGTCGCCGAATCGAGCCCGCGACTCGAGGGCCGAGCCCGAAGTCACCCGTTCGGTAGCGTAAGCCTGATGCGCTCTGTCACCGCTGCTCCGTGCGGTCGTTCCGACGGTCGGATTGCCACCTTCTGATAGCCCAGTTCGGCAGGAAGAAGACGACTACTGCCGCCACGAACAGAAAGCCTGCCGCGAGGACTGCGATCATGTTCCATCAGAAAATGTTCCTGTAAAAAGCACGTCTTTCGCTCGGACGAATCGGCGAACACAGCGTGCCGACCGATCAGGAGTCCGTCGCAGGTGGTTCGGTACGAAACGGGTACAGACGATACTGTTTAGCGCGACTGCGTGCTCCGTTCTATCGAATGCGACAACCAAACGAAATGCCGTTCGTGCGGGTCGAGGGGACGTCCACGGTCAGACACGATCACGGACCCGACGCGGACGACGTTCCGAAACGGTCGGATCCGCGAACGGTTCGGGGCCGGGCCGTGCCGAGGGAGGTGTCGATATGAGCAGCGAACGTACCGTGACGATCGTCCCCGAGGCTGGACTGCACGCCCGTCCGGCCGCGAGGTTCGTCCAGACGGTCAACGAGCACGACTCGGACGTACAGATCGCGTACGGCGACGACGACCCGATTTCGGCGGGCAGCATGATCGCGGTGACGAGCCTCGGCGCCGAATCCGGCGAGGACGTCCGGCTCATCGCCGACGGTCCCGACGAGGAGGCGACGCTGGACGCCCTCGAGCGCGTCCTGACCACACCCGAGGACGAACTCGCCGACGCCGAGGAGTGACGATGACCGAACGCACGCTCACCGGCATCGGCGCGACGCCGCGCTCGGGCGCCGGGACGGTCGTCTGGTACAGTCCGGACGCCGGCCTGCCCGACCCCGACGAGGCGGACGTCGATCCCGACGCCGAACGCCAGCGGTTCACGGACGCACGCGAAACGGCCCGAACCGAACTCGAGGCCGAACGCGAACGCACCGCCGAGCGCGTCGGCGAGCAGGAAGCCGAGGTCTTCGATGCACACCGCCAGTTCCTCGCGGATCCACAGATCGAGGACGGCGTCGAGAGCGCCCTCGAGGACGGACTTCCCGTCGAGCACGCCGTCCAGCGGGCGTTCGCCGACCCGATCGAGCAGTTCGCGGGGATGGGCGGACGCACGGCGGAGCGAGCCGACGACCTCCGGGACGTCCGGGATCGACTCGTTCGGATCCTCGCTGGGGACGATCGGGTCGACCTCGACGAGCTACCCGAGGGTTCGGTCGTCCTCGCCGAGCGACTCACGCCGAGCGACACCGCTCGGCTGGATCCCGATCGGGTCGCCGGCTTCGCCACCGTCACCGGAGGCCGAACGTCCCACGCTGCGATCTTCGCCCGGTCGCTGGCGCTCCCGGCCGTGGTCGGCGTCGGCGACGACCTGCGCGACGTCGCCGAGGGGGCGACGGTCGTCGTCGACGGCGAGGCGGGCGAACTGGTCGTCGACCCGAGCGAGGAGCGCCGCGAGGCCGCACGCGCCACCCGCGACGTCGAGATCCGCGAGGTGCCGGTGACGACCGCCGACGGCGCCGAGATCGAGGTCGCCGCGAACGTCGGTCGGCCGACCGAACTCGAGGCGGCGAACGCCCGGGGCGCCGACGGCATCGGGCTCTACCGAACCGAGTTCCTCTTCCTCGATCGCGACGCGCCGCCTGACGAGGACGAGCAGTACGAGACGTACCGCGAGGCCCTCGAGACGTTCCCGGACGGCCGCGTCGTCGTTCGAACGCTCGATATCGGCGGCGACAAACCGATTCCCTACCTCGAGCTGCCAGACGAGGAGAACCCGTTTCTCGGGGAGCGCGGCATCCGGCGCTCGCTCGGCCCGGACGCGGACCTCTTCGAGACGCAGCTCCGAGCGCTGCTCCGGGCGGCCGCCGACGGGGAGGGACGGCTGGCGGTTATGTTCCCCCTCGTCGCGACGCCCGAGGAGCTGACCGACGCGCTCGAGACCGTGAGCGGGGTCGCCGACGCGCTCGACGAGGAGGGCGTCGACTACGCGGTTCCCGAACTCGGCGTCATGATCGAGACCCCCGGCGCCGTCTTCACTGCACCCGAACTCGCCGCACGGGTCGACTTTCTCAGCATCGGGACGAACGACCTGACACAGTACGTTATGGCCGCGGCGCGCGAGAACGAACGCGTCGCCGGGCTCCGGGAGCCGCGCCACCCCGCCGTGTTGCGAGCCATCGCCCGAACCGTCGAGGCGGCCCACGAGCACGACGCCTGGGTCGGCATGTGCGGGGAGATGGCCGGGGATCCCGAACTGACCGAACTCCTCGTCGGGCTGGGCCTCGACGAACTCAGCATGAGTGCGGTCACCGTCCCGGAGGTCAAAGCCGCGGTCCGGGGGGTCGACACCGAGGATGCAGCCGATCGCGCGTCGGGCGCGCTCGAGGCGGCAACCAGCGCACAGGCTATCAAACGTATCGAATCCGGCGCCACGAACCGGTGACGTTCGTTGCAGTCACGTCCCGTCCGACGTCCAATCAGTGTCGCACGTCCGCGGCCGCTTCTCGAGTCGAGGCTGCGGTAGCCTGTAGGCGGTGTCCCGGACAGTTCGATCTTCGTCTCCCACTTTCGTAGACTACCCTTCAGTCCCGGAAAGCGACGCGTCTTCCTTCGACTGCACCGGTTTGTCACGGCGGCCGAACTCCCAGCACGATAATGAGACATGGCCTGAAAGTACTTGTGAGCTACATAACATAGGGGCGTATGAGCGATTGGAGCCGGCGATCGGTACTGACGACGGTTGCGGCGCTCTCGGCGGGAACGGTCGCGTCCGCGGGAGCCGTCGGCGTCGATCAGGACGAAGAACTCCCAAATCCCGATTTCGAGGCGACCCCGAATCCGGACGCGAGCTGGCCGTCACACCACGGTGGGGCCGGACACGCCAGGTTCGTCGCGGACGGCCCCGAGTTCGAGGGCGGGACGCTCGAGGCGGCGTGGTCGATCGACCACCACGACGAGATCGCTGTCGCCGACGGGACCGTGTACGCGACGATCGACGACGGCGTCGTCGCGCTCGACGCCGCGGACGGGGCGCTGGTCTGGGAGAACCCCGACGTGGCGGCGACCGCCCCCTCGGTCGACGGCGAGCGGGTGTTTCTCACCGGAACGGAGGTCGTCGCGCTGGACCGATCGAACGGACGCGTGCGCTGGCGGACCGATTTCGGCACGAGCGAGGACGCGACCTGGCAGACGGTCGCGTACGGCGGCGTCTACGTCGTCGTCAACGAGGTGCTGTACGCGCTCGAGCCCGAGGACGGTTCGGTTCGGTGGGACGTCGCCTCGATCGACGAGAACGGCGACGGGAGCGGGTTCGTCGCCGGAACCGCGGCGGCGAACGGCGTCGTGTACGCCGCGACCGAGAGGACGATGGTCGCGTACGACCCCGACGCCGGCGAGGAGGTCTGGCGCCGCGAGTCCGACGGCCACGGTCGCGGTTCGACGATCCAGGCGAACGCGACCGCCGTCGTCTCCGCAGGCAGTTCGGACGGCAATTGGCGACGGTACGACGCTCGGACGGGGTCGGTTCTCGGTACACGAGCATCCGAATCCGAGGGCGAGGTCGCACTCGGCGAGTCAGTAGCCGTCACCCGGACGGACGACGCGTACCGCGGCCGCTCGCTCGAGGACGACGGGACCGAGTGGACCCTCGAGGCCGACGACACCTACGGCTCGGCCGCTGTCGGAGGCGATACCGCGTACGTCGCGATCGCTGGGGACGGCGAGGAGGGACAACGACGGCTCCTTGCGCTGGACTCGAGCGACGGCGGCGAACGGTGGTCGGTCGCGGACGACGAGGTGCCGATCGGACCAATCCGGGCCCTCACCGAGGACACGATTTACGTCGACAGCGATGGCGAACTCGTCGCGCTTCGAGTTCGATCCGCGGCAGACGATGACGGTCGAGACGGCGACGACGATAGCGACAGGGGCGATGACGACGAGAGCCGGGATCGCGACGACAGCGACAATGGCGAGAACGACGCGGACTCCGGTGACCGGGACCGCGACGACGGTGGGAGCGAACGCCAGCCCGATGATAGTGAGGAGACAAACGGCGATTCCGACGACGAAGAGGCGAGCGGCGACTCCGGTGACGACGAGAAGACGAACGGCGAATCGGACGACGGAGAGACGGGCGACGAAAACGCGAGCGACGGCAATACAGCCGATAGCGACGAGGCAGTCGGCGATAGCGACGACGAGACGGCGGTCGACGACAGCGAGACCGACGGCGACGACGATCGGGACGACGAAACGGAGACGAGCGAGAGTGACGACGGAGCCGACGAAAGCGAGGACGACGGGAGCGAAGCCGAATCCGAGTCGACGGACGAGGGCGGGAACGACGGCGACAGTGTCCCCGAGTCCGACGGGGACGACTCGGACGACGCGGCCGAACCCGTATCCGACGGAAACGGCGCCGACGCTGACGACCTCGAGGACGACGCCGAGGGAATGCCGGGGTTCACCGCGGGTGCCGGAATCGCGGGCGGCGCGCTGGGCCTCGAGTGGCTTCGCCGTCGTGCGGGTGCTGACGACGAACTCGAGGGCTGACCGGTCGGGCTCGAGCGGATTCGACGCGAGACGCGGTAGGCGCCCCGCTACTCGACGTCGAGCCGCAGTTCGTACGATTCGAGTTCGGCACAGATGCGGCTCCCGGCGTTGAACGAGCGCTCCTCTCCCGGTTCGAGGTCGACGTCGAACGAGCTCGATTCCGTCTGTGCCCCGTCGACATCTGTTGCACCGGCGCCATACATCACGATCTCGATGACTCCCGTTATCTGTTCGTCGGACTCGTTTGCGGTGTCGGCGCTGACGCGACACTCCGACTCGTCGAACTCGTGGTCCTCGACCACGAAGACTTCCTCCGCCTCCGGGGTCGTCGTGATCTCGCCGTCGACGGCGCCGTCCTCGTGGTCGACTTCCTGGGCGTTCCACAGTTCCAGCGTGATCCGTGTCGCCTCGGTGCACGGATCGAGATCCTCGAACTGCGCCGAAAGATCCCTGCTACTGTCCGCGTCGATGCTCTGTGGAGATGCGGTTTCGGCTACCACGTCGGCACCGTCGTAGGCGGTGAACCTGTAATCGAACTGTAGGTAGCCCTCGTCGGCGTCCTCGCGGGAGATCGGGACACTCACTCCACAGCCCCGAACGCCGTACCCGTCGTACGTCTCGAACTCCGATACCTCGAGTGGCGTTTCGTTCACGATCTCGGTTTCGTACCCCTCGGCCTCGAGTTCGACCGTGAGTTCGGTCTCGCCGTCGTGGACGTGCTCGACCGTCGCCGAGTCGTAGTCGGGATGGTCGACCGTGATCGTGTACTCGTTTTCGTAGATCGGCGTCGAGGCGACGCCGTCCTCGTCGGTCTCCGTATCGAACTCGAGGGGAATGTCGGCCTCGTGTGGCTCGCCCTCGCCGTCGATCTCGGCCCCTGCAATCGGCTCGTCCGCCGTGTCGGTGACCCGAGCGGTGATCTCGGAGGTCGGCGGTTTCTCGCCGTCGCTGTCGTCCGTGTCTTCCTCGTCTCCGTCTTCGCTATCCGCCGCCTCGCCGTCCGCCTCCTCGCCGTCTCCGTCTTCGCTATCCGCTGCCTCGTCGTCCCCGTCTTCATCATCTGACTCCTCATCGTGGTCAGTATTACCGTCTGTCCCGTCGTCCGCCTCGCCCTCGCTCGGTTCGTTCCCGCCGTCCGCTGGTTCCTCGTCGGATTCCGACTCCCCACTGTCGGTGGTCCCGTCGGTCTCATCCGCCGTACCGTCCTCGGACCCGTCGTCCTCCGTACACCCGGCGAGGACGGTCCCCGCACCGACGCTGACTCCGGAGATAAACGTTCATCGCTCCATACCGGTTGTCGACGGACGCTTCCCTAAAGTCTACTCATTGATATGTCGGCTCAGTTGGACACAGTGTTCGACGAACGAAAACGAGACGGGTTATCGAACACGCTGGCGAACGTCGCGCAACCGCTCGGTAGCCGATTTAGACCCGGCGTCCCGGCGCTCGTGGTCGCGCCAGATCTCGGTGATAATCGGGCCGTCGAATCCCTCGTACACCGGCACGAGTCGCTCGAAGTCGATTTCCCCGTCGCCGATCTGGAGCCCCTCGCCGTCGACGCCGGCCGCGTCGGCGACGTGCAGGTATGCCGTGTGGGCCCGGAGAGCCCGGGCGTGCTCGACCAGATCCACGCCGGCGTAGTTACACCACAGTTGCCTTCGCTGGCCAACCGCCTCGCCTCAAGCAGATCGGATCGGAGCTCCATCGACTCGGTGTTGTTTCATCCGGTTATTTTCCTGGCGGTTTCAAGCTCGACGGGAGGAGCCGATAACCGATGTTGGGCCACCGGCTGCTGCTGGTAAAGGCTTAACACTCCGTACGGCGTCTCTCGTCGAAACCATGGTTGATGATCCCACTCGGGACGACGACGTGCAATCCGGTTCGGAGAGCGTTGGAGCCGAGAGAGACCTTCCCTCGCGGGAGATCCTGGAGCTAGATCACGTCTACGAGGCACTTGGCCACTCCCGTCGCCGGTACCTCTGCTATACGCTGCTGGAGCGGGCGGAGTGGTCGCTGACCGACCTGGCGACGAAGATCGCCGCCTGGGAGAACGGCGTCCCCGAGCACGCGGTCACCGGTCTCCAGCGCGAACGGGTGTACGTCGCGCTCTACCACACCCACGTTCCGAAACTGGCCGACGACGACGTCGTTACCCTCGACGAGTCGACCGAAACGATCGTAGCTGCCGAGAACGCCACCCAGGTCCTGGCCGCGCTCGAGGGAATGGGAACGACGCTGGACTCGAACCAGGAAACACACGCTCGAGGAGAGATGGACAATGACAAACAACGGTAGGACGACGACAAACAACGACAACGAAATCGAGCGGAACGGTTCGGATCTTGGCCGAGACACTCGCCGGCGGCAGGTTACACAGCGACACTACGACCCCGCTCGAGACGGGGAGCTCACGACCGCGATCGTGTTCGCCGTCGCGGAAGCCGAGGGCGTCTCCCCGAGCGAGGTGACGTCACCACCGCTGTACGACTCGGTCGACGTAGCGGCCATCGAGGACGCGTTCTTCGGGTCCGAGTCGGAATCCGAACCCCGACGGGGAGCGGGAGTCGTCGAGTTTCGCTACGTGGACTACCTCCTCAAGGTCAGGAGCGACGGCTGGATCCTGGTGTGCGAGTCGACCGGAGTCGATCCCTCGTGAACGCGCGATTGTCCCTCGTGTCAGGCGGGGTACGGGCAGAACGACGATGTCAAGCGGTCGAGGCCACGCTGATATCGCCGTCGCCGGTAACCGTGACGGTGTAGCCGCAGTACTGGAAGGAGATCGTCCGAAGCGCACCGTCGTGGCTTCCGGCGACGAGGTCGTTCAGCGCGTCGGTGTCGATCACGTCGTAGAGTGGTGGGAGGTCGACCGGATCCGTATTCGAGACGTCCGCGACCGTGTACACCACGTCCGTCGTGAGCTCTCGTTTCGTCGTGCGCTCGGCCGGGCTACACCGATCGAAACTTCGTGTCTCAGTCATTGCACTCCCATCCACCGTCCTCTCTCATATTCCTTGACCATGATTCTGAACCGTCGACGACAGTAGTGGTTGCTTACTACTGGCCTCACGCCGGACTGTCGTGCTTTCGCCCACAGCGAGGGAACTGGAAGGAAATCCGACCGTTCCCAACACCGGTACTCAGTGGAATGGATCCCGTCAGCGAAGCGCTCGAAGGTCGGGATGCGCTCCGACGACGGCCTCACCACCGGCGACGCGATCCCGGAGGGCCATCCACTCGAGGTGTCGAGCCAGAACAGTACCGGAACATGGCTTGCGCCGAGCAACGAGGCGACGGCAAAGCGGTGTTTGCCACACACCAGGAGCGGTTCACCGTCCCGACCGACGTCGACGGCGAGTTTGAGGAGTAGCTCGCTTCTCGACTGGATCGCCCCACCGCCTTGAACGGCGATTCTCCGAGACCAATTGTTATCGACCGACACTATGTCTGACGAAAGTATTTACGGTAGAGTGTCCGACTGTCAATTGGCAGATCGGTACCACCGGTGGGATGCCTGTTGCTATCGCCGCGTCCCGGCACTCGAGAGTCGTGGTGGGCTTGCTCGAGGTCGGTTCGTACGTACCGGTCGAGGATTCCGATCCCGGTCGGTTTCGCCACCCTCGCGTCTGTTCTCGAGCCGTGTGTTCACTGAACACCGAGGCGACGTTTCGAGACGAACTCGACGACGCACCAGCTGACACTCGGCAACGGGGCCGCCAGTTCTATTCATTCTATAGCCACCAGAAAGTATTTATCGAGCCGCTCCGGAGTCGATACTGGCCGACGGAATACGCTCGACAGCCATAGTACGCGGACTCCGGTCCGGCCCTCAGCCCTTTTCGGTGACGCTACATCTCGACACTCTCGAGCAGCGACTCGAGAGCCGCGGGTTCGTTCGTTCGATCCAGCCGATCGACGACGTCGTTGTCGCCGTCCCGACGTATCCGCCGAAGGAGAAGCTTCGACTCCCGAATTTCGACGACGTAACTCACTTCGGTAGTGCCCTCGAGAACGTCGAAGAGCGATTCGTGGTACACTACGGCATCGACCGTCCCCCACGTCCAGTCCGGATCGTATTGCCACCCCATCGGAAGCTCGGTCGCAGAGAGTCGCTTCGGGATCTCACCCCCCTGGTCGGAGTCTGAGCCATCCATTATTGATTATTGCATTCTCCGACTACCACATAAATGGTTCATACTGAGACGGGGGTTCTTGGCACCAGTAGCGGAAGCGTCGGAGTTCACCCGTGTCGCGTTCGTTTCGAGGCTGATAGGGACACTGAACCTGCCGCTACCACGTACTCACGGTAGAGAACGTATTTATCTCCTCTCTCTGATAGAAATCAGCCGGAGGGTCCCGCCGCTGACGCTCTGTCGTTCGCATGCATCTCCGGCTACCCTACTCCTCCAACCCAACTCTCGGATTTTCGAGTTCTGGTATTCGGGTGTGGTCCGGTCCACTCACACCGTACAACAGCGGCACGACGCCACCGACGAATACGTTCGGCGACCGAAATCCGTCCGACCGTCGAATCTCGAGTCTCGTTCCGAAGCCGAGATACTCGCCTCGCATATTTGTAGTCCGGTGTGCATCGGGTCGACGGGATTCCGTTCCGAGGAGCCCTTACTGATCGAGGACGTCGCCGCGAAGCTCGTACGCACGAACCTCGCCGCAGTTCTGTGCGCCGAACGTGATCGTCTCGCTGTCGCCGGCCTCGAGATCGATCTCGGTGCTTTCGGTTTGCTCGTCACGGTCGCCTCGAAGACCGACCCAGACGAAGCCCGTGATCTCGTCGGCCGTCTCGTTGTACACGTCGACCTCGACCTGACAGTTCTGTCCGTCGAACGCGTGAGACTGGATCGAGAAGACGTTGTCCGTTCCACCCTCCATGCTGACGTATCCGTCGACGTCGTTGTCAGCGTCGCGGTCGATCGCCTCGTAGCCGTGAAGTTCGAACCCGTAGTGGGTCGCCTCGTCACACCCCTCCAGTACGGCAGTTAGCTCGTGACTCGAGTCGTCGCCGTCGAGTTCGTACTCGTTGTTCCGGGACTCCGAGAGGATCTCGTCACCGTAGTAGACGACGAAGTCGTACTGAATTTCGGCGGTCTCGTCCTCGGGTCGGGTGATCCTTGCGGTCAGTTCACAGCCACCTTCGGCCCCGAACTCCGCAACCTCGAGCGGGCTGTCGTTGGCGATTTCGTCCTCGTAGTCGTCCGGATCGAGTTCTTCGGTTTCCTCGTCGTCGCTGTCGTCGTCATCCTCCTCGTCGTCGCCATCGCCGTCATCGCTGTCGTCCTCCTCCGAGTCGGTTTCTTCGTCTTCGTCGTCGGTTTCGTCCTCGTCGTCGGCCTCTTCGCCACCGAACTCGTCCTCGTCGTCGGCCTCTTCGCTATCGTACTCGTCGTCGGTCTCGTTGCCGTCGTTCTCCGTTTCGTTTCCGTCGTTCCCGTTCTCGTCGTCGGCATCGTCCATCTCGTTGCCGACGTCGTCGCTGTCGTCGGTGTCCGTCGTGTCGTCTTCGTCCGCTGCGCCGTCGTCCTCGGGCGCGTCATCGTCACCGTTCTCGTCGTTGTCGCTACAGCCGGCCACCACGGCTGCTGCACCCGTTGCACCAATTAGGAACTTTCTCCGGTCCATGAAAACAATGGATGTTCATAGATAAAAAATATACCGGTGGGATAGTGAATAAAGGGTGCCGGTCAGCTACGTACGACCGTTCGCTGCTCGAGATACTCCTCGCTTAACATCCGGCATGAAAGGAACTCCACAGCGAAGAGAGCGACGATAACTGTGGTCCGGCGTCCTTGAAAGGCTGAAGCTGCGGCCTCGGCTCGGAGTTCTGTGACCAGACAAACGGCCTGATCGAGGGTACCAGGTGGCCGTCAGTCCTGTCGTTCCTCGGGGCTCGCACGTCGGCGTAGCCACTCGAGGCCGAGCACGCCGCCGGCGATCCCGGCGCCAGTCGTGAAGCCGGGCGTGCCCTCGGCGTCGTCCTCGGCTTCGGGGTCGCCGTCGTCATCATCGTCGTCGTCGGCATCGTCGTCCCCCGTGCCATCGTCGCTCGCGTCGTCGGTTTCGTCCGTGGGGGAGTCGTCGCTCGCGTCGTCCTCCGTTCCCTCTCCCTCGGCTTCCTCCTCGTCTTCTTCTCCGTCGTCAGCCTCTTCGTCCGGCTCTTCCGCTCCGTCGTCATCCTCGTCGCTTTCCGATTCCTCCTCTGGCTCGTCCTCTTCTTCGCCTTCCTCGCCGTCTTTTTCGTCGTCGTCCTCACGATCCTCGAGTTCGGCCTCCGAGCGGATCGCGAGCAGTCGATCGCCGCCTCGTCCGTAGACGGTTCCCTCGACGAGGGTCGCATCCAGTCGAGGTACCCCGTTCTCATCGTCCGGGACGACGGACCACTTCACGGCGCCATCCTCGTCGAACACGAACAGGCCGTGCTCGTCCTCCTCGTCGGGGTCCTCCTGAGTGCCGTCGATGCCGACGTAGATCCCGTCTTCGCCGACGACCGGCTGCTGGGCCTGTTTGACCGGCTGGTCGGGCTCCCACACCTGTCCGCCCGTTTCGCGATCGAAGCCGGCCGCGTCGTACGTCGGGTTGGTGTAGACGCGATCCTCGGTGATGGTCGCGGGAACGTTGCCCTCGTACCGCTCCCCTTCCTCGCCGGTTTCGGTGTCGTACAGGACGACGTCGCTGGGGTACGGCCCCTCGCCGTCGTCCATGGCGACGGCGACGTAGCCCTGGCCTGCGACGATCGGGTCGTGGCCGACGATCCCTACCATCTCGTCGGGAATCTCGGTCGTCCAGCGCTCGGTGCCGTCCTCGAGGTCGCGCGCGAAGACGTACGACTCGCTGCACGCGAACACCGCCCCGTCGGCGACGGGCGGGGCGCCGTTCGTGTAAAACTCCTCCTCGGCCTCGAAGCTCCAGCGCTTGGAGCCGTCCGAATCGAACGCGTACAGCGCCGTCTCGGAGAGGGTGTACGCGTCCCCGTCGGAGACGTTCGGCGGCGTGAGCTCCTCCCCGTCCTCGAGGTCGGCCTGCCAGCGAACGGTTCCGTCGTCGGCGTCCAGCGCGGTCAGCGAATCGCCGCCGACGTAGAGGCTCCCGGAGTCGATCGCCGGCGTCCCGGACGCGCCGACGGCGTCGCTCTCCCACAGTGTCGACCCGTCCTCCGCGTCCAGGGCGTGGACTTCCTCGTCGGTCGTCTGGTACACCGTTCCGTCCCGAACCGCGATCGGACCGCCGCGGTCGCGTTCCCAGTCGACCGCGACGGGCGCCTCGGGCCCGGACCGATCGGGGAAGTAGGCGTTGTTGTTCGGTGCTCCTCTGCTCGAGGGCCAGCCGTCTTCGGACTCGACGTCCGGTTCGTCGCTCTCGGTTGTGGCGGCCGTTCCGACCGATCCGAGAATCCCGCTAACGGCGAGTGCTCCGCCGCTCGCCGCGAGTAGCTTTCGGCGCGTTGACGACAACATACGTTGGGCGTCTGGGGAGAGCGATCATAATTACCGGGCGAATAGACTCTTTTCGACTCGAAACGATCGGGCCAGGCGGTCGTGTCGCCGGTCGAACAGGTGATAGTTGCCCGGTTGCGGCGACCCGGTCCACGAGGCCGAACGAGTCGAGCAACGAGAGCACACCTTTGCCCCTGTCGGGGCGCTCGAGGAACGGTACCCTGCGACGGACTGTCTTCACAGATCGGTGAGACGACCGCCGCTCCGTCGGCCGAACGGACGTGAAACAGTTGTCACGATCCGAACCGTCCGTTCACCGAACGATCGTCACCGGTACCGGCGATCGCCGGGCGACCGACTCGGCGATACTGCCCAGCAGGATTCGACTCGCACCGGTTCGGCCGTGGCTGCCGAGTACGATATGATCCACGCCGTGGTCCTCGACGTAGTCGACGATCGTCTCGGAGATGTCGCCGATGACGTACTCGGTCTCGAGTTCGACGCCGGCGTCTGCGGCCCGTCTGCGTGCGGTTTCGAGCAGGTTCTCCGCCTGCGTTTCGTGCTCGTCACGGATCCGTTCGTAGTTCGACAGCGATCCGGTCTCGAGCCCGGTCGCCGCGTAGATCTCGCTGGGGTCGACTACGTGGAGGGTGGTGAATCGAGCCGACGGATACTCCTCGAGCGCGAACTCGAGGGCCTCGGTCGACCGATCGGAGTCGTCGATGGGAACCAGAACGTGGGAGGCCATGCCTCCTGGTTCAGTCGGTACCGTCATAAACCTCCGTCGTCAGCAGCGTCCGAAACGTCGGTCTCGGCTACGAAACGCTCGTAGGGACAGTCACGCTCGACGCAAAATGTGCTAAGTACTCTCATGAGGTACGTCCAGACATACCATGGACGCCATCATCATCGCAGTGGTGGTCATCCTGCTCGGTGCGTGGTGGGCCAGGCTTCTGGTCCGCCAGCGAGACGCCGACAACGACGACACCGCTCCCGAATCCGGCGACGGCGAGGACTCCCTCGACGGGCTTGCGTCCGGCGGCTACCACCCCGCGGGCGTGGAGTACTGGGGCCAGGCCAACGAGCGGACGGTCGAGCCCCGACCGCCCGCACCGGGAGTCTGCCCGACCTGCGAGACCGAGAATGATCCCTCCTACACGTACTGTCGGAACTGTGTCGGGCGGCTTCGACCTGCGTAACCGATGTCCCTCTCTCAGGTGCGTCTTTGCTTAGAGTATCTCTTGGATTGACATCAAGAGTGATGATTCAAGGTTAGTTTTTATTGTGCCATCTATGATATTCAATTGGTGTGTCAAACAGACGCACGTTTATGCGACGAGTCGGGTTGACGGCCGCTGCGACGAGTGCAGTTACCGTCGGCCACGCGAGTGCGCGGACGGACGGTCACGACCCAGCGACCGATCCCGAAGCGGTTGACGACGGCGCCGGCACCGGTGCCGAAACCGAGTTCGACTACCCCTGGCAGTTCATCGGCCGCCGATCGGCCACGATGTCGACGAACGGGATGGTCGCGACGAGCCACCCGATCGCAGCCCAGGTCGGCACGCAGATCCTCGAGGACGGCGGAAACGCGGCCGACGCCGCGGTCGGGACCGCGGTTGCGTTGAACCTCGTCGAACCACACATGACCAGCATCGCGGGCGATATGTTCGCGCTCACTCACTTCGACGGGGAGTACGAGGCGCTCAACGGAAGCGGCCGAGCGCCCGAGGCAGCAGACATCGACACCTACTGCGAGCGGACCGACGCCACCGAGGACGGCGAACCGGTCGTCCCGACCGAGGGTGGACTGCCGGTAACCGTCCCCGGTGCGCTGGACGGGTTCCACGAACTCTCCGAACGCTACGGGACCCTCGCGTTCGAAACGCTGCTCGAGCCGACCATCGAGTACGCCCGGGACGGCGTCCCAGTCACCGAGTACGTCGCCTCGCAATGGGAGGCCGCCGCACCCCGCGTCGAGGAGTTCGAGAGCTTCAGCGAGACGTTCCTGATCGACGGCGAGGTTCCGAGCCCGGAGCAGCTGTTCACAAATCCCGACTTCGCGGACTCGCTCGAGCGCATCGCGAGCGAGGGGATCGAGACGGTATATGGGGGCGAGTTCGGCGCCGAGATCGTCGAAGCCGTCCAAGACCACGGCGGCGTCCTCGAGCTGTCGGACCTCGAGAACCACGAGAGCACGTGGGACGACCCCATCAGCGCCGAGTATCGCGGGATGGAGGTCCTCGAACACCCGCCGAACACGCAGGGCGTCGCCGCCCTGCAGGCGCTGAACGTCCTCGAGGAGTTCGACCTCGCGGTCGATCCCACCGACCCCGAGCGGCTCCACCGCCAGATCGAGGCGATGAAGATCGCCTTCGCCGACACCGAGGAGTTCGTCACCGATCCCGAGGCGTACGATATTCCCCTCGAAACGATGCTCTCGCCGGAGTACGGACGTCAGCGCGCCGGCGAGATCGGCCCGAACGTCGGCACGTACGAACCTCGGGCAGATCGTCACAGCGACACCGTCTACCTGACGGTCGTCGACGGCGACGGCAACGCCGTCTCGCTGATCAACAGCGGTTTCTGGCCGTTTGCGAGCGGGATCGTCGTCGGCGGCTTCCCGCTGCAAAACCGCGGCTCCTCGTTCAGCCTGGACCCGAACGACCCGAACGCGCTCGAGCCGGGAAAGCGTCCGTTCCACACCCTGGTTCCCGCCATGCTCGCCGAGGACGGCGAGTTCCGCGCCTCGTTCGGCGTAATGGGCGGAGATACTCAGCCCCAGGGCCACGTCCAGGTCGTCACGAATCTCGTCGACTCCGGGCTCAACCCGCAGGCCGCGATCGACGCCCCGCGGTTCCGGTTCATCGAGGACCACGAGGTCACCCTCGAGACCTCGCGGCTCCCGGAAGCGACGATCGACGATCTTCGCGAACGAGGCCACGACGTGATCACCGAGGAGGAGTACTTCGAACCAGACGCGAACCACTACGGTGGCGCCCAGCTCATCTATCGTACCGACGACGGCGTCCTGATCGGAGGTTCCGAACCTCGACGGGATGGACAGGCAATCGGGTTCTAACCGCCGACAGCCGGTGAGAGCCTATCGAGCCGTTTTTTCACTGAATCTCGTCGGTCTTCGTTCCGGGGAGATCTCCTGTGAGTCGGTAAACGACCGGTCACCACCGGTCCTTCGACGGCTTTCGAGCACGCTTCTCGAGCTGTTCGGACCGTTTGAGTAACTGAGACACGTCCTCAGCGAGCCGATCATCTGCACTCTGCTTTCCGTACACAGAGGTGCGTTCAGAACCGGTTCGACAGTTCTGTCGCTTTCGAGAACGAAACCGCGCCTACACCAACTCGATGATGTTCCCGTTACGGGTCACGTGCAGGTCGCGGCCCATTCTGTACCCCTCACTCTCGCAGAGGTCGACGTAGCCGGAGAACCCTTTCAGGTCCTGGTGGGCGGGGATGATGTGCTGGGGCTGGAGCGCGTCGAGCATCTCGTAGTGACCTTCCTGGCAGAGGTGACCCGAGACGTGGACGTCGTCGTAGACACGGGCGCCCTGCATACCCAGCAGCTTCTCGGCCTGGTAACGCTGGCCCTCGTTGGTCGGCTCCGGAATCACGCGAGCGGAGAAGACGACCTTGTCACCCTCGTCCAGCTCGTAGGGGGTCTCGCCGCGGGCCATCCGGGTGAGTAGCGCTCGAGGCTCGCCCTGGTGGCCCGTCACGACGGGCAGGAAGTTGCCTTTCCCGTCGTTCATGATCCGCTCGAGGGTCTGGTCGATGGACCGGCGGTAGCCGACCATCTCGACGTCCGACGGGAAGTCGATACCGACCTGCGTCGCGGTGCTGGAGTACTGTTCCATCGACCGGCCGAGCAAGATTGGCTGCCGGCCGATCTCCCGCGCGAACTCGATGATGGATTTGACCCGGGCGATGTGACTCGAGAACGTCGAGGCGATGATCCCCCCGTTGTAGTCCTCTACGCTGTAGAGGACGTCCCGAAGGTGTTCCCGGGCGACCTTCTCGCTGGGGGTGCGGCCCTTCTTGCTCGCGTTCGTACAGTCCTCGATGTAACACAGCACGCCGTTGCCCTCGCGACCGATCTCGCGGAACCGCTCCATGTCGATCGGGTCACCNTTGCTCGCGTTCGTACAGTCCTCGATGTAACACAGCACGCCGTTGCCCTCGCGACCGATCTCGCGGAACCGCTCCATGTCGATCGGGTCACCGATGACGGGCGTGTGGTCCATGCGCTTGTCCAGTCCGTAGACGATCGCTCCCTCGGGCGTGTGAAGCACGGGGTTGATCGCCTGGACGATCGAGTGAGTGACGTTGACGAACTCGAGTTCGCAGCCGTGATCGCCGATCGACATCGTTCCGCCGGCGTCCATCTCGACGATGTCGTTGTCGAAGCCGAACTTCTGCTCGTCCTCGACCTCCTCCCGGACCAGTTCGCAGGTAAACGGCGTCGCCACGACCGGTGCGTCGTACCGGTGGGCCAGTTTGGAGATGGCGCCGATGTGATCCAGGTGGCCGTGGCTCGGGACGATCGCCTGAACGTCGCCCTCGAGGTCGCTCATGACTCGATCGTCGGGGATCGCGCCCATGTCGATCAGATCCAGACTGTGCATCCCCTCGGTCCGGAG
Organism: Natronococcus amylolyticus DSM 10524; assembly: GCF_000337675.1. Taxonomy (GTDB): domain Archaea; phylum Halobacteriota; class Halobacteria; order Halobacteriales; family Natrialbaceae; genus Natronococcus; species Natronococcus amylolyticus. The sequence goes on along the minus strand of NZ_AOIB01000031.1, from coordinate 234,154 downwards.
ATTGTCGTGAATGAGGACCTTCGAGAGGTTCAGTCCCATGTCGAAGATCACGATGTCGTCGCCGGCGCGAACCGCGGTCATCTGTCGGCCGACTTCCTCGTATCCGCCAATCGTTGCAATTTCGATTTCCATTGGTAGACCCGATCATAGCAGTCCCATCGAACAGTCCCGGAGCCCGAACGGCTGCGGTCGGAGGAACGAAACGGCCGGTGACGTGAGAATTCACGTCCTTGGCGTTACACTGTTCCCGACTGTGCCAAGGACAGCGCCTCTTTCGGTTACTCGGACGATGACGTCCCAGACGTAAGTACTCCGGGGTCCCGTCGCGGAACCGGTGTCGGTCGGTTCACTCGAGCCAGTCGGCAAACGGCTCGCCGGCCGTCGCCCGTCGGATATACGTCCGTTGCATTCCCGCGACGGCGCTCTCGAACATCTCCCCGTCATCGAGCCGGCGTCGAACCTCGCGGCGTTTCCACGCGCTCGGGGCCGTCCGGGCCTCCCACCGGGCCTCGATCGGGTCGAGCAGAGCGTCGACACGCGTGGACTCGAGGCCGCGGTCGTCGAGCCCGCGCCGAGCCAGCGCGAACAGGTCCTCGTAGATCTCGGCCGGTTCGCCGGTTCGGGTTCCGTCGTGGGTGACCCACTCGAGGTCGCCCTCGAACCCGTCCTCGACGGCCGCGTAGAACGACTCGCGGGCGGCCGTCCAGGGGAGCGTCGCGACGGGGTGGTCGGTCGCGACGATACCGTGGATGAGGCCGACGACCAGCACCTGGAGGCCGATCACGTCCGCAACGGTGGGTTGGGCCGCGAGCGGTCGGTACTCGAGGCGAGGACCATCGGGTCCGAGAATTGGCCGGATCCACCGCCAGCAGGTGCCCTGCTTGTGCAACAGCTCCCAGTAGTCGTCGGCGAACCCCTCGCGGGGCTCCTCGAGAACCCACTCGCGCAGCGCGGGGACACACGGGCGGTCCGCGACGATCCGATCGATCGCGTCAGCGGGCGTCTCGAGGTCGCGGGGGAACCGGACCTTCCCCGGGTCGCGGACGTTCATCGACTCGAACACCGGAACGCGGAGCTCGACCGGCCCCTCGAGGGTGGCCTCGGGATCGTCGTACAGCTCCGGCGGCAGGAACGGTGCGTTCGCCGCCAGGGCGAGCACGGGCCCCGCCGTACGCAACGCGGCGTTGAAGGAGTCGAGAAAGCGCGGAGTCGGCACCTGGAGGTGGACCTGCATCGAGGCGGCAAGCGATTCGACGAGGATCGTCGGGAACGACCGCCGACAGCCCGGGACGTCGAGTTCGACCGGGCCGTGAGCGGTGATATCGGCGTCGAGCGCGTAGTAGCGCGGCTTGGGTGCGATGTTGGCCGGAACGCGGTTCCCGTCCGAACCCTCGGTAATCGCGCTCAGATAGGCTCGAGCGCCCTCCGACGGCGGGATCGTCCACATCCCGTCGGCGACGAACCGCAGGTCCTCGCGTTCGCACGTCCGCTCGACTGCGTCGACGCGGTCGGCGAGCTCTTCCACCTGCGCGTCAAGCCCCACCGAATCGAACCGCGAGACCGGCGTGTTCACCTCGGCGTTGTGTCGGCCGAGCTCGCGCTCGCAAACGCCGTCGAACGCCGACTCGGGCACGGCCGCGAGTCGTCCCTCGACATCGACGGCGTATCCCTCGAGCTCGAGACCGAGGCGGAATCCGCCCTCGAACGCGCCCGCCGCGAACGCCTCGCGAAGCGCGTCGGCCTGTGCGTCCACCCGGCGGGCGAACTCGGCGCGGGTGCGGTCCCGCCGCGTCGCGCGAACGAACTCCCCGGGGTCCATCCCTTGTATATGGGGTGTGTTAGCACATTAATCTACTCAGTCGACGGAGTTGGTGGGATCGGGTCTCGAGCGAACGGGAAACCGTCTCAGTTCGAAGAGGGGTCCCCTGTTTCGGAAGTTGCAAAGCTGTCATGAGTTAACTACTAGCATCGGATTACTGTTCCGGCTTCCTTCATAGGATGAAACCGGACGTCGCGATTTACCGGCCGTCGGTTCGGTTCAACGAACTGGATCGATGGTCGACACACCACGACGGACGTTCGTACGACGGCTCGGCGCTGCCGGTATCGCAACGACGGGACTCGCCCAGGGCGCGGCAGCCGAGGACTCGGAGACGAATCGGAACGGCGGTCGGACGCGCGGCCGACTCGACAAGCTCGGACAGGCGCTCCCGCCGGGAGGAAATCCGGACCACGTCACTTACACCTTCGGCCACGTCAGCCCGGACGGAACGTGGGGCGCGATCAGCAGCTTCCCGGAAGACGGGAACGTGATGAGCTCGCTGTACGACCTCTCGGAGCTCGAGAACCCGGAACTCGTCCACGAGATCGGCCCGCCGAACGACCTGACTCGCTCGAACGATATCAAGTTCGATCCCAATCGCGAGGGAATCTATATTCGGTCGCTCGAAGCCGACGACGAGGGACCGCTCGACGATCCCGTCGCCGACACCGAGGGGCTCGAGGGGATCGAGGTCGTCGACTTCGGCTGCGAGGTTGGGACGCCGACCGAACCCGAGGTCGTCGCCACCCTCGAGACGCCGTACACGGGCGTCCACAAGCTCACCGACCACCCCGAGGAGACGGTGCTGTACCTGGTCGACAAACAGCCCGACGAGCCGGGAATTCTCGCGGTCGATTTCAGCGACCACACGGATCCGACCGTGGAGGCCCACTTCGGCCCGGACGGCTACTGCCACGACATGGAGGTCGACACCGTTCGCGACGCGCTCCACGCCGCCTACATCTTCGGGGACAACGTCGGCTACGCCACGTTCGACATCTCTGACCCGTTGAACCCGACGCAGCTGGGCTTTTTCGACTATGACGACCAGCCCGACTACGAGACCGTCGGCGAGCCCGGATTCGAGCTGGCTCACCAGATTCACCCCGAACCGAATCGCGACCTCGCGATCATGGGTGACGAGGTGTTCGATACGATCCCGGGCGGGAAACACGTCTTCGACATCGGCTGGGGCGAGGGGAGCCTCGAGGACCCGAAGCCGATCGCGTTCATGGGCTCGCCGGACGCCCGCGAACAGGAGGAGGGCCAGGGCGTCTGGACGACTCACTTCCACGACGTGATCTACGACCGCGGCGAGGTCCTGTTGGTCGACGGCGGCTACACCCAGGGAATGTGGGTCGCCAACATCACCGACCCCTGCGACCCGACGCCGACCGAACGGTACGCCACGGACGACGGGATCGACAACGTCGACCCCTACTGCTGGTCGGCCTACTACAACGAGGCTCGCGGGTTCGCCTTCGCGGCCGATTCTGCCACCGGCGCCTACACGTTCGACGTCTCCGCGCTACCGGCCCGCGGCGAGGACGGGGGCGGCCCCGACGGCCACTTCGATCTCGACGCGATCCTCGATGACGCGGAGTGACCGCTCGAGGCCGGCTTTCGGCGCGATCGCTCGAGGACCGAGGCGTCGCTACGGCGCTCGAGAGCGAACGACGACGTTCGGCCGAAGATGGGACCGAAATCGCCGAAAGCGGTAGGAAAGAGCAAAGAGAGAGAGGCAATCGTTGCCATTCTCAGCCGCGAACGGCCCGCAACGTCTCAGTAGCCGAAGTAGACGTCGAGCGCGAGACCGGTCGTGACGAGGAGCGTAAACGCGATGACGAAGGCGAGCAGCGCGGTCTGACGCTGGAGAAGCGGTTCGTACGATTCTACATCAGGAGTGCCTGGAAGATAGGGCTTTGTCCTCATGTATGGATAAAGGAACTGCAGGCATAAAGTGTTATTTCGAGCTGCGTCACCACTACTCACTTGCGAAACCGTGTTTTGAGAGGTGTCAACGTGGGACGGGACGATCGGCAGTTAGTACTTGATCGAGACGAACACAATGAGGAAGATCACACCGGCGAGGGCGCCGATACCGAGGAACGCCTCGTCGAAGTAGCCGCGGTCGGCGATCGCACCGAAGACGACCGGACTCGCCGCACCGATCGCGAGGTAGACGGTTCGAAGCGCCCCCAGATTCGTTCCCTGCGTTCCGTCGGGTAGGCGCTGCGTGAGATCGGAGATCACGACCGTCTCGAACCCGAGGAGGCTGCTCGCGAACACGGTCACGAGGACGAACGCCCAGAGGGTTCCGACGAACGGAAGTACGAGGAGGGCTAGCCCGGCTGAACTGACGACCACCAGCAGCGGGACCCGGACGCCGAGACTGTCGTAGGCGCGGCCCGCGATCGGCTTCAACAGGATCCCGAGCGCGAAGAAAAAGCCGAACAGGGCGGCCGCCGTCTGCGCCGAGAACCCGCGCTCGTCGATCAGGTACGTCGGGTAAAACCCCATGAACGCCTGGATGATCACTCCCCACAGCACGAGCAACAGGGTTCCGCGAAGCACCACCGGCTGTGACAGCGTCGGGGCGATGTCCTCGAGCGAGAACTGCTCGCGCAGCGGTGCCGCCGCGGTCGACTGGTTCGGAAGCGTCCACCAGAGCCCGACCGCGGCGACGAGAAAGAGGGGTACGGCGAACCCGAACCCATACTGCCAGCCGACCGTGACGGCGAGGACCCCGGCGAGCGGTGGCATCACCGCGTTGCCGACGTCGCCGGCGGCCATCGTCGCACCCGTCGCCGTGCCGAGCTGGTCGGGATAAACTTTGTCGAGAATCGTAAACCGGGAGACGCCGTACAGGGCAGTTCCGGCGCCGAACAGGGCCGTGGCAGCGAAGAGGACGACCGCCGAATTCGCGAGGACGACGAGCGCGAGCATCGTCGCCGCGAGCACGGAGCTGGCGATCAGCAGAACGCGTTCTCCCGCCCAGTCGGCGAGGATACCGCCGGGGAGCTGTCCGAACGCGTACGCGATCCACAGCACCGTCAGGAGGAAGCCGGCGGTCGTAAGCGTGAGCCCGTACGAATCACGGATGTGAGGCAACAGCGTCGGGTAGATCATCCGAACGCTGATCGACAGGAACCAGCCGAACGCGACGGCGAGCAGAATCTTCTCGCGCCCGTCGCTCCGGAGGTCGTCGATCGCAGCCGTCACCGTCGAGCGATAGTCCACGACGGGGAACGCTCGGTTTCGGTATTGAGTCTTGCGACCTTCGTCGCGCGTTCGCTCAGTGCCCGTCCCGGCGCATCGTCCAGAGATCGTCGAAGTCGATCACTTCGACGTCGTCGCCCTTCTCGTCGATGTGCTCGAGCAGGTCCTCGTACGCCGATTCGGACATCGTGTTGTCCTGATCGAAGGCGTGGAAGTTCAGAATCGTACACTGACGGTGCTGCGCTGCGAGGTCGACACACCGCTTTGCGATCTCCAGATCGTGGCCGATCGTTCGAGGCATCACCAGCGGATCGAAGCCGGTGACGCCGGTGAGGTTGGCGTCGCCGGCCTGGTTGAACCCGCCCGCGTAGTAGTAGTTCGAGACGATATCGAGCACCCGATCGTCGAAGTCGTTGTGCGGGAAGACCAGGTAGTGACCGCCCTCGAACTCCTCCTGGACGGCCCAGTTCTTGTCCGTGCGCAGTGCGTCGTCGAGATCCTCGTCGCTGAGGTCCGAGAACTCGGTATGGGTCCCGTGGGCGACGATCTGGTCGCCGGCGTCCTGGCGCTCCTTGAGCTGGTCGACCGTCATGATTCCCTCGCGCTGGTCTCTGGTCCACTGTCGGACGGCGGCCTGGACGGCGTTGACGCCGTACTCGTCGTGCAGCGGGCTCGCCACGTCGTAGAAGTCGTCGAAGCCGTCGTCCCAACAGAGCATCACGTATCCCGCTTCGGGTTTCTCGTGGGTGCGAAGGTCGTCGACCCAGACCTCCGCGTCTCCGGTGTTGTGGACGATGATCTGAACGGTGTCGACGGCATCGCGCTCGAGCGGTGTCGAGCTCTGCTCGAAGAAGCCGGGACAGGTCCGGAACCAGCCGACGTCCGACGTCCGATACGTGACCGATCGAAGCTGGTGGCTGGCGTACCCGCCGTAGATGTCCTGGATCTGGATCTCGATCGCGACGTTGCCCGGTGTCGACGTCCGGACGGCCACCGAGAGATCGAGATCGCTCATATCCATCGTCTCGAACTCCGTTTCGACGACGGCGTTTCCGCCGTCTTCGGCCGTCAGCCTGAGACTCTGGGAGCCGTCGAAGTACGTCTCCTCGTCGGGTTCGGCCGATCCGTCAACGACGTCCCAGTCGTCGAACTCCTCGAAGTCGTCGAGCCCCTCGCCGGGCTGTCCGTACTCCTTGCGGCTATCGTACTCCGTCTCGAGTGCGAGTTCGGGAGGTTCGACGCCGTCTTCGGTGTCCGTTCCGGTACCGTTCGAATCGTCGCCGTTGCCCTCTCCGTCTCCGTCCCCGTCGTCACCGTTTGAGAGCGCGGAGTTCATCTGGTCTACGCAGCCGGCCATAGCCGCGAGCGCCGTCACACTCGAGGCAGCGAGGAACCGTCGTCGACCGTTGGGTTTCTCCGTCATCGTACTAGTAGGAATATTTTATAGTCTATTTGTTATACAGTAATTATCAGCCAAGAGCGGGACCTCTATATATCAATCGAATCCAACCCGAAAAATGGAGGCGTGAAATGTCTCGAGCACGATACTCCAAGAGTAAATTCCGGTTTGCTTGTCGTTCGCGGAGTTAGTTTCTTGTTATTTACGGTCCTGTTCCGGGCTCATCGGGTCGGTGGGAGTCGATACGTCCCCGCTCCGAACGCGATCCGACCGGTGACTACGAGCGTGTGCCGGATCGTGGCGAACCCGCTGAAACGTCTCTCGGAAGGGACGTGGCCGCACCGGTCGTCGTCTCGGACGTCGACGAGCAGGAACGCTCGAGACGCGTCCCCCGTTTCCGGCTCGAGTTCGGTGTAGACGCCGCGCTGGTCGAGGGCGCCAACGGCGTCGGCTCCCGCCTCGAGCGCGGCGATACGCTCGGGACCCTCGTAGCGCCAGCGTTCGGACCCAGCGGCGTCGTACGCGATCACGCCGCCGTCCAGATCGCCGACGTACAGCGCGTCGTCGGACCCCTGCATCGCCCGGACGAACCCGTCGTTCTCGTCCTCGCGTTCGCCGTCCACCCGGTCGCCCGCGAGGCGGTCGCGGATCGTTCCCAATGCCGGATCGAATCCGACCACCGTTCCGTCTTCCCGGGGGATCCACCCGCTCCCGGCGAACGAGACCGGTCTGCCAGTCCAGTCGACGCTTCCCTCGAGATCTTCCTCCCACACCCGATCGCCCGTCTCGGGGTCCACGCCGGTCAGCGTTCCCGCCCGCGTGGCGACGACGACCGTCCCCTCGAGCAACGCGAGCCCGTTCGAGACCGGCGCGTCGAGTTCGGTCGCCCACCGGAGTTCGCCCTCGCTCGCCGAGACGCCGACGACGGCGTTCGAGCCCTCGAGCTCGTCGTGATCCGGATCGGTGACCGAGGCGACGACGGTGTCGTCGCGGACGAGCGTCACGACGCCCATGTGTCCCTCGACGTTGCCGCCCGCGTCGAACTCCCACTCGAGCTCTCCGGTCTCGCGGTCGAACGCGAGCAGCGTGTTCGCGCCGGTCGAGGCGAACACGCGGTCGTCGGTCGGTTGGGGGCGACCGATCCCGCCTTCGAGTTCCTGCCTAGCGACCCACTTCGGCTCCCCGCTGGGCTCGAGCGCGAGCAGCCGAAACATCCGGGACCCGGAACTCATCTGTACGATCCCGGCCCCGCCACCGACGAAGATCGTCCCGTCGTCGACGACCGGTTCCGACCAGGTCTTGGACAGCGACTCCCGGAACTCCCGGTCCGGCTCGAGGAACGCCGGACAGTCCGGTGTATCGGAGCTGCGGACGTACCAGTAGCCACCCCCGGCGAGTCCCGCGGCGCTGGCGCCCAGCACGCCAAGCAGTTGTCGTCTGCTGAGCGACTCCATACCCTCAGAGATTACCACCACCATGAAAGTCTTCTGAAGGAATGGATGAGGGAAACCGTTCCACCACGGAACGCCGGCGAACGCGTGAACTACCCCACCCTACTCACTCGCGGCTACTGCCGCTCGTTCCTTGAGGGTGGGGCTTCCTGTGTCAACGACGGCACTTGCAGGAATCACGTCTCTAAACGAGCTAGAGCGTGACCCCGCAGCGGTGCCAGTCTCAGCAGGCGTTGATTCGGCCAGTTCCTGACCTAATCCCGATTCATCTTCCACCACTCCCAGTTCAAGCAATCCAAGACGCTGTACCTCCAGCGCAGCGTTCTGGTCACGGTCAGTCGTGAACCCGCACGACGGGCACGAGTGCTCTCGCACCCACAACGGTTTCCCCGACTCACAACCACACTGCACGCACCGCTTCGTCGTTCCCTCTGGTGGAACAAGTACAACGTGACAGCCGTTCTTCTCACCCAACCGTTGGAACGTTTGCAGTGTCTCATACCACGACATCGACGCGATGTTCCGACTGTTCCCGTTCTGCTGCATCATACTGCCAACGTTCAAGTCTTCGAGGAACACGGCGTCGTATCGTTTCGTATACGCATTGGCGAGCGCCTCGCGGTACGCTTTGCGCTTGTTCGACAACCGCTCGTATGCTCGCGCTAAGCGTTGGCGGGCCTTGTTCCAGTTGTTCGACTCGTGTTCTTTGCGAGAAACGGCTTGGTGGCGTTTCTCGATGCGTTCACGGTCATCTTCTTCGTCTAACGGTTTGAACGCTCGTCCGTCCGAGTCGTGAATGAACGTGGTGATGCCGAGGTCAATACCCACGGTGTCTTCAACGTCGATGTCTTCGACAGTAGGGTTCTCTGGATAGTCAGCACCGTATTCGACCATGATGCTAACCGTCCAGTCACCTGTTTTCTGCTTTTTCAGGATGACTTCCTTGATGTCGGCGTCGTCTGGGAGTGGTCGGTGAAACGTCAAATGGAACGTGCCTATCTTGGAGAGTTCGACCGTAGCGTGGTTAGTCCGACCCGTGTGACTATCCACGTCAAAGCCAGACTGGTTGTACGTGATGCTACGATAGTCTCGCGGGCTTTTCCACTTGAGTTCACCAACGTCGAATCCACGTTCCTTCAGTTTGCCGAGGATGGTCTCCGAGTGCTTGATGCGTCTCACTGCCATTTGCAGGCATTTCGAGTACACACTGCTCCATTCAGACCACTCGCGCTTCCACTGTGGCAGTTTGTTCTGCATTGCGGTGTACGATGGCTTGTCGTAGTCTGGAGCGGGTTTGTACTCTTGTGTGAGCGCGTGGTTGTATACTTCACGACAGGTTTGAATCGCGCTCCACGCACTCTTGGCAGTAGTGGTGTCCTCGGGCTCGGCAGCGTATTTGAACGCTTCCTCGACCACTACCAGCGGGTTAGTCGTGTCTAGAGTTGAACGTTTTGATTCGGCTGGGTGACGGCTGTATCCCCGCCCTACTGCGTCCTCAGAACGCGAAGCGTTCTGATGTGCGAACGAGAGCTTTGCTCTCGTTCACGCTACTCGACCTTCGGTCTGCGTTGCTCCGTGAGGACGGGGACTTAGCCTGGAAGAGTTAAGCCGCTCATTCGTGATTACTCACCTATGCTTCGTGCGAAAGGGCCACTGCTGACCATCGACGTCGGCGAGCGAACCGCGACCGAGACGAGTATCGACGACCATCTCGAGAGCTGCGTCGGCGGTCGGGCCGTCGCGACGGCGCTGGCTCACGACCGTATCCCGTTCGAGGCGGATCCGTTCGGGCCGGAGAACCGACTCTACCTCTCGACTGGTCCCCTCCAGCAGTCGCAGATGTCGTTCACCGGCCGAATGAACATGACGGGGCTGTCGCCGCTGACCGACGGGCTCGTCTCGACGAACGCCGGCGGCTACCTCTCGCGAAACTTCGTCGACACGGGGATCAGCGTCCTCGAGGTCGCCGGCGAGAGCGACGAGCTGCTGGCCGTCCACGTGACCGACGGTGTCGACGAGTCACACTCGTCGGGCGGCGAGACGGCGTCTCGCCCGCGTGTCGAGTTCGAGGCGGTGCCGGAACTCGAGGGGGCGACGGTGCGGGAAACCTCGGACTACGTCGAAGAGCACCACGGGCTCGGCCCCGAACACTGCGTCGTCGTCGGACCTGCGGGCGAGAATCAGGTGCGGTTCGCCTCGGTGATGACGTACGATCACCGCGCGTTCGGCCGCGGCGGGCTGGGCGCGGTGTTGGGCTCGAAGAACGTCAAGTGCGTTACGTTCGAGGGCGAGTCGACCCCGTCGGTCGAGATTCCGAACCCCCCGGAGATGGACGTCCACAGCGAGGCGGCCCAGTCCGAGGACCTGATGCGCCGACAGGGGACGACCGGCAACACCGAGATGATCAACGAGGCGTTCTCGCTGCCGACCCGGTACTTCGCGGAGTACGAGTTCGAACACGCCGACGCGATCGGCGGCGACGCCGTCGAGGAGAAGAAGTATAAGAAAGGCGCCTGTTCGGCCTGTGCGTACGCCTGCAAACTGCCAACCCGGGACGAGGAGAGCGGGCTCGAGACGGAGGGTCCGGAGTTCGAGACGGTCTACGCGTTCGGCTCCATGCAGGGCGTCGGCGACATCGTCGACGTGATGAAGAGCAACGACCTCTGTGACACCCTCGGGATGGATACCATCTCCGCGGGCGTCACCGTCGCGGCCTACCTGGCGAGCGAGGACGAGTTCGGCAACGTGGAGCTCGCCCACGACGTGACCGAACGGATCGCCTACCGGGAGGGGATCGGCGACCTGCTCGCCGAGGGCGTCGAGCGCTGCCACGACGAGCTGGGCGTCGACAGCTACGCCGTCAAAGGCCTCGAGCTGGCCGCACACGACGGCCGCGTGCTCAACGGCCAGGGCCTCTCCTACGCCGTCGCGAACCGCGGCGGCGATCACATGTACGAGTCCCGCGTGATGTCCGCGGAGTACGGCGGTCGCATCGATCCCGAGGGAACCCTCGGCAAGGCCGAGGCCCTCGTCGAAGGGGAGAACGAAGCCGCGTTCCGGGATACGGGGATCGTCTGTGCGTTCGGCAGCGGCTACGTCACCGACGAGCGTCTCGAGGCGCTGTTCGACGCCGACCACGAGGACCTCCTCGAGATCGGCGCGCGAACGGTCGAACTCGAGCGCCACTTCAACAACCAGCGCGGCTTCGACAGAGAGGACGACCGACTGCCGTACGAGCTTCCCGACCTCGAGGCGGCCATCTCGGAGTACTACGAGGCCCGCGGGTGGAACGACGACGGAACGGTTCCGTCCTCGGCGCTCGATTCGGTGGCGACAGCCGACGATTAACGATCGGATCCCGATCCCTCCGCCAAGATAGCAGAACACGTATGTTATCTGTGGTTATAGTCTTGTGTAGAGTTCGAATGTCGCCGTGGATTCGACAGCGAAGCGATCGATCGGCCGCTCACAGGAGACCCGGCTTCTGTGATGCTCTAACCTCCCAGAACTCGGATACTGTCCTCGGAGGACTCGAGCGGAGATCGGTCCCTCCCTTCGACGAGATGACGTTGCAGCCAGCCGATTTCAGACGGTGAACGGCCGATCGAACGCGAACCTCTCCGACTCCACTATCATGCTGTATATTCCCCTAACTGTGAACAACCACTCTGAAAAGAAATACAAACCGATGATTCAGCTACCGAACCACTGAGCGTCCGTCGGTCGAGAGGTGAACCGTTTTGTACGCAGGGTCGAGAGACGTGGCCATGAGCAGCGTACTCGTCCTCGCCGACGACTTCACGGGCGCGATGGACACCGGCCACGGGTTCGCCGCCCGGGGCTGTGCCGTTCGGGTCGTCGTCACGGATCCGAACGCCGACGACACCGATCGACCGTCCTCGAGTGATGCGGACGTCCTCGCGGTCGACCTCGACAGCCGCGACCTCGAGCCCGAAACTGCGGCTGCAGCCGTTTCGTCGTTCCTCGAGCGCGGCCCCGTTCCCGAGGTGGTCTACAAGAAGGTCGACTCCACGCTGCGTGGAAACGTTGTCAGGGAGGTCGACGCCGCCCTCGAGGCGACCGGAGCGGAGCTGGCGATCGTCGCGCCCGCCTTCCCCGGAACCGGCCGCGTGACGGCGAACGGGCGCCACCTCGTCGACGGACGACCGCTCGAGGACGCCGGCTACGGCACCGACTCTGACCTTCCAGCGCTGTTCGAGAGTTCCGAGTACGACGTCGCGATCCTCTCCCTGGAGACGATCCTCGAGGGACCGGATGCCGTCGCGTCGGCCCTCGCCGACCGAGAACGCGACAGCCCGGCGATCGTCGTCTGCGACGCGGTCCACGACCGCCACCTCGAGGCGATCGCGGCGGGCGCCCGACGCTGCGATCGCGAGGTCCTCTACGTCGGCAGCGGCGGACTGGCGAGTGCAGTTGCGGTACCGGACTCGTCGCGGTCGCCACCAGAGGCGAACCCCGAGGGTGAGGGCGCACTCGGGATCGTCGGCAGCGTCAACGACCGCACGCTCGAGCAACTCGCCGCCGTTTCCGACAGGACGATCATCGAACTCGACCCCGCCGCGGCTGTCGCGAATCCCCGCGAAACGGGCCGAAACGCCGCAGCGGACCTCGAGTCGATCCGTCGGGAATATGGACGAGCGGTCCTCACGGGGGCGACCTCGCGGACCAACGTAGACCGCGCGAGTGAGGCCGCAGCCGAGCACGGCATCGACGCGGGCCCGAGGGTTGCGCGGGCGCTGGGGGTCGCGGCCGCGGAGGCCACTAGAAGTGTTCCGCCCAAGGGACTGCTGCTGACGGGCGGGGCGATCGCCCGGGCCGCTCTCGAGGAGCTTTCCGCCAGTGCGATCGATCTCACCGGCGAGGCGGTCGTCGACGGCATTCCGGAGGGCGTGATCGGAGACGGTCCAGCGGCGGGAACCCCGATCGTGACGAAAGCAGGCGGGTTCGGTGACCGGAGGAGTATCGTTAACTGTCTGAACTTCCTTGATCGAGTCGATGAGCGAGAGTGAGCGACCAGTCGTCGCTGTAACGATGGGCGACCCCGCCGGCATCGGAAGCGAGATCATCGCTGCCGCTTACCCGGCACTGTGCGAGCGCGCGAACCCGATCGTCGTCGGCGACGCGAGCGTAGTCCGTGCCGGCGTCGACGTCTCGGGCGCCGACCTCGAGATCGAGGCCGTCGACACGGTCGCCGACGCGACGTTCGCCGAGGACGCGATTCCAGTGCTGGATCTCGACGCCGTCGACGACCTCGAGTACGGCGTCGTCCGCGAGGACTATGGCGAGGCCAGCCTCGGGTATATCGAACGCGCGATCGAACTCGCCGTTGAGGGCGAGGTCGACGCGATCGCGACCGCGCCGATCAACAAACAGTCGACCCGGCTGGCCGGCAGCGAGTACGCCGGCCACACCGGGATGCTCGCGGACTACACCGACACCGAGAACTACTCGATGATGCTCGTCGAGGACGACCTCGTCGTCACCCACGTCAGCACGCACGTCCCGCTGCGGGAGGCCTGCGACCTGGTGACGACGGAGAACGTTCTCGAGACGATCCGGGTCACCGACGAGGGGCTGCGCGACCTCGGCATCGAGGAGCCGACGATCGCCGTCGCCGGGCTCAACCCCCACGCCAGCGACGGGGGCCTGCTGGGCAAGGAAGACGACGCGGAGATCCGCCCCGCCGTCGAACGCGCCACGGAAGAGGGAATCGACGTCCACGGTCCCGAGTCGCCCGACACCGTCTACGTCCAGGCCGCCCGCGGGGACTACGACTGCGTCGTCTCGATGTACCACGATCAGGGCCACATCCCCATCAAGACGCTGGGCTTCTCGAGCGACGACGCCGTCTCCGGGGTCAACGTCACGATCGGACTGCCGATCGTGCGCACGAGCGTCGACCACGGCACCGCCTTCGACATCGCGGGCGAGGGGATCGCCAGCGAGGCGAGCCTGATCGACGCGGTCGAGGTCGCCGCGGAGATGGCCGAGCGACGACGCGAACGGGGCAAAGTACCACCGAGGGGTGAGGGATGAACCTCGAGTTCCCCGACGCCGACGTCCTGCGGGCGACCAACGACCACACCGTCGCGGATCTCCCGAAGTTTGCCGTCGCCCGCCGCAAGCGGGAGCTCGAGGCCGTCGACGACGTCGAGGCCGCCGCCAGGGCCGCGGTGAACGAGATCGACGCGTTCGACTCGCTTCCGGCGGGTGCGGAGGTCGCCGTCACGGCCGGCAGCCGCGGGATCCACGATATGCCCGCGACGCTTGCCGCCACCGTCGACGAGCTACAGGATCGGGACCTCGAGCCGTTTATCATCCCCGCGATGGGGAGCCACGGCGGTGCAACCGCCGAGGGCCAACGCGAGACCCTCGAGGCACTGGGCGTCACGCCCGAGCGAATGGGCTGTGAGATCCGCTCGTCGATGGCCGTCGAGGCCGTCGGCGAGGACGCGCTGGGACGACCGGTGTACGCCGCCGAGGACGCCCTCGCAGCCGACGCCGTCCTGCTGGCCAACCGCGTGAAGGTCCACACCGACTTCAACGGGGCCGTCGAGAGCGGCCTCTCGAAGATCGCGGTTATCGGCCTCGGCAAACACCGCGGGGCCGAGTCGCTGCACAACGCGGCGATCGCGACCGAGTTCGCCGACGTGATCCAGGATCGGGCGGGAATCTTGCTCGAGGAGACGCCGATCGTCGGCGGCATCGCCCTGCTCGAGAACGCCGCCGACCGCGCGGCCCACATCGAGGGCGTGCCCGCCGCCGAGATTCCCGAGCGCGAGCCCGAGTTGCTCGAGAAGGCGCGGGGGTACTTCCCACAGCTTCCCGTCGACGACCTCGACCTGCTCGTCGTTGACGAGGCCGGGAAGGAGAAGTCGGGAACCGGGATGGACACGAACGTTCTCGGGCGGTACTCCTTCCACGGCGAGGACGAACCCGAGTCGCCGTCGATTACCCGGGTGTACGTTCGCTCGCTGACCGACCCCTCCCACGGCAACGCCCTGGGCGTCGGGCTCGCGGACTTCGTTCACCGAGAGTACGTCGCGGCCATCGACTTCGAGGACACGTACGTCAACATCGTCACGAGCGGCGAGACGGACCGGGCGAAGATCCCCTTCGTCGTTCCCGACGACGCGACCGCGTTCGTCGTCGCCTGTTCGACGACCGGAATCGCTGCTCCGGAAAAGCTTCGGGCCGCCAGAATCCCGAGCACGATGGAGCCCGACTCGCTGGTCGTCTCCGAACCCGTCGCCCGCGAGCTCGCCGCCCGCGAGGACGTCGAGGTCGGCCCGCTCGAGCCCCTGTCGTTCGAGGACGGACGGCTGCCGTCGGACCCGTACGGACTCGAGGAGAACTGACCGATCAGCTCTCTTTTGGCTCCTCGGGGACGACGAGCACCGGACGGTCGGCCTCGAGGAGCACCGACTGCGTGACGCTGCCGAACAGCGCCTTGCCGACGCGGGAGCGCTGTCGGCCGCCGATGACGATGTACGCCGCGTCGACGTCGCTCGCATGCTCGAGGATCTCCGCCGCGGGATTGCCGCGGCGGCCGACGGCTTCGAACTCGCGGGTGAGGTCGGCCGCGGCGTTTTCGGCGGCCGTGGTGGCGATCCTCGCCCGCTCTTCCTTCGAGAGGGATTCTCCCGCATCGAGGGCTTGATTGAGGAGATGTTCGTGTTCCGAGTGCTCGTAGACGGAGAGCACGTGCAGCGGTGTGTTGGATTGATCGGCCAGCCTCGCGGCCGCTTGCACGACCGCCTTCGCTCCCGTTCCGCTGTCGACCGCGGCGACAACTGTCATGAGTCAACGGACGACACATTACTGCAAGTAAATTACGATTCGAACGCAAGACGTTGCGTTCTCCGATCATATGTGCTATCTATTATGTTAATCAATAAGTACCCCTGATCTGATGTTCCTCGTGCATGGTACTCTCAAACCCGCTTATACCGTTCGTTATCGGGTTGGTTATCGCGGTGGTACTGCTAGTGTGGGTGAAACTGCCGGCGTTCGTCGGGTTGATCATCGCGGCGATGGCGATCGGGGTGGTGACGCCACAGATCGCGTTCGACGCGGTTCCCGCACAGGTCGCCGAGTCGTTCGGTGACGTGATGGTCTCGATCGGGATCCCGATCCTGATGGCTGCGATTATCGGGAAAACGTTGATGGACAGCGGCGCGGCCGAACGGATCGTCCGCGCCTTCCGGTCGCTCACCGGCGAGGACCAGTCCGAGTGGGCGCTAATGGGCAGCAGCTACGTGCTGTCGATCCCGGTCTTCTTCGACAACGTGTTCTTTCTCCTCGCGCCGCTCGGGCGATCGATGAAAGCCAGGACGGGCGTGAAGTTCTCGCTGTACATCTCGGTGCTGTGTGCCGGAGCGCTGGCGACGCACATGCTCGTACCACCGACGCCCGGTCCGCTCGCGATGTCTGCCGAACTCGACGTCGACGTCGGGCTCGCGCTGCTCGTCGGGATCGGGCTCGCGCTGCCGACGTCGCTGCTCGGCGGGATCGTCTACGGACGGTTCCTCCACAACCGCGAGGACTTCCCGCTCCGGGAGGCGATGGGCTCCTCCCCGGAGAGCCTCAAGGAGAAGGCCGAGACGCCGATCGACCAGCTCCCCGGACTGTTCGAGTCCTCGCTTCCGATCGCCGTTCCGGTCGTCTTCATCGCGTCCGCGACGATCACCGACGCCCTCCTGGGAGAGGGATCGTTCGTCGCCGACCTCGCGGCGTTCCTCGGCGATCCGAACTTCGCGCTGACCGCGGCCGCGATGCTCTCGGCGTTCACGTTCTTCCGAATGGAGATGGACGGGGATCGCTCGCTGTTCAGCGACGAGCTGACCGAGTCGATCAAATCGGGGGGGAACATCATCGCGATCACCGCGGCCGGCGGGACGTTCGGCGCGATGCTCGAGATCGCCGGCGTCGGTCAGTACATCGCAGACGGCCTCGTCGAGTTCGGCCTGCCGCTGCTGTTCGCCGGCTGGCTCGTCGCGGCCGTGATCCGCGTCGCCCAAGGGTCGGGCACCGTCGCGATCCTCACCGGCGCGGCCATGATGGCGCCGCTAACGGGTGATCTCGCGGCACACCCCGTCTACATGATGATGGCCGTCGGCTTCGGCGGGATGATCGCGCCGTGGTACAACGACAGCGGGTTCTGGACCGTCAGCAAGATCGCGGGCATCACTCAGGCCGAGACGTTCAAGACGTACTCCGTCGTCGCGACGATCATGTCCGTCTCCGGGCTGATCCTCGTCCTCGTGGCCTCGGTGGTCATACCGCTCACCTAAGCGAACCTACCCTATTTACCTGGAAAACTGTCGGTTCGCTCACTCGGAGAACGTCGTTCCTAGCTCGCTTCGAAGCCGTAGTTGGACCTCGTTTGCGGTCCCGGCCGCCAGTTCGGGCAGCGTCTCCTCGAAGTACTCCCCGCGGAGCCGGTTTCTCGGACCGGCGACCGCGATCGCGCCGTACAGCCCGTTCTCGAGGACGACCGGGCTGGCGACGGCGCGCCAGCCGTCGATGTTCTCGCCGTCGTTGAGCGCGTACCCCCGTTCCGCGATCCGCTCGCGGGCCTCCTCGAGCTCCTCGCGGGTCGTGATCGTTCGCTCGGTGTGGCGCTCGAGCCCGTGCTCGGCGACGATCTCGTCGACCCGGTCATCTGGCAACGCAGTGAGGATCGCCTTCCCGCCCGCGATAGTGTGGAGGGCGCTTCGCGTGCCGATCGAGGCGTAGGGCTGGAGCGCGTCGCGTCCGATCCCTCGTCCGGCGTAGACGCCCCGGCCGCCCTCCTCGACGATGTACCAGACGATCTCGCCCGTCTCGTCGGCAAGTTCTTCGAGGGCGGGCTCGACGCGATCCGCGTAGGCGACGTCGTTTTTCGCGTACGTTCCGTGGGTGAGAAACGCGAGGCTGAGATCGTACTTCCCGCCGTCGTTCGTCAGATATCCGAGTCGGGTCAGCGTCGTCACGTAGTCGTGGACCGTACTCTTCGGCACGTCGAGCGCGTCGGTCAGCTCGCTCACGCTGGCCCCGCCCTCCTCGCGGATGTACTCGAGTATTTCGAACGCCCTGGCGACGGTCGTCAGCGGCACGTCGGCTGTCATTGGCCGACTCTGGCCCGCTCGAGTCAATAAGCGTTCTGTATCCGGTGGACGACTCCCTGTCCGAATATTCCGGACGATATGGCCAATACGTCGAGATCCGACACAGCTTCGGCCGAAAACGCGAATCTCTCGGGTAATATTCGCCTACTGACGTAGCGATATCATTGGTGTCCGAGTCAACACCTCACATGGAAGAGAGATCGTCCGGAATATTCGGACAGATCAGCGGCGGCATCGGCGACGAAGTATCGGCATTGCGGTTCGAAGGCGTAGTCAGTACGCGCTCTCGAGGATTTCCTCGAGCGCCTCCCGATCGACCCGCCGCGGGTTGCCGACCAGCAGCCGCTGAATCTCCTCGGTTTTCTCGGCCAGTCGCGGAACGTCGCCCTCCTCGACGCCGAGGTCCCGCAGTCCCGAGGGGATGCCGACATCGTCCGCCAGCGCCTCGACGGCCGCCGCGGCTCGGTCACCGGCCTCGCGGTCGCTGACCCCCTCGAGGTTCTCCCCCAGGAGCTGGGCGATCGTCCGGTAGCGGTCGAACGCCGTCGACGCGTTGTACCGCATCACCGCGGGTAGGAGCGCAGCGACGGTGACGCCGTGGGGCGTGTGGTTCTCGCCGGCGACGGGGTAGGCCAGCGCGTGGGTCGCGCCGAGCCCGGCGTTGGTGAACGCCACGCCGGCGAGCAGACTGCCCAGCGCCATATTGCGTCGCGCCTCGAGGTCGTTCCCGTTGTTGACCGCCCGCCGCAGGTTCGACCCAATGAGTTCGATCGCCTTCTCGGCGTACAGGTCGGTCAGCTCCGTTCGCCCGCCGTAGTCGGGGCGCTCGTCGGGATGATCGGGTTCCGGCTTCGCGTCGTACCGGCGGGTCGTGTAGGACTCGATGGCGTGGGTCAGCGCGTCCATTCCGGAGGCCGCGGTCACCGCGGGCGGGAGCGACGCGGTCAATAGCGGGTCGACCACCGCGAGGTCGGGGTAGAGGTGTCGACTCGAGATCCCGACCTTGAGTTCCCGCTCGGGCAGGGAGACGACTGCAGCGGGCGAGCTCTCCGAGCCCGTGCCGGCGGTCGTCGGCACCGCGACCACGGTCGTCCCGCTCTCGGGCACGGACGCGCCGTCGCCGATCGGCGGTGCGACGTACTCGAGCAGCTCTCGATCGGTACCGGCGAGCGAACCGGTGACTTTCGCCACGTCGATCGAACTTCCGCCGCCGACGCCGACGACGGCGTCGGGTTCGGCAGCGTCGGCGGCCTCGAGGGCCGCCTCGTACACCTCGAGATCGGGGTCGGGCTCGACGCCGTCGAACACGGAGACCTCGATCGCCGTCGGAATCGACTCCCGAACCGCGTCGACCACGCCCGCCTCGAGGAGCCCCTCGTCGGTAACGAGCAGGAGAGTCGAGACCGATCGGCCCGCGAGCCTGGCGCCGAGTTCCTCGACCGACCCGTTTCCGAACGCGATTCGATCGGCGATCGCGAACTCCCAGACACTGTCGGAATCGTGCATGGATTCTCGTACGGGGACGAACACTTAAGCGTACGTGGAGTTCGGTCGATCGGTATCGTTCGAGGACCACGAACGAAAGTCCTGTTACGAGCATACTTTTGTAAATACTGTCGAGAAACCCTATTTTGCAGACCTCATGTCCGTGAGTATTTCCCACTATTCATCGATCGTGATGAAACACGGAGTCGACGGTACGTCCGGCGACTGCGAACGGATAGTGTCTCCGGGACGGACGAGCTGACCACGTCGCCGGCTCCGACCGAACCACCGTTCAGCGATCGCGGATACACGTTCCGATACGGGGGCGATCACTCGACTTATGTGACGCACTCCCATACGACGGGTATGACGAACGAATCGACACGGACGGTCAAATCGGCGGCGACGCTGTTCGACGTCCTCGACGCAGTTCACCGCCTCGAGGGGGGCGGTGCGACGGCGGTCGCCGAGGAACTCGATATCGCCAAGAGCACCGCCCACGACCATCTCGCGACGCTGGCCGAACACGAGTTCCTCATCAAAGACGAGGGCAGCTACCGTGTTGGGCTAAAGTGTCTTCACTACGGCGTGCAGGCGAAAAGCCGGATGGTGCTGGCCGACGTCGCCAGCCCTTCTCTCGAGCAGATGGCCGAGGAGACCGGCGAGATCGCCTGGGTGATGGTCGAGGAGTACGGCAAGGGCGTCTACCTCGAGAAGGCGATGGGTGATCGCGCGGTCCAGCCCTACGGCGAGATCGGCAAGCGCGTCCCGCTGCATAACATCGCGGCCGGGAAGGCGATCCTCGCACACCTCCCCGAGGATCGGGTCAGGGAGATCGTCACCGAGACGCCACTCGAGGAGCGGACCGAGACGACCGTCTCGGATCCCGACGAGTTGCTGGCGGAGCTCGAGACGGTTCGCGATCGGGGGTACGCGCTCAACGACGGCGAGACCTTCGAGGGCTTCCGTGCGGTGGCGAGCCCCGTCGTCAACGACGGCGAGCTGCTCGGCTCGATCGTCGTCTCCGGTCCGGAGAACCGGCTCAGCGACGACCGGTTCACCGAGGAGCTCCCCGAGATCGTCACCGGCGCGGCGAACGCGATCGAACTGAGCATGGCGAGTCGGTAGCCCGATCGGGTTGAGTGGTGTTCCCAACCGAACACGAATCACAGAAGATCGTTATATTTATCAGTTCGGTAGCTTCCAATGAGTTGTAGTGATAGCAATGAACGTGATGCAGGTACTACTAGTGACGACAGTCCTGTACTTCCTGATCGTGGCGGTGTGGGTGTGGAAGATCGAGGACCTGATCGAGCAACGCAGCGAAAAGCGAGCGACCGCGGAGGGTGAGCACTGATGCCGACGACCGATGCCGTGATCACCTACGGCTGGCTCTTCCTGGCGTTCTACCTCGTCGTCATCGCCGGCCTGGGCTACTGGGGATGGAAGCGAACGGGAACGCAGGACGACTACGCGACGGCTCGAGGCGGGTTCGGCTTCCTCGCGCTCGGGTTCGCGTATGCGGCGACCGTCGCCAGCGGCTCGACGTTCATGGGGATCCCCGGAATGGCCTACGACATGGGATTCAAGGCGGGCTACTACGCGCTGATCTATCCGATCGGCGCCTACCTCGGGATCATGCTCGTCGCCCGAATCACGAAGAAGGTCGGCGACGAGGCCGGCTCCCAGTCCATCCCGGATTTCCTGGGCGATCGGTTCAAGAGCCCGGTGCTTCGACTGATGGCGTCGCTCGTCGCCCTCTTCTTGCTGTTTTACGTCATGTCCCAGATCGTCGCCGCCGGCTGGATGTTCGACACGATCCTCGGACTCGACTACACGGTCGGCATCTGGGCGGCGGCCGGGATGCTGTTGTTGTACCTGACCCTCGGCGGCAGCCACGCCGACATCATCACCGACGCCGTTCAGGGGGCGATTATGGTCGGGATCACGATCCTGATCTTCGCGATGTTTCTCACCGGCTGGGGGTTCGACGGCGGCGTCTCGGCCGTCAACGCGAACCTGGACTCGAGCCAGCAGTGGGACACCCACACCGATTCTGACAACCCGATCTTCGCGAACTGGTGGGTGATTTTCCTGCTGTTCGTCGGCCACATCGGCTTCACCGCCCAGCCCCACCTCGGGAACAAGTTCTTCGCGATCAAGGGAACCCAGTACATGAAGAAGTTCTTCCTCGTCGCGGCGGTCGCGGGTATGACGCTGCCGCTGATGTTCCTCGGCGGCGTGCTGGGCGCGGCCCAGGGGATCGAGATCACGGATCCGGACGCGATCATTCCCGTGCTGTTTATCGAAACGCTGCCCGCAGTTCTCGCCGCCTTCCTCGGGGTCGCGATCCTCAGCGCGATCATCTCGACGGCCGACGGGCTCATTATCTCGGTCGCCCAGATCTTCGCGAACGACCTCTACCGCAAGACGTACGTCCCCTGGAAGGGCGGCGACCCCTCGAGTCCCGCCGTGAACCAGCGGGCGCTGCTCATCTCGCGGGTCGCGACCGTCGTCGTTACGATCGTCGCGGTCGCCGCCGTGATGACGCCGCCGCAGTACCTGTCGGTGTTCATGTGGATCGGGATCGGCGGGATCATCTCCGCCTACAGCGGTCCGTACTTCGTCGGGAGCCTCGACGAGTCCACCTCGAAGAAGGCTGCGATCATCGGCTTCGTCGCCGGCTTCGCGGTGTACGCCGTGATCCACCTCGGGCCGCAGATGGGGCTGTACGACTCGATCGCCGGCTTCAGCCTCTTCCCCTACAGCGAGAACCCCTACGCCTCGAGCGGGATCGGCTTCATCGTGAGCTGCGTCTCGACGTACCTCGGCAGCAAGTTCACCGAGCCGATGGCCGTCGAGGACCGCAACGAGGTCTTCCGGGGCACCACCGAGCTCTCCGACGGCGGTCGCGTCGAGAGCGACGACTGACCCGCAGTCTCGGCCGCTCTCCGGTCTCGAGGACGCGACCTCGAGACGCCAACAGCTAAGTGATCGTCGCGGCTGTTCCCGTGTAATGGAACTCCCGTGTTTCGAACCACGACTCGAGCCGTCCGACGCCGCCGGACGAACCGATCGGCTGACGTTCACGACGTTTCTCCGCTCGAAGCTCGAGTCGGTGCTCGGTCGCGGCGGAGCCGAGCCGCGGGTGACCACGCTGTATTACCCGGACTACCTCGCGTACACGACGGTCGTCTTCGATCGGATCGGCCGCGGCGAGAAGACGGTCAAATTCGTCGCGGGGATCGACGCCGCGACCGGCCGGGCGGGCGAGGTCGACGTCACGATTCCCGAGATCGAGACGCGAACGGCTCCCGACGGTCGGATCGTTCCCGTCTCGGTCGACGAGCGCGAGGCCGAGGAGACGTGGGACGACTGGCTGTTCGGCTACATCAACCGGAAGTACCGCCCGGTCAAACGCCCGGAAACGTCGCTCGACCGACTCGAGCTCGTCTACACGCCGTACTACGTCGTCGACTACGGCGAGGACGGCGATCGGTACGCGATCAGTTCGCTGACGAAACAGACCGAACTGCTCGAGGACATCGAGCCGCTGGCGGACGCCTACCGAGAGCAGCCGGAGCCGGAGACGTGAGCACCGCGTCGGCTCAGTACCAGGCCGTACCCGCGTCGACGTTGATATCCTGGCCCGTGATCCGTCGCGCTTCGGGACCCAGCAGGAACGAGACGGTCTCGGCGACGTCCTCGGGCTCGACGAGTTCACCCAGCGCCGCGTCGTCGGTGAACACGACGCGCTTGGCCTCGTCGTAGGAGAGGTCGCGTCGCTCGGCTTGCTTCTCGATTACGTCGTCGATGCGCGGCCCCGACGTTGCGCCCGGACAGACGGCGTTCACCGTCACGTCGTCGTCGCCGAGCTCGAACGCGAGGGTGCGGGTGAGCCCGATCACGGCCATCTTCGAGGCCACGTAGGGAGTGCGGTCCTCGAGCGGGCGCTTCCCGCTGATCGAGGAGATGTTGACGATGCTCGCGCGGTCGCTCTCGGCGAGCAGCGGCGCGGCGTGTTTCACGAGCAGGAACGGTCCCTTCGCGTTGACCGCCATCGTGTGGTCCCAGTCGTCGGCCGCGACGTCCTCGACCGGCGCCGTGGGGCCGGCGATCCCGGCGTTGTTCACGATGCCGTCGACTCCGCCGAACTCAGCCGCCGTCCGATCGATCAGCTCCTCGACCGAAGACTCGTCGGTGACGTCGGTCCGGACCGGCAGCGCTCGCTCACCCGCGTCGGCCATCGCCGCCGTCTCCTCGATTCCGTCGCCGCGTGCCGCCAGCGCGACGTTCGCGCCCTCGGCGAGCAGCGTGAGTGCGATTTCTCGGCCGATACCACCGCTCGCGCCGGTGACGATGATCGTCCGTTCGTCGTGCATCGCCCTCGAGTTGCGGCTCCGGGGGAATAACTGCTTGCCCACGCGGTTACCGTGTCGATAGTCAGCGCTCGTCTCCTGCGACCGTATCCCACGTTTTTTATACCACGGTCGTGTTATTCGGACTCGATAGCATGTCCGATACAGTGGCGTATCTCAAGGAGGCAGGTAGCGCCTCGATCGAGATCGATCAGGAGGTTACGGACTCGGTACACGACATCCTCTCGGAAGTCAAGGAACGCGGCGACGACGCGGTCTTCGAGTTCACCGAGCGGTTCGACGGCGTCGAGGTCGAGGAGTTCCGCGTGAGCGAGAGCGAGATCGAAGCTGCGGCCGAAGAGCTCACCGACGCCGAGAAGGAGACGATCGACAACACGATCGCGAACGTCCGCGCGTTCCACGAGGAACAGCGCGAGCACGTTTCGAGCTTCGAGAAGGAGTTCGAAGAGGGCGTGAAGCTCGGCCAGCGGGTCGTTCCCGTCGAATCCGCGGGAACGTACGTCCCCGGCGGCCGTCACCCGCTCGTGGCCGCACCCGCGATGTCAATCGTTCCGGCCGACGTCGCCGGCGTCGATCGGATCATCACCTGCGCGCCGCCCCAGGAGGACGGGAGCATCCAGCCCGCACAGCTGTACGCGATGGATCGATCCGGCGCCGACGAGATCTACAGCATCGGCGGCGCCCAGGCGATCGGCGCGATGGCCTACGGCACCGACACCGTCCCCGAGGTCGCCAAGATCACCGGCCCGGGCAACGTCTTCACCACGGAGGCCAAACGCCAGGTGTTCGGCCACGTCGGTATCGACTTCCTCGCCGGCCCCTCCGAAGTGCTCATCCTGACCGACGAGACTGCCGATCCCGAACTCGTCGCGACGGACCTGCTCGCCCAGGCCGAGCACGACCCCAACTCGCGGCCGATCCTCGTCTCAACCGACCGCGACGTCGCCGAGGACGCGGTCGCGGCGTTCGACGAGCAGGCCCATGACCTGCGAACCGAGGATGTCGCCCGCGAGTGCTGGGAGGAAAACGGCGAGGTCGTCGTCGCCGACACCATGTCGGACGCCCTCGAGGTCGTCAACGACTACGCGATCGAGCACCTGCAGGTAATGATCGACGACCCCCGCTCGGTCGTCGACGACCTCTACAACTACGGCTCGCTGTTCCTCGGCGACCACTCGCCGGTCGTCTTCGGCGACAAGGCCGTCGGCACCAACCACTCGCTGCCGACCCTCGAGGTCGCCCGCTACAGCGGCGGCATCACGGTCAACACCTACCTCAAGATCCTCACCCACCAGGAGGCGACCGAGGAGGGCGCCGCCCGAATCGCCCCCTGGGCCGCGAAGATCTGCGAGCTCGAGGGAACCCACGCCCACCAGCTCTCCGCGGAGGCGCGGCTTCGCGAGGACATCAGTCCGGACTACGGCCCGCAGGAGTGACGGAGCCAAGTTCCTGATTCGGCGCGAACCGATGTCGAGGCAGTCGGCGGCGGAGTTACTCCTCTTCCTGCGCGTCGACCGTCGCCACCGCCCCCAGGTTCACGATGTCCCTGACGTCGTCCTCGCGCTGGAGGACGTGGACCGGCCGATCCATGCCGGCGAGCATCGGACCGACCGCCTCGGCGCCGCCCAGGCGCTGGAGCAGCTTGTAGGCGATGTTGCCCGCCTCGAGGTTCGGCAGGACGAGCACGTTCGCCGGCTTCTCGAGGTCGGAGAACTCGAAGGTTCCCTCGAGGAGGTCCTCGACGACGGCCGTGTCGGCTTGCATCTCGCCATCGACCGGGAAGTCGATCGCTGGATCCTCGCGAAGCTTCCGGGCCGCCTGCCGCGGTTTCCGGGTGCCCTGGTTGTCGACGCTGCCGAAGTCGGAGTACGACAGCAGGGCGGCGCGGGGCTCGACGTCGAACCGCCTGGCGATGTCGGCGGCGTGTTGGGTTACCTCCGCGAGCGTCTCCTCGTCGGGATCCTGGTTGACCGTCGCGTCAGCGAGGAAGACGACGCGGTTCTTGAAGGTGAGCATGTAGACCCCCGCGGCGTACTCGACATCGTCGGCGGTGCCGATCACCTGCAGGGGCGGGCGCAGCGCAGACGGGTAGTGGTTGGTCAGCCCCGTCAGCATCCCGGCGACGTCACCCCGCTGGACCATCACCGAGGCGAAGTAGTTGCTGTCGCCGACGAGTTCGGTCGCCTCCCGCCGCGTGACGCCCTTGCGCTTTCGCTGCTCGTAGAGCGCCTCGGCGTACTCGCCGTTCGTCCCGTCGTCGGGGTCGACGACCTCCGGGTCGAACGCGAGGCCGAGGTTCGCCGCGGTGCGGTCGATCTCGGCCTCGTCGCCGATCAACACCGGTTCGGCGAGGCCCCGCTCCTCGAGCTGGTAGGCCGCGCGGATGATCTTCTCGTTATGACCCTCCGCGAGCGCGATCCGTTTGGGGTCGCTTTTGGCCTTGTTCCGGACGATCCGGGTCATCTCGCGGGATTTTCCGAGGCGGGCCTCGAGCTCCTCGACGTAGGGCCCGCGCTCGATCTCGACGCGAGCGGCCCCCGACTCCATCGCGGCCTCGGCGACCGCGGGCGCGAGCTCGAACAGCACGCGGGGATCCATCGGCTTCGGCAGGATGTACTCGGAGCCGAACTGCAGCGGCTGGTCGCCGTAGGCCTCCCGCACGCTGTCGGGGACGTCTTCGCGGGCGAGTTCCGCCAGCGCCTCGGCCGCGGCGACCTTCATCGGCTCATTGATCTCGGTCGCTCGAGCGTCGAGCGCGCCCCGGAAGATGAAGGGGAAGCCGAGCACGTTGTTGACCTGGTTGGGGTAGTCCGAGCGCCCGGTGGCCATGATGACCGTGTCGTCNGCGCTCTGGCGCAGGCGACTTTCATCTCCTCGTTGATCTCGGTCGCCCGAACGTCGAGCGCGCCGCGGAAGATGAAGGGGAAGCCGAGCACGTTGTTGACCTGGTTGGGGTAGTCCGAGCGCCCGGTGGCCATGATGACCGTGTCGTCGCGGGCCGCCTTCGCCGTCTCGTAGTCGATCTCGGGATCGGGGTTGGCCATCGCGAAGATGATCGGATCGGCGGCCATCGACCGCACCATCTCCGCGTCGACGATCCCGCCCGCCGAGAGCCCGACGAAGACGTCGGCGCCTTCCATCGCCTCGGCGACGCCACCAGCGGGGACGTCGCGGGCGAACTCCCGGCTGTGGGGATCGAGATCGCCCGACTCCGCGCGCTCAGTCGTGAGGATCCCGTTGATGTCGGCCATCGTGATGTTGTCGCGCCGAACGCCGAGCGAGACGTAGAATCGGGCGGTCGCAATCGCCGCCGCGCCGGCACCCGCGAAGGCCACCTCGAGCTCCTCGAGGTCCTTGCCGGCGATCGCCGCGGCGTTCAACAGCGCCGCGCCGCTGATGATCGCCGTACCGTGCTGGTCGTCGTGGAAGACCGGAACGTCCATCCGCTCGCGGAGGCGCTGCTCGATGGTGAAACACTCCGGCGCCTTGATGTCCTCCAGGTTGATCCCGCCGAAGGTCGGCCCCATCCCGGCGACCGACTCGATGAACGCGTCGGGATCGTCGTGCTCGAGCTCGAGGTCGAAGACGTCGATATCGGCGAACCGTTTGAACAGGACGCCCTTCCCCTCCATGACGGGTTTCGAGGCCTCGGGGCCGATATCGCCCAGCCCCAGTACGGCCGACCCGTTCGAGACGACACCGACCAGGTTCCCGCGGGCGGTGTAGCGGTAGGTATCGTCGGGATCGTCGGCGATCGCGCGACACGGGCCCGCGACCCCGGGCGAGTACGCCAGACTCAGCTCCCGCTGGGTGTTGGTTGGTTTGGTCGTTTCGACCGCGATCTTGCCGGGCGGGTCGGCCTCGTGGTACTCGAGTGAGTCGTCCTCTAGTGACATGAGCAGTCGTTTCCCGTAGAGCATCAAAAACGTACGGTTGATCGCCTCGCCGCTCGACGGGTGTCGGCGAATACGGCGTCTATGTGGGCATTCAACACGCCCATGGTGGCAGCAGCGAGAGCCGGAGTGGTCGTTCCGATTCCCCTCGTCGACTCCGTCACGGTCATCTCCTATGTGGGTGCTACTCCCACAGCTGTACACTATTAGGGTCGGGATTTCAGAACTGGAGTGCTCGTTCTCGGGTGCTAATCCGGGATAAATATGCTGCTCAAAAACAGCTATAGCGGCCTCTTGTGCGTTCTGAGAGTCTTTCTTCAGAAGTGGGCAAAGCAGCTGTCGGACTCTCAGACCGATGGGGCCGCGATCTCCGAACGACTGGATCTATTGAAGTTTAAGTGCACATCTACCCCGTCTGAGACGGTACGATTTACCGAACTACTTGGTTCGACTGCGCCACCGCGGACCCCTCCGTGCGAGATGCATCGAACCGGTTTGACTCGAGCGCACCGTCCTCGGGCGACCGCACCCGGGAGCCCACGACCTACTCCTCGCTCTCGTAGGGCTCGCCGACCGACGACGGCATCCGGGTCTTTCCCCAGACGGTCAGGACGACGATCACGCCGACGTAGGGCAGCAGCCCCATCAGCCGGCCCGAGACCGCGATGTCGACCGTCTGGAACTGGACTTGCAGCCCCTCGAGCCCGCCGAACAGCAGGGCGGCCAGCGCCGCGCCGA
Organism: Natronococcus amylolyticus DSM 10524; assembly: GCF_000337675.1. GTDB lineage: Archaea > Halobacteriota > Halobacteria > Halobacteriales > Natrialbaceae > Natronococcus > Natronococcus amylolyticus. Next base: position 205,638 of record NZ_AOIB01000031.1, on the reverse strand, counting down.
TCGGGTTGTAGTTCCCGAACAGGTAGGCGACGATGGCGATCCAGCCGCGGCCGTCGACCATCGTGTCGCCGGTACCGATGAACGTTCCTGCGTGGGCAAGCAACACCGCGCCGCCGAGACCGGCCATCGCTCCCGAAAACAGTACGGTGGCGTACCGAACCCGGTTGACGTCGATCCCAGCGGTGTCGAGCGCGGTCGGGTTCTCGCCGGCGGCCTGGACCCAGTAGCCGTACCGGGTGCGGTAGAGGACGACCCAGGCGGCGATAACCACGGCGAGTGTCAGCACCACGAGCGGCGACTGGTTGAACAGGATCGACCCGACGACGGGCAGCTCCGAGAGGTACGGCACCGAGTATCGGTTCATGCTCGCCAACCCTGGACTCCGGACGGTGCCCCACAGCAGCGACGCGAGGAAGGGGGCGAAGCCCAGGCCGATGAACCACACCGCGAGCCCGGCGACGATCTGGTCGGCCTTGTACCGGATCAACAGCACGGCGTAGCCCGCGGTCAGCACCAGCGAGACGCCGACCGCGACGACGATGGCGAGCCAGACGTGAAGCTGGCTCGAGGCGCCGACCAGCGACAGCGTCGCCGCCGCTGTGATCGCCCCGAAGATCATGAACCCCTCGAGCCCGATGTTGAAGACGCCGCTCTTCTCGGCGTACAGCCCCCCGACGGCCGCCAGCGCGATCGGCGACGCCAGCATCAGCGTTCGGTTGAGAAAGCCAACCGTGAGAATCCGCTCGAGGGGGACGTCGAACTGGACGACGAGCACCGCGGCGAGCGCGACGGCCGCAAGCAGCGCGAGCCCGCCGAGCCGGAGCCGTCGCCGACTCGCACCCGTGGCCAGGCTCATCGCTTTTCACCTCCTAGACCCGTTCGCTTCGCGAGCATCCGGAACAGCTCCGGCGCGGCGACGAACAGCACGACGATGCCGACGATGCCGTCGATCAGCTGGACGGGGACGTCGCTGTGGATCTGGACGTGTGAGCCCGAGGACTCGAGCGCGCCGAACAGCAGCGACGCGGGAACGACGCCGACGGGGTTGTTCGCCGCGAGCAGGCTGACCGCGATCGCGTCGAACCCGTACGTGCCGATCCCGGAGGGGTCGATGAAGTAGCCCTGGATCATGATCGCGAAGACGGCGCCGACGAGGCCGGCGACCATCCCCGACAGCGTCATCGTCGCGACGATCGTTCGTTGGGGATCGACGCCGGAGAACGTCGCCGCACTGGCCTGGTAGCCGCTGGTGACCATGTCGTAGCCGAAGCTCGTTCTGGTCATCCCGACGGCGACAACGCCAACGACGGCCAGCGCCAACCCCAGCCCGAGGATCGAGAAGTTCGGATCCGAAAACACGAGCGAGGGGAGGCCGACGCCCTCCGGCAGGTACTCGGTTCGAACCGACCGGGCGTCGTCGGGACGGAGGGGGCCGTCGACCGCCCAGCCGACGATCCCGATCGCGATGAAGTTGAGCATGATCGTCGTGATGATCTCGTTAGCCCCGTAGTAGGCCTTCAACACGCCCGGTAGCGCCGCATACAGCCCGCCGGCGACGACCGCCGCGAATAGGCCGACGAGCGTCAGCCCGGCCCCGCCGACGGGCCCGTTCGGAACGAACGGCGCAAGCCAGAGGATCGAGAGCACGCAGGCGATCCCCCCGACGACCAGCTGACCCTGGACGCCGATGTTGAAGACGCCAGCCCGAAAGGCGACGGCGACGGCGACGCCCGCCAGAATAAACAGCGTGGTAAAGCGCAGCGTCCGGGTGAACGCGCCCGTGCTCCCGACCGAGCCCACGACCAGCTGCTGGGCGAACAGCAGCGGGTTGTGGCCGGCCGCCGCCACGACCACGAGACCGATCAGCAGCGCTAGTCCGGTCGAGCCGACGGCGATACCGACCCGCTCGTACACCGACGCGTCGAGCAGCCGGGCCGCGACACGATCCAGCGCTTCCCGAGTTCGACCCGGATCGTCGCTCATCGCTCGCGGTCACCCCCCGACCGTCGGTCGACCGTCGCCTCCGCGTCGGGCTCCGGCCTCGTCTCCCCGAGGGTCGACCGGTCCCCCGTCTCGCGTTCGGCCTCCTCCTCGAGGCGCTGGCCGGCCATCAGGAGCCCGAGTTCGGCGTCGCTCGTCTCGATCGGGTCGACCTCGTCGATAAACGCCCCTTCGTACATGACGACGATGCGATCAGCCAGCGCGCGGAGCTCGTCGAGCTTCGAGGAGATCAGGACGATCCCGAGCCCCTCCTCGCGGAGCTCGAGCAGGCGGTCGTGGATGAACTCGAGCGAGCCGACGTCGACCCCGCGGGTCGGGTGGGCGGCGATCAGGACGTCCGGGTCGTGACCGATCTCCCGGCCGACGATGAACTTCTGCTGGTTCCCGCCCGACAGCGAGCCCGCCCTCGCCGTCGGATCCGGCGGGTGGACGTCGAACTCCTCGATGATCTCCTCGGCGTGGGTCTCGACGGCCGACCAGTCGAGCCAGCCGTCGTTCGCGTACGGCGGGACCGTCTGGTTCCCAAGCAGCGCGTTCTTCACGAGGTCGTACTCCTGGACCAGTCCCTCGGCGTTGCGATCCTCGGGAATGGCTGCGATGCCGGCCTCGAGTCGTTGACGCCGACCGACGTCCGTTATCTCCTCGCCCCGCAGGTGAACCCGGCCCTCGTCCGGAACGCGGTGGCCGGTCAGCGCCTCGATCAGCTCCGTCTGGCCGTTACCCTGGACGCCGGCGATCCCCAGAATTTCGTGCGCTCTGACGGTGAGGTCAATCTCGCTGACCCGCTCGAGGCCGCGATCGCCGACGATCGAGAGCTCCTCGGTCTCGAGGACCGGCTCTCCCGGAACCGCCTCGCGAGCCGGGCGCTCGAACGACACCTCCCGACCGACCATCATGCGAGCCAGCTCCTGCCGGGAGGTGTCGGCCGCGGCGACGGTGTCGACGGCATGGCCGTCCCGAAGGACGGTGATCCGGTCGGCCGCCGCGAGGACCTCCTCGAGCTTGTGGGAGATGAAGATCAGCGAGCGCCCGCTCGCCCGCAGCTCCTCGAGGAGGTCGAGCAGGCCCTCGACTTCCTGCGGGGTCAACACCGCGGTCGGCTCGTCGAGAATTAGGGTGTCGGCACCCCGGTAGAGGCTCTTGACGATCTCGACACGCTGGCGGGTTCCCAGGTCGAGCTCCTCGACGGGCGTCTCGAGGTGGTCGTCGACGTCGAACCCGTAGCGATTACACAGCGCCTCGATCTCCTCTCGGGCGGCGTCCTCGTCGACGAGCCCGCCGTCGATCGGCTCGTGGCCGAGCACGACGTTCTGCAGGACGGTCATCGGCTCGACGAGCTGGAAGTGCTGGTGGATCATGCCGATCCCGGCGGCCATCGCGTCCTGTGGCGAGTCGAACGACCGCGGCTCGCCGTCGACGTGGATCGTCCCCGCGTCCTGCTCGTACAGCCCGTAGAGGACGTTCATCAGCGTCGTCTTCCCCGAGCCGTTCTCGCCGAGCAGGGCGTGGATCGACTCCCGCTCGAGCCGGAAGTCGACCGCGTCGTTCGCGACGACGTCGCCGAAGGTCTTGGTGATTTCCTCGAGTCGAACCGCGGGCGGTGCGTCAGCAGTCATGCTGTCGCTGTGGATCTGTGATCATGGATTGGCTTCCGAGTGGGGCCTCAGCAACCCGTCGGCCCGCAGGTGAGGTCGACCTCGCCGGCGACGTACGCTTCCTTGGCCTCCTCGATGTTCTCCTCGAGGGAGTCGGGTAACTCGCCCTCGAACTCCTGGCCGACGACGAAGTCGATCCCCTCCTCCTCCTCGATGCTAAGGTTTTGCTCGCCGGAGACGCTGTCCCAGTCGTCCTCGACGACGGCCTCGGTGACCTGGTAGGTCGCCTCGTCGAGCGCCTTGATCGCCGAGCCGAGGATGACGTCGGCGTACTGATCGTCGGCGACGGACTGGTCGCTGTCGACGCCCATCGCGAACCGATCGTTGTCCTGGGCGGCGGCGAACGCGCCAGCCCCCGCGGCGGCGGCCGCGTGCCAGACGATGTCGGCGCCGTCGTCGAACTGGGAGGTGGCGACGTCGTTCAGCGCTTCGCTGTCCGAGAAGCTCCCGCCGTAGCCGGTGAGCACGTCGACGCCGTCGTCGACCCACTCCACGCCCTCGATGTACGACTCTTCGAAGGCGTTGATCAGGTCGATGTCCTCGCCGCCGGCGAACCCGACGACGGCCTCGTCGGGGTCGGTCGCGCTGTCGTCGTGTTCGATCTCCTCCTGGGTGAGCGTGGCGGCGGCGACGCCCGCGAGAAACGACATCTCGTTGTTCATCTCGATCCAGCCCGAGACGTTGTCGGCGCCTTCGACGTGGTCGTTGATCAGCATCCAGTACTGATCGGGGTAGGTCTCGGAGTGTTCGGCCAGCCCCTCGTAGTGCTGGTAGCCGACCATCACGATGAGATCGTAGCTTCCGTCCTCCGCGAGGTCCTCCTGTCGGGCCGCGAACTCCGCGGTCTCGGTCTCCTCGACCTGCGTCACCTCGAGGTCGAACTCGTCTGCCGCCTCCTCGAGCCCCTCGAGAGCGTTGTCGTTGAACGCGTTGTCGCCGAAGCCGGCGTCGCTCGAGATGATCGCAACTTGGTCGCCACCGCCGCCCCCGTTCTCGTCGCCGAGACATCCCGCGACCATGGTACCGCCGAGGACGGCGCTCGAGGCCAGCACCGATCGACGGCTCGTCCCGATCGTCGACGACGTTCGCCCCCCGCTTCCACCCATATCAGTCTCGTTACCAACCATCACGACCTGTAGTGTTACAAGACGTACATTAAATCATTCTTACAGAATGAAAGAACCTGCTAGTTTCTGACTGTCTTTCGTGTGATACTTTCTCGACAGTGGACCGAAACTCGATCGGGACAGGAACCCGTGCGGACCGGTCGGGCGGACGAGAACGAGCGATCGTCGGCGAACGCGGGAATCGTTTAAGTCGAATGGTGTGTTCTGCCCTGTCATGAAGGTAGGGATCGCGGGTGCGGGGTTTATGGCCCGCACTCACGCGAGCGCGTACGACGGGATGAACGTGGAGGTAGCCGCCGTCGCCTCCCCGAGCGGGCCCGAGCCGTTCCTCGAGGAGGCCGGGCTCGAGGCCGACGCCTACACCGACCCGAAAGAACTCTGCGAACGCGCCGATATCGACTTTCTCGACGTCTGTACGCCGACAGACACCCACCGCGATCTCGTCGAAATCGCCACCGAGACCGGAACGAACGTCTTCCTCGAGAAGCCGATCGCGCCGACCCTCGAGGCGGCCCGCGAGATCGAGGCACTCGTCGCCGAGGCCGAGCTGACCTGCGGGGTCGGCCACGTCGTCCGGTTCGATCCCGCCTACCGGCGAGCCCGCGACTGCGAGATCGGAACCCCGGGCGTCGCTCGCGCCCGGCGGCTGTCGCCGTTCCCCGACTGGGGCTCCGACGACTGGTTCGCCGACCGCGAGCGCAGCGGCGGGCTGTTCGTCGACCTCGCGATTCACGACCTCGACTACCTGCGCTGGTGCTGGGGTCCGGTCGACCGGGTGTTCGCCCGGCGGACTCGCGACGAACGGGCCGTCCACGGCACCGCCACCCTCCGGTTCGCGAACGGTGCGGTCGGCTACGTCGAGGCGTCGTGGGCCCAGCCCGATTCGCGCCCGCTCGAGACCGAACTCGAGTTGGCGGGCGACGACGGGCTGGTCGAACACGAAAGCGCTGATCCGCGGGCCTACCGCGCCTGGACTGACGACAACTCGACCCGTGATCCCGCGCTGGCGAAGACGCCCTATCGACGCCAACTCGAGCAGTTCGTCGACGCCCTCGAGGCGGGTGACGAGCCCGCCGTGGAGCCCGCCGAAGCGATAGCGTCGCTTCGGCTCGCGCTGGCGGCCGACCGATCGGCCGAGCGGGGGTCTCCCGTCTCCCCCGCGGAGGTGGAGGAATGAGCGTCCGCGTCGGCCTGCTGTCGGCCGCCCACGTCCACGCCGACGCCTACGTCGCCGCGCTTCGCGAGCTCGAGGATGCCGCCATCGTCGGCGTCGCAGACCCCGACGCCGAACGAGGCCGGGAAACTGCCGCACACCACGACCTCGAGTACGTCGCGAACGCCGACGATCTCTTCGAGCGGATCGACGCGGGCGTGATCTGTGCGCCAAACGCCGCCCACCGCGAGTGGATCGAGCGGGCGACCGACGCGGGCGTCGACGTCCTCTGTGAGAAACCGCTCGCGCCGACCCTCGAGGACCCTCGCGCGATCGTCGAGACCTGGCGGGACGCCGACGTTGCGGTCGGCGTGGCGATGCCCCTACGATTCAGCGAACCCGCGCGCCGAGCCCGACGGGCGCTCGAGGCCGGCGACCTCGGCTCGCTGTGGGCGATCTCCGGGACGAACCGGGGCCACATCCCCGGCGGCTGGTTCGTCGACCCCGAGCTAGCCGGCGGCGGGGCCGTGATGGACCACACCGTCCACCTCGTCGATCTCGTCGCGTCGCTCACCGGGGAGCGCGTCGCCGAGGTGTACGCCGAGGTCGACACGCGCTTTCACGACGGCGCGGTCGACGACGTGAACGTTCTCTCGATGGAGCTGACCGACGGGACGGGATTTCTGCTGGACGGCTCCTGGAGCAAGCCCGACGCCTGGCACACCTGGGGCGACGCGACCCTCGAGTTCGTCGGCACCGACGGGACGCTCGCGATCGACTGTACCGGCGAGTCGATCACCCACACCGTCGCCTCGGGCGAGGAGGCGGGCGTTCACACGGTTTCCTACGGCGACGACCCCACAGCGAAACTGGTCGCGGACTTCGTCGCGGCCGTCCGAGAGGGACGGGCGCCGCTGGTGACGCCCGACGACGGGCTCGAGGCCGTCACCGTCGTCGAGGCCGCCTACGAGTCGGCGGCGAGCGCCCAACCGGTCACGGTCGAGACCCAAAGCGGAGCGAACGACCCGTCGGACGGGTGAGCTCGGCGTCGGCGTCCGCGATGGCGTCGAGTCGGTCCGTCCGCACACGCCAGGCCTCGAGGCCGGCCGGTGCCTCGACGTCGCGGGCGGTCGCATAGACCGTCCACCCGTCGGCGAGAAACGCGTGGACGGCCGAACAGCCGATACTGGAGCAGCCGGTGATGAGGACCGCGTTCGTCGTGCCGAACGGACGGTGGGATGGGAAAGGTCGGGGGTCGACTGCCGCGACCGCCCGCGGTCTACCCGAACTCGAGGACGTCGCGGATCCCGGCCTCGATGCGATCGGCGTCGGGCAGGTAGTCGTCCTCGCGGGCGAACATCGGCATCGGGACGTCGTACCCGGTCACCCGCTCGATCGGCGCCTCGAGGTAGAGAAACGCCTCCTCGTTGAGCCGCGCGATGATCTCGCCGGCCATCCCCGCCGTCTTCGGCGCCTCGTGGACGATCGCACAGCGCCCGGTTTTCTTCACGGAGTCGACGATCGTCTCGGTGTCGAGCGGGTACAGCGTCCGCGGATCGATCACCTCGACGCTCGCGTCGATATCGTCGACGGCGTCGAGCGTCTCCCGCAGCATCGACCCCCAGGCGACGACCGTGATGTCCTCGCCGGGCTCGACTACCCGGGCCTCGCCGAGCGGGATCTCGTGGTCGTCGGGAACCTCCTCGCGGAACGAGCGGTAGAGTCGTGTCGGCTCCATGAAAATAACGGGATCGGGACTCCGGATCGACGAGGTGAGCAGCCCCTTCGTCTCGGCGGGCGAGGAGGGGAAGACGACCTTCAGGCCGGGGATGTGTGCGAACCCCGCCTCGAAGCTCTCGGAGTGAAGCTCCAGGGCGTGGATCCCACCGCCGTAGGGCGTCCGGATCGTCATCGGACAGGTGATCGTCCCGCGGGTTCGACTCCGCATGCGTGCGACGTGCTGGGCCAGCTGGTGGAACCCCTGGTACAGGAAGCTCTGAAACTGGATCTCCGCGACGGGGCGCATCCCGGTCGCCGCCAGACCGACGCCCGCTCCGACGATGCCTGCCTCCGCGACCGGCGTGTCGAACACCCGGTCTGGATAGTCGTCGATCAGCCCCTGGGTCGCTCTGAACACGCCGCCGGCCTCGCCGACGTCCTCGCCGTAGACGACGACGTCGTCGTCGCGTGCCAGTTCCGCACCGAGCGTGTCGCGGACGGCCTCGACCATCCGGAGTCGCTCGCTCATTCGCCCTCACCTCCCTTTTCGGCCTCGAACGCCGCGAGCTGTCGCTCGAGTTCGGGCGGCAGATCCTGGTAAACGTGCCGGAACATGTCCGCGGGGTCGAGTTCCTCGCGCCGTTCGTTGGCCTCGTCGATCGCCGACGCGAGCTCCTCCTCGATCCGCTCGGCGATCGCCCCCTTCGTTTCCTCGTCCAGGATCCCGCGGTCCTCGAGGTACCGCTGAAACCGGAGGATGGGGTCGCGGGCCTCCCACTCGGATTCCTCCTCGCTCTCGCGGTAGGCGGAGGGATCGTCCGAGGTCGTGTGCATCGATCGGCGGTAGGTCAGCGCCTCGATGAGGACCGGCTCGCCGCTGCGGGCCTTCTCGACGGCCTCCCGCGCGACGCGGTAGACCCCGAGGACGTCGTTGCCGTCGACCTGCACGCAGTCGATCCCCGCCGCGATCGCCTTCTGTGCGAACGTCTCCGTGTTGGTTTGCTTCTCGATCCCAGTCGAGATGGCGTACCGGTTGTTCTGGCAGACGAAGACGGTCTGGGCGTCGTAGACGCCGGCGAAGTTCATCGCCTCGTAGACGTCGCCCTCGCTGGTCGCGCCGTCGCCGAAGTAGGTGATCGCGACGTTCTCCCGGTCCTGGAGCGCCTCGCCCCAACCGATGCCGGCAGCGTGCAGCGGCTGCGAGCCGACGGGGATCGCCGGCGGAAGCGCACCTTCGCCGTCCGGAATCTCTGCGCCCTCCTCCATCCCCTTTGCGTACTGGAGGACCGCGTCCGGCGCCGTGCCGTGGACCAGGAGCGCGGGCTGTTCGCGAAACGACGGGACGAGCCAGTCGTCCTCGCCGAGGGCGAACGCGGTACCGACCTGCGCCGCCTCCTGCCCGATCGCGGGGGCGTACGTGCCGAGCTCTCCCCGCCGCTGGAGCGCGATGGCGCGCTCGTCGAGGCGACGGGACCGCTTCATCTGTTCGTACACCGTCAGTAGCTCGTCGTCGCTCAGGTCCGGAACCAGTTCGTCGTCGACCGTCTCGTCCTCCGACAGTACCTGGACCGATCGGATGTGAAACTGAGCGACGGTCTCTTCGGGCATAGCGATAGTACGGGTTCGATAGTGTTAATCTACTGGTCGGTCCGGAACGGGAACGGGGCAAAAGCGACGCGGCGACTGGAGTCGCAGGTCGACCGACGCGTCGGTGGCCGGTGGCGATTCCGTCGCCGCCGATCGATGGTCACGAAACCGCCCGATCGGGCCGTCGAAACGCTCGCTCGCTCCGCGTTCGTGACCTTATATTGTCCATATTCGTAGGTATACGTCCGACCTTCTCGAGCGACGTGTGAAAAGTAACGAATCGTAAACGATCACTGTTTAGTATCCTCATACGTACCCTGTTCGTATGGATTTGCTCGTTGTGAGGGCAGGAAGACTCTATTTGAATTCCGTTTGTAAACCCGTAGACGCGGGTTCGAGCGGTGGAGGGGAACGGCCGTGACCGGTCTCGTTCCGACGACCTGCATGCGGTGTGCGGTCGGCTGCGGCCACGTCCAGCAGGCCGTCGACCGGGGGTACGGTCTCGAGAGCGTCCGTGGCGACGCGGCCCACCCGGTCTCGAGCGGACTCGCCTGCCAGCGCGGGATCAGCGAGAGCGCCGATCCCGAGGGCGAGTGGCTGACCCGCCCGCTCGTTCGCCGCGACGGCGAGCTGGTAGCGACGACCTGGGAGACCGCCCTCGAGCGGGCCGCGGAGGGACTCGACACGGCCCTCGAGGGCGGCCGCGACCACGTCGCGGTGCTCGGGAGCGGCCAGCAGACCAACGAGGCCGCCTACGCGCTGGGCAAGCTCGCTCGCGGCGGGATCGGCACTCGGTACTACGACGCCAACACGACGCTGTGTATGGCCTCGGCGGTGACCGCTTACTACGATGCCTTCGGCAGCGACGCGCCGCCGCCAACCTACGACGACGTCCCCGAGGCCGAGACCCACCTCGTCTGGGGGGCGAACCCGGCCGCGGCCCACCCCGTGTTGTTCCGGTGGATCAATCAGTCCGCCGACGCCGAGGACTCGGAACTGATCGTCGTCGATCCGATCGACAGCGAGACCGCCGAAGTGGCGGACCACCGCGTTCCGCTCGAGCCAGGGGGCGACCTCGCACTGGCCCGTGCGGTCCTGGCTCGACTCGTCGAGACCGACCGGGTCGACGAGACGTTCGTCGCTGACGCGACGACGGGATTCGAGGAGCTCCGCGAGGAACTGCCGGCCCCCGCTCGAGCGGCCGAGCGCGCGGGCGTCTCGATGGCCGACGTCGACCGACTCGCCGCAGCCCTCGAGAACCGGACGCTCGTCTACTGGGGGATGGGAATCAACCAGAGCGTCAACGGCACCGACGCCGCGGGCGCGCTGATCGATCTCTGTCTGGCGACGGGGAACCTCCGGCCGGGCTCGGGGCCGTTCTCGCTGACCGGGCAGGCGAACTCGATGGGGACCCGGGTCTGTTCTTCGAAGGGGACCTGGCCCGGGCAGCGATCGTTCGACGGTCCCGCGGCCCGCGAACTCGTCGCGGAGACCTGGGGCGTGCTGGCGTCGCGACTGCCTACTGATCCCGGGCCGGGACCGGTCGGGATCGTCGACGCCATCGACAAGGAGGTCGACGCCGTCTACGCCGTCGCGACGAACCCTGTGGCGGGGATGCCCGACACGACGAACGTCCGCGAGCGCCTCGAGGACGCCTTCCTCGTCGTCCAGGACGCCTTTCGCAGTGAGACGGTCGAGCACGCCGACGTCGTCCTGCCCGCCGCGACCTGGGGCGAATCGGAGGGGACGACGACCAACATGGAACGGACCGTCTCCCGGGTTCGGGCCGCGACGGAGACGCCCTCGGGCGTCAGAACCGACCTCGAGCTGATCGGTGCGCTGGCCGATCGCCTCGCGCCGGGACTGTTCGACGAGCCGCCCGAACCGGAACCCGTCTTCGAGGAGCTCGCGGCGATGACCGAGGGCACCCCCGCGGATCTCTCAGGACTCTCGTACGACCGTCTCGACGCCGAGCTGGCGGTTCGGTGGCCCGCGCCGGAGCCCGACGCTGCAGGCGGGTATCGGTACCACGAAGGGGTGGGAACGGGGACGGAAGACGACGAAACGGAGACGTGGTCGTTCCCGACGCCGTCGGGTCGCGCTCGCTTCTCGAACGCGCAGGTCGAACCGCTGCCCGAGCCGACCGACGACGACTACCCGTTCACGCTGACGACCGCGCGCCGGCCCGACGCGTACAACACCGGGGTCCGCACCCGCGAGGACGGCCCGCCGACCGCGCGGGTGAGCCCGGCGACGGCCGTCGCCGTCGCGGACGACCTCGAGCAGGGGACGGACGGCAGGTACGGACGCGTCGTCTCGAGGCGGGCGTCGATCACCGTCCGCGTCGAGGCCGACGAGTCGATCCCCGACGGCGTCGTCTGGCTACCGATCCACCACGCCGCCGTCAACGACCTTACCCTCCCCGCGGTCGACCCACGCTCGAGGGAGCCGAACTTCAAACAGTGTGCGGTTCGGCTCGCTCCGCCCCGGGACCGGGAGCTCGAGGCCGTCGTCGAGGCGAGCGCCTGACGGCCGACGAGCCGGCGGACGGCCCGTTCGGACGGGACGCTCGACGGCCGATCAGTCCTCGGTTGCTTCGTACCGGGCCTCGGTCCAGATCTCCTCGGCGGTGCCGTCGTCGAAGTGGATTCGGATCGCGTCGACGAACGAGCTCCGCAGCTCCCGCTTCCACTCCTCGAGGGCCGTCTCGTGGTACTCGTCAACGACAGATTCGGTCACGTCGTCCCCGCGGTCGTCGCGGGCCGCCGCTCGGGCCTCCTCCCGCGTCGGGGCGGTCAGGTGCGTCTCGTTCGGGTGGACTCCCGCCTCGTTGCGAACGAACGTCGCGGGCTCGAGGTGAAGCGGTTCCGGATCGCGATCGGGCGGGTAGCGTTTGGGGCCGTCCTGGGCGTACGGCTCCGCGCGCTGTTCCTCCTCGAAGGGCGGGACGAGCCGGAGCACGTGCGTTCGTCGGAAGTTGTCCTCCACGCGGTTTCGCTCGAACGCCTCGACGACGTCGTCGGGGTCGACGACGACGACCTGGATCTCCGTCGCCGGGTGGTCGGCGAGCGGCCCGTCCGAGTTGGAATCTTGCATACGACGTCCACTGACGGTCCGCGCGGTTACGTCGGTTACGGTCGACGAGTATCGAAACGCATCCCCGTACGGCCGTCGTCTTTCGGAGGAACCGGTCGAGCGCTCGGCGAGGACGTCAAAGCTCGACGTCGAGAACTCACGAGACTGCTTCCGACGGCTCGAGTTGTCCGACCCGACTCTATCTGTTCGATCCCGACTCCCTCGATGCGGGCCGACGATCGGATTCGCGTACCGACGCTAACGATCGTGCCGTGGACGGCCGGTAGACTCTCTTTCGCTCGAGTCGAACGATCCGGTATGCCAGGGTTCGCCGGCTTCCTCGTCACCGCGCTGATCGTCCTTCAGGTCCCGGTCGCGATCCTCGTCTACTTCGACGCAAAGCGCCTGAACGCCAAGAACCCGTTCGTCTACTTCTACGGCGTTCTCGTCCCGGCCGCCGGATTCGTGGTCGTTCCGGTCTACCTCTCGAAACGGGACGAGCTTCCGCGCGAGTCCGCCGACTCGGAACCCGTAACTTCCTAATCGTCGCTCGAGGCGGCCGCTCCGGCCGCGGGCATCTCTCCGTCGACGAGCCAGCCGTCCTCGGTCGCACGCTCGGCGACGGCGGGCTGGAACACCCAGGCGGCGAGCGCGACGATCGGAAGCATCGTGACGGCGACGACGAGGTACCCGAGGTGGAGGTTCGGGAGGAACGGCGCGGCGAACACGAGCGGGTAGACGGTGCCGCCGATCGTTCCGACCCCGCCGACGACGCCGGCGACGCTGCCGGAGCTGTCCGGGAACATCGCGGGCACCTGCGCGAAGATCGCCCCCTCCGAGAACGCACAGCCGACGCCGACGAGGAAGCCGGCGGCGACCGCGAGGTAGATGCTTCCGGAGAGGCCGGCGACGGTCATCCCGACCATCGAGACGACGACGAAAACGAGCGTCGCGAACGTCCACTGCTCGCGGTACCGGCCCTCGAACCACGGCAGGATGTCGCGCTCCCTGCGCGCGACGACGTCGCTGATGTAGCCGCCAAGCGGCCGGAGCAGCCCGGCCGCGATCGAGAACGTCGCCGCGAACGTAGCCGCGATGACGATGTCACCCTGGCCGAACCCCTCGCGGTAGTACGTGCCCAGCCAGCCGTTCATCGCGACCTCGAGGCCGAAGGTCATCACGTACGCCGCCGCGAGCACGACCGCGCCGTGGCGCGTGCCGACGTAGAGGAACTGTTTGAAGCTCGCCTTCTCCCTGGTCGCCTGTCGCTTGGCCTCGCTCTTTGCGGCGTCGCCGAAGGCGTAGTAGACGACGCCGAGAACGACCGCGAGCACGCCGGTGTAAAAGAACGCAGCGCGCCAGTTCGTCGCGAACAGCGGTCCGGCGTACCCCTCGCCGAAGATCCGCGGAAGGGTAAAGTACGCGCCCAGACCTGCACCGGCGTTGCCGATCCCGGCGAAGACGCCCTCCGCCAGCCCGAGGTTCTCCTCCTCGAACCACTCGGCGACGTGCTGGATGCCGATGACGAACGTGATGCCCGCCAGCGAGGCGATCACCCGCGAGGCGGTAAACACCTCGTAGGTCGTCGCGAACGCGCTAATGATCGAGAAGATCCCGACGATCACCAGCGTGACACTGGCGGTCACTGGCGCCCCGTACTTGTCGGTCAGCGGCCCGATCAGGATCCGACCGACCGGAACAGCGATCACGGCCGCACTCGAGACGAGCCCCAGCTGGGCGACCGAGAGGCCGAACTCGTCGGCGATCCCGCCGGTAAACGGCGCGAACGAGAACCAGATGACGAACCCCAGGTTGAACATCGCCGTCGCCAGCAGGAGGTTCTTCCACTTTCCGTGAATCATGGACGCTTACCTCCGACCGTAGTTGCGGACGTTCGTTCGCTTCTGTCACAGCTGAGTTCACAATTCGGCTCGAAATTCGGTACGAGAATGACGCTCGGACTCACGTGTCTGCTCTATCTGGACGGCTGACACTGTATAAGCGTACTTATTACCTAAACCAAACAATCAAATCGTTGCCGGTGACCAGTAATCAGTATATATTCCCCTATAGGTTCGACGTTCGGCGAAAAGTTGGAAGGCGTATTTCAATACCGGAAGCGAAACGGCCGCGGTCGGAATCGATCGGCAACGCTCTTCGATCGTCCGACTCAGTCGCCGTCCGCCCCCTCGTCGTCGGTTCCCCACCTGTCGTCAGGATCGACGGGTTCGACGGCTCGAGCCAGCTCCGTCTCGGTGTACTCCCGATCCTCGAGTTGCATGCTCTGCAGGCGCCACTGCCGGCTCAGCTCGGGCTCGCCCTCAGGACCAACACGAGCGCCGTGGGTCCGGAAGAACTGACCGTCCCGACCCAGAGCCTTCCCCTCGTAGGTGTGCTGATCGAACGCGACGTCGTAGCGCCCGCCGGGCTCGAGCTCCTCGACGGGGTGATCGTACCGCGGTTCGCGCCCCTCATCGCGGGCAGCCGCACGCTCGGCCGAGAGCTCGCCGAAGTAGTCGTCGGCGTGGGAGGCTTCCCGGCTCGAGGGCGCTCTGGCGGCCGCCAGCGCGGCGTGGACCGCACAGAGCCGCCCCTCCCAGGAACTTTCCGACCAGCGCTCGCGGGCCAGTTCCTCGTAGCGGGCGATCAGTAACGCGACCTCGTGGCCCGCCCGGAGGTCCTCGACGACGTAGAGGTTGATCCGGTCCCAGAAGTTCCAGGCGAACCCCGATCGAGCCAGCTCCCAGGCGGCCCACGCTGCGACCTCCTCGTCCGATCGCCGCACTGCTTTCTGGAGTAGGCTCGAGACGTCGTAGCGGTTCGCGCCCGATCTCGTCTCGTTGTCGCCGCGTTCCTCGCCGAAGTCGTTGTGCTCGGGGCCCGTCTCCTCGTCTTCGGTCCGATCCGCGTCGCTATCGGTTCGAAGCTCCCCCTCGGAGCCGAACGTGGCCTGTTTGCCGTCGTCGTCCATACACCCTCTCGTAACGGTCGAGGGAAATAGCTGACTCCGTGTCGGCTCGAGGGCGCAGTTCGAAATTCTCGACTGCGACGGACTGGGCGCTCGCCCGTTCTTCTCGAAAATACTATAATCGAAAGATAGTTTATCTCTCTCACCGTTTCTCCGAGTAGCATGCGAACGACGACGCGGTTCGGCGTTGTGGGTCTCGTGGCGGTGCTCGCGATCGGGTTGCTCTCGGCGGGCGCGGTCGCCGGCGGCAGCGGCGGTGCGGACGTGACCCAGGTCGGCAGCATCGATGCCTCGATAGAGGGTGAGCACGTCGAGCTCGACGGTCTCGAACTCTCTGCCGACGCACTTCCGTCCTACGAGATCGACGAACGGACGTACGATCTCGACTCGGTCGGCGTCCAGACCGACGGCGTCACCGTCGACGTCAACGACCGAACCTACGAGATCTGTTCGGTCGATATCTCTCTCGAGAACGTCTCGGTGACGGTGTCGGACGTCTCGATCAACGGCGACGAGTAGACGGCATTTGGCGGCTTCGCTCCGATTTTTTGTGAGAAGCGACTCTCGAGTAGTTCGACGTCGAATCGATCGTCTCGCCGGGCGAGTGAACAGTTATCGAGATTGTCGTGGTAGACAATGACCTGATTGGCGAACTCGCAGTCGAATCGTTCGGCGATCCCGATGAGACGGTTTCGGTCGACAGCGGTCGGGCCGAACGCGTCGAACTGGAAGGGCGAACGGTCTGATGCTCGACGGCCGAACCCGGTTGGCGGTTCTCGAGGGACAACGCCGCCGAACTGGAGACGGATCGCTGTCTGAGCCCATGTCGTCTCTCCGCAGTCGCCGGGCGCGTGGTCATCGAGATGGACGACGGGCCCGCAAGACCCTCGAGCAGGGAGACGTCGCGTTGATCCCGCCTGGCTACGACGCGTGGGTCAACGGGGACGAACGGGTCGTCCTCTTCGAAGAAACGCTCGAGACAGAGCCGTAGTCACTCCGTCGGGACGCCACCCGCTCGTCCGTCTTCGGTATCCGTCCTTCCTGGGCGGCCGGAGCGACCTCCCTCGAACGATTGCAATAGTGACGAGCGCCGATACTGTTAAGTCCGCCTGTGTGCATCGGTAGCATGTAACGTGATTTGAGATGCCAACCTGCCACAACTGCGACAACCCGATTTCGGCGAACTTCGTCCGCGTCTTCGGCGACAACGACGGCTACCTCGAGGGCTGCGTTCACTGTCTGAGCTCGGCGGAACTCACCGGGGCCGACGAGAATCGGGACTCGCCGTCGCTGTTCGCCTGACCGTCCGAAATCAGTCGGTCGAGTCAGATCGATGTCGAGAGCCGACGGTTCGGGTCTGATAGCAATTTCTATGAAGGTGTCCCGAGACGGCCCCGATATGGGCACCGTCTACGAATGGCCGACGCCGACCCGCGATCGGCTCGGAATTCTTCTGGTCGTCGTCTCTGCAGTGGGATTCGGAACGCTCGGTATCTTCGGACTCTACGCCCAGGAGGCCTCGCTCTCGATCCCGACGGTGCTCACGTTTCGCTTCCTGCTCGCGGCGGCCCTCGTCTGGGTGTTACTCGCGGTACAGGGACGGCTGACGGTGCTTCGCGGACGAACGCTGGCGATCGCGCTCGGGCTCGGCGCGTTCGGCTACGCGACCCAGAGTGGGCTCTACTTCCTGGGTCTCGAGTACATGACGGCGGGACTCGTTGCGATCGTGCTCTACACGTACCCGGCGTTCGTCGTCGTGCTCGCGATCGCGGCCATCGGCGAGCGCGCGACACCCGTGATGCTCGTCGCGCTCTGTCTGGCCCTCGGCGGGGTCGTCCTCGTCACGGGGGCCGACCCCGACGGCGCCTCGCTGATCGGCGTCGCCATCGTTCTCGGTGCCGCGATGGCCTACGCGGTCTACATCACAGTCTCCAGGGCACTGCTCGACAGGGTCGATCCGCTGGTGTTGACCGCCTACGTGCTCCCCGCCGCGGGCGGAACGTTCCTCGCGATCGGCACCGCTACTGGCGAGTTCGCGGTTCCAACGGCGCCGTCGGCCTGGCTGATTCTGCTGTGTATCGCCGTAGTCGCGACGGCGCTGCCGGTCGTCACCTTCTTCGCCGGCATCAAGTACGTCGGCGCGAGTCGCGCGGGGATCATCAGCACCGTCGAGCCGCCGGTCACGGTCGCACTCGGCGCCGCACTCTTCGCCGAACCCGTCACAGCGGCGACGCTCGCCGGTGGCGCCCTGATACTGATTGGGGTCATCCTCCTCGAGCGCGAGTGACGCAAGATGCGCATCGGTCACAACACCAATACGGGATCGGTTCGTAACGAAGGTATGGACACTGAGAGCAGGACACAGGTTCGGGACGTAATGTCGACGCCGCTCGAGACCGTCTCGAAGGACGCGACGCTGACCGAGGCCGCAACGACGATGCGCGACAACGAGATCAGCGCACTGGTCGTCCGAACCGATCCACCCTCGATCGTGACGAGCACCGATCTGGTCGCGGCCGCCGCGGAGGGTCACGATCCGACGACGATCGACGTCGACGCGGTGATGACCGAATCCGTCGAGACCGTACCGCCGGACCTCTACCTCGAGGAGATCGCCGCCATGATGACCGGGCTGGGAATCACCCACCTCCCGGTCGTCGACGGCAACGATTACGTCGGCATGATCTCCTCGACCGACGTGACCGCACAGCTCTCCTGAGCGATCGAGCGATACCTATTGTATGCTGGGCCTCGAAGCAGGGGCCATGACGGAGCAGTTCTCCCTCCTCGGCGTGTACGTCAGTCGGCCCGTCGCCGACGCGCTCTCCGAGGCCGCCTACGAGTCCGCCGGGGTGCTCGACCTCGAGGAGTACTTCGCAGAGACGACGGCGCCGGTTCCGGTGGGGGATCCCGGCGCCGAAGCGACCGACGAAATCGTCGCCGACATCCTCACCCGGTTTCCCGAACTGTACGACGCAGCCGAGTTCGACGCGGCCGAACGGCTCGAGCCCGACGCCTTCGATCTCCTCCAACTCGCCGCCGCCCCCGACCGAACTGCGAACGCTCGAGAGCGGTTCCGCGCGGCGGCGACGGTTCGGGACGCGGATCTCCGCACCGTCCAGACGGCGATCCTCGCGGCCGCGCTCGAGGTCGATCCTGCTCGCTCGTGATGCGGTAGAAACTGGATCGTAGCTGCGAAAGCCGATCCGTCACGTTCGAAGTCGGAGGATACTGTTGTTATCTCGTCTCGACGAACACACGTCGGAGTCCTCACGCAATCGAAGTCGCGGGCTTTTGCGCTGTTTCTCCGTAGTCGGGTCGTGTATTCCAAAAGGTGGGGAACGGAGCGGGAATCGCGCTGGGGAACGCGACTCCGGCAGACGACAGGGGAACACGCGACGTAGGGTGGGACGTCGCGTTGTGGGGTGGGTGCAAGTGAACGACGTACTGAAGTCGTTCGGCTGGCAGGGTGGCCATCGGTGGGTGATGGGTGGGTAGGTGATTGGTGGGTGGTGGGTGGTGGGTGGGTTGGGGGTTGGCGTCCTGCCAATTACGGGTAAGAGCGGAGTCGTAAAAACGCTCATTCCAAACTATGTTGGAACTACACCGCGGTAGAAACGTAGGCGTCCGATTTCGTCCTTGAGAGCAGTAGGCTGCGTGTACCGACCGTACCAACGAATTCTCGCGTCCAGATTCATCTACCCGCTATGATCCCTGTCGTAGAGTTAGTATATATAGAAAGCAATAAACTATCTGGTTCTTACGATTTCCCTATAAAAATGATTATGAATAATTCTGTTGTACGGGTAACGGCATGCAAGAGAATCCAAGTATGTTGAACAGACGGCGGTTTCTGGCCGGAACGGGCGCGGCCGCGGTCGGCGCAGCCGCCGCATCGGGAAGCGCCAGCGCACGAGCAGCGGACGAGGCCGGACGCGACGACCGGAAGGATCGAGCGACGGTAATCGCTCATCGCGGGTTCGCCGATACGTACCCGGAGAACACCGTCGCCGCGTTCGAGCAGTCGGTTCAGGGCGGCTCCGACGACGCGGCCGACCGCCGCGGCGCCGACTGGATCGAACTCGACGTCTTCCCGACGTGCGATGGCGAAATCGCCGTCTTCCACGACACGGAACTCGGTGAGCTAACCGACACCGACGGCGTGCTGTACGAGACGCCCGCCAGCGAGGTGTTCGCCGCCGAGGTGCTCGAGAGCGGTCAAACCGTCCCCTCGCTGACCGAGGCGATGGAAGCGATCCCGTCCAACGTCGGCGTGAACATCGACATCAAGGAGGGATCACCCGATGTCGAGTTCGGCCGGATCGACGACCCCGAAGCCGAACGCGAGGAGTGGGAGTGGCTCGAGACGGTCGTCGACGTCGCGACCGACTACGACAACGAACTCCTCCTCTCGACGTTCTGGGAAGGAGCGCTCGCGACGGTTCGCGACATCGATCCCGACGTTCCGGCGGCGTACCTGCTCTACGACTCTATCCAGGAGGGGCTCGACGTCACCGACAAGTACGACGCCGAGGGAGTCAACCCACCGCTGGACATGATCTACGGAACGCCGTTTTTCGACGACGAGGCCTACGAGGAGATCGACGTCGTCGCCGAAGCACACGCTCGCGACCTCCCGGTCAACGTCTGGACGATCAACACCTGGTACGAAGTCGAACAGCTGATCGAGGCCGGCGTCGACGGGCTGTTCCTCGACTACTCCGAAATCGTCAGGTGGGGTGGACTACAGAGCTAGGTTCGGTAGCCGCTCGGTTGGACTCGAGCTGGCCCTGATTTGAAAGAGATGCCGCACAACATCTCTAGTATCGGAGTGAACACAATTTCTATCTGATCGGCTAGGGCTTCGATCGACGCAATCCTAGTGCTCGCGTGCAAGCCACTCAGATCGGCCCCACTGGCCTTTTGTAGTCTCCACAGGGTCTCAAACCCCGTTTCACCCCAGAGTCGTTCTGGGTACGCTCCGAGGGTGACCACCGAGATCGCGAAAGAGCATTTTGAGCCACGAGCGACCGAGTACATCCGTTATACGGCCACGAGAGCTACGCGAGTAGGCACTACCGATGTTCCCAGCCGAGCAGTACAGTATCACAAACAAAACTTTACTACTGGTTGTTACATCGATAGTGGCTCGAGTCCGTCGTTTCGTTTGCACGGCTGGCGCTCGAGCGGGACTCGAGCCGAGAGAAGCAAGCGATGCGGTGGTTAGCTCACTTTCTTTCGCAGGTAGGCCGAGAGGACCTCGCTGACGATCACGATGCCGAGGATCGCGATCAGGATCGTGAGGACGTTCGACCACTGGAAGAAGTTGATCGCCGTGTCGAGGTAGACGCCGATCCCGCCGGCGCCGACGAAGCCGATCACCGTCGCCTCGCGGACGTTGATGTCCCAGCGGTAGGTCGCGACGCCGACGAACGCCGGTTTGATCTGCGGGACGATCCCGTAGACGACGACGTCGAGCGGCGAGCCCCCCATCGCACGGATGGCTTCGACCTGTCCGGCGTCGATCTCCTCGATCCCCTCCGCGATCAGCTTCGAGACGAAGCCGATCGAGCGGAACGCGACGGCCAGCACGCCCGACAGCGCACCGGTACCGAAGATCACGACGAAAAACAGTGCCCAGATGATCACGTTCACCGAGCGAGTCCCGACGATGAGGAACTTGCCGAGCGCGTAGGTGACGGCGTTCGGCGTCGTGTTCTCGGCACCGATGTAAGCGATCGGCAGGGAGATCAGGATCGCCAGCCCGGTTCCCAGGATCGCGATATTGATCGTCTCGACCAGGGGCGGGAGGATCTCCGCGCCGTAGGCGAGGTTCGGGGGGTACATCCGGAGCAGCAGGTCGCCGAGGTTCCGCGGCGCGTCGACGACGAACGTGTACTGAATGTCGAGCGCGCGCCAGGACAGCGCCGTGATCGCGATCGCGACGACGATGGCGGCGTACCTGATCGCGCGGGCCCGTCCGTCGTGTTTCCGCCACGTGGTGGATCCTTCGTACGACATTACTGGACCCTCCGTCGAGCGACCGCGCTCAGGATCTCGCCGAACATGACGACGGCGATGATCGCGAGGATGATCGCGAGACTGAAGTCGTACTCGTACCGGTCGAAGGAGTTCAGCAGAGTGACGCCGATCCCGCCGGCGCCGACGATGCCGACGATCGTACTCGCCCGGATGTTAATGTCCCAGCGGTAGATGATCAGACCGATCATCCGTGGAATCACCTGTGGTGCGACACCGTACAACAGGACCTGCACGGGGCTCCCGCCGAGCGCGCGGATCGCGTCGGCCTGTCCCTCGTCGATGTCCTCGAGCTCCTCGGCCATCAGCTTCGCGAAGAACCCCGGTGTCGCGATCACGAGGGCGATGACGCCCGCGAGCGGGCCGAGGCCGACGGCGACGACGGCGACGATCGCTAGCACCAGCTCGTGGAGCGACCGCGAGATCGAAACCAGCGCACGACCGACGTAGTACACCGGTCGCGGAACGAGGTTCTCGGCGGCCATGACGGCGATCGGGATGCTAATCACGACGCCGATCGCCGTCGCAACGATAGACATCGCGATGCTCTCGACCATCCCGGTCCAGATTCGCCCCCGCGCCTCGGGAGTGAAATCCGGCGGGAACATCGTCGCCAGCAGGCTCGTCGCGGCGTCCGCACCGCCGATCAGGCGGGCGGGACTGGGACGTAGCTCCCAGGCACTCCAGAGCACGAACAGCCCGATCGCGCCGTAGACGAGGTATTTGACGTTCTTGCTGTAGAACACCGTCGGCCGCTCCCAGCTCGAGGGGTAGCCGCCGGTGCGCTCGGGGTCCGCACTACCCATTGATCTCACCGCAGTCGTGCGATCCGATCATGTTAGAACGACTTCTCCTTGCTAGCGTCACTGATCCCGCTCGAGGACGACTCGTTCTGTGACTGGGGCTGGCTCTCGGTCCCCGTTTCCTCGCGGGACTTGCCCGATCGGTAGATCGTATCCCGTGCGTTCTCGTCGAGCTCCGCCGGGGTTCCGTTGAATACGACCTCTCCGTCGGTCAGTCCGACGATTCTGTCGGTGTAGTCGAGGGCCAACTCGACCTCGTGGATGTTGATCAACACGGGGATATCTTCCTCCCTGGCGATCTCGGTGAGCATCTCCATGACCTCGAACGACGTCTCCGGGTCCAGGGCGCTGGTGGGTTCGTCCACGAGCAGGATCTTCGGACGTTGCAGGATCGCTCGAGCGATCCCGACGCGCTGGCGCTGGCCGCCGGAGAGCTCGTCGACGCGCTTGTTCTCCATTCCGCCGACGCCGACCCGGTCGAGGATCTCGTAGGCGTTCTGGACGTCTTCGTCGTCGAAGTTGCGCCGGAACGCGTCCCAGCTGCCCATGTACCCCAGTCGACCCGAGAGCACGTTCTCCATAACAGTGAGGCGTTCGATGAGGTTGAACTCCTGGAAGATCATTCCCATGTCGCGTCGGGTCTTTCGGAGCTCCTTCTTCGAGAGCGTCGTGAGCTCCTCGCCGTCGAGAACGATCGAACCGGACGTCGGCTCGGTGAGCCGGTTGACGCACTTGATGAGCGTACTCTTTCCCGCGCCGCTGGGGCCGATGATAGAGACGACTTCGTTCCCGTCGACCTCCATCGAGACCCCCTGCAGCGCCTTGTCGCCGGTCGGATAGACTTTTTCGAGGTCAGTTATCGTAAGCATGAATTGAAGTAAATTTCGAGAGTGGTCGCCGCGCTGTTAGTCGATATCGCCCGGATCGGTCAGGTCCACGTCGTTGGCCTCGTGGGTGACGAGAATGTCGTGCCAGTGGGTCGCGTAATCGATCTCGGTGAACTGGCCGCGTCCGTCGAACTCCTCTGCGAGTTCCGTGTCCGAGTAGTCGTACTCGAGGAACGCTCGCTCGATTCCCTCCTGGATGTCCGGCGGGAGATTGTGCCGGTAGGAGAACCCGGTGGTGACGATCGGGTCACTCTGCCAGACGACCTTGATATCGTCCGGATCGACGTCGCCGCGGTCGGCGACGCGGGTCACGCAGTAGCTACAGACGGGGGCGACCTCGTGGTCCTGGTGGTACACCGACAGGATGAGGTTCTCGTGGCTTCCGATATGTTCGACGTCGTAATCCTCGTCGGGCTCGACGCCGAACTGGTCCTCGAAGATCGCCCGTGGCATCAGGTTCCCGGAGTTCGAGGACGGATCGCCGTGTGCACCTGCCCGACCCTCGAAGTCCTCGACGGAGTTGATATCGGTGTTGCTCATGTGGGTAATCGCCCAGAGGAAGTAGCCGGCGTCCTCCTCGGAGACCTGGATCGCGAACGGAACTGCTCCCGCGAGGTTGACGGCGAACGGGAGCGGACCCGTCGAGAAGCCGGCGATGTGGAGCTGTTCGCTGCGCATCGCCTCGACTTGCGCCGCGTAGTTCTCGACCAGGTTGTTCTCGACGTCCCGGCCGGTCTCCTCCTCGATGTTCTCGATGAGGGGGTCGAACATCCCCTCGTAGGCCGCCGGATCCTCCGTCGGAGTCATCGCGAATAGAAGGGTGTCCGGATCGATCAGTTCGTCCTCGTCCTCGGGCGTCTCCTGGACTGGATCGCCGTACACCGGCTCGTCGCGCTCCTCGAAGCCCTGAATGTCCTCGACGGTCCCGTTGTCGTAGTCCATCAGCGTCGACATTCGCTGCGGGAACTCGGGACTTTCGGGGTCCCACTCCGGGAAGTCCTCGTCGGCGTCGTCCGGAATTCCCTCGTCCTCGTCTTCGCTCACACAACCAGCCAGTGCACCCGTCGCCGCAACCCCGGCCCCCGCCAGCAGGTCCCGCCGGCAGATGCTACAGCACGGTATGTTCTCTCGAGCCATTGCGAAATGGTATTGATAAACCTGATATTTATAGCTGCCGGTTTAAAAGGCCCAGTAGGCAGAGGCGCGCTTCGGAAACGGTGTCGACCGACCCGATCGACGGCTCCGCTACTACGATAGCCGAGATTTGAGTCGGGCGCTCAGCGGCTTCATCTGCCGGTACGACCGTCCCTCCCAGACGAGACCACCGTCCAGGTCGATCGCGTACAGGGGTTTCTTCTCGAGGGACTGGCTCAGGTAGACGAGCCACCCCTCGTCGCTCGAGTAGAGCCGAGCGTGGCCGGGGCTGGCCCACTTGCTTGTGTGGGTCAGTCGAACAGACCCATCCGGGACGTCGATCACGTACGTCGTCTCGTCGGGCGACTTCGTCCGAACGACGGCAATCCGACCGTCGGCAGAGAGATCGACGTCGGAGACGTTCGCGTCGAACTCCCGGACGAACCGCGATCTGCCGTCGGCACCGAACACGCGAACGGTACCGTCCAGTTGGTCGGCAGCTCCGCCTTCGAGGATCAGGACCGTCCCGTCGTCGGCGACGAGCCCGAGCGTCGGGTGCTCGAGGGGCGTCGTCCACTCGAGGGTCTCCTCCCGGAACAGAAAGCCCCGGGACTGACCGTCTCTTCCCGGAGTACCGTACGCGATCGACCAGTCGCCGTCGGTCGACGTTGTGCGGCGACAGACGTACGTTTCGCCCTCGTAATCGACCGTCGTCCGGTCGGACCGCTCGGTGTGGTCCAACCAGGGACCGTCCCGGTCCCACTCGAGTCCGGGTGTCGGGTCGTCCTCGTTGCGTCCGAAGAGCATCGATTGGCGGTAGTATCGGGCCTGCCGCCAAAACGCTGCCGATGATCCGGGGCTGGACCCGAACGTGATCGTCCCCGCACCTACAGCAGCAACACGGGTGCGCCGAAGACGATCCCGACGCCGATCAGGACGAGGTTCCAGAACAGCACCGGTCGAACGAGTTCCCGGGAGATGCTCGCGGCGAAGAAGGTCTTGACCAGGATGCTGGCCGCAGTTCCAGCGATTACACCCGCGACGGCCGCGTTCTGCGAGATCTGGCCCGTGCTAACGAGGGTGACGGCCGTCGTCGTCGCGGTTCCGCTCGAGACCAGCCCGGCCAGGAACGTCGTCGCGAGGAAACCGGTCGTCCCGAACAGCTCCTCGGCAGCGACCGAGAGCAACAAGACGGCGAGAAACAGCGCACCGAAGGTGAGCGCGTTCCGGAGACTGAACGGCGAGTTGAGGTCGGCCTCGAACTCCGTCCGCCAGTCGCTTTGCCACATCGCGATCCCGACGCCTGCGAGCGCAATCGCACCCAGCGGTGCACCGACGATGACGGCGGCTTCGGGAACGAACGCAACCACGATCACGGCGTTTCGAACCGCCATCGCGGCGTTCGCGAGCAGGATCGCGCCGACGGCCAGCCCGAGCAGTCCCGACTGGTTGTCCGCGCGTTTGCCCATCTCGGCGACGACCGCCGTCGAGTTGACGAGCCCGCCGAAGAAGCCGGTGACGGCGATCCCGCGCCCCTGGTACTTCTTGACCAGGACGTAGTTGACGAACCCGATCGCGCTGATCGCGATCACGAGCGACCAGATTAGCCGCGGCTGGACGGCGCCCCAAGGATCGACCGTCTCGTCGGGTAGAAGTGGGTAGATGACGAACGCCAGGATGACGAACTCGACGGCGCTTCGCATCTCCTCCCGGGAGAGCCCCCACGCGAACTCGTGGAGTTCACGCTTCAGGACGAGCAGCAGCGACGACAGCACCGCCACCGTCACTGACTCGATCAGGAACCCGTTGGCGACGAGCGCGCCGATACTGTAGGCGACCAGCATCGACACCGACGTCGTCAGCGAGAGCCCGTCGATATCGTCCTCGATGAAACTCTGTACGGCCAGCAACACGGCGTGTGCGATGATCAGGAGGCCGCCGACGAGCAACAGTCCCTCGTGGTCGATGATCGTAAAGACCGCGGCCAGGAGGCTGATCAGCGCGAACGTTCGGATCCCCGCGGACTTCTGGGACCACTCGCGCTCGAGACCCAGGAACATCCCGAGCAGCGTCGCGATGACGATCCTGGCTACGTCCTCCTCGAGGTGAATGAGTACGTCGATATCGATCATGGCTGGAGAACCGATCCGATGTCGCCGAGCGAGTCGAGGACGTAGTCCGGCTCGATGGTCGACGCCGAAACCGCGTCCCGGTCGGTAACGCCCGAGAGGACGAGCACTGTCGTCATACCAGCGGAGAGACCCATCTCCACGTCGGTCTCGAGTCGGTCCCCGACGACGAGACATCGCTCGGGTGTCGTTCCGAGCCGCCGGACGGCGGCCTCGACGGCGAACCGCGATGGCTTTCCGAGGACACCGTCGAGTTCGCGGCCGGTCGTCCCCTCGATCGCGCCGACCGTCGCCGCCGTATCCGGGATTTCACCGGTCTCAGTCGGACACGTTCGGTCCGGGTTGGTCGCGTAGAATCGCGGATCGGACTCGCCCTCGAACGCCTCGAGGGCCGCGCGGATATCGGCGTACTCGAGCGACCGATCCATCGACGCCAGGACGACGGTAGCCCGGTCGGGATCGCTCGTGACGTCGACCCCCGCCTGTCGTAGCTCCTCGACGAGGGCCGACTCGCCGACGACGAGCGCGGAATCGTCGGGATGAGCCGTCGCGAGGTAGTCGGCTGCGATCCACGCGGCAGTGACGATTTCGTCGGTCGCCGCGTCGATCCCGAGCGAGCGAAGCCGGTCGCGGTAGCCCGACCGGGTTCCGGTCGGGTTGTTGGTCAGAAAGACCGGATCGAGATCGGACTCACGTAGCCGCTCGATTCCCTCTCGAGCGCCGGCGACGGGCCGATCCCCACGGTAGACGGTTCCGTCGAGATCGACTACCGCACCCTCGAGTGCGCTACCGCTCATCACGCCCCGTCTGTCGATCGTTCCTTCCGAACTGATTCGTGGTGTGCATACGAACGCGAGTTCACGAACTGGTGTATGACCGGCCGTCGTACCTATATCTTACTATATAGTCCTATATATTCCGCAGTCGGACTCCGAGGGAATCGCAGGTCAGATCGTTCGTTCGATTTCCGCGAGCTGGCGGAGTAGAAACCGACTCGTCGGCGAGTCGGTGCAGCCGACGGTCGAAGTCGCGGACGGACCCGACACTCGGGTCGAATCTTGCGGTTTGGGTCCCCCCCCTCGGGACTCTATAGGCGCTTCTGTACGTGAGTCCAAGTATCGTCCAGAAGATGACTTGTTGCCCATGTCTCGGGCCAGTTATTATCACTTCCTCACACGATTCGGATGGGTATTCCAACATCGCATCGAACAGTCCCTCTCCGGTGGTTATAATAATTTAATATGTAGAGAGTTGCTGAAATAGAACATACTCGCCGGAGCGATAGCTCTCCCAGCGGAGAGAACGAACTCTATCGGTTGTTCGGACGCTGTAGAGACGATATTACTGCTGAATATCTCCAGAAAATAGTACTATATTCGACTACATAGTAGTATATAGTAATTGGTTTACAAAAGTATGTGTGTAAGACTACACCGTGCAGTCGGTTTCTGTCGCAACCGCTTCCAAACGACGGCGGTGCTTTGAAATTGAGTCAAAGTGTAAGGATTATTTTACGGCCCGACGGACCTTTGTCACCCAAATTACCTGACTAGTTACATTTCTAGGCATGAAGGACAGTACTTTCATGTTGTGTCCTTTGCAAACTTCTACCCTGACGACCGAGATCCGTTTGAAATCCCTTGTCCGTACTCAAAGTTCAAATCTCACCCCTGAAGAACTGCTACATGCCGGACGTTGTTGCCCATTATATATGCAGATTTTGATAACATCTATATCGATGGAGAGTCGAACCCTATTTTCTACTGACAATTCTATATCTCGCCATTTCGCATCAAGCCATCAAATACACAATATGTATACAGCCCAAACGCCGCGAGGTGAGACGCGATCCGTCCAGCACTCGACGAACCGGGCCTCAACACGAACTCGAGGTCGTGGTCTCGAGTCCGTACTCGGAGACGATGATCTCGGTTCGAGCGTCCGCACAGTCGGTCGGCTGTGTGACCGAGGTCTCGCTCCGTCCGGTGTCGGTCTCGACGATCAGATCGTAGGTTCCGGTTTCGAGCAGCGTGATCTCGAAGGCGTCCTCCGACGGGAGCGTCTCCGTCCGCTCGAGGGCCGTCTCGCCGTCACGACGGAGTTCGATCCCGACCGTTCGCTCCTCCGGGCCGGCGTTTCGGACAATCACGTCGGTTCCGTCTTCCGCGTCGCCGTCTCCGACGACCAGGCGGTCCGCCGGCTCCTCCGTCTCTTCGGTCTCGGACCCTGTCACGTCCGAAACCGCCCCGAGACAGCCGGTCACTGTCGTGATTCCGACTCCCGCCGTCAGCCCGATCAGGGTTCGCCGATCCATACCGGAGACACACGGTCTTCGGTAAAATCCTCTTTTCACGAGATTCGGACGTTCAGTCCGTCGAACCTGATTTTCTGTCACATGTGCGATCCACGGGGATCGAATCGGCTGGAACGACGACCCGCAAACCGAACACGCACTTTCCGCCCGAGGAACTTTCGTCGTCTGTATCCAGTACGTGATAGTGCGACATATTCAGGTTACGGTGCCGGTGGGTAAACGAGAGGCGGTGCTCGACGTACTGGAAGAAGAGGGGGTCGAGTACGTTCTCACGGAGGAACACGGGACCCGGGAGTACGACTCCATCGTCTCGTTTCCGCTGCCGACGAACGCGGTCGAACCGGTCCTCGACTCGCTTCAGAACGTCGGGATCGAGAACGACTCCTACACGGTTGTCACCGACGCGGAGACCGTTATCTCGAGGGATTTTGACGAACTCCAGCAGGAACACACCACGGAGTCGGTCCAGGACGAGGAAATCTCCAGACAGGAGTTACTGACTCGAGCGGAGGAGCTGACGCCGACCTACAGCGTCTTTTTCGCGATGACGCTGATCAGCTCGATCGTCGCGACGGTCGGACTGCTGCTCGACTCGCCGGCGGTCGTCGTCGGCTCGATGGTGATCGCGCCGCTGATCGGACCCGCGTTGAGCGCCTCGATCGGGACCGTGGTCAACGATCGCGACCTGTTCTTCAAGGGACTTCGCTACCAGTTCTCGGGCGTTCTCGGCGGAATCGTCATCGCGGCGATCGTCGCGTGGCTCTTCCAGTCGATGTTTCTCGTTCCTCCCGGGGCCGAGCTCACCGAGATCGACGAGGTGGCAGAGCGGATCGCTCCGGAGCTGCTCCTGTTGCCCGTCGCGCTGGGTGCCGGCATCGCCGGTATCCTCAGCCTCGCGACCGGCTTCTCGGTCGCTATCGTCGGCGTGATGATCGCCGCCGCGCTGGTGCCGCCGATGGCTGCCGCCGGTATCGCCTTGGCCTGGGGGATGCCCGCGGCCGCACTGGGCTCGACGGTGCTCGTGTTAGTCAACCTCCTCGGAGTCAACTTTGCCGGCCTCGCGACGCTGTGGTACATCGGCTACCGACCCGATAGCGGGTTCGGGATCTCGATCGCACAGCGCCGTGTGTTCAAACAGGCCGCCATCTTTCTCGCCGTTATCCTCGTCCTCTCGCTGTTTCTGACCGGCGTGACCTACTCCTCCTATCAGATGTCGGCCTTCGAGGAGACGGCGACCCAGGAGTCCGAGGCGGTGCTGTCGGAGTACGACGACGCCTACCTGCTCGAGGTCGACGTCCAGGTCCGCGAGGAGGGGCTCCCGGTCGATAGCTCGCTCGACGCGACCCAGCAGATCGACGCCGTCGTCGTCGAGGTCGGCGGTCCGCCTGGGACGTACGACGCGGAGCTGATCGACACGATCGACGAACGGATCAACGAGCAGACGACGGGCGACACCGCGGTGCAGGTTCGCTTCGTCGCGACCGGCGGGAACGACGCCTACCTCGAGGGCGATGAGGCCGACGTAAATAACGCGGATGCCGACACCTGACTCCGTTCAGACGGATTCGGCGTCGTCGGACCCACACCGCGGACATCGCTGGACGGCCGAATCTTCGAAGCTCGTTCCACAGCCACGACACGAATCGCGGCTCGTCTCGAGCCCGCTCGTGCCACAGACGCCACACTGTCGACGGGTCGCCTTGAACTGAGCGCTGCAGGACCCGCACCTGTACGTGCCTCGCATAGAGTACGGACCGTTCCGAACGGCGAAAGGCGTTCTGCCGTCTCAAGCAGCGCTCGAGCCAGCGATCGTTCGCCTCGAGCGCGAGTCAGTCCGCTGCTCGCATGCCGGGCCGCGAGCGGACCGAAACGGGTCCTACACCGGTTCGAACCGGTAGCCGTCCCAGTCCTGGCTGTCGGGTTCCCTGATGCCCGCACCGGGTTCGCGCAGCTCCTCGGTGTAGACGGGTTCGACCTCGTCGCCGGTCTCGACGTCGCCGTCCGTGAGCTGGACGAGCGCTCGGACCGACGTCTCGCCGTCGTCGACGACTTCACGCACGTCGAACTCGACGATCGCGAGGTGGTTCGGTTCCCGAACGCCCGGCGGCGTCGCGGTACTGGTCGTCCACGTCACGACCTCGGCGGTGTGCTCGCTCAGGTCGATCGTGCCGACCGGTTCCGCACCGTTCCGGCTGCGCGGGTGGCCGGGGTAGCTGATCGTGCCGTCGTCGTATCGGGTCGCTTCCATCGTCATCGTGCTGCCTCCATGATAGTGGTGATAACGCAGTTGCCGAAGCCGCCGACGTTACAACAGAGCCCGACGTCGGCCTCGACCTGGCGGTCGCCGGCCTCGCCGACCACCTGTTCGTAGATCTCGACGCCCTGGGCGACGCCGCTGGCGCCAAGCGGGTGGCCCTTCGATTTGAGCCCGCCGGAGGTGTTGACCGGTAACTCGCCGTCGCGCTCCGTGTAGCCCTCCTCGACTAACTCCCAGGCCTCGCCCTGCTCGGCAAAGCCCAGCCCCTCCATCTGCAGGAACTCGAGGATGGTGAACATGTCGTGGAGTTCGGCGACGTCGACGTCCTCTGGCCCGTAGCCGCTCATCTCGTAGGCGCCCTGCCCGCTCTCGACAACGCCGCCCATTACCGTCGGATCCTCGCGCTCGTGGACGACGTGGGTGTCGGTTGCGCCGTCGACGCCCGCAACGATCGCGTACTCGTCGGTGTACTCCTGGGCGACGGACTCCGGACAGAACAGCATCGCCGCGGAGCCGTCGGTGATCGGACAGAAATCGTACAGTCGCAGCGGATCGGCGACGATGGGCGAGTCGAGGATCGTTTCGACGTCGACCTCCTTCCGGAACTGTGCGTGGGGGTTGTCGACGCCGTTTCTGTGGTTCTTCGACGCGACCTTCGCCAAGCTCTCCCGCGGTGCGTCGAAGCGCTCGAGGTAGTGACGCGCGGTCAGTCCCGCGAAGGAGGGCAGGGTCACGCCCGCCTTGTACTCGACGGGATGGGTGATCGACGCGATGATATCGGTCGCCTCGCCGGTCGTCCGGTGGGTCATCTTCTCCCCGCCGACGAGCAGGGTCATATCGCTCGCTCCGCTTTGAATCGACTGCCAGGCGGCGTAGATCCCCGCCCCACCGCTCGAGCTCGTCTGGTCGACGCGCTGGGTGTACGCTGGCAGCGCGCCGATATCGTGTGCCAGCGCGTTCATCAC
Organism: Natronococcus amylolyticus DSM 10524; assembly: GCF_000337675.1. GTDB lineage: Archaea > Halobacteriota > Halobacteria > Halobacteriales > Natrialbaceae > Natronococcus > Natronococcus amylolyticus. The sequence continues at coordinate 173,825 of NZ_AOIB01000031.1, read as the reverse complement.
GCCAGTCATCCCCTCGAACTCCCCGCTGGTCATGTTCGAGACGTACAGATGTTCGATCTCGTCGGCGTCGACGCCCGCATCCTCGAGACAGTCGAGGCCGGCCTCGGCGAGCAGCTCGAGGATCCACTCCTCGCGCTGTCCGAACTGGGTCATCGAGGCGCCGATCACCGCGACGCGGTCGGACTCCGTCATCGTCCTCCCTCCAGAAGCGTCACCTGGTCGCGTCCAGCCGTTTCCTTCGCCGACGTTTCGGGGACGGCTCCGGAGCTGCGCTCGGCAGCCGAGAGCCACTCCTCGACGGTGTACGTTCGATCCGTGCCCGACGCCGTTCGATCCGTGTGCGGGACGACACCGCGAACCGTCGCCGATCCGTCCTCGCCCGATTCCTCGCTCTCGTCGTCCTCGTACAGTGTGAGCGTGACGATCGGAACCCGGACTCGCTCGCGCGAACCGGCCCCCGGACAGAGCGGCGACGACGAGAGCTCCTGTCGCCGGAACGCCGGCTCGAGCGAGCGGCCTTGCCGTTCGGCCCAGCGCTCGAACTCGGCGACGATTTCGCTGCGCGTCGATCTGCGGCCGTCGTCGGCGTACCCGTCGGGCGGCCACCGAACGATCCGGTACTCGTCGATGGCACCGTCCTCTTGCAGTCGATCGAGTCGGTCGACGACGCGACCGATCGCGCCGTCGGCGGCGGTCGAAACGGTCGGTCGGACGTAGCAGTCGACCCGGAGACTGCGCTCGGGATCCGCGGTCGCGGTCGGAACCGCCGTTCGCTTACCGGCTGACATACGTCCCCTTCCTTTGCTGGGCGTACCCATCCGCAACTAGCGACGAGAGGATCGGTAACAGCGTCAGTTTCGATAGCCCCAGCAGTCGCTGAAGCTCGTTCGCCGTCGCCTCCCCCATCTCCAGCAGCGTCAGGTAGACGAGTTTGGCCTGTGGTGATCCAAGCTCATCCGGAACCGCTAGCTTCTGTTCGCTCGTGGACATCACAGAGGACGGCAACGGCCTATGATATAAATATTGGCTGAACCGTGCCCACGAACACCACGGCTGTCGGTATCGGGCGACAAGAAGGGAGAGAATCGGCAAAGGGGTGATGTCCACGAGTGGCCGTCGAACGACGACCAGTCGTGTGCGGCGGTCCAGAGAGCGTCTGGATAGTCCGCGTTCTACCGAATGTAGACAAAGGATAAATTTCCCACTCCAACATAGTTTGGAGAGTCGACCGAGAAGACCGTTCTCCGGAGCAGGTCGACCTCAGCTCCGACGACGTTCGGTCATACGGTTTACTGTAAGTTATTACCGGCACAACCGCCGCACGGGTCGCGGTTACGCCGGTACATCGTTACAGCAATCCGTATCACTCCTCGAGCAGCCGCCCGTCGCGAAGCGTCACGGTCCGATCGAACAGTCCCTCGAGCGACGGATCGTGGCTGATCGTCACGAGCGCGGTGCCCGCCGACTCCTGGACGTCGACGAGCAGCCCGACCACGCGCTCGGTCGTCTCGGGATCGAGCTGGCCAGTCGGTTCGTCGGCCAGGACGACATCGGGCCGGTTCGCGAGCGCGCGCGCGATCGCGACCCGCTGTTTCTCGCCGCCGCTGAGCGTCGCCGGATACCGATCCGCCCGGTCGGCGACTGCGAGCGTCTCGAGCAGTTCGTCGACCCACGCCTCGTCGCGGTCGCCGCCGTGGTGCTGGGGCAGTACGGCGTTCTCGTGGACGGTCAGGTCCGGCACCAGCTGGAAGTCCTGGAAGACAAAGCCGATCGCGTCCCGGCGCAGCCGGGCCCGCTGGCGCTCCGAGAGCCCGCTAGCGTCCGTTCCGTCGACCAGCACCCGACCGCTGTCGGGCGGCTCGAGCAGCCCGAGCACCGAGAACAGCGTCGACTTTCCGGCGCCGCTCGGTCCCCGGACGAGCGTCCGCGAGCCCGCCGGGATCGACAGCGAGAGATCCTCGAGGATCGGCTGGCTCCCGCGACGGACCGAGACGTCGGCCGCGGCCAGCACGGGCTCGTCTGTGGTCACGGGGATCGGTTGGAACCCGTCGCTCAAATAGCTGTACCTCTCCGGCGAGCGACGACAATCCGAGGGCAAGCTCGAGCCCGCCGACGAGCCGTCAGTCGTCCGCGCCAGCCGCTGGCTCCGGGTCCCGTCGTTGCTTTCGCTCCGGCTTCGAGTCGAGCTGTGCGCGGCGATCGGTGGTCGTCGGTCCCGCCGAGGGCTCGGACAGCAGCGAGGCCGGCGAGCGCCACACCAGCGGCAGGGTCGCGACGAGCGCCGCGAGCAGCGTCAGAACGAGGCCGCCAGCGAAGACGCCGAGCGCGACCGTCGCCGTCGGTCGCGGCTCGAGCGAGATGCCGAAGGCCGTCAGCTGGCCCGCCGCGGCGAGGGCCTCGAGGGCGACGATCCCGATTCCGACTGCGGCGGCGGCGGCGACGACCCCGATCCGCGCCGCGTCCCCGAGAACGACCGCGAGCACGCGCCCCGGCGAGGCGCCCGTCGCGCGGTAGATCGCGATCGTCCGACGACGGGCGCGGATCGCCCGCGCGAGGACGGCGCTGGTCGCCCCGACGACGGTCACCGCCGCGAGCCCCGTCAGCGCGCTCAGTAGGACCTGGAGGTTCCCCATCGCGTACTCGACCGCCGACTCGACACCGCCGTCGGATCGGTGGTGGCCGCTGGCGGCGAGCGCGCTCACCACGCGGTCGTCGCCGACGACCTCGTACTCCGCGGTCGCCAGCGTTCGGTCCCCGGCCCCGACGGTAACGGTGTGTTCGCCGGGCGGCTGGCGGGACAGCGTCGCCGTTCGCGTCGCCGTCTCGCCGGGCTCGAGAGCCACCGTCGTTCGATCGGTCGTCCCGGCGCCGTCGAGTTCGATCTCGGTCTCGAGCGGGCGATCCCAGGGGTTCTCGAGGTCGACCGTCGCGGTCGGCTGGGCGTGAACCGAGGGCGAGGACGGGCTGATCGACAGCGACGTCGCCGGCTCGGGATCGGCGTCGTGGGCCACTCGAATCGTCTCGTTTTGCTCGCGCTCGCCCGCATAGACCGTCGCGTCGTACGTCCCGGGTGCCTCCGGCAGTTCGATCCGGGCGACGCCGTCGGATCCGGTTGCGGCCGTACGGTTCCCGACTTCGACGGTCGCGTTCGAGACCGGATCCCCGGTCGTTTCGCGGACGGGAACTGACAGCGACGCACCCGTCGGGCCCGACTCCGGCAGCGAGAGCGACTCGAGCGGCGGCGCGTCGTCGACGGTGACCGTCGTTTCGTCGTCGCCGACTGACAGCTCGTACTCGCCGGCCAGCGGCGCCGACAGCTCGAACGCCACGGTCCGTCGCTCGTAGCCCCCGAGCTCGACGGATCGGCGCTGTTCGGCCTCGCCGATCGTCGCCTCGAGCTCCCGTTCGACGGTCTCGGTCGTGGGGTTCCAGACGGTCGCCTCGACGGAAACCGTCTCGCCAGGACGGACGTAATCCGGTGCCTCGAGGTCGACGACCGTCACCGACTCCGTCTCGGCCCTCTCGGCCGCGTCGGACACCCCGGTTGCGGTCGTTCGGATCTGGTTCACCTCGTCCGACTCGAGCCCCGACAGGTGGCGGGCCGTCGGCAGCGAGACCAGCAGCTGGTGATCCGCGAACCCGCCGGTTTCGACGGTGCCGGCGACGGTTACTACTCCGACTGCGGGGTCGGTGCTCCCGCCGACCGCGAGCTCGTCGCCGGGTTCGAGCCCGAGAGCGTCGGCCAGCTCGACGCCCACGACGGCCTCCTCGTCGTCCGCCGGCGGGTCCCCGTCGACGATCCGGGCGTCGGAGACCGACTCGAACGCGGCGTAGTCGACGCCGCGGACGAGGTACGGCTCCTCGCCGTGACTCGCGAACAGCAGGATCTCGGGGCTGGCGGGGACGCCTCGCTCCGCGAGCGTCTCGGCGTAGTCGGCCGACACCCGACTCTCGGCCGGGTGCGAGGCGTCGGGATCGGCGACCGTCGTCCCCGCCGTCGACAGCGAGGCGCCGATCGTCCCGAGCGACGCGACGAGCAGGACGATCACCGCGAACGTCGACAGCGTCGCCGTCGTCGGAACGACCGTCCGTGCCGCGAGCACCGTCGGCCCGAGGCGACCCCGGACGCCGCCACCGATACGTCGGAGCCGTCCGCTCGGGGTGCTCGAGCCGCCGTCGCGGCCGTCGCGACCGACCAGTGCGGGCGGTTTCGTCGTCGCGGCGCGAGCCGTGACGTACCCCGTCGCGATCCCGACGAGGGTGATCGCGGCGAGCATCGCGGCGACGAACCGGACGAGGTCGGGCGTCACCGTCACCGACAGGGTCGTCGGTAGACCGACCACGATCGCGGCGGTCACCGCCGCGTTGGTGACGACGACGCCGATCGCGTAGCCGAGAACGCCGCCAGCGGCCGCGATCGCCCCGGCCCGTGCCGCGAGCGCGGCCCGGATTCGCCGCGGCGGTGCGCCCGTCGCTCGAGCCACCCGGATCGTTCGCGCGCGATCCCGAATCGTCATCCGGACGACGCTCGAGAGCGTCGCGGCGACGATCACACCGGCGGCAGCGACGCCCGTTCGGACGATCCCGAGGACGTCGTCCGCGCCCTGTGTGAAGAACTCGAGCGCCCCCACAACCGGAGCACCCTCGCGATCCTCGTTCCCGTCCCCGTCGGCCGGCGAGACGACGAGCGCGCCCGTCGGCCCGACCTCCTCGAGCGTCTCGGGTGTCGTCCGCAGCCACGTCGGTGGAACGATCCCGTCCGAGGCGTTCGCGGGCTCGACTTCCGCCGTCGTCGTTCCGTCGCTCCCCTCGAGGCGCCACGTCTCTCCATTCGCGTCGGGTGCGACGGTGCCGTCGGGCTGGGCGGGGAGTCCGAGCGCCGGGGCGTCAGCGGGAATCCCGACGATTCGATCGGTGTCTCCCTCGGGGCCGACGGCGGTCGCCGTTGGAAGCACGACATCGTCGGGACCTGCCGCCTGGCTCGCGCGGTCGACCGAGCCGTAGCCGACGACCGACGCGTTCCCCTCGTGTTCGGCCGCGAGGTTGTGCGTCTGGTCGCCGGCGGCGACGACGAGCAGCGCGGCGCCGACCAGCAGCGCCACCGTCAGCGCGATAACCAGCACCGCGAGTCGGTCCCGGCGCGACCAGCGACCGACGAGCACCCGAAGATACGTCATTGAGGTCAGACAGTGCAGTTGTAGGGGAAGTGTCGCCGTAAATAAATGCCGGAGTCGCTCCGACCGGCGGCCGCGGACTGCAGCCCGTTTCTCTCGCCGAAGAAATGCAGGATGTGATACAGTACCGCTATAGCGGTGATCGTCGTAGTAGCTGCTCGGAGCTATGCCCGCGAGTAATGGGGATTCGGACGACGCGAACGAGTCGTCGGTACTCGAGCGACGCTACGACGAGCGGACCACGGCCAGCATCGCGGTCGTCGAATCGATCGCCGCGGCCGAGGGAGTCGATCCGACGGCGATCGAGGACGAGTACGGCGCGACGCTGCTCGACAGCGTCGACCCGAAGGCGCTCGACACCCTCGTCGGCGACGGCGACGGCGGCGGGACCGTCGCGGTCGAGTTCGTCTTTCTCGACTACCGCGTTCGCGTCGACGACGCCGGCCGGATCCGGATCTTCGACGACGATCGGTGACGGGTCGGCTCGACCGACGGTCTCGGTTCCCGACCGGTCGCTCGAACGAGAGATTTACGGTCCCTGCGCTCGCTCACTCGAGTAGATGCCGACCCAGCGCCGGATGCGGTTCGTCCACGGACAGCTCGCCTGGATGCTCGCGACGATCGTCGCGCTGACGCTGCTGGGCAGTCTCTCCTACGAGCTGTTCTTCGTGCTCTCGCTGATCGGGCTGTTGATCGTCACCGAGCTGACCGCACCGGTCAACATCACGCCGGCCTGGCGACGGCGCCTGCTGTGGCTGATCGGGCTCGGCCTCGTCGGGTTCGCGATCATCGTCGTCCGGCGGATCCTCGAGATTCTGCCGCCGGAGGTGATGCCGTTTTGAACCCCCGCGAGTACGTCACCGACGGCGACGGGATCGACTGGCCCGCCGCGCTGCTGGTCGCCCTCGGCGCCGTCGTTATCGTCGGCCTGTTCGTCGCCGCGACCACCTCCTCGGCCGCGTTCGGCCCGTACAACCCCGCGTGGGACGGGACCGACGACTTCCGGGAGGTGATCCAGACCGACGACGACGTCGAGGGCGAGCTGATCCGGGAGACCGACCGCTACGAGGAGGTTCCCGCCGAGGAGACGACGGCGATCGTCGTCGCGCCCGACGAGCCCTACGGCGCGGCCGACGCCGCCCGCGTCCAGGAGTTCGTCGGTAACGGCGGCACCCTGGTCGTTCTCGAGAACTACGGCACCGACGCGAACGACCTGCTCGACGCCGTCGGCGCCGACGCCCGCACGAACGGGAGCGTCCTGCTCGACGAGCAAAGCCACGACCAGGGGCCGGCGATGCCGATCACTACCGCGACCGCCAACCACGAACGGACCGCCGGCGTCGACCAGCTCACGCTCAACCACGCGACGGCCGTCGATCCAAACGGCGCGACCGCCCTGATCGGAACCAGCGACTACGCCCACCTCGCCGACTCGCCGGGGACGGAGCTCGAGGACGACACGGCGTTCGACGCCTACCCTGTCGCGACCGTCGAGGACGTCGGCAGCGGCGAGGTCGTCGTCGTCGGCGACCCGAGCATCACGATCAACGCGATGTACGGCGAACCCGACAACGCGGCGTTCCTCCAGCGCCAGTACGCCGACGACGATCGCGTCCTGCTCGATCTGAGCCACGGCGAGGAGCTGCCGCCGCTGGCGAGCATTACGCTGACCCTGCGGGAGCTGCCGGCGCTACAGTCACTGGTCGGGCTGTTCGTCGTCGTCGCCGTCATCGGCGCCTCGAACCGAACCTTCCGGAACGGCGTCGGGACCGTCCGCGATCGACTCGGCTCCGGCGACGAGCCCGGATCGGCCCTGTCGGACGCCGAACGGGCCGAACTGCTCCGGGAGCGCCATCCCGACTGGGACGACGAGCAGGTCCAGGAAACGATAACAGCGCTTAACCGTTCCCGCTCGAAACACGGGGATCGATGAGCGAGACGGACCGGAACTGGCCCTTCGCGGACGATCCACAGACGGTGTACGAGAAGATCAGGACCGAAACCGGGCGGGTCCTGGTTGGCAACGAGGAGGCGATCGAACACCTGACGATCGCACTGCTGACGCGGGGCCACCTCCTGCTCGAGGGCGTCCCCGGCGTCGCCAAGACGACGATCGCGAACCTGCTGGCGCGGGCGACCGGGCTCGACTACCAGCGCATCCAGATGACCCCCGACATTCTGCCGGCCGACATCACCGGTACCCAGATCTACCGGGAGCCGACCGGCCAGTTCGAGCTCCAGCGGGGGCCGGTCTTCTCGAACCTCGTCGTCGCCGACGAGATCAACCGCGCGACGCCGAAGACCCAGTCGGCACTGCTCGAGGCGATGCAGGAACGAACCGTCACGATCGAGGGCCAGACGCTGGCCCTGCCGGAGCCGTTCATGGTCGTCGCGACCCAGAACCCGATCGAGATGGAGGGCGTCTTCGAGCTCCCGGAGGCCCAGCGGGACCGATTCATGTTCAAGCTCACGGTCGGGCTGCCGAACCGCGAGGAGGAGACCGAGCTGCTTCGGCGGTTCGACGAGCAGCCCGAACTGGGCCCGTCGACGATCGACCAGGCGGTCCAGACCGAGGACATCCGCGGCGCCCGAAAGGCCGTCACCGAGGTCCACGTCGCCGACCCAGTCACGGAGTACGTCCTCGACCTCGTCGCGGCGAGCCGAGACCACCCCGACGTCAACCACGGCGTCTCCCCGCGGGCGTCGCTCGCCTTCCTCGAGGGGATCAAGGCCCGGGCGGCGATCCGCGGCCGCGAGTACGCAACACCCGCGGACGTCAAGGCTCTCACGGAGCCCGTCCTGGTCCACCGCCTCGTCCTGGACACGGAGGCGGAGCTGAGCGACGTCAACCCCGAAGACGTCGTCGAAGAGATCCTCGACACCGTCACGGTCCCGGACACCGACGACCTCGGCGGGAAACCGACGCCGAACTAGCGGTCCGTTTTCGCAGACGATCCGCGGTCCCGATCTTTCGGACCGACTCGAGGACGGTTCGCTGCCGCTCCGGAGCCTACTTCTCGGGCACGGCTTCGTCGTCTAGACCCCTCCGCGAAACTCCCCTTACACACGGGCAATCTACAGGCGGAACAGGCCGAGTGCCTCGGGGCTTGACCCCGAGGGTGAAGGCCGTAAGCCCCGCTAAACGTGTTCCGTTCGCTCAATATATTGTTCAATCGTGTCGGTCGAAACATCACCTGCTGTCCCAACGTAGTACGATTCCTCCCAAAATCCGCCACCTCACAGATACTCCTCCAAGAACGGTTCGTGCTGTTCCCACATCTCCTGCGCTGTGATGCTCTTGACCGTTCGCACAATCTCGCTCGGTGCGTGCTTTGGGTGGGCTGGCAGGAACAGGTGTACGTGGTCGGGTGAGATGTGTAGCGACAGTATCTCGTAGCCGTACTCGTCGCACACGTCGCGGAAACTCGCTTTCAGCGAGTCTTCGATTGGTTCGAGAATTGCGTGGCGGTATTTTGGACACCACACGAAGTGGTAGTTGACGTTGTATACCGTGTGATTCGACCGCTTCTCACCCATACCCACCAACACAACAACCAATCAAAAGTACTCTTTGAGATGACTCATAGACAACCACCAGTATACCTTTAAGTGTGGAAGAACAAGGGGTAGACGTGACGAAGCAACTCAAGGTATCCGATGCTGTGTACGACGACCTTGATGAACTCAAGGACGAGGAGGGCCACACGAGTTTCGACAGCGTACTCCGCACGCTCCTCCTCCACTACCGCTACGTCCAACCCAACGACCAAGAATGACCGACACACAGGCTCTCCTCAAAACGCTGGACTTCCAACTCGACATCCGGAGTGACAACGAGAGCCTGCTGTACGATGCCACGCTCGAAGCACGGTTGGCGTACAACGAAACCATCCGCCTCGCCAAGCAGGGCGTTGACTGGGACGCAATTCCCGACCGAGTAGCCGAAGACGCCAACCTCGTGAAAAACACGACACAGCGTGTCGTCGCCAAAGCACTTGGTGCGATGGAGAACTACTACGAGTACGACGACTTCGGCCAGCCGAGCCACACCAAGGACGGCGAGTACCCGCTTCGTGCGAACTACGAGGAAGGGTACAACCTGTCGCTTACCGACGACGGCGACGTGGCGTTCCGCATTAGCGCGAAGCCGTACAAACACGTCAAGGGCGTCCTCAAAGGGAGTGACACTCACCTCGATATTCTCAAGACCGCACTCGAAGGCGAGGGGTGGAAGATTGGGACGGCAGAAGCCCTGTTCCACAACGAGAACGCCGAGTTGCACGTCAACGTCACTAACACCGAGCAGACCGTTCGTGACAAGCAGGACTCGCGGACGCTCATCGGTGTGGACGTGAACGAGGATAACGTGGCTCTCACCGCACTGTCCGAGGGTGGCGTCGAGGATACACTGGTTATCGACTTCCCCGAAATCAAGTTCGAGCGCCACCGCTACTTCACGATGCGGAAGCGTGTGCAGAACGCGGGGAAAGACAGCATCCACGATACACTCGAAGGGCGGGAAGAACGGTTTGTCCGCGACCGACTCCACAAAGTGTCTCGGCACATCGTGGAGTGGAGCCGTCAGTTTGAGAGGCCGTGCATCGTCTTTGAAGACCTCAAAGAGATACGCGACAGTATCGACTGCGGCACTCGGATGAACCGACGCTTGCACCACCTCCCGTTCCGCGCCCTTCAGTTCTATACGTCGTACAAAGCCTCGTTCGAGGGGATTCCGACTGCGTGGATTAACCCTGAGTACACGAGTCAACGCTGTCCGATGTGTGGTCATACGGAGGGTGCGAACCGCAACAAGAAGCGATTAAAGTGCAAGGACTGTGGGCATCAAGACCACAGCGACCGTGGTGCAAGCGTCAATATCGCCGTCAAAGGTGTGAAGAAACTCGATTGGAATGTGCCTGCTCTCAACAGCCTTCCCGTTGTTCGGAAGGTGCGACGGCAGGCATCGGGGGCTGTGGACGCCCCGACCGTGACCCACCCGACCGTTCGAGGCTATCAGGCCGATGGTCGGATGGGAGTATCCGACTAAACCACGGGAAGCCTCGGGGCTTGACCCCGAGGCGGTTCACTGGGAAACCAGGACGACCCCGATAATTGCGAACGTTATTCCAGCAAATCTCACTATCGTAATCTCGTCTCCGAGAATGGCCATCCCGATGAGCGCTGCGACGACGAAGTACATCGCACCGAGCGTAGAGACGACCGTCGTCGACCCGCCGGAGAGACCGACGTACATCGAAATCAGGCCGATTCCGGTGAACAATCCGGCCACGCCGGCGAGCAGCCCGCCCTTCGCAGTAATGGCGAGCGATGCGTCCGAAACGAGGACGTATCCGAGCGCGAGGGGTCCCGCAACGAGATAGGAGATCGCGGCGGCCGTCCTCGGGTCGATAGACTCCGACGCAGCGTTGCCAAGGACGACCCAGATCCCCCACGTTACCATCGTAATCGAACCGAAGAATACGGCCGAATCTATCTCAGGAAGCCCCATTATGACGACTCAGCGTAACGACTGAACAGTGTCGCCCAGAGACGCTCGAAGTGACTGGCGTAGAACGGTGGGGTATCCCCGGCGGGGAGGTAGAAGCTCGGTTCAGTGTCGCCGCCTCGGTCGTCGGCATGATGTCTCTGTGCCATACGTACTCCATACCACCTATACCCGGATCGGTCTCTCTCTTAATCGAATAATCCATTTATATCGGGTCCAAAAGATTTCGTACACTCCTGACTGCTTTCGACCGTTGCTCGGTGGCTGTAGTGAGGCCGACCGGCGCACGCAGAACGAGGACGTATCGCCCGACAGCTCCACGAGAGATGTTCGACACGCGTCCGTCCGCGTCTCGAGTAGTGTTCCCGACTCCTCCGGACCACCCGTTTGTACCGTTCCTACCACGCCCTGTTTCACTGAAATGAACTTCGCGTGCGACAAACCTGTTCTGAGCGGGACGACTGGCCTCACCAGATATACATGCTCATATATTATAGACGCCTATTCCGTAGAACAGTGACTGACATCAAAGCGGTTGTCCGAATCGAGCACCCCGACATCGTGCTCACGAAGACAGTCACTCACGACCAGAGCGCGAACGTCAAGTCTGTGCTAGAGGCAGGAACCGATCCTACGTCGGGGAAGTTCTTCTACCGCATTCGGTCGTCCGATTTTCACCGGTTCGAGGACGGATTGCGGAACGATCACACCATCGGCGAGTTCGAACGAGTTATCGAGACCAGAGACGAGAAGGCGATCTACAGCTTCGAGTATACCGACGAAGCGAAGATCATCTCGCCGATCATTTCGACCGCGAACGGCGTCATACTCGACATGGAGAACGACGGCAACGGGTGGATTCTAACGGTATGGGTGCCCGAACGGACGAACCTGGCATCGCTGTGGGAGTACGCGGATCGGAACGACATCGAGATCGAGTTACTGCGCGTCAACGAGTACGCCAGTTTGGGGAGTACGGACGCAGGATTGACCGATAGCCAACGGGAGGCACTCCTCGTCGCGCTCGAGAGAGGATATTTCGAAGATCCACGGAGCGCAACTCTCAGCGAAGTCGCCGCCGATCTTGATATCTCCCAACCCGCAGCCAGCGGTCTCCTACGGCGTGGAACCAAACGACTCATCGTCTCCTCTCTGTTAGACGACGGTGAAAACTCGAATTGAGCACGGCTACTCGATGCAGTGTCGGAGAGATTACCCCGAAGCCACGATCTGTCCTCGGCAGCGTCACGACCTACTCGCGTTCACGGCTCGGAGCGAGAAGCCAGAGGCCTACTGCCGACTACGGGGATAGCAGCCGTACTACTCGTCGTCGTCGAACTCGAGGTCCTCGCCGGTCGGTTCGTCCTCGTCCGTCCCGTCCTCCTCGGCGGCGTCCGGCTCGAACCGACACGTGACGAGCCAGTCGGCGCGGTCGTCGCCGGCGTCGACCTCGAGCGTGATCGGGCGGTCGAGTCCGACCGCCAGCCCGACGGCGAGAAACGAGGCGATCGGGTGATCGAACCGATCGACGGCGCCGAAGGCGCTGTCCGTGATGCCGACGGTGATCCGTCCCGCAGCCGCGTCGACGTCGGGATCGGCGCCGTCGGCGAGTTCGAACCCCTCGACGAGGCCGTCGGCGAGCTGTACCGCGAGCGGCTCGGGTCGGCTCGCGAGCTCGCCCGACAGCGTCCGCTGGAACTCCTCGAACAGCGTCGCCCCGGTCGGCGCCACGAGCAGCCCCCGCTGATCGCGTTCGACGATCACCGGCCCGTCAGCGTCCGTCGGCGGCTCGACCCCGGCACCGGCGGGAACGTAGAGCCGAGCGGTGTCGGCTCGCTCGTCGGGGACGTACATCCGGTCTTCGCGCAGGCCGAGCTCGGCCGCGAGCGAGTCGCCGTTGGCCGCCCAGGCGGCGTAGACGCGCTCGCCGACCTCGGCGGCGACGAACTGGCCGGGCGTCAGGTAGTACGTGAGCAGACCGCCGAACAGCCCCGTCGCCCCTAGCGCGAGCAGGATCTCGCGGCTCTCGGGAAAGATAACTCCGCCCGCGACCGCACAGAGGCCGATCGCGACGAGCCCGAGGGCCGTCCGTCGGTACTTCGAGCGACGCGCACGCGCGTTCTGGGCCCGGAGCCGTCGGTTCTCCTCGGCGAGCAGATCCGCTCGAGCCTCGGCTTGCTCGAGTCGGTCGGCCGTCTCGGCAGCCGTCCCTTCGGGGGCAGTCTCGGTCTCGGTTCGATCGCTGGATTCGAAGTCGTGTGTACTCATTCGTCGGTAGTGGAGGATGGTTCGTCGTCGACGAGGCCGAGCGCGACCAGCCCGTACCGGTACGCCCCGTAGCTCGCGAGCGCGACCGCCCCGGCGGTGACTCCGGCGGCCTGCCACAGCGACAGCGAGACGACCGCGAGCCAGCTCACGGCGCCCAGTCCGGCGACGGCCAGCAGCGTTCCGGTGGCGGTTCGAAGCGGCGCTCGGCTCCGCAGGACGGGGACGACGAGCAGCGTGACCAGCCCGGCCTCGACGATGACGAAGGAGATCGGATCGATCCCGTCCGGAAACAGCGCCAGCAACAGTACGTGGCCGACGGCGACGGCGTACGGCGTTCCGAACCCGTACCACAGCAGGGCCGTCGCGATCCCGGCGCCGACGCCGGGCGGACCGGCCGCCGCGCCGAAGGTAGCGACGAGCGCGACCGCGCCGAGGGCGGTCGACCACGGCGAGGGTCGCTCCGTGAGGAACGTCGACTCGACGTAGCTTCCCGTCGGGTAGTCGGTCATCGGATCGCACCCCGCGAGCGCGAGCGCGTCGTTTCGAGAACCGCCGACAGCCGCTCCTGCGGGGCGACCTCGAACGCCGTGACCGCATCCATTCGGTCGAGGTCGCGTCGCAGCTCCTCGAACTCGAGGTAGCTGTCGGCAACCCGGTCGGGGTCGCCGACTCCGTCGGTCGCAAACAGCACCGACGGGGTCAGCAACAGCAGGACCTCGCTCCCGCGGGCGCGGGCGAATCGGACCGTCTCGTACAGCGTCTCCGGATCCGAGTCGTCCGTGCAGATGACCGTCCACTGGCGGCTGTCCTGGCCGCCGAGTGCCGTTCGGACCGCGCCCAGCAGCGGCTCGGAGTCGAACCGGACGTCGTACCGGGTTCGAGCCGCGTAGTACGGCTCGAGCGTTCGCGCGAACGCGTCCCTCGAGCCCTCGAGGGCCGACAGGGCCGTCCGTGGGCGGGTCGGCGACGGTGCCGGCCCCGGAACTGAGTGGCTGCGTCCGGCCGTCTCCGGGGGGTTTCCGTCACCGTCCGTTCCGGTCGGCTCGAGATCGAGCAGCCGTCGCCGGATCGACAGGTACGCCGCTGGCCCCGTCGTGGGGGTGATCCGGGTCGTGATCCCCTCGTCGCCGACAGCGATCAGCCCGAGCGGGTCGTCGAGTTCGCGGGCGTTCGCGGCGACCGCGAGGGCGACCTCCCGGAGGTAGGCGAGCTTCGACTCCCCCGGCGGGCCCGCCGCGAGCCCACCGCGGTGGTCGACGATCAGCATCGTCGGGCGGTGGGTTTCGGTCTCGTACTCGCGGACGTGAAGCGTGTTGAGCCGCGCGGTCGCCTTCCAGTCGATCTCGTCGGCCGAGTCGCCCGGCACGTACTCGCGCAGCTCGGCCGGCTCGAGGCCGGGACCGCGCTGGCCGGCCTCGTGTTCGCCCTGGGCGATCGACACCTCGTCGCCGCCGCGGCCGACGTGGACGGCGTGGGGCCCGCGGGGTTCGACGGTCACCGACGGTCGCGACTCGGCCGGCATCGTCGCCGTAAACAGCCCGTCGGTCGCGGTCACGGATACCGGGTTGAACCGGTGGCGACCCGCGACGGGCCAGGAGACCGTAGTGGTTTCGCGGGTCGTCGCCGTCCCGGGCTCGAGCACCGTCGACAGCGGCGCCGCAGCGCTCGCACCCATCGGCACGCCGCCCTCGAACGACAGCAGCAGGCGGGCAGGCGCGTCGAGCGTCGCCTCGAGGGTAACCGGGATCTCCGCGTTCGCCCGGACGGTGTTTGCGGCCGGCAGCTGGCGAACCGTCAGCGAGTCGACCGTATCGGCGACGCCGCGAACGAACAGGAGCTGCCGAACGAGGATCCACGCGCCGAGTAGCACCGTCGCCGCGAGCAACAGCGGACGGGCGAAGACGGCGGCGAGGACGGCGAGCGCTCCCGCGATCGCACCCACCGCCCAGATCTGCCGCGTCGGTCGCATACTCCAGTGGTTTTTCGGTGACGTGTTGAACCTACTGGTTGTCCGTCGGGGCGAGCAGACAGGCTTTTGTTCGGCGGCGTGAATTACCGATCGTGAACCAGGTCGTCGTCCGTGCGCTCGTTCTCGCGCTGTTGGCGTGTTCGCTGCCGCTCGCGGCGACCGCCGCGGGCGCCCCCGCCGGCGAGTCCTCCCAGTCGATCGCAGGCGACGCGCTCGCGAGCGCGAACGACGACCCAGCGGCCAACGAGACGCCCCCCCATCAGAACCCCGACGAGTACGACGAGGCCGGCGACGACGAGGAACTCGAGTCCTGGCTCTCCGACCAGCTCTCCGATCAGCTCGGAGACAGCTCGGTCGCCCTGAGCGAGGGCCAGTACGAGCAGGCCCGCGAGCATCTCGGTGACGACTACGACGAGCGCCTCGAGCAGTACGCCGAGGTCTCCGGCGACACCGGCGACGAGGACGATTCGGCGGAAGCCTACCGGAACGCCTCCGAGTCCCAGGAACGGATGGCAGACACCATCGAGGAGTACGACGAGACTCGCGCGGAGTACGAGGAGGCGCTCCAGGAGGGTGATCAGGAGCGCGCCCACGACCTCGCGCGCGAACTCGAGGCGCTGTCCAACGAGATCGACGAGGCCGGTGAGGACGCCGTCACGAGCTACGAAACGATCGACAACGAGACCGACGAGGACCACTCCGACTCGGCGGCGTCGGTCAACGAGAGCCGAAGCGAGATCGAGAGCGAGCAGACGGCCGTCCGCGACGAGCAGTTCGTCGAGACCGAACTTGACCTCGAGGTCGTCGACGAGACGGCGTCCCTCGAGGATCCGATGGTCGTCCGCGGCGCGGTCCGAACCGCGGACGGCGAGCCGATCGAGGGCGACCTCGAGATCCGAGTCGAGGACGAGCCCGTCGCCGTCGGCGAGCCGAGCGGTGACTGGTGGGCCGGCGACGAGAACGAGTTCGAGTTCGAGTACCGACCGACCGATCTCGCGCTCGACGAGGAGACGGTAACCGTCGAGTACGTTCCCGACGGCGACACGAACTACCTCGGCGCCGAGCAGGAGGTTGAGGTGACGCCCGAACAGACGACGGCGACGATCGACGACCTGACGGCGACCGACGAGGTCGCCTACGGCGATCCCCTGTCGGTCAGCGGAACGGTGACCGCCGCCGGAGAGCCCGTCGACGACGTGCCGGTCGCGATCACCGTCGACGGCGAACTCATCGGGACGGTAAACGCCTCGGAGGGGAACTTCGAGGGTGAGGTGGAGACACCGGCGAACGTCTCGGCCGGTGAGGGGACGGTAACCGCCTCGCTCCCATACGAGGACCGAACGCTCACCGCGACGCCCGCCGAGGCACCGATTAGCGTCGCCGAGACCGAAACCGAGCTGACGGCGACGGCGACGGCGATCGGCGACGAGGAGGTCGCGATCGACGGCAGCCTCGCGACCGCCGACGGCGAGCCCCTCGACAACCAGACCCTCGAGATCCAGGTCGACGGCGTGGCGGCGGAGACGGTCGAGACCGACGAGGACGGCGGGATCGCCGGCACCGTCGACACCGGCTCGGTCGACGGCGACGAAGTTACGGTCGCCGTCAGCTACGACGGCGCCGGATCGAACATGGCCGCGGCAGAGGCCGAGGAGACCGTAACGATGCCAGACGGCGGCGACTCGCTGCCGGTTCCGCAGTCGGCCATCGTCGGCATCGGCGCACTGCTGGGAATCGGCGTCCTCGGGCTGGCCGGCTGGTGGCGGCGTCGCTCGAGGCGGGACGACCTCGACCGGGCGCCGTCGATCGCGGTCGGCGGACCCACACGCGGCCCCGATCCGGCGATGACGCAGGACCGCATCGACGCCCTGCTGGACCGGGCGGCCGAACAGCTCGCGGACGGCCGAACCGACACCGCGGTTCGAACCGCACACGCCGCCGTCAGACACGCCTACGGAAGCGCGGTCGGTCGGCCCGGCGCGGCGACTCACTGGGAGTTCTACCGCGAGCACGCCGACGACACGGCCGACGGGGTCCCCCTTCGGGAACTCGTCGAGACCTACGAGCAGGCTGCCTTCACCCCGGATCAGGTTACCGAGGAGCAGGCCGAACGCGCCGTCGAGACCGCCGAGCGACTCTGCGAGGAGGCCGACCTCGAGGCGACGACCGGCTCGGCGTCGGCTGCCGCGTAGGACGGTTCGACCGACCGACTTTTATTGGCCGCTCGTCAACGACGTACTGAATGGACGATCGACGGTCGCTTCGGTTGCTGATTCCTCGCCCAATCCGCAGGCTGCCCGCCGACCTCGCGGCGATGCTCGTCGTGACCCTCCTCGTCAACGTCGCCGTCTTCGTTCCCGTCGTTCGGGATACGCCGCTTCGGGTCCCGCTGGGACTCGCGTTCGCGCTGTTCGTCCCCGGCTACGTCTTCATCGCCGCGCTGTTTCCCGAGGCCGGGGAGTCGCCGACGGCCGACGACGCGGACGACACCACCCGCTTTTCGGGCGAGTCGATCCGCGCGGGGATCGACGGCATCGAGCGCGTCGCGCTCGCGTTCGGGCTGAGCATCGCCATCGTTCCCCTCATCGGCCTCGTGTTGAACTTTACACCGTGGGGGATCCGACTCACGCCGATCATGCTCTCGCTGTCGGGCTTTACCGTCCTCGCGACTGCCGTCGCGGCCCACCGCCGCTGGGAACTCCCCGCCGAGGAGCGGTTTGCGGTTCCCTACGGTGCGTGGTACACCGCCGGGCGCTCGGAGCTGCTCGAGCCCGAAACACGCCTCGACGGTGCTCTGAACGTCCTGTTGGTGCTCTCGATCGTGCTCGCGGTCGGCGTGGTCGGCTTCGCGGTCGTCTCCCCGCCAGCCGGCGAGCAGTTCTCGGCGGTCTACCTCCTCACCGAGGACGACGACGGCGAACTCGTCGCCGACGGCTACCCCACCGAGTTCACCCAGGGTGAGAGCGCCGAGGTTATCGTCGGCGTCGACAACCACGAACACGAGACGACCGACTACACCGTCGTCGCGGTCGAACAGCAGACCGAAACCGTGGTCAACGAGAGCGCCGTCACGGACTCGGCTGCCGAGGACGGGAACCAGACCGCTGTCAACGAAACTGTCGTCACCGAACAACAGGAGCTCGAGCGCTTTGAGACGACGCTGGCCCACGACGAGAGCTGGCACCAGACCCACGAGCTCGAGCCGACGATGGTCGGCGAGGACATCCGGATCGTCTGGCTGCTGTTCCCCGACGGCGAGGTACCCGACGAGCCGACGACCGACGACACCGAGTACCACGTCCACCTCTGGGTCGACGTCGAGGAGCCCTGATCGGCGCTCACCACCTCGAGCCCACCCGGCAAACTCGAACTCCCACCTGCCGATCACCGCCGGAACGACGGGTCGACGAGTATGTATCGACTAAGGTTGTCATACGAACTTGTATTCCCCCTATCGGTTACGGTCTGACTAGTGGGAAAGCTTATTACTGGACGCGGACTCGTCGAAGATACGGTGGTGATGACAACGAATACCATACGACTTACGCGACGTGACCGATCCCGTATCGAATACCGCGATCCCCTGGTACGACTCCTGTGGCGGCCGAACGCTGACTTCGGCCACACTCGACGCGCGCGTTTTGTACACCGCTGCCGTTCGCTTTTCGAACTCGACCCCGCGTCGGAACCGTTTCACCGTCGATCAGCGACTGACTACTCGTAGACGTACTTCTCGGCCATTTCGGCGGGCGTGATCACCTCGAGCTCCCCCGCTTCGACGTGTTCCTCGAGCGCACGAACCGTCTCCTCGAGCGCCTCGAGCGCGCTCTCCCCATCGAGTTCGTAGAACGGGATCGCCGTGATCCCGCCCCACTCGGCGGTCCACTCGAGCAGGTCCGTCGCGTCGCCCGGGTCGGGCGTCTCGGCCATCGAGCAGAGGTGGGGGTTCCCCGCGTACCCCTGCGAGCGCGATCGGCCCGCGAAGGCGAGATCGTAGTTCTCCCGGACCAGTTCGTAGGACTCGTCGGTGTACGTCGAGCCCGGATAGGCGAAGACACGGACGTCGTCCCCGTAATCCGCCTCGGCGAGCCAGTCGATCGGGTCGACAACGGCGTCCTCGAGCGCGTCCGGATCGACGCCGTCGAGGGGCTGGCCGTTTGCCGACTGCGCACCGATCGTCCAGCCGGCCGCGGCGAGGTCGTCGACCTGGTCGCGGGTCAGTCGGTCGCCCTCGGCGGCCTCGTCCTCGCGGAGCCGAGCGGGCGGGACGAACGCCGTCGCCGGAAACTCGGCATCCTCGAGGCGGGGTTGGGCCTCGGTGGCGTGAGTTTCGTACCCGCCGTGGAACTGGAGCAACACCGTTCCCTGAGTCGGTCGGGGGACGAAGTGGAAGTCGTCGACCCACTGGCGACCCTCGGCGTCGTCGCCGAACCAGCGGATCACCTGCAGGACGACGACCTTACTCAGGTCGGGCTCGCCCCGAATCCGGGTGATCCCGAAGTTGTGACGCGTCAGCGACGTTCCGCCCGCGAACCTCTGGCTGTACTCGACGTAGTGGGCGTCGGCGTCCTGGAGCTGGATGCGCACGACACCGGAATCCGTGTCGGTGGCCAGATCGAGCCCGGGTGCGACCTCCCGGACGTCGATCGGCTCCTCGAGCTCGCGGCGAACCCGGACCTGCCCTCGCGATTCGACCGACGCCGTCAGCAGCGCCGACTGGGAGCCCATCGAGGCGCGGCTCGAGTCGGCCTCGAGCGTGCCGATGTCTTGCCACTCCCACCACTCCTCGAGGTCCTCGAAGTCGTCGAAGGTGCCGACCAGTTCGGGGTGCTCCTCTTCCTCCTCGTCCTCAGGATCCCCCTCGTCGTCACCGTCCTCGGAACGCTCGTCGTCGCCCGGGGTATCGTCGGTCGGCTCCGTCCCGCCGTCGTCGGCCCGTTCGTCGCTCGTATCCGGTTCGCCGGGGCCGCCGAGTTCGGTACAGCCGGCGAGGACGGTCGCCGCTCCGATCGCGAGGTAGGTCCGTCGGTCCATCGTTCGTCGAATCCACACCCGGGACCGGGGGTTTGTTATGCTTCCAGTATCTCCGCCGGGGCGATCCGTACGCCCCTCATACCTCGAGCGATCGACCTACTCGCCCGAACATGGTCGTTATTGTTGCCGCACTGGAGACGAGCTTCGCCGTTCGCTACCAGACGAGCCACTCGAGTGCGAGCACGAGCGCGGCCAGAAAGACGTGTTCGCCGTCGACGATCCCGCCGTAGAACAGTGGCCCACGATCACGGCTCGCGAAGGGGATGTAACAGCCGACGTAGCCGTGGAAGGCGAGTAGAACGAGGAACCGGGCGTCGAGGACGCCCGCGGCGACGACCGCGACGACGACGACCGCGACGGCGACGTTGGCGAGCTGGGCGACGATGCGGGTCCAGCGGGGGCCGAACGCCGTCGGGATCGTCGCGATCCCCTCCTCGCGGTCGCCCTCGATGTCCTTGACGTCGAAGATCGCCGCGGCGATCGTGATCATGGCGCCGATGTAGACGGCGAGAAAGAGCACCTCGCGGGTCAGCAGTTGTTCGTAGTAGACCCCGACGCCGAGGGGGATCACCGCCCAGGCGAAGCCGACGAAGAGGTTCTTGACGAGGAAGACTCGCTTGATTCCGAGTGTGTACAGCCCGGCGACGATCGCGGGCAACAGCAGGTAGCCGGCGCCGGGGAGCTCGAGCGCGACCGCGACGGCGATGGCGCCGAGGTAGAGCCCGACGCCCAGCGCCAGCCAGGCGAGGCCGGCGCGCTCGACGAACGCCGCGCGCCGGGGGACGTTCTCGCGGTCCTCCTCGAGGTCGGTGAAACGGTTTATCGTGTAGACGAACATCGCCGCCGCGAAGACGATAAAGGCGGGCAGCGCCTCGAGGGGCAGGTCGGCGAGGGCGGCAGTCGTAACGACGACGCTCGCGGCCGCGAGCGAGATGAAGAGGTTGCTGTGGACCAGAAGCCGGAGCGCGGTAAGCAGCCACGCTGGCAGGGGGTGGCCCTCGCGTGCGGCCGTCGGGGTCGACACTACGACACCGCCTCCGGTCGCCGGTGTCCAGGTCGGCTCCGGAGCTGTCCGTCCCGCGCGTCTCGCTTCTCGGGAGTACGGGGGTACACCGCTCGCTTCGAGGGTAGGAGCCGTACGGAGTCAAACGCTTCGGTGTACTCACTCGAGAGACGGTCAGCTACTGGGTATCGAAGACAACAGGAACAACGCCGCGCTCACGACAAAGGGCTCGATCGACTACTGGTACTGGGACTCGCGTCGCGCCTGGTACATCAGCTCCCAGACCGCGTCCTCGATCGACTCGGGGTTCTCTTCTTCGAGCTTCTTGTACAGGGACTCGGAGACGTTTACTTCGGGCATCACCTGTGCCTACTGTAGCCGAGGTAATAAAAGTACCCTAATACGGAACTGAGTTAATTTCGACCGAGCGTCGAGGAGGCGCCGTGATACGGCAATCACTGCCGCAAATCGAACCGAAACTGGCAGGATTTAAGCAAGGCCGGGACGGCCGTTCGAATGGTATGAAACTACATGAGTACCAGGCGAAGCAAGTCTTCGCCGACGCCGGGATTCCGACGCCGGAGTCACAGCTCGCTTCGGACGTCGACGGCGTACTGACCGCCGCCGAAGAGATCGGCTATCCGGTCGCGGTCAAGGCACAGGTACAGGTCGGCGGTCGGGGGAAAGCCGGCGGGATCGAACTCGTCGAAAACGAGGAGGAGGCCCGCGAGGCAGCCGAGTCGATCATCGGGATGGACCTCAAGGGCTACCACGTCGGCCAGGTCCTCGTCGAGGGCGCGGTCGACTTCGTCGACGAGCTCTACATCGGCATCACGATGGACCGCGGCGAGGGCAAACCCGTCGCGATGGTCTCGACCAAGGGTGGCGTCAACATCGAGGAGGTCGCCGAGGAGGACCCCGAGGCGATCGCCCGCGAGCACATCGACCCCTCGTTCGGGATGCACCCCTACCAGGCCCGCAAGGCCGTCTACGACGCCGGCGTCGACAAAGCCGTCGCCCGCGACGTCTCGAGCGTTCTCACCACGCTCTACCAGCTCTGGGACGACCGCGACGGCTCCGACGCGGAGATCAACCCGCTGATGGTCACCGACGACGACGAGGTCATCGCGGCCGACGCCGTAATGAACATCGACGAGGACGCGCTGTTCCGCCAGCCCGAGCTCGCCGAGATGGAGGCCGAGGCCGCAAGCGGCGGCGACGAGCTCGAGCAGAAGGCCGACGAGTACGACTTCGACTACGTCCGGCTGGAGGGCAACACGGGCATCATCGGTAACGGTGCCGGCCTCGTGATGACCACGCTCGACCTGGTCGACCACTACGGCGGCGAGCCCGCGAACTTCCTGGACGTCGGCGGCGGCGCCAAGGCCGACCGCATCGCGAACGCCCTCGATATGGTGTTCTCGGACGACAACGTCGATTCGGTCGTCTTCAACATCTTCGGCGGGATCACCCGCGGCGACGAGGTCGCCAAGGGGATAAACGAAGCCTTGGAGCAGTTCGACGAGATCCCCAAACCGGTCGTCGTCCGCCTCGCGGGGACGAACTGGGAGGAGGGGATGGAGATTCTGAACGAGGACCTCGTGACGGTCGAACAGACCCTCGAGGACGCGGTTCAGCGTGCCGTCGAGTACGCTGAGGAGGGACAAGCATGAGTGTACTAGTCGACGACGACACGCGCGTCGTGGTACAGGGCATCACCGGCGGGGAGGGCAAGTTCCACGCCGAACAGATGATGGAGTACGGCACGAACGTCGTCGCTGGCGCCGTGCCAGGCAAGGGCGGCCAGGAGGCCGCCGGCGTCCCGGTGTACGACACGGTCCACGAGGCCGTCGATGAGGAAGACGCCGACACCTCGGTGATCTTCGTTCCGCCGGCCTTTGCCGGCGACGCGGTCTTCGAATCCCTCGATAGCGACCTCGACCTCGCGGTCGCAATCACGGAGGGCATTCCGACCCAGGACATGGCCCGGGTCAACAAGCGTCTCACCGAGACCGACACGCGACTCATCGGCCCGAACTGCCCCGGCCTCATCACGCCGGGCGAGGCCAAGCTGGGCATCCTCCCGGGGAACATCTTCTCGGAGGGGAACGTCGGCCTGGTCTCCCGTTCGGGAACGCTGACCTACCAGGTCGTCGACAACCTCACTAACCGCGGGCTCGGCCAGAGCACCGCGATCGGTATTGGCGGTGACCCCATCATTGGGACGGACTTCGTCGACGCCCTCGAGCTGTTCGAGGACGACCCCGAGACCGACGCCATCGTCATGTGCGGCGAGATCGGCGGCGAGGACGAGGAGGAGGCCGCAGCGTTCATCGACGACTACGTCGACACGCCCGTCGCGGGCTTCATCGCCGGCCGGACGGCTCCGCCGGGCAAGCGCATGGGCCACGCGGGCGCCATCGTCTCCGGCTCCGGGACCGGAACCGCCGAGAGCAAGATCTCGGCGCTGAACGACGCGGGCGTCCCCGTCGGCGACACCCCCGAGGAGGTCGCCGACCACATCGAAGAGTTCCTCGCGTAACCCGGGACGCCGTCGTTCCGTAGCGAGCGAACGCGATCGACGAACGGTTCGATCGTACGGTTTTCTCTCTCACGGTTCGTCTCGAGGCGAGTGCTCGAGCTGGCCCCACCGGGAATCGTCCGGTTACTCGAGGCCGACATCGAAATCCAGTTCGGCGACGAGTACTCGAGTTTCCGGTCGGCTTTCTGGTTGGCTCGGACTGCAATACCTGCAGACGTCCGCTTTCGGCCGAGTGCGGACGCCGTCCACCTACGAATCGCCGCTCGAGCTGGACACACAGCTAGCAACAAAGCTTATTACTGTACGTGAACTCGTCGATACTACGGTGGTGATGACAACGAATCCCACGCTACTCCCACACATTGAATACAGCGATACCGCCCCTCTGTGAGTTCGTGAGGCTCCTGACGCCGAACCCACATCTCGTTACTCATGATTCGACGTGCCGTTTTTTGACCTGTTGTTCGCCTCGAGCGACCGCGAGCGCAGCGGCCGTTTCGTTCGTCCCTCACATCCCGCCGAGACTGTTCACCCCGGATTCATCGGCTCGCGGACCGTCCGGTAGGGTATGTCAGTCGACCTCGAGTGCGACGCCTGCGGTCACCGTCACATCGTTCCGGAGCGTCCGGACGACACCGAGGGCGGCGGAACGGTCTGTCCCGCCTGCGGCGCGAAGCCGTTCACCGTTCGACGGAACGGCCTCACGTGGCACCCCGACGGCTGAACGAGCCGTTTCGTACCGACTTCGACGAGCGGACGCTCGAGGCGGGGCGCGGGCCCTACCGCCACCGCGACGTTCGAAACGCGCGACGAGTCGCAACTACTGACCGTCCCCCAATTATTATATATCCGTCAACCAGCTAGTCGAGTGTGGTTTACGAGACTGGAAATCCGACGGTCGACGACGCCCTCGAGCGGGTGCTGGCCGGCGAGCGGCTCGATCGCACCGACGGCCTCGCGCTGATGGCCCAGCCGGTCGAGCCCCTCGCCGAGGCCGGCGCGACGGTGCGGGATCGCTTCGGCGACGGCACCGTCGACGCCTGCTCGATCGTCAACGCGAAGGCCGGCAACTGTGCCGAGGACTGCGGCTTCTGCGCGCAGTCGGTCCACTTCGACACCGGGATCGACACCTACGACTTCCTCGGCCCGGAGAAGATTCTCGAGGCCGCCAAACGGGCCGAACGCGACGGCGCCCAGCGGTTCGGGATCGTCGTCGCCGAGAAGGGCGTCTCGCGAAAGCACCGCCCCGAGGAGTGGGCGGAGGTCCTCGAGTCGATTCGACTCGTCCGCGACGAGTGTGACCTCGAGATCGACGCCTCGCTCGGAATACTCACCGAACGGGAGGCCGCGATCCTCGCCGAGGAGGGGATCAACCACTACAATCACAACATCGAGACCTCGCCGCGGTACTTCCCCGAGATCGTCGACACGCACAGCTTCGAGGACCGGGTGGAAACCCTCGAGATCGCCAAGGAGGCCGGGATGGATCTCTGTGCGGGCGTCATCCTCGGCATGGGCGAGACGCCGACCGACCGAGTCGAGGCGGCTATCGCCCTGCAAGAGATCGGCATCTCTTCGCTTCCCGTCAACGTTCTCAACCCGGTCGAGGGAACGCCCCTCGCCGAGCGGGACGTCGAGATCACCACCGAAGAAATCGTCAAGACGGTGGCAGTGTACAAGCTGCTCCACCCCGACTCGCGAGTGCGCCTGACCGGGGGTCGCGAGGTCAACCTCGCGCCCGAGGAGCAGCATCTGCCCCTCGAGGCGGGCGCCGACGGGCTGTTGACGGGCGACTATCTCACGACCGAGGGTCAGTCCCCCGGCGAGGACATAGAGATCGTCGAACGAGCGGGTCTCGAGCCCAACCGCGAGGTAAACGAGTTCGATCCCGAGGCGGTCAAGGCCCGTCACGACGGGTCGACGGACTCGACGAGAAGCGAGGGCGCAGGCGACTCGGGCCCGACTACGGGCGCGGAACCGAGCGACGACTGACGACGAGCGAACCAACGAGAACACACTCATGAAGGAAACGACGTTTGCGGTACTCGGCACCGGCGGTATCGGACGACGAACGCTCGAAGTGAGCCAGCACAAGGAGGGACTCACGCCTGTCGCGGCCTGCGATCGCCACGGCACCGCGATCGACTTCGACGGCCTCGACGTCGACGAACTGCTGGCGGCGACGGAGGGCAACATCGACAGCGATCCCGGCGACGTCGCGACGGACGGCGGCGCGGCCACCGCGGACGGTGAGGGGGTCAAACAGCACGGCGAGGACAGGGGGGTGGTCGCGTCCGAACAGGCCCGTCCCAGCGACGACCCCATCCAGGACGTCGTCGATCACGGCGACGAGATCGACGCGGTCCTGCTGGCGCTGCCGAACTACGAACACGACTTCATTCCTCGCGTCGCCGACCGGTTTCTCGAGGGCGGCTACGACGGCGTGCTGGTCGACGTCCTCAAGCGCTCGCGCGTGATCGGCATGCTCGACGACCGCACGGAGGCGTTCGAGGAGGCGGGGATCACCTTCGTCCTGTCTCTTATACACATCTCTGATGNCCTTCGTCTGTGGCGCCGGCGCGACGCCGGGGCTGTTGACGGGTGCGGCCGCGCTCGCGGCCCAGTCATTCGTCGAGATCGAAGAAGTGGAGATCTGGTGGGGCGTCGGTCTCGAGTCGGGGTACGAGGACAACCGCGGCACGGTTCGCGAGGACATCGCCCACCTGCCCGGATACGACATCGAGACCGCACGCGACCTCTCCGCCGAGGAGATCGAGGCGATCGTCGACGACCACGACGGCGTCATCGAGTTCGAGGACATGGAGCACGCCGACGACGTGTTGCTCGAGCGCGCAGGCGTCTGCGACGCCGAGGACGTCACGGTCGGCGGGCTTCTCGACGTTCGCAGCGACGAGAAACCGACCACGACGACCGTCTCCGTGACCGGAACGACCTTCGACGGCGAGCGGGGGACGAACACGTTCCAGCTCGACGACGCGACGAGCATGGAAGCGAACGTCAACGGCCCCGCGCTGGGCTACCTGCGGGCCGGCGTTCGCCGCAACCGCGCCGGCGAGTACGGCGTCGTCGGCCCGGCGGAGCTGATGCCCCGATTGTAACCGACTCGAGTGACCCCCGCGGCCGCTCCGACGCGAACCGTGACAGTGAAAGCACGCGGCTGACTCCGTTTACTCGAATGGAAGACCGCGGGTTCGACCTCGAGGGTCGACTCGACGCGCTCGTCGAGCACGACCTGAAACGATCGCTCGCGCCCGCTGATCGGGTCGCGGAGCGGGGGTACTTCGCGTCGCCGTCGGGAGGCGAGCTCCCGGTGCTCGACTCCGAGGAGGCGCTCGTGTTCGCCTCGAACAACTACCTCGGACTGACCGCCGACAAGCGCGTCCAGGACGCCGCGCGCCAGGCCGGGGCGACCGTCGGCACCGGCGCCGGCGCGAGCCGACTCGTTACCGGCGACACGCTGGTCCACCAGGACCTCGAGCGGCTGCTCGCCGAGACCAAAGGTACCGACCGCGCGCTCGCCTTCTCCTCGGGGTACGCCGCCAACGTGGGCACGATTACCGCCCTCGAGCCGGACGTGATCTTCTCCGACGAGCGCAACCACGCGAGCATCGTCGACGGCTGTCGCCTCTCGGGCGCCGAGACGGTCGTCTACGATCACTGCGACGCCGCGAGCCTCCGGGCCGAGATGGCCGACCGAGCCGACCGAGCCGACGGACCGGGCGCCGACGGCGAGTCGTGGCTGATCGTCACCGACACCGTCTTCAGCATGGACGGCACCGTCGCCCCGCTCGAGTCGATCTGCGACGTCGCCGAGGAGTTCGGCGCGTGGGTGATGGTCGACGAGGCCCACGCGACGGGGCTGTACGCCGACGGTGGTGGAATTGTCCAGGCCGAGGGGCTCGAGGATCGGGTACACGTCCAGCTCGGGACCCTCTCGAAGGCGCTGGCGAGCCAGGGCGGGTACGTCGCCGGCAGCGACGCGCTCGTCGAGTTGCTGGTCAACGAGGCCCGGCCGTTCGTCTTCTCGACGGGACTGACGCCGATGGCGGCCGCGGCCGCCAGCGAGGCCCTCCACCTCGCCCGCCACAGCGACGCCCGCGAGCGGCTCTGGGAGAACGTCGCCCACCTCCGGGACGGGTTCGAGTCGATGGGGTTCGAGGTGCCCGGCGAGTCCCAGATCCTGCCGATCGTGGTCGGCGACCGCGAGGACGCGCTGGCGCTCGAGGCCGGAATCCGGGATCGGAACGTGATCGCGCCGGCGATCCGACCGCCGACGGTCCCCGAGGGAACCTGCCGGATCCGCGTCGCGCCGACCGCGGCTCACGACCGCAACGACGTCGTCGCCTGCCTCGAGGCGTTCCAGGCGGCCGGGACGGAGGTCGGACTCCTGTGAGCGACTCGACGACGGTCGCCGTCGTCGGCACCGACACCGGGGTCGGCAAGACCGTCGTCACGGCCGGGCTCACCCACGAACTTCGCGACCGCGGCGTCGACGCCCGTGCGATCAAACCCGCACAGACGGGACACCCGCCCGACGACGACGCGGCGTTCGTCGCTGACGCCTGCAGAACCGACGAGGCGGCGATCTGTCTGCGCTACCTCGAGGAACCCCTGGCGCCGCGGGTCGCGGCCGAACGGGCGGACGATCCCCTCGAGTACGAGCCGCTGCTGGCTGACTGCCGTCGCGAGTGCGAGCAGGTACCGGTCGCCCTCCTCGAGGGGATCGGCGGGCTCCGGGTTCCGCTGGCGGGCGACCGCGAGGTGATCGATCTGGTCGCCGACCTCGCCTCGAGCGCGGTCGTCGTCACTCGTTCCGGACTGGGTACGCTGAACCACACCGCGCTCACCGTCGACGCGCTCGAGCGACGCGGGGTCGACGTTCCCGGGATCGTCTGCAACGAGTACGAGGGGGCCTCGGTCGCCGAGCGGACGAACCCCAGGGAGCTCGAGCGCATGACAGAGCGGCCCGTGGAAACGGTGCCGCCGCTTTCGGGTTCGGACCCGGCGGCGCTCGCGGACGGCGTTCGCGACGGGCTCTCGCGGTCGTTCGCCGATCGGCTCGTCGAAAAAGCGTAGCTACCGGTTACAGCGTCGGTGCCGGTCGGTCGCCCTCCAGAACGGGATCGTCGGTTCCCACCGCCGAGTCGGTCGTCGCCTCCACGAGCTGGGAGACGATCGTCGACTTCCGATGGTTGACCTCGAGGTGGATCCGGAGATCCGTACGTTCCTCGTAGCCGTTCGAGCAGAGCGGACAGTCATAGTCGGTCATTATTCTACACTCACCAGGAGTTGGTGTCCACATCGACTGCCGTAATAGTGTCGATCAGTTCACATTCGAACATATCTGGACACCAACAGCAGCCGCAGTTACATGAAATCCGAGAGACCGGACTGATCGTCGTCGGGTTCCGCGGGTTCGTCGGCCGCCCCCTCCGAGGGCGCTCCGTCCTCGGCGTCGTCCGTCTGGGCGACGGCCTCAAGCGACCGCTGGTCGTCCCCATCATCCTCGTCAGCTTCCTCGACGTCCTCGAGGTCGACGTCGCTCGAGGCGCTTCCGAAGAAGGCGTTCCCGGAGTGTGCGACCGTCTGCTCCTCGCGGCGCTCCGCAGCGTCGGCGACGATCGACTCGACCTTGTTGGTCGTTTTCCCACTGCCGGTGACGAAGGAGACCTCGCCCTCGTCGAGTTCGTACGTGGCGGCCATCCGCACGGTCAGCTCGCGGTTCTTACAGTGGTGGGTCATCGCCGAGAGGAACGGCAAAATCTCCCGACGGGCCGTCGCGACGCTGGTTCCCTCGCGCTCGGCGATGCGCTCGGCGATGGCGTCGCGAGTGTTTCTGGTCCCCTTGGTGCGGCCGAGCTTCGACCAGTAGCTCGGGGGTCCGTAGCGGGTCCAGCCACCCTTCGGCTCACGGCGGGAGGCCGCGACCCCCGCGGTCATGTTGTCGGTGGCGTACCGCCAGAACGAGTAGTTCTGCGTGGCCCGCACCCGACCGAGCCAGCGGTCGGCGTTCGAGAGGAAGCCGTAGGCGTCGGCCAGCTCCTCGCCCGCGTAGTCCTTCGGCACGTTGTCCTCGATCCAGTTTAGCAGATCGTCGGGCGTCTCGTCGACGTCGTAGGAGGCGTACAGCGCTCCCTGTGCGTCTTCCTCCTTGATCAGCGCGTCGAGGAAGTCGAAGATCCCCTCCGTGGTGTCGCGCTCGCCCGTGACGACGTCCTCGACGGTCAGTCGCTCGGCCTCCTCGGCGATCGCCTGAAGATCGTTGACCGCCGACCGGAGGTCGCCGCTGGTCGAGTCGGCGATCTGCTCGAGGGCTTCCTCCTCGAACTCGACGCCCTCACGCCGGCAGATGTCCCGCAGCACCGGGACGATCGAGCGCTTCGAGACGTCCCGGAACTCGACCGTCTCGCAGGCGTTGCGAAGCGACTGGCTCATGTCGTAGAACTCGTTGGCGATCAGCACCATCGGCTGGCTCGCGTCCTTGACGACCCGCGTGACCTCGCGCGAGCCGCCGTAGTCGGCGTTGCCGTGGAAGTTATCCGCCTCGTCCAAGATTACGAGCCGACGCCCGGAGCCGCCCGCGGTGAGGGTCCCGCTCTTTGCGGCCTCGCCCGCGACGCGCTCGATCACGTCGGCGCCGCGGCTGTCGCTGGCGTTGAGCTCCATTACTGGCCAGCCCATGTCATTGGCCAGCGCGTGGGCCGCGGAGGTCTTCCCGACGCCGGGGCTGCCGTGGACGATCACCGCCTTCCGGTGGTCGTCCCAGCTCTCGGCCCACTCCTTCAGCTGGTCCCGGGCCTTGTTGTTGCCGCGTACCTCCGACAGCGTCGTCGGGCGGTACGTCTCGGTCCAGTCGCTCATTGACTCGTGGTTGGGACGAGCCGCGTTTAGTGGTTGCGGACAGGGATCGTCGCGTCCGTCGCTCAGTCGTCGACTTCGTTGAGCGCCCGCTTCCGTGCCGCGTCACGAAGGTCGCGAGCCGATCCGTCAACGTCCGCGAACTCATCCTTGAGTGTCTCGAGCGGATCGTCAGCGATCGGAACAAGCGTAACTCTGTCGGGAAGTTGAACAATGTAGTAGCGCTCACCGTATCGCTCTCTGACCTCTTCCGGGAGTGTGAGACGACCTAGATCGTCCACCGTCGCTTCGGGCATACGCGACCCTACGATAGCGACACACGAAAGTCAGTCGTCGGTCTGCTCCCACAGTTCGCCGAGTCGAGCGTCGACCTCGGCGAGAACCAGTTCGACGACGTCGAAAAAATCCGTGGGATACGATTTATCGACCGCGTCCGTCGCCCGAGCGCGCGGCGGCTGGTGGTAGTGGTCCCGGGAATTGTGCGGATTGTCGTGACGGTCCCATCTGGCCATCCAGTCGTCGTTGCCCCTCGCCTCCCGGTACGTAACGTTGAAATCGCCGTTGCGGTACGCGCGAGCCTCGAGTTCAATCCGCCGTATCTCCTCGGGGTAGTACGCGTCCTCGAGCGTCGCGACGACCGACTCGGGCTTTTGCCGCGGAAACACCCGGACAGTGTCGATTACAGTCAACGAACCGAGCCGTCGAGCGACCGCTCGCAACAGCGCTTCGTCAAGCGACCGTCCTGTATCGTTCATACTGCGCAGTCACGCCGGTGCTTTCGAGCTTCTGTCCCTGTTCCGTCGTGCCTGCTCGAGTTCGCGAATCCGTCGTCGGACCGTTCGCCACTCCTGGAGTTCCATCCACACCGACTCGAGCTCGTCGTAGTCGGCGTGGTCGAGCGCGTCGACCGTGTCGGGCCCGTCGGCATCGTACCGCTCGCGATACTCGCGTTCGCTCCCGGTAAGTCGCTTCAGCTCCCGTTCGAGGTCTTCCAGCGGGCGGGACTGCAGACGCTGGATGCGCCGCCACTCGAAGTACGCCTCGTTTCGACTGAACAGATCCGGCGACTCGGCGTCGTGGGTCACCAGTCCGATCTCCGCGAACCAGCGGAGGTACTCGCGGGCGGTTTCTTTCGAGACGTCGGCCCGTTCCGAGACGGTAGCGACGCGCGTCGGTTCGTACAGCTGGAGGGCGGCGGCGTACACTCGTTCCCTGGTCGACTGTGCATCCGTCCGCTCGCTCCACTCGTCGGCCAGTCCGGGCAGCTCGCTCGGAGGGTCGTCCGAACTCATACCTGCATGGAAAAACGGCCTATCGCACTATATAATTTGCCACCGCTTAGTATAATTACCTCACCGAATCGATCTTCGGTTGCCGAGGATATCGGTCGGAATCGCGGACGGATGCGAACGCCGTCGAAGACCGGATCCCGCCGGCGCAGTCGCTAACTGACTCGAGCCCCAACCCGAGCCATGAACGTCGCGATCGTCACCGTCGGCGACGAGCTGCTGGCGGGGACGACCACCAACACCAACGCCGCCTGGCTGGCGGAGCAGTTGACCGAGCGAGGCGCGACCGTCGAGCGCATCCTGACGATCCCCGACGACCGCGGGCTCATCGCCGCCACCGTCGCCGACTGGAGCGAGGCCTTCGACGCCGTGCTCGTCACCGGCGGGCTCGGCGGGACCCCGGACGACGTCACGATCGAGGCCGTCGCCGAAGGGCTCGACCGAGAGCTGGTCGTCCGCGAGGAGATCTACGACAGCCTAACCGAGAAGGCCCGGCGGTTCCGCGAGGAGAACCCGGATCTCGTCGCGGAGTACGACCTCGAGATCGATCTCGAGGCTGCGGCCTCACTCCCTGAGGGGGCGGTGCCGATCGTCGTCGAGGAGGCCTGGGCGCCGGGGTGTACGGTCGAGAACGTCTCCGTCTTCGCGGGTATCCCCGAGGAGATGCGGGCGATGTTTCGCGAGGTCGCCGGGGAGTTCGCGGGTGAGGCGCGCTCCCGGACCGTCTACACGCCAGCACCCGAGGGGTCGCTGACGGCCGTCCTTGAGGGTGTGACCGACGAGTTCGACGTTGCCGTCGGGAGCTACCCCCGCGGGGAGGATCGACCCGGCCGGATCCGTCTCTCGGGGTCGGACCCGGAGACCCTCGAGGCCGCCGCGAGCTGGATCAACGCGCGGATCGAGACGGTCGATCCCGCGCCGTCGGAGTCGACCGACTGACCGCGATCCCGCCGACGGCCGCCGGTTTCGAGGACGCCGACTCCGGTAGCTACTTGGGCCGACCGGACGACCGTCGCGTATGGGCGGCCGTGGACCCAAGCGAGAGCTCGCCGAGAAGATCGCCGGAGAGATCACGCTGAGCGACGACCCCGGTGCGACGTTGCGAAAGTGGCGCACCGACTTCGGCGTCTCCCAGACCGACCTGGCCAGCGAGCTCGAGGTGTCCTCCTCGGTAATTTCGGACTACGAGAGCGGGCGCCGGGAGAGTCCCGGGATCGGCGTCGTCGGTCGGCTCGTCGAGGGGCTGCTCGCGATCGACGAACGACGTGGCGGTGATCGCATCCGTCAGTACGGGCGCGTGCTCTCGGCGGGGTTCGAGAGCGACGTCGTCTACGACCTCCGGGAGTACGCGACCTCGAAACCGCTCGTGCAGCTGTACGACGAGATCGGCGCGACCGAGGTCGCAGCGGGCAGCACCGATCAGGTCAGCGGCCACACCGTCATCGACAGCATCGGGGCGATCACCCGCCTCTCGAGCGAGGAGTTCTTCCGGCTGTACGGCCAGAGCACCAACCGTGTACTGGTCTTTACCGGCGTCACGCGAGGCGAGGCCGTCGCCGTTGCGCTGCGGGTCGTCAACCCGACGCCCAACGCCGTCGTCCTCCACGGCATCGAAGAGGACGATCTCTGGGAGCACGCCGCCGACCTCGCCCGGATCGACGGCTACTCGCTGGCCGTGACGACCGAACCGCTTGAGGAACTGCTCGATCATCTCGTCACGCTCGAGTAAGGAATGTCGGAGACACCGGCCCGCCGAAAGGATCTGTGGACGGCGGCGCTGACTGCCGTCTTTCTCGCGACGCTCGTCGTCGTCTACGTCGTCGACGAGCCGGAACTGTGGCTCGTCTGGGCAGTTCTGACCGTCGTCGTCTCCGGAGCGGTAATGGTGCTTTTCAACCGGGAGACGCCCCAGGAGCCCTGATCAGGCGATCTGATCCTCGTACTCGTCGGCCGACAGCAGCTCGTCGAGCTCGGCCTCGTCGGCGCCCTCGATCTCGAGCATCCAGCCCTCGCCGAACGGATCCTCGTTGACGAGTTCGGGCGAGTCGAACAGCGCCTCGTTGACCGAGAGCACCTCGCCGCCGACCGGCGCATACAGGTCGGAGACGGCCTTGATCGACTCGATGACGCCGAACTCCTCCTCCTGAGCGATCGACTCGCCCTCGTCGGGAAGTTCAACGAAGACGACGTCGCCCAGTTCGTCCTGTGCGAAGTCGGTGATGCCGACGCGGATTCCGTCGTCGGTCGGGAGCGCCCATTCGTGCGATTCGCGGTACCGTCGGTCGTCTGGAACGTCGAAACTCATGGTTATGCTGTGTCGATAAACGGCGTGGTCTCAACTCTTGCTTTCTTCGATCGGCCGCGAACGACGACCTGGAGCGTCGTTCCCGGGTCCGCGTACTTGACCGGGACGTAGCCGAGTCCGATCGGCTGCTCGAGGGTCGGGCTCATCGTGCCGCTCGTGACCTCGCCGACGACTCGACCCTCTGCGTTCGTGATGTCGTAGCTGTGACGCGGGACGCCGCGGTCGATCAGCTGGAAGCCGACCAGCTGCTCCTCGACGCCCGCCTCGTTCGCCTCGACCAGGGCGTCCCGGCCGACGAACTCGGTGTCGAGGTCGACCGCGAAGCCGATCCCCGCCTCGTAGGGCGTTCGCGGATTCGACTCGAGGTCGAACTCCTGGCCGGCGAGCAGGAGCCCCGCTTCGATCCGGAGCGTGTCGCGGGCGCCGAGCCCGCAGGGCTGACACTCGAGTTCGGACCAGACCGTCTCGGATTCGGGCCACGGGACGACGAGTTCGAACCCGTCCTCGCCGGTGTACCCTGTGCGGGCGGTCCAGCACTCGACGCCGGCGACGGTCGCATAGGTGGCCTCGAACCGACCCAGCTCGGTCGGCGCGTCCTCGGAGACGTCCTCGAGCAGGTCGGCCGCGTTCGGTCCCTGCAGGGCGAACATCGCGAACTCGTCGGTCTGGTTGTCGACGGTCGCCTCGAGCCCGAATTCGTTGCGGTAGCCGATCCAGCGCTCGTGGGTCGCCTCGTCGGTGCCCGCGTTGGGGACGAAGAGGTACGTCGCGTGGCCGTCCTCGTCGGGAAGGCGGTAGACGACGGTGTCGTCGATGATCGCGCCCTCCTCGTCGGTGATCGCGGCGTACTGGGCGTCACCGACCTCGAGTCGGGTCACGTCGTTGGTCGTGAGCCGCTGCATCAACGTCGTGGCGTCCGGGCCGGTAACGTGGATCTGACCCATGTGAGAGACGTCGAAGATCCCGACGTCTTCCCGGACGGCCCGGTGTTCCGTCTGGATCGAGTCGAACTCCACGGGCATATCCCAGCCACCGAACTCC
Source organism: Natronococcus amylolyticus DSM 10524 (assembly GCF_000337675.1). Lineage (GTDB taxonomy): Archaea > Halobacteriota > Halobacteria > Halobacteriales > Natrialbaceae > Natronococcus > Natronococcus amylolyticus. The sequence goes on along the minus strand of NZ_AOIB01000031.1, from coordinate 138,815 downwards.
GTAAACTTCGCTCCACGATCGGCGTGGATCCCACGCAACGGCGGCGTCTGAAGCGGCATAGTCGGCCTCACACTCCGGGGGTAGTAATGTCTTTTCGTCGGCCGTGGCCGTCTCGCACGCGGAACCCGGCCGCCGATAGTAGAAAACGGACCGCGAACGAGCGCGGGTTAGCTGTAAAAGAGGGCGCTAAGCCCCCGTCCTCAAGGAGCGACCGAAGGGAGCGAGTAGAGCGGGGATACAGCGCCCGCACGAGTCACAAACGTCTTCAATCAGAATTTTCAACTAACCATAAGTCGTAGACGATAGCACGTCGCATGAAGTACAGTCCACGTTACCGGCTCTTTCCCACCGAAGAGCAACAGCAAGCAATAGACTGGTAACGCGACACTGTCCGACAACTCTACAACCACGCACTCAGGGAATTCAACAAAATCCCAGAGGATGCGAGCACGCTCAGACAACGCGTCTGGATGGTGCGTGACACCATCCCCGATCTGAAAGACTGGTGGACAGACCTGAACAAGGTCTACTCCACCGTGTTACAGAAAGCCGTCGAGCGCATCCGCGATAATATCAACAATCTCGGGAAACTCAAAGCGCAAGGACATAAAGTAGGCTCGCTCAACTGGAAGAACCCGCGTGACTTCAGGAGTTTTACATACCGTCAATCAGGCTTCGAACTCGACAAGAAGAGTGGCCCTGACGGACACGCACTTCTAACCCTCAAAAAACTCAAAGGCGAAACCCGCGAGGTTCCAATTCGCTTGCACCGCGACCTTCCCGAGCACGACGCCATCAAAGAAGTCACGCTCAAGAAAGACACGACGGGCGCGTGGTATGCGTCGTTCACCATCGAGACCACTACTCCCGAGAAACCCGAGCCCGAAGCGATCGACCCCGAGGACACAGTGGGCCTCGACCTCGGTGTCCTCACCTTCATCCATGACAGCGACGGACGCTCCGTTGATCGTCTTGACCTGTCGGATGACCGAGAGCGCCTCGAACGCGAACAGCGGTCGCTATCTCGAAAGCGAGAAGGCTCGAACAACTGGGAGAAACAACGTCTCCGCGTCGCTGCAATCCACCAGCGGATGTCGAACAAGAAGAGTGACTTCAAGCACAAGCTCGCGCATTTTTACACCACCGAGTACGACGCGGTGCTCGTCGAAAACCTCAAGGTCAAAAGCATGCTGGAAGGCCAGCAGAACGCCCGGAACAAGGCTGAAATTGGGTGGCGAGACTTCCTCACCATCCTCGAACACCACGGAGATAAGAACGGCTGTCACGTCGTGGAAGTCGAAGCGAGAGGCACCACGAAAGAGTGTACGGAGTGTGGTGTGGAAACCGCAAAGCCGCTGTGGATGCGCGAACATTCGTGTCCATCGTGTGGATTCGAAATAGACCGTGACTGGAACGCTGCGTTCAACGTCCAAAAACGCGGTTGGAATCGACTAGGAGTGGTTCACTCCGAAGACACGCCTGCGGAGACTGCGACCGCTGTGGATACACTTACCGTGTCTGCAAGTCGCGTCGTTGAAACAGGAAGCCCCTGCCTCAAGGAACGAACAGCGCAAGCCGTGAGTGAGTAGGCAGGGGTAGTTCACCCCTCGTACTCGGTGATCGTCAGCGTGTACTCGCCGCTGCCGCTGTAGGCGTCGACGAGCACGTGCAGGTCCGCCGCCGTGTCGGGATCCTCGACGACGATCTCCTCGTCGCTGCCCCAGGTGTAGGAGATGTGATCGTAGTCGGACGTCGTCGGGCAGCTACTGCGCTCGTTGGCGTAGAGGTCGAACGTGGCGTCGCCCGGTCCCTCAAGGTCGATCACGACCCGTCGCGTATCGTCGAACTGCCAGCCGTAGGTCCAGCAGTCGCTATCCCAGGAGCTCGTAAGGGTGTCCGTTACCGTAGCCGTCTCCTCGCCCTCGCCGGGATCGTCTCCGCCGTCGTCATCGTCGTCATCGCCGTTGTCCGGCTCCTCGTCTGGGTCGGTGTTGACGGCGAGATCGGCGTCGACGCGGCCGTCACCCTGCTCGTCCTCTGGGAGTCCGACGTCGACGGCGGTCGCCCGCAGGTGGTCGCGGAGCGCCTCGTTCGAGAGCCCCGGATGAGCCGAAAGTGCGAGTCCCGCGACGCCCGCGACGACCGGCGAGGCCATCGACGTTCCCGAGTACTCGCCGTAGTCGTCCCAGTTGACCGTCGAGAGTACGTCCGTGCCGGGTGCGGCGAGTTCGATCTCCGGCCCGACGTTCGAGAAGTCCGACAGCGACTCGGTCTCGTCGAGCGAGGAGACGGCCATTACGCTGTCGTAGGCCGCCGGATAGGAGACGCTCCCGCCGAAGTCGTTGCCGGCAGCCGCGACCAGCAGCGACCCCTGTTCTCGGGCGTACTCGCAGGCGTTGTCCATCGTGTTCGAGTAGCCACCGCCACCGAGGGACATGTTGATGATCTCGGCACCTTGGTCGGCAGACCACTGAATCGCGTCGGCGATGTCCGACAGCGAACCCCCGCCGCTGTCGTCTAGCGCGCGGGCCGACAGCACCGAACAGTCCGAGATTCCGGCGTGGCCGGTTCCGTTGTCGGTGCCGCCGGCGGCGATCCCGCCGACGTGGGTGCCGTGGTCCTCGCCCCCGCTGACCGGGTAGGGATCGCTCCCGGAACCGGCGAAGTTTTCGCCGTAGTCCGGGACGCTGTCGTCCATGTTCTCCTCGAGGTTGGGGTGGTCGTACTGGATCCCCTGGTCGATGATCGAGATCGTCACGTCCGGATCCCCGAAGGTCGTCTCCCAGGCACCCTCGCAGTTGACCTGCTGGGGGGCGTACTGCTGGCCGTACTGGGGGTCGTCCGGCGCGGAGAACGCCTCGACGGTCGCGTTCTCCTCGGCGTACGCGATATCGCGGTCGCCCAGCACGTTCTGCATAAAGTTCTCCTTCGCCCGCTCGTTTGCGTTTTCGGGAAACTCCACCGCGACGTAGCCGAGCGTCTCGTTCGCGTGGACGATTGCAGCGTTGTTCGGGATCTTCGGCTCGACCGTCCCCTCCGCGTCCGAGACGGAGTCGTCGACGCCAACGAGGATCTCCTCCTTCTTCGGTCCCGGCTCCCGGCCGGGCCCCGCCGCTGCGACACCACTCAGACCGAAGAGTGCGCCCAGTGTGCCCGCTGCTTGGAGTACCGTTCGTCGATCGGCGCTGTGAATGTCACCATCTGTCATGACGCATACAGTCGGACCACAAGAGTCTATTAAATTCTTATGGAACAGAGTACAATTTACCGCCCGAAAGTTAATCTGATTAGATTTACGTAGAAGAATGCTTCTAAGATGGCTCTGTGAACAATGTTTGATTCTCGAGTTCCTCACGCATCAAAAAATAAACCAGCATAAAATTTGTTTTGTGTTAGCAATACTTGCCAGCGACTGTCGGCAGTGGGTCGCTCGTCGGGCCGATAGGAGCTGCTCCTCGCAGAACGGCCCTTCACAAGGCAGACGGCGATTTCGACCAGATATTGCCATCAGGATCTTCGTTCCGAGGCGGAACAGGTCGGTCATTCGAGGAGCGCAGCCCGACGCTCTTCCGCGACGTTTCGTCACACCTTTTTTCGCAGAGAGGAATTCAACGGCATGTTCGACCGCCTCCGGTCTCGGTTCGGGACCGGAACTGACGGACCGACGGTGGGCCTCTTCGTGGACGGGCCGAACGTCTTCCGCGAGGAGTTCGACGTCGATCTGGACGACCTGCGAACCGCGGCCGAGGAACTCGGTCGGGTGGGCGTCCTCCGGCTCTACCTCGACGAGCACGCGACGCCCGGCCTCATCCAGGCCGCGGAGGCTCGCGGCTTCGAGGTGATCGTCACCAGCGGCGACGTCGACGTCAAACTCGCCGTCGACGCGACCGCCCTGACCGGCGAGGGCGCGATCGACCGCCTCGCGATCGCCTCCCGGGACACCGACTTCAAACCCGTCCTCGAGCACGCGGGTCGAAACGGCGTCGAGACGATCGCCATCGCCCCGGGCAGCTACGGCCGCTCGGATGCGCTGCGGAACGCGGCCGACGACGCGGTGACGCTCGGCGAGTGACGCCGTCGGCGACTCGGACGCGAACGAGTCGGTGACTTTTCGGCCGCGGACGCCCCAGGGTCGGCTATGATCGACGACGAGCGGCCGGTTCTGGACAATCACCTGCACCTCGATCCGGACAACCATCGTGGTATCGACGCCGTCCGCGACTTCGTTCGCGTCGACGGCACCCACATGCTCGTGGTGAACAAACCCTCCTGGCACCTCGGAGTCGAGGCCGACGCAGGCGAGGACTTCAGACCCGTTTTCGAACGAACCCTCGAGATCGTCGCCGACGCCTCGGCCGAACTGCCGGGTCGGGCCTGGCCCGTCCTCGGCGTCCATCCGGGTCTGATCTCGCGGCTCGTGGACGAACGAGGGTACGCCCCCGAGGAGGCTCGAGAGATCATGCGAGGCGGGATCGACGTCGCCGCGGAGTACGTCGAGTCGGGAGAGGCGCTGGCGCTGAAATCCGGTCGGCCTCATTACGCAGTCGACGACGACGTCTGGTCGGCCTCGAACGCCGTCATGCGTCGCGCGTTCGAGCGCGGGGCGGACCTGGACTGTGCCGTCCAGCTCCACGCCGAGGGTGGCGAGGATCTCACCGAGGTCACGGAGTGGGCCGAAGAGGCCGGGCTCCCTGCCCACAGGGTGGTCAAACACTACGCGGGCGGGCGCCTCGAGGGACCGATCCCGAGCGTCATCGGCGAGAAGGACGAACTTGAGCGCGCGGCCGAACGCGGCGAGCCGTTCCTGATGGAGACCGACTACATCGACGATCCGGACCGCCCGGGCGCCGTCCTGGGCCCGAAGACGGTCCCTCGGCGGGTCGCATGGCTGCTCGAGAACGGGTACGACGACGCCGTCAGAAACGCCCACGTCGAGACCCCAAAGCGGGTGTACGGTATCGACACCGAATCGACGCTCGAGCGGGCCTGAAACGACCGTTTGGGGACAGTCGTCACGGAATACAGGTAGAGAAAGGCATTTCAAGCGGCCGGTGTAGGTGTCTGTATGAGCAATCCCCCCACCGAGTACTACTCGGCGGAACGCTGGCAGAACTGGATCGATCGCATCAAAGACGAGGAGATCGATCCGGAGGACGAGGACTCGGCGCGGCTCCTCTTGAATCTGCAGGACGACACCGCGATCGCGATCGCGAAGATCGTCGCCGACTACGACGACGGCGAGCTCGAGCAGGAAGCGGCACTGGCCGAGATCGAGGACGTCCGCGAGGTCGTCCTCGGCGAGGTCGACATCGAGGACGAGGAGAAGCTGATCCTCGTCGACGGCGTCCAGACGAGTCTGGTCTGTGTCTTCTTCGCCGCCGAGGAGTACGTCGCCAACGGTCCGGCCGAGGAGGGGACCGTCACCGACTACCTCGGCGCGGCCGCCGACGCCGAGGCCGAGGAGAACCTCGACGCGGCACTGGGGTACGCCGCCCAGGCCGGCACCCTCGTCATCGACGACGAGGAACTCGACATGGGCGTCGCCGAGGAGTTCGAGTACGGACTCGTCACCGAGTGGATCAACGGCCTCGACAGCCTCCAGAGCGCGATGAGCGATCCCGAGGTCGTCGAGGAAGACGAGGACTGACTCTCGTAGCGCTTTCTCTCCGATTGGTTCGACAGCCGACGAGCGATTCTCCCGCGCCACTCCTCGTCCGGACCGACCGGTTCGTCGATCGTCGCTCCCGGAGCGACTCGCACCGTCGACGCGGTGTTCGACGACCGTCGAAACGACGAACGACAATATCATATAGATCGGACAGTATTCCCGTACTATGACCACAGTTGGTATCGACGCCGTCGAGATCTGGACCGGGAACCTCAAACTCGACCTCCCCGGCACCTTCGCCCCCCAGAAGGGCGAGGCTCCGGAGAAGTACACGAAGGGGCTGGGGCTCAACGCCAGCTCGTTCCCCGACAGCTACGAGGACATCGTCACGATGGCGGCGAACGCGGCCCACCGACTGATGGACCGCAAGGGCCTCGAGCCAGACGACGTCGGCCGGATCGACGTCGCGACCGAGAGCGCCTTCGACAACTCGAAGCCCGTCTCGACGTACGTCGCGGGCTGTCTCGAGCAGGTCTACGAGGGCGACTTCCACCACGCGAACAAGGGCGAACGGAAGTTCGCCTGCATCGCTGGCACGCAGAGCCTCGACGACGCCTACAACTGGATCCGCGCGGGTCGCAACCGTGGCCGGGGCGCGATCGTGATCGCGACCGACACCGCCCTCTACGCCCGCGGTGACGCCGGCGAGGCGACCCAGGGTGCGGGCGCCGTCGCGATGTACATCGCCGAGGACCCCGACCTCGTCGAACTGTCGCCCGAGCAGGGGTACGGCTCGGCCGACGAGACGGACTTCCTGAAACCCAACCAGCAGTTCCCCTCGGTCGACGGGAAGCGATCGGTGCAGGTCTACCTCGCCCGGATGCGCGAGGCCCTGCAGGACTTCGAGAGCGTCGCGGGCGACGTCCACCCCGACGACATCGCCTTTATCCCGTTCCACACCCCGTTCCCCGGAATGGTTCGCAAGGCCGGCCTGCTGGGCTATCGCTACATCACCCGCGATACCGCCATCGAGGAGGAACTCGCGGAGGAGATCGGCCGCCAGCCTCGAGAGGAGGCGTTCGGCACCGAGGACGACTACCACGAGGCGGTTCGAGAGTACACGGACGCCCTCAAGGGTACCGACCAGTACCAGGAGTGGTACGCCCGGACGATCGATCCGACGCTGACGGTCTCCCGGGAGGTCGGCAACTGGTACACCGGTTCGGTCCACATCGCCCGTATCAGCGCGATGAAACACGCCCTCGAGAACGGCCGCGACCTGACCGGCGAGACGCTGCTGGTCGGCTCCTACGGCAGCGGCGCCCAGGCAGAGATCCACGCCGAAACCGTCTGTGAGAGCTGGAGTGAGGAAATCGAGGCGCTGAACGTCGACGAGCAGCTCGCGGCCCGCTACGACATGAGCTGGGAGGACTACGAGGAGGTCCACGACGCCCACAACCACGAGATGGACGTCGACGTCGAGGAGTTCACGACGCCCGAGGAGGAGTTCGTCTTCGACGGCTGGGGCCGCATGGGCGAGCGCAAGTACCGGTACGTGGAGTAGCGGTTTTTTAGCATAGATTTTTGCGAGTCGAGTGAGACCGAAGGTCCCGCGGACCGTGCGAATAGTGCGAGACCTCTGGTCTCGCATACCGTGTGAACGGACGCTGTGTGTCCGTGAACAGAGGACACTACGCGTCCGTGAGCAGACGAGTGCGTTTGCGAGCGAGGAAGGAGGAACGCTGGTAGCGCCCCGTGAGCGGACAGCGAAGGGAAAGTGAGGACCGCGAACGCGACCGAGCTACTGCTCGACGGCGGTGGCCCGTCTCGAGCGCACCGAGTTACCCCGTGAAGCCGAGCGTGTCGTAGGGTAGCCGACTTTCCGTCTCGGAGCGGTCGAACTCTGTCTCGGTGATCTCGAGCGACTCGCCGGTCGGCTCGAGAACCGGATCAGGTATCAGTTCCGACTGGGTGCCACGGACCGTGACGTAGACGACGATGTATCTGCCGGAGAGAGAATATAAGTCGTCCGGCGAAAGACAGCAGGTATGTCGAGACGAGAGATCGGGCTGGTTCGCGAACCGGAAACCGGCGACCGCCGCCAGGAGTGGGGCACCGTCGGGACGAACGACCTCCGGATCGAGCCCGAGGCGGCCGAGGCGATCGTCGACGCCCTCGGCGTCGACTGTGCCGGCTCGTTCAACCTCTTCTATCTCCTTCGAAAGCACTACTGGACGGCCGAGGGTGCCGAGTTCCGCGAGGTCGCGGATTTCTTGCAGGGAGCGTACAAACGGGTCCGCGCGATCAACGACGACCTCGCGGTCCGGATCGTCGAACTCGGCGGGATCCCGCCGAACACGCCGCCGACGATCCAGGAGCGCGCCGCGGTCCACCTCGAGGCGGAGGATCTGTACGATCTGCGCGCGTCGCTCGCGGGCGACCTCGAGGGGTACGCGACGCTGGTCGCGAGCGTGCGCGACCACGTCGAGTTGGCCCGGGAGGCGGGCGACTTCGGGACGGCCGAGCGACTGGACGACCACCTGACGACCCTCGAGGACGACGCCCACGCGATCGAGCAGTTCCTCGAGAGCGACACGCTCGTGTTGACGGAGGCGACGAAGTAACATGGCGAGCGAGCCACACCTCCGAAGCCCCGGCGCGGACCGCGTCCGCCAGGAGTGGAACACGATCGGCGAGAACGAGCTCGGAATCGACCGGGACGTGGCGGAAGGGATCGTCGACGCGCTGAACGACGAGCTCTCGGGACTGTACATCCTGTTCAACCAGGTTCGCAAACACTACTGGCTGCTCGAGGGAGCCGAACGCGAGGATCTCGGGAGCTTTCTCGAGGACGCCGCCGATCGACTCGCGGAGACGACCGACGCCCTCGCGGTTCGCGTCCACGCCCTCGGCGGGGTGCCGGTCTGCGGTCCGATGGGGATCCGCCAGCACGCCCCGCTCCGCATCGAAGCTCCCCACCACTACGACGTGCGGTCGTCGCTCGAGCGCGATCTCGACGGCTACGCGACGCTCGCGGCGCTGTTTCGCGACCACGTCGAGCAGGTCGAACGACTGGGCGATACGGCCACCGGCGAACTGCTTCGCGAACGCCTCGTGGTCATCGAGGACGACGCCCACGTCCTCGAGCGGTATCTCGCCGAGGACACACTCGTTCGGCGCGAGGCCCTCGACTGACGGATCGTCAGGACCGACTTACTCCCGCCACCACTCCCGCTCGGCCGCCCGCACCTGCGACTCGATTTCGTCGGCGTCGGCGTCGTTCTCGAGCGTGACGTCCCCGCCGTGAGCGTGTACCACGGACGCGTCGAGCCGCGAGCCCGCGAACTCGGAGTCGGCCCCGTCCCGATCCGAGTCCGTCTCGTCGCGGCCGTCGTCGGACCCGGGGAGCACGCGCGAGAGGAGGGTTCGAAGCATACGCCCTCGTTCGGACGCGAATATGATAACTATTTGTCCGGTTCGGTCGTGACGTGGTACCGGTTCGAACCCGAACGCGTACGGCCGTTCGGCGCTCGCTCCCCGACGCCGCGGCCGAGCGTGGCTCGAGGCGAAACCGATTACCCTGTCCGGCGGATAGCTCGGGCAACGAGTATCGCCTCCCGATCGCTCTCGACTCCGACTACACATGGATCCGTTCACCCTCCTCGGTATCGACGTCGCGCTGTTCCTGCTTATCGGCCTGCTGGCCGGCGCCCACTGTATCGGAATGTGTGGACCGCTGGTCACCGTCTACGCGGGTCGGATGGACGACGGCGCGACGACCGGGAAACGCGGCTCTCACCTGTCGACCTACGAGGTGCGCCAGCACGCGCTGTTCAACCTCGGTCGAACCGCGAGCTACACGCTCATCGGTGCCCTCTTCGGCACGCTCGGCGGCCTCCTTTTTGTCACGACCGACTCGCTGACGCCCCTGGTCGAACCGATCCGGGGCGGCGTCGGCCTGCTCGTCGGCGGGTTCGTCATCGCCACCGGGATCTACTACCTGCTCGGCCGAACCACAGGTGGGATCCACCTGCCCGGCCTCGAGCGCCTGACCGGCTGGCTGATGAGCCGTGTCGATCGGCTCGCGAACGGCCCCGGCATCGTCGGACTGGGCGCGCTTCACGGGCTGCTCCCCTGTCCGATCCTCTACCCGGCCTTCCTCTACGCGTTCGCGACCGGGTCGCCGGCCGGGGGTGCCCTCGCGCTCGCAGCGCTGGGGATCGGGACCGTTCCCGCGGTGTTTCTCTACGGCACCGTCATCGAGTCGGTCGACGTCGTCCACCGCCAGCGGGTCCACCGCCTGCTCGGGGTCGCGTTCGTCGTGCTGGGCTACGTCCTCTTCGCCCACGGGCTGATGAGCATCGGGATCCACCTGCCCCATCCCGAACTCCCGTTCTACGACGGGATCGACGCACCGGGCGCCGACGCCCACGATCACTAACTCATGACCGATCACACCCACGAAACCGGTTGCATGCTGTGTGAGCTCCCCGTCGAGGGCAGCGACGTCACCGACGACGAGGGGAACCGCTTCTGCTGTGTCGGCTGCCGGGACGTCTACGACGCGCTCGGCGACGTCGAGGACGTCGCCCCCGAGGACGTCCGTCGCCAGCGGGACGACGACGAGGGTCGGGCGGTACCCGACGACCACGAGTCGACCTACCTCGAGGTCGACGGGATGCACTGTGCGACCTGCGAGGCGTTCATCGAGTCCGCGGCGCTGCGGACCGAGGGCGTCAGTAACGCCGACTCGAGCTACGTCACCGACACGGTGCGGATCGACCACGATCCCGACGCCGTCTCACAGGTCGATCTCCAGGAGGCGATCAGCGGGCTGGGCTACAGCGCCTACGACCGCGAGGACGCGTTCATGCGCCGGAAGGCCGACAACTGGATGATGGGCCGGATCATCGTCGGGGTCCTCATGGGGATGATGGTGATGATGCAGTACCTGCTGATCATCTACCCCACCTACTTCGGCGGGCTGTTCTACGACCAGCGGACGTACGAGTTCCTCAGTCAGGCGCTGGCGAGCGAGCTCGCGACGCCGTTCTACCTGATGATCGCCGCGCTGACGACGATCGTACTGGGCGTGACCGGCAAGCCGATCCTGCAGGGTGCCTACGTCGCCACGAAGACCCGGTCGCCGAACATGGACCTGCTGGTGACGATCGCGGCCGTCAGCGCCTACCTCTACAGCACGCTGTCGATCGCCGTCGGCGGCGACCACATCTACTACGACGTCACCGTCGCGATCATCGTCATCGTCTCGGTCGGCAACTACTACGAATCGACGATCAAGGAGAAGGCCACCGAGCGCCTCTCGGATCTCACAGCCGTCCAGATCGACGAGGCCCGTCGCGTCGGCCCGGACGGGAGCCACGAGGAGGTCGCCGTCGACGACCTCGAGCCCGACGACCGGCTCCTCGTGCGGGCCGGCGAGCGGATCCCCGTCGACGGCGAGGTCGTCGAGGGCGAGGTCGCCGTCGACGAGGCCGTCGTCACCGGCGAGTCCCTGCCGGTCGGGAAGACGGCCGGCGACCAGGTCGTCGGCGGCTCGCTGGTCACCGACGGCGCCGTCACCGTCCGCGTCGGCGAGGATGCCACGAGCAGCCTCGATCGGGTCACCGAGCTCGTCTGGGACCTCCAGAGCTCGAGCCACGGAATCCAGAAGCTCGCGGACAAGCTGGCGACGATCTTCGTCCCGCTCGTCCTCGTCCTTTCAGTCGTCGTGACGAGCGTCTACCTGCTGACCGGTGCGGGCGTCGCCGACGCCCTGCTGGTCGGGCTCACCGTATTGATCGTCTCCTGTCCGTGCGCGCTCGGGCTGGCGACCCCGCTGGCCGTCGCAGCGGGGGTTCGGGACGCCCTCGAGCAGTCGATCGTCGTCTTCGACGACACCGTCTTCGAGCGCATCCGCGACGCCGACACCGTCGTCTTCGACAAGACGGGGACGCTGACGACCGGAGAGATGACCGTCGTCGAGACCGACCTCGAGGACGAACTGCTCGAGAAAGCTGCCCGGCTCGAGCGCCGTTCGGCCCACCCGATCGGGCGGGCGATCGCCGCCGAGCGCCCCGTCGCTGACGGCGGCACGCTCGAAACCGAGTCACCCCCGGACTCGGCTCGAGCCGACGGCGAGGCCGAGGACGCCCTCGAGGCTCAGGGGGGAGCCGACGACGGTATCGAATCCTTCGAGAGCCACCGCAACGGTGTCTCAGGCGTCGTCGACGGCGACGAGATCGTCGTCGGCCACCCCGATCTCCTTCACGGTCGGGGGTGGACGGTTCCCGACGACGTCGCCCGCCGAATAGAGGACGGTCGCGAGACGGGACGCGTCCCGGTCGCCGTCGGCCGAAACGGCGTCGCCGAGGGCGTGATCGTCGTCGGCGACGACCTCCGCGAGGGCTGGTCGGAGACGCTGTCGGCCATCGCGGAGACGGACACCGACGTCGTCGTCCTCACCGGCGACGACGCCCGCGCAGCCCGTCGGTTCCGCGAGGAGCCGTCGGTCGACCGGGTGTTCGCGGGCGTCCCGCCGGAGGGGAAAGCCGAGACCGTCGACCGGCTCAAGAAGACGGGCCGGACGGTCATGATCGGCGACGGAACCAACGACGCCCCGGCGCTGGCCGCCGCTGACCTCGGAATCGCACTCGGCGGCGGGACGGCGATGGCTGCCGACGCGGCCGACGTCGCGCTCGTCGACGACGACCTCGGCTCGGTCGACACCGTCTTCGAACTCGCGCGGGCGACCGACCGCCGGGTGAAGGGCAACATCGGCTGGGCGTTCTGTTACAACGGGATCGCGATCCCGCTTGCCGTAACAGGACTGCTCAACCCGCTGTTCGCGGCACTCGCGATGGGCGCCAGCAGCCTGCTGGTCGTCACGAACTCCTCGCGGTCGCTGCTCGAGGACTGAGACCGGCTGGCGTCCCAGTTTTCCGGGCGATCGGAGGACGGCTCGCGGTCGCGTCGGAACCGACCGACGGCGCTCCTTCGGCGACAGCGGCGCGATCTCAACGCGAACTAATTAGTCCTGGACATCCAATCGGGGGCTATGTCTACGCGTCCGGAGCTGTCGGAGTGGCTCTCCGACCGAGCGGGATTGGTCGTTCTCACTCTCATCAGCGTCCTGCTCGCGGCGCTCATCGTCCTGCCGTATCTCCAGTACGTCCTGCTCGGCGTGATCCTCGCGTACATCCTCATGCCCGCCCAGCGCCAACTCGAGAGGTACGTCCGGTCGATGACCGCCGCGCTCGTGCTCGTCGTCGTCGCAATCCTGACGATCCTGCTCCCGGTGATGTACGTGCTCGCGGTCGCGCTGGGGCAGGCGCTCGACATCGCCATGGACGTCCAGGATGGGACGCTCAACGTCCAGGATATCGAACAGCAGATCGAAACCGAGTTCGGCTACTCGGTCGATCTTCAGGAGACGTACACAACCTACCAGGAACCGATCGCGACCGGATTACAGGAGGTCGCCACCGGTACGCTCGAGTTCGTCGGCGGGGTGCCGTCGATCGCGATCGGGCTAACGGTGACGGTGTTCGTGCTCTTTGCACTCCTCCGGGACGGCGATCGGCTCGTCAGCTGGGTGCAGTACGTCCTCCCTGTCGAGGACCACGTCCAGCGCGAACTCCTCACCGAACTCGATCAGCTCATGTGGGCGTCGGTCGTCGGCAACGTCGTCGTCGCGATGATCCAGGCCGTCCTGCTGGGCGTCGGGCTCATGTTCCTCGACGTGCCGGCGGTCGTGTTGCTCACCGTCGCCGCGTTCGTCGCCGCGTTGCTTCCCCTGATCGGCGTCTTCGCCATCTGGATGCCGGTTTCGATCTACCTGGCGGTGATCGGCGAAACCGTCCCAGCGGCGATCCTCGTCGGCTACGGCCTGCTCGTCAGCGCCTCCGATACGTACCTCCGGCCCGCCCTCATCGGGCGGACGAGCGCGTTCAACTCGGCGATCGTCGTCGTCGGAATCTTCGGCGGCCTCGTCGTTTTCGGCGCGGTCGGGCTCTTTATCGGCCCCGTCGTCCTCGGCGGCGCAAAGATCACCCTCGACCTGTTCGCCCGGGAGTGGGCGATCAGCGAGGGGAACCCGCCGGTCGGACCGCTTCCCGCAGCCGATCCCGCGGCCGACACGGCTCCGAACACGGGGATCACCGACGAGTCGCCGATCCCCGACGCGGAGAGCGACGACCCGAACGAGGAGCCGACCCCGGAGCCTCCGTCCGAGTCCGAACCCGAACCCGAACCGGAGTCCGGAGCCGACGCCGATCGGCCGGAGTCGACGGGGTCGGAGACGGACTCCACAGAGTGATCGTCGCCTCCGCGAAGAGGTGCGTTCATTACCCCGTGTCCGCAACTACCACGTATCGTGTCTCGGAACGAAACCCGGACTCGCCGCGATCGCAACGGGCGGAGCCGAGACGATCGGGACCCTCGCTACACATGAACGGATCACACGCTACCGGGAGCCCCTACGCTCCCTACACGGACGACGAACGGACGGCGATGCTCGAGTCGGTCGGCGTCGACGACGTCGAGGAACTGTTCGACATCCCCGACGACGTTCGCTTCGACGACGCCTTCGGGATCGACGCGCGAAGCGAGCGGGAGACCCGTCGACTGGTACGATCGGTGCTGGGACGCAACGACGAGCTAACCGAGCTGCTCGGGCGGGGCCACTACGGCTACTACGTCCCCTCGCTGATCGACCACCTGGCGGATCGCTCGGAGTTTCTCACCTCCTACACGCAGTACCAGCCCGAGGTCTCACAGGGCTTCCTGCAGGCGCTGTTCGAGTATCAGTCGCTTTTGGTCGAGCTAACCGGCCTCGAGGTCGCGAACTGTTCGATGTACGACGCGGCCACCGCGCTGGGCGAGGCCGCGACGCTCGCGGAACGGGTTCGCTCGACGAGCGGCCACCGCGTGCTCGTCCCCGACCTCCTGCTCGAGGGACGGCGCTCGACGCTCGAGAACTACGTCGCCGGCACCGACCTCGAAGTCGAGACGTACCCGACCGACGACGCGAACGCCGATCTCGACGCCCTCGCGGATGCCGTCGACGATGACACCGTCATGGTCTACGCCGAGAACCCGACGGTGCGAGGGACGGTCGAGGAGCGACTCGCCGAGATCGGCGACCTCGCGGGCGAGGCCGACGCGCTGTTCGTCCTCGGCTCGGACCCGGTCGCGCTCTCCGTACTCCAGCGCCCTGCCGACGTCGGCATCGACGTCGTCATCGGCGACGCGAGCGTGCTCGGACTGCCGACGAGCTACGGGATGGGGCTTGGCCTGTTCGCCTGCCGCGAGGACTACCTCCGACAGGTACCGGGCCGACTCGTCGGCGCCGGCGAGGACGCGACCGACCGACGGGCGTACACGCTGACGCTGCAGACCCGCGAACAGCACATCCGTCGGGAGCGCGCGACGAGTAACATCTGTACGAACCAGGCCTGGGTCGCGTTGCGAACCGCAATGCACGCCGCGTACCTCGGACCCGACGGCATGGTCGACCTCGCGAACCGCGGAGTGACGCGTGCGGACGACCTCGCCGAACGGCTGGACGAGATCGTCGGCGTCACGGCCCCGGTTCACGATCGCCACCACCTCCGAGAGTTCGTCGCCCGCGTCGACCAACCCGCACGAGCCGTCGCCGACGACCTCGAGAATCGCGGCTTCGCCGTCCACGTCGTCGGCGAACACGAGATTCAGGTGTGCGTCGCCGGCGTCCCCGACGAGCGGATCGATCCGTTCGTCGACGCCTTTGCGGAGGTGGCCCGATGAGCCGCGACGAATCCGAACCGGCGACCGACGACCAGGTCCGGTACGATCAGGCCCGATACGTCGAGGACGGCCAGTACGAACCCCTTCTCTCGGAGAAGGATCGGACGCGAGTCGAGATCGGCGGCGACGACGACTCCCCGCTGCCCGACGACCTGACGCGGGACTCCCTCGAGCTGCCGGCCCTCTCCGAGCCCGAACTGGCCCGCCACTACACGCGCCTCTCGCAGATGATCTACGGGATCGACACTGGACCCTACCCGCTTGGCTCGTGTACGATGAAGTACAACCCCAAGTTCACCGAGGACGTGGCGGCGCTGCCCAAAGCCGCGGTCCACCCCGATCGCTCCGAACGGTCGGTCCAGGGCAGCCTCGAACTCCTGTACCGGCTGCAGGACTACCTCGGTCGGATCGGCGGAATGGACGCGGTGACGCTCCAGCCGCCCGCGGGCGCCGCCGGCGAGTTCGTCGGCATCCGCGTCGCCGCGGCCTACCACGAACACAACGGCGAAGGCCACCGCGACGAGGTGATCGTTCCCGAGAGCGCCCACGGAACGAACTTCGCGACCGCCGCACTCGGCGGCTACGACGTCGTCTCCCTGCCCAGCGACGATGAGGGACGGGTCGACCTCGAGGCGCTCGAGGCCGCCCTGAGCGAGAACACGGCAGCACTGATGCTCACGAATCCGAACACGCTCGGGCTGTTCGAGCGCGACATCACCGAGATCGCCGAGATGGTCCACGACGTGGGCGGGCTGCTGTACTACGACGGGGCGAACCTCAACGCCCTGCTGGGGCGGGCTCGGCCGGGCGACATGGGTTTCGACGTGATGCACTACAACGTCCACAAGACGTTCGCGACGCCCCACGGGGGCGGCGGCCCCGGCGCGGGCCCGGTCGGCGTCGTCGACGAACTGGCGCCGTTCCTGCCGGCACCCCGCGTCCGCGAGGCTGGCGACGACTCGAGCGGCTCCGAACCGACCTACGAGCTGTTCGACCCCGACCACACCATCGGCAAGGTTCACGGCTACCAGGGTAACTGGCTCGTGCTCGTCAAGACGTTCGCCTACATCGCCCGGCTGGGCGACGAAGGCCTCCTCGATGCCAGCGCGACGGCCGTGCTCAACGCGAACTACCTCGCGAGTCGCATCGAGTACGACGTTCCCTACGAGCCGTTCCACCACGAGTTCGTCGCCAGCGCGGGCGACCAGGACGCGGCCGACGTCGCAAAGCGGATGCTCGACTACGGCGTCCACCCGCCGACGACGAAGTGGCCCGAGATCGTTCCCGAGGCGCTGATGACCGAGCCGACGGAGGTCGAGAGCAAGGACACGCTGGATCGGCTCGCCGCCGCGTTCAACGCCGTCGCCGAGGAAGACGACGAGACCCTCGAGGCAGCTCCCGAGCGGACGGCCGCCCGTCGGATCGACCAGACCGACGCCGCCCGAAGTCCGCAGCTCTCCTGGCACGCCCTCGAGAGCGACGAGTCGTAAAGAGCGGGCTACGCCCGGAACGGCTCGAGCATCGCTTCGTCGAACGCGACTGGCGCCCCGGAGCGATCGAAACAGCCGTACTCGGTGATTCCTTCGATGTTCGTTCGACCGTCGCTCGAGAGCTCGTGGGCGATCCGGATCGTCTCGTCGGTAACCTCGAGGACGTCGCAGTCGACCCGCAGCGTCGTCCCGAACAGAACTGGCGCCTTGAACTCCCAGCGCCAGTCCCGGATTCGGTAGGGTTCTTTGTCGCCCCGCAGGTCGTCGAGGGTCGTGTCGCGGGTCTCGAGGTGACGCTCGAGGACGACGTCGGCGAAACGTGGATACTCCTCGAAGTAGGCCAACTCGGCGCCCTCGATGTGGGGGCTGCGGATCTCGAACGACGAGGAGAACGACGCCAGCCCCTCGCCCGTATCGGTGCCGTCGTGGGGACCGACCGACGGATCGCGATCGACGCTGGCGTCCGCGAACGCTGCCTTAACGTCCTCGGGCAGTTCCAGCGCGGCACCCTCGGGACCGATCGTCACGTGGGTCATCCGGGCGGTCGCCAGTCGCTCCCCGTCGCTGTCGTTGATCTCGTAGACCAGCTCCACGCTCGAGTCCCCGACGTGTCGGGGGACCGTCTCGACCGAGATCGTCTCGCCGATTCGGGGGTAGCGGTCGACGGAAGTACTGACGACCACCGGTGCGTAGGGAATCCCGTCGTCGCCGAGGATTTCCGCGAAGGAGTAGTCAAAGGCGGCGGCGATCTCCTGAGTCGAGATCAGCTGCCAGTCGAAAAACGACGCTCCGTGCGCGAGGGGGCCGGCGAACTCGCCGAACTGTACCCGGCGGTCGTCGATCGTTTGCATGTGTGTGGCTGTACGTCCCCGCCAGTTAGGATCGTACAGGAACCGGCAAGCGATGCTCGAGGGAAGGGAAAAGCTGGGACCGACCGTGGTCGGCGACCGCCCCCGGATCGTCCCGTCCCCGGTCGAGTCGGCCGGTTAGATCGTTGTTAGGATCACCACAAAATAAATAATGTGTCGGGCGGGAACGAACAGTTAACGGGAATGTTGGTAGTGAAACAAATCGTCCGAACGGGGCCGGCCGAAGTTGAGCGATGATCGGATCGACGGCGACGTCCGTCGATGTCCTCCAGGCCGCGATCCGAGCCTTCGGCCTCCCAGTGCTGTTCGGGGTGTTCGTGCTGAAGGGAGCGCTCGTCGGCAAGGTCTTTCCGACGAGCGTCTTCCTCCCCGGCTACGTCGTTGGGGGCGGCTTCACGGGCCGCGAGGCCGCACTCGTCGTCGTCGTCGTCACGATCGCCCACGTCCTCGGGCAGCTGGCGCTGTATCTCGCCGTCAGCCGCTACGGCTGGTCCGTTCTCGAGGAGCTCCCGTACGTCGAACTCGACCCGCAGTCGCCGCGGTACCGTCGGCTCGATCGCTGGTTCCAACGGTACGGCGGACTCGCGATCTTCACGACCAACATCGTTCCAGTGAGTCGGGGCATCATCGCCGTTCCCGCGGCGTTGAGTTCGTACTCGGCGGGTCGGTACGCGTTCCACATGTCGATCGCGACCGCGCTCTATCACAGCGTCTACGTCGGCGCCGCGCTCGCCAGCGTGGCGGTCCTGGCCTGAACCGCCGTCGGCGCTCTCCGGCCGGCTACCGCCCGCAGCCGTCGTGCCCACCCTCGAGGTGTTCGAGCAGAGCCGGATGAAGCGGGCCGTTCGAGCCCAGCAGGGCCGACCGGCCCTCCGTCTCGAGTTCGAAGACGAACGGTTCGCCTCGCTCGTCGGTGAGCCGGGCGCCAGCCTCGCGAGCGATCACCAGTCCGGCGGCGACGTCCCAGGGGTAGGTGTCGTACTCCCATGTGGCGTCGGCACTCCCACTGGCGAGGTAACAGAGATTGAGTGCGGTCGAACCGAGCCGTCTGACGCCGCGAGTCTCCTGGTAGAACCGCGTGAGAAAGGAGCCGTCGGGATCGTAGCCGGAGATGAGCATGCTCTCGTCGAGGCGGTCCCGCCTGGTGGTCTCGATCGGATCGCCGTTCCGGCGGGCCGTCCCGCCGGCGATCGCGCTGAACAGCTCGTCGGTCTCGGGGACGTAGACGACGCCGACGACGGGATACTCGTCCTCGAGCAGCGCGATCGCGATCGAGTAGTTGGGGTTGCCGTGGGCGAAGTTCCCGGTCCCGTCGAGGGGGTCGACTACCCAGGTGTAGCCGCCCTCGCGGACGTCTCGCGGCTGTTCTTCGGAGACGATTCCGTGGTCGGGGAACTCGTTTTCGATCACCGTCGTAATGATCCGGTTGGCCTGGTAGTCGGCCTCGGTGACGATGTCGGATTTGTCGCTTTTGACCCCGACGGACTCGACCTGCCCGTGGAGCTCCCGGAGCGGTTCGCCGGCCGCCTCGGCCGCCTCGGTGGCGATCGTCCGCGCGCGCTCGAGGAGGCCGTCACCGTCGACGCCGGTTTCCGACCGCGACGCGGGAACCCGCGGGGGCTCGTCGTCGCCGCGAACGTCCCAGCCGAGCTTCTTCGAAATCGCGGTGAAGAAGTGGTCGTCGTAGCTGGTGTGGACGACGTGAGCGAGCTGTTCGGCTCCCGTGACCAGCACCTCCTCGCCCTCCTCGAGCAGCGCGTTGGCTCGTCCGCCGTCGACCAGCAGGCTCGCGGGTCCCTGAGTACGGATCCGGAGTTCGGTCTCGGGCGAGACGACGATCGGTCGCACTCCGAGCTGGTGGGTGTGCAACGGAATCAGCTGGAGGGTGTGGTTGTTCGCGGGGTAGTGGATCGGCCCGTTGGCCGACAGCGAGACGCCCGTCGACCCCGTCGGCGTCGAGACGGCGATCCCCGTCCCCTCGAACTCGCCGACGTACTCGTCGTCGGCGTAGACGTCCAGTCGGGTGATCTTCCGGTCGATCGGGTTCTCCGGCGGGACGTGCTCGATCATGACGTCGTTGATCCCGGTCGCCTCGAGCCCCGATCCGCGGACGGCGACCTGCTGGCGGCTGTCGATCGTCGCCCGACCGTGAATCACCTCGTCGAGGGCCGCCTCGAGGTCTTCGGGCTCGATCCGTGAGAGGAAGGCGAGCGTTCCCGTGTTGACGCCGAGCTGGGGAACGCCTCTCGGGGCGAAGGTCTTGATCCCCTCGAGGAAGGTTCCGTCGCCGCCGATCGTGACGCCGAGTGTGGCCCGGTTCCCGTCGTAGACCTCGTCGATCGACTCGCCGACGTCGACCGTCGAAAGCCCGATCCCGCGGTCGTCGGCCCAGGCCGCGAGGCGGGCGACGACGTCGTCGCTGTCGGGACTGACGATCGCGATGATCTCCTCGGTGGTTGCGAGCCGACGTCCTTGCATCGAGTGGGTCGTCGAACCGCGAGACTATGGGTCTGGCGTTCGCCCCCGATCGAAAGTCGCGTTCGACGCCGCAAGAAGGTGCTCCGCGCCGTCCGAAACGACGAAGTCGAAAGTTCGATCCGTTTCAGGCCGCGCTCGAGTCGATGCCGTTGATCTGCACGAAGCCGTAGTCGCAGTCCGGACAGTGCCACTTGACCTTCTTGCCGAGGTGCAGCGTCGTGCTCGCGGCGCGGTAGAACGTCTTCTCGTCGCCGCAGTTCGGACACTCGTGGTCGAGTTCCAGGGCCATACCGGTCACTACCGAATCGAGCGTGTTTAACGTACTGATTCGGGCGAGCGGGGACGACCGGTCGCCGTCGTGGACGGCGAAGTTAAGTGCGAACCGTCCGTCGATCCCGCCATGACGATCTACACTGGTCGCGGCGACGACGGCGAGACCGACCTCCGAGACATGACTCGTGTCTCGAAGACGGATCCCCGAATCGAGGCCTACGGCACCGTCGACGAACTCAACGCGCTGGTCGGCACCGTTCGCCCCACCGGGTACGACGACGTCGACGAGCGACTGCGAACGGTCCAGAACCACCTCCACGTCGTCCAGGCTGACCTCGCGAACCCCGACCCCGACGAGGGCGACCCCGAGATCCGGGCCGACCACGTCGAGACGATCGAGAACTGGATCGACGAGTACGACGAGGAACTCGAGCCCCTGACCTCGTTTATCCTGCCGACCGGCAGCGAACACGGTGCGCGGCTTCATCACGCCCGCGCGGTCTGTCGGCGCGCCGAGCGCCGCACCGTCGGGCTGGCCTCGAGCGAGCAGATCAACGAGCGGACCGTCGAGTACCTCAACCGCCTCTCGGACGGGCTGTTCACCGTCGCCCGACTGGTCAACCAGCGCGAGGGCGAACCCGAGGAGGCGCCGCAGTACTGATCGCTCGAGACGTTCGGGAGTGAAAGGAAGGCTTAAGTCGAGCGCACGGATATCACGGGATGCGGGTTGGTGATCTAGTCCGGTTATGATACCTCCTTCACACGGAGGAAGTCGGCAGTTCAAATCTGCCCCAACCCACTAATTTTGCTGCGAGCAATCCGGGAGCAGCAAATTCGTTACGTTGGGCAGTTTGAACCAGGGAGTGGAGCGAAGCGAAACGACCGTGGTTCAAATCTGCCCCAACCCATTTTGAACGGCTCCGACTGAATCACAGTACGGCGTAGAGGGCGTATATATCCCCCCAAACGTCCGACATACGATCCGAGTAGGTTTACTATGTTTCTCCCCCTACCGTGGTGCGGTTACGCAGCATTATGGGCCTTGATTCGGGAGATTAGAGCAGAGTCATGGGAGAACCAGAACCAATGAAAGGCGAGGAACATATTCTGGAGACAGCCGCCTTGCGAGTGAAGCGGGAGATCTTCGACATAGAGCATCGCCGATTTCCCGCTTCACTTCTTTTGGTTTGACGACCTATCCCGCCGCCTTACAGCGATTCACCAGAGCCCTCTGGTTCAATGGTGATCTTGTCAAACTCGATTCGATGCGAGCCTTCTGCGACCCAGCCATCTACTCGTGCTGACACACTCGTACGGTATATTCCGACGGCGAGGTGCGCGGAATCGAGGTAGAGTCGGTAGTTTTCCGTGACCGATGCTCCACTTGGTACCTCTTCATGAACGTGCTTATCACTAGCACTGCGAACCTCACGATGTCGTGTTGTCGTGACCCCATCGGACTCTTCGTACGCATCAGTCCACAGCGTAACCGACTCCATATCAATATCATCCTCGTCATTATCCTCTGGAAACAACGTGACGACACCGAACGGCCACGGAGGGGTATTAGCACGGAACAACAGCGTTCGATCACTCGTGTTTCTCAGGTGGACCGAGAGCCGCGCAGGGTTGTCTGCAGCGATCCGTCTATCATCGACCTCGTACGAGAGTTCGACAGGGAGGTCGTGGTCTGAACCTTCCGTTGCCTCCTCGATGGTGAGTAGATGAGGGCCCTCAAGCGGTTCAGGTATGTTCTCGAGTCGGCGCAGTGTCCGATCGATACAGCCAGCGAGTGAGGCGATACCCAAACAACCAGCAGCCTGGAGGAACGATCGCCTCCGACTGCGATTGGGTGCCATAGTAGCGAATAACGGGTTCTTGACAAAAAAGGTTAGCAATATCCTGATTCAACCGAGGTTCGAATCATCGAGACGAAGGCAGAACCTGAATGTAGTCATCCAAGACAACACAGATTTCTGGCTTCAGATTTACTTCTCGTTCCCCTCCTTGTTTGTTCTTCAACCGAGTCCCTTTCTCCGGTCGATGGCGGACTTCGAGATACTGTTCATCGGAATGGGAATCTTCGATATCAAGCGAGTGAACGCTCCCAGTTTGCATCCCAGTATGCCAGAGGACGTAGAAGAGAGCGTGACGGAGAGATCCGTACTCGAACTTCTCTAAGTACTCGAGTATCTCACCGGCTCTCTCTGGCCCGATAGCAGTGTCTCGCGCGTTTTCGTTGGGATCGATATCCGGGATCATCACACTCTCTGCAGTTCCTTCAGCGACGAAATCGAGCTTCTCACAGAAGCGTAGGAATACCCGGAAGGTGCTAAGTTGATCGAAAGCGTAACCGCATTTACGTCTCCCTCATCTCGACGGTGGATCTTGTATTCATAGATCCGTTTCCCGGTCATATCACTCATATCATCGAACTCTACTGGTCGATCGCTTCTTCCGGCGCGATTGATTCGGGCATGGTTTTGAGTCGAAACCGCGCCACAGAGGGGAGTTCCGACCGAATCACGGAGGAAGTCGGCAGTTTGAACCAGGCGAGTCGCAGCTCGCGCAGCGACCGCAGGGAGCGAGCGAGACCGTCTCGGCGTGGTTCAAATCTGCCCCAGCCCATTTCTGCCGAAACAAACTGACGAGCGAAGCAAGTCATCGTTCCGTCAGAGATCGTTACGGCAATTTCGAACTGGACCGAGACTCTGTGAGCAACGCGAGCAGGTTCTCGAGCGTCGTTCAACTCTGCCCGATCCCTTCGACGGCCTGACGACGATGACCGAGGCGTAGCGCGCTGGTCCCACGAGAACGCGAGCGACGAAGTCGTAGGTGAAGCGAGGAGTCCGTCGCGCCAGGATCGGTGCCAGGGGGTCGGTGTCGTACACCCGATCGACCGCTGTGCGCGAGAACGAAGGCCGGTTCGAGTGGACGTCTCGTCAGAACGGGAACGACCGGCCGCCGGTGGTAGTTGCAAATTCAAATACGAGAGCGAAAAACTGACTGTTCGTAACTGTTTAGACGGAGTGGAGAGATCGTATTATGCAGTGGCCTACGAACACCTCGATACGGAGCTAGTAAACGAACTGCTCGAGAACGGACGTGCCAGCCTTCGGAGCCTCGCCGAGGAGCTCGACGTTTCCGTCACGACCGTCTCGAACCACCTCTCGGATCTCGAATCGGAGGGCGTCATCCAGGGGTACACACCGGTCGTCAACTACGACGCGGCGGGATACGACGTTACCGCCATCATGCAGCTCAAGGTGGAAGGAAGCGCCCTGTCGGAGATCACCGCCACGCTCCGGGACCACGCTCAGATCATCTCCGTCTACGAGGTCACCGGCGACTACGATATCATCGCGATCGGGAAGTTCGAGGATACGGACGATATGAACGACCAGATCAAGGCCCTGATCACCGATCCCGACCTTACCCGATCGAACACCAGTATCGTCCTCGAGACCATCTCCGAAAACGAGCAGTTCCGACTCGGGGCCGACGCCGACGACTGATCGGCCCCGCTGCGGCGTATCCTTCGCTCGAGGACTGAAGCGTCCGGCAACCGGAGAGACCGATTCCGAGGCCGCAGTGGAACGGCATCTCCCTCGTCGCTCCAGCTCGGAGACTGATCCGACACGGTGTCGGCGCCGATTCTTCGTGACAAGGTTCAAATAGGTGTCTACAGCAGCCACGGGACGGTAGGCGTCCGGCCGCAAGACGGCTGTACGATCGGATTCGAATCGCCTCGGTCGCCGTTACAGCGTCAGATGTAACACGACCGTACTTTCTCTATCGACAGTGCTAATAAATTTGGAGCCGCCCCTATGGAACTGGGCCGTCTCGTTCGAATCGAACATATGACCTCGATCGTCAATCTCGAAATCTCGAGCGAGGGGACCGGGCTGGCGGAACTGTTCGAATCCGTGCCGTCGCTCACGTGCGAAGCGGAGGCCGGGGTCGTCTCGAGCGGGTACGACCTGTGGCTCTCCGGGGCACCGAAAGCGGAGATCGAGACGGGCCTAGCGGAAGCCTCGACGATCGAGGAGTACGCGCTGGTCAGCGGGGACGACGAACAGTGGCTGTACAACGTCGAGTTTGCGCCGAAAACGATCGACCTCTTCGAGCTGGTGCTCGAGGAGGGCGGAACCATCCTAGACGCCTCGGCCACGGGGCGCTCCTGGGTTCTCGATATTCGAGTGCAAGAGCGCAGCGACGCGAGCTCGATTCACACCCGACTCGAGGAGCACGACCTCCAACCGACGGTGATCCGCCTCTACGATACGAACGGTGAAACCGGTTCGCAGTCCGGCCTCACACAGAACCAGTACGAAACGCTCGTCGCGGCTATCAACCACGGCTACTTCGAAATTCCGCGGGACGTTTCGATGCAGGAACTCTCCGAGGAGCTCGATGTCTCTCACCAGGCCCTTTCCGAGCGGCTTCGTCGCGCGTACCGGTCGCTGGTCGCGTCGGAGCTCGACGTTTCGGCCGAGGAAGCGGAGCCGACGCCCTCTCCGGGGCTCTCCGACTAACCGTCGTTCGGGCTCCGAGAAACGGGAGCCAGCGAAGAGTGCATACTTCTGAACACCAACGACGCGTGTTGCATCGTCCGTGGAGATCCGAACGCGCAGAACGCATTTAGCCACGGGGTCGCTAGCGCCGGTAATGGACGAGTCCGGATCGGCACGCTCGAGCCCCCAGATCCATACAGCCCCACGAACGGCGGTTTCACAGGACCAGGACAACTTCAGGACGCACTTCAACTTTCCCGGCCGAGCGGTTCCCGGTCACGACGATCACGGCTACGGGCCGCTGGCGACCGTCGTCGAGTCGTTCATGGACCCGGGAACGGTGATCCGAATGCACGGACACCGCAACGAGGAGATCGTCTCGTGGGTTCCCGAGGGCGTGATGCGCCACGACGACCGGCAGGGAAACGAGCTGATCACGGATCCGGATCACCTACTGGTGATGAACGCCGGCAGCGGTTTCTGGCACGCCGAGGAAACTGCCGCCGACGATCCGCCGCTGCGGATGCTCCAGATATTCGTCCGACCCCACAGCCTCGAGCTCGAGCCGGGCATCCAGCACGAGCGGATTCCCGACGCGGCTCGCAACGAGTGGCGTCACCTGTTCGGCCCCGAAGGCAGCGAGGCCCCGCTGTCCGTCCGCAACGACGTCCACTGCTACGACTGCCGTCTCGACGCCGGAGCGACCGTTACGCTCCCCTCTCAGTCGGGATGGGACACCTACCTATACGTATTCGAGGGTGGGGTCACGGTAGACGGCGTGCCGGTCGGGTACACGGAGAGCGCGCTCGTGACCGGGGAGAGCGACACGTCCGTCGCCGCAACCGAGGAATCGACAGTGATCGCGTTTCGTATCGATCCCGACGCTCCGGTCACCCGTAGCGGAACGATCGGCCGCTGAGATCGAGTCGTCGACGCCGGGAGGGAACCGTCTCCTTGCCGGAGAACGCAACCGTTCGGACGAACCCCGCTCCTCGCAACCGTTCCGGGGCGAGTCCGCACGGCACGGTAGCGGAACGGTCGATCGTCGCCGAAACCACCTCCGAACGAACGATCTCGCCGCAGGTTTTGGTAGTCTAGACGACAGAATCCTCCGCTCGAGAGCCGATACAGTTCCGGAGCTCGGTCGATACTGACAGTCGTTACCACGACATTCGATCTCTAGATAACAGTCAGCAAAATAGAAGTTAGGATAGTCGGAAACGCCTGCTGTACTTACATCATTTCGAGAATCGAAACTCGAGTTGGGGGTGCGAGTAATCGTTCGCTCTCGCGAACGACGTCGCCTGCTTGCGGTTTGCTGATTGCGGTGTCGACGATTCGAGTTAGACTGAAACAGTGTCCCGATCAGTTGTGGTTCCGAGAGATGTCTGGAGCGGGTAGAAGTTTCGTAAAGTTCGGGGAAGCGTACAGAACGGCTGAGTCGGTTTATACTCCCTCCCTGATGAGAAGCAGTCGATGTCACGGAAGCCGCAGATGACACGTCGAAGTGTACTGACAACTACTGGGGCCGTCTCGCTGCTCGGACTCGCTGGGGTCGCGTCCGGAAGCGCATCGTCCGATGGGGTACCGATTCCGGACGACGCAGGCGAGCGTACGTATCCGACGATCGGATCGAACAGCGACGCGCCGACCGCAACCTTCTACGGGAACTTCAAGTGTCCGTCGAGCCAGGACTTCGTCTCCGGAAACCTCCAGGAGATAATCTCCGAGTTCGTCACTGAGGGACAGCTCAACGTCGAGTTCTGCAACCTCGCGTACGAGCCGGGCGACACCTCGCAGTCGTTCATTTCGGGCACCGATTCGCGGCTCGCGGCCGTCGGACTGGCCGTCTGGGACGAGGACCCGAACAGCTACTGGCAGTTCGTGACCGAGACCTACACGGACATGCCGTCGGGACACATCAGCTACGACGAGCTCGAGAACCGAGCGCGCGCCGCTGATGTATCGAACGTCGACGCCGTTATCGAGCGCGCGAAAGCTGGCGAGTACGACGCAGACGTCGAGGAGGTCGCTACCCTGGCCAGCAACGACGGGATCACCTACACGCCACAGCTCGAGCTGGCTGGTGACACGACCGCGCCACACCACGGCACTCAGGCGGTCATCGATTGGCTCGACAGCCGTCTCGACGACGCGCCCGAGGGAGAGAAATCGGAGGAGAAACTCGAGGACGACTCCGAATCGGACGACGACTCCGACGTGGACGACGGCGACGAGGAAGCCGAGGAACCACAGGAGGAGTCCGAGGTTGAGGACGCCGAGGACGAGGACGACGAGGAAACTGCCGAGTCCGACGAGACCGAGGAGTCTGAGGAAGGCGACGACGACTACGACGACGAGGACGCTGACGACGACTACGACGACGAGGACGCTGACGACGACTACGACGACGAGGACGCTGACGACGATTACGACTACGACGACGATGCCGACGACGAGGACGCTGACGACGATTACGACGGCTCCGACGATGCCGACGACGCTGATGACGACACCAGCGGCGGGAGCTCGGACGGCAGCATCGGCGCCGGCGAGGACTACGACCTCAGCGGCGACCGCACCGTCGACGACCTTCCGGTCGACTGCTAACCCGCGATCCGTCGAGACGAGTCGCCGTCCGTCGCCCGGATTTGACTGACGAACGCCGTGCTGTCGCCCGCGGTATCGATCGGGACCGTTATCTCGTTCTTCGAACGGCCTCGAGCTGAACGCTGCCGTACCGTTGCGTAGCTACAGGACAGTCTCGAGCTCTCGGAACCGCGACGGGAGCCGTCTCAGTCGGCCGGTACCCGATCGGTCTCGAGGGCGTTCGTAACATGTTCGAGTAGTGACTCGAGGGCGCCGCGCTCGAGTTCCCACCAGTCCGTCGACCGCTGGTAACTGGCCAGCGTCGTCTGGACCGCCTCGAGCTGGGGGTCGGTGAACCGAACCGCTCCGCCGTCGATCGTCTCGAACGCCTGAAACAGTTCGAGCGGAGGCGAGTCAATGTCGGTCGGGTCGGTGGCGGTTTCTTCCTGTTCGATTCGGTGGAGCAACACGTGATGAAGCGTCCAGTGCTCGTCGTGTGACAGCGAGAGGGTAGTCGATCGGGGCGGTCGGGACCTGGATGGCATCGGTGTGTACGCAAGGCTATGGGTCCACCCGTCATAAGCCTTGCTAGCAGTTCACATGCAGAGAACGAAAGCTCGGCGTGAGGAGTCGGTGGAGATGGGTCAGCGAGACCGAAGACCGTCAGCGCGACTCGAGCCGATCGGCCAGGAACTCGAAGACGTAGCCGATCGTTACGGCGATGCCGTAACAGCCCGCCAGAAACGGGATCCAGTAGACCCAGAGGTCGAGCCGCGGCGCGACGAGATTGCCGATCGCCGATCCGATCGTGTAGATCAGATACCCCGGCAGCGCGAGCGGTGACAGCAGGGACGTTCTGAGCCACCCCAGCGCCAGCGGGACAACAAGCAAGAGAAACGTCGCGACCGTGACGGGGGCGGTCAGCACCCGTCGAAGCGACGGCGCCATTATCGACCCTCCTCGAGCAGCCCGTGTCGGTCGAGCACCGCTGCGGTCGCGATTCGCGTCATTTCGTTTTTCGTCTCACGATCGAGGAGGAAGTTAGTCGTCTCGAAGAGGTACGACGCGGCGTCGAGTTCCCGTGCAACCTCGTGGAACAGCACCGGCCCGGAGAGGTGGCTCTCGTGGGCGACGAACCGGTGCAACGGAAGATACCACGGGACGGCCTCGTCGTTGAGCGTCGCCGCGATGGACGCGCCGTCCGCACCCGGTGAGTAGAACAGCGCCTGGCCGACGTACTCCTGGTGAACGCCGTAGACGCCGAGCGACCGGTGGAGGTCCAGTGCGACGTCGGGATCGTGACGTTCGATCGCATCCCAGATGCCGGCTGCGAGGTCGCTCGTCGGTTCCTCCTCGGCCGGAAAGTGACGGTTCAGGTCGCCATCGACACCCTCCCGTTCGTCGTTTTCGACCGCGACGCGGTCGGTTTCGGGAACGATGACAAGCGTTCCCGCGTCGGGAGCCCAGTCGACTACCTCGTGTGCGACGTCGATCCCGTTGTACTCGTCACCGTGAACGCCGCCGAAGATCATCGCCGTCGGGCCGTCCCTCGGCGCGTCAATCTCGTACAGCGTCGTCTCGTGAACCGTCTCGGACAGCAGCGTCTCGGTGGTCGTCTCGAGCCCGCTCCCGTCGCTCGAGTCGCGGGCTCTCGCTACCAGCTCCGTGCCGTCGGTTGGGCGGCTCACCGCGCCGGCGACGGCTGTTCCGACGAACGCTCCGCAGGCGGCCAGGGTTCGACGTCGCCTCATTCGGCTAATCGAAGTGGATCCATCCTCAAGCACCTTCCCATCTTCGGGTCAAGTGGTAGAACAATAGTGCGGTTACCACGCTTTTCGCCGAGTCGCAGCTGGCACCTCGGCGGTTAGTCCTGTTGCGTGTCGAGTGCCGGGAGCGTAAACGAAAACGTCGCACCCGAACTCGAGCCGGAGTCGACCCAGATCCGTCCGTCGTGGCGTTCGACGATCCGTTTACAGAGGGCGAGCCCGATTCCGCTTCCCGCGTGTTCCTTGTGGCTGTGTAGCCGCTGGAACAGCTCGAAGATCCGGTCCTGATCCTCGGGATCGATCCCGGCGCCGTCGTCGGAGACGTCGATCCGCCATTGTCTACCCTCCCGCCGTGCACTGACCCATATCCGAGGGGGTTCGTCGCCGCTGTACTCGATCGCGTTGTTCAGCAGGTTCTGGAACACCTGTCGGAGCTGATCGTCGTCGCCCAGCACGGTCGGGAGCGGTTCGGCTTCGATCTCGGCGTCGTGCTCGCTGATCTTCATCCTGAGATCCGCGAGCGCCTCGTCGAGAACGGCCCCGAGATCCGTCGGCTCGAGCGGACTGCCGCGGGTGTCGACCCGGGAGTACTCGAGCAGTCCCTCGATCATATCCCGCATCCGGTTAGCACCGTCGATAGCGTAGCTGAGAAACTCCTGGCCCTCCTCGTCGATCTCGTCCTCGTAGCGCTGGTCGATGAGCTGGAGGTAGCTCGAGACCATCCGCAACGGCTCCTGAAGGTCGTGGCTGGCGGCGTAGGCGAACTGCTCGAGCGAGCGGTTCGACTCCTCGAGCTTCGAGATGTAGTGCATCAGCTCCTGAGACTGGCTGCGTCGGACGAGCAGCGTGTTCAGTCGCCGAAAGAGCAGCGTTCGATCGATCGGTGCCTCGACGATGTCGTCGACGAGCAGCGGTGGATCGCGTTCGTCAGGGTTCGGTAGCGGAACCCTGTGGGGGTCGTCGTCGCGGCGGACGAGGACGACGGGACAGAAGACCGGGTCGCTCTCGTCAACGTGCTCGCGGAGCGCGCTGTGGTAGTCGTGAAAGGAGTAGTCGTCGACGAGATAGAGGTCGGCCTCGACGAGCGACGAGTCGGTCTCGACCTCGTAGTAGTCGGTGAGCAGTTCCCGAACCGCAGCGCGATTTCCCTCCTCGTTGATGAGCAGTTGGATCGTGTTCCGCTGGTCGTTCCGACTCATACGCGGACTCGGGATCTCGTCGTACTGCGGTATGGTGTGATCATTCGTTCTGTGCGGGATCGATCGTTCGTCCCATCGGCGAGCCCTGTAAGATACCGTGAAGGCCGGTTAGCGGCTCGCCGACGTGGATACCGTCGCCGGTGATCTCGAACTCCCGAAGCGTCTTCTCGAAACTGCCGGTGCGTTTTTTGAGCACGCCGATGACCTTCTGCAGGCTCCCGTCCATCTCGACATAGCTGACGAACGCGATGTTGTCCGCGATGTAGCTGAGCTGATTGTCGGTCGCCTCCGTGATGCCGGTGATCTCGGAGATCTCGTTCGTGATCAACACCGTGACGCCCTTGTTCTTCAGGTAGCGCGCCAGCGCGTGGAGCTCTCGAACGAGTTCGGACTCCTGTCCCTGGATCGAGATCGTGTAGCCGTCGATCCCGTCGATCATCACGATGTCGGTGCCCTCCGCTTCGACCTGCTCGATAACCATGTGGGCGAACTCCTCGCTCGAGAGCGCGAGCGGTTCGACTTCGTTTACCGAGAGCGTCCCCTCCTCACGCAGTTCCGTAACGGGGATGTCGATCGACTCCGAGCGATGGGTGAACGTCTCCATGTTCTCCTCGAACAGATAGATCGCAGAGTTGAGCCCGTCTCTGGCCGCCTGCGCTAGCAGCTGCGTTCCCGTCGAGGTCTTGCCGGCACCCGTCGGTCCGCTGATGAACGTGACGGTGCGCTGGTCGAACCCGCCGCCGAGCAGCTCGTCGAGTTCGTCGATCCCCGAGTGGATCCGTTTGGGCTTGAACGTGTGGTGGTGTGATTCGGGGATAATCCGCGGAAAGATCTCGAGACCGTTCTCACGGATCGCCATCCCGTGATCGCCGCCCATCTGACCGAGCGCGCGGTGTTTCGTCGCCTCGACGCGCCGTCCTTCCTTGTTGCGAGTAAGCTTGATGATGCCGTCGCTGAGCGAGCGCAACTCGGTGTCGTACTCGGGTTTGGAGTTGAGCGTCGCCGTGACGAGAACGGTGATCTCGTGTTGCTTGAGAAACCGCATAAACGAGAGGATCCGCTTGCGGAACTGGTACTCGTTGGCCTCGACGTACCTGAGCTGTGAGATCGGGTCGACGACGACGCGGGAGGGGTTGATTTCCCTGATCGCCTCGTGGATTCGCTTGGTGTAGCGATCGCGCTCGATGTCGCTCGGCTCGACTAAGTCGTACGAGTCGTCGTCGGTGAAGAAGTCCGACTCCGGACCCAGATCGAGAAATTCGGCATCGCTGACATCGATGTTGACCGCATTGCCGTTGGCCAGAATCTCCGCTCTGGACTCCTCTCCGTGGATGAACAGCACCGTCTCGCCGTTTTGCAAGCCTCGTTCCAGAAAGTGCATTCCGAGCAGCGTCTTCCCGGTACCGGGTTGGCCGTGGACGAGATACATCCGTCCCTTCGCGAGCCCTCCGTGAAGGATCTCGTCCAGGCCGTTGATCCCGCTGTTCATCAGCGTAATATCGGATGCCACAGCCAAACCAAACGAAATTGAGAGGTATTAATCAATTGATTCCCTGTAAGATGGTCTGTATGAATGTCACCGGAGCCGACGCGATCACGAACGGCACCGGATCGGGACGAACCCGGTAACGCAGTGGCGTGCGATCGGTCGGTTCGCGTACAGTTTTGTACGCGGTGTGTGTACTCCCTGCATATGAGAGCTGCAGTGCTCGCGGAGTACGGCGAACCGCTCGAGATCGAAACCGTCGACTACCCGGAACCCGAGCCCGATCAGGTCGTCGTCGAGACCGAAGCCTGCGGGGTCTGCCGAAGCGACTGGCACGCCTGGCAGGGCGACTGGGGGTGGGTCGGCGCGCAGGCCCAGCCGGGACAGGTTCTGGGTCACGAGCCGGCCGGCGTCGTGGCGGCAGTCGGCGAGGACGTCGAGACCCTCGCGGAAGGCGACCGCGTCACCGTCCCGTTTCACCTCGCCGACGGAAGCTGCCGACACTGTCAGACGGGACGGGCAAACGTCTGTGAGACGGTCGTTCCGCTCGGGTTTACGAGCATCGCCCCCGGCGCGTTCGCGGAGGCGTTCCCGGTCCGGGAGGCGGATTTCAACTGCGTGAAACTCCCCGATGACGTCGAGTTCGCCGAGATGGCGGGGCTCGGCTGTCGGTTCATGACCGCCTACCACGCGCTGGCCGATCGCGCCGATCTGCGGCCGGGCGATCGGGTCGCCGTCCACGGCTGCGGTGGCGTCGGACTCTCCGCGATCCACATCGCGAGTGCACTCGGTGCACACCCGATCGCCGTCGACGTTCGCGAGGACAAACTCGAGCGCGCCCGCGAGCTCGGCGCGACCGATACGGTCAACGCCGCCGAGGCCGACAACCCCGCCAGTGAGGTGAAGGCGCTCGCCGACGGCGGCGCCGACGTCTCGATCGACGCGCTCGGAATCGCCGAGACCTGCCGCAACTCGATCGGCAGCCTGGGCAAACGCGGCCACCACGTCCAGGTCGGCCTCACTACCGGCGAGGAGGGCGGCGAAGTCTCCCTCCCGGTTGACGCGATGACCATGCAGGAGATCGACTTCCACGGCTCCTTCGGCATGCCGCTGGTTCGCTACGAGGAACTGTTCCGGCTGATCGCGGCGGGAACGCTCGAGCCGAGCAAGATCATCGGCGAGCGACTCTCGCTCGAGGAGTTGCCCAAGACCCTGGCCGCGATGGACGACTACGGGACGATCGGCATTCCGGTCGTTACCGAGTTCTGATGCGGTTTGCCGTACCTGTTCGCCGGAGCGACCGGATGCCGCCTCACGGTCGCTTCGGCAGTGACGTACGGCGGACCGTATGAGCCCGGGGCTCACGAGTGTATTGGAACCGGGTGGGGGCGGGAAACCCACCCTGGCGTGAGAGACATGAGCGTACTCGAAGCGGGGGCGAGTCCACATCCGAGCGTTCCGGGTACGACCGCACGTAGTCGGCCGGTCAGCGCGTCGGCGTCCGGGCCGAGCGCGCACCCGGCGGGGGGTATCCCCGCGGACGAAGACTCGCTCGAGAGCGACATTGTTATGCGGCGGCTTGTCACCCACTAGTACGGCCGAACTCTCGACAGGGGGCGTATACCGCAGACGTAGTACTCGGCTACGGGAGCGAACGTCCGGTCGGTGGCGATCTGCTGCCAGCAGCGTGTGAACTGACGGGCGAACCGCCCCTCCGACGGGGGGCTGACTCCGGTGCGGAAACACGCTCTCTCCGCCGCGCCGTCGACCGATTCGACCTGCAGTCAGCCGGGTTCGCTCCGGTCGGTGGTTTGGGATCGGAGTCGCCGGCCGATGGTTCGGTCCGACGTCAGTATCTCGTCGTTCGCGTCCGGCATACCGACGGTTGTTCGGTCACTAATTCGGCTCTCGATACCCGAACGATCCCGCTCCCGTCTTGTGATTATGACTCGTTTACTCGGAGTTTGCGCCGCTTCACAATTGCTCGAGAGGAAGGGTGTCCAGCCGGGCCCTCTGCCAGTCGACGCCTGACAGGTAAGACGTCCATAGGGGGTCCCGATCCATTGGTTACAAGCCGGATAACTACAACCGGTCACGGCTACCTCACCGATATGATCACCTGTGCCAACTGCGAGACGCCGCAGTTCCTGCAGATCGTCCAGAGCCGCGTCTACTTCGAGGACGGCGAGATGATCAACGAGATTTCCGAGAACTACGAGTGTACGCTCTGTGGCGGCTCCGGACAGTACGTCTACGACGAGGACCGCGACGAGGAAACCGTCTCCGGGGAGGTCGAACTTACGACCGAGCGACCGACGTTCGCCTGACCGCTCGGTACCTCCTCCGGATCGGGCGTCCCGTTACTCGAGTTCGTCTCGCTCGCGGCCGTTGACGGTGATCGACTCGCGATCGTCGTCGCGCCCCCGACCGTACTGCCGGCGTTCGACCGCTCTGGCCCGGCGGTCGACGTCCCACTTCTGGAACAGTCCGTACTCGGTCATCGTCTCCATCCCGGCGATCGCCGCCGAGAGTTTGATCCCGACCAGCGGCACGTCTGCGACTGAGATGATCACGTCGGCCCGGAGGATCGCCCCGTCTCTGAGCACGACGTCGAGTACGTCCACCAGCGCGTCCTCGTCCTTTCGCGGTCTCATGGCTGCCGTCCCCCCTCGGCCTCGCCGCTGCCGAGCTCCGGTGCGAACGTGTACGGCGGCCACGGCCCCGTAAACCGGACCTCGAGCCCGTCGGTCGCCGCCACGTCGTCGAGTATCGAGCCGATGGCCTCCTCGTCGTCCTCGTGGGCCAGCAGCGTGAGTCGACACAGGGTCTCTCCCTCACCGTCGTCCTCGTCGGCGACCTCGTCGGAGAGCGACGCCGAAGGGGAGCGCTCGAGGGAGTGAACCTCCCGGGCCTCGGCGGCGAGGCGCTCCTCGAGGTCGTCGGTCGCCGACTCCCGACGGT
The DNA here is from genome assembly GCF_000337675.1 of Natronococcus amylolyticus DSM 10524. Taxonomy (GTDB): domain Archaea; phylum Halobacteriota; class Halobacteria; order Halobacteriales; family Natrialbaceae; genus Natronococcus; species Natronococcus amylolyticus. The sequence goes on along the minus strand of NZ_AOIB01000031.1, from coordinate 103,796 downwards.
TCGCCCGCACCGCGGCCAGACGCTGATCGAGTTTCTTCTCGAGCAAGAACGCCGTCCCCTCCTCGGAGTCGGCGATCTTGCCGTGAAGTTCCTGGAGTCGATCGTCCCGTTCGATCAGCGTCTCGTCGTCGACGGGGTCGACCTCGACGACCTCGACGCGGTACTCCCAGTGGTCGGCCAGTCCGGAAAGAGCGCGCTCGAGCGTATCCCGCTCGCCGTCGATCCACTCCCGGACGCGTTCGTCGTCGCCCCGGAGGATCGTGTCGAACTGGAACGGGATCGGCGTCCCGAACCGTTCGCTGGCCTCGTCGATGACCGTCTGGTGACGAACGAGCCAGCGTCTGACCTGCGCGAGATCGGCCGAATCGTAGATCCCCTCGCAGGCGTGGACGACCGCGCCGATCCCGTCCTCGACGACGATCGAGACCGGCTCGTCGTCGATCCCCGTCAGCTCGAGGTCGGCGTTCGCGTCCGCCCGCACGAGACAGTAGAGGTAGCGCCCCTCGTCGATCTCGGGAACCTCGTCGGCGTCGACCCCCGGCTCCGGATCTGCGCGTTCGGACCGGTCGTCGTGGTCGTCGGAACTCACTGCTCTTCACCCCCGAACACGGAGTAGCCGGGCTTGTTCGAGGCGGTCGTCTCGCCCTGGAGCTGTTCGATCGCGTCGGTGACGAGTCCGTCCAGCTCGCCGCGGAGGTCGTCGACGCCGTCCTCGATCCCCTCGTCTTCTTTGAGCTGTTCGATTTCGGCCTCGATCGTCGCGAGCTGACCGCCGAGGCGTTCGATCTCCTCGTCGGTGAGGTCGCCCGACTCCATGCGTCGGACGGCCTCGCCCTCGAGGGCCTCGATCAGGATCTCGACGACGGCGATGACGAGCGTCAACAGCCCGTCGCGCGCGTTCTCGCCGTCGCCGACGTCGATCGTCGACACGGATCAGTCCTCCTCCGTTTCCTCGGTCTCCTCGTCGGTCGATTCGTCCGCCGACTCGTCGTCGGCGTCGTCGCTGAGCAGGTCGAACCCGCCGCTGGTCGGTTGATCAGGGTCGGGACTCAGCCCGGGGTGGTCGGCCGCCACGACGCCGTCTCCACCGTCGGATTCGGCCTCGCCGTTCGAATCGCCTTCCTCCCCGTCGGATTCGGCCGTCACGTTGACGCCTCGGGTCGGATCGATCGGGGCGGTCGACTGTCGCTCCTCGGCGAGTTCGGGGTCGTCGACGGCCTCGGCGAGGCGTTGCATGTCCGTCCCCTCGGGGAACTCGAGGCCGTACTTCGCCGCGGTCTCGAAGGAGGCAATCGCGGCCCGGAGCTGAACGCCGAGCAGCTGTGTGTCGCCGATCGAGACGGCGATGTCGGCGTTGATGACGATCCCCTTGTCGAGCAGCATCTCGACGACCTCCGCGAGGTCGGCCTTCTGTCGGCTGGGCTGGAACTCATCGACCATACCGATCACCCCCGCCGTGTCGCTCGCTGTCTCCGCTCGGCCGTTCAGCCGCGACCGTTCCGATCGCGCGAGCGTTGCCGCTCGAGGATCGGTCGGCGATACTCGGTTGCTTCGGTCGGCTGTTGGATAGGGTGTTAGTCATTGTTCTGTTGGCGTCGTTTTCGCTCGAGTTCGAGTTCGAACCGACGGCCATAGATTCGCCTGCGGGTCGGCGCCGTCGAGAGCTTGACCTGCTTTGGGACCGTCGAGTGGCGCGTGTCGCTGGTGCCGATGTCGCGTCGTTCCGTCGGCAGCGTCGAGGCGGCGGTCGGATTTCGCGAGGACGGGCTCGTGTCCTCCCGTCGCATCTTCTCCCGGTTGGTCTCGTAGAGCCCCTGGAACGTCTCGTGGGTTTCGAGCAGGGCGTCGCGGAAGGCGTCGATCCCGCGCATCGCCTGCTGCTGGATGAACACCTGGTAGGCCTCCGGATCCTCCTCGATGTCGGGTTTCTCGAACGCCTCCATCGCCGCCTCCCTGGCGTCGATATCGTCGAGGAGGCCGTCGCCGTCCTCGTCGCCGATCAGGTCGGTGCCCTCGTCGACGATCGTCTCGGCGGCGTCCTCGAGGGCACCGTCGTCCTCGCCGTCACCGAGTTCGTCCTGTCTCTTATACACATCTCTGATNGGAGGCCGTCGCCGTCCTCGTCGCCGATCAGGTCGGTGCCCTCGTCGACGATCGTCTCGGCGGCGTCCTCGAGGGCACCGTCGTCCTCGCCGTCACCGAGTTCGTCGGTCGCCTCGTCGAGTTCGCGTTTTTCCTCCCAGATCTCGGTCAGGTCGGCGGCGTCCCACATACTCAGCAGGTCGAGCGCCGAGAACAGCTGCGTGAAGTCGACGGCGTCGCTCGCGTCGGTCTCCTCGTCGGCCAGCGCATCGGGGATCTCGCCCGTCTCGATCGCCTCGAGCAGCTCGTCGCGGTCGACGGCCTCCGGCAGCTCGCTCAGGTCCAGCGAGTCGAGCAGCTCGGTCGTCTCCTCGGCGATCCGAACGAGCGTGTCGACGTCGCCGAGCAGCTCCTCGAGTTCGCCGTTGCCGAGTTCGTCGGGAGCGTCGACGCCATCGAGCGCCTCCTCGAGGTTCTCGAGGCTCGTCTCGGCCTCCGAGAGCAGTTGCTCGAAGGTTTCGTCGTCCTCGCTCATTGATCGTCCTCCTCGGGCTCGACGGCGACGGTGAGGACGCCGTTTTTGAACGACGCTCTCGAGGTTCGATCCGCCCAGGGGACGTCGACCCGGCCGAGCTCGTTCCCGGCGACGGCGACGACGAGTTCGTCCCCGTCGAACCCGACCGTGACGTCGCTCGAGTCCGTTCCGGCGACGTCGGCCGTGACAAGCAACTCGTCGTCGTGCAGCCGGGAGGTTACGTGGCCGTCCGGGGAGGGCGAACTGCGTGAGCGCCGTGTTCGCTCCCGGATCCGGTTGCCGTCGGTCGGCGTCCGAACCCTGTTGATCGCCCGGTCGAGCCCGGAGCCGACGGACACGTCGTAGTTCAGGTTCATCGACCGTCGCCGCCGGCGACCGGTCGCCGACGAGTCGCGGCGCTCGAGCGACTCGAGCGCCGACAGCAGGCTCGTCAGCCAGTGGCCGGAGCGGTCGTCGCGGTCGTCGTTCGGTTCGATCGGATCGTCGGTGTGGTCGGGCATTATCGTTTCACCTCTACGCGGCCGCTCGAGAACCGCTCGTGGACCTCTCGAGCGATCTCGATCTCCTCCTCGAGTTCTTCTTTGCGTTCGCGGTACTCCGCCTCGGGCCGTTCGCCGAGTTCGTACAGCAGCTGGTTCTCCTTGAGCTGGTCCTCGAGTTCGTTCAGGTCGTACAGTTCGTCGAGCGCAATCGAGTGTAACGCGTCGACGATACCGATGAACGGCCGGAACAGGAGATCGTCGAGCACGAACATGGTTACTGGGCCCCGATCTTGACGTCGACGAAGCTGTACGGCGCGAACGGGCCCGTGTACTGGACGATGAGTCGATCCTCGTACTCCTCCTCGAGCTCGCCGACCGCGTCGCCGAACGCCTCCTGGTCGTCCTTTTCGACCAGATACGACCGGTTGAACACCAGCCGGTCGCTGAACAGGTCGTTCGGCACCGACTGCTCGGCGATCGGCTCGAAGCGGTCGGCAACGTCGTCCTCGACCGCTTCGCGATTGACGTCGGCGTCTTCCTCCTCGACGAGCTTGAGGCCGAGCTCGATCTTCCCGTCGATATCCCGCAGGGCGCGGCGAAACGCCGGCTGTGCGTTCCGGAGGACGTTTTTCAGCTCGCGGTTCCCCTCGAACGCCATCCCGAACCGCATCGGAACGATCGTCTGCCCGCCCTCGTACTCCATGATCTCTCGGAGCACGTCGTCGTGGCGCTGGGCGTCCTCGTCGGTCTCCTCGGGCTCGGTCGTGTCGATGTCCGAGACGACCGCCGCATAACGGCGGTGAGAGATCGTGTAAACGCGGTCCGCGTCGCCAACCGCGTCCGTCTCGAACTCGACGTCGTCGCTCGCCTCGACGACGCCGTAGACGTACTTGTGACTCACGGCTGCATCACCGTCCGCCGCTGCGATCGGTCGTCCCGTCCGAACGAGGTGTGTGTCCGTACCATAAGATAAGACCTACTGAATCGACAACTCGTTGTGTCGGTAGGGTTCCCGCGCGCGTTATGGTGCTGCTTGCAGACGCAGCGTCGGCGAGTACACCCCTCGGAGCGAGGGTCAGCTTGCATGCGCAGCGACAGTGTTTGTACGGGTCGCACGAGAACGCCGGGATACAATGGCATCCCAACAGCGACCAAATGCTTCGAGTCTCGCGGAAGTACTGGACCGTGTTCTCGACAAGGGCGTCGTCATCGACGTCTGGGCGCGCGTCTCGGTCGTCGGCATCGAGCTCCTGACGATCGAAGCCCGCGTCGTCGTCGCTTCCGTCGACACCTTCCTCCACTACGCGGAGGAGATCTCAAAAATTGAGCAAGCGACCGCAGAGGGCGATCTCGAGGACCTCGAGGAACTCGAGATCGAAGAGCGACCGGAGTCCTCGCCACAGTCCGCCTCCGAATAATCCACATGGGGGATTCGTCTTCGCGGGACCGCAAGGTTCGTGGCCGGAAGATCAGGTCGGATCGAAGCAAGAAGAAACGTCGGAAGGCGAAGAAGATGGCCAAGAAAGAACGCGCGTCGAACGGGACGAGCGGCGGCTCCAGCAGTTCCGGCGGTTCCGGCGGTTCGGACGGATCACCGCTCTCGAGCCCCGAGGAGATCGCCCCCGATCCGTTCATCGAGACCGACGCGGTCGCATCGGTTCGAGACCGGATTACCGGCTGGCTCGAGGCCGACCAGCCGGTCCACCTTATCGGTCCGACCGGTTGCGGGAAGACGGCGCTCGCGTTGTCGGCGGCCGCCAAGCGCGGCCGTCCGGTGGTCTGGATCAACGGCGACGAGGCCGTCGGCACCGCCGAACTCGTCGGTACCCACTCCGGCGGCGAGCGCTACGAGGAGCGCGACCAGTTCGTCAGCGGCGTCAGCAAGACGACCGAAGTCGTCCGCGAACGGTGGGTCGACAACCCGCTCTCGGTCGCGGTCAAGGAGGGCGCGACGCTCGTCTACAACGAGTTCTCGCGGAGCGATCCCTCGGCTCACAACGTCTTGCTGTCGGTACTCGAGGAGGGGATCCTCGAGCGACCGGGGAAACATGGCGAAGATCGGACGATCGACGTCCACCCCGAGTTCCGGCTGCTCGTAACCTCGAACGACGTCGAGTACGCGGGCGTCCACGAACAGCAGGACGCGCTGCTCGACCGGTTCGTCGGCGTCAACGTCGACTACTACGACGCCGAGACCGAGCGCGAGATCGTCGCCGCCCACGTCGACGTACCCGAGGAGACGATCGAGCAGGTGGTCGACGCGATCCGAACGCTCCGTGACGAACTCGACGTCGTCGTCGGGACCCGCGCGGCGATCACCGCGGCAGAGGGGCTGTCGGTCTTCGCCGAGGACGGCGCCGAGGAGTTCGGCGACGAACTGCTGGTCGACGTGTTCACGGACGTACTCGCACCGAAGATCGCCGGCGAGGGCGACGGAATCGACGAGCTCCGCGACGCAATCAGCGACGCACTTTAGGACGATGGCCGAAGCCGAATCGAACACAGCGGACCAGTGTCGGGCGCGCACCGGGGACGGGGAGCGGTGCTCCCGTCCGGCTCAGGACGACGGGTTCTGTTATCAACACGACGAGAGTGATCCAACCGTGAGCGACAGCCAATCAGCCGACGAACAGGAACAGGAGGACCAGGACGACGACCAAGACCAGTCAGCGGAGGACGTCAAGTCGGCCGAGATGGCCGACGAAGAGGCGACCGACCCCGAGGACGTCGACACGGGTGACGTCGATGGAAAGGACCAGATCGAGGGCGTCCTCGCGATTCGGAAGATCGTTCAGTCGACCGCCGGCAAGCTCATCGGTCACGAGTTCGACGGCGTCAGTGAGATCTCGCCGATGGACGAGGGCTGGCGCGCCGTCGTCGAGGTCGTCGAACGGTCGGCCGTCCCCGACACCCAGGACATCATCGGCCGCTACGAGATCGAACTCGACGAGGACGGCGTCGTTCAGGGGTACCGACGGCTCGGTCGCTACCGCCGCGGCGACACGAAGGCCTTCGAGTAGCCCCGTCGCTCTCGAGTCGGACAGCTTCCGTCGATCACTCCCCGGTCTACCGTTTTTCGCCGCGACACGTCGAAACGACGAAGCCAGTCCCCACCCTCGAGGCGACCGTGCAACTCGTCGGCGAACACCCAGTGTACGGACTCGAGGTCGATTCCGAGACGCGCTGTCAACACTACCACACCGAGCGCGACGTCGTTGCGTTCCGGTTCGACTGTTGCGAGCGGTACTACCCCTGCGTTCGCTGCCACGAAGCCGTCGCCGACCACGAGGCGGTCGTCTGGCCCCGCGAGCGGTTCGACGAGCCGTCGGTTCTCTGTGGCGCCTGCGGGGCGGCGATGACGGCGCCGGCGTACCTCGACTCGGACTCGCGGTGTCCGAACTGCGAAACCGCGTTCAACCCCGGCTGCACGGATCACCTCGAGTACTACCTCGAGCGCTAGCAGCCCGCGCTCGACCGAGCCGGGAAGCAAGCTATTTCCCCGTCGGGCGGCCGAGTGCGGGTATGGATCCGGCGCTTGGCTCGCCAGACGCGATGGCCGAGAAACGCGACGAGCTGACGCCGATGATGCGTCAGTACCACGACCTCTGTGCGCGCTACGACGACGCGCTCGTGCTCTTTCAGGTGGGGGACTTCTACGAGACGTTCTGTGGCGCCGCCGAGCGCACGGCCCGCTTGCTCGAGGTGACCCTGACCAGCCGAGAGGACAGCACCGGGGAGTACCCGATGACCGGGATTCCGGTCGACAACGCCGAGTCGTACATCGAGGAGCTGCTCGAGGCCGGCTACCGGGTCGCCGTCGCCGACCAGATCGAGGAGCCCAGCGAGTCCCCGGGCGTCGTCGAGCGGGCCGTCACCCGCGTCATCACGCCCGGCACGCTCACCGAGGACGAGCTGCTCGCGAGCGACGACAACAACTTCGTGGCCGCGCTCGCCAGCGCCGATGGGGCCGAACGGACGCTGGCACTGGCCCTGCTCGACGTCTCGACGGGCGACTTTCTGGCGACGAGTTCGACGTCGACGGAGGCGATCGCTGACGAGGTGAGCCGATTCGACCCCTCCGAGGCGGTCGTCGGCCCCGACACCTCCGCCGACCCCCTCCCGGAGGGCTGTATGGTGACGCCGTTCAGCCCCGACGCGTTCGCCCTCGAGCGTGCGATCGAGACAATCTCGGAGTACTTCGGCGAGCCCGACGCCCTGCTGGCCGGCGACGCGGAAATCCGGGCCTGCGGGGCTCTGCTCGAGTACGCGGAGTACGCCCGTGGGGGCGCAGGTGACGGCGAGGGCGCGGCCGACGAGGGAGCGGAGGCGACCGACCGCGAGACGGGGCGGCTCGAGTATCTCACTCACCTCACCCGGTACGATCCCCGCGAGTACCTGCTGCTCGACGCCGTCGCCCTGCGGAGCCTCGAGCTGTTCGAACCTCGCGCGGTCCGCGCCCGGGAGGACGCGACGCTGATCGGGGTCCTCGACGAGACTGCGAGCGCGCTCGGCGGGCGAGCGCTCAGAGACTGGCTCCGCCGGCCGCTGCTCGAGCCCGATCGGATCGAGGCCCGCCTCGACGCCGTCGAGGAGCTGACGGGCTCGGTCCAGACCCGCGAACACCTCCACGAGCTGCTGCGGGACGTCTACGACCTCGAGCGCCTGATCGGGCGGATCTCCCGCGAGCGGGCCAACGCCCGGGACCTGCGCTCGCTCCGGGACACGCTGGCGGTCGTCCCCGAAATTCGGGAGCGACTCGTCGATGCCGACTGCGCGCGGCTTCGGGAGCTACGCGACGAGCTCGACCCCCTCGCCGACGTCCGCGAGCTGATCGACGACGCGATCGTCTCGGACCCGCCCATCGAGATCACCGAGGGCGGGATCGTCGCGGAGGGGTACGATGCCCACCTCGACGACCTCCGCGGAACCGCACGCGACGGCAAGCAGTGGATCGACGACCTCGAGGCCAACGAGCGCGAGCGGACCGGGATCGACTCGCTGAAGGTCGGCTACAACTCCGTCCACGGCTACTACATCGAGGTGACGAACCCGAACCTCGAGGCGGTGCCCGAAGACTACCAGCGCCGCCAGACCCTGAAGAACTCCGAGCGGTTCGTCACGCCCGAACTCAAGGAACGCGAGGACGAGATCGTCGGCGCCGAGGAGCGCGCGGACGAACTCGAGTACGAGCTGTTCTGTGAGGTGCGAAGCGCAGTCGCCGACGAGGTCGAGCGCGTCCAGGCGCTGGCCGACGCGCTGGCGACGGTCGACGCGCTGGTTTCGCTTGCGACCGTCGCGGCCCAGTACGACTACTGCCGACCAGAGATCACAGCGCACAGCGGGGAGGCAAGCGACGGGCTCGAGATCGATATCGAGGGCGGGCGCCACCCCGTCGTCGAGCGCACCCAAGAGTCGTTCGTCCCCAACGGCGCCAGTCTCTCGGCCGATCGACGGCTGGCGGTGATCACGGGACCGAACATGTCGGGAAAGTCGACGTACATGCGCCAGGTCGCCCAGATCGTTCTCCTCGCGCAGGTCGGCAGCTTCGTCCCCGCCGAGTCGGCCCGGATTTCGCCCGTCGACCGGATCTTTACTCGAGTCGGCGCCAGCGACGACATCGCGGGCGGGCGCTCGACGTTCATGATCGAAATGGACGAGCTGGCGACCATCCTCCGGGAGGCCGACGGGCGCTCGCTGGTCCTGCTGGACGAAGTCGGGCGCGGAACCTCGACGGCCGACGGGCTCGCGATCGCACAGGCGATCACCGAACACCTCCACGACGAGGTCGGCGCGACGACGCTATTCGCGACCCACCACCACCCGCTGACGGAGCTGGCCGAGGCGCTCCCGGCCGCGTTCACGCTACACTTCGAGGTCGAACAGCGCGAGGGCGAGGTCGTCTTCCACCACGAGATCGCTCCCGGTGCGGCGACGGGCTCCTACGGCGTCGAGGTCGCGACCGCGGCCGGCGTCCCCGAGGACGTCGTCGAACGCTCCCGGGAGCTCGTCGCGGAAAACGCCCACGAGCCGGAGGGAGACGGACTGGATCCGGGGGGACGAGCGAACGATTCCCGCGTTCCGGCCTCGACCGACGGCGGAAGTCAGGGGCTTCCCGACGACGTCGCGACCGAGCTTCGCTCGCTCGAGCTGGCCCACCTCACGCCCGTGAAGGCGCTGACCGAGCTCGATCGGTTACAGCGGCTGCTCGAGGAGTAAGTGAACGGCCGAAAACCGACTCAGTTAGCGAGCGTTACTTCGAACGACGGGCGACCCGCGCGAACGCGAGCGCGGCGCCGAACAGCGCGGTGTTTTTCAGGAACTGGATCTGTTCTTGCTGTTTCGACTCCTCGTCGTCCTGGTTCCAGAAGTCGTGCATCACGGGCGTCGTTCCGGCCAGGAAGCCCGCGATCCCCAGCGCGGCCGCGGCCGGGAGCTTCCAGAGGACGATACCGAGCCCGCCGAGCAGCAGGCCGACGCTCGCCGCGGGGACGGTGCGGTCGGGCTCGGGCGCGCCCTTGAACTCGGCGTAGCCGATGCGCTCCTCGAGGTTGCGCAGGTTGTCGATCGCGTTGAACGCGAGGACACCCCCGAAGAGGACGCGCCCGAGTCGGAAGAGGGCGGTGTCGGTTACCGAGTCGTTGTCGGTCGGCTCCGAGACCGCCTCGGTGCGCTCGAGGGGGTCGTCGTCGCTATCGCTACGGCTCGTGAGTCGAGAGGCAACTGTCATCAACAGCGATAGGGGATTGAGCGGGATAAGTCCGCGCTGACACCGATGTCACTGCGCTCCGGTGTAACGTACTTCGTGGGTCGGGTGGGAGAGTCGAGGTAATGGCGATGCTTACCCTTACGAGTCCCGCGTTCGACGACGGCGAACGGATCCCCGACCGGTACGGCTACGGCGAAGCAAACGTCAACCCGCCCCTCGAGATCGAGGGCGTCCCCGACGAGGCCGAGTCGCTCGCGTTGATCGTGGACGATCCCGACGCGGTCGAACCCGCAGGAAAGATCTGGGACCACTGGATCGTCTGGAACGTTCCCCTGGAGACCGAAACGATCCCCGAGGACTGGGACGCCGACGACGCGGCGGAGGGGACGAACGATTTCGGCGACGTCGGCTACGGCGGTCCGAGTCCGCCCGATCGGGAGCACGCGTATCGGTTCGCGGTCTTCGCGCTCGACACGACCCTCGAGCTCGATCCCAAGACGGACGCCGACGGCCTCAGATCGGCGATGAGCGGCCACGTCCTCGCACAGGGCCAGCTCGAGGGACGCTATCCGTCGACGTAACAACTCGAGGAGCGGGCGTCGCCAACGTAGTTCACGCCGTCGGCTCGAGCGCGACGAACTCGAGGCCGTGACGGGCCAGCAGCCGATCCGCCCGGTCGGTCACGGAGGGCGCGACGAGGATCCCCCGGACCGAGGCGTCGGCGTGGAGGTCCCGCTCTAAGGCGTCGACGTACCGGCGGAGCTGGCTCACCGCGTCGGGGCCGACGCGGCGACGCTTGAGTTCGACGACGACCGATCGGCCCGCCGAGTCCTCGCCGTAGATGTCGACCGCTCCCGCGGGCGTGTCGCGCTCGGTCGCAAGCGGCGTAAAGCCGGCCTCGAGCAGGGTCGGCTCCTCGAGGATCCGCCGACGGAGGTCCTCCTCGGTGCCGACGACCGAGAGCTCCGTCGGATCCGAACCCGCGAACGTCGAAACCTGTAGCACCTCCTCGAAGCTGACGAGTAGTTGTTCGTCGGGCGAGGAACGCAGGCTCTCGATCACGAGCGCGCCGTCCTCGCAGCGAACCGCGTGGTCGCAGCCGGGCGGTTGCCAGTTGACGGGCTGTTGGCCCTCGTCGGTGTGGACCAGCACCGCGCCATCGGGTTTGAGCATGAGGTGACGGTCGCCGGCCTCGAGCCGGCTCGAGGCCCGACCGTCGTAGTCGACGGAACAGCGGCCGAACACGGTGATCATCGCTCCCCGGTTGATGCCGTCGGCGATCGCCTCGCGGGCGTCCTCGAGGGCGGGACGCTCGAGCGTCGTCGCCTGCGGAGGCCGAATTCCGGATGTCACTGGCCCGTGGTAGCGGGCTGACGGACAAAAGGGATCCGGACCGCAGGTGTGGGGCGATCGAAAACCCTTATTTTCGTGCGGAGACGCGTTCGAACCACCAATGACCAGCGAACACGATCGACGGCGATTCCTTCAGCTCACCGGAACCGGGACCGCCGCGGCACTGGCCGGCTGCAGCGATCTCGGCCTGCTCGGCGACGACGAGGGCGAGTACGCCGACGTTCTGACGGCCGTCATCGGCCCGGACTCCGCGGAGATCGAGGAGCTCCAGGAACAAGTCGAGAACGAGGAGATCGACATGATGGAGGCCCAGCAGCGCCAGCAGGAGCTCGTCGAGGAGGCGATCGACGACTTCGAGTCTCGGGCCGAGGAGGACGACGACATCACGATCGAGGACTCGAGCCCCGAGTACGGCATCTACCGGATCGACGGCGAGGCCGAGGCGATCGTTGACGAGCTCAAGGGGGGGCCGATCGCATCGCTCTCCGAGGGCGCGGCCTACGACCGGATCCTCGAGGAGCAGGAACAACAGCCCGAACCGGCCGACCCCGAGGAAGACATCGACGTCGAGGAGGAGCCCGAGGACGACGAAGTCGAGGACGACGAGCCCGAAGACGGCGAAGCCGACGACGGTGACGAGGAAAACGGCGCGGACGACGGTGACGAGCCGGCCGACAACGACGACCCGGAGGATCTCGAGACCGACGACGAGGACGAAACCGACGAGGCCGACCCCAACGCCGATGACGAGAACGGCGACCTCGAGGACGAGAACGGCGACGCTGACGACTGACCGCTCCTCGAGAGATTAGCGTACGCCGAACGGGCTCTCCCGTTCGGTCCAGTTCCAGCCCGGCAGTCGCTCCTGGAAGCCCGCGGCCAGCGCGGCCTCGCAGTCGTCGATCCCCGCGTTCTCCTCGGCGTCGCCGTGGACCTGCAGGTCGGCGTAGTGAAACGTCGCCTCGCCCAGCGTTCGCAGGGGCTGGGTGCCGGCGATCGTCGCCGCCAGCTCTCGGCCGATGATCTCGTCGACGATGAAACCCGGGTAGTCTCCCTCGACGTCGAGTTCCCGCAGGATCGCGACCATCGCGGCGACGTTGACCGCGAGGTCGCCGTCGCCGAAGACGGCGTCGACCTCCCTCCGGTAGGCGTCTTGGGTGACCGAATCGACGTCGGTCTCGAAGATCGATCCCAGATCGTCGCGCACGTCGTTGATGACCGGGACGACGGTGTCGGCTCGCTCGATGACCCACTCGTACTCGGCCGCGACGCGGTCCGGCGTGAGGTGCATACGGTCGCTTCGGGCCGAACCACCCTGGGTTTTGCGAAGGCTTTTATACCACGCAAAGAATAGCCACGGGTAAGCGGGTTCTCCCTGGAATCTTCCCGCACGAACCAGGATAACCGACCTGGGTACGTCTTCGTTGGACGAACCATCACACAATGATTCGGGACACCGGACGGAACGGATCCTCCGTCGTCCGATGGCACCGTCACTCGAGGTCGTCGGCAGTATCACTGCAGCGGCCGACGGCCGCCCGGCGATCCGTCGACGGTCCCCGCGGTGGTGCGTTCGCTTCGGCGACTCCGGCGTCCCCCCTGTCGGCGAGTTCACGCAATCGATAACTGGCGATTATGAGCACTGTAGAGCAGCAACTCGACGATTTGAAAGCAGAGATCACGAGCGAGTTACCGAACGATATCTCGGTTTCCTCGGTGAAGTACGAAGGCCCGGAGCTGGTCGTGTACACGCGCGACCCAAAGGAGTTCGCCCAGCAGGGCGACCTCATCCGGAAGCTCGCGAGCAAGCTCCGCAAGCGGATCACCGTCCGTCCGGACCCGAGCGTTCTCTCGCGGCCCGACGAGGCCCGCGAGCAGATCACGAACGTCATTCCGGAGGAGGCCGGCGTCACCGACCTCGACTTCCACGCCGACACCGGCGAGGTCGTCATCGAGGCCGAGAAACCCGGCATGGTCATCGGCCGTCACGGCTCGACGCTTCGGGACATCACCAAAAGCGTCGGCTGGACGCCCGAAGTCGTCCGCACGCCGCCGATCGAGTCCTCGACGGTCTCGAACGTTCGGAGTTTCCTCAAGCAGGAACGCGACGACCGCCGGGATATCTTAGAGCGCGTGGGCCGACAGATCCACCGCGAGGAGATGTCCGACGACGAGTACGTCCGGATCACGACGCTGGGCTGCTGTCGCGAGGTCGGTCGCGCCTCCTTCATCCTCTCGACGCCCGAAACGCGCATCCTCATCGACTGTGGTGACAAGCCCGGCGCCGAAGGGGAAGTGCCCTACCTCCACGCCCCCGAGGCGTTCGGCGCCGGCGCCCAGACGATCGACGCCGTCGTCCTCACGCACGCCCACCTTGACCACTCCGCGTTCATCCCGCTACTCTTTAAGTACGGCTACGACGGCCCGATCTACTGCACCGAGCCCACGCGGGACCTGATGGGTCTGCTGACGCTCGACTACCTCGACGTCGCCTCCAAGGAGGGACGCGCCCCGCCCTACGAGTCCGAGATGGTTCGCGAGGCGATCAAACACTGCATCCCGCTCGAGTACGGCGACGTTACCGACATCGCCCCGGACGTCAAGCTCACCTTCCACAACGCGGGCCACATCCTCGGCTCCGCGGTGAGCCACTTCCACATCGGCGACGGCCTCTACAACGTCGCGTTCTCGGGGGACATCCACTACGACGACACGCGCCTGTTCAACGGCGCCGTCAACGACTTCCCGCGCGTCGAAACCCTGGTCCTGGAATCGACCTACGGCGGTCGCAACGACTACCAGACCGACCAGGAGGACTCCGAACGAAAGCTCGTCGACGTCATTAACGAGGCCCACGACCGGGACGGGAAGGTCCTCATCCCGGCGTTCGCCGTGGGTCGCTCCCAGGAGATCATGCTCGTCTTGGAGGAGGCGATGCGGTCGGGCAAGATCCCCGAGATGCCGGTTCACCTCGACGGGATGATCTGGGAGGCGACGGCGATCCACACGACCTACCCCGAGTACCTCCGCGACGACCTTCGGGATCGGATCTTCCACGAGGACGAGAACCCGTTCCTCGCCGAGCAGTTCAACCACATCGACGCCGGGGAGGAAGAACGCCAGGACGTCGCCGACGGCGGCCCCTGCATCATCCTCTCGACGTCGGGGATGGTCACCGGCGGCCCGATCATGTCCTGGCTGAGCCACCTCGGTCCCGACCCGGACTCCTCGCTCGTGTTCGTCGGCTATCAGGCCCAGGGAACCCTCGGCCGACGCATCCAGAACGGCTGGGACGAGATCCCGACCAGCGAGGTCGGCGCGGCGGGCAACGGCGGCGGCCGCGGCACGCTCTCGCTGAACATGAACGTCGAGACCGTCGACGGCTTCTCCGGCCACGCCGACCGGGCTGGCCTCGAGAACTTCGTCAAGACGATGAATCCCCGTCCCGAGAAGGTCCTCTGTGTCCACGGCGACGAACGCTCCACGCAGGACCTCTCCTCGGCGCTGTACCACGACTACAACATGCGGACGTTCGCACCGAAGAACCTCGAGACGTTCCGCTTCCTCTAACCGAGAGAACGCGGTTTCAGTGCTCGAGCGAACGCGATTCGGCCGCGAAAACTGCCTGGGATGCTCGGAAGCGGAAGCGAGCAGCAAGCGGCTCCGTCTTATCGCTCACTCGTCGGCCGAAAACAGCGTGTAATCCTTCTCCGAGGCCGCGAAGGGCATCACGGTCGCGTTTCGCTGTGCGACCCACGACAGCCGGAGAACGAACGACGCCAGGATCGAAAGCGGCGCAAAGCAGGCGACCATGGCGACGAGCGTTACGGCGACGATCCCCGCCGCCGGGAGCGCTTCGATCGCCGCGAGATCGTACACGGCGAGCGTCGCGGCGAGAAACAGCTGTGCGGGGAGTCCGACGATCAGCAGGACCCGCGAGAGAAAGGAGAGCTCCTTCGTAATGTAAACGGTCCGGAAGTACTTCCGGGCGACGTCGATGTGCAGCAGGTGCTCGCGGATCGACGTGAACAGCTCGCGCTGCTCGTCGGTCAGCTGCGCGTCGTACTCCGTCTCGATCCGAGCGAGGTCGTACAGCTGCTCGGCCTGCGTCGTTCCCAGTGTCGCCGCGATCGCGCCGAAGATCTGTTCGTCTGCATCGGGCGTGTCCACCGCCCTCGTGACGGCCCTGACGTCGCCCCGAAGCGCCCCTACGAGCTCGTCGATCTCCGCGGAGAGCTCCCTGTCGAGAGGGTCGGTCACCGTCTCGCGCAGCGCCTGGGCTCGCTTGCCGAGGTTCTCGTGGAGGACGAGCAGGAACGACCCCGGCATTACCGGGCTCACCGCCCGGTCCATCACATCCTGTACCTGATCCCGGTACTCGACGGCGTTTCGGGTTCGCCCCTCCAGATCCCCCGGCGAGCCGAGCTCTCGAGAGAACACGAGCTGGTTGATCGCGATGACGACCGTGATGAGGGTGAGGTTTCCGCCGAGAAAGGAGCTGAACAGGAGATACAGCGGTTCGCCGGGCGCCCGCGGAAACAGGTTCACGACGAGCAAGGCGAGCAACAACAGTGTGATCCCGCCGAGCAGCACGCCGGCGACGGTGAGCCGGTTGCCCTCGATAACTGTCCACCGAAACACCGAGTGACGCCGACTGGTGTCGTCGGTCATAGCCCGCCTACAGGGATCACCTACCTGAAGCTTCTCCCCTCGTTCGTGTACAGTCTCGACCGGTATCAGGTACGTGCGATCGGCTCATTGCGTACCGTGCGAGCGCGTGACACCAGCATCTCCGTACGTGAGACTCTTGGGACTCGAGACATTCGATCAGAAACGATGGAACGCGACGAGGGCGGTCGCCGCCTCGAAGGTTGTAACGCCGGTCAGTCGTCCGCGGACGACGCCGTTCTGGGGGCGTCCCGTCTATGATGTCGACCTGGTTTCTCTACGCCCTTCTGACCGCGGGGATCTACGCCGTGATCGCCTTGCTCTCGAAGGTCGTCAGCGGCGTCGAGATCGACGATCCGCTGACGCTGGCGATCTACAACTGCATCCCCTTCTACGCCGTCTACGTCCTCGTCGGGCTCGCCCTCGAGTGGCCGGCGATCCGAAACAGCCTGACCGGGGCGGGCGGCGGCCCGGTTCCGGGAGCCGAGCCCGCGCCGGTGGCGGTCGCGCTGGGGTTCGGCGTCGTCTCGACGATCGCCTACGGGATCTACTACTGGGGGCTGGTCAACGGCGACGTCTCGCGGTTCGTCCCGGCGCTGTCGCTCGAGACCGTCTTCGTGCTCGTCCTCGGGTTTTTGATCCTCGACGAGGCGTTCCCGTCGGGCGTCTACGCCGGGGTCGGGCTGGTCGTCTTCGGCGCGCTGTTTATCTCGTACGACCGGGAGGCCGGCTCGATCCGCGAGAGCCTGACGTTCTCGACGGTCGGGGTCGCCGTCCTCGCCGCGATCGCCTTCGCGGTGTTCAACACCGGGATGAAGGTGCTCACGGACGGCTTCGGTACCGTCGAGATCCTGTTCTGGATCAGCCTCGGCGGCCTGGCCTCGATCGCCGCGGTCGTCCCGTTTCGAAGCGGCGGGGTCGAACCGAATCCCGCCGACCTGCTGGCCGGCCGCGTGCGGCTCACGAAGGGAACGAAGCTGCTGCTGGTCGGCGGCCTGCTCAACGCCGTCGGACTCTTCACGTTCATCCGGGCGCTCGAGCACGGCCCAGTCTCGCTGGCGACCGCGATCACCAAGCTCGACGTGATGATGGTGTTCGTCGGCGCGCTCGCGCTCTCGAAGCTCGCGCCCGCGTTGCTTCAGGAGCAGTTCGATCCGTTCACGCTGGCCCAGAAGGCCTCGGCGTCGATGATCGTCCTCGCCGGGTCGGCGCTGATCCAGTTCAGCTACTGAAGCGGCGGATCGCTAGCAGTAGTTGATAATAGGGTTTGTTGTTCGGTCTGGCTGTGACTACGAGTCGCTCGAGTCGTTACATAGAGCGTGCACACGTACCTTTTTCCGCGTCGGGATTCCGCGCTTCGCGCGGAACCACTCGCGCAAAAATCTACGCTAAAAAGCCGCTCGCTCCCGAAGGTCGCTCGCGGGTGCTGTGCTTGAACGGCACCGCAGCGTTACCTACTCCCCCTCTACTGAAGGCGAGTCTCACGCAGATTCTGAATACCGAATCCGGGTCACTCTCCCCTGTTAGGAGAGCTGTTTCGACAGCCACTCGAGGTTCGTCGCGACCACCGCCAGGAGGATCCCGACGACCGAGATGACGATCAGGAACGTCGAGACGACGCTGACCATCGGATCCAGCGCCTGCCTGATCTCGGTCCAGGCGAGGACGGGGATCGTCTCGGTGCTTGGCGTCGAGAGGAACAGCGCCATCACGAACTCCTGGAGGCTGATGATGAACGCGAGCAGTCCGCCGACAAAGATCCCGTGTTTCACGTTCGGGAGGACGACGTGGACGAACGACTGGACCGGGCCGGCGCCGAGGTCCTGTGCGGCGTCGAGCTGTTGCCAGTCGAACCGGCTGAACACCGACCGCATCACGAAGTAGACCAGCGGCGTCGCCCACAGCGTGTGGGCCAGCACGATGCTCGCGTACGAGCCCCGGAGCCCGACCTCGTTGAAGTACATCAGCAGCGTGATGCCGAGTATCACCGGCGGGATCAGAAGCGGGATCAGGACCAGCGGCGCCAGTATCGACCCTAGCGAGCCGTCGTCGATCTCCTGGCCGAACGCGCCCATCACGCCCAGCAGCGTCGCGACTAGCGCGGTGCCGACGCCGATGACGATACTGTTCGTGAAGGCGTCGAGCCAGCGGACGCTGTCAAGGAACTCGACGTACCACATGAGCGAGTAGCTCTCCGGCGGGAACGCGAGCCGACCCGTCCCGGAGAACGACGTCACGACGACGACCAGCAGCGGCAACAGCATGAGCGCCAGCAGAGCTAGGTAGCCGGCGCGAAACGCCGCGGTCTCGAGGCGTTCTCTACGCAAGTTCGAACTCACCTCCGAGTCGGTTGAGCAGGGTAAACATGATCGCGATGCTGGCCAGCATCAACAGGAGCATCACCACGGAGAACGCGGCCGCCAGCGGGTAGCGCATGTCCGAGAGCATCAGCCCCTCGACCTGCATCGCGAACGTGATGTTGCCCGACAGCAGATCGGGCGCGGCGTAGGCCCCGACGCTCCAGGCGAAGGAGATCACCGCCGCGACGATGATGCCGGGCATCGCCTGCGGGACGACGACCTCGAGCACCGATCGGGGTCGGCTCGCGCCGAGGTCGCGGGCGGCTTCGACGACGTGCCAGTCCATCGTCGCCAGCACGCTGTAGATCGCCAGCACGGCGTAGGGAAGCACGATGTAGAGCTGGCCGACGACGACACCGACGGTCCCGGGGACGAACTGGATCGGACTCGAGATGAGCCCCAGCGAGAGCAGCAGCTCGTTGAGCGTCCCCGACGGCGCCAGCAGGGGATTGAACGCGTACGTCCTGATGACGAGCGTCGTCAGCAGCGGGAGCACGACCGAGAACAGCAACAGCGACTTGACGAGTCCGGTCGACCGCCAGATCGCGTAGGCGTAGAACAGGCCGATCAGGACCGACAGCACCGTGACGACGACTCCAAGCAGGAAGGAGAAGCCGACGATGCTCCAGAGGAGGTCGCTCGTGAGGACGCTCGAGTAGGCCTCGAGCGTCCAGGTCCCTTCGGCGTAGACGAGGTCGCTCGACTCCTCCGCGAAGCTGATCCGCAGGAGGATAAAGAAGGGGACCACGAACACCAGCAGCTCGAAGGCGAGCAGCGGCGCCATGAGCAGCAGGGCCCGGTTCGAGCCGGACTGCTGGCCGAGTGACTCCCGAACGCCCTCGAGCGAGCGTGGAAACTGCGAGTTCGTCTCGGCCATCGTTAGAGCGTCACCCGCGAGCCGTCGGCGCGGAACGCGAGCACGTCGGTGCCGTCCCACTCGATGCGGATCTCCTCGCCCGCGGTCAGCGCGTCGGTGCTCGCACCCGTCCGTTCGGCGAACATCGCAGTCCCGTTGACCGAGACGGAGTACCGCACCGTCGACCCTCGGTAGAGGACGTTCTCGATGGTGCCGACGACGGCGTTAAGCGTACTGCCGTCGGCGAGTACCGGCTGTTCGTCCCCCTCCACGGCGTCGGCGGCCGGATCCCGTTCGATCGAGAGCACCTCTGGACGCAGCGACAGCGTCAGCTCCGTTCCCTCGACGACGTCGGGGTCGCGGTCGGTCGGGAGCACGAGCTCGTACCCGAGTTCGGTCTCGACGCGGATGGCTCCGTCCGTGACGCCGACGACCTCGCTGTCGACGAAGTTCGTATCACCCAGAAAGCCCTCGATGAAACGGTTCGCGGGATTCTCGTAGACTTCGGTGGGCTCGCCGACCTGGATCAGTTCGCCCTGATCCATGATCCCGATGCGGTCGGCCAGGGTGAACGCCTCGTCCTGGTCGTGGGTGACGTGGACGAACGTCTCCTCGAGATCCTCGTGTATCTCGCGGAGTTCGATCTGCATGTCCTCGCGGAGGCGCTTGTCGAGGTTCGACAGCGGCTCGTCGAGCAACAGGACGTCGGGGTTGACCGCGAGCGAGCGGGCCAGCGCGACGCGTTGCTTCTGGCCGCCGCTGAGGGTCGTCGGATCCTCGTCGCCGTAGCCGCCCATCTGGACGCGCTCGAGCATCGCCTCGGCGCGCTCGCGGCGTTCCTCTTTGGGTACGTCGCGCATCTTCAGTCCGAACGCGACGTTCTCCAGGACCGTCTTGTGGGGAAACAGCGCCCAGTCCTGGAACACGGTCGAGGTGTTGCGTTCGTACGCCGGCTGGTCGGTGACGTCGGCGCCGGCGAGCGTGATCTCGCCGCTGGTCGGCGTCTCGAGGCCGGCGATCATTCGCAGCGTCGTCGACTTGCCGCTGCCGCTGGGGCCGAGCAGGCAGAGCAACTCGCCGTCCCGGATCTCGACCGAGACGTCCTCGACGGCGGTCGTCTCGCCGTAGCGCTTCTCGAGTTCGGTTAACGTGATTTCTGACATTGGTGACGGTGTGGTCGGTAATCGGATGTAGAACGGTGGTAGGCGGCAATCAGGAGCTCTGTTGGATACTCGAGAACGCGTCCGAGAGCTCGTCGTCGTGGTCGGCGAGGTACTCCCAGTCGGGGAAGGCGATGGTCTCGGCCTCCTCGGTCGTCGTCGGGAGGTCGTCCTCGAGCTCCTCGGGGTAGTCGATCTCCTCGTTGCTGAACATCATCGGGTGGGTTTCGGCCCACTCGGACTGGACCTCGGCGTCGAGCAGGAAGTTGATGAACTCCTCGGCCTCGTCGCGCCGGTCGGTCCCCTGGACGACACACCAGTTGTTGAACCAGCCGGTGGTCTCCTCGGGCATCGTGTGGGTGAGCCCCTCGTAGTCGTCGATGTCGGCGGCCGTCTGGTCGTAGTACCACTGGGCGACGTCGATCACTTCGTTGTCGAACGCCTGCCAGATGTCCTCGCCCGAACTGGCCCAGCTCTCGACGTTCCACTCCTCGAGGGTCTCGAGGACGTCGTCGTGGAGTTCCTCGTCGTGCATCTCCTCTGCACCCTCGGCGTCGTCCATCGCGATCGNGTTCCACTCCTCGAGGGTCTCGAGGACGTCGTCGTGGAGTTCCTCGTCGTGCATCTCCTCTGCACCCTCGGCGTCGTCCATCGCGATCGCGGCGGCGTAGAGGGGGTACCACCAGAACCCGGTGTCGACGCCGATCCCCTCGCTGTCGGCGACGGCGTCCTCCGAGAGATCGCCCCACGTTTCGGGGTCGACGTCGGCGTCCTCGCGGTGGATGATCGTACACGGCGCGCCGTCGACCGGCAGCCCGTACTCCGTCCCCCGCATCTCCGCGTAGTAGTCGATAATCCCATCGGCGTTGGGGACGTTCTCCTCGCGAATCGGCTCGAAGAGGTCGTCCTGACGGCCGTAGTAGTAGAAGTTCCCCTCCGCCACCGTGACGTCGAACGGCGGCTCGTCCTCCGGGGCGTTCTGGATGTCGGTGAGGATATCGTCCCAGCCGCGGTGGACGTCGACTTCGACGTCGTGCTCGTCCTCGTACTGCGTGACGAGCCCCTCCTCGAAGCGGTCGGCGTAGTTCCCGCTCCAGACGCTGACGCGCAGCGTCTCCTCACCTCCTGCGAGTTCGGCACAGCCCGCGATCGCCGTTGCGGAGCCGACTGCCGCTGCGGACAGAAATCGCCGTCTCGAGGTCGGGTTCGCTCGAGAGTCGGTTGAAGATCCGGTCGCCGATTTCGCGTCGTCGGTTTCTGCATCCCGGTGTGGGCCTGCAGCCATGAGTACCCGGTAAACCCGGATTGCGACATAAAGGCGTTATGATGTAGTAATAATAGCCGATAAAAATCGCGAAGATCGGTCGCCGCATCGAGCGTTCGCGGGCGAATCACCGCCAGACGGACGCTCCTATCCGTCCGCCGACCGTCCGAGGCCGTCCTCCTCGGAGTTGTCGCCGGGGGATCCGCCCTCGGACGCGGACCCGGTCTCGCTCTCGAGTTCGACCGCCGACGTTCGGCGGGCTCACGAGCAGGTGACAGTCGACGACAGCGACCGCCGGGAATCGAATCGGCGCTCCTCTCCGGTAATCGGTGGGTAACGGGCGAGCAGACGGACTGCTGTAACCGTTTACCGACACACCCGGCAGATGTCCCTGGAATGTGGATAACGAGCTACCGGAGACCGTATCAGTCCTCGCCGTCGCCGAACTCCGTCTTGAAGTTGGAGACGCCCCGATCGGTGCCCGCGACGAGAACCTCGTCGTCGGTCTCGAGCCCGAAGTCGTCGTCGAACGCCGTGACGATCTCACCGTTTCGTTTTATGGCGACGATCGTAGAGTCGGTCCGCTCTCGAGCCTCGTCGGTGTCCGGGTGCTGTCCGGCGAGCTCCGGTGCCCGTGTTCTGGTGAGCTGGATCTGTTCGCGGAGTGTCATCACGTCCTCGTCGTAGAGGCCGAGCGTCGTCATCCGGCCAGCGACCTTCGGCAGCGCGAGGACGTAATCCGCGCCTGCCCGGTAGAGGTCGCTCGCGCTCTCGGCGTCGTTGGCCGCAACGACGATCTCGACGTCGTCGTCGGCCTCGCGGGCGACCAGCGTCGCGAGGGTTGCGTCGTCGTCGTCGGGCAACGCGAGGATGACGGTTTCGGCGCCGTCGATCCCCGCCTCGTCGAACGTCGTCGTCTCCGTCGCGTCGCCGACGACGTCGACGCCCTCTCCGGGCTCGGTGTCGATCACCGTCGTTTGCTGGTCGGCCTTCCGGAGGATTCCCTCGGCGGTCGTGCCGACGAAGCCGTGACCGGCGATAATCACCGGACCAGCCGTCGCGGACCGCCCGCCGGACCGGGTGATCGGCTCGATCCGCTCGAGTTGTCCCTCGGTACCGGCGACGACGAGGACGGTACTCTCGTCGGCGACCGCCTCGCTCGAGGGATCGGTGACGAACTCGCCGCGTAGCCAGACGCCGACGAGCGTCGCCCCCGTCCGCTCGAGGGGGTCGAGGGAGTCGAGGCGCTGACCGTAGAGTGGACTGTCGTCGGTCACCGGGAACTCGGCGATCTCGAGGTCGACGTCGAAGTCCTCGATATCCTCGAGTGCGGTGCTGACGACGTTCTGGGCCTTGTCCGCGAGACTCTTCCCGAGACGGTGTTTCGGCGAGATGACGGTCGTCGCGCCGGCGAACCGGAGGTATCGTGACTGTTCGGGGTCGTCGATCAGACAGATGATCTCGAGATCCGGGTTGGTCTCCGCGAGCGAGAGGAGCGTGCCGATGACGTTCTCCTGCTGTTTCGCGCCGACGACGACCGCGACCGCGTTCTCGATGTTGACCGCTTCGAGCGTCTCTTCGTCCTCGATCGTCCCGTGGACGACGTTCCGTCCCTCCTCGAACAGCGTTTCGGCCCGCTGCTCGTCGTCCTCGACGATGACGTACTGCTCCTCGCGGGCCTCCAGATCGTCGACCAGACTCTCACAGAGCGAGGTGTATCCCCAGATAACGGCGTGGTCCTCGGCGCTCTCGACGGCGTCGGGGACCCTCGTCTCGGTGAGCTCCTCCCTGGCCCAGGGGACGACGAACTGAGGGACGGCGACGGCAATGTAGGCGATCCCCGTAAACTGCGCGACGACCATCAGCGCCTGCATTCCGATGGACGTCCACGGCGCGTCCTGTCCGTACCCCGTCGAGGTCAGCGACTGGACGATAACGTTGAGCGAGTCCTGCAGCGACCGCGGTCGCCCCTCCAGTTCGGCCATCCCCCATCGATACAGCAGCGTCTGAACGGCTACCACGACGACGAACGAGAGCAGAAAGATCACGAGACGTCTGTTCCGACCGATCCACTGGAACGGAGACGGTTTTCGAAACTCCATGTAGCCCGAGCTAGATGACTCGGACGTGTAGTTATTGGAGTTGCATATGCGCCGTGGTAATCGCTGTCAGTCGGCAGCTTCGGCCGGATCGACGACCTCGTTCGTCTCCGGGTAGACGCCGACCTGATCGCAGACGTCGGCCATCGGACAGGCGTCGGGGTCCTCGAGACAGGCCGGCTTGCGGGCCGTGCAGTACTCGCGGCCGAACTGGATCGAGGCGGTGTGGCCGAAGCCACACTTCGCGGCGGGGATGTCCCGCTCGAGGACCGCCCGAACCGCCTCGTGGTCGGCGTCCGCAGGGGCGATCCCCAGCCGCCGGTAGATCCGGTGGACGTGCGTGTCGACCGGGAAGACGCCGCCGCGCCCGCCCGCGAACAGCAAGACGCAGTCAGCAGTTTTTGGGCCGACGCCGTGGATCTCGAGCAGCCGTTCGCGGACGGTTTCGGGCTCCGCTTCCCTGACGAAGTCGTCGAACCCCGCAGCGGAGTCGAACTCCTCGAGGATCTCCTCGGCGGCACCGACGATCATCGCCGACTTCTGGTTATACAGACCGGCGGAGCTGATCGTCTCGGCGAGTTCGGACTGCTCGGCGTCGGCGAGCGATTCCGCGAGATCCCGATCCAGCCCCCCGTATCTGTCGACCAGCGCGTCGTGAGCCGGCTGGCTCGCCACGTCGCTCGTGTTCTGGCTCAGGATCGTCCGCACGAGGCAGGTGAAGGCGTCCTGCCCGCCGTACGTTTTTTCCCAGTACAGTTCGCCGAGGCGGTCGACGACGCGCTCGGCGCGGGTGTCGGCGGTCGCCGGGTCGAACTCGGCGGCGGCTCCACCGCCCGTTTCGCCGCCGCTGATGTTGACCGACGGCTCGTTGTCGTCACTCATGCGCCAGGATTCGGGCTCGAGGAGCAAAACCGCCGTGGAAGCGGTGATCCGACTCGAACACCAGTTCATCGAGACCCCTCGCTCGAGCGGTCGCCTCCCCGTCGCCTGCGAGTTCCTCGGCTACGGATTCCCAGAGGTGTACGAGACCGTTACCGTCACCGAGAGCCCCGTCGTCCCGCCGGCGACGCTGAGCTGGTAGCTCTCCGCGCCCTCCTCGGCGGCCAGCGTCTCGAGTTTCTCCCGAATACCGCCGAGCAGTCGCTCGAGGCCGCCGATCACTCGCTCCTCTCGCTGGGTGTCGATCGGTTCGGTCGACGGCTCCTCCAGTTCTCGAGACGTTGCGGCGACGAACGCCTGGAGCTCGTCGAGCGAGTCGACGCTGTTCAGTCGCTGTTCGAGGTGGTCGGCGGTTTGTATATCGAGCATCGTGTCTCTTGGTACCAATCGTTGGTTCCGCGGGAAAATAGTTCGGTGCCCGGAATAGTCGTCCGCGACGGACGATCCGAAAACGACACCGTCGGTCGAGGCCACGGAACCCGTCGATCGTAGGACAGCCTCGCTACTCGACCGTCAGCGTCACCGTCGCCTCGGCACCCTCGGCGAGCGCGTCGACGAGTTCTCGGTCGAACCCCTCCGCCGCGAGCTCGGCGCCGACCACGATCGTTCGGTCGTCCACGTAGTCGCTGGTTCGGCCGACCGCGCTGCGCTCGTTCGTGAACTCGAGGTCGGGATCGCCGCGTCCCTCGACCGACTCGCGGCGGCCGTCGGCCTCGATCTCGACGGTGATCGTCGCCGCTTCGTCCCGGCAGGCCTCGACGAACTCGGGGTCGAAGTCGGCGGGCGCCCGATCGGCGTCGATCGCCAGGATGCAGTCCCCGGCAGGTGTGAGGTAGTCGTCGGTCGTCACCTCGAACGTGCTCGCGTGTGCGGCGCTGACGTGCTCGTGTCCTCGAGCGCGGATCACTTCCTCCATAACTCGACAGAGTCGAGCGGCTCGGAAAACGGGATCGACTCGGCGCTACGCCGTCTCCCCCCGATAGCCGGCGCGGAGCTCACGGATGACGGCCCCGCCGAGAACGCCGAAGACGACGACCGCGAGGACAGCCGTCAGGCCGACGCCGACCTCGCCGTGGAGATCGGCACCGAGAACGCCCCAGCCGAGAGCGAGAAGGGCACCGACAGCGGCCAGGACGGCTACCCTCAGCCGGAGCGGGTCGTCGAGCCGTCTCGAGAGAACGTACTGCGGGCCGGCGACGCCGACGAACAGGTAGATTGTGATTCCGGCGGGCGTGGCACCGAGGACGGCCATCGAGCCCGTGTGCCAGCTTACCAGACCACTCGAAAGCACTGCGAGGAGGATGCCGATGCCGACGAGTCGTCCGTTCATACGGGGTGTTGACAGCAAAACAAGATATTCGCTTCGGCCGCCTCACTCCGCGGGGACCGTTTCCGTCGTCGCGGTCTCGACTGACTGACGCTGCGCCCGTTCGTGTTCACGACGGTGCGCCTCGAGATCGAAGGCGGTCTTCGCGAGTATCATCACGACGAGTGCCTCTATCGGCCCGCCGGCTCCTTCGATTAGGGCCGCGCCGAGCAAGATTGTGACGTGTAGGACGACAATCCGATTGAGCGGTTCGGCCAGCAGCGTCACTGGCCCGTTCCGCTCAAACTCCCGGTTACCGAGATAGTTGAGCCGGTAGGAGAGGGCGTGTTGAAGCGTCAGGGCGACGGCTGCGACGGTGACAGCGAACGGCGACGCGATCGCCACCTCGGGGAACATGTCGGGAAAGCCGACGAGGACGAACACGCCGTGGGCGACCCAGAACGCGCCGAAGTAGCCCGCGAAGTACCTGGCGATCGTTCGGTTCGGCTTCCCGACGAACGACTCGAGCGTCCGGGCTTCCGTATCGCCGAGCGAACTGATCTCCCACTCGGGAAGGCTGTCGGGATCGTCCTCACCCGCTGCGCGTCGAATCTTCGCGACGTACGCCGCGCCGAGCACGCCGCTCTCGAGCCAGTAGATCACCAGCAGTGAGTGGAGCGTCCAGCCGAAGAACGCGACCCCGACTAGCGGGACGAGATTCGCGAGGACCAGACCGACAGCGGCCGTCCGAGAGCCGCTCCACGAGGAGTACACGGGCTCCGGTTCCTCTCACTGGATTAAATTTCTTGTCGCGTCTCCGAGAACGACTGGCGACCGTCCGAAGCCGGGTGTCGACAGCTGGGACTACACCAGGCTCGCGCCGTCGAACTCGCCGCGGTTGTACTCGAGGTCCATCAGATCGAGGATCGTCGGGGCGATGTCGTAGAGGTCGGCTTCACCGATCGAGGCGTCGGGGTCGTCGATGTACAGCGAGGTGTCGTCGAAGCTGTGCATCCCGTTTCGCGGGCCGGTGGTGAAGACCTCGGAGTCGGCCTTGAAGCCGGACTTGAGGTCGAAGCCCTTGTTCGGAATCGCGACCAGATCCGGCGCGATGTCGTCGTGATCGCCGCGGAAGGCCGCTTCCTTCTCGACGACGCGGTCGACGACCTTGTTGCCGTTGGGGCCCTCGAGCGCCTCGAGGTCGGCCTTGAGCTCGTCGCGAACCTCGTCGTACTCGTCCTCGGGAACCGAACCTCGCGGTTCGCGGCCCTCGAGGTTGAGATAGAACCGACCGGGGATGAAGGAGTAGGCCGTCGTCTCCGTGGCGATGTCGCCCAGCTCCGCGGGCTCGTCGCCCTCGAAGGAGAGCCACCCCTCCTCGATGAGCCACTCGTTGAAGTGGACCTCGTAGTCGAGGCTCGTGAAGCCGTGGTCGGAGGCGACGATCAGCGTGACGTCCTCGGGAAGGGCCTCCCGAAGGCGGCCGACGTAGTCGTCGACCTTGGTGTAGAAGTCAAGAAACTCCTCCCGGTACCGGCCGTCGCGTTCGTAATCCTTGAACAGGAAGTGGTTGACCCGATCGGTCGTCATGAAGACGCCGAAAAAGAGGTCCCAGTCGTCCTCCTCGATGTAGTGTTCGAACGCCTCGAAGCGGGCGTCGATCGTCTCGTGGGCGTCCTCGATGAACGCCTCCTTTTCCTCCTCGTGACCGAGTTTCGGATTGACGTCGATCCGGTAATCGAGCGTCTCGAGGTACTCACGAACGTCTTCGGGGTAGGCGGCCTTCTCGAGGTCGGGCGAGAGAAAGCCCGACACCATGCGCTGAACGTTTCGTTGTGGTGGGAACGTAACGGGGACGTTCATCACGGTCGCCTTGAGCCCCTCGTCCTGGACGCGGTCCCAGACGCGGTCGGCCTGGACCTCTCGTCCCATAGGGACGTAGGTGTCGTAGGTGCCGACCTCGCGATCCTGGAAGCCGTAGACGCCCGTCTCACCGGGGTTGACCCCGGTGGTCAGCGACGGCCAGCAGGCGCTGGACTCGGGTGGGACGATACTCGAAATCTCGCTCGCAGTACCGTCTGCTGCCAGCGACGCGAAGTTCGGGAACCGGTCTTCGTGTTCGGAGAGTAAACTGTACGGCACGCCGTCGACGCCGATAAACGCGACTCGGGGGGAGTCGTCGCCCCGCAACCGGTCGAACAAACCCATGCGGGGCCGTAGTCCGACCGCATACAAGAAGGTTCGTTTCCGGACACTGTTTTCGAGAACCGGTGACGATAGTCTCGGTTTCGCGTTCGGCGTTGCCGACTGTTGCGTCGGTGCTGCGGACCGACGCCAGCGGCGGAGGTCCTCGAGGTGCTCGTAGAAACCGGCAGGATCTCCGGTCGCTCTCGCGGCGGGCGATCGGGAACCGGGCTACTCCGTCTCCTCGTCCGCGCTCTCGGAGCGGAAGTTCGTCGGGACGACCGTCAGGTGGGCCATCCCGGTACCGGATTCGACCGACTCGGTGGTCGACGCGGACTCTCGTGGGGACGGGTTGGTTGCTGCCATGACGGACGGTAGTACGACGGCTCACCCAATAAAATTACCCATGCTCATAACACATACGGCGGACGGGTGGCGATAACTCCGACGAATCCGTTGGCAGAAAAATCGAACGCTGGCTCGGGGTCGCCGCTAGAAGTTCTCGTCGTAGAGATCCTGGGCGTGTTCGATCGCGTCGTAGGCGGCCTGTCGGTCCTCCCAGCCCTGGGTCTCGACCTCCTTGCCCTCCTCTAAGTTCTTGTACGTCTGGAAGAACTCGTCGATCTCGTCGAGTTGCTGCTGGGTGATGTCCTCGAGGTCCTCGATGTGGTCGTAGCGGGGGTCCTCGCTCGGGACCGCGATGACCTTGTCGTCTTGCTCGCCGTCGTCGTCCATCTTCATCAGGGCGACGGGACGGGCCTCGATGATACAGCCGGGGAACGTCTGATCCTCGACGAGGACCATCACGTCGAACGGGTCCTCGTCGTCGTAGTACGACTGCGGGATGAAGCCGTAGTCGGAGGGGTAGTGGACGTTCGAGTGGAGCACGCGGTCGAGGACGACACCGGGGACGTCCTTGTCGTACTCGTACTTGTTGCGCTCGCCCTTGAGACACTCGACGACCGCGTAGATCTCTTCGGGCGGGTTCGGTCCGG
The DNA here is from genome assembly GCF_000337675.1 of Natronococcus amylolyticus DSM 10524. Classification (GTDB taxonomy): domain Archaea; phylum Halobacteriota; class Halobacteria; order Halobacteriales; family Natrialbaceae; genus Natronococcus; species Natronococcus amylolyticus. Next base: position 74,807 of record NZ_AOIB01000031.1, on the reverse strand, counting down.
TCTCGAGGTCTTCCCAGAGATTGACCATGTATTTCGAACGTTCACGGTGGGTCAAAAAGTCCTTTCGTAATCGTATCGGACGGTATGGCCGACGACCGTCGACGGAGCGCCGAGTACGTGGCTCGTCGGGACGACGTTCGAGCCGGTATCGGCTGCTGGACGGGGTCTGCGGGACGATCGGGCAAAATAGTTGAGAAGTCTTAAATAGTCCGATGACTGTTACACAACTATGTCAGAGGCACAATCAATCAGCGGCGATCAGAGTGTCGCACGCGAGCTGACTGCGTTCCAGACCAACATCCTCACCATCCTCGCCAAGGAGCCGATGTACGGCCTGGCGATCAAGCGCGAACTCGAGGAGTACTACGGAACGGAGGTCAACCACGGCCGGCTCTACCCGAACCTCGACGAACTCGTCGAGCTCGGGCTGGTCGAGAAGAGCGAACTCGACAAGCGGACGAACCAGTACTCGCTGACCGACGAAGGCTACGAGGCCGTCCTCGACGGCGTCCAGTGGTCGCTCTCGAAGATCGTCACGGACGACGACCGCGCCGACGAGATCCGCCAGCTCGTCGACGAGAGCTACTAAACAGCAAACCAGGGTGTCAGAACCTCCGTTCGCGGTCGATCGCACGCGGGTGTGATCGACGCCGAACCGTTTCCGTTTTATTCGACGGCTGAGGACTCCCGGAGCTCCGGGTGTGGCTCGTCGGCCGCCTCGAAGACCAGATCGATCGACTCCTCGACCGCGTCCTGTTGTGCTTCGGAGGGCCAGGCGTTCCGAACGAAGTACCCAGTCAGGAACTCCTCGAGCTCCGTCGGCGTCGCCGATTCGATCGGCTTCGCGTAGTGATTCCCGAAGAAGTCCGCGAGGGCGACCGCGTTGTCGCCGTGGACATCGCCGTGGGCCGCCCTGNGTGCTTCGGAGGGCCAGGCGTTCCGAACGAAGTACTCAGTCAGGAACTCCTCGAGCTCCGTCGGCGTCGCCGATTCGATCGGCTTCGCGTAGTGATTCCCGAAGAAGTCCGCGAGGGCGACCGCGTTGTCGCCGTGGACATCGCCGTGGGCCGCCCTGACCTCGGCGACCAGCTCGCGGTTTCGCTCGTCGACCGCCTGCCAGTCGTCGGGATCCTCGGTGCCCTCGAGCTGGATCTCGATCGCCCGGTCGATGTCCTCGATGCGATCGGTCCTGATGACGCCGTCGGCATGCCACTCCTCGGGGTGGAGCACGAGCGTCGCGTCCTCCTCGTCCCGAACGCGGGCGGTGAACTCGTGTTCTGCGAGCAGGTCGTCACGACGCTCGAGCCGGGCCGCGCGCTCGTTCTCGTCGGTCGCGGTGCGGGCCAGCCGCGTCAGCCGTTCGGCCTCGTCGACGACGTCGTCGGGCAGTTCCCCGGGCGGCCTCTCTTCATCGCCTCTCTCGTCCGCGAGGTCGCTCATTACCCGTCGTTCGCGCTCGACGCCCTTTCCGTTGCCGTTTTCGGCGCTACCCCTGGTCCAGCGCCTCGTTGGCCAGTCCATCCGCGCGGTCGTTGACCTCCCGTGGAACGTACTCGAGGGTCCAGTCGTCGAACGAAGAGAGGAGCTCGAGGGCCCGAACCCGCTGCTCGCGCAGCTCGGGATTGTTGGTGTCGTACTCCCCGCGGACCTGCTTGACGATCAGCTCGGAATCCCCGCGGGCGTGGACCTCGCCGTAGCCGTACTCCTCTGCCGCCTCGAGGGCCGTGATCAGCGCGGTGTACTCCGCCTGGTTGTTCGTCGTTCGTCCGATCCGTTCGCCCCCCTCGGCGACGATTCCCTCGCTCGTGACGATCACCCAGCCGATCGATGCCGGGCCGGGGTTACCGCGGCTGGCACCGTCGAAGTAGACGTGGGCTCGGCCGCCGCCTTCGCGAAGCAGTGACTCGAGCGTGCGGGGCGTCTCGCCCTGAACCACGACCTTGTCGTCGTAGGCGACGGCCGTCGCACCCTCGCGACTCGCCCGCCAGCGTTCGTGTTCGGTGTTTCCGGAATCGACGGCGACGCCCGCCTCCTCGAGGCGCTCGCGGGCGTCGTCGACGTCGCACTCGATAACCGGCATTCGTGTCTGTGCTCGAGGAGAGTCGGATAAAGGTTTTGCGGTTTCAAATCGTAAACCATCTCGCTGAACGTCTGTAAATGCCGTTTTCGACGGATAACAGGAAAGTGTTGGGAGGAGGACCCCAGAACTTATATATCATAGTAGTACTACTATAAAAGCGCGATGACACGGTCCACCCGCCAGCGGGAGCGAATGCGTGAAACGGACGAATCCGAGGAACAGGACGAGGTACGTGCCTGTCCCGAGTGTGAATCGGATAATCTCGTGAAAGACTCCGATCGGGGTGAGCTCATCTGCGAAGACTGTGGGCTCGTCGTCGAGGAGGAGAAGATCGACCCCGGTCCGGAGTGGCGGGCGTTCAATCACCAGGAGCGACAGGAGAAGTCCCGCGTCGGTGCGCCGACGACACAGACGATGCACGACAAGGGACTGACGACGACGATCGACTGGAAGGACAAGGACGCCTACGGTCGCTCGATCTCCTCGAAGAAGCGCAGTCAGATGCACCGCCTGCGCAAGTGGCAGGAACGCATCCGAACCAAGGACGCTGGCGAGCGCAACCTGCAGTTCGCGCTCTCGGAGATCGATCGGATGGCCTCGGCGCTGGGTGTGCCGCGGTCGGTTCGCGAGGTGGCGTCGGTCATCTACCGGCGCGCGCTCAAGGAGGACCTCATCCGCGGCCGATCGATCGAGGGCGTCGCGACCAGTGCGCTGTACGCTGCCTGTCGCAAGGAGGGGATCCCGCGAAGCTTAGAGGAGATCTCGGAAGTTTCACGCGTCGAGCGAAAGGAGATCGGTCGTACGTACCGGTACATCTCGCAGGAACTCGGCCTCGAGATGCGCCCCGTCGACCCGAAAAAGTACGTTCCCCGCTTCTGTTCCGAACTCGAACTCTCCGAGGAGGTCCAGACCAAGGCCAACGAGATCATCGAAAAGACGGCCGAGGAAGGACTGCTCTCGGGCAAATCCCCGACCGGGTACGCCGCGGCGGCGATCTACGCCGCCTCGCTGCTGTGTAATGAGAAGAAGACCCAACGCGAGGTCGCAGACGTCGCCCAGGTGACCGAAGTCACGATCCGGAACCGCTACCAGGAACAGATCGAAGCGATGGGAATCCACGGCTAACACCGACACCACCAACACCACCTCTTTTATTCGACCACCGCCGCCTACCGTTCGTCAGCACTGTCGCTGATCCAGGCGCCGTCTCCGTGGATGCTCGCTGCCGAACGTCGGTGCAAGTCCCTGCGGCCGCTCGAGGACGAGTTCGGCGGGTTACTCGTCGTCCTCCTCATCGTCCATCATATCGTCGTCCTCGTCGTCTTCGTCGTCCATCATGTCGTCGTCCTCGTCGTCCTCCTCATCGTCCATCATATCGTCGTCCTCATCATCCTCTTCATCGTCCATCGGGTCATCATCCACCTCATCGTCCTCCTCGTCGTCTACCGGATCCTCTTCGTCATCTTCTTCGTCGTCCATCATGTCGTCGTCCTCGTCGTCCTCCTCATCGTCTTCCTCGTCGTCTACCGGATCCTCTTCGTCGTCTTCTTCGTCATCTACCGGATCCTCCTCGTCGTCTTCCATCGGATCCTCTTCCTCGTCGTCCGGTTCCTCCTCTTCGGGATCGTCTTCCGGATCGTCGTTACATCCTGCGATTGCGATAGCGCTAACTGTGCCGCTCAGTGCGATCAGACGCCGGCGTGTGAGATGGTCCTCCATGATCGGTCACTCCGAATCGGGTTTGAGAAGTCTACAGTAAAGAGAATGCGCTGCCTATTCTCGCTCCGTCGAACACAAACTGCAGTTACGTCGAACGGGTTCCCGGGCGAGAAAATCGCGGGCACTCGAGCCGCCAGTCCGGCGACCGGGACACCCCTGTCGGCGGCGGTAACGGGAGATCGACCGACCGTAATCGGGACGTCCGCACGCCGAAAACGTTAGTTACCGTTTCGAACGGACGAATCGGTCGGGCTCGTCCGTCGGAGCCGTCACTCGTCCTTGCCGACGCTGATGACCTGTAGCAACGAGTAGACGGGAACGCCCTCGACCTCCTCGACGCCCTGCTTGTCCGCGAGGACGACACACGCCAGCGGCTCGCCGCCTTCCGCCCGGATCGCCGTGATCGTCTCGCGCATCGTCGTTCCGCTGGTGATCGTGTCGTCGACGACGTAACACTCCCGGTTGCGGATACCCGCGAAGTTCCGGGAGAACGTCCCGCCCAGCTCCTCGATGTCGCCCTCTTCCCACTGGTGTTTCGCGGGCGTGTACGTCGAGAGGTCGGTCTCGAGTTCGCTCGCGATGAGCGTCGCGATGGGCCCCCCCGCCTTCTCGATCCCGACGGTCAGATCGACGTCCTCGCCGTGTTTGGCGAGCAGGTCGGCCATCGCCTCCGCGATCGATCTCATCCGTTTGCTGTCCCGGCCAATCGCCGACCAGTCGACGTGGATGTCCTGTGGACCGCCGTTCTCGGCGGACTGCTGGGTCGACTGGCTCGAGAGGTCGGTCGTCGCGTCGCCGCGCTCGACCAGCCAGCTCGCGGTCTCCCGGGAGACGTTCAGCTCGTCCGCGATCTCGCCCTTCGAGAGGCCCTGGCCCGCGAGCTCGGCGGCGCTCTCGATAAGGTCGTCAACGTTTTTCATGGCTCGGAGTTCGCACGCCGTTTTTATAGTCGTGTCGCAGCCGACGAACGTCGCCTCGACTCCCTGGAAAGACTCTCAGTATTGGCAAGGATTATCACTCGTCTCTCCGGTATCTCGAGTATGGAACGGTACGATCTCGTCTACCAGCTCTACGACGAGTACGACACGAAGACGTTGCGAGAGTACCAGGAGTTCGTCGACGTCTTCCCCGCCGTCGACTCCCGGGTCGCCCTCGAGCACTGGCAGTCGGCAAACGAGGAGCTCGAGGACCGCAAGGACGAGATCCGGGCGGCGTTCGCAGCCGGCGAGACGTTCGCGGAGATCGCCGCGCGGGCGACCCGCGATCAGGCGTTTACCGCGCTCGACCTCGAGGCCAAGTACGGCCGTGGCGTAAACGTGCTCGTCCTCGACGTCGACGAGACGCTGCGCTCGGCCGGCAGTACGGACAACGAGATCCCGCGCGAGACCCTGCACGTCCTGACGGAGTTTCACGAGGCCGGCGTCCCGATCGTGATCTGTACGGGCCAGACCTTAGAGAACGTCAAGGGCTTTGCCATCCAGGGGCTCGGCAGCGAGATCGTCCACTCCGGGGAGCTGTCGATCGTCTACGAGGCGGGAACCGGCGTGTTCACGCCGGGCCACGGCGCCGAGACCAAACAGCTGCTGTACGAGGAACTCGACGAGGAGATCCGCGAGGTGTTCGACGACCTGCGGGCTCGCGTCCTGACGGAGGCTCCCGACGCGCTCAGGCGGGGCTGTCACCTGCAGGGCAACGAGTTCAACGTCACGATGAAACCCAACTACGAAACCGGGTCGGCCGACGCCCGCGAGATCATCGACGACGCGCTCGTCTACCTGATCGACCTGCTGGCCGACGCCGTCAGTGAGGCGATCGAGTTCGACGGCGAGGAGATCCGCGACCGGACCCGCGCGTTCTACGCCGATCAAGATCCCGAGATCAGGACCGTCCTCGAGGAGGAGGGCGCCTACCCCGATCGAGACGACGAGGAAATTCCCGACGAGCTCGCGGCCGTCCTCGAGCGGATCGACGTCGCCTACTACGAGGCCGACGCCGCCGAAATCGGGAGCCTCGAGCTGAACAAGGTCGTCGGCGTCGAGCGCGCGCTCGAGGTGCTCGGGATCGACGACCCGTTCGCGCTGGTGATGGGCGACTCCAAGAGCGATCGCCGCGTTATGGAGTGGGTTGCGGAGAACGACGCCGGGATCGCGGCCGCGCCAGAACACGCCTCCCAGGACACCCTCGAGCACGTCCTCGGCACCGACGAACTCGTCTTCGATCGCGGAAAGAGCGTCGACGTCCTCCAGACGGCGTACGCGCTCAATCGCCTCGCGAGCCTCGGGTGAGCGAGGCCGACACTCACACTGCCGGAACGGACGGACCGTCTCGGCGGGAACGAACGGCCCGACGACACAACGACGGCAAATCGACCGAGCGAACCGGTAAGGATCGGGCGCTCGAGTGGTGGCCATTTTTGCCACCGCGCTCGAATGGGGTCGTATGGAACTCACCGACGAGCAGGCGGCGGTTCGCGACGTGGTCCGCGAGTTCGCCCGCGAGGAGATTAGACCGACGGCGCTCGAGGCCGACCGGAGCCAGGAGTTTCCCGAGGACGTCTGGGACGGGCTCGCCGAGCTCGACCTGACGAGCCTCACCGTTCCCGAGGCGTACGGCGGTTACGACGCCGACCCCGTGACGGCCGCCGTCGTCAACGAGGAGGTCGCCTACGGTGCGCTGGCGGTCGCGACGGCGCTGTCGGTCCACTCGCTGGCGACCTCCTGTATCGCCGAGTTCGGCAGCGAGGAGCTCAAGGAGCGGTGGCTCCCCGATATGGCCGACGGCCGCCCCGTCGGCGCGTTCGCGCTCTCGGAGCCCCATGCCGGTTCGAACCCCGCTGAGATGTCGACCGAGGCCCGCAGGGAGGGCGACGAGTACGTCATCAACGGCGAGAAGCAGTGGATCACGAACGGAAAGCGGGCGGGCGTCTACGTGCTATTTGCAAAGACCGACCGCGACGATCCGTCGACGGTGACCCAGTTCCTCGTCCCCGGCGACGTCGACGGGCTCTCGGTCGGGGAGAAGGAGGACAAGCTCGGCCTCCGCGCGAGCGACACGACCAGTCTCACCTTCGACGACGTCCGGATCCCCGCCGAGAACCGGCTGACGGAGGAGGGACGCGGTCTCTCGGCCGCCTTTCACATCCTTACGGGCGGCCGGATCGCCATCGCGGCGCAGTCGGTCGGTCTCGCCCAGTGTGCGATGGACGAAGCGCTCGAGTACGCCGGGGAGCGCGAGCAGTTCGATCAGCCGATCGGCGAGTTCCAGTCGATTCGCCACAAGCTCGCCGAGATGGCGACCCGAATCAAGGCGAGCCGGCTGCTGACTCGGGAGGCCGCCCGAGAGCGAGCGTCGGGCAGCGCCGGACTGACCGCGAGCATGGCGAAGTACTTCGCCAGCGAGACGGCTATGCACGTCACCAACGAGGCCGTCCAGATCCACGGCGGCTACGGCTACGTCACCGAGGGCGAGGTCGAACGGCTCTACCGGGACGCCAAGATCACCGAGATCTACGAGGGGACCACCGAGATCCAGAAGAAGGTGATCGCGCGCCACCTGCTCGAGTAGCGGACCGAAGTCGCTATTCTACTCCCGTCCGTATCATCCGTCGTGACCGAATACGACGCCGTCGTCTACGACCTGGACGGGACTCTCGTCGACCTCGTTGTCGACTGGAACGCCGTTGCGATCGACGTGATCGCGGTGTACGCCCGGGCCGCGACCGAGCCACCCAGCGAGAACCTCTGGGAGCTGCTCGAGGCTGCGAGCAAGTTCGAGATCGCACCGGCCGTCGAGGAGACGATCGCCGACCACGAACGCGAGGGCGCGCGGCTGTCGCGTCGCCTGACCCGCGCCGACGAGGCCCTCGAGCGGCGGGTTCCCGTCGGGGTCTGCTCGCTCAACTGTGAGGCCGCCTGTTGGATCGCGCTCGAGGAACACGACCTCGAGCCCGCGGTCGACGCCGTCGTGGGTCGGGACACCGTCGAGACGCGAAAGCCCGACCCCGAGCCGCTGCTCGAGACCGTCCGTGGGCTCGGCGCGAAGCCGGCGTCCACGCTGTTTGTCGGCGACACCGAGCGCGACGAGCGAACGGCCGACCGAGCCGGCGTCGACTTCGAGTACGTCGAGGGCAGCGAGTAGCTACTCCTGCGTTCGCTTCGCGTATGCGAACACCGACAGCGCCACGAGCAGCCAGACGACGGCACCCACTCGGATCGCGAACTCGGCTCGAGCGCCCCAGGTCGGGAGCTCGGTGCCGATCGACAGCAGGGCGACGATCGGCGCGCCGACGAGGATCGTGACGACGAACGTCGTCTGCATCACCCACCCGAAGTCGACCCCGTCCGGCGAGGTTGTTTCGACGCGTTCTGGCACGTTCGAACGTGTTCACCGGGTCCTCTTAAGGGTCGCGGGTGGCAGGTCGTCGGTGCGGAACGATGACGTTTACTCGCGGGAGCCGAACCCACACGTATGCCTACCGTACGGGAGCTGCAGTCGATGGCCGGAACCGAACCGATCACGATGCTGACGGCCTACGACGCACCGACGGCCGAAATCGTCGACGAGGCAGACGTCGACATGATCCTGGTCGGCGACAGCGTCGGCAACACCTCACTCGGGTACGAGACGACGCTCCCGGTAACCGTCGACGACGTCGCGGCTCGCGTCGGCGCGGTCTCGCGGGCGACCGACGAGGCACTGGTCGTCGCCGACATGCCGTTTCTCTCCTTCGGCGTCGACGAGGCTGACAGCCTCGAGAACGCCGGGCGGATGCTCAAAGAGGAGGGTGCCGCCGCAGTAAAACTCGAATGTGGTCCCCACACCGTCGAGCTGACCGAGACGATGGCCCAGCTCGGAATCCCCGTAATGGCCCACCTGGGGCTGACGCCCCAGCACGTCAACCGGTACGGCGGCTACCCGCGCCAGGGGACCGATCAGGAGGCCGCCGAGCGCATGCTCGAGCTAGCCGTTGCCCACGAGGAGGCCGGCGCGTTCTCGCTCGTCCTAGAGCACGTCCCGTCGAACCTCGCGGCCGAGATCACCGAGGCGCTCGAGATTCCGACGATCGGGATCGGCGCCGGCCCCGACTGCGACGGCCAGGTGCTGGTCGTCGACGACGCCGTCGGCCTCAGCGACTGGTCGCCCTCCTTCTCGAAGCAGTTCGGGAACGTCCGCGAGGAGATGAGCTCGGCCGTCGAGGGCTACGTCGAGGCCGTCGAGTCCGGCGAGTTCCCGGCCGAGGAACACAGCCACGAGGAGCGGGATCTCGACGACCTGTACTGATCCTCGAGACGGGTTACTCCTCGAGTCCGCCGACGAACTCCGCGACGGCCTCGTTGAACGCCACAGGCTGCTCGAGCATCGCCAGGTGAGCTGCGCCCTCAATCTCGACGAGGTCGCCCTCGCCGATCTCGTCGGCGAGGTACTCGTGGTACTGCGGGGGCGTCAGCTGGTCGTGCTCGCCGTAGACCGCGAGTGCGGGAACGTCGATCCGGTGGACGTCGTCGCGGACGTCGAAGCGGTGGCAGGTTCGGAAGTCCCGGCGCACGGTCGCTTGTCCGCACTCGCGCATCCGTTCGATCGACTCGTCGCGCAGTTCGGGGTCGGGATCGTGAAAGAGCCGATCCGACCCATGGAGGAACTCGAGGGCCCGATCGAAGTCAGTGTCGAGCCACTCGAGCAGGTCCTGGAGCACGCCCAGCTTGGCGCCTGTCCCGGCAAGCACGACACCGTCGATGTCGGGCTCCCGCTCGAGCAGAAGCTGCATAGTGACGGCTCCGCCAAGGGAGCTACCCGCCAGTACACTCGCATCCGTCGCCTCGAGGACGGCCGCGACATCGTCGGCGTACGCCGACAGCGCCGTGTACCCCGCGCTGGCGTCGACGTCCCCGGAGTCGCCGTGCCCGCTGAGGTCGACGGCGACGACCGGGTATCGGTCGGCGAGGCGGTGCTGTGCCTTCCAGGCTGCTCGCGAGCCCCCACTCCCGTGGACAAAACAGATCGTCGGCCCAGTTCCCCCTCGATCGGCGACCTCGTAGGCCGTCTCCCGGCCGTGGTGTCGAACCGTTTCCATACTCCTCCGGACGCGGGGAACCGGTATAAAGGCTCGAGCCGGCGCCGATACAACCGGCAGGAACGGACGGATCCGATAGGGTCCTGCATCCGGAGTCCATACGTTGAACTGCGAACAAGCCTCTTCTATGGCACCCCGATTCAGTACCGTGGTTTTATGGGGGAATACTTATATACTAGTAGCACTTACCCATAGTTAGTATCACCATGACACTCGATCAATTCACTCGTGAAGACGAGCAGATCGCTCGTCGCTACGAGTACGAGGACGGATCGGTGCTGGCCGTCGACTTCGGCACGGCGAGTACCGACGCCGCCGCCGATATCGCCGACGGCACGGTCATCGTCGTCGACGGCGACGACCAGTACGAGTTCGAGCTGCCCGACGGCGCAGCTGACGCGCACACGTTTATCAGAAACGGCGTGCTCACTGTCGAACTGGAGGGCAACCAATGAAACTCACCGTCAAACCCCTAAAACAGAAGGACGCGGGCCGCGGACTCGCCGCAATCGACCGCGTCTCGATGCGCGAGCTCGACCTCGAGAACGGCGACTACATCGTCATCGAGGGCAAGGACGACAGCCAGGCCGTCGCGCGCGTCTGGCCCGGCTACCCCGAGGACGAGGGTCGTGGCATCGTTCGTATCGACGGCCGCCTGCGCCAGGAGGCCGACGTCGGGATCGACGACAACGTCAGCGTCGAGCCGGCCGACGTCAAGCCCGCGAACTCGGTTACGGTCGCACTCCCGCAGAACCTCCGCATTCGCGGCGACATCGGCCCGCTCGTGCGCGACAAGCTGTCCGGACAGGCCGTCGCCGAGGGGCAGACGGTGCCGTTCTCGCTGTCGTTCGGTCCGATGGCCAGCTCCGGCCAGTCGGTGCCGCTGAAGATCGCCAGCGCCGATCCCTCCGGGACGGTCGTCATCACCGACTCGACGAACATCGAGATCTCCGAGACGCCGGCCGAGCAGGTCAGCTCCGAGGCCGGCGAGTCCCCCGAGGGCGTGCCGAACATCACCTACGAGGACATCGGCGGACTCGACGACGAGCTCGATCAGGTCCGCGAGATGATCGAGCTGCCGATGCGCCACCCCGAGCTGTTCCAGCAACTCGGCATCGAACCGCCGAAGGGAGTCCTGCTGCACGGCCCACCCGGCACCGGGAAGACCCTGATGGCGAAAGCCGTCGCCAACGAGATCGACGCTCACTTCGAGACGATCTCCGGCCCGGAGATCATGTCGAAGTACTACGGCGAATCGGAGGAGCAGCTCCGGGAGGTGTTCGAGGAGGCAGAGGAGAACGCCCCCGCGATCATCTTCATCGACGAGCTCGACTCCATCGCCGCCAAACGAGAGGAAGCCGGCGGCGACGTCGAACGACGCGTCGTCGCCCAGCTCCTGAGCCTGATGGACGGGCTCGAGGAGCGGGTCCGAGTCACGGTCATCGCCGCGACCAACCGCGTCGACGCGATCGACCCCGCCCTGCGCCGGGGCGGCCGATTCGACCGCGAGATCGAGATCGGCGTCCCCGACAAGGGCGGCCGCAAGGAGATCCTGCAGGTCCACACCCGCGGGATGCCCCTCAGCGAAGATATCGACCTCGATCACTACGCCGAGAACACCCACGGCTTCGTCGGCGCCGACCTCGAGAGCCTCGCCCGCGAGGGTGCGATGAACGCCCTGCGACGGATCCGTCCCGACCTCGACCTGGAATCCGACGAGATCGACGCCGAGATCCTCGAATCGCTCGAGGTGACCGAAACCGACGTCAAGGAGGCGATGAAGGGGATCCAGCCCTCGGCGCTCCGGGAGGTCTTCGTCGAGGTGCCGGACGTCACGTGGGACCACGTCGGCGGCCTCGGAGACACCAAAGAACGGCTTCGCGAGACGATCCAGTGGCCGCTCGACTACCCCGAGGTGTTCGAACAGATGGACATGGAGGCCGCCAGGGGCGTCCTCATGTACGGCCCGCCCGGCACGGGGAAGACCCTGCTCGCCAAGGCGGTGGCCAACGAGTCCCAGTCGAACTTCATCTCGATCAAGGGCCCCGAACTGCTGAACAAGTACGTCGGCGAGTCCGAGAAGGGCGTCCGCGAGGTCTTCGAGAAGGCCCGTTCGAACGCTCCGACCGTGATCTTCTTCGACGAGATCGACTCGATCGCGGGCGAACGCGGCCAGCGCCAGGGTGATTCGGGTGTCGGCGAGCGTGTCGTCTCCCAGCTGCTCACGGAGCTCGACGGCCTCGAGGAGCTCGAGGACGTCGTCGTGATCGCGACGACCAACCGCCCGGACCTGATCGACTCGGCGCTGCTGCGGCCCGGCCGCCTCGACCGCCACGTCCACGTGCCGGTCCCCGACGAGGAGGGCCGCAAGCGGATCTTCGAGGTCCACACCCGCGACAAACCCCTGGCCGACGCGATCGACCTCGAGTGGCTCGCCGCCGAAACGGAGGGCTACGTCGGCGCCGACATCGAGGCCGTCACCCGTGAGGCCTCGATGGCCGCCAGCCGCGAGTTCATCAACTCGGTCGACCCCGACGACATGCCGGACACGATCGAGAACGTCCGCATCAGCAAGGAACACTTCGAGCAGGCACTCGAGGAGGTCCAGCCGAGCGTGACCCCCGAGACCCGCGAGCGCTACGAGGAGATCGAACAGCAGTTCCAGGCCACCGAACCCGAGGGCGAAGAACAGCTCGGCCGCACCTTCCAGTAACGGAAGCGCCCTCGTTCTCACCGGTTTGGTGTCGAAAGGTCGAGAGAACGGCTATTTCAGAAGACGAAGACGGCAACGAAGATGACGATCCCGAAGGCAGCCGTGAGCGCCATCCAGACGGCGACGATGATCGCGGCCTGTCGACCGGTCAGCTCCTCGCCCTCGAGCACATCGACGAGCCGTTGTAACTCCATACTGGTGCGTCCGGCTATCGGTGCAAAACTCTTTGTCCAGAAATATCGAGACGGTACCGAGATCGGAACCGCCGGCCGAACCGATTCGCCTCGCGGTCGCCGCCTCCCAAGAGCAGGCCGCCGAAAGCCTACCGCTCCGGAACGGCTTTTCCGGTCCGTCGCTCGTCGAGGTCCTCGAGGACGCGGTCGACGTGGCCGTCGACCGCGACGTCCTCGTAGGCCGCCTCGATCGTGCCGTCGGAACCGACGACGTACGTGGTCCGGAAGACGCCGTCGAAGGTGTTGCCGAACATCTGCTTCTCGCCGTAGGAATCGTACAGCGTTGCGACCTCTCCTTCGGGATCGGACAGCAGGTCGAACTCGAGGTCGTGGTCGGTAGCGAACGATTCGAGGTCCTCGACCGAGTCGTCGCTGATCCCGACGATCCCGACGCCGCGATTCTCGAACTCATCGCGAGCTGCCTCGAACTCCTGCGCCTCCGTCGTACAGCCGTCGGTGCCCGCCCGCGGATAGAAGTAGACGACGAGTCGGCCGTCGAAATCCGAACGGCGAACCGTCTCGCCGTGTTGGTTTTGCAGTGCGAACTCGGGTGCGTCGTCGCCGGTTTCGAGCATACCGTTCCTTCGACGGAGGCGTCGTATGCCTTCCGGTTGCGTCCGACGGGTCCGACCGTCAGTCGAGCCGTTCGGCCGCGTCGCGCTCGAGCAGCGGCGAGGCGTTCTGTTCGGGGAGCGTGACGACGTCGTCGGAGGAGAGCGTGTATTCCCGGTCGTCGACGCCGAGGATCGACCCGACGTCGCGGGTCATCCGAACGGTAACGCGATCGACAGTGTCCTCGGTGGGGGCTCCAGCGGCTGCCTCGGGGTCGGCGGACGTTCCGTCCTCGAGGCCGGGATCGACGGACTCGCCGGGCGTCGCGTCGCTCGGATCTGATTCGGCGACTCCGTCATCCGCAGCGTCGACCGGTGACGTCGGCTCTCCGTCGGGTCGCGGCGCCTCCTCGTTTGCGTCGCCGGTCGACGGGCCGGCACCGCCCATGACGTCGGCGGCTGTGACCTCGCTCTCGCCTTCGCTCGCCTCCGCCGCTTGAGAAGCGTCGTCGGGCTCGAGGGTCGTCGGGTCGACGTCCGCGTCACCGTCTGCCGGATCGGGTTTCATCGGCGGCGCAGGCGGCGCGTCGTCGGTCGACGCGTCGGGGTCGACGGCCGATCTCGAGGCGTCCCTCGTCGAGTCGGTTGGTGGTTCGGACGCCGGCCCCGACTCCGGTTCTGGGTCGGGATCGGCCTCGAGGCCCTCGAGGACGTCGAGCACGCGGGTCTTGTTCGCGTCGATACGGTCGACGAGGTCGTCGAAGAGGTCGGCCTCCTCGGCGGTGAGGCCCTCGTCGTTGGCCGCCATCCCGGCCGCAGCGAGGCTGGCCTGCTTGACGAGTTTGCCCATTCGTCGCTCGTAGATCGCCTCGACGACGTCCTTGGCCGTCTCGATCTCGTCGGTGAGTCGGCTCACCTCGGGCGACGAAAAGGGGTCGTCGGCCCGTTCGGCCGCCCGATCGCGTTCGCCCTCGAGTTCGGCGATGTACTCGCCGACCTCCTGGTAGAACGAGGGGCGCAGGTTCTGGAGGCTGTCTTTCTGGCGCTCCTTGCTCTGGACGGATCGTAGCTCGTCGAGATTCATTCTTTCTCCTTCTCGGCTCGGCCGCGGGCCATGAGGAACACGGCAACGTACTCCGGAAGTGACTGGTCACCCTCCGGAACCGTAAAGCTATCTCCTCCGAGCTCGACCTCGCCGCCGTCGGTGACGTCGACCCGGATCTCGTGGCCCGTAAACGTCTCCGGAACGGCGTCGACCAGCGGGTCGAAGGCGTCGATCTCGTCGCGCTCGAGGCGAACCGTCTCGAGCCCGCTGCCGCCGTGGAGACTCCCGGGCAGGCGGATGAGTCGATTCGTGTCGGTCGTTACAGGTTCATCGATCGGGGCGTTGTCGGCTTCGACGGCCCGGTGAGCGAACCGTTCGGCCAGCTGGGAAACGGCGGTGTGGACCGTGACGTTGCCCGCTTCCAGTTGCTCGCGGTTGTTCCGGGCGGCGTTGAGAGTTGCCGTCGCCTTCCCCTCGCCGATCCCGTCGAACTCTCGGAGCCGCTCGAGGGCTGCCTCCTCCTCGAGGGCGAGCAGCTCGTCGACGAAGGCCATGAATCTGTCGTGGGTGCGGGCGCCCCAGCCGCCCTCGGTTCGCAGGGTGCGGCGCTCGGTCGGGGTCTTGCGGCCGAGGCCGGCGACGGTCTCGGTCTCGATCAGCTCCTCGAACTCGAGGCCGATTCCGCGGACGTAGTCGACGACCTCGCGGCGGTGCTCCCGATCGAAGTGTCGGATCGACTCGTCGCGGACGTGGACGTGGTACCCCCGCCCGCCCGAGAAGACGATCTCCAGCTCTTCGAACGCGAAGTCGTCCTCGAGAAAATCGAGCAGGCGGAGCAGGGCGTCCTTACACGTCGCGAGCATCTCGGCGTAGGAGTCCTCGCCGAGGGTTACGTTCGGCAGGTGGTCGGCGTCGAGGTCGAAGACGAGATCCGCGGACTGCCAGTCCTTCTCGTGCATCGAGCTCGCGCCGGGGTCGCGAAACCGCCCCGCCGAGAAGTAGACGTGGCGGGGCCGCTTGCGAACGAGGAACTCCTCGAGGTCGCCGAGTTCGAGCAGCGAACGGTGACGGACCATCGTCGTATCGGGTCCGTCGGTCCAGGGGATGTATCCCCACTCGCGCTCGTTGGCCGCAGGTGGGAGCGTCAGCTCCGTGCGGCGGTAGTGATCGCGGAATCGACCCCGAAGGTAGGCCCTCGTTCGCTCCTCCATGCGCCTCGTGTGCTCGTCGTCGTGGCGGTATAATCCTGCCGAAAACCCCGGCCCGTGGGGACCCCTCCCGAGCGGCCGCTCACGGGGCAGCGAGTGCGAAATAACGGCGGTCTACCGGCGAACGAACTCCGAAATTCGGTCGGCCAGCCCGGAGTCTGAGCCGAGTTTGAGGTAGTAGGCGTCGCCGCCGTCCTCGTAGTAGCCGTTAATCCGCCGTTTGATCTCGAAGCCGAGATGTTCGTAGAACTCGAGGGCGTTCTCGTTGCTGGTTCGAGCGTGACAGGTGATCGACTCGTTGTCGTCGGCGACCCGTGCGACGAGTCGCTTGCCGATCCCCTGGCCGCGAAACTCCGTCGAGACCGCCAGAAAGAGAATGTAGCCGTCGCGGCGAACCGCGGCAAAACCCACGAGATCGTCCTCCTGCAGGTAGCAGTGGACCGTCGAGCGACGGTACGCGTCGGTAAAGAAGTCGTGGCGCTGCTTCAGCACGCCCTCCTGGCTGTTGATGCGCTCCTTGAGCCGCCAGGCCTCGTCGACGTACTCGTCGCTCCCCGGGGCGACGACGCGACTGTCGATGTTGACGCTCACTACCACAGTGTAGCAGGCTCGCCAATATAATTCCACCGGCAGCGCGGTCGTTCGCCGGGAACCGCCTGTCGACCCGCCGTCGGTGCTGCCGGGGACGCGACGGCGGCGGCTCGAAGCGACGGACATACCTCGCGGGCTCGAGAACGGGAGAGTATGGGATTCCAGCTTCGCGATCACACCGCCGACATCGGGGTCGAAGCGACCGGAGAGAGCCTCGAGGCGGTCTTCGCGGCTATCGCCGACGGGCTCGCGGCCGCCTCCTGTGAGTCGATTCCGGACGGAACCGGAGAGCGCTTCTCGGTGTCGGTGACGGCCGAAAGCCGCGAGGCGCTGCTGTTCGACTTTCTGGACGAACTGATCTATCTGCGGGACGTTCGCAACGCTCTGCCCGTCGATCACCGCGTCGAACGGATCGACGAGCCGGGCGTGGAGGAGTGGCGTCTCGAGGGCAGCGCTCGCGGGATTCCTCTCGAAGCGATCACCGCCCGCGAGATCAAGGCCGTCACCTACTCGGAGATGCGACTCGAGGCGGTCGGCGACGGCTGGGAGGCGTACGTGGTCTTCGACGTCTGAGACGGGCCGCTGTACCGCTGTCCCGGGCGATCACGAGCCGCCCTGGGTCGCTCCGGAATCGATATACAGGAGTTCGTCCGAGGGAGTTTGGGAACCGCCAGGTGGATGTTTTTCAGTCGCCTCCGCGATACACTACGCGATGGACGACTATCGTCGCTCGCGACCCGTCGCGGCCGTCGCCGCGACCGTCGGCTCGCTGCTCGCGCTCGCCGCGCTCGCAACCGGGTCGGCCGGCGCCCACGAGGAGTACGTCGCCGACGAGGAGTACGACGTTCCCGTCGCGGAGTTTCTGACCGACGCGCTGACCGATCCCTTCGTCGTCGGGCCGCTCGTCGCCGGCGGTCTGGCCGCCCTGGCCGTCCTGGGCGGCTACCTGTACGTTCGGCCCGCACCGCGGGACGTGGCCGCGTTCAGGGACGCGATGGGGGAGTACACCAGGTACGTCCCGTGGCTGTTGCGGATCTCGTTCGGGATCCCGCTGATCGGCGCCGGCTTTGGCGGCTACTTCATCAGTCCCGCAGTCGAAGTCGAACTCCGGCTCCTGCAGGTCGGCCTGGGCTTCCTGTTGCTGTTCGGCCTCGGCACTCGAGTCGTCGCGCTGGCGGCACTCGCGTCGTACCTCGTCGGACTGGCGTTTCGCCCGCTGTTGCTGTTACAGCTCGAGTTCGTCGGCGGACTGCTCGCGGTCGCGCTCGTCGGGAGCGGCAAACCGAGCGCGGATCACGTCCTCCAGCGGATGGCCGGGATGCACGGAACGCTCTACGGCCGGATCGACGTCGTCTACGATCACGCCCGTCGGTTCCAGGAGTGGAACGAGCCGCACAAGCGGTACCTGCCGACGGTGGTCCGAGTCGGCCTTGGCGCGACGTTCATCTACCTCGGGCTGACCCAGAAGATCCTCCGGCCGGGGATCGCGCTGGCGGTCGTCAACCAGTACGACCTGACGAGCGTCGTCCCGGTCAGCCCGGAGCTGTGGGTGATGGGCGCGGGGCTGGCCGAGATCGCCCTCGGGATCGCCCTGATCCTCGGCCTCTTTACCCGCGCGACGGCGCTGTCGGCGATTGCGATGTTTACCCTGACGCTGTTCGCGCTGCCCGACGACCCCGTGCTGGCCCACGTCGCGCTGTTCGGAATGGCATCGGTGCTGCTGATCACCGGCGGCGGCCCCCTCGCCGCCGACGGCCGGCTCACCGAGGTCGACTGACGGCGTCGAGGCGAACGTTCTTTCATCGTCGCCGTCGGAGTATCGCGTATGACCACCTTCGACGCCGACGGCATCACCCTCGAGAAGGTACGCGACTACGTCTGGGAGATCCCGCAGGAAGGGGAGATGAACGTCCCCGCGCGAGTGCTCGCCAGCGAGGCCTTACTCGAGGAGATCAGCGAGGACAAGACCCTCCAGCAGCTCAAGAACACGACCCACCTGCCGGGGATCACGACGAACGCGATCTGTATGCCCGACGGCCACCAGGGATATGGCTTCCCCGTCGGGGGAGTCGGCGCGCTCGACGCCGAGAACGGCTGTATCTCCCCTGGAGCAGTTGGTTACGATATCAATTGCGGCGTAAGAATGATGCGGACAAACCTCACTTACGACGAACTCCAGGGCCGCGAGGAGGAGCTCGTCGACTCCCTCTTTGCCAACGTTCCCTCGGGGCTCGGCGGCGGTGGGATCGTCGAGGCTGACATCGACGCCGTCGACGAGATCCTCGCTCGAGGCGTCGACTGGGCGCTCGAGCACGGTCACGCCGTCGAGGACGACCTCCTGCACTGTGAGGACGAGGGGATGCGCGAGGGCGCCGACCCCGACAAGGTGAGCCAGAAGGCCAAGGACCGCGGCAAGAACCAGATCGGCTCGCTGGGCTCGGGGAATCACTTCCTCGAGGTCCAGCGCGTGACGGACGTCTTCGACGGCGACGTGGGCGAGGCGTTCGGACTCGAGGAGGATCAAATCGTCGTCCTCATCCACTGTGGTTCGCGGGGGCTGGGTCACCAGACCTGTAACGACTACCTGCGGAAGATCGAGCAACAGCACAAGGGGCTGCTCGATCGGCTGCCGGACAAGGAACTCGCGGCCGCACCCGCGGGATCGCAGCTCGCCGAGGACTACTACGGGGCGATGAACGCGGCGATCAACTTCGCGTGGGTCAACCGCCAGCTGATCATGCACCGGACCCGGCAGGTCTTCGAGCGCGTCTTCGACCGCTCGTGGGAGGAGATGGAGATGGAGCTGCTGTACGACGTGGCACACAACATCGCGAAGAAGGAACTCCACACCGTCGACGGGGAGGAACGCGAACTCTACGTCCATCGCAAGGGTGCGACTCGAGCCTTCCCCGCGGGCCACCCCGAGGTGCCGAAGGCGTACCGCGACGTCGGCCAGCCGGTCATCATCCCCGGCAGCATGGGCGCGGGTAGCTTCGTCCTGCGCGGGGGCGAGCACTCGATGGATCTCACGTTCGGGTCGACCGCCCACGGCGCGGGTCGGCTGATGAGCCGGACCCAGGCCAAAAACGAGTACTGGGGCGGGGACGTCCAGCAGGAACTACAGGACCAGCAACAGATCTACGTGAAGGCCCAGTCGGGCGCGACGGTCGCCGAGGAAGCACCGGGCGTCTACAAGGACGTCGACGAGGTCGTCCGCGTCTCCGACGGGCTGGGCATCGGCGATAAGGTCGCGCGAACCTTCCCCGTCTGTAACATCAAGGGTTAGTTCACGCGGAACGGGTTCTCGTCGTCGCCGTCGCGATCCGAGTCGCTTCCGTCGTCCTCGCTCTCGTACGGTTTTCGGGCCGTGATCGTCACGGTCGCCTCGGGATCGTCCTCGTCGGACCACGGGCTGTCGTAGGCCGAGATCTCGAGGTCGGTGACGTCCCACCCCTCCTCCTCGACGAGTTCGACGAGCCGCTGCTGATCCGCGAGCATCTCTCGGTCCATGGAGGCCCGTTGCCCGTCGACGGAGGTAGGTGTTCTGCCGGCGCGTTCACCGCGTCTCGTCGGTGCCGACCGCCTCTCTGACAAGCGTCAGGTGGGCCCGCCGCAGCCGTTCGGATAAGGCCTGGTGGGAGATCTCGAGTTCGTCCGACAGCGCCTCCATGTCGATCCCCCGAGGGATGTCGTAGTAGCCGTACTCGAGGGCCGCGACGAGCGTCTCGTACTGGGGGTCGGTCAGGTCGAACCGACCGTGGCGGGTCTCCTCGAGGCGGTTTATTTTCCGGAGGTCGATCGGAACCCCCTGATCGGTCGCGAACTCGTAGCTTCGGGCCAGCGCCTCCCGGTCCGGAAAGAGGACGCGAAACCGCCACTGATCGTCCTCGAGACCTGCCTCGAGCACCGTCGCGTGCTCCCTGGTAAGCAGGTCAACGGCGTCGACAACCGCCTCGTTCCATCGGATCCGGTAACACCGCTCGCCCTCGAGATCGAGGATCGGCGTCGCGATTTCGACCGTCGGATCTCCGGCAAGCGCGTGGTCGGCGCGCTCGAGGGTCTCCTCGTCGCCGAGGAATCGGACGCAAGGTATCACCGTCTCGGGACCCGCCGCGACGACCCGTTCGACCTCGACCTCGAGGTCGGAAACGCGCTCGAGCGTCTGCCCGAGCGCGAACGCCTCGGCGGGGATCGTGAACTCGGCGATCGTGCTCATGCCGAGTCACACGACGGCCTGCTGCAAGAGTCATACACCACGTGAGGTGGAACTGCACCGCCGCTTACGAAACCGAAATTGGTTACGAAGGTTGATTTCGTCCGGCGAACTTAAGCGGTTTCACCTGAAACTGGGTGGTATGTTGACCGACGAGTTCGGGCGCGAGGTCACGGGGGTTCGGATCTCGCTCACCGACCGGTGTAACTTCGACTGCATCTACTGTCACAACGAGGGGCTCGGCGACACGCGGGGACCGATGGACCCCCAGGACGACGAGATGAGCGCCGACGACGTCGTGCGCTTCCTCGAGGTCGTCGAGGAGTTCGGCGTCGACTCGGTGAAGTTCACGGGCGGCGAACCGATGCTCCGCCAGGATCTCGAGGAGATCATCCGGCGCACGCCCGACTCGATGGAGGTCTCGCTGACGACAAACGGCACCTTCCTCCCCGGTCGGGCCGAGGACCTCGTCGATGCCGGCCTCGAGCGGGTCAACGTCTCCCAGGACGCGCTCGACCCCGAGGACTTCGCCGCGGTCACGAAAAGCGGCGCCTACGAGAAGGTCCTCGAGGGCGTGCGGGCGGCCGTCGACGCCGGCCTGGACCCGGTCAAACTCAACATGGTCGTCTTCGAACACACTGCCGGGTACGTCCCGGAAATGGTCGACCACGTCGCCGAGAACGACGGGCTCCAGCTCCAGCTAATCGAGTACATGCCCGAACTGACGGGACGCCCCGAGTGGAACATCGACATCCAGCGGGTCCACGACTGGCTCGCCGAGCAGGCCGACGAGATCGAACACCGGGAGATGCACGACCGCAAGCGCTACTGGGTCGACGGAGGAATGGTCGAGATCGTCGACCCCGTCGAGAACCCGACCTTCTGTGCAAACTGCCACCGCGTTCGGGTGACCCACGAGGGGTACCTGAAGGGCTGTCTCAACCGCAGCGACGACCTTCGCCCGATGGGCGAGATGACCAAACCGGAGATACGCGAGGCCTACCGCGAGGTCGTCGCGAACCGCGTCCCCTACTACGGCGAGTACATGGTCAAAAACGACGACGATGAGTGGGAGATCAACGACAAGTACGTCGAGGGGTACGCGGAGGTCTAATCCAGTCCGTCGACGGTCGTCGAGGACGTCTCCCCGAACACGTGATGCTCGGTCGCGGCGACCCGCCGCAGCCTCTCGCTGACGGTCGCCTCGACGCGGTAGCCTTCCTCTACAAGATCATCCGAACACGCCGACGTCCAGCCCGAATCGTCGGCCGCGACGACGAGGACGTCGAGTCGAGCCTGGGAGTCCTCGTAGTCAGCGTGTGCGAGCTCGACCCCGCCACAGCTGCTCGACCCGTACTCGATCGTTCCGCGAACGGTAACGCTGTCGCCGTCGACGGTCACGTCGGGCGGGTCCTGTGGCCGAAGCTCCGGATCGGTCGTCTCTAGAGAGGCGTCGAGACCCACACCCGGAAACCGCTCGAGACAGCCCGCGGCGGCGACGAACCCCCCGGTCGCCGCCGTCGCGAGGAACGCACGTCGCTCCATACCGGTCGTTTCTGTCAGTACACAAAATTATTTTGGCCGACACGCTCTACGGCTCCGCTTGTTCAGTAACGGGCTCGCCGTCGACGGCTCGATCCCGCCCGTCCGCCGCCGAATCCGACGACGATCAGTACCGCTGCGACGAGCAACAGGACGACGGCCGCGACCGGCTGTCCGCTTCCTCCGAAGACGTACACTGCGTAACCGACAGTCCCCGATAGCAACCCCACGAGAAGACTCGAGAACGCCCGAACCGCCTCGAGTCGGCGCGTCTCGGCTTCGCGACCGAGCTGATCGCCGAGCGCGATCGCCCCGTGAGCGAGGTCCCAGGCGACGACGGTCGCGACCGTGGCGACGATCGTCGCCTCGACCGCGGTCGCCTCGAGCCCGCCGGCGACCACCCCGAGGAAGAGCGCGAGCGCGCCAACGTCGACGGCGCGGTGACGGCCGGTTACCAGCCCGACGGTGAAGACGAGCCCGCCAACCGCGCCGAACCCGAGGGCGCTCGCCGACTGGCTCCCCGCGGCGAGGACGACAACGAGGACGACGGCGCCGGCGGTGACGCTCGAGCGAACGGCCGGTCGGCGGGTGATCTCGCTCACCGGCGATCACCCGCGCTCGCGGCTCGCCGGGCGAAGACGGTGTCGATCGACTCGTCGGCGGGCCAGTCGACCACGGGGATCCCCGCCCGCCGGAGGTCGAACTTTCGGACCGTCCTGGCGACGCGGGCCAGTCGCTCGCTGGCGGTGCCGTCGGCGGTCGGATCCGGGCTGACGATCGTGACCGGATACCCCCGGGAGTCGAGCCGGCGCGCGATGTCTTCCGAGACGCCGTCACAAAGCGGCGTCAGGAAGACGATCTGCGTCCCGGTCGCGAGTCGTCGCCTGAGCCCCCGAAGCTGCCAGAGCCACCGCCCCTCGTTCGTCGGCGGGATCGTCGAGAACTGCGGGTGGCTCGCGAGGAGCTCCGCTAGCCGGACCTCGTGGTGGCGACCCGCGGCGGGCGCGAGCCAGCAGGGCTCCTCATCCCGATTCCGGTCGATCGCTCCGAGACCCGCCAGGCCGACAGTGTCACCCTCGGCCAGCAGCGAGGTGGCGATCCGGCCCGCCGCGGCGACCGACCGATCGACGGCGTGGGTGGTCTCGGAGTCGGGCGCCAGGTAGGCGTCCCGTCGGGCGTCGACCAGGACGACGACGCGGGCCGAGCGCTCCTCGTGGAACTGCAGCGTCGCCAGCTCGCCGGTTCTGGCGCGGCGGTTCCAGTCGACCCGAGCGAGGGGGTCGCCCCTCCGGTACTGCCGGACCGAGTGGAAGGTCGTCCCGGCGCCCGCCTCTTCCGTTCGAAGTCGACCCGAGACGGTGGCCCCGGCGGGACGCAGTGGAACCGGTGCTGCGACCGGTTGCAGTTCGGGCTCGCAGACGACCGTCGTCTCCGCGCTGACCAAGTACTCGCGTTCGGTCGAACGCGAGAGGTCGCCGACGACCGCGAGCACGGGATCGAACTCGTGACTGCCGCGCCCGACCGCGACCGAGTACTCGAGGCGAACCGACTCGCCGGGCCGGAGCGCGGTTCCGAGCCGACTCGAGCCCTCGACGACGGCCATCCCTGCGGGGACGCCGTCGACGATCCGGAGGTCAGGGACGAACCCGTCGCGCTCGTTGGTGATCGTCACCGTCACGTCGATCTCGTCGCCGGGTGCGGGCTCGTCGTCGCTCAGCTCGCGATCGACCGAGAGCTCGAGTTCGGGCGGCTCGAACGCCCGGGAGAAGCCGGCGTAGCCGACGCCGACGACGCCGGCCAGGACGACCGCGGGGGCCTCGGAAACGACCCCGACGCCGACGGCCAGCAGCGCGACAACGCCGATTCCGTGCCAGTAGTTCGTCGCGCGCTCGCGGCGCCGTTGGGTGCCGTCGATCGGGTCCGTGGCGGTCCGTGTTCCCCGATCGCGAACGGGTCGTCCCTCGCCGGGGTCGTACCGGGGAAGCGAGCCGTCGCTCTCGCCGTCGCCGACCCTCGCGATGGCGGCGACCGCGCGTCGAACGCCGTCGTCGAACCGCGACCCGGGACCGGCAACGGCGGCGATTCTGTCTCGAACCGATCCCGACGGTCGCTCGAGCGAGGGCGAGAGGAAGGCGGCGGCGACGGCGTCGTCGGTCCACTCCCCGGACTCGACGCGCTCTCGGGCCTGCTCCTCGCCGTCCCCACCGAACCGCGAGCAGACCGCGATCGCCGCAGCTCGAAGCCCCTCGACGGTTCTGCGGCTCGTCACCGCATAGCTCGTCTCGACCGACCGGAAGGCCCCGAGCGACTCCCGGAGGGTTTCGCCCGGGACGGGAACGTCAGTCGGGCGCTCGGGGTCGGGCGTGCCGACGTTTCGGGGCGGCTCGCGGGCAAACAGCGCCCGAAGGCCGATCCCGATCGCGGCGAGACCGACGACGACGATCACCGGCTGTGCGAGTCCGAACTCGAGGACGCCGGCGAGGACGGCAAGCGCGGCGACGAACGCCGCCAGGCCGAACGCCAGCGCGACGGCTCGGCGGTTCACGTTCCGTCGCCTCCGTCGGCGTACTCGGACTCGATCTTCCGGAGGACCGACACGGCCCGTCGCTCCATCGCCGCCGTCGTCTCGCTGTCGCCGTACCTGACGTCCTCGAACAGCCGGGTGAGTTCCTCGACGTGGTCGCGCTCGAGTCCGGCTTCGATCGCGGCGTCGGCGAACTCCCGAGGCGTGCTCGAGTCGGGGCGCTCGACCTCAAGGGGCGCGGTCATCTCCCGCCAGGCGCGGTACACCTCGTTGTCGGCGGCGGTCCCCTCGTCGATTCGGTCGGCCGCGCGACCCGCGGCGGAGCCGACGGCGGCGGCCTCGGCCTCGGTCGGCGCTCGTCCCTTATCTTCGGGTGTCGCTTCAGAGGGCGGAGACGTCGGTTCGGTCGCGTTCCGAGTCAGCAGGAGCCCGCCGACGAAGACGGCGGCGAGAACGGCCAGAACGCCGAGCAACGGGCCCGTGGGCACCGATCGCTCGCCGTCACCCTCCCCGGGCTCACCCCCCTCCTCGCCGATACCTGGCTCCTCGGGTTCGTCGCCGGCCGGCTCCTCGCCGCCGAGCGGGACCGTACCGAGGGACGCCAGCGCGTACGCCAGCCCGAGGGCGACGAGCGCGACGACGAGGGCGATCGCGAGCAGTCGAACGGCGTCCCGGCGGTGGGCCAGCAGGTACCAGACCAGGACGATCGCCAGCAGGGCAACGACGGCGTAGAGGAGGTACTCGAGAAACGGCGGGATCTCGCTGCCGGTCTGGGGGTCGGGTTCGGGCGGCTGTCCGGTTCCCGTTCCGTCCCCGTCGCCAGTTCCCGTCCCACCGGAGCCACCGGTCTCGAGTGGTGAGCGAACGGTCGCCGCGGCCAGCCCGATTGCGACGATCGCGGCGGCCGCGGCGACGAGGCGAACGAGGACGGTTCTTCGTGACACGCGTTGACGGCGGTACGAAGGCGTCGGTAATAAGCGCCGGTCCTTCCGTTTTGTCAACGTCTGGCGCCCGCAGTCGAGGGGATTCGTTGCGCTTAAGTACCCATCGGCGATAGGTGTGAGTGCAATACGTGCAGGGGACGCCGTCCCCGAGTCCGTACGGGCGACGATACAACACACCGTGTCGTGGTAGCCAAGCGGCCCAAGGCGCATGGTTGCTAACCATGTGGCGTCAAGCCTCCGGGGTTCAAATCCCCGCCACGACGTCGGCTTACCCGATCGACGTCCAGTCGGTCGGCTCTGAAACGCGCGCACACCAGACACAGATTCACCACACATGAGCGAGGAAGAACCTCAAGAGCAAGAGGACGAAGACCTTCAGTACTTCGTCCGCATCGGTCAAACCGACCTCGACGGGACGAAGTCCGTCGAACGCTCGCTCTCGGAGATGAACGGGATCGGTCGTCGGACCGCCCGACTCATCGCCGAGAAAGCGGGCGTCGACCGAACGGCAACGTTCGGCCGACTCGACGAAGACGTCATCGACGAGGTCGTGACAGTCGTAGAGAACTACGCCGACGAAGTCCCGGACTGGCTCAACAACCGCCAGAACGACTTCTACACCGGCGAAACAACCCACGAGATCGGCAACGATCTCCAGTTGACCCGACAGCACGACATCAACCGGATGAAGATGATCGACTCCTACAGGGGCGTTCGCCACAAGCGCGGCCAGAAGGTCCGCGGCCAGCGAACGAAGTCCACCGGTCGTACGGAGGGCACCATCGGCGTCAACGTCGAGGAGATCCGCGAGGAACAGGAAGAGGAAGCCGCCGAGGAGGATGACGAATAATGCCGCTCGGAACCGACACCAAGCAGTACGAGACGCCGAATCATCCCTACCAGGGCGAGCGCATCGCCGACGAACACTCGCTGGTCGAGCGCTACGGGCTCTCGAACAAGGAGGAACTCTGGCGAGCGCAGTCCGAGCTTCGTTCCTACCGACGCGAGGCTCGTGACCTGCTCGGTCAGGCACAGGACGACGAGACCGTCATGCGCCGCTCCGAGGAGTTCCTCGGACGGCTCAAGCGCGTCGGCATCCTCAACGAGGCCGACGAGCTCGGCGACGTTCTCTCCCTCGAGATCGAGGACGTCCTCGAGCGCCGTCTCCAGACGGTCGTCTACCGGAAGGGGTTCGCGAACACGACCCAGCAGGCCCGTCAGTTCATCGTCCACGGCCACATCGTGGTCGACGGCCAGCGCCACCGGGTCCCCTCTTACGTCGTCGACATCGACGAGGAGGATCTCGTCGGCTTCGAGGAGAACAGCCCGCTGTCGGACGACCTGCACCCGGAACGCGCGGAGGAGCAATAACATGAGCCAGGACGACGAGAAGTGGGGCGTAGCCCACGTGCACGCATCGTTCAACAACACGATCATGACCGTCACCGACCTCACCGGGTCGGAGACGATCGCCAAGTCCTCCGGCGGGACCGCGGTCAAGCAGAACCGCGACGAGGCCTCGCCGTACGCGGCGATGCAAATGGCCGAGTCGATCGCCGAGGAGGTCAAGGCTGCCGGCATCACGGGCCTGCACGTTCGCGTGCGCGGTCCCGGCGGCAACCTCCAGAAGTCCCCCGGTCCCGGCGCGCAGGCGACGATCCGCGCGCTGGCCCGCTCGGGCATCGAGATCGGGCGCATCGAGGACGTCACGCCGATCCCGCACGACGGATCGCGCGCACCCAAAGGCAAGGGCGGCTACTAACCCATGAGTGAGGAGTACGACGTCGAGTTCGTCGAACGCGGGAATCGAGAGGGTCGATTCCTCGTCCGCGGGATCACCCCCGCGTTCGCCAACGGGATCCGTCGCGCGATGGTCGCCGACGTCCCGACGATGGCGATCGACACCGTCCGGTTCGTCGAGAACTCGTCGGTGATGTTCGACGAACAGCTCGCCCTGCGACTCGGGCTCGTTCCGCTGACGACCCCGCCGGAAGGCGAGTTCGTCGAGGACGACACCGTGACGCTCTCGATCGACGTCGAAGGACCGGCCACCGCCTACTCGGGCGATCTCGTCTCGAGCGACTCGCTCGTCGAAGCCGCCGACGAGAACGTCCCGATCATCGAGCTCAAAGAGGGCCAGCGCCTCGAGGCCGAGGCCGAGGCCCGACTCGAGCGCGGGAAGAACCACGCGAAACACCAGGGCGGGGTCGCGGTCGGCTACCGACACCTCCAGCGCGTGGAGGTCGTCGACGACCTGCCGGAGTTCCAGGAGCCCGAATCCCAGATCGTCCGGGGAGTCGTCGAGGAGAACGGTGAACTCGTGCCGACAAGCGAGTTCGACCACGACCTCTCGACCCGCCATCCCGGCAAGGAGGTCCATCTGGAGGACGTCCCGAACGCCTTCGTCTTCCACGTGGAGACGGACGGCTCCTTCAGCGTCGAAGAACTGGTCACGCGAGCCGTCGACTCGATCGAGGCGCGCGCGACCGAACTCGAAGAGGCAGTACAGCTATAATATGATCCGACGCCCCCAAACCCACGTCGCCGACGCGTTCCTCGCCAGCGCCGTCTCCAGCGAGACTGGCGGGACGTCGGCAGCTCGAATCGAAAGGGGTTTGAAGGGGCGACGGGTAGACGGAAGTGCGAGCAGGGATAGCCAAGTCAGGCCAACGGCGCAGCGTTCAGGGCGCTGTCTCGTAGGAGTCCGCAGGTTCAAATCCTGCTCCCTGCATTTTTCGGCTCGACCGAACGGAAGAGCCGCAAAAATGGAACGCACGGGTTTGAGCTACGGGAGTCGCGACAGCGTCTCCCGACGGTTCAAATCCTGCTCCCTGCATCCACTTCTCAGCAATCAACTGCACCGACGAGACAGTTTCCCGTCTCGTCGCGTGCCCGCAGTATTTGGAGGAAACCAATGAGTAGCAAAACCAATCCGAGGCTCAACGATCTCATCGCCGAGCTGAAGTCGACGTCCCGGGAACGGGACGCCGACGTCTGGCAAGACGTTGCGGATCGACTCGAGAAGCCCCGGCGTACTCACGCCGAGGTCAATCTGGGCCGTATCGAGCGATACGCACGCGAGGAAGAGACCGTCGTCGTTCCCGGCAAGGTGCTGGGATCCGGCGCACTACAGAAAAACGTCACCGTCGCCGCCGTCGACTTTTCGTCCTCCGCAGAGACGAAGATCGAACAGGTCGGCGACACCGTCCCGCTCGAGCAGGTGCTCGAGAACAACCCCGAGGGAGCCAACGTCCGGGTGATTCGATGAGCATGGCAGAGTTCGAAGCAGACGTCGTCGTCGACGCTCGAGACTGCATTCTCGGCCGCGTCGCAAGCCAGGTCGCACAGCGTGCCCTCGACGGAGAGCGCGTCGCGATCGTCAACGCAGAGGACGCCGTTATCACCGGCGACGCCGAGGACGTCTTCGGAACCTACCGCAAGCGTCTGGAGCTTGGCTCCGACAGCGGTCCGTACTACCCGAAGCGACCCGACACGATCCTCAAGCGCTCCGTTCGCGGCATGCTGCCGTACAAGAAGCCCCGCGGCCGGGAGGCGCTCGACAACGTTCGGGTCTACGTCGGCAACCCCTACGAGGACGACGAGGCAGAGGTCCTCGAGGACACGTCGCTCGATCGGCTCTCGAACATCCGCTTCGTGCACCTGCACGAGGTCAGCGAACAGTTAGGTGCTAACGTCACATGGTAACGAACACGAGTGGAAAGAAGAAGACCGCCGTCGCCCGCGCAACCGTTCGCGAGGGCGAGGGCCGCGTCCGTATCAACTCGAAACCGGTCGAACTGGTCGAACCGGAGATGTCGCGACTCAAGATGCTCGAGCCGTTCCGCATCGCCGGCGACGAACTCCGCGACGAGATGGACATCGAGATCCACGTCGAGGGTGGCGGCATCAGCGGACAGGCTGACGCCGTCCGCACCGCCATCGCTCGCGGGATCGTCCAGCACACCAACGACGCCGAGCTCCGCGACGCCTACATGGAGTTCGACCGCTCGCTGCTGGTCAACGACGTTCGCCAGTCCGAACCGAAGAAGTGGGGCGGCCCGGGCGCTCGGGCTCGCTACCAGAAGTCCTACCGCTGAGGTGATTCACATATGATGGTACCGGTCCGGTGTTTCACCTGTGGAAACGTCGTCGGCGAACACTGGGAGGAGTTCGACGAGCGAGCCAACCAGGGCGACGAGGACCCACAGGAGGTGCTCGACGATCTCGGCGTCGACCGCTACTGCTGTCGGCGGATGCTCGTCAGCCACACCGACCTCGTCGACGTGGTCTCACCATACCAGTAACAATGCAACAGGAACGCCACAACCGATACGAGAAGGCACGCATTCTGGGCGCGCGAGCGCTACAGATCTCCTACGGTGCGCCGGTGCTGATCGAGACGGATCGGAGCGAGCCGATCCTGATCGCCGCCGAGGAGTACGACGCCGACGTGCTCCCCTTTACCGTCAACCGGGGGCCGAAGCGATGACGCTCGTCACCGACGTCCGGCTCCGCCGGATCCTCGACTCGCGTGGCAACGCCACGGTCGAGGCCGACGTCGTCACCGAGAGCGGTGGCTTCGGCCGCGCCGCGGCACCGAGCGGGGCGAGTACCGGCGAGTTCGAGGCGATCGAACTGCCGGCCGGCGAGGCGATCGCCGCGGCCCGCGAACACGCCGTACCGCGACTCGTCAACGAGACCTACGCGGGCAACCAACGCGAGATCGACGCCGCACTGCGGGCCGCCGACGGCACCGACGACTTCTCGAAGATCGGCGCCAACAGCGCGGTCGCGATCTCGATGGCCGCCGCGAAGGCCGGCGCCGACGTGCTGGGCGCGCCGCTGTTCCAGCATCTCGGCGGCACCTTCCGGGGCGAGAACTTCCCGACGCCGCTTGGCAACGTCGTGGGCGGGGGCGAACACGCCGCCGACGCGACCGACATCCAGGAGTTCCTCGCTGCACCCGTCGGCGCGCCGAGCGTCGAGGACGCCGTCTTCGCCAACGCCGCCGTCCACGGCGAGGTCGCCGATATCCTCGAGGAGCGCGACTACCCCTCGGGAAAGGGCGACGAGGGCGCGTGGGCGCCATCAATCGACGACGAGGAGGCGTTCGAGATCGTCGAGGAGGCCGTCTCACGGGTCGAAGACGAGGTCGGGTTCACGATCGGCTTCGGACTCGACGTCGCGGCCGCGGAGATGTACGACGCCGACTCGGAAACCTACGAGTACGAGTCGGCGGGCGTCAGCCGCGACACCGACGAGCAGATCGAGTACATCGCCGATCTGGTCCGCGAGTACGACCTGGTCTACGTCGAGGATCCCCTCGACGAGAACGACTACGACGCCTTCGCCGACCTCACCGACGAGGTCGGCGAGCAGACGCTGGTCTGTGGCGACGACCTGTTCGTCACGAACACCGACCGACTGCGGGAGGGAATTGATCGCGACGCGGCAAACAGCATCCTTATCAAGCCGAACCAGATCGGGACGCTGACCGACGCCTTCGACGCGATCGAACTCGCGACCGAGCACGGCTATGACTCGGTCGTCTCCCACCGTTCGGGCGAGACCGAGGACGCGACGATCGCACACCTCGCCGTCGCAACCGACGCGCCCTTTATCAAGACGGGCGCCGTCGGCGGCGAGCGAACCGCCAAGCTCAACGAGCTCATCAGAATCGCAGACGACGCGACATGACAGACGAAAACGCAACCCAGGAAGGGCTCGACGCCGCCGACGAAGAGATCGACGAGGAGCCGGCCGAAGGGCCCGGCCCCGCCGCCGATCCCGACGAGGACGTCGAGCCTGCTGACGAACAGCCCGCCGAGGCCGAGGAGGCCGAGGCCGAAGAAGACGCAGGACCCTCGCTCGACGACGACGTCATGAGCGACGAGGAGGCCGACCTGCTGA
The DNA here is from genome assembly GCF_000337675.1 of Natronococcus amylolyticus DSM 10524. Classification (GTDB taxonomy): domain Archaea; phylum Halobacteriota; class Halobacteria; order Halobacteriales; family Natrialbaceae; genus Natronococcus; species Natronococcus amylolyticus. The sequence continues at coordinate 43,464 of NZ_AOIB01000031.1, read as the reverse complement.
TCCCCGTCGAGGACTACCTCGGCGCCGGCGTCCACATCGGGACCCAGCAGAAGACCAAGGACATGGAGCGGTTCATCCACCGCGTCCGGACCGACGGCCTCTACGTGCTCGACGTCTCGAAGACCGACGGCCGCATCCGCACGGCCGCGAACTTCCTCTCGAACTACGACCCGGAGCAGATCCTGGTCACCTCGAGCCGCCAGTACGGTCGGTTCCCGGCCGAGAAGTTCGCCGAGGCCGTGGGCGCTCGCGCCCGCACCGGCCGCTTCATCCCCGGCACGCTCACGAATCCGAAGTACGACGGCTACATCGAACCCGACGTCGTGGTCGTCACGGACCCGATCGGCGACGCCCAGGCCGTCAAGGAGGCGATCACCGTGGGTATCCCGGTCATCGCGATGTGTGACTCGAACAACCAGGTCAGCAACGTCGACCTGGTCGTCCCGACCAACAACAAGGGTCGCAAGGCCCTCTCCGTGGTCTACTGGCTGCTCGCCAACGAGGTTCTCGACCGCCGCGGCGCCGAGCCGTCCTACGCGCTCGAGGACTTCGAGAGCATGGTGTAGCCGACGGATTCGATTTTCTCACGATCGTCAATCGTCGCTTCGGAGCGATAGCGTTAGGGTTCTTCCCTGTGAAACGAACTGTATGCTCGAGCACGTCTTCGAGTTCGAAGAGAAGAAAATGCCGTTGCCGGTGTTGCTGTCGACGATCGGCCTGATGGTGCTTTTCGCGGTCGGGCTCGTCTACCGGCTGGTTTCGTTCGCCGTTCTATAGGGTCGACCGGCGCGAGCGGAGCGATCCGGCACGATGAGCGCCGCATCCGGACACAGTCAACTATTAACCGCCGTCGTTCGAACGGCCGGGTATGACACGCTCGAGCGCCCCCGGCAAGGTCTATCTCTTCGGGGAGCACGCGGTCGTCTACGGCGAGCCCGCGGTGCCGTGTGCGATCGAACGACGGGCGCGCGTCGGCGTCCGGCGACGCGACGACGGAAAGCTGCGCGTTCACGCCGAGGACCTCAGTTTGGACGGCTTTACCGTCGAGTACGGCGGGAGCGCGGACGAACAGCCCGACGTCGACGTCTCCGAGTCGCTGGTGACGGCGGCGATGGGCTACGTCGACGGCGCGATCGAACAGGTGCGGGACGTCACCGGCGAGAAGACGGTCGGCTTCGACGTCACTATCGAGAGCGACATCCCGCTGGGTGCGGGACTCGGCTCCTCCGCAGCAGTGGTCGTCGCCGCTATCGACGCTGCAACCCGCGAACTGGGAGTCGAACTCGAGCCAACCGAGATCGCCGAGCGCGCCTTTCGGACCGAGTACGAGGTTCAGGACGGCCAGGCCTCCCGCGCGGACACCTTCTGCTCGGCGACGGGTGGGGCGGTCCGCGTCGAGGGCGACGACTGCGGCTCGATCGAGGCCCCCGACCTCCCGCTCGTGATCGGGTTCGACGGCGGCGCGGGCGATACGGGGCAGCTCGTCGCGGGAGTCAGAGCGCTCCGCGAGGAGTACCCCTTCGCCGAGGACACCGTCGCGGCGATCGGCGACGTCGTTCGCAACGGCGAGGAGGCCCTCGAGGCGGGCGATCTCGAGGAGGTCGGTCGCCTGATGAACTTCAACCACGGGCTGCTGTCGGCGCTGGGGGTGTCCTCGCGCTCGCTGGACTCGATGGTCTGGGGGGCGAGAGACGCCGGCGCCTACGGCGCGAAGCTAACGGGGGCCGGCGGCGGCGGCTGTATCGTCGCACTCGATCCGACCGACGAGACCGAGACCGCCCTCTCGTACACGCCCGGTTGTGAGGAAACCTTCCGCGCCGAACTCGCCGAGACGGGGGTGGAGCGACTCGAATGATCGTCCTGAAACTCGGCGGCAGCGTCGTCACCGACAAGGACCGCGCGGAGACCCTGGACGGCGAGGCGCTCAGCCGGGCGGCCGACGCCGTCGCCGATGCGCTCGAGTCTCCCTCGGAATCGCTCGCCGAGGGGCTCGTCGTCGTCCACGGGGGCGGGAGCTTCGGCCATCACAACGCCAGCGAGCACGGGGTCAGCACGACCGCGGGAACGCACGATCCGGCCGCAATACAGGACATCCACGGAGCGATGACGACGCTGAACGCGTTCGTGCGCTCGCGGCTGCTCGAGCGCGACGTCCCCGCGGTCCCGATCCACCCCTTTTCGGTAGGTCATCGCGACGCCGACGGCGAACTCCACCTGCCGACGGGACAGGTCCGAACGCTGCTCGAGGAGGGGTTCGTCCCCGTCCTCCACGGCGACGTGATCGCTCACGCGGGCGAGGGGGCGACGATCGTCAGCGGCGACGAACTCGTCGCCGAACTCGCGCGCGCCCTCGAGGCCGACCGGATCGGGCTCTGCTCGACGGTTCCGGGCGTACTCGACGACGACAATTCGGTCATCGACCGCATCGAATCCTACGGGACCGTCGCCGACGTCCTCGGCGAGAGCGAGGCGACTGACGTCACCGGCGGAATGGCCGCGAAGGTGCGGGCGCTGCTCGCACTCGAGGCCGACGCGTCGATCTTCGGGCTCGAAGGGCTCGAGGGGTTCCTCGAGGGCGAGGGGGCGGGGACGACGATCGAATAGCGCGTCGGTGACGTTCGTCGTCGCCGAACGGTCGCTCCGCGGTGAGGAAACGATTATCGAGAGCGGGGCTGTACGCTCACTATGTCTATTGGTAGCACACCAGCGGCGCCGCGAGAGGCGATCGACGACGTCGCCTACCTCGTTCGATCGGAACACCGCGTTCCGGCGCTGGCCGCGATGGCGGCTCGTCCGCGGACCCGCGGCGAACTCCGCGAGCTAACCGGGGCGTCGCCGTCGACGACTCGACGAACGCTCCGGGGCTTCGACGACCGCGGCTGGGTTCGTCGCGACGGATATCGATACCGGGCGACCGCGCTTGGGGCGGCCGTCGCCAGCGGGATGGAGACGCTGCTCGCCCTGATCGAAACCGAGCGAACGCTGCGGGGCGTCTGGACCGAGCTGCCGGACGCGATCCTCGAGCTCGCCCTCGAGCAGCCGGGACGGACGACTGTGACCGTTGCCGAACACGACACGCCGTATCGGCCGGTAAACCGGTTCCGATCGCTGCTTCACGAGACCGACCGGTTCAGGTTCGTCGGATTCGACGTCGGGCTCTACGATCCCTGTACGGACGTGTTCGGTCGACGCGTCCTCGACGGGATGGACACGGAGCTGATCGACTCACCCGACGTCGCCGCGTACATGCTGTCGACGTATCCCGAACGGTGTGCCAGGCTCCTCGAGACCGAGAACCTGACCGCGCTGGTTCACGACGAGCTGCCGTCCTACGGGATCAGCAGGCTCGACGACCGGGTCGCCGTCAGCGGCTACGACCCCGACAGCGGCGGCGTGACGGTGCTCGTCGATACGGACCTCCCCGAGGCCCGCGAGTGGGCCGACGCGGTCTACGCGACCTACAGGAGCGAGGCCCGCCCGCTCGAGCCCGAACGGGTCGAGGATGTAGAGATCGAAGCCTAACACGGGGCTCCGGCGGCAGGCGAAACTGCAGCTGTCAGTCGAACAGCACCCGATTCAGAATCGGTCGCAGGAACGACCCCCGGCGCGTCTTCTTCGAGTGGACCAACAGTACGGGCTGTTCGATCGCCGCGGCGAGTCGATCCGACCGTCGTTCGACGAACAGGTCCGGCAGCCGACGGTGGGTGACGGTACTCAGCATCACCAGATCGGCCGATTCGAGCGCTTCGGAGAGCCCCTCGACCTCGTCGTCGGTGCGAACGATCGTCGAGTCGACGGGGACGGTACAGAGATCGTCGAGGTCGTCGTGGTATTCCTCGACCGTCTCGAGCAGTTCCTCCGGTGCGTCCTCGGAGACCGCAAAGAGGAACCTGACCGACGCCCCCAGCGTATCGGCCATCGCGTCCGCGAGCTCGACCTTGAGCGGGTCGTTGAAGGGGCTGCGATCGGTGACGACCGCGATCTCGTCGATCTCACCGCGCTGTTCGTGCTGGACGAAGACGACGTCACAGGGGGCGTGTTCCATGATCCAGTCCGCGTCCCGGCCGAACAGGGTCTCGAGCCGACTCGTCGGCCGCTGGCGAGCCAACACGAGGTCCGCCCCGGTCCGTTCCGCGAAGTTGACGACCGCGTGGCGGCTGTCGTGGCTGACGATCTCGCCGACCTCGACGGGCACCTCGAGGTACCGCACCAGGTGGTCGGTCCGGGTCTCGAACTCGACGTCCTCGGTGGTGAGCTCGTCGGCTGCGGTGTCGAGGGGAACCTGGTCGGGTACCTCGTCGAACCGGACGACGCGGATCCGCCCGCCACGGCGGCGAACGATCGGTGCGGCCATCTGGATCAGGGCGTCCTCCTGCTCGCGGGTTACGTCCCGCCGGATCGGGATGAGGACTTCGTACTGGTCGGATCGCTCGAGCTGGGCTTCCGTGTCGCGGACGAACTGTCGTCCCGCTTCGCGGCGCGCGAGGCCCTTCGCGATTCCCTCGCGCTCGACACGTTCCTGGGCGTACAGCTTGTACCAGACGAACCCGCCGATGACGATCCCGACCGAGCCGACGATCGGGAGCAGCTCCATCCGGGAGATGATGAACACGCCCGAAGCGATGCCGAACAGCTGGACCCACGGGTAGCCGGGCGTGGAGAACTCGGGGTCGTACCACTCCAGATCGCGTTCGCGAAATGCGATGAGGGCACCACAGACCAGGATGTAGACGAGGATCTGGAAGGCGCCGGCGGATTTGGCGATCTGTTCGACGTCGAGCGTGAGGATCGCGAGAATCATGATCGCGCCGGTGGAGAGGATCGCGACTGCCGGAGTCGCGAATCGCGGGTGGATATACTCGAAGATATCCAGAAAGAGATCATCGCGACTCAACGCGAGCGGATACCGCGAGGCCGTCAGGATACCCGCGTTGGCGGTACTGACCAGGGCCAGCAGTGCGGCCAGAACGATCGCGTACAGGAACAGTTCGCCAAACAGCAGGTCGACCGCCTCGGCCATCGGCGCCTCCTCCCCGGCCAGTGCTTCGCCCTCGATGACGCCGACGAGGACGAACACCAACAGGGCATAGAGGATTGAGGTCGCGACCAGCGAGACGAGGAGTCCAAGCGGAAGGTTCCGGCCCGGGTCCTCGATCTCCTCGGCGACGGCCGCGACCTTCGTGACGCCGGCGTAGGAGACGAGCACGGTCGCGGTCGCGGTGAACACGCCACCCATCCCCTCGGTGAAGAACGGATCGTAGTTCGCGCCGTCGACTTGGATGATCGATCCGGCGACGAACACCGACAGGATCACCAGCATGACGACGACCATGATCAGTTGTAGTCCGCCGGTCTGTTTGACCCCGATCAGGTTGATAACGATGAGAACGACTGCGAACGTCACCGCCACCGCCTCGACGCTCGGCAGCGCCATCACGGCCTCGAGGTAGAACATGCCGCCGACGAGCGCGAGCGCCCCCTTCAACATCAGCATGAGCCAGGTCCCGAGCCCGGCGATCGTCCCCATCGCCGGCCCCATCCCTCGCTCGATGAAGACGTAGTCCCCGCCAGCTTCCGGCATCGCCGTCCCCAGCTCGGCGATACTGAGTGCGGCGGGAACGACCAGGATCGCCGCGACCACGAACGCGAGGATCACGGCGGGGCCGGCTTCGGCCATCGCGATCCCGGGCAGGATGAAGATCCCGCTGCCGATCATCGCGCCCATGCTGATCGCGATTACGGCAGACAGCCCCAGGTCGCGCTCGAGATCCTTCGTCATCGGACGATGGTTTTCCGCGAGCGCTAAGAAACGTTGGTGTTTCGGAACCGATTGCGAAGCCGTCGCCGCTACGTTCGATACACATCAATCATCTGCGGCCGAAAGCGAACGATCGGGCGGTTCGAGAGCCGATCGACGGCTCGGCGCGCTCGCCGTGACCCAACCCACTGCGTTTTTAACACCCGAGCGTGTAGGTAGGGCCAACGTACCCGCGGGCAAGTGCGTTCGGGCCTCACGGCGTTTCCGGAGGCCGACTGGCGGAATACCCTGCCACGAACGCATAGCGGGATGGCCGACGCGCTGTAAGACGCCGGGGCCGCACAACCGGGAGTCCGCGGACCGTTTCAGTGAGAGTCCACACGCGGCTTTCAGTGCTAGCAACTATGGAAATCGAAATTGCAACGATTGGCGGTTACGAGGAAGTCGGACGGCAGATGACTGCCGTTCGCGCCGGCGACGACGTCGTCATCTTCGACATGGGGCTGAACCTCTCGCAGGTTCTCATCCACGACAACGTCGAGACCGAGCGGATGCACAGTCTGGATCTGATCGACATGGGCGCGATTCCGGACGATCGGATCATGAGCGACCTCGAGGGCGACGTCCAGGCGATCGTCCCGACCCACGGCCACCTGGATCACATCGGCGCCATCTCGAAGCTGGCCCACCGGTACGACGCACCGATCGTCGCGACGCCGTTTACGATCGAACTGGTCAAACAGCAGATCGAGGGCGAACAGAAGTTCGGCGTCGAGAACGACCTCGTGAAGATGGACGCCGGCGAGACGATGTCGATCGGCGACTCCGACCAGGTCGACCTCGAGTTCGTCAACGTCACCCACTCGATCATCGACGCGATCAACCCCGTGCTCCACACCCCCGAGGGTGCGGTCGTCTACGGGCTCGACAAGCGCATGGACCACACGCCGGTCATCGGCGACCCGATCGACATGGAGCGGTTCCGCGAGATCGGTCGCGAGGGCAACGGCGTGCTGTGTTACATCGAGGACTGTACGAACGCGAGCAANGACATGGAGCGGTTCCGCGAGATCGGTCGCGAGGGCAACGGCGTGCTGTGTTACATCGAGGACTGTACGAACGCGAGCAAGAAGGGCCGGACCCCGAGCGAGAACGTCGCCCGCGAACACCTCCGAGACGTCCTCTACAGCATGGAGGACTACGACGGCGGGATCGTCGCGACGACGTTCTCGAGTCACATCTCCCGGGTCACGAGCCTCGTCGAGTTCGCGAAGGACATCGGCCGCCAGCCCGTGCTGCTGGGTCGCTCGATGGAGAAGTATTCGGGTACGGCCGAGCGACTGGACTTCGTCGACTTCCCGGACGATCTCGGCATGTTCGGCCACCGCAAGTCCGTCGATCGCACGTTCAAGCGGATCATGAACGAGGGCAAGGAGAACTTCCTGCCGGTCGTAACGGGCCACCAGGGCGAGCCCCGAGCGATGCTCACCCGGATGGCTCGCGGCGAGACGCCATACGAGCTGGACGACGGCGACAAGGTCGTCTTCTCCGCTCGCGTGATTCCGGAGCCGACCAACGAGGGCCAGCGCTACCAGGCCGAGAAGCTGCTGGGTATGCAGGGCGCCCGCGTCTACGACGACATCCACGTCTCGGGCCACCTCAACCAGGAGGGCCACTACGAGATGCTCGACGCGCTCCAGCCCCAGCACATCATCCCCGCCCACCAGGACCTGAAAGGGTTCTCCAGCTACGTCGACCTCTGCGAGAGCGAGGGGTACAGGATGGGACGCGACCTGCACGTGACCCGCAACGGCAACCTCATCCAGCTTGTCGACTGATATGACGATTCCCGAGGCACGCGAGGAAGCGGTGCTCGAGGCCGTCAACCAGCGCCGCAAACTGGTCAACGACGCGATCCCCGAAGCGCTTCCGATCCAGCGGCCGGAACGGCTCTACGAGGCCTCACGGTACCTGCTGGACGCAGGCGGCAAGCGGCTCCGACCGACGGTGTTGTTAACAACTGCGGAAGCACTCGCCGACGTCGAGCCGCTCTCGACGGACTACCGGGAGTTTCCAACCCTCGACGAACGGTCGGACTCACCGGCCGCGGACGGCGAGGACACCCAGCCGCAGACACCGGAGACGATCGACGCGATGGCCGCCGCTGTCAGCGTCGAGGTCATCCAGTCGTTTACGCTGATCCACGACGACATCATGGACGACGACGACCTCCGTCGTGGGGTTCCGTCGGTCCACCGCGAGTACGACCTCGAGACGGCGATTCTCGCCGGCGATACGCTCTACTCGAAGGCGTTCGAGATCATGCTCGAGACCGGTGCGGCGTCGGACAGAGCGGTCGACGCCCTCGACGTGCTGGCGACGACCTGCACGAAGATCTGCGAGGGCCAGGCGCTCGACGTCGACTTCGAGCAACGCGAGGACGTCTCCCCCGAGGAGTATCTCGAGATGGTCGAACAGAAGACCGCCGTCCTCTACGCCGCGTCGGCGTGTCTCCCGGCAATCTTGCAGGGAGCGGACCAGGAGACGATCGACGCGCTGTACGGCTACGGACTCGACGTCGGGCGTGCCTTCCAGATCCACGACGACGTGCTCGATCTGACCGTGCCAAGCGAGGAGTTAGGCAAACAGCGAGGAAGCGACCTCGTCGAAGAGAAACAGACGCTGATTACCGTCCACGCCCGCGACCAGGGAGTCGAAATCGAGGACCTGGTCGACACCGAGGACGTCGAACGCGTCACCGAGAGCGAGATCGACGACGCCGTCGCCGAACTCGAGCGCGTCGGCTCGATCACCTACGCGAACAATCGCGCCCGTGAACTCGTCGAGCAGGGGAAGGATCGACTCGAGGTGCTGCCGGACAACGAGGCCCGCGAACTGCTCTGTGACATCGCGGACTACCTGATCGAACGCGGCTACTGATCGGGTCGTTTTCGACCCCGATTTTCGAAGAGATAACGCAAGTACCGCCGGGAGCGTTCGAGAGTCGATCCGGCTGGAGACGGTTCTCGTGCGAACTCCTGCCGTCGGTTCCGAAGACCGCGAGCCGTCCTCCGGTCGCTCCGGGAAATCGGACGGCAGCCGTCTCAGTCGAGGCAGAACTCCTCGGCGAGACTGCGACACTGCTCGGCCTCGAGAGGCTTCAGAACGTACGCGTCCGCCTGCGGCGGTTCCGACTGCAGCTTCTCTAGCTCCGGCTGTGTCCCCGTCAGTACGACGACCGGGATCTCGTGGAGTTCCTCGTCGCCCTTGATGGTTCGTAGCACCTCCTTCCCGCTTTTTTTCGGGAAGTGCCAGTCGAGAAGGACGAGATCGGGACGGGGAGCGGACTCGTACTCGCCGCGTCGCTCGAGGAACTCGATCGCCTCGACGCCGTCGGTGACGACGTGGTAGTTTCCCCGGAGATCTGTGTTCTCGAACATCTCCCTCGTGAGACGCACGTCACCCGGGTTATCCTCCGCTAAAAGTATTTCCCCCACATGCTTCGGTCCACCCATAACGAACCCACCAGACGCGGGTACATAATTGTCACTACCGGGCGGCGAGACGGACGGGTCCGGAAGACGGAGCGGCGAACGGGTTCCCTCCGACCGAGGGGTCCCGAGGGCGCCTCGCGTTCTACTCGATGACAGGATCAGCGCGTACGGCCGTTGAACGGCGCGTTCTGTTCCATCCCTCGAGGGGGGCGTCGATCACCAAGTGTGTAGGGACGAGTCTTACGCACGTGACCCCCGTAGGAGTGTGTATGAACGACCACACACCCGACGAGCCGGTAGACGTGCTCCTGATCGAGGACAACCCGGGTGACGTTCGCCTCACACAGGAGGCGTTTCGCGCGACCGAGAGCGATATCTCGTTCCGGGTCATCAGCGACGGAAAGGACGCAGCGATGTACTTCCGTCAGCCCGAGGACGCCGAACCCTGTCCCGACCTGGTGTTGCTCGATCTGAACCTCCCGCGAAAGGACGGGCTTGCCGTTCTCGAGGTACTCGAGGAGGAACTCGACTACCCGCCGCCGGTGCTCGTGCTCTCGAGTTCGAGCGCCGAGGAGGATATTACCGCGAGCTACGCCAGCGCTGCGAACGCCTACCTCACGAAGCCCGACGCCATGCCGGAGTTCACCTCGATGGCGGAGGCGATCGAACGGTTCTGGATCGACGCGGCACAGCAGCCGCCCGCGCCGGCCTGACGCGGAATCGGCGAGACGACGCTCCTGCTCGGAACGTGGGCGGACGGGCCGACACCGCTGCGGTTTTGAGCGGGCGGCGAATACCCCACGGTAATGGACGACGACTTGCGCGAACGGATCGAGCGGGAGGCGGAGAAACACGCGCTGTTGAACGCGGTAAAACACGAGAGCGACGCCGACGTCGGCGCGATCATGGGGCCGCTGATGGGCGACAACCCGGCGTTTCGCGAACACGGAGACCAGATTCCGGGCGTCGTCGGCGGCGTCGTCGGTCGCGTTAACGACCTCGCATACGCCGAGAAGCGCGAACGGCTCGAGGAGTTGGCCCCCGAGGAGCTCGCCGAGATCGAGGCCGAGGACGAGGGCGACGACCACGACCTGCCCGACCTCCCCCGCGCGGAGGAGTACGACGAGGTTCGGATGCGGTGTGCACCGAACCCCAACGGCCCGTGGCACGTCGGACACGCCCGGATGCCAGCTGTCATCGGCACCTACAAGGAACGCTACGACGGCTGGTTCTGCGTCCGCTTCGACGACACCGACCCCGAGACCAAGCGGCCCGACCTCGAGGCCTACGACGCGATCCTCGAGGATCTCGACTACCTCGGGTTCGAGCCCGACGCGACGTTCAAAGCCAGCGACCGCCTCGACATCTACTACGACCACGCCCGGAAGCTGATCGATATGGGCGGGGCCTACACCTGCTCGTGTTCGGGCGAGGAGTTCTCCGAGCTGAAAAACAGCGGTGAGGCCTGTCCCCACCGCGAGAAGGACGTCGAAACCGTTCTCGAGGAGTTCGAGGACATGATCGCTGGCGTCTACGACAGCGGCGAGATGGTCCTCCGCGTAAAGACCGACATCGAGCACAAGAATCCCGCGCTGCGGGACTGGGTCGGTTTCCGGATGATCGACACGCCACACCCGCGCGAGGAAGCCGAGGAGTACCGCTGCTGGCCGATGCTCGACTTCCAGTCGGCGATTGACGACCACGTCGTCGACGTCACCCACATCATCCGTGGGATCGACCTGCAGGACTCGGCGAAACGGCAGGGCTTTCTGTACGACTACTTCGGCTGGGAGTACCCCGAGGTCATCCACTGGGGCCACGTCCAGATCGACGCCTACGACGTGAAGATGAGCACGTCGACGATCGCAGAACTGATCGACGAGGGAGGACTCGACGGCTGGGACGATCCGCGCGCGCCGACGCTGAAGAGTCTTCGTCGGCGGGGGATCCGCGGCGAAGCCATCGTCGACGCGATGGTCGGCCTCGGCACGTCGACCAGCGACGTCGACCTCGCGATGAGTTCGATCTACGCGAACAACCGCGACCTGATCGACGAGGAGACCGACCGTCGGTTCCTCGTCCGCGACGGGAGCGAGGTCCCGTTGGGTGGGAGCCCGCCCGACGAGGCGAACCCGCCGCTGCATCCGAACCACGAGGACCGCGGCGTCCGTGAGATCCCCGCCGGCGACGCCGTCCTGCTCGAGCCCGACGACCTCCCCCAGCGCGAGGAGCGGATCTGGCTCAAGGGGCTGGGCTGTTTCCAGTACACCCGCGATACGCTCCAGTACACCGGCGAAGACATCGACGTCGTTCGCAAAGGCGAGGTCGACGTCGTCCACTGGGTGCCGGCGGCCGAGAGCGTCCCCGTCCGGATGCGGACGATGACCGGCGACGTCAGCGGCCGGGCCGAACCCGAGGTCGCCGCCCTCGAGCCCGACGAGATGGTGCAGTTCGAGCGCGTCGGCTTCGCTCGGATCGATGGCACGGACGGGACGGACGGCACGCTCGCCTACTACGCCCACCCCTAAGTCGTCGCGACTACCGGACACCGAACCCGTCGCCCGATTCGATCGTCCCTCGAGTCGAACGGCGAGGCCGCGAACCGGGACGGAGACGGCCGTCGATCGGCATTACTCGTCTTCGTCGTCGTTCTCGTCCCCGTCTGCGTCGTTCTCTTCCTCCCCTTCACCGTTCTCGTCGTCCATCTCGTCCTCGCCGTTCTCCTCCGCTTCCTCCTCGGCCTCGTCGTCGGTCACTTCCTCGAGGTCCTGGGCGTCCCCGAGCNCCGTTCTCGTCGTCCATCTCGTCCTCGCCGTTCTCCTCCGCTTCCTCCTCGTCCTCGTCTTCGTCTTCTTCGTCCTCGCCGTTACCCTCGATCTCGATGTCGCCGATCATCGTCCCCTCGTGGGGCTGGCAGACGTACGTCGCCATCTCGTCGCTGGCTTCGAACTCGAGGAACTGATCGTCGCCGCCCTCCTCGGCGAGTTCGGTCTCGAGGTCGTCGACGACCTCGTCGTCCTCGTCGCGGATCTCGATGTTGTGCTGCTGGCCGTCGCCTTCCTCCCAGCCTATTTCGTACTCCTCGCCCTCTTCGAGGGTGAGCGTCGGGTTCTCCTCGTCGGCGATCGCCTCGGGTTCGATACCGACCCAGCCCGAGGTCTGGCCGTCGAACTCGATCCGCGTGCCGGGTTCGATCGCTTCCCCGTTCTCGTCGTCTTCGGGTTCTTCCTCGTCGTTTGCCGGCTCCTCATCGTTCGCTGGTTCCTCGTCGTCCGGCTCTTCCTCATCCGGTTCGTCGTTTCCGTTGTCGTTGCAGCCCGCGACAAACGCCGTCGCACCAACGGCACCGGCAATCTTGAGGATCTTGCGTCGAGTCGCTCGTGTGGTGTCCCTCATACACCATACTATGTGGTCCAAAGAGGTTAAACCAAACACGCGGCCGGAGAGAAATTATAAAATCCATTAGATAGTTCCGTTAGTCGATCTGGCGGTTTTTTCGAACAGAGGAACGGTTACGTCGCCCACTCCCCCCGAGCGAACTCGCGGGCTTCTCAACCGATCTCCGGCAGCGCAGCCGATCAGTCGTTCCCCTCCTCGAGCAGGTCGTCAGCGCTGTCGGGAAGGGGATCCGCGACGACGCCGTCCTGACGCCCGAGAACGCGTGCGTGGGGAGCACAGACGACCCTGTTTTCGTCCCACGGGATGTGGAGTTCGACACAGGCCGGGCGGTCGCAGCCGTTTTCAGCGCAGTCCATACGCACGGGACGGCGGCAAGCGACTCGGCGTTTGCGGTCGGTCAGAACACGAACACTGCGACGAGGAAGCCGAGCAGAATCGACGCCGTCAGCAGGACTTGAGCGGCCGTCGACGCGAGGATACCGACCGTCGCGTAGAACGCTGATCGAGTGCTGTGGTCGACGTCGCCGCCGCGGACGAACTCGAGGACGAACACGGTTCCAAACAGGCCGACGAGCAGCCCGATCGGGCCCGTCAGGAGCATGAGCGCGATCCCGACGACCGCGGCGGCACCCGTCGTCGTCCAGGAGGCGCCGCCGGCGCGGGCGGCGATCGAGCCCGCGAAGAACTCGACGAACAGGGTGAGCGCGCCGAGGGAAAGCAGGACGAGCAGGGAGATCGGACCGGGTTCGGTAAACCCCGACCCCCACCAGTACAACAGGACACCCGAGACGGAGAGCAGGCCGCCGGGGACGAGCGGGACGACCGTGCCGGCGACGCCGCCGACGAGCAGGGCGATCGCGAGGGCGGCGATGACGTCGACCATAGGGAGGCGAAGACGCGGCGACGGCAAAGACGTACCGCCTCCGGAACGGTTAGGGACGGCGGGACGAACCGGCCTGTATGGGACGAACGCGCGGAGCGATCGTCGTCGGCGCATCGTCGGGGATCGGCGAGGCGCTCGCTCGAAACCTCGCCGCCGACGGCTACGAGGTCGGGCTGGCAGCCAGACGCACCGACCGACTCCGGGAGATCGGCGAAGAGCTCCCGACACGATCGTACGTCGCGACGATGGACGTCGCCGACGCCGAGACCGCCCGCGAGCGGTTCGACGCGCTCGCCGACGCGATGGACTCGGTCGATCTCGTCGTCATCAGCGCCGGCACCGCCGACCTGAACCCCGACCTCGAGTGGGAGCCCGAGCGGAAGACGATCGACGTCAACGTTCGCGGATTCGCGGCGATCGCGACCGCGGCGATCTCGCAGTTCGAGGAGCAGGGGATCGACGGCCACCTCGTCGGCATTTCGTCGGTCGCGGCCCACTTCGGCAACGGCGCCGTGCCGGCGTACAACGCCTCGAAGGCGTTCGTCACGACCTACCTCGAGGGGCTGCGGACGCGGGCGTGCGGAAGCGAGACGGACGTGACGGTGACGACCGTCGAGCCGGGGTTCGTCGACACCGAGCTGGCCTACGGCTCGTTCTGGATGTGTTCGCCCGAGACCGCGGCCGAAGGGATCGCTCGAGCGATCCGCAAGGAGCGAAGCCACGTCTACGTCATCCGTCGGTGGCGACTCGTCGCGTGGGCCTTCGATATCGTTCCGAACGCGATCCTGCGACGGGTACTGTCGTAGCGCCGCCAGTTGCGTCAGGAGTCCCGGAATCGCTCCCGGACCTCGAGCGCCGCCTCGGTTCCGTAGCAGTCGACCAGCGGGCAGAACGCCTCGCCGAGGGCCCGCATACACTGCCCGGTAGAGTGGTAGTCGAGCCGATCGGCGACCGTCTCCAGGTCCCGGGCCTGCAGTACGCGGAGAACCAGCAGCCGCTCCTGTCGGGTCGTCAGTTCGACCGTCGACGGCCGCTCTATGAGGTAGCGAACGACGAGTTCGCGAAACGGTCCGGGATCGACGTCGAACAGACCCGGCCCGTAGGCGGCGCCCGCGACGACGCGCCACTCGTGAGCGCTCAACTCGAGGGGTGGGGCGGCGTCGACGGGGACACTTCGCAGGACCGCCCGCGCGACGTCTGGCTCAAGGTCGGCGAGGGCGTCCGAACAGAGAGCGGCGAACCGTCGGGCGAAGCGCGCGGCGTGGCGGTCGCACAACGTCTCGCCAGTCTCGCCCGTCGGCGAGAGTAACAGCGCCGAGTACTCCCCGCTGGTGTCGTTGCGCGTCGTCGAGATGTGGACCGCCGCGTAGCCGTTCGCCCGCCAGAACTCGAGGAGGCCGGGCGTCGCGCCGAACCCGGTGCCGAGCCAGTCGGCTTCGCTACCGAATTCCTCGCGGATCTCCGCGAGCAGCCGCGAGCCCAGCCCCCGCGAGCGCGCGGCGTGGTGGGTCGCGATCCGCACGACCCGTACTCCGGCGGGCTCGCCCGCACACTCGTCCCGTAGCTGGCTCGTGAGCACGTCGGGGAGCATGTTGCCGCGAATTCGGCCACCCTCGTACATCATCGCTCGCTGCTCGGCCGGAAGGTTCCCCTCGCGGGCCAGCAGGGCGACGCTGACGACGTGGCCGTCGTGGACCAGCGCGCGAGCCTCGAGGTTCGGCGCGTCGAGCAGGCGCGCGAGGTCGGTGGGCTCGGTGCGGTAGTGAGCGAGCACGAGCAGCCCGAACGCCTCCCGCAGCAGCCCCTCGTCGGCCAGCAGCTCCTCGGGCTCGAGTCGCCGATAGCGGACGGTCTCCGGCGCGGCGTCCGCGACGAGTGAGCCGACCGGGGGACGGGCGTCGAGCAACAGGGCGCGAAACGCCCAGACTTCGACCGGATCGCCGGCAGCGTATCGGATCGGTTCCGCCAACGTGCGCTCGGTGACGGTGTGTTCGCTCTCGGCGAGGCGATCCCGGAACCGGACGGAGAACCCTCTCCCCGCCCCCTCGTAGCCGTGGATCGTCGTCGCGAACGCGATCCGATCGGCCGCAAGCAGCGACTCGAGGGTCGCGACCGGGAACGCGGCGGCCTCGTCGACGATCACGACGTCGGCGGCCTCGCAGTCCTCGAGCGCCGCGGTCGGCTCGAGGTAACGGACGCGTCCGCCCGCCGCCGTTTCGAGTCGGCGTTGTTCGGCCGTCTCGACTTCCTCGAGGCTCTCACAGAGCTCCCGGGCGCGATCGAACACCTCCCGCGCGTTCCGGACGTTTGGGGCGGTCACGAGCACGTCTTCGCCGTCGGCGGCGAACGCGCCGGCCGCCAACCCCGCCGCGCTCGACTTCCCGCGGCCGCGGTCGGCCTCGAGCACGACCGCCGCCGGAGCGTCGAGCAGCGATTCGAACGCGGCGACGGCCTCGATCTGGTCGCTAGTCAGACAGGCCTCGTAGGCCGGTAGCGGGAAGCGGTGGTCCGCGGGCGGCTCCAGTTCCGCGTCCGCGTTCAGACTCGGCGGGGGACGGGTCAGCCCCTCGTCGACGGTCCAGCTCGTCTCGAGATCAACGATTCCGATTCCCCGGTGCGCTCGAAGCGTCTCGACGAGGCGGCGTCTGAACCGACCGGTGACGTCCGACAGCGAGAACGGCGGGACGGCGAGGGAGTCGTCGAACGCGTCCCGGCGGTCGGGCCAGGACTCGAGCGACGGCGTCAGCAGGATGAGGAGCCCGCCGCCGTCGACCGTTCCGACGAGCTTCCCGAGAGCGTCGGGCTGGAGCTGGTCGTGGGCGTCGAGGACGACGACGTCCCGCGTCGTGCCGAGCAGCTCGCCAACGTGGGTCTGGGAGAGCTGTTCGCAACGCAGCCGATCCTCGGGTCCGACGAGCGTGGTCCGGGTGATCGCTACCGAAAGTCGGTCGAGGATCGCCTCGAGGCGCTCGTACCCGCGTTCCCGGTCGCCGGCCAGTACCAGCGCTCGTCGTTCGTTCGTCCGCACCGCCTCCGCGCGGAGCGATCGGGCGAGGTCGACGAGGTCGTCGTCAGCGGCCATACCCTCGCGTCGTCGCCTCGGGTGTAAGAGGTCACGGTCTGGCGGTCGCGTCCCCCGCGGTCAATCGTCACAGCCGGTCACGGTCGATCGGCCCGCCTCGAGTTTCGATCCGAAACCGCCGATACCGGCCGTGCGGACCGATCCCACTCGTCCGGTCGTTTGGACACGCTTTTAAGGGGGGCAACGCTACTGCGTAGTACACCCTACGCGGGGTTGATGATGCTCCTAGCCTCACAGGACTTCCGCCGACCGGACGTCGGCCCGGGACCCAGCCCGGACGGCAGGGGAGCGCGAGCCCGCGCGTAGGAGAGGTGAACAACCAATGTCAGTCTACGTAACCACAGACATCCCAGCCGACCTCGCAGAGGACGCCCTCGAGGCCCTCGAGGTCGCACGAGACACCGGACGCGTAAAGAAAGGAACCAACGAGACCACCAAAGCGATCGAGCGCGGCAACGCGGACCTCGTCTACGTCGCCGAGGACGTCTCCCCCGAGGAGATTGTCATGCACCTGCCCGAACTCGCAGACGAGAAGGGTATCTCCGTCGTCTTCGTCGAGACCCAGGACGACGTCGGCCACGCCGCCGGCCTCGAGGTCGGGAGCGCCGCCGCGGCGATCGTCGACGCCGGCGAGGCGTCCGACGACGTCGAAGAGATCGCCAACAAGGTCGAGGACCTCGACTGAGGTGACCTGAGATGAGCGCTGAAGAGAACGAAAGCGGATCCACGCCCGCCGAGGTCATCGAGGTCGTCGGCAAGACCGGCATGCACGGCGAAGCCATGCAGGTCAAGTGCCGCATTCAGGAGGGCGAAAACCAGGGTCGAATCATCACCCGAAACTGCCTCGGGCCGGTCCGCGAAGGAGACGTACTCCAGCTTCGCGAGACCGCCCGCGAGGCGGACTCCATCGGAGGACAATAATGGTCGAGAAACGTACCTGTGACTACACGGGCGAGGATATCGAGCCCGGAACGGGCATCATGTACGTCCAGAACGACGGTACCGTGCTTCACTTCGCCAGCGCGAAGGCGGAGAAGAACTACAAGCTCGGTCGCGAGCCGCGTGACCTCGAGTGGACCGAGGCCGGTCGCGCCGGCAAAGGTCCCGCCGAGACCGACACGCCTGCCGCCGAGGAAGCCGACGAGGACGAAACCGTCGAGGCCGGCGAGGACGAGGATCTCGAGGCCGAGACCGACGTCGACGACGAGGACGAGGACGTCCCCGCGGGCGACGAGTCGGTCGACGAGACCGAGGAACTCGAGGAGAGTGAGGCCTGATGAGTGAGGCCGAGCGCACGTTCGTGATGATCAAGCCCGACGCGTTCGCGCGCGGGCTGGTCGGCGAGGTCGTCTCCCGACTCGAGGACCGCGGGCTGAAGCTCGTCGGTATCAAGATCGAGAACATGCCCCGCGAGCGGGCCGAGGAGCACTACGGCGAACACGAGGACAAGCCGTTCTACGACGACCTCGTCGACTTCGTCACCTCCGGTCCGGTCGTTCCGATGGTCTGGGAGGGCCAGGACGCGACCCGACAGGTCCGCCAGATGATCGGCGAGACCGACCCGCTCGAGGCCGCCCCCGGAACGATTCGGGGCGACTACGCGCTCGACCTCGGCCGGAACGTCGTCCACGCGGCCGACCACGAGGACGAGGGCGCCAACGAGCGAGAGATCTCGCTGCACTTCGAGGACGACGAACTGATCGACTACGATCAGCACGACGCCGGCTGGCTCTACGAGTAGCGCTCCGTCGGCCGACTCGTTACCGACGTTCGCGACCGGGTTTTTCTGTTTAGCAGTCTACATTAAATTAGACGAATCGATAGCATACATAGACGGAACATCTAATGTATCGGCTGTAGTAGACGAGCACGGTGGTTTCGAATGGTAACTCACGGTAGGTGGTTCGTGAATGCGTAAGCGAGAACAGGGCTCGAGATCGATCGCGAGCGCGGAGCCCCCGTCTTTGGATCTGATCTTCGATCTTCTCTCGAACCGGCGACGACGGTACGTGCTGTACTGTCTCTTCGAGCGCGCCGACGGCGTCGCCGCCGTCGACGAGCTCGTCGACGCGGTGGTTCGACTCGAGACCGAAGCCGGCGACGTCGATCGGGAGTTCGACGAACACCGGAAAACCGTCCGAACGGAGCTTCGCCACTCCCATCTTCCCAAGCTCGCCGACACCAGTCTGCTCGAACACGACCGGCGCAGCGACACCGTCCGCTACTGGAATCAGCCCTCCCTCGAGGAGTGGCTCGAGCATGCCAAACACAAGGAGCTGTAGCCGGACGGGCCATTTTTCTGCGGTCAGTAGCGGTCGACCCCGGAGTCGTGGCGTTTGCCACCGACTCTTCTCCCTGTGAAGTGATAGCATTCCCATCCTCAAAGCTTAACAGGCGAGCTACCGATACGGATCATAGAGGTGTCCTTATGACTGATCACGAACTTCCAGAACTTCCGTACGACTACGACGCACTCGAACCGGCGATCTCCGAACAGGTCGTCACCTGGCATCATGACACGCACCACCAGGGGTACGTCGACGGCCTGAACAGCGCCGAGGAAACCCTCGAGGAGAACCGCGAGAGCGGCGACTTCGGCTCGTCCGGTGCCGCGATGGAGAACGTCACCCACAACGGCAGCGGCCACTACCTCCACACGCTGTTCTGGGAGAACATGTCCCCCGACGGCGGCGGCGAACCCGAGGGCGACCTCGCCGACCGCATCGAGGAGGACTTCGGCTCCTACGACGCCTGGAAGGGCGAGTTCGAGGCCGCCGCGAGCGGCGCCGGTGGCTGGGCACTGCTCGTCTACGACCCGGTCGCCAAGCAGCTTCGCAACCTGAAGGTCGACCGCCACGACCTCCACGCGCTGTGGGGCGCCCACCCCATTCTCGCCTGCGACGTCTGGGAGCACTCGTACTACTACGACTACGGCCCGGACCGCGGCGAGTTCATCGACGGCTTCTTCGACGTCGTCAACTGGGACAAGGCCGCAGAAGAGTACGAGAAGTGCCTCGACCACTTCGAGTAAGCGACGACCTGGCAACCCACGTATTTTTATCGCACTCGTCCGCTCAGCGACGGCGATAGCGCCGCGGGCCGCGAGACGACCGTCGAGGAAGCGAGCGCGCTCGAGCCGTTGCCGACGTCGAGACCGGTGCGGTCTTGTGGCGCCGCGCCGATAGCAACGCCCATGCCAGTTCCGAAAGACGAGTTCGACGAGCTCCCGCCCTGTGACTTCTACACGCCCGCAGAGCTGTTCGAGGAGGATCAGATGTACACCGTCTACGAGATCGCGCGCCTGCTCCAGGGGCTCGAGCCCGACGCGAACATCGACCGCGAGACCGAGGACATCCTGCTGGACTGGGCGATCCCGTGGGTGATGACCAACGCCGACGAGCTCGTCGTCGCCGAGCCGCGCGACGAGGAGGAGCCCGGGTTCTACGGCCTGAAAGAGGAATGATCCTCCTCGTGGTCGGCAGCGACCGCGTCGACGCCGGCAAGACGACGTTCTCGACGGGCCTGCTCGAGCGCACCGGCGCGGTCGGCGCCAAACCCCGCGCCGGCAACGACTACTGGTTCGACCACGACGACTGTCGGCGCGCGCTCGCCAACGGTCGGCTGTACGGCAAGGACGCCGCGCGACTCGCAACCGCGGAGGCCCGCGGCCGCGAACCGGAACGGCTCAACCCCGTCCACCGGCTGTGGCGTCCGAGCCCCGGTCCCGGCACCGGGCTGCTCGGGCAGACCGACCGGGAGTTCGTCGTCGACCGGATCGGCGCTCCGAGCGAAGCCGACGAGCCGACGTACGTCCGAAACGCCACCGTCGACGTCCCCGAACGGGTCGCCTCGGCGCTGCCCCTCGAGGAGGCGATCCCCGTCGAATCGGTCGAGAAACTCAACGACGTCACGGCCGACCGATACGTGCCCGCCTTCGAGTCGCTGGCGGCGGAACTCGAGGCGACTGACGTCGCCGTCGTCGAATCCTACGGCGACATCGCCCGGCCGCTGAACGATCTCGATCCCGCGGCGATCGCCGCGGTCGCGGTCGTCGAGCCGGGGCGGGCCCGGATCTACCCCGGCGATCGGTACTGCCGGGCCTGCGAGGTCGCCAGCACGAGCCCGAAAGACGGCAGCCTCGAGAAGCGAGTGCCGACGGTTCTCGACTACCTCGATCCCCTCGAGCGGGTTCGGCTGCCGCCGCTTGCGGGCGAGGAGCGCGAGAACCCGGAACGGGTCGCCGCAGCCTACGCCGACGCCTACGACGCGCTACTCGAGGCCGCCGCCCAGGGTTAGGCCTGGCGAGCCATCTGCGAGGAGAGTTCGACGTGATCGTAGGGGTTCGTCGTCACGCTCGGGCCGTGGCCCGTGTGGAGCTCCACGAGCTCCGGGGAGATCCGATCGAGGACACGATCGATGCTCTCGATCAGCGTCTCCCGGTCGCCCTCCTCGAGGTCGGTGCGCCCGAAGCTGCCGTTCTGGAAGACGAGGTCGCCCGCAATGAGGATCCCCGCGTCGGCCGAGTAGAAACAGAGGTGGTCGTCCTTGTGGCCGGGTGTGTGGAGCGCAACGTACTCGTGGTCGCCCAACTGGACCGTCTCCTCGTCGGCGATCCCGTGATCGACCCCGTCGATCGACGGATCGTACCCCCATACCTCGACGTCGAACGCCGATTTGACCGCCTCGAGGTTGCCGACGTGGTCGGGGTGGGTGTGGGTGAGCACGACTGCGTCGAGGTCGTCGACCTGCGACTCGAGGCGGTCGACGACGTCGAAGTTCGCGCCGGGATCGACGAGCACCGTTCGCTCGCCGGTGACGAGGTAGACATTGCTGGTGAAAGCCTGGACGCCCTGCGCGAGGTTCGTGACCATACGGGCCGTACAGGAGCGGGGGGCTTGTGCGTGTCGACCTCAGTGTGGGTGCTCGAGCGGCGATCAGCGACCGAACGCGATATTCACAAGCATTTTTAGCTCCGGCACGTAGTAGGTGACGAATGACTCGGTCGGTCCCCGTCGGGGTCGGTATCCTCGTCATTACTGTCGTGCTCGCTGGCTTCACCCTCCCGATAGCGATGGCCGGCGCCGTCGACGGCAGCCAGCAATCGCTCGCGGACCGTGAGAGCGCGGTTCCGGCCCAACACGCGGTCGACGACTTCGACTCCCAGAACTTCGACAGCACGACGTTCGAGATCACCGTCCACGAGAACGGGAGCGCGACCTGGACGTTCCGCCACGAGCAGCGCCTCGGAGACGACGACGAGGAGGCGACCTTCGGCGCGTTCGCCGAGGAGTTCGAGGAGGACGAGACCGGGCTCTACGAGCGGTTCACGGATCAGGCCGAGGCGCTGACCGACACCGGCGAGGAGACGACCGACCGCGAGATGGAGGCGACCGCGTTCAACCGCTCGGCGTCGACCGAGTACCGACCCGGCGCGATGGGCGTCATCGAGATGTCGTTCGTCTGGGAGGGGTTCGCCGACGTCGAGGACGACCGCATCGTCGTCGGCGACGTGTTCCAGAACATGTATCTGGGCTCCGATCAGTCGCTCGTGGTCGAACCCGGCGACGACCTCGTGCTCACCGACGCCGATCCCGAGGGCGAGTACACCGCCACCACGATGGAGAACGCCAGTTCGATGACCTGGACCGGCGAGCAGGAGTTCCTCGACGGTCACCCCTACATCGTGCTCCAGGACGCCGACGACATCGGGAGCGACGGCACCGCGGGGACGACCGGCGGCTCGGGCGACGGAACCCTGCTCTCGTGGCCGGTGATGCTCGGCACCACCGTGGTCGTCCTCGGTGCCGTTATCGCCGGCGCGTGGTATCGAACCAGGCAGGACGAAACACCACCGGACGACTCCCCTGGCGAAGTCGACGGGCCGACCGGCCCTCGAGCGGAGCCGTCGGGGGCCGGCGCGGCGGCCGCGGAGCCGGAGGAGCAGACCGAGCCGGGACCGCTCACCGAGGAGGAACTCCTGACCGACGAGGATCGGGTGGTCAAACTCATCAGAGAGAACGGCGGTCGGATGAAACAGGTCAACATCGTCGAGGAAACCGGCTGGTCGAAGTCCAAGGTCAGCATGCTCCTCTCCGAGATGGAACGCGAGGGCGACATTAGCAAGCTCCGCGTCGGCCGCGAGAACATCATCAGTCTCGAGGGGTTCGAGCCCGAGGCGGCGAAATCGCCGTTCGACGAGTAAGGGTCGCAACCGCCACCGAACCCCGTGTCAGGGTTCGACAGAGGCGGATCGAAACGGAACCCTTAAACGGTACACGGCGTTACGAAAGAGTGCAGGCGAAAGCCGACGGACGCTCCGATAGTGTAGTCCGGCCAATCATATTGCCCTCTCACGGCAATGACCAGGGTTCGAATCCCTGTCGGAGCACTCCCACCCCGACGCCTTCTGCTGATTTTCACCGTGAACTAGCGTGAGGTAAACCGTATGGTCGTGGGCAATTCGACTCACCGGACGCATCGAACCCGACACCGTCTGGCGATTTCGATCTCATCGAGGCCAACGAAACTCGAGGGGGTAGATCGACCGCCGTCTGGCGATCGGCGAAATCGACGGGCAATTATCCACGAGGTATGGAAGCGGTCGACTCGGATTTTGAGGGTATGAAACCAGTTTTCGATGTGGTTTCGATCAGCGTAGTCGAGATGGCCACTCAATCCTAACCGCGAGAGGGCAGTCAGATAGCCAGCACCATCGACGAGAAACTCTGCGTCGGAGAGATCGTGTTTCTCGGTGAATCCCTGTAGAAACGCAGCTGCTGGATCGGTGTCTCACCGTCCAAATAGTACGACATCGAGAATGAGTTTCGCGTCGAGGTTTACTGCAGCGTACATCCAAGGTCGGCCACTGTCGATCCTGACAGCGGTTTCATCAACCGCGACCCGCGACAGCTGTGCCCCATCAGAACGCGAAGCGTTCTGAGGACGGCGCACGAGAGCGGAGCTCTCATGGACGTTGGCGGGTCCAAAGAACCTTCAGGTAGCCAACGTATCCAGTCCCCGATTGAGTTGTGAAGGTCGGTTTCGTGCGGGTGTTACCTCCCGAGAAGCATATCAGATCTTCATAAAAATACTCAAGGCCATTTCTCTCGCTTTAAATAGCAGAGTCAGAATCACTATGGCAACGCTAACCATCTGGTCTGAAAGCGGCGGCGTCGGTAAAACGACGACAGCCTTGAATCTCGCCGCGGCACTCGGTCGGGACGAGTACGAAGTATTAGTAGTCGACTTTGACCCACAACCGGCGAGCCTCACCGACCACGCAGGGTATACGAAACGGAAAAAAGCGGACCGCGAGGCGACCATCGTGGACGCGCTTCTCGACGAGGAGATCAGCGTCACAGATGTCCGTATCGAAGACGAGCTATTCGACCTCGTTCCGGCACACGAGTCGCTCGCATCGTTGGAAAGTACGGTGCGGGCCGAACAGATTTCGATGGCAGAATTTCTGCTCCGATCCGCGCTCGAGCCGGTCGAAAGCGAGTACGACTTTATTCTTATTGACCCACCTGCGACGCTGAATCTACTGGTTGATAACGCGCTTATCGCGAGCGGGAACGTGCTGATTCCGGTGGAGATGACCCGGAAGGGCGAGCGATCGGCCGAGGGCGTTATCGAGACGGTCGAGGCACTCGAAAGGCAGCTTCAGCGTGCGCAACCGGAGTTCACGTTGAACGTAGTAGGCGTACTCCCGAACAAGGTATCCGGGTCGACGCTGAATCGAGAGGTGCGCACCTCGCTCCAGGAGTCGGACATCGAGCTATTACCCGTGACGGTGCCGGATTATAACGTACTGGAGCAAGCGTGGAACGCGCAGCTCGATATTTTCCGATTCGCAGACCACGACGAGCACGGCCTCCGTCCGTATCAAGAGCAACTGCCAGAGGTTTATCGAGCACTCGCGGATAGCGTGATCGAACGCATGGAAACCGAATCCGCCACACGGCAGGTGTCCGTAGAATGAGCAAGGAAGACCGGTATTCACATCTCAGCGACGGATCCGAAACGGCTGAGTCGGCCTCAGAGGAGGGGGATGGAATCCACGTTACAGTGTCGGACGGGGCAAAAGAGGTGAAGGTCTACATCGAGGGCGAAAGTCTCCCCGACGAGAATCCTGGCGACAGGATCGAAAATCTATTCGCTGACCTCGGCGACGAATCGAATAACGACGCGGCCGAGACGGACCGATTGGCTACGTACGAGCCGCTCGCCGTTCACCGGCCACTGACGGATGGGATCGACGCATCGGGAGCCCTGGTGCGAGCGACGATCACTTCGGGAGCTATCGGTCTCAATATCGGAGCGGCCTGGATGGCAGCATTTGCATCGCCACCGACGGAAAACGAGTCGAGCCCGAGTCGCTAACGTCGGATGATCGCCGAAGTAATCGAGGCTAGAACGATGCGACTGCCAGAGAAAAGGGTGTCCTCGCACTCGGCAACTGATTCCGGCTTGTTGTACCGCTTTGGTTATGTCCAGTCAATGTAGCGCGGGCTCTAGCTCGCCGACGGCAACTCGGTCTCCTCTTCGCAGAGCACTCGAGCCAGTGCCGGGCACCGTACCGCTTCGAAACGGCTCACGAGCGAGATTCCGTGGACGGTAGCGATAGCGTAGGCGGCCAGACTGCGGAGGCTTCGAGCGCCGTGTCGACGTCGCCTATCCAATGGGCTGCCGGATGAGTCATCGCCCCGCTGGTCACGCGGGCTGGCCTTCTAGGATGGTCACCCAGTGGGTTGGATTGTCGGCCTCGTGGGTGCTGGCAGCCCGGTTCGCGTCGGCCCAATCGACAAATTCTTGATCGAGTGTACATCGATCACACCGTAGCTGGTACGACATATGACAACATTCACCGTGAGATCGCTTAATGGTATCCCAGCCGCTTCTTCCGCTGTACTGAGTTATTCATGAGCGTTTGACCCACCCGGATCGACTCGGCCGGCGATCGCCTGAGAGGAGTGACCACCGTCCCGGAGTTGTAAGATCCGAACAGCAACGTCGTACTGTACCCTAGGAACGAGCGTCTCGTCGTCGTCAATCGAGCGGAAGCCGGTTCGGCCGTAATGAATCCCACGCTCGAGCAACTCGGAGAACTGCTCGCGGTTGCCACTCGTCGCGGGTGATCGAGGTCGACGTACCGATCGACATCGATTGTTGCTAGCCCGAGGGGAGACCGGATCGCTCTGCGGCGACTTCCGTCCGTGTCTGAAAACCGCTTTTCGAACCCGATCGACGCGCTCGAGCGGTCCGAGGGAGGTCCCGCTTCAGTCACCGACATCGTTTTCGAGCTTCTGTTAACCGATAGCTTGGAGGGAAAGGGTTGTTCAACAGCTACCATTTCGTCATCTCGGCTATCGGTCCGGCAGTTGCCATTCTAGCCGGGATGCTTGCACTGATTGCGACCGTCGGCGGGGCGGTTGCTTGGATGTGTCTTTCCGTGATCGGATCAGTGATGTTCGAACTGCCTGCCGCCGAGTAGGTACGAAGAGACCGCATCTATCTCTGTGCACGGTTGTGAGAGTATGTATCGGGATTCGACCGCGTAACTCGTCTACCAGCGATAGCTATCAGGGACGCGATCAGCGGTAGTAAAGTGACCGAACAGGCTGACACTACAGAACGTAGAACGATACAGCTCCGATCCCCCCACCGCGATCGGTGACCGAGCCGTAGTGCTCGGCGGAAGTAGGGCCGGGTTCTGTGCAGCACGCATCTCGGCCGACGGGTTCGATGAAGTCGTCGTACTCGAGCAACCGCTCGAGTATCTCTGCGCTCGACGTCGATTTCTGAGCGGGGAGTCGTCGACCGAACCCGATTACACTCGCAGATGGCGATCGGTGATATCGTCGTTCAGTTCGGAAACCCGGCGATCAGCCGGCTGAACGCGGTCTCCGAAGAGGTTTCGACCGACGCGTCGTGCGTACGAGCTCGTCAGCATGACCGAGATGGCGTCACCGATGTTCGCGCCGTGGGAGTGTTGCAGTCCGATCGTGTGGCCGATCTCGTGGGCGATCGTCTCCGCGACGGCCGCCTCGACGCGGTTCGTTCCCTCGGCAGCCATCCAGGTGATCCCGTAGCGGTCGATCGGTTCACAGCACGTCGGAAGAATCGCGGGGGACGCGATACCGTTGCCCGAACTGATCTCCGGGTGGTGCGAGAGGAGGATGTGGCTGTCGACGGACGATCGCGCTCGGCTGTACTTGGCCCAGTTCACGAGCGACCGCCTCGCGGCCGGCATCTCGTCGCCGAACGTCGACAGCGTCGACGGCAGCGTCGTCACCTCCTCCGGAACGGTCAGTTCCTCGTCGATCAGTTCGAACGAGTTCGCAAACTGCGGTTCGAGAATGTCCCGCACCCCCGCTTCGGCGAGACGCTGGCCTGTGTCCCGTCGCTGGCCGCTCTCCTCGAATCCCGCCGTGAGCCCGTCGGTCTGGTAGACGGCGACGGTTATCGTCTCCGGCGCGCGAACGCGGCGCACACCACGGTCGAACGCGACTGCCCCTCCCGCAGCGGTCCCGACCCCCGTGAGGAACGTGCGCCGATCCATACACGTTCACCATGAAGTAATTCAGTATATACTTTCTGTTTAATTTAACAGTCTCTACAAAATACAAGTGGCGTGGGTTGAATGAACCTATGCAGAAACTGAACCCATGGAGAAGACCCGAGCGTCGGGCTGGTATGCCGACCGAATCGTCGAGATCTCGACTAGCCTTCGACCGCCTCCGGCGCGTCGGTTCGAGTCGGTTCGTTCGTGTCGACTCCGAGCAGTCCCGCCCACGCCTCGGCGTCCGCTTCGGGTGCGGTCACGTCCGCGAGGACGGCGTCACAGTCCCGACAGACTGTCCAGACGGCGACGTGTGGGGGTTGGCAGCACGGGTCGATCCGCTCGTCGTTTCGATCGATTGGACCGTCACAGCTCGGACAGCGCTCGAGCAGGAGTCGAATCCGCTCGAGAAGCGCCAGGCGGTCGTCGCACTCGAGATCCGACCAGCCCTCGACCGTCTCACGGAGGACCGACGCGGACGCGGTATCGGCGACGAGCGCGGCGTCGGACTCCCAGCGGAGGAGCCGGTTGCCGTCGATCGAGTACGCCCGCGGCCCGCGTTCGACGGCCTCGGAGACCGCTGCGAGGGCCTCGACGTCGTCGGCTCCCGGCGCCGACTCGCGGCGACCGACTTCGACGCGGAACGCCTCTCGGAACCGATCGGTCAGCGAGAGCGTCCCGTCGGGCGATGGGTCGGCGACCCCGGCAGCAGCGAGTTGCGTCCAGGGTTCCTCCGGCGAGGTTCCCTCGAGCGAGCGGGTCGCGATCGGTTCCTTCCCGAACAGCCGAAGGATCGACGCCGGGAGGTAGCGCTCGGTGAGTGCCGGCGTTCCCGGGACGAGATAGCCACGGAGGTAGATCGCCGCGAGGAAGCCACCGAGCGCGACCACCCCAAGTAGGCCGGTCGTAACGATCCCCAGCGTCGCCGCCAGGACGAGCGCGATCACCACGTTGACGGCCGTACACGGCAGACAGCGGTTCTCGCCCGTGTACTCCGGCTGTCGAACGGATCCGATATCTATGGGAGAGAGGCGCATTGAGTACTGTGAGAGGGTACCACGCTGTACGGCAAAAACGTTCGCGACGGATTCGAACTATCTGCCCTCGACGAGACCGTACCCAGAATTCTCGAGGTACTGCCCAGTGACGGACTCGATAGCGTTGTCAGGCGGGCTACCGACCTCGCGTGGCTTATCCACGGGCAGCCAGTAGCGTCGTCGGCACCGATGGACGGCGTTCCACCTCAGTCGAGGTCGTCGATCGGGCCGGAGTGACACTCGGGGCACCGAAGCGTTCCCTTCGTCGGGAGGTCAACGTCCCGCCGGGAAAACGTTGCCTGGCAGTTCCGACAGCGAACGGTCGCCCGCGTGTCCGGCTCGAGGCGCGCCCGCGGCAGTCGGAGGTCATCGGTGTACGGATCCATAGGTAGCTATTGTCTACCACAGTAATGAATCCTCGGACGGCCCAGTAGCCGTGGCCGGTGGCGAAAGCGGTTCGCTAGCAGCCACCGGTTCGACCGTTCTCAGCCCTCAGGGTGCCACATACCGCGGTACCGGATGCACTCGAGACCGGTCAAAAGGGACCGGCCCACGCAATGAGGGCCGTCATTCTTCCTGAGTCCCTTGCACGACTGTCGAACGTTCCGAAAACTGCGTACTCGACTCCGAAGACTACTACTATGAGTTCGAACGATCTACTCGTCGATAAGTGTTCAGTGTGTGAAACGTACTTCGCCGTCACCTCGAGCGCCGACCTCCAGCGGCGACTCAACGCCCACGAGCTCGAGCAACACGGCAAGGTCAAGCCGACGCGAGTCGACCACCGCGCGGCGAACCACCGGTAGCGACGCCCAGCTTTTTCGAGGACTGTCTCTGGTATCGAGCGAACGGCGGGGGGTACCCTTATGCGGTCTCACATAATCCGTTATGACGAATGCGTTCGCGAACGTTCTGGGTGCTCGACGACGAGGATCGGCCGATCGTCGACGACCTCGCCATCGGGCTCGGACGGACGCCCGCACGGGTCCTGGCGTACCTGCTGTTGCGGGCCGACCGCGAGGACGACCCCGCGACGACGATCCAGCTTCGGGTCGGGACCGAGCTGAGCCGATCGCCGATCAGCGACGCGGTCACCCGGCTCGAGACTGACGGGCTGATCGAGCGCTCCACGGTCGCAAGCGTCAACCAGGGACGGCCGCCGTCGGCCTGGCAACCGGCCAACGACCTCGCCTCGAGCCGCCGTCGGGTGTACGAGCGACACGCGGCGACGCTGCTCGAGCGGGCGGACGAGATCTTTCGGGAGGACGCGACGAACCGGGAGCCGAAGGCGGTCGACGAGCCGAAGCTGACCGTCGCACTGAACTGGCGGCCGAACGGGCTTCACGTTCCGCTGTACGCGGCCGCCGAGTCGGGCTGGTACGACGAGTACGGGGTCGACGTCGGGTTCGAACACCACGAGGGATCCCGACGCGCGGTCGATCGGATCGACGCCGGCGAGGCGGACGTCGCGGTCGCCGGCGCCGCGACCGTCCTCCGGGCCAGGGCGGCCGGCGTGCCGATCGTGCCGATCGCGGTTCTCTACCAGCGCGCAATGACGGTGCTGTACTCCACCCGTGACGTCTTCGGCACGGAGCTTCGCGGCGTCGACCAGCTTCGAGGACAACGGATCGGCATGCCCGCCCGTTCCGAGACGGGAGTGCTCGGTCGTCTGTTCGTCTCCCAGACGGCCCTCGAGGGAGATCTCGAGATCGAGGAGACGACCGGCGAGGAACGGACGGCGCTGCTGACGGGGGAGGCGGACGTCGTCACCGGCTCCATCACCGACCCGCGGGAGCTCGAGGAACGCGGCGAGACCGTCGACACGCTGTTGCTCACCGACCACTTCCCGGTCTACGGGCCGACGATCGTCGCCCGAGAACAGGCGCTGGAGCGGCGTCGGTCGTCGCTCGAGGCCCTCCTCGCGGGGACGGCCGGCGGCTGGCGGGAGGCAACCCGCGATCCCGACCCGGCGGCGGCGCGAATCGCCGACCGCGGCGACGACGAGCCCGAGCGCGTCCGAGAGACGTTCGAGCGAGCGGTCCGGGAGTTCGGGCACAGCGACGACACACGTGAACGCGGCTGGGGCTGGCAGCGCGAGCGAACCTGGGATCGACTCCGAACGGCGCTCGAGCAGGGGGAGCTGCTTGCGGAGGGAACGTGATCGACCTCGAGAGCGTCGGCGTCGCGTTCGACGAGTTCACCGCGGTTGCCGACGTCGACCTCGGGATCGACGACGGGGAGTTCGTCACCGTCGTCGGCCCCTCGGGCTGCGGAAAGACGACGGTGCTGCGCGCGATCGGCGGACTCCAGGAGCCGACGACGGGACGCGTGACCATCGACGGCCGATCGCCGTCGGTCGCACAGGAGGCGGGCGACGTCGGGTTCGTCTTCCAGCAACACACGCTGCTCCCCTGGAAGAGCGCCCTCGAGAACGTCGTCTTTCTCCGAAAGATGGCCGACAAACCACCGGATCGCGAGGGCGCGCGGGCGTTGCTCGAGACGATGGGGCTCGACGGGTTCGAGGACGCCCGGCCAGCCGCGCTCTCGGGCGGGATGAAACAGCGCGTCGCCATCGCTCGAGCGATCCACCTCGGGGCGGACGTGCTGTTGATGGACGAGCCGTTCGGCGAACTCGACGAGATCACCCGCGACGAGCTCGGCGTCGAGATCCGGTCGCTCTGGCGTCGCGAGCGGAAGACGATCGTCTTCGTCACTCACAGCGTCCCCGAGGCGGTGTTTCTCGGGGATCGGTGCGTCGTAATGTGCGACCGGCCGGGGCGAATCGAGGCGACGTTCGACATCGACCTGCCCGGTCCTCGGGATACGGAGTCGCTCGGCTCGGGGGCGTTCCAGGAACAGGTCGCGGCCGTCCGCCGGACGCTGCACGAGAGCTATGACTGAACGGATCAGCGTCGCCGGTAGCGGTGCCGTCTACCCCGTGAGCGCACTTTGTGCGGGCGTCGCGCTCTGGTGGGCGCTGACGGCACTCGGCGACATCCCGCCGTTTCTCCTTCCCGCTCCCGACGCCGTCGTCGCGCGACTGGCCGGCAATCCGGAGCTGTACCTCGTGAACGCGCTGTTCACCCTCGAGAAGGTCGTCTACGGCGGCGCGATCGGGATCGGGGCGGGAATCGCCCTCGCCGCCTTCGTCGCGTACGTCCCGTGGTTTCGCCGGGCGGTCTATCCCTACCTCGTGACGGTCCGGGTGTTGCCGAAGCTCGCGATCGCCCCGCTGTTGCTCATCTACCTCGGCACGGGGATGACGACGGCGATCGTCTTCGTCGCGCTCATCACCTTCTTCCCGCTGGTGTTGAACACCGCGGCGGGGCTCGATCGCACCCCGACGGCCCACCACGACCTGCTGCGGTCGGTCGACGCCGGGCCGATCGAGCGGATCCTGTACGTCGACGTTCCCTACGCGATCCCCGACATCTTCGCCGGCCTGAAACAGTCGGTGACCCTCGCGGTCGTCGGCGCGGTCGTCGCCGAGTGGGTCGTCGCCGACAACGGGCTGGGCTTTCTGATCCTGATGGGTTCGGAGAACGTCCGTCCCGACGTCATGCTCGCGGCGCTTGTCGTCCTGTTGCTCGTGGGACTGGCGCTGTACGGGATCGTCGTCCTCGTCCAGCGACGCGTCCACGAACGGCTCGGGCTCGAGACCCTCGACTGACGCCCGTCGAGAACCGGGAGATGGTGTCGCGATCAGTGCCAGAACGCGCGCTCGAGGACGACGGGAACGAGATAGAAGCCGATCCCGACCACGGAGAGGACGACCAGCGCGGCGTAGGTCTCCGCCGTCCGGAGGTACGCCGCCGTCTCGAACACCCGGTAGCCGAGCCCGGCGTTGAGCGTGACGAACTCGGCGACGACCGCGCCGATGACCGACAGCGTCGCGGCGATCTTGAGCCCGGCGAAGACGCTCGGCGCGGCCGCCGGGATCCGGATGTGGACGAACACTGCCGTCGGCGACGCATCGACCGTCCGCAGCAGCTCGAGGTACGACTCCGGGGTGCCGCGAAGTCCGTCGAGGGTCGCGATCGTGATTGGGAACACCGTCAGCGTGGTGACGACCAGCGCTCGAGCGGGAACGCCGCGGCCGAACCACAGAAAGAGTAGCGGGGCGATCGCGATCACCGGCGCGATGCGGAGCGCGACGACGTACGGGAGGATCGTGCTCGCCGCTCGACGGGAGCCGATCATCGCGAAGGCGAGGCCAGCACCGACGACGGTGCCGGCGACGAGTCCGATTCCAGCCGTTGCCGCCGTGACGGCGGCGTCGCCGAGCAGCGTCGGATACGTCTCGCCGAGCGTCGCCCCGACCTCGGCCGGCGACGGCAACACGATCGTCGGCACGTCGTAGTAGACGACGGCGCCGTGCCACGCTAAGAGCAACAGGACGAACACGATCGTCGGCGGGAGCAGCCGCGTCACGAGCCCGTGGACGACCGTTCGGGAGCCCTCGAGGACGTCGCGACTGCTCGGGACCCGCTCGAGCCGTCGCCCGCCGCGTCGGTCGGCCTGCTCGTCGATCATGCGGGGCGTCGGTCTCGACTCTCGAGTGCTGCGGGCCGGTTACTCATCGATCCGGTCGGCGAACTCCGCGACGTACTCGTCCTCGCTGTCGAGGTAGTCGTTCGTCCAGACGTCGGCCGGGTCGACCTCGTTCTCGAGGGCGTCGCCGTCGGCGAGCACGTCGTAGGTTTCCTCCCACGGCTCCGGAGCACTCGCTCCCCAGCCCTCCGTCTCGACCGTCTCCGAGAGCATGTACCCGGTGTACATCTCCTCCCACTTGTCGGCCTGATTCTCCCGGGTCTCCTCGAGTTCGGGCTGGACGTCGACGAGGTGGTCGATCGCCTCGTCCGGATTCTGAGCCGCCCAGACGGCGCCCCGCGCGGTCGCCCGGAGGAACGCCTCGACCGTGTCGGGGTTCTCCTCGGCGAAGGAGTCGTCGGTCGTGATCAGGTGGCCGTAGGAGGGGACGGCGTCTTCGATCTCGAGGACGTCGATCTCCCGGTCCTGGTGTCTGGCGTCGACGACGTCGCTGAAGACGCCGCCCGCGACGTCGATCTCGCCGGCCAGCAGTTGCTGGACGGTGTCGAAGCCGGCGTCGACGTACTCGACGGTGTCGAGGAGGTCGTGATGAGCGAGGTATGCCTCGGTCATCGTCCGGACCATTCCCGGACCGCTGCCGACCGTGACGCCCTCGAGCTGTTCCGGATCGGTGAGCTCCCCGAACCCCTCGCGGTCGGCGAAGACGACGTTCGGGTTTCGCTGCATGACGATGCCGACCGCCCGCGGCGACAGCTCGTTGCTGTTGACCGCCAGTATCTGGTCGCCGCTCGAGATCGCGAACTCGGTGTTGCCGAGTCCGGCCTGGTTCGCTGCGAAGTCGGAGCCATCGCCGCTCTTGAACTCGACGTCGGTAAACCCCTCCTCCTCGTAGAACCCGTTCTCGCGGGCGGCAACGTAGGGCGTGTGAAGTCCGCCCATGTTCCAGTTGAGCAGTAGCGAGACGGACTCTACCGCGACCCCGTCCTCCGCGGACGGATCGCCGTCTCCGCTCCCGCCGAGTCGACCGGCACACCCCGAGAGGGCGACCGCGCCACCGAGGGCGAGGACCCCACGTCGTGTACTTTGTGTGTAATTCACACTCTCACCAGTAGTGGTTGTCAACGAAAGACTGTATAAATCATTTGGATTAAGGTTTAAGTACTCGAGTACCGAACCGCTACCGACCGGCCGACATTGTACTCCGTTTCGCTGTAGTAGGCAGTCCGTTGACACGATTCGAGACGTAGTAATAACTGATTTCTATCATGGTGCCGACGACTCTCCCGCGACAGGACCCGACGCTATGCGAATCGATAGCCTCGTTGTTATCGGAGAGCCGACAGAGACGCTCCAGAGCGCATAATTTCGAGTTTTAATTATAGATTTATTATAATAAGGTCTAAGATCGTGTACGTTGGCCACACACAACGCATGGTGAATGAAACCACGGGACGCATAACGGACGACGGGGAGCGTGACACATGACGACGGCACAGATTACGGACGAAGCACAACGACAGCTAGCCCGGACGCTCGACGTCGATGAGGTCCGCGACGGCGATCAGCTGACGATCGAGCGGCTGCGCGACGAGGTAGAGCGGACGGACGATCCCGAGTTCGCCTCGATGGGCGAATCGATTCGGAGCGATCTCTCGGGGAAGCTGGACGCCGAGTTGCTCGAGACGCAACTCGAGGAGCTCTCGAGACAGCTCGAGCGCCTGCCGGAGGTCCGGGAACAGGGAATCCCGGAGGGTGAAACCGAAGCGGAGGTGCTCTATCGCGAGCTCGCCGAACCCGGCTGGGAGATCTACGAACATCTCGTCGACGTCGACTTCTTCGAGAGTCTCGAGGCGAACCTGCCGCGGTTCACGCCGGAACACATCGAGGGGACGGCCCACGAGCTGATCGCCACCGACGAGCTGACGGCCGAACTCGAGGCGCTCGGGTTCGACGAGCAAGAGCGGATCGCGCTCGTCATGGACGTCACGAACAACAACGATCGGCTCGCCCGGTGGGTACCGACGAAGGAGATCCCCGCCGAGGTAGAGTTCGGCGTCGAACACGTCCCGCCGCTTCACCAGCGGGCGGCCGGCGGGACGTTGCTGTGGATCAATGCGCTCGACGTCCACCTCTGGCAGAACCGAGTTCTCGTCACCGAGGAGATTCTCGACGACGGCTACTGGGATATCAAAGCGCTGCTCGGCGGGTTCCACCTGCTGGCGCAGGCGGCGCTCGATATCACCCGCGAGGAGGGGCTGACCGACTCGCAGCTGACCGCCGCGATCACCGCCGGTGCGGCGATCATGATCGTCAATCAGGAGGAGATCTGCAAGAACATGTTCTGGATCACGGAAGAGATGCGTGCGCCATCCGAAGCGAGGTAATCATCAATGTCACTCGAAGAAGACAGGGCCGTACAGGCCGCAAAGGATACGGTTGTTAGGGAGACTGACCAGGGGTTCCGCGTGCTCGGATCCCCCGAAAAATCGGTAACACACCAGCACGACGTCGATCGGATCGAGGAGTTCGACGTCACCAACGAGATGATTCAGGAGTCCGGCGATAACCCGGAGGCCTGGCTCACCTACGGCGGGAACTACGAACAACACCGTCGCACGACGGCCGACGTCATCACGCCCGACAACGTCGCCGACCTCGAGGTCGAGTACATGCTCGACGTCGGCGCCGGCTCGAGCATGGAGGGGACGCCGCTGATCGTACCGGGCGATCCGCCGATCATGTATCAGTCGAACGGCCCGAACCACGTCAAGGCCATCGACGCTCGGGAGGGTGACATCCTCTGGAGCTATACGTACGCCGTCCCCTCGGACGTCGTGCTCTGCTGTGACGACAACAACCGCGGCGTCGCCGCCTACGGCGACAAGGTGTTCATGACGACGCTCGACTCGGGCGTCGTCGCCCTCGATCGCTACACCGGCGAGGAGGAGTGGTACACCTCGACCGCCGACCACGAGGAGGGGTACTCCGCAACCTGGGCGCCGGTCGCGTTCGACGGGATGATCTTCACCGGCAGCGCCGGCGGCGAGTACGGCGTTCGCGGGTTCCACACGGCACTCGACGCCGAAACCGGCGAGGAGGTCTGGCACACCTGGACCTCCCCCGAGACCGAGTGGGTTGGCGACAGCATCAACCAGTCCTGTGCGACGAACTGGATGAACGCGACGATCGACGTCGAGGAGCGACGACTCTACCTGCCGATCGGCAACCCCGGGCCGGACTTCGACGGCTCCGTCCGTCCAGGACCGAACCGAAACAGCTGCGGGACGCTCGCGCTCGACATGGACACCGGTGAACGGCTGTGGACCCATCAGGAGGTTGCCCACGACGTCTGGGACTACGACTCCGCGGCGCCCCGGATCCTCATCCGGGATATGGAAATCGAACACCGCAACACGACCAAAGACGTCGTCGTCTCCGCGGGTAAGACGGGCTGGGTCTACACGATGGACACCGGGACGGGCGAGCTCATCGAGCGCAGCGAACCCGGCGTCCAGCAGCTGAACATGTACCGGATGATCCCGCACATCGACGAGGGTCGCCGGATGCCGTTCATGCCCGGCGCGATGGGGGGCAACGACTGGCAACCGCCAGCCTACAACCCCGAGACCGGGCTCGCGTACATGAAGATGAACAACTCGCCCCAGGAGGCCTGGTGGCGCTTCGAGGAGTACGAGGAGGGCAAGAAGTACTGGGGCGGAATCCTGGAAGACCAGACTGAAGCCGTTCCCGA
This sequence comes from Natronococcus amylolyticus DSM 10524, assembly GCF_000337675.1. Classification (GTDB taxonomy): domain Archaea; phylum Halobacteriota; class Halobacteria; order Halobacteriales; family Natrialbaceae; genus Natronococcus; species Natronococcus amylolyticus. The sequence continues at coordinate 6,948 of NZ_AOIB01000031.1, read as the reverse complement.
GGAGTACAACGAGAAGATCAGCGCCATCGTCGCGATCAACCCCGAAACCGGCGAACGCGTCTGGCGCGACTGGATCGAGAGCGACGCCTACATCTGGGGCGGCATGGTGACGACCGAGACCGGTGTCGTCTTCACCGGCACCCAGAACGGCGACTTCATCGCCTACGACGGCGAGAGCGGCGACCGCCTCTGGGAGTACGACCTCGGCGAGGCGTCGATCGCCGGCAGTCCGATGAGCTGGTACGATTCCGACGCCGGAAAGCAGTACGTCGCGATCCAGGTCGGCGGCAGCGGTTGGCTCCGTCGCGGTGCCGGCGGCCGCGACACTCGACTGGCCGTCTTCTCGCTGTCGGAGTGAGCGACCGACGACGTTCTTTTTTGGCCCGCCGACCGATCAGCGACCGGTGTTCGGCCGAGCCACGATAACGATGTACGGCTCCGTCCGACCCGCCAGCTCGAGACGCTCGAGGGTCTCGATCTCGAACCCGGCCTCGAGGACACGATCGACCCAGTACGCCTCCGGGTCGGGATCGCCCGCGACGTCGTCGGGTACGAGCGGAAGTTCGAGAACGCCGACCGTCGCGTCGGCCGTACAGACCCGTCGGAGCTCCGAGAGTGCGTCCTCGGCACTCGAGGCCGGAAGATCGTGCAACACCCGGCAGGCGGTCGCGACATCGACCGAGCTGTCTCGAAGCGGGAGCGTCGCCGCGTCGCCGGCCACCGGCTCGACGTCGATCCCGGCGCGGTCGGCGTTGCGCCGCGCCAGTCGCGGTCCGTTCCCGAGGATGACGCGGTCGTCGAAGACGTCGAGACCGACGACGTCCGTTCCGTCCGGAACGTGCGGTGCGATCCCCACAAGGGACCGGCCCGTGCCGCAGCCGACGTCGAGAACCCGATCCGCTCGGTCGAGCGGGAGTCGGCTCGCGAGGGCATCGTACTTCGCTCGCTCGAGCGACCACGGCGTCGGACCCACCAGCTGACGCAGCGTCCGGAACCCGCGAACGGCCGCAACTGAGGCGACGAGCGACGCAGCCGCCCGCCGGCTTCGGGACCGCGTTCGGCTCCCGACGACGGCCGCAACTGCGATCGCGACCGCCGCGAGCGCGAGCGATCGGAACCGTCGCCGCCAGTGGTAGACGCCGAAGTAGTACCGGGGTCCGAGCACACTCACTCGACGCTGAGATCGCTCCCGCCGTGGGCTTCCTCGAACTCGAGTTCGATCTCGAGCTCCGAGGTTCGCTGGCCGGAGAACTCGATCTCGACCTCGATCGGCTCTCGGTACTCGAAGGGGATCTCCCAGCTGCTGCCCGAGATCGTCAGCGACGCGTCGTTCTCGAGCGCGTCGGCGATCTCGCGGAGAAAGCTCGCCGTCTCGGTTCGCGAGAGGTAGATCTCCTGTTCGAAGAAGCCGTCCGTGATGACCCTCCGCTCGGGATCGTCGTCGTCGGGGAACTCGACGTTGTTCGTCATGGTGACGTGTACCACGCCGTCAATACATAAATGTGCGTGACGGCGTCCGGGAGGTGACGGAACACTCAACTATCGGCTGCGTGTACGGTAGTTCATGACGCTGCTCGAGGCGCTGGGAAACGCTCGACGACTAAAGATCATTCGAGAACTCTCTCGGGAGCCGAAGTACGTCTCCGAACTCGCCGAATCCGTCGGAATGAACGGGAAGTCGGCCGTCCACCACCTCGGGGTGCTCGAGGAGGCGGGACTCGTCGACCACTACCGACGCGGGAATCGCAAGTACTACCGCCTCGTCAGCGACGTGGAACTGTACGCTGCGCCGCCGCCAGAACGGACGTTCATCCTTCAGACCAGGGAGCAGTCCGACGAGTCAGCGTAACGAGGGGACCCCGTTTCCGGTCGACGTTCGTCGCTTCGCCTCGAGTTCGAAGCGGTAGCTAAAGCTATTTACATTACCATGTTGATTGTGCCCGTATGCCAGAGTGTGCACACTGTGGAGAGGAGTACCCGGCACCAGGTCCGTACAAGAGTCACGTACTCACGTGTACGAACGAGAACGGGGCGGTCGCCGCGGACGAACCGGTCGAAGAGACCGCGTCCGAGTCGTCCGACTCGAGCTCGGAGGCGGAATCCGAGGCGACGACGATGGATCAGTATATCGAGCGCGTCGTCGACAACCGACTCGAGACGGTCGAGTCCGAACTCACGCAGATGTCCGAGGATGTCGACGAACTCGAGAACTTCGCGACGATCAGCCTCGGCGAGCGACGGCTCGATCAGGCCGAAGCGAACCTCTCGGAGTACTCGGCGTCGCTCACCGACCTCTCCGAGCGAACGCTCGAACAGGTCAACGAACTCGAGTCGCAACTCGAGTACCAGACGGTCGTGCTCGCGACGGCACTCGACGCGCTTGCCGAGGCCGACGTCGACGTCGACACCGACCCGATAGACGCCTACCGCCAGGACCAGATCGTCACCGAGCAGTCGCCCACGAAGCGGCTCGAGGAGGCCATCGAGAAACTCGAATCCTGACCCGTCGGCGATCGTTCCGGCCTTCGGCGTCGGAGAACGTCAAACTTCTCGGACCCCAATAACTCGATCCTGTAGGTAGTCGAGATACATCGCGTTGTAGACGAGTTTTACCTCGTCGCTGGCCGGAAGCGCCTGGCAGGTGAGAACGATCCCTCGCTCTTCGACCTCCTCGTCGGTGAGGATGAGATCCATGTCCATCTCGACGTCGCCCTCGTAGACGATGCCGGCGCAGTTCGCACACGAGGCGGCGCGACACTCGTAGGGCCACTCGAACCCCTGATCTTCAGCGGCGTCGAGGATGTACCGTCGGCCGGTGATCTCGACCCGTCCGTAGTCGTCATCCCCCAGATCGGCCTCCGCTGCCTTCTCGAAGAGGTTCTCGTCGTCCATATCCCATCCCTGTTCGCTCAGGATCTCGTAGTTGAGGTACTCGACGGTGCGGACGGGTCCCTCGTCGCCGTCGCCGTCACCGCGCTCCGCGGCGTCCTCGCCGAGCCTGACGTGAGGGAGGTTGTGTGACATACACAACCACTAGCCGTGCACACACTTAGCATCGGTGGTCGCCTCCGGCGCTCGGTTCAGACCCGCTCAACCGTCGTTGACGAACGCGTCGAACCCGTCCACCCCTCGAGCGAACGCCTCGGGCGTCTCCTCGTCGGCCGTCTGGAGGGCTCGTTCGAAGTGATCGGCCGTTAGCTCGAGGCTCTCGAGGGAGGGCGTCGCTCCGACTTTCCTGTCGATCGGGTCATCGCGCTCACCGTTGGCGGACGTCTCGACGTAGTCGCGAACGGCGTTCATCGCCGCAGTCCGGCAGATACCCTCGATATCGGAGCCGACAGCACCCTCGGTCCGCTCGGCGAGTGTCCCGAGGTCGACGTCCGCCGCGAGCGGGCGATCCCGAAGGTGGATCTCGAAGATCTCCCGCCTGGCCGCCTCGTCGGGCTCTCCGACGCGAACGTGTTGTTCGAACCGCCCCGCCCGCAAGAGCGCGTCGTCGATCCGATCCGGTCGGTTCGTCGTCGCGAGGACGACGACGTCCTCGAGTTCTTCGAGCCCGTCGAGTTCGGTCAGGAGCTGGCTGACGACGCGTTCGCCGACCGCCGTCTCGCTGGAATCGCTTCGGGTGCCGGCGATGGCGTCGATCTCGTCGAACACGAGCACCGTCGGCGCGTTCTCGCGGGCCTTACTGAAAACATTCCGAATCCCGCGTTCCGACTCGCCGACGTACTTGTCGACGAGTTCGGGCCCCTTGATCGAGATGAAGTTCGACTGAGCCTCGTTCGCGACGGCCCGTGCGAGCAGCGTTTTCCCGGTCCCTGGCGGGCCGTACAGCAGGACGCCGGTCGCCGGGCGTAGCGAGACGCGGTCGAAAGCGTCGGCGTACTCGAGGGGCCACTGGACCGTCTCCCGGAGGGTTCGGGTTACCTCTTCGAGCCCGCCGACGTCCTCCCAGGTCGCGTCCGGCACCTCGACGAACACCTCTCGCATCGCCGACGGTTCGATCTCGCGTACCGCCGCTTCGAGATCCGACTCATCGATCTCGACGGCGTCCAGTCGGTCGGTCGGCAGTTCGATGGAATCGCTCGAGGAGTCGGCTCGCAGCCGACGCAGCGCACACATTGCGCTCTCCCTGATCAAGTTCTCAAGATCCGCCCCAACGAAGCCGTGGGTGCGCTCGGCGTAGCGCTCGAGATCGATCGAGTCATTGATGGAGACGTCGGCCGCGTGGATCCCGAGGATTTCGGCTCGCTCGTCGGCGTCCGGCACGCCGATCTCGACCTCGCGGTCGAACCGGCCCGGGCGGCGGAGGGCGGGATCGACGGAGTCGACGCGGTTCGTCGTCCCGACGACGACGACCTGGCCTCTGTCGTCACCGCCGTCGAGCAGGGAGAGCAACTGGGCGACGATCCGGCGCTCGACGTCGCCCACGTCCTCCCGTTTCGGCGCGATGGCGTCGATCTCGTCGATGAAGACGATCGCCGGGGCGTTCTCCTCGGCCTCCTCGAACACCTCTCGGAGCCGTTCCTCGCTCTCGCCGTGGTACTTCGAGACGATCTCCGGACCCCGAAGCGTCTGAAAGTGGGCGCCGACCTCGTTGGCCATCGCGCGGGCGATGAGCGTCTTCCCGGTCCCCGGCGGTCCGTACAGAAGGACTCCCTTCGGCGGGTCGATGCCGAGTCGATCGAACACGCCGGGATACCGCATCGGCAACTCGACGACCTCCCGCACCTGCTCGAGTTCGTCCGCGAGGCCGCCGACGTCGTCGTAGGTCACCACGGGATCCGTCGCATCGCAGTCCTCCTCGTCGACCGCCGCCGGTTCGGGAGCGATGACGATCGACGTCCACTCCTCGACGACGGCGGGATCGGCCGGATCGACGTCGACGACTTCGATCGGAACGGATCGGGAGGCTTCGGCGTCAATTCGTACCGTCTCCCCGTCCGAAACGACGCGGCCGACGAGGGCATCTCGCTGAGCGAACTCGAGCGCCTCGGCGGAGGAAACGTCGTCGGGTAACGCTATCGAGACCCGTTCGGCCGACCTGACCTCGGCCGGTTCGACACGGACACGTTCTCCAGTATCGACGTCGAGTCGCTCCGAGACCTCCCGATCGAGACGGATCGTTCGCTCCGCCCGCTCCTCGGACGGCCGCGACAGCACCTCGACAATGGTCGATTCCCCTGTTGGCCCCTCGAGGGCGACGTACTCTCCGGATTCGACACTGAGCGAGGCCATCACGTCTCGCTCGAGGACGGCGACGGAGCGTTCCCGCTGGTTCGAGGCGAGCGGTTTGACGGTGAGTTTCATCGATAGAGTCGTCCTTTGGTAACGTGTCACGCTCGAAGGCAAGAACGTTTGGATCGATTGCGGGGTCGAGGTCCGAACGGTCGCATAGTCGGTCCGTCCGGATCATCGTGTTTAATTAAGCGAATTCCACCAGACTGCGAAGGCTTGCAGCCATGTTTCAGCGGTGGCTGGATCGACGTGGCTAAAGCTATTGCTGAATGAGGATGTGCGTCGTTTTATCTCCCTAAAGACACGTTCGACAGCGTTCCGACTTCCGTGACGTTCGGTTTGAAATCGGAGCCCGGCTCGTTGCAATGCAGCCGCTAGATGGTGTGCTTGATCGACGAGAAACACGGCGTCAGCGACGTCATGTTTCTCACGAAGCTCTCGCAGAAACCGTTGAGTCAATGCCGTTGTAGTCGTTGTAAAGAGCTACATATGCAAGAAATCGTTCGTCTCGGGATCGACAGCAGCGTACAGCCAGAACTGTTGACCGTTGATTCGGATCACTGTCTCGTCGACCGCAACGTGATCCGGACTCGCGTCGCTGGCGGGCTGTAGATCGGCTTTCTGCACCCAGTCGTGGACAGCTTTCCGCGACCGTTCGACACCGAACTTCTCAAGTTCAGAGATGGTATTCGAAAGCGATAACCCCGCAAGATGGAGTCGAATACCCAGTTCCATCAGACGACGCGGTGTCCGCTCTCGCTCCACAAACCCTAATTCGATCCAGTCGCTACAACCACTGAGGCGGGCGATTTTCGCCATGAACCAGCTGAAAATCACCCCGCCTCATCCTTTAGCCTTAACTAAACACGACCGTCCGGATCGAACGAATGCTTATCAGAGATGACGTTGAGAGATAACATGGAACATGACAGACAGCGACTTAGAGGACTTCCTGATCCTCCGCGCGCTCGACGACCCAATCACGGAATCCGAACTCGAGGCCGCCGGCGAGCAGTCGGGAGAGACTCTCGAGGAACTCCGCGACGAGGGGGTCGGAATCCGGTGGGTCGACTCCGAAGTACTGACGAACGAGAACGGAAAGATCACGGGCACCTTCTGTCACTATCGAGCCGAAGGCACGGACGCCGTTCGCGAACACGCCGAGCGAGCGGGCCTCCCGGCGACGCGAATCGACCGGCGAGGGGAGCCGCTCGAGGGCGAGTAGCACCGGTCTCGCTGGTGTCCAGTCGGAGCGAAGCGATTGCTCTGCGGACACTCGACTCTTGGCGATATCGTACGTGGTCGATCGTAGGCAACGTCTGTTTCGACCGACAGCGAGTCTGCTGACCGCTCTCGGTGGGAAGGATAACAGCTACCGTGGTCGGCGTTTCGACTCTCGGTAACTGAAGTGTATGAAAGGGAGCGGCGAATCGGATTTCCCAGAGGGTCTCCCACTCCAGTACTCCCCGAAACGCAGGCGAGCTTATCTTCCGTGTTCGGGATGGGTACGGGAGGTACCTCGCCGCTGTGGCCGCTGTAATGCCGACCGACGGAATCGAACCGTCGTTAAACCACTGTCGGTCGCCGATATGAGTGGTGGCGGCGAATCGGATTTCCCAGAGGGTCTCCCACTCCAGTACTCCCCGAAACGCTGGCGAGCTTATCTTCCGTGTTCGGGATGGGTACGGGAGGTACCTCGCCGCTGTGGCC
>NZ_AOIB01000030.1 GCF_000337675.1 Natronococcus amylolyticus DSM 10524 | reverse complement strand
AATTCATGCACTACTACAACCGCCAGAGACCGCACCAAGCTCTCGACGGAAAGACGCCGATCGAGGAGGTGCAGAACTAGACAGTGCCACGAAGGCAATACTAGCAGTTCTCATTTCATTTTGAATATTATTCGGCTCTCCGACAATGGGTAGCAACGCGTGAAACGGCTGCTGAAAGAACAGTGCATGAGCAAAATAAAGGAATCCTATACTCACACAGACTATGACTATTACTGAAACCAGTGAAGGAATAACCTCAGCGCCACCAGGAAACACAGGGATGAGGAACTTTGTGAAGGCGTAGATGATAGAAGGAATTGCTAAGACGCCACCAAAACGTCTTGGAGGTGTTCCCGCTGGTCCCTTCCCTTGCCTGTATTGCCCCCAATATGATAGTCGTTGGAGTGTTCGAAGCCAGTAGAGACCTGTGAAAATCATGAACACTCTACTGTAAAGTGACTGGATATTTGTTGCAGCGAACCCAAGAGTAGTGAAGTCCCCTACGAATACTGGGCCAACTATACTAACCGATCCTATCGCCATTCCAATGATACAGGTAATAAGAATAATCATTCCTTTGCCTTCACGAAGTGCAGTGCCGAGCCCGATCACATGTTCATCAAATAAATCCACAATCTGAACGTCAGACTGTCTTCCTCCTGATTCCGAAACAAGGAGATACACACCAGCTATGAAGATCAAAATCTCCAGAAGAGGAGAGAATCGCAAAATCAGTGTGATGACATATCCTGTTAAAATGCCAAAAATAGTCAGTACAGGCATGATAGCTATCCGTTCTTTTCCTGATTCACCGTATGCGAACAAAGTGTAAATAAGGGCACAAAGTAAGCCGACAATCATGGTAGCATCCCCCAAGAGTAGAACGATTGGGTCTCCCCCCGGAAAGGCATAATCCCTCAGAACATAACCAAGAGCGACAGATCCAGTGCTAAGAGCGGCTATTGGTTGGGCCCATTGAGGTGCTTTTGTAAGTCTTGGAGTAACCCAGATACCCAAATAAAATAACACACTGATCTCTATAGCGAGAAGGACCGCATCCAGCAGAGGTGTCAATACAGTTCCTAGAATTACAAGAGCTATCGGACCAAGAAAATCAACATACGAGAGAAGCTCTAGTACCCAACGGCTGAAACGGACTCCTGCTGCAACAACAAGCACAAGAATCGCTACATAGTATCTGTTATTGAGAAAGGTACTCCAATACATAACTCTAGTTTGATAACTATTTATATGAAGTTGCCTTTCATCAAGCCTATGGAACAAGGGCTACTAAGGCGATGCATTCTTCCCTTATTGATCGTTGTGACTTTATTTTTGTTTGTAATTACAATCTGCTGGAAGCCATGTATTCAGAGGTGAAGCGTACGTGCCGTTATTGAGGTTTTCCAGGAAAACAGGGGTAATATAGTTGGACTCGTAGTCAGGAAGGTAGCTCTCACCGTTTGTCGATTTCATCATTTGAAGTCTGTGAAGGGGAGAGAGTACAGTTCCAAGTTATTCCACCAGAGGCTCGCCGCCGAAAGAACAGGCTATTAGCGGACTTCGAAACTGGAATTGGCTTAAAGTTCGCGCCGTATGGGATATTCTAAGAGTGGCTAATGGGTATCTGACCCAAATCCGGGTCCACTGATTGTAGTAGAATCTGGAAGTTTTTGCACTACGGACTAACAGAACAAGCCGCTATCTGTCGGTCAGTATTAGCTCATTAGTAGCTGTGAGCAAAGACTTCTGGAGAGTACTATAATCCCTGGTGAGAAAGAACCCAACGGTATTGAGACGCGGTCAAGAGCACACCTAACGAGGGGCTTTGGCTCTTCGGTACATACTCTTCGACTTCCGTAAGCGAAGCCGATGAACTTGGGGTTGGTCGTATCATACCCTATGACCCGACAGTGACAAAAACAAGTAGCTCGCAGCGGTAGCCACATACTGATGGCCAACCCTAGAAAATACCGATGTGGACGCTGTTATCTTCGGAACTGTGCTCGTGGTCGCGGTGTTTCTTCCGAAAAAATTAGTTAGGAAGGAGTCTCGATAAAGCTGAAATCGGTCTCCATATCGCTCTTTATGCTGAAAACGACAGTCAGACATTCGTCCTCTCGAACTGGGAGAGTGGAGAAGTTGATGGTAGAGTGATTGCCGTTTTTGCTGAGTAGTGTCTCCCGAATGTCGTTGTCTCGGTCAGGATCGAAACGGTTTCGCGAAAGAGGACGAATCGTCTGTTGGTCCTCAATCCCGCCAATTAGCAACGTCGTATCGTTTTGTATCTCTTTAGTGATTTTATCGGCCAACTCGTCGTTGTCGATGCCGCTAAACCAGTCTCGTGACTTGTACTCAATGATGTTTCCTTCTTCTGGTATGACTACACCTTCTGCATCGAGGTTTTCAACACATTTTTCGCCCAACTGGTCGAAGAAGTGTGCTTCGGGGCCATCAAACCACTCAGCAGCGGTGTCGAAAATAACGTGCGAGATGATATTCGCCATCGTATCCCCCGTGTTGAAATTCGAGATGATATCATAGAGTTCGTTCAGACGCTCAAAATCGCCACTAGCCTTGTTATATATGAGGAACGGGCCAATGGTCTGTGGCTCTTCAGTGAATCCGGATCCGACGTGGTACAGCCGAGTTTTATCACCGCTGATGAAATTCGAGAGGAGTTCCAGTCGCCAGCCCGCCGAAAGGTCGATGAAATTGTCCGCGAAAATGATGTTGAGTCTGTCGTGTTCTTTCTTTAGAAGGATTTCGCTGTCTAGCCCTCTCGTTACCTTCGAATTGTAGTCGGTGATGCCCCCATTCCACAACCCCAGTGACTCAGTGAGGTCCGCGTACTTTGTCCGGTAAGTCTGGAGGTCATAGTAGATATTGTAGAATGTTTGTAAGAACTCGTCTACAGTCTCGTATGAGCGGCGGCCCAATTTCACTTGGTTAACCGGGAACTCGTCCCCGTCCGGGAACCGTAGAATGTCCGAAACGAGGGTATGTGACTCCTCCAGTAGGAACTTATGTACAAATTCATCACGGGAATACTGGAAGATACTAGTTGCATCTTTTTGATGGGTATATATTTTTATATCACCCGCTTCCTCAAAAGCGATTTCCTCCGGTTGAAGCCCCAGCCACTCGGAAAAGGACTTCGTGTTCTGGTTACGCTCAAAGTGATAGGCAGTGAGGCCATCGCGCTCTCTCTTGAACCGGACGTACTTGTCCACATTATCCGTATCCAGCAAACGCTCAAGAACATCTGCTTCCGTCGTTATTGTCTTTTCTTTGGAATCAGTATGACAGATAATGACCGAGTTGGCCACGACAATAAGAATAGCGTACTTTCCGGGCTTACGAGCCGAAGTATAAAGGCTATCACAGAAGTTGTTTATGAGCGACGAGTCGAACACCTCCGGTGGATCAGGATAGTTTTCAAGGAGGTGTGAAACCCACATATCCGGGTTGGCATCCAAGTCGAGATCGAATTCTACAGAACTAGATTTAGTCTGGCGATCGAGACCCTTTATTACATCAAGGACGTTCCGTGCCCTCACCTCGCTGTCAAGCGTCCGCTCAGTAATCTCAGTGCCCTGAACCTCTTTGTAGCGAAGATAAACAGGGTCTGGATCGGTATTGGCGATGCGAGTTTGACCCATGGATATAACCAACAAATCAGAGCTGGGGCATAATGTTTTCTGAACATCGTGTTTCCAGAAATTGGCAATTGGATGAAATGTGTAGCGATGATATTTCAAGACGGTTCACAACAGGCTGGACCGCGCATCTATCACTTGGGCAATCTCGGCGCAGTCGTTTCTTAGGCCACGTTTGTAGTCGCGATTTTGCTCCGGTGGGAAAACTGGTGAAGTGATTTATTTAATCCGGTATTCTCATCAATGGCACGTAACGATTGAGGGATAAGGTGCTTACTCGTTTCCCCCTAAGGCAATCAAACGTCGAAATTCTAATGGTTAAAGTCCAAGTGGCTATTAGTAGTTTTATTCTCGTCCAGAGTTACTATTTTCACACACGATTTCCAGGAGTTCGCTATGTAGACCCGGATGATTTTCTTCGAGAACAGCGACGTCTTTTTCCAGTGTCTCTAATTTTGTCCGGATACGACTCACGACTCGATATCGGTAATTATCCGAGACGTCGGCATCTCCGGAAAGGATCTCACGCTCACGCTCGGTAAGCAGTCCTCGATATTGGTCATCAGCCATCTCTGGCTGTTGGTTTTTCGTCGCCATTCATTACTGTACTCAGTGTCTACCTCCAAATAGTTACTGGATGCAGTATCGTGACTGGATACAGTTACCTTTATGTGACCGTATGTAGTAACTTCTGATAGAGATCGAGGGTAGCCGAGAAACGCTTGGCCGGCTGCGCCAACAGCCGACCTCGGTCTGAGCCTACAGACCAATGTCAATTCAACCACGCACACCCGAAACCGTTTCGGCTCGCAGTCGCACCGACCACCCCAACTACCTCCTCGTCGGTATCGACACCAAGGACGCACACCACGTCTACCGAACCACTGACGAAACCGTCCACGTCATCCACGACGCCGACCGAACCTGCCGCTACGACCTCGGCACCCACAACCAACGCATCTACGACTGGATCGAGTACGTCAAAGCCGAACGCGGCTTCACCACACAACACCTCTACTCGAGCCTCTCCTCTGCATTCTCCAACGGTGACGACCAATGAAAGTCGCCACTACCCCCATCCAACTTCTTCAAGGATTCCCAGTCGGTCCCCAACCCACTGCGTGCCAACACTGCGGGGACACCCTCCAAGAAGGCGACCGCGCGACCGTCTTCGCCGCCCGCCCAGCCGACGCAGACCAGTGGGCGATCCATCGCCCCTACTGTCCGACCTGCAGTCCCGATACCATCCGTCACCCAACAATCGGCTGTACGGAACTCCTCGCACAGTGCCGACTCGGCACCCGCGCTGATCTGGCCACCCAGCAGACCCGACTGGTCGTCCTCGAGCCCGAACTCACTGACTCGAGTCCCCCGACCAACAGGGCCACCGACCCACGGGCGATGCCCGTCCCATCTCGGTGAGATCCCTGCCACACACTCGCGCCGACAGCCCCTGAGCCACTGCGCTCGGCTGTCCGCACTCTCCACCGTCGCCTCCAGGACTCGATGGCACGCCACCCCACTCGCCAGTCAGCACGCTCCCAGCACACACTCGGACTCTCACTCGAGGTGAGCCCACCGTGACCGACGCGGGACTCACACCCACACAACAGCCGCCGCTCTCACCAGCGGCCAGCCTCGAGATCGATACCGACCCAGTCTCCGAACTCTGGGCCCAGCTGTTCGACCAGCAGTCGATTCGAGATCGATTCATCCGCGCCGTCCGTCGGTTCGCCGACGGCCGGACTGTCCCCGAGTGTTACGGGGCACTCGAGGACCAGCAAATCCCCTACTGGTTGCGCTCACGAATACTCGAGGTCGCCCGCGGCAACCGACGAGAAGCCTGGCGACTCGCGGCCGACCTCGTGCCAAACCTCGGGCAGGGGCATGCGAGTCTCGAGGACCTGTTCGCGACTGCCGAGTTCTTCGCCACCAACGTTGCCGACGACCAGCCACCGACGCTCACAATCACAATCGACCGCGCGTTCGAAGACGCCCCACGACGAAAACGCGAGTCGGTCTGTCGACTGCTGGCCGTCCTTGCGACCGGCTTCGATATCCGCGTCGTCGCGAGTGGCCGCACTCAGCACTGGCTCGCTCGAGAGCACCGCGAAGAACTGCCCGGCGTGAGCGAGTGGCGAGAGACACACCATCCAAGTGGGGACCAAGTTGAGCGAGCACTCGAGGTACTGGACCCAGACGGCCGCAAGGTCGAACTCCTCCGACAACTTGAGGATGAACCCGCCCAGACGCTCTCGAGGCACGCCCTGCGAGCGATGCACGACGTCGACCGCAGTCGAATCTCCCAACTGCTGGTCTCCGAGCAGAACTCACTCACCGAGCTTGGACTCATCGCAGAGTTCGGCCCCGCCGACGATCGGACTGTCGAGTTGCTCGAGGCTGGCCGACAGCTACTCGCCACGCTCGACGCCCAAATCGGTCGGCAGCAGGAACTGACCGAGGCCGTGAGCGACACCGGAACATCCGACCAACAGTGCCGTGTAACCCCGCGCACACGAGGGGAGGGGGATGACGGCAGTACAGACAGCAACCCCTACCGGACGGCCTACCTTGACCGTCCAGGGCACGCCGGCGCCGTTGGCTGTGGGGAAGCCGGCGATATCACTCTCGTCGAAGCGCCGTTCGAGGATCAAGCAGACGCTCCGGATCACACTCGGTATGTGAGCTTCGACGGCGATCGGGAGGAAACCGTGGTCGCGGTTCGGGCCAGTGGGCCCCTGCAGTACGTGGTGAGTCTCGCGACGGCGTTAGCCTCGCCGCGGTTGGTCAACCGAGTCCTCACCGATAGTCGCCTCGAGTCGTTGGAAGATCCGCCGGCGATTCTTCGGGATGCTCGCTGTATCGGCGGGCTCTCGGATGAGGCTCTCGAGGATCCCGAAACGCTTCGTGAAGCCTTCATCGAATGGGGAACTGAGCTCGAGGACCTTACGGCGAAACTCTCAGCCGGCGAGTACGAGGATCGCAATCGGTTCCGTGGATCGATCATGCGGTTGGCTCATGGTCTTGCCGGGTCGATTATCCATCTCTTCGATGCTCTCGAGATTGGCGTCACTCGCGAACTCAGAGTACCGTCCGGACTCGACACGAACTCGCTGAAGGAACTCGCTACCACAATCAGCATTGCGACGGCAATTCAGTCGAAATACGGTGCGTTCGCCTGCTACCGCCAGCTGTTCGAAGCTCGCGAAGAGAAGCGCCAAAGCGCACTCTCGCCAACCGTCGACGCCGATGACCCACTGGGGACGCTCATTGGCTCCATGGTCGTTCGCGGAGAAGACGTCCACCGACTCCGCCTGAAACTCGAGCAATCACTCGAGACGCCAGCAGCGCTCGCTGAGGGCGCTCCAGAATTTGCAGTCCGTGTTTCCCTTTCAACGGTCGACCGGGCGGCTTACGCATCGGCTGTGACGCGAATCCTGCAGTCCAAGAACTTGCGACTGACTCGAGAGATCGTTTCGTTGCTCCACGCGTTGACCGGCTCGCCGTACGCCGCTGCTCGAGCACTGCAACAACTCGCCGGCGAGGACGAGAGACGAGAACTCCGGCCGGACGAACTCCGCTGTGCACTGGGAACGCTCGAGCCTGAGCAGTTACTCTCCGATCTCCCACCAGCAGTTGGCCGAATCGTTCACACTCTTCTCACCGCTGAGAGTCGGCTCTCACAACGTGAGCTTGCTGACCGAGCAGACGTCTCGGCACGGACGGTCCGGAGCTATCGCGACCGACTCGAAGCGCTCGATCTCATCTGTGTCGACGAAAACGGATACCGTCTGGCGCTGTCGTTTCAGACGGCTACTGAACGTCACGACCCTGTTGTTCCGACCCTCCTCGAGGAGAACCAGACGCTCCTCGATGCAGCCGATGCATTGCTCGAGACGATTCTCCCACCAGATCGCTACGGCGATCCCGACGATCCGCTCGGGAATGTGCTGTTCTGGCCACCGGATCCGTTACGAGTACTTAAGCATCCAATGGTCGGCTCATGGATGCGGTTAGCCGCTGCGCTCACTGCAAGAGGGGTCAATGAAAATAACCAGACCGTACAAATGGGTCCACAGCTCGAGCAGCAAGCGCTTTGGTGTACAGTCGACTAGGATTCAGACCACCTCTCCCCTCTCTGGAGTTACTGTGGATCTGCTCCGGTGATATTTCGATAATCTGCCGCGACCCCTGACGACCGATGTGGGTGATCCGATAGAACGTTTGCCGACCGTCTCCATTCTCTGGTGCTCCCGTTCGTGCGATCAGCCCAGCATCGATGAGTTCACCGAGGGAGTAGGTGAGATCGAATCAGGGTTCTCCGAGAACACCAGCCAGTTTGAGCGCCAGCCAACTTTTTGAATCGCAAATCCATTCGTTGAGTCGCTGTCGCCGTTTCCTGGCGCATTCTCAGGAACAGGCGTTTAGGCTAGCAATGCATCCGTCTAGTGACCAAAATAGCTGCGGTGACGAGAGTTATGCTGACGTCTTCGTCGGCTGATCGACAACCGAGAAGCAACCCACTAACCTTGGAGCAACGGGTTAGCGTAACTCAAAATGGCTAAGATGCTTATGAATAGGTCATTGCCACAACGTTGAGTGTGACATATAGTAGTTTCAATTATACAGGATCGGATTGTGTGAAATATATTATTGTGGAGGGCATGGATTGCTGTGGGAGATATGTCAAATTCATCAACGAAGCTCGAAACGGGAATCAAAACAATACCCACTGCCAGTCACAGATCTGGCGGTCTCGAAACGAGACTATCGCGTCGAACGTTCCTCAGGGCTGGAGGGACAGCTGCGGCTGTAATGGCGTTAGCTGGGATAACGACTAATCCCATTGCAGCGCAGTCTCAGCAGGAGATCTACGAGGGTACAGCTGTGACCCAAGTTGAGTACCGTGATCCGTATGGACAGACACAGGGAGCTCGTGAATACCAATTCCCCGCAAGGGTAGTATTTGATGCTCCAAAAAGTGCTGGAGGTGTAACTGAGAACAATCCGTTCAGTTTTTATTTGTTTTCAGCGGATCCAGGAGCTGAGGGGGCGTTAGATCTGTGGTCATCTTACCCGGCAGTAGACTCGGCTGACGGAAGAGAAATATTGTTCCAGTACTGGGAGTTACGGACTGACGGGAATGAATTACAGGGAGAACTGACCAATAGTCACACGGCCGAGGCAGCAGCGTTAAATCTAATCAATACCGAAACCGAAATCGCACCCGGGATTTCGCTCCCGATGCCAGCAGCAATTGTCGAAGGTACTGCATTAAGAGGAGTTTTCCAAGATGGGTCTCTGAGCATCACGGTTCAAGGCGATGTGACCAGCATGAACCGGCCGTTCATCTGTGAGGTGAACGCCACTCGTCAACAGTGAATCTATTCTCTTCTTCCAGTAATAGGAAAATTCCCGCTAGTGATGTACTGAGGCGGTTCGCCTCGATTCTAAGTAATATTATAGGAACTGCTTTCCAGGTGAGACGATCACCTTGTGCTTTGTCGACGAATGCTATGTATCTAGTGTGAGTCTAGATCGATCCAGACGCCAGCTACTTGCGACTAGTGGCGGGCTCCTCTTTACCGTCGCCGGCATTTTCAGCCAGCCAACAATCGCAATCGGAAGGAACAAATCTGATGATACTATCGCACTCATCACGAACGTGCAAGAAGTACCACCGTTCGACGAGAATGTCGAAGACATCGTCAATGACGTGTTCGAGGTCGGTGAGAAACCGCTCGATCGTGTCTCTGGAAGGTGGTTTGTCGAGTCCGCAGTAGTACCAAACGAGGCCGTGCTGGAGTTCTCGTGCAACCGGTCGTGTGCCGTAGATGTCCTTGTAGTAGCAGTGCAGAAAGCCGCGAAACAGGTCTGGTGGCTGGTGAACTCGTGTTCGCCCCCTCGAAGCGGGGGCGAACACGTCGTACTCCAGTAGAAACTCGAACTCAAGGTGCTCGAACAGCGGTACTGTCTCGGTAGCCGCGACATTCAAGAAATCGTCTACCGAAGCTACGTCTTGCAGGGTTGCGCTGGTGCTGGACACACTTTCCGCATCCTGCTGCTTCGTACGTGACGCTTTCTATGACACGCTCAGAGTAAACTTGGGACGGTACTAAGCTGGATGGTGGCCGACACTATTACCCAGTAGACTTAGCAATTGTCTTCAAATCTACATTTAATACCTCGGTAAGTGTACGAGAAGTGATCCTCAGGAGATTGATGAAAGATGATAATTCAAGTGATTGAATCGGGTAGCGTGGTGTTCTGGTTGATCCGGAATTGATCATGCCAGCTACTAATGAGCCAAGTGAAGGAGTAACAAAAAATAAGATAGCATCAGGGGTGTCCCGTCGTCGATTCGTTAGGATTGGCGGGGGCGCAGCTGCGGTTGCGATGACGGGGAGCAGTACGCCGGTCGCCGCTCAGTCCGCAGTGGCGAGTGTCGAAGAGGCACAGTCTGCGACGGTGTTCATTAACATTGAGGGTGCGTACGTTTACCCCGAAGAAGAAGGGGAGTTCGCTGCAACTGGTTCTGGATTCCTTATCGATCCTGCCGGGATTGCGGTTACCAACGATCATGTCGTAACGGGTATGGCAACACTTCGAGCGTACATTGGTGGTGCCACCGACGACAGATTCAATGCCAGAGTCATAGGCGTTGCCCCCTGCTCAGATCTCGCTGTGATTGAACTTGATGGCGAGGATTTCTCATATTTTGAGTGGTATGAGAACGAAGTCACAGAAGGTCTTGATGTTTGGTCGCTTGGGTACCCGCTCGCCGATCCGTCTGATCCAGAATACGTAGTTACGGATGGTTCCGTAGTGGAGGCAAATATTCCGTACGAACATCAGTGGGCATCGGTCGGATCAGCAATAGTACATACCGCTACAACTCACCCTGGGAATTCTGGTGGACCGCTTGTGGCCGAGGACGGTCGTGTCGTCGGCGTTAATTACGGCGGGAATCCGGACCTAAATCGTAATTTGGCTGTCAGTGTTGATCGGGGCCGTAGAATCATTGCACGCCTACAGGAAGGAGAGAGTCTCCATTCAATTGGAATCAATGGTCTAGGGTACAGAAGTGAGGATGGGTCGCTGTCCGGGATATGGGTTGTGTCAGTGGCGTCGGGTTCACCAGCCAGTAGAACAGGTGTTCAGCCTGGTGATATAATTGTCAAAATGGAGGGTCTTTCACTGGGACGGGACGGTTTGATAACCGAATACTGTCAGATTCTCCGTTCGCGCTATTCTGATGATGTATTAGCCATTCAGGTGCTCCGATTAGAGACAGTTGAGACACTGATCGGTGAAATCAACGGTCGCGAACTGGAACCGATTGCGGCAGAAACACTGATCGAGGAACCGTCTGAAGAACCAGATGTTGAGACCGGCTACAGTCAGTATCAAACGATTGTCGATGAGACTGAACTCATTCAAGTTGATGTTCCGGTAGAGTGGGGTGATGTCGCCGGAGACCCACTTGACGTCGGTCCGTATCTGCGGGCAGCTCCTGATCTGAGGGAGTTCCACCAGGGATTCGATACGCCAGGTGTCGAGATCCTAGCGTCAAGTACACTCAAACTTGAGCCAGACAGTATTCTGGATCAGCTTGTCGATGCAGATTGTACTGATCTTGGACGGGGTTCATTTGAAGATGAGCGATATGGCTACCAATATCAGGAGCTTGGTAGGTGTGGTGGAACAGAGACCTCTCTGATCAACATCGTTGGAGTCGCAGTTGATCGATCGTACGTCGTTGTTATACAGATGCGACTCGTAACTGAGCAAGATATAGAAGCAGTACACACAATCCTCTCCTCATTCCAAGTAAGGTGACCTACCTGAACGAGCTCAGCGCATAAAGATCATGGACACGAACAAAGAATCAGACTCGAATAAAGAAGCGGAATTGGACAAGATAGTGTCTATCCAGGCGGTTGAGGAGACACTTGGAAGAATTCTTAACGAGCGGTTCACACAGTTGCTTGGTGCTGGATTACGCTATCCGCTGACGAGTAACGATCCTCTCAAAACAATTCTACTCGGAGGGTATCTACTATTCCCGCTCGTAATCGGTATTGACACTCTCTCGATGAATTATCTTCAGTATCCGGAACTCGGTTACGAGGGAGAAATGACTCTTCCAGGACTTGGAGTTGTTCCAATCAGCGTCCAGCAAGAGTACTTGCTTCCACTTCTACTCGCATCAATTCCTGTCAACGGTTATTTAATATACGTTGTTCAAAAAACTATCAACGAAAAGCATGACCCGTCAGGATTTCCAGAGTTCACTGATTGGGGACGTTGGAAACAGTTAAGCGTAGTAGGATTCAAAGGTTTGATAATTTCGATTATCTGTTTTGTCGCTCCGCTTGTGGTTCTCTCGTCTACTCTTGGAGGAATTACGGGACGAGCATTTACGCAGGTCATCGATTTTGACTCTGCTACAAGCGCTTATCTACTTCCTGCGGTTATTTTGATATATTTCTATCCTGCAGCGATTGGAAATTTCACAGAACAAGGGCGGCTATGGGAAAGCATAGATGGTTTGACTGGTCCGTCAGTATTTTTCAACCGGAGCTATCTGAGAGGTGTCCTGGTAATAATAACTCTGCTTATGACTGCAGTCGTGATGATTCAGGTAGCAATAGAACTCTTCGAATTTATCTCAGTTATTGTTATTGGTCCAATTTTCTTCTATTTCCTGCTATCGATACACTATGTTACTGGTTCTATCTGGAAGGAAATAAGCGACTCATCTGGATCCCCCAATCAGATACCAGAGTTAGACGTTATGAGGGACCGTTCTTCTCAGGCTGATCCAATTGCAGAGGCCTTTGATGACGTACCTCATGTAAATCTTGATGAAATTTCGAGTTGGAAAATTCGGACACGGATTGATCGGCTTGCTGTACGGCTCTACCAGGGGATAAAAAGTAATCCGCTAGTGTGGTTATCCCTGTATCTCATAACATTGGTGCTTATCCAGGCGTCAACCCTAGTTGTCTTCATTGCCTATTTGACTGCAGTTCAGCCTCTGTTCCCACTATCGTTTGCTTCAGCGTTCCTTCTCACCGGATACATTTGGCACCGGTATGGGACTCAGCGAACCCCGTTTAGGACCGTTATGATTACTTTTGTCCTTGGAATGGCATTTGCTACACTCTCGATTAACTTTTTCTTGATGTTTATGCCGATCTATGAAGTTGGGACTGCTGGTATCATACTGTTTTTCGTTCTAATATGGGTACCAATCCAAGAAATAAGTAAACTGCTTGCTGTTTGGATCTATGCTTACCGAAGTCGTTTTTTCAATTCTGTGATTGACGGAGCTGTATACGGAGCCGCCGCTGGACTCGGATTTGCGGTCGTAATGAATTTCCTTCTTCTGCTCGGCCAGCAATTCAGTGAAAGCGGAATTTTAATAGAACAAATAGTAAGATTTACACTCATTATAGCACCCCTTCAAGTCCTTTTTTCGGCATTTGCCGGCTATTATCTTGGCCTTGCGAAATTCAACCCAGAGAACGCTGGTCCAATCGTTACTAAGGGTCTACTTATCGTTATTGTACTTCGCAGTTTCTATGATATTGCGGTAGACCTCATTCAAGCAAGAATCCCCGCAGAGCAGACTGGGATCGTATTTAGCGCTCAGATAGACGCACTTCTCATTTTCGGGATTATCTTCATTCCAATACTAATGGTTATGCTCTTCAGGAAGCTTTCTGCCTACTCTACGCTATATCGAGAAACAATTCACAGTTGTGCAGAAGAAGACACAGGGTCAGACATCGAGATAGAACCACAGGAAACAACACAATTGGAAGATCTTCGTGGACTCCTTGATAGCGGCCTACTTACCTACGATGAGTTCGAAGAACTCCGCAGTAGACTCTAATTGGCTCGCTCTTCCGTAATCTAGCGGAATACGTTGACGGCGATGCAGTCAACCAGTCCGTGAATCGGTGCTCCAGTAAGGTTCAGTGACCGGAGGAAGCCGTAGGTGCGAGCGGCCTGCTCCAAGCCCTGCTTGGAGAGGCCGCAAAACTTCGCTAACCACGGCTGGAGCAGCGACCAGAGACACTCTGCTTGGTTCGTATGAACGCCGTCTTCGGAAACATATCCCTCGTCGTGGACAACGTACCGGTGATCGTACTCCATGCCTCGGTAGGCTGGCAGTCCATCAGTCCAGACCTCTCCCAGTGGCTGGGAGAGGTCGTCCGCCTCCTTGATAACTGGGCCTAAATCATCCTCGTAGTCACTTCCCTCTTAGGCCGAGACTACGCGAAGCACGTCGCGGCAGGCCGCGACGAGCGTCATCTCATCCCCCTGCTCTCCGGTCCAGCGCGTTCGTCCACCCTCGGACGAGCCGCCGCGGTCGAGACCCTCCCGCGGCGGCTCTTGGCCCTTGAAGCCGGAACAGACCTGCTGTGTTTCATCGACCTGTGTTGGGCCATCGACTGTCTGGGAGATGCGCTCCCAGACAGTCGGGAAGCCTCGAAGAAACGCGGTCTCCAGGTCTCTGAGCTGATTGTGAAGCGTCTTGTAGCACGGCGAGAGGAGAGCGGCAATTTGGTTGATGCTGAACAACGTATCAGCGTAGAGGATGGAAACGATGAGGAACTCACCGGGGGTGAGTTCCGCATCGTAGAAGTTCGATCCCCAATCTACTACCGGCGTAATTAACCAACAGGAGCCCCTCTACTGCATCCGTTGTTGGTTAAGCAGGCAATCTTGTGACTGGTACCAATCTGCTATGTACAGACAAAAGACAGACCAATCTCATTGTCCATGGTTCTTTACCTGCTCACCGAGTATAGCTCACAGTGGCTTCAGACGATGAGCAGAACTATCAGTTGGTCACAATTTTACTGGTTGAGCCAAATCCCGGGGATACGCGCCTCTTTACGGAATCATTCAAGGACGCAAAACTGAAGAACGACCTCTACACCGTCTCCGATGCTGACGCCGCCCTTGATTTCGTCAACCAGCGTGGCGAGTATACGGATCATCCGCGTCCTGACTTCATCCTGCTCGAGCCGAAATTACCCGGAAAAAGCGGCATAGACGTATTGACCGAACTGGATGATGAGCCCACATTGCGTGAGATTCCTGTCGTCGTACTCATGAGTTCGAAAATGGGCGAGGACATCGTCAAATCGCACGGGCTTGATGCGGATCACTACGTCCAAAAACCAGTCGAACCAGAGGATTATATCGAATTCGCACAGGAAATCGAGGGGTTTTCGATGGCGCTCGTTCAAGAGGAGTCGACAGATAACTGAGTTTCCTACTGCTGACTCGATATACGAGTCTTTGAGCACGACTCGAAGACAAGTACGAACTATACCGCGTTCAATTCGCATCTGCACATAACGAATCGACCAGTTCAGATTCACGGACGATACTGAATAAAGAAACCGCACTACTATCTACTGATACGCTTGGCCATGGTCAGCAGTTCTGGTTGGAAGACTCTATGAGAAATCGGCTCGTTCTTTCGACCAACCGTGCCTACATTTGGCCGAACAGAATCTGGGAAGTGGCACATCATCGGTCCCGATGGGTGCCGATATGGACGAGCCTTCGCTGACGAGACCGAGAACGTGCCAGACGAGTCGGTCACAGCAACAGATATTGTTGCCTATGAGCCCCCTGACTCATCAGGCAACAGCCAATCTCGTCCAATATCACTCACCGGAAGAGAAGGGTCCCTTCTGCAGGGCGAAAAGGAGACTCAGCGCCTCGTTCTGCCATCCACTGTTCGCGAGAGTGACTCTGAACTGTGTCGTTCATGCCGGTTGCAACTAGAACGCCACCAGAAGCGACGATCACGAGTCATCACTCAGCTCAAGCAAGTGACGCCGATTCGGGACGGGGACTGGAATACGGCCGAGCAGGATACGAGACGCCCCTGTGATTGGTGTCGGGCTCATGAACACACCACTTGGCACACTGAGGAACTCAACTGTACAGTTTGTCCAGCCTGTGGCCGACTCTTCGAGACACCATTTGGGGAGTCAACTGCCGAAAATCAGCCAGAAGCTAACCGCTTGCCGAATACTCCAACCGAACCAGTCGCACCGATCGTGTTTGGAACAGGACTCCCAGACTACGATCCGACCGAATTAGTCGGAAGCAATCGGCCGTTGATCAAATACCGCGACAAGCACAAATATGCTGAGCTGGTGCTCGAACTCGAGCGGACTGGCCATGGGTTCTCAGCCGAGGGGATCACTGCACTCGACGAAATTCGCTCGAACTACGCCACCCAAGTCGCTGATGACAACACACACCAGACTGATGTCACACTCGAGGTCGG
Organism: Natronococcus amylolyticus DSM 10524; assembly: GCF_000337675.1. Lineage (GTDB taxonomy): Archaea > Halobacteriota > Halobacteria > Halobacteriales > Natrialbaceae > Natronococcus > Natronococcus amylolyticus. Next base: position 54,782 of record NZ_AOIB01000030.1, on the reverse strand, counting down.
TGTGACTCCACGAACGATAACGATTAAGGGGATATTCCCTGAGGATAGCTCGCCAATGATTGGATCGTGTTGGGACATCGTGAGCGATCCGACCAAGTGGTTCCCGATTGGATGGCCAGAGCAAGGATGGATCCACCGCCGATCAGCTGATCCCGCTATCCCAGGAGATGAGCCTGTCGTAGATGCGTTTCCCCGCCTCCAGACACAAACACCAGCTAACTCAGTTGACCTCGAGACACTGCGACAAGTGACCGAGCCAGGCCGCTATGAGCGAGGAAGCTGCTACTACGAACAAGGCTCAGTAACCGGTATCGAGTTCGTCGACGATTCTCTTCAGGCGACAGTCCAGGGGAGTCGTCCATACGAGGTCCAGGTCACTCTCTCAGAGGGGAGCTACGTTAGCGGTCAGTGTAGCTGCCCAGATGATACAGTCCCCTGCAAGCATATCGTCGCTGCCGTATTGGCTAGCGGTGATATTGAGGCCGTCGGCGATGGTCAATCGGTAGACGCTCTTCTAGAGGAAGCGGCCGCCAAAGAGCTTTGAGCCGTGCTTGCTGAACTCGCAGATGAAAACATGCAAATGAGGAAACACCTCTATGAGAAGCTTGGTGAAGGCTGACTGCAGTATCGAAATAACGGTTCGTTCTCCACGCCCTCAGACCGGCCTGTAGAGATTCACGAATGTAGATGTCTCGAGTCCACTGGAATCAGTTACACCGTGACGCTCGAGCCCGAGCAATTGCCCTCCGCCTGCCCACCAGCAGTTGGCCGAATCGTTCAAACACTTCTCACCGCTGAGAGTCGGCTCTCACAACGAGAGCTTGCTGAGCGAGCGGACGTCTCGACACGGACGGTCCGGAACTACCGTGATCGACTCGAGGCACTTGATCTCATCAGTATCGATGAAAACGGATATCGCCTAACGTTGTCGTTCCAGACGACCACCGAACGCCGCGAGCCCGTTGCTCCAGCCGTCCTCGAGGAAAGTCAAACGCTCCTCGACGCGGCCGATGCATTGCTCGAGACAATTCTCCCACCAGATCGCTACGGCGATCCCGACGATCCGCTCGGGAATGTGCTGTTCTGGCCACCGGACCCGTTGCGAGTACTTGAGCATCCAATGGTCGGCTCATGGTTGCGCCTAGCGGCTGCACTCACAGCGACAGAACCCACCGAAGGTAGCCGGGCCGTTCAGATGGGGTCTTCGCTCGAGCAGCAGCCACTTTCTCGCGCGACTCCGTAGCATCTGGATCATCGTTCGATCTCCAATCTACTACTGGGCGAGGTTAACCAACATATGCCTCTCTTTAGCACCCACTGTTGGTTAAGCAGACAATCTTGTGATCGGGGCCATGTGCTCAGTACAGGCGGAACAGATACCGCTGCGGTAGCGCCACAAGCGCAGCACCCGCGAGCGACCAGTGGGAGCGGTAGGGAGGGGAGGAGCGCGTTCGCATGGCTCGCTACCCCCCGGTATCATAAGACCTCAAGCTGGGTCGTCGCGAAATCGCTCAACAAGATCCTCTAACTCATCGAAGTCGTTATCAGCACCAACAAGGAGTGTTCCATCAACCGCGTTAGCCGTTGCCAGGGCGTATGCATCCCCAAGCGCCATTGGATAGGCTTCTTTGAACGCGGCTGCGGCCTCCCAACAGTCCCGTGGGTCATAGACTGTGACGCCGATCTCCTCAAGACGTTTGAGGCTGGCTCGAACCTTGTCAGTTCGAAACCCTACTCGAGAACCAACGTATAGCACTTCAGTCTTAGTCACTGGACTAATGTATCCATCAATCTCACCGGACGCAACCTGATCGATCCATTCCTCAACGACGTCACTGCCTGGCTCGTCATCCAGGTAGGCAATGAGTGGTTCCGTGTCAAAGACAACTGTGTCCGTCATTTCTCCTCTGCTTCGTCGGAAAAGCGCTCAACTAGCTCATCGACGCGTTTTTTATCACGCTCTCGCTCTTCACGGAGAAGTGCCGTTGCAGGCCGACTGTCATCACTGTCTCGTTCGATACCACGAAACTCGCGCATCGATCCAACTGGTCGGATCACGATTTCTCCATTCTCATTTTCGATGAACTTGACGCGACCAGGGGCGGGAATTCCGTGCTTTTCTCTGAGATATTTCGGGATCGTTGCTTGGCCCTTTTCGGTGACAGAAACAACTCGTTCCTCACCGTTAGAATGGGTATTACTTGACATAGGTAATACTTTTTTCTGTTCATACTTAACTCTGATCGTGGATGGAACAGATATTCAGTCCTCATAGAACTAGCAGACATAGACGGCTTCGGCAGAAAGTTGTCTATCACAACGCGAGCTTGCTGACTGAGCGGCTGTCTCGGCACGGACGATCCGGAACTACCGCGATCGACTCGAAGCGCTCAATTTCATTCGTATCGACGAGAATGAGTATCGACTGGCATTGTCGTTCCCGACGACCACCGAACGCCACGACCCCGTCGTTCCATCTTGTACGGAGCGCGGGTTAGGGTAGAGGAAAATAAGCCGCCGCCGTCGATTCGAATTACTCGAGAAACAGAACGTCCTCGTTCGACCGGACCCGTATCACACCTCCGGAAAGAATCGACCGTGGAAGCCGAACGGAACGGCGTGTGGCAGGGGTGCACGCGCTCTCTCGACTAACGTTTCCGCATCGAACACGAGCAGCATCGATCGCTCCCGTCGGGTGTCCAGCGCCGTCGCGATCACGACACCGTCGTCCTCCATGGTCCCACCGGGGCGCTGAACCATCCGCGGCTCTTCAACGTAGACGCCCCGTTCCCACCATTCCGTCGCCGTTCCTCGTTCAATGTCGAGTTTGACCAGTCCGTTCGCGCCCTTCCTGTCGGTCGCCTGTGCATACGCGTACCGGTACCGTCGTCCCCGAACCGGTTTCGGAACCGTCGGGAGCTCCATCCCACCGTCGTACCGCTCGAAGCGTCGGACGCGTCCCTCGTCGGGATGGAGTCGGAATCTAATTAGCTGGCCGTCGGGAGCCGCGCTGAAGGCGTTCTCCGAGAGGGCGTCGAAGGTAAGCGCCTGGACGATCTCGTCGTCGTCGAACGCGACGAGATCGAGGACCAGCTCGTTGCCGTCCTCGTAGGCGTTGACGTGATGGAACGTGAAGAACGGCGGCGTTTCCAGCGTCCCGACGAGCGTTTCGGCGTCCCGATCGACGACGATGATCCTGCTTGCGGTCCCTTCGTCGTACTCGAGGAGATCGAGGAATCCTTTATTCCACGGGGCCAGTACCTTCGCCATCGCGATCCGGAGCGGTGTCTCCACGATGACAATATGCGAGTCGGTGATCGAACAGTCGTGGACGTATCCGGGGCCGGCAGCCGGGACGGTAGCGACGTGGGTTCGCCCGGCACGCCCGGGCGGGATCCGGTAGAAGTGATACTTCGGAGAGCGCCCGAACTCCGTACTGTAGCCGATCGTTTCCTCGCGATTGGGATCGACCTGGAGGTGGGCTGTCGCCAGATGCTCCGGAATGTCGTCGCGCCAGCGAAACTCGCCGCGGGTCTCGAGCGTTACTGGGTCGAACGCGATCCGCCGCGGTGCCTCGGTGAGAGCGACAAAGTGCTCGCCGAGTTGGGCGACATGGACGTTCGCGTTGTCCGTCGGTTCGGGCGGTCCGAGCGACCGGAGCCACCGTAGGGTTCGGCGGAACGAATCGCCGCCGGTTGCGAACTCCGTAGCGCCGTGGCCGGAGTCAGCGGCCGCGTACGCGTCGGTCCGCAGGAACCGGTTCGTATACGAAACGGTGCCGTCCGCGAACCCGTAGCGGCGGAGCATCGCCAGGCCGTCGAACCAGTGGGTCGCGCGCTCGCCGCCGAACTCGAACCGTCCCGGTCCGTTCCGGATCAATGCCCCGGATAGCCACGACGGAACGGTACCATCGATCGGCAGCTGTCGGTCGGCGTACTCGGTGTCGACCGTTCGAAAGCCGAGTTCGTAGGCGCAATCGGTTGCGTTCGACATACTCTCACATCGGATGGACGGACGATCAATCCGCGGGAGGCGGCACCGACCGGAGAAGCGACAGATTGCTTTTTCGCTGACCGTCGATGCCGACGACCCGCTAGGGACGCTCATTGGTTCCGTAGTCGTTCGTGGTGAAGACATCAACCGACTCCCGTCCGAAATTCAAACACTCGCTCGAGACGCCAGCAGCGCTCGCTGAGGATGCTCCCGAATTCGCGGTCCGCGTTTCCCTCTCGACAGGGGACCGGGCCACCTACGCAACGGCTGCGACGCAAATCCTCCAGTCGAAGAACTTGCGACTAACTCGAGAAATCGTTTCGTTGCTCCACGCACTGGCTGGCTCACCGTACGCCGCTACTCGAGCCTTGCAGCAACTCGCTACCGAAGACGACCGCCGAGAGCTTCGACCGGACGAACTCCGCTATGCGCTGGGAACACTCGAGCCTGCGCAGCTACTCTCCGATCTCCCACCGACAGTTGGCCGAATCGTTCACACCCTGCTCACCGCTAAGAGTCGGCTCTCACAACGAGAGCTTGCTGATCGGGCAGACGTCTCGACACGGACGGTCAGGAACTACCGCGACCGACTCGAAGCGCTCGATCTTATCCGTGTCGACAAGAACGGGTATCGCCTGGCGTTGTCGTTCCAGACGGCCACCGAACGCCACGACCCTGTTATTTCGACCGTCCTCGAGGAGAGCCAGACGCTCCTCAACGCAGTCGATGCATTGCTCGGGACGATTCTTCCACCCGATCGCTACGGCGATCCTGATGATCCGCTTGGGAGTACGCTATTCTGGCCACCGAATTCATCGCGATTACTCGAGCATTCGATGGTCGGCCCATGGATGCGACTAGCCGCCACACTCACAGCGATAGAACTCACCAGAGACAGCCAGGCCATTCAGATAGGACCAATGCTCGAGCAGCGATCACTTGCTCACATACCTCCGTAGTAGTATCTGGATCATCGTTCTATCTCCGATCTACTGCCGGGCATGGTTAACCAACGGGACCCCCTCTACTGTGCCCGCTGTTGGTTAAGTAGCTGATTTTGTAATTGGGGCCAATCTGCTATGTACAGAAGAATCGTGATTACCGAACTGGGGCTGCTCACGTTCGTCGGTTGGCCGACCGGTTACGCGGTGTACGTCCGTTCACGATCGTAACCTCCCTCTGTAGCATTTCAGTCACCACACTGACTTTTCCGTGGACGAACACACCGTGTTCATCCAAGCCGAGAAATGAACAACCGAGATGGTTCTGATGGTGGAGTGTTTCTCACTATTTCCGACTTAAAATCCAGCTATGATAGATAGAATGAGTCAATCAACCGATTCAGCCGATATTTTGAGGACGGAACGATTCCGACAGACAAGTCAGCCCCGTGAGTTCTTCGCCGTGTAACCAACTCATAAGTTACGAAAACCCACTCACCCAGTTACGCGTTAGAAACATATCCATCATCGGCTAATTATGGGAAACACTTATACCACTAACCTACATAGAATAGAATAGATTATGACTGGATACTACGACATTGTTCTCGGCCTAATCCCGGTTGCACTCCTCGGAATCACCGCAGCGATGATGTTGGTGGGTATCTCGCTGACCGCAGCGGTGCCCGTCGGTGCGTTCGTCGCGATCGGAATCATGGGACACGCGATGTTCGTCAACAGTCCCGGCGAGATCACCGACGAGCCGACCGCGACGTACCCGCCGGTCAACGCCGACTGAGCCGACCGAACCTTCTCCCTCCTCATCTTTTTTCCATTCGACGTCGTTGTCACACGAGATGACAGACACGCTGTTTCTCACCAGTACCGACGTCGTCGGCCTCACCTCGCCGACCGAGTACGTCGACGTCGTCCGAGAGGGGTACCACCAGCGCGGTGAGGGTGCGCCGACCCAGCCCCGCTCGAGTGAGTTTCGCGACAGCGTTAGCCTCTCCGCGTTTGCTCAACTGAATTCTAACTAACAGTCGCCTCGAGCCCCTGGAGGATCCGCCGGCCATTCTAAGGGAAGCTCACTGTATTGGCGAGCTCTCAGATGAAGCCCTCGAAAATCCGGAAACACTCCGAGAGATGTTCATCGAGTGGGGGACTGAGCTCGAGGATCTCGCAGCAAAACTCTCGACCGGCGAGTACGAGGAGCGCAATCGGTTCCGGAGTTCGATCATGCGGTCGATTCACGGCCTTGCTGGCTCAATCATCCATCTGTTCGATGCTCTCGAGATCGACGTCGTTCGCGAACTTCGGGTGCCGGCTGGACTCGACACGAACTCACTGAACGAACTCGCAACCTCGGTCGGCATTGCGACGGCAATTCAGTCGAAATACGGTGCGTTCGCCTGCTACCGGCACTGTTCGAGGCACGAGGAGAGAAGCGTCAGAGTATTCTCTCGCCAACAGTCGATACCAACGGTCCTGAAGACGATATCCACCGACTCCGTCCCAAACTCGAGCAAGCGCTCAAAGCGCCAGCAGCGCTCGCTAAGGCCGCTCCCGAGCTCATGGTCCACCTCTCTCAACGGGCAGCCGGACAGCCCATGCCGCAGCTGCGACGCGAATCCTCCAGTCCAATAACCTCCGACCGACTCGAGCTCTCGTTTCGTTGCTCCACGCACTGGCTGGCTCACCGTATGCCGCTGCTCAAGCCTTGCAACAACTCGCCGGCGAAGACGAACGTCGAGAGCTTCGACCGGATGAACTCCGCTATGCGCTTGGAACACTCGAACCCGAGCAGTTGCTTTCCGATCTGCCGCCGACAGTTGGTCAAATCGTTCAGACACTGCTCACAGCTGAAAGGCGTCTCTCACAGTGTGAGCTCGCCGATCGAGCGGATGTCTCGACACGGACGATCCGGAACTATCACGACCGACTCGAAGCACTCGATCTCATCTGCGTCGGCGAGAACGGGTATCGTCTGGCGTTGTCGTTTCAGACAACCACTGAGCGACGCGACCCCGTTGTTCCAGCTGTCCTCAGGGAGAGTCAGACGCTCCTCGAGGTAGCTGACAGACTCCTCGAAACGGTTCTCCCACCCAATCGCTACGGCGACCCCGACGACCCACTTGGGAGTGCGCTATTCTGGCCACCGAATCCATCGCGACTACTCGAGCATCCGATGGTCGGCTCATGGATGCGACTAGCCGCCACACTCACGGCCACAGAATCCACCGAAGACAACTGGGCTGTTCAGATGGGGTCATCACTCGAGCAGCAATCGCTTTCTCACACAACTCCATAGCAAACTGTGTCTCGTTCTCTCTTCGATCTACTGTTACATGTAGTTAACCAACGAGACCTCCTCTAGTACACCCGTTGTTGGTTAAGAAGCAAATCTTGCGATCGGCCAATCTGCTCTGTACAAGTCAAGTAGATAACAGAGCAGTAATTGACTCCCTGATAGCTGCCAAGAGCAACATGCTGAGTCCCAGTAGCTCTTTATCTTTCTGCTGCACAAACAGTACCATGGCATACTGGCGACGCCTCGTGTCTATAATCGGAGGAAGGCGTATAGTCGGTGCTCTTGGGGCGTTCTACGTCGCATTTGCCGTTCTTCGGATATTCATTGGGTTTAATATTGGTGAACCGATCAGTAGCATCTTCATCATAATCTTGTTAATTTCCGTTCCCGGCTTCTTCCTCCTTTATGGCGCATACTGGCTTCCTCAGAGCGATATCGACGCCGAGTTCTACGCCGACATCGCCGGATGGGCTCTCACCGGATTCGGGGCAGTGGCGGGTGTGCTCATCTTATATCACCTCCAGCCTGAAGGTGGTATTTCTGAGCCACTAGCCGGGATTCCGATTCTCACGGCACTAGGTAGTCTTGGGGGGCTCGGTGTCGGTGTCTATGATGGCCGAGCCAAGACGCGAACTCGACAACTCAAGCGACGAGCCAACCAGCAAGAGACGGTGGCCGACCTCGGTCAATTTGCGCTCGAAACTGAGGACCTCGACTCACTCATGCATGAAGCGGCCCGCAAGGTCTCGGATATACTCGACACTGACTACTGCAAAGTGCTCGACCTCGACGTTGAGAACGAGGAGTTGCTACTCCGCCAGGGCGTCGGATGGAAAGACGGGATCGTCGGAGAGGCGACAACCTCGCCCGTTGAAGCGGATTCGCAGGCAGCGTATACGCTGGCCAATACCCATCCGATCGTTGTCGAAGACCTCGAGACGGAGACGCGGTTTAGCGGGCCGGAACTGCTGACGAACCACGACGTCCGCAGCGGCATCAGCACTATCATCGGACCGTTCGACGAGCCGTGGGGGATTCTGGGAACACACGATACTGACCGGCAAGAATTCACCGAGGAAGACGCTAACTTCGTCCAAAGTGTCGCCAACGTACTCGCGGAGGCGATCGAACGTACGGAAAAAGAACGCCAATTGAGGGAACGGAAGGCACAGCTGGATCTAGCGACCGATGCTGCGTCAATCGGCACTTGGACGTGGGATATCCAGGAGGACGTTGTTACTGCAGATGTGTATCTCACCGAGATGTATGAGATGGAACCGGCAGATACAGCGGGCGGTGCTTCAATGGAGGTCTTTTACGAACCAATCCACGAAGACGACACGGAGCAGACATGGGAGGCTCTCGAGCAAGCTGTCGAGGAGACGGGCAGACTCAATACCGAGTATCGAATTAGGAGTACGACCGGTGACATCATCTGGGTCGAAGCTCGAGGAGAGGTTAAATACGAGGGTGGCGAGCCGGTCGAATTATACGGTACAGTTGCCGATATCACCGAACGAAAAGCGCGGGAGGAACGATTAGAACAACTGGTCGCTGAGCTCGAAGAATCGAACGAACGGTTAGAGCAGTTTGCGTATGCTGCCTCACACGATCTGCAAGAGCCGTTGCGGATGGTCTCGTCGTACCTCCAGCTTATCGATAGTCGATACGAACTTGATAAGGAGGGAGAAGAGTTCATCGAGTTCGCCGTGGACGGAGCCGAGCGGATGCAGTCGATGATCAACGGACTTCTCCAGTACTCGCGCGTCGAAACACAGGGCGACCCAGCAGAGTCAATTGAGTTGGAAGATATTCTTGCGGATACTCGCGAGAACCTACAGATGACAATCGAAGAGAGCGACGCGACGATTGAGGCAGAGCCACTTCCGTGTATTCAAGGCGATCCTGATCAGTTGCGGCAGGTATTCCAAAACTTGCTCGCCAACGCTATCGAATACAGCGACGACCAGCCGATGGTCCACATAACTGCAGAGCGGAACGGCACAGATTGGGTTATCTCCATTGAGGACGAAGGAATCGGGATCGGCTCAGAGGAACAGGAGCAGATCTTTGAGGTGTTCCAGCGAGGTCACAGTCACAGCGATGGTAACGGTACTGGGATCGGTCTTGCAATCTGTGAACGGATTATCGAACGTCACGGCGGTGAGATTTGGGTGGAATCAGAACTGGACGAGGGATCGACGTTCTCGTTTACACTTCCGGCTGAGTAAGCGGCCTGTCCTGCCCGTTCACTATCCTCCGCCGACTGTCCTTGACCCGTACGACATACGCGCCCTGTGTCAACACGATTCTGCTAGCACCACCGGTATTTGATAGAAGTCACAGCGGTAGGTTCGCATATCCACTGAACAGCTGATTCATTGGTTTTACTAGGAAACAAATGAAGCTATCCTGCTGAACCCATGCTCTGTTACCAACTCGAGTTCTCACAGCACCTAAAAACATATTTCCACTACCACGGATATATATTCTAGTAAGCCGTAGTCGCAGACATGCCTGAGGAGAGCCGACAATCGATGACCCGCGGGGAGCGTGTTCGTGCTGCAGCGCGAACATTGCGTACACCTCGGACTGCTCAATGGGTTGCTGATGAAACGGAGGTCTCAGTGAAAACTGCACAGAAGTACCTCGAGCAACTCGTCGAGGACAATGTTCTCCGAAAGGTCGAACAGGGAAACAAGACTCTCTACGGTATCGATCAGCTCATGGCAACCTACCGTGAGGTGGCAACACTCCAGCGGGAGCACGATCAGGAGGAACTCACGGCTGCTCTCGAGTCGATGCGAACGCAGATCACGGAGTGGAAAACCTCGTACGATGTCGAGACGCCAGGGGAACTTCGAGCGAGCATCGCTGACCTCGAAGACACCGACGAGATGAAAGACCGCCGCGAGATCGCCAACGAATGGGAACATCTCGCCGATCGATTGCCAGTCATCCGCGCCGCCCTCAATGAATATGACTGGGCTACCAAACGCGACACCATCTCAGCGTGACGAATGGGACTTTCCGGAACGATCGATAGTGCGGTTTACGAGGGTCTCAAGGACGTCTTGCAGCGATACCCAGTTGTAACAACTGTCGCGTATCAACCAGACAGCATCGTCAAAAAGTTTCTCCGGGCGCAGATTGATCCCGCCCGTGTTGTCCCACCAACTGGTCCAGAACAACCTCGTGTGGACGTCGAATGGCGGTTCACTCAGAACGAACAATTCTATCGGATTCACTATGCAGACCCAAATACGGGGTTCAATTGCGGCTGGCACCGCGATGGAGACCATCCTGAGTTAGGACCAGTCCATTTCCAATATGGGATGCCGAGAGCCGATCGTAGTCAGCACGAGTCTGCAAGCTTTGAGAAGGATGTCCCAACAGAAATACTCTGGAGTGCTCTCGATGGCTTGTTCGAAAGGAGAATTATTGATTTGATGGGTGAGCGGTAACACAGAGATTTGTTGATCGTTCGTATTCTGTCACCACTCTATTTGTCCGGCATGGAGAAGGTCAAGGTCTATCGCTTCTCCGTAGTTAGTTAGCCAATGTTGACTATCCTGCCTTCTGAGTATTGTGAATAGAACAGAGTTCTGACTGCATTGAACTGACAAAGCAACTCAACCAAAGCCTGTACAGGATGGGCAATCGCTCGAGACGCCAGCAGCACTCGCTGGGGCCGCTCCCGAATTCGCGGTCCACCTCTATCGACGGGCAACCGGACAGACCATGCCGCAGCTGCGACACGAGTCCCACAGTCCAAGAACCTGCGGCTGACTCGAGAGACTATCTCGTTGCTCCACGCACTGGCTCACCGTACGCCGCTGCTCAAGCACTGAAGCAACTCGCCGGCGAAGACGAACGCCGAGAACTTCGGCCAGACGAACTCCGCTATGCGCTGGGAACACTCGAACCCGAGCAGTTGCTTTCCGATCTGTCGCCGACAGTTGGTCAAATCGTTCAGACGCTTCTCACAGCAGAAGACCGTCTCTCACAGCGTGAGCTCGCCGATCGAGCGGATGTCTCAACACGGACGATCCGGAACTATCGCGATCGACTCGAAGCGCTCGATCTCATCTGCGTCGGCGAGAACGGGTATCGTCTGGCGTTGTCGTTTCAGACAACCACTGAGCGACGCGACCCCGTTGTTCCAGCTGTCCTCAGGGAGAGTCAGACGCTCCTCGAGGTAGCTGACAGACTCCTCGAGACGATTCTCCCGCCAGATCGCTACAGCGATCCTGATGATCCGCTTGGAAGTGTACTGTTCTGGCCACCGAACCCATTGCGATTACTCGAGCATCCGATGGTCGGCTCATGGATGCAACTAGCAGCTACACTCACAGCGACAAAATCCGTCGAGGACAATCGGGCCGTTCAGATAGGACCCCCGCTCGAGCAGCAGTCACTTTCTCGCGCAGCGCCGTAATTTCTGGTTCGTCGTTCTGTCTCCGACTATCAATCACGTCTAGGTAACCAACGGAACCCCCTCTACTGTAACGGTGTTGGTTAACCAAGCTGATCGCGGTTGTTTGGAGACAATTTAGGAGAGATCTGCTACTATAATATTCAGAGAGCACTTGACTATACAGGAAGATCTCTATGAAGTACCGAGTTCGATCCGATCGCAATCTTGGCAAACTCCGATTCCTTGATATTTACAATCAGTTTCGATAAGAGAAGTGAATTACACAAGGTCGTGGAATAGTGATATATGTGGATTCAGTGTCAATCATTGTACGGAAGATGGTGATTATATGGCAAAAGATTACGAGCCACCACAGGTGACCACATTTGGTAGCATAACGGAGATAACGAAGCAAGGGAGAGGAAGAGGGCCGCCGGAAAACCTACCCATAGGCTACGGCCGGGGTCCCCCGTGAGAAAGTAAGCGCACTCAGTGAGATCGATCAAAGGTCCTCTGTACCGGCTGTACCACGGTCAGTTTGTGAAGTCGCCAGCGCTGTCTATTGACAGGCATTGAACGAGGATCTTATCCGCGGTCGGTCGATTGAAGGGGTCGCAACAAGCTGTCTGTATGCTGCCTGCCGACAGGGAGACATTCCACGCAGCTTAGAGGAGGTTACGGACATCTCACGGGTCGAGAAAAAAGAAATTGGGCGGACCTACCGCTATATCGCCCACGAACTCTCTCTCGAAGTGGACCCAACTGATCCAAAGAAGTACGTCCCCAGGTTTTGCTCTGAGCTGGGTTCGAGTAAAGCAGTTCAGTCGAAAGCCAGAGAAATTATTGATACTAGCACAGAGCAGGGGTTACTCTCTGGGAAATCTCCGACAGGGTTTGCCGCCGCTGCAATCTATGCTGCAAGCATCCTCTGCGATGAAAAGAAAACACAACGCGAGATCGCAGAAGTTGCACAAGTGACCGAAATGACGATTCGGAACCGCTATCAGGAGCAAATCGAAGTACTAAATCTCCAGTAGTCGCTTTCTGCCAGTGGAACCACCGCGGTTGACTCAAGGCGCTCGATCTCATTCGCGTCGACAAAAACGGGTATCGACTGGCGTTGTCGTTCCAGACAGCCACCGAACGCCACGATCCTGTTGTTCCGGCTGTCCTCGAGGAGAGTCAGACGCTACTCGACGCTGCCGATTCACTCCTTGGAACGATTCTTCCACCCAATCGCTACGGCGACCCCAATGACCTGCTTGGGAGTGCGTTGTTCTGGCCACCGAACCCATCGCGAGTACTTGAGCATCCGACGGTCGGCCCATGGATGCGACTAGCCGCCATACTCACAGCCACAGAATTCACCGAGGACAATCAGGCCGTTCAGATGGGATCAGCGCTCGAGCAACAGCCACTTTCTCGCACAACTTCGTAGCATCTGGACCATCGTTCTATCTCCGATCTTCTACCACAGTCAACTAACCAACGAAGACCTCTCTGTTGTACTCAGTGTTGGTTAAGCAGGCAATCTTATTATCGATACCAATCAGTTCTGTACAGGTGGAGTAGGTGCCGGAGTAACAATCGATCTCACGAGATATGGCAAGAACAACTTGCTGAATATAGAAGATGGATGCAGGACGGTTCAGGGCTGGAACTACTCGCTTTCAACTCGCTGCTTCAGCGCCTCGTTCATCTGCTTGAAGCCAGTTTCGACATCGTCCCCAATTCGACGGTTGATGAACCCGACTAGCGCCCCACGAAACGTTTCAGCGTGCGTCAACCGTGTCCGTTCACCATCATCTGATGTGGTGAGGACGAACCGGTGTTCACCATCGTATAAGCCGGGGACAAACAACCGTCCTTGCCACCGAAATTCGGTCGGTTCATTTGCGACGAGTACCGTCGGGCGGAACGTCATCGGTCTCGTGTTCTCGTAGACCGTTGTCACTTCCAAACGCTCGCCTTCGGTCGGTTCACCATCTATCTCTAGTACGGGATTCCACTCAGGATATGACGCGAAATCGGTCAAGACAGTCCACACAGCGTCAGGAGAGGCATCAATTTCGATTTCGGTTACGATCTCATCCATAGAACGCATTTTTTGTGGCGTAATAATAAATCTACATTTTGGTCCGGTTTTGCAAGATATTCGCTGTGTATCTTGCACGTCTCTCAAAATCCATCACCGACTAAGGGTTCCAACAGGACCAATTGGCAGTAATCGAGTTGTCACAGCTGAAGCTGCGGATGTTCTCCTGGTTTTCAGATAAAAACAACTGGGGTTAGCTCAGTACGTATCGAAGCTTTGAGAGGCGCTCGACGGGCGTCTGCCCGCTAACTTCGATCTGTTCGATACAGCGGTCGAGACCGAGGATCCGGCCGGCGCCGAAGACCGCGATGGCCAGAAAGACGACGGCGTAGATCAGCGTCGAGCCAAACAGTGCGAGCCAAGCACCGTCCCACCCGCCAAGGTAGAACATGCTCATCTGGATCGCGCCGCCGAGGGCGGCCAACCGGACAAATGCGCCCGCAATGAGTGCCACGCCGATCAGCACCTGCATGATCGGGACAACATTTAAGTTCTAACAATCGAAGTCTACGCACTTATCCGATTCATCAGCATCAAATTATTTTATTCCTATTAAACATTGTCACCCATCGTGATTTCTGAAAATGAAAGTCATAGTATTATAATATTCTTTCGTCGGCCATCTTGTGGCTAATTGCCACGGTCAGTAACCATGAGCAGCAGACATCACGAGCGGACCGAATCACAAGAGGAGAGCGAGCGCTATACTGAAGCGGAGGCAGTGGCGCTCGACGATGAGGCGTTCAAGGGGAGTTCGATCGACCGGCGAACGTTCCTGAGCGTCGCCGCGGCGACCGGCGCGGCGCTCGCGCTACCGAACGCGGTTGCTGCGGAGGTCGAGCACCCCGCGCTGACCGACCGAGCCGCGTTCGTCGTCAACGCTACGCCGGACGACTACGAGGTACCAGTCGTTATCGAGTTCGATGCGGCAGCCGGCGTCCCGGAGGACTTCGAGACGGAGTACACCGACCCGGACTGGGGCGTCGACGACCAGACTGCCCCGCCGACCGCGGTGACGCGAAGCGAGCCGACGCCGGCGGCCCACGCCCGCCTCGACGCCGACGAACTCGGATCGGTACTCGATGAATTCGATGACTACGTCGAAGCGGTCGCTTATTCCATGGGCGCCAATCCGTGGTGGCATCTGGAGGACCCCTACGCGGATGGCGTCTTTCCACCGGTCGAGGAGTCTCGCGACTGGCTCTCGTTCGAGGAATCCGTTCAGGGTATCAGGTACCTGGAAGAGGAGGTCGCTCCCGACCGAATCAACTTCTACTCGATCGGAGAATCTCCCGGCTGGAACAACCAGTTCACCAGTGAGGACCCCGACCCGAACGACGTCTACGTCACGGAGGTCACGAATGACGTCGACGACGAGGCGTCCTTCGACGAGAAGGACAAAGTGGTGTACTCGCTTAACATCCACGGCGACGAGCGAGCCGGCACTGAGGCCGGCTGTCGGATCATTGAGGACATCGCCTACGGCGAGGCCCCCGACTTCGAGGAACTACTCGACGATGTCGTCCTCCTCTTCCTGTTTACGAACCCGGACGGATGGGTCTCGCGCAAGCCCGAAACCGAGATCCCGTGGGTGGCCGACCACAACTGGAACTTCCAGCGGGGGAGCGCGTCGGGTCTCGACACGAATCGGCAGTACCCGACGATGGGTTGGACGGATCCGTCGTTCTGGCCTGCGGAACCCGTGGACACGCCCGACGTGCGCCCCGACGATCCCGACGGTCGGGGCTACCACGAGATGGTCCCCGACTCGCTGGCCATCGTCGAGCACTTCCGCGACTACGACAACGTGGAATTCCTCTGTGACTACCACGGGATGTACACCGCCGATCACATGGTGTTCAACCTCGAGACGAACGCTCCGTTCACCCACGACAAGACTCATGACCTAGACGAGGTGAGCATCCAGATCGGCGAGGCGATGGCCGACGAGTGGGGCTCGATCGAGGCTGAACCGCTCGCGTCCGACATCATAGCGGCCTCGGAGACGGAGTATGGGTCCCCGTCTCTGCCGGGTGGCGACAGCTACGATGGCCTGCTCGACTGGGGGACGATCTACGACTCGCTCGCCTACCAGGTCACGGGCGCGTTCCTCGGGTGGGCCGGTCAACCCGAGGAGTTCGGCGGCCTCGGTGCGGTCACCGTCGCCCCGGAGGTCATCATCTCGAATCACTTCGGCGACGCGATCAAGGTGTGGAAGCCGTACTGGTCGCGTCACTACGAGACCGCCTACCGACTCTCGATGCGCGAGTACGCCCGAATGACTGCCGCGGAGACCGACGCAACCGTGGCGACCGATGGACAGGACACGGCCTACGTTAGCTCGGACGAGCTGACGCGCCGGTCTGCGGACCTCCCACATACCAACGAGAGCCCTGGCCAGGGCCAGGGTCCCGGGCAGGACCGGGCAACCGAGGTGCGACGGCGCCACGAGACCGTCCAGCCCGGCCCCGACGGCAGATCGAGCGTCAACACGTCCGCCGGCGAGTCGGCACACTCGCTGTTCGTACACTTCCAGGGACTCTCGACCGCTACCCAGGGAACGGTTCGGCTCGTCAATCCCGCCGGGAACGTCGTCAAGGAGATTGATCTCGCGGATCGGGACGTCCGCAGGCACGACTTCGAGGACTGGTTCGTCCGCCGTCCCGAGACGGGCGACTGGAACGTCGAGATCAATACCGACGCCGACGTCGACGTCCAGACGACCCTCATCGAGTCGGAGGGGGCCCCCGATCCCAGAGACACCCTGGGCTACGAACAGACCGAGTACGTCGTCAACCCGATGCAGTTCTTCGACGACCTCGAGCCGTTCGTCGAGGACGGCGACGTGAACGGGCTGCGCGTCCACGACGTCCGAAACGGGCGACTGCTCCGCGGCCAGTCCGGTAGGCGCCACTACGACAAGCTGGTCGTCTCCCACGACGACGGGATCGACGACGACCGCTACATCTCGGCCATCGAGGGGTTCGTCGAGGCCGGTGGCGACCTCGTGTTGACCGACAGCGGCGTCAACCTTCTCGGAGTCCTCGATGTCGGTGACGCCGCCGACATCGACGGCGATGACGTAAGCGACATCGAGGTCAACTTCGCCAACCTCGAGGATCGAGACTTCGACCACGACCTCCTCGCGGGGATCCGTCCCCGGCAACAGGAGATGTGGAAGGGATCACAACTCGGCTACACGACCGGCGTCGACCAGCCCGCGACCGTGGTCGACGAGGACGTCTTCCGAGAGGCGAACGGCGAGGTCGCCGGAACGATCGGCGGGGAGGGCGTCGGCGCCGGCCGGCTCGCCGCCGGCGACGCCGAGATCACAGTCCTCGGAAGCGTGCTCCCGCCGGCCCAGCAGACTGAGCTCCACCCCTTCGGCATGGCCGACTATGCCGTCTCGTTCATGGGTCACACGCTGCTCTGTAACGCTCTCGGGTTCCAACAGCGCCGGTACGTCGATGGCGAACTGGTCGGGACGTACGGGGAGGTTCGGTAGGGCTCCGGTTTCGGGGACCTGCCAATCGATTTTTCGACTGACATCCGCAGGCAGCTAGTGATCTCGGATGTGTCGAGTTCGCAGGGCCGAATGGGTCGGTCGTACCAGCGTGCGGTTCGGGGATGACTGAATCGATGCCGGGTCGCGCCGGTACTCGCCAGGATGCTCAGTGTTGATTTGCTCCGTGAACTCCTCTCGAGTACCAAAGGTCCTCGAGCAGTCAAGAGACGGACAGTCGTACGTCTCGACGTCGTCATTCATGGCCTGATCGCTTTCTCGGAGCAAAGACGAGGGCGGTCGGGGGCTCCTATGAGGGATTGTGTTTGTTTTCCTCAAGCAGCTCGTCGCCGAGCCCTTAGCGTACGACTGGACATTAGTATGTAGCAGAATTGTAATAGATATTTCTGAGAAACGCCGTAAACTATTTGATATTGATTAATGATTTATTGAGTGTATCATGAAGCGACGGCATGTACTCAGGACCGCTAGTGGAATCGCTGCGGCAGGCGTCCTCGGCACGACTATCACCGGAACGGCGGCGGCAGACTGTGACGTGGTCACGCCGAATGGTCCCTTCCCTCCAGAGACCGCCGAGGAGAACTACGAGGCGTTCACCTCGAACGAGACGCTCTACGACCGGCTTCACCAGCTTGAGAACCGGACGAACGTCGAGTACGAGGAGCTCGGAGAGACCTGGCAGGGTCGACCGATCCCGTACGCGAAGGTGGGCAGCGGCGACTTCCACATCTTTCACACTAACCAGCAACACGGCGACGAGCAGCCGGCCACCGAGGCCGCACTCCGAGTGCTGCGAGATCTTGGCAACGGACAGGGTCGCTCCGACATTCTGGACGAGTTGACGATCCACTTCCTCGTTCGACACAACCCGGATGGCTGGGCACCCGCCGACGACAACGAGACGCCCACGCGAAGCAACGGCCGGCCGGATGACATCTGTCACGACGGCCCCTACTTCGGACGGAACCAGTGCGGCCCGTCCGACCCGAACCGCCAGCACTACTTCCAGTTCAACGAGGAGACCCTCGCCGAGGTCGACGGGGACGCTTTCGACGAGGAGATCGGCATTCCGGACGAGAACCCCTCTCCAGAGACCCAGGCGATGATCGACAAGGTTGAGGAGGTCGACGCTGACCTTATTGTCGACTGGCATACGCAGTTCACCTACCACGACCAGAACTGCGACATGGTCAACGTATCACTAGCCTGGCCGTTCAACCCGCACGCGCCCGACGACGCAGTCAACCTCTCGAAGCAGGTCGCCGGCGCGTTCTGGGACGGCGTCCAGGGCCGCGCGAACGGCAACGCCTCGATCTTCCCCGGCGGTACGACAGCAAACATCTGCCGCAACGCATACGGGGTGGCCGGCCGCGGCAGCGTCCTGGTCGAACAGCGCGGCCAGGCACCCGAACTGAACAACGCCTCCAACGGTCGCATCATCCGCCACTCGCTGAACATGTACGAGCGGCTTCACGAGGAGGCTGCCAGCGGGGACCTAACTGAGCGGGATCCGGACTACGCCGACGGGCTCTGGGATGTCGGTCGGGACTGGTTCTGGCGGGATCTCCCCTCGGCAGACCTGGACGAAGAGGTCGAGGAGTACTGGGAAGAACACCTGAATTCGCACTAGCCCCGCCGCGGAGACGGAACGGTTTAGACTTTTTTCCAAGTGACGGTCGCCGAGTGATACGTCGAAATACGGTGCATTCGCCTGCTACCGGCAGCTGTTCGAGTCTCGAGAAGAGAAGCGACAGACTGCACTCTCGCCAACCGTTGACGCCGATGAGCCGCTGGGGACGCTCATCGGCTCCCTGGTCGTTCGTGGAGATGACGTCCACCGACTCCGCCCCAAGCTCGAGCACTCGCTCGAGACGCCAGCAGCACTCGCTGAGGACGCTCCCGAGTTCGCAGTCCACGTCTCCCTCTCGACGGCCGACCGGACGGCCTATGCAGCAGCTGCGACGCGAATCCTCCAGTCTAAGAACCTCCGACCGACTCGAGGTGTCATTTCGCTGCTTCACGGATTGGCTGGCTCACCCTACGCCGCTGCTCGAGCCTTGCAGCAACTCGCTACCGAAGACGACTGTCGAGAGCTTCGGCCGGATGAACTCCGCTATACACTGGGAACGCTCGAGCCCGAGCAGTTACTCTCTACCTCCCACCAACGGTTAGCAATTCCAGTTCCGAAAGGCAAAACAGACAAGTCATTACCGCAGTAATCATTATGTAGCGTATGACCTTCTACGATCGAGACGACGAACTCACCGCATTAAACACCGCCTTCAAATCGTCCGGTCATGCCTTCTATGTCGTATATGGCAGACGTCGAGTTGGGAAAACAGAGCTGCTCAAAGAATTCTGTTCTGAACAGGACCACATATACTTTCTCGCAGCCCAGGAGGCCGAACACCGTCAGCGGGAGAAATTCGTCGAACAAGTCGCAGATGCTTTCGACGATCGCATCCCTCGGATCGATGGCTGGGACGATGCCTTCGAATACCTTGGCGAGAAGCTCACGACAGATACCGTCGTGGTGGTTATCGACGAGTTCCCCTATTTAGTCGGCGAAAATGACTCACTCCCATCGTACCTTCAGTCGTTTGTCGACGAACACCTCCAGAATACAGACTCGATGCTCGTTCTCTGTGGATCGAGCGTGAGTACGATGGAGTCAGAGGTGCTTGGTCATGAAAGTCCACTGTACGGTCGACGAACGGGGCAGCTCGATCTTCAGCCGTTCTCGTTCCAGCAGGCCAGAGAAGCCATCGGATACAATCTTGGAGATGCAATTCGATCGTACTCGGTGACCGGTGGGACACCGATGTATCTCACGCTCTTTGACTACGACGACCCGCTCGCTACAAACATTCAAACACGAATCCTCTCGCCAACGGCTGTCCTCTACAATGAGCCGGAATTTCTCTTACGAACGGAACTGCGCAATCCTGCTCGATACATGAGCATCCTCGAGGCCGTCGCGCTTGGTCATACAACACCAAATGAAATTTCCGNGAACTGCGCAATCCTGCTCGATACATGAGCATCCTCGAGGCCGTCGCGCTTGGTCATACAACACCAAATGAAATTTCCGGAGCAACAGGAATCGATTCGGGGCCCCTCTCGAAGTATCTCCAGACGCTCCGTCGGCTCCGGCTCATCGACCGCAAAATTCCTGTGACGGCGTCTGCGAAGAAATCGAAGCGCTCGCGCTATTACGTCGCCGACGAGTTCCTCCGATTCTGGTTTCGCTTCGTCGAACCAAATCGCTCGAGTATCGAAGAAGCACCACAAGTCGTCTTCGAGGGAACGATCGAACCGAATCTTTCGACCCATACCGCACGGACATTTGAAAATATCTGCCAGGAAGCGATCTGGGAAGAGATCCGGCAGGAGAACCTCGAACCATACTCGGAGGTTGGACCATGGTGGTATGGGGAAACCGAGATCGATATCATTGGCCTCGCTCCTGATGATGATCGAATTCTCCTTGCCGAGTGCAAATGGACCAATGAGCCAGTTGGTCACGCACTCGTAGACGACCTTCGATCGAAGACAGAGAACGTTCGATGGGGTTCGCCTAACCGAGACGAACAGTTTGCACTCTTCTCAAAAAGTGGTTTTGTCGGTGGACTCGAGAAGGATCTCGGCAATAATTGGACACTCTTCGATCTAGAGGACCTCCGTACACTCTTCCCGCGNTTCTCAAAAAGTGGTTTTGTCGGTGGACTCGAGAAGGATCTCGGCAATAATTGGACACTCTTCGATCTAGAGGACCTCCGTACACTCTTCCCGCGGCAGTGAGGACTCACGGTGTCTCCTCGATGATTTCGACGCGTCCAGCATCTCCATCTACTCGGATCCGCTGGCCGGTTTCGATTCTGTCCGTAGCGCCGTCAACGACAACCGATGGAATACCGTACTCACGTGCTACTAACGATCCATGGGAAAACACACCACCGACGTCAGTCACCAAACCGACCGCGTTGAGAAACAACGGCGTCCAACCGGGGTCAGTATACGGACAGACGAGAATTTCGCCCTCTTCGATTTGCTGTGTTCGTGGGTCATGAACTACCCGTGCAATCCCTTCGGCAGAACCGCTTGACGTTGCCACGCCGACGAGCCCGCTATCGTCTTGATCTGGAGAGCTGGTTCCACGTGGAATCTCTCCATTGCTCGTAATTACGCGTGGTCCGCGAAGCGTTCTGTGTGCCCGATATTCTGCCTTCCTGCTTTCGAGATCAATGTTGAGGTCTTCCCACGCTTCCGGGTCCTCGAGTGCCGTAAGCAACTCTTCAAGCTGAAGTAACCAGACGTCATCAACATTCTGGAGCTGGCCCTCTCGCTCGAGTCGCTCACCTGCTACAAGCACCTGTCGTCTAAATTCCGCCCATAGATGCGTATAGGCGTATTTCGGAGTCTCCCTTGTCGACTTGTAATTTCGATACCGGGAGGCGAGTGGTTTGACAAGTCGTCTACGGATTGACCCAAAGAACCCGCGATCAGCGATATCCTCGAGGCGGGCAATCGCGACATCAGCATCTGCTTCCAGCTGGTTCAGTTTTTCTCGGTGTTCACCTGAACAGCCGCCCGCGAGTCGCGACCGTATCGTCGACAAAAGCGGAGATGGATCCTCACAATATCGTGGTTGACTTGGGTCGAGTTCAGAGGAGGCACGGTGTCCATACGTCTGCATGAATCGGTCGAACGCAGCGACGAACTCGGTACTTTCTTCCAAGTCACGAATTTCGTCGATTTCGGCGCCAGATTCGAGAGCCTCTGCTACAGCTGGTGATTCTCGTGCGATATCCGCAAGATCACCTAGCTCGAGAACCATCGAGATGGTTACGTTGTCCCGTAGCCCCTTATCGAGTGCCTCAAACTCAGACTCACAGTCGGGACAAAGCCAGCGAAGAATGCGTCTCGAAATAAATCCAGCCGTTGTCTCGAGTTGTTTCGTTGCCGTCCACCCAAATTTCGATGTTTCTGAGACCGTGCGACGGATTCGATCCGATTCTGATTCTGCCGTCTGTATCGAGATGATCGCTTCTTCTACATGCTGTTCGTATTCGGTTCGCACCTTACTCGGGAATTGCTCGTAGTTTGGGTTAAGAAGCCCCCAAACCGTGCGTGCACCTCCGACAGCAGCAGTGCGTGCAAATGTCCGTATGGCACCGAGATATGCTCGAAGTGATCCATCTCCAACAGCAGGGGCAGACGATAACTGGTCGCCTCGACACTCGACGATCTCTCTTTGGGGGACAACGCCTGGTTCGTCCATTTCTTCGATCCCGGCAAGCCACTTTTGTGCGAGGCGTTCTGAACGCAACATCGGCGTCACATCGAGGTAGACGAAGCCGCCGGCACCAGCAACCGATGTGAACTCAGAGGGATGATACGCAAACAAATTTTCGAGGGTCCACATCGTGTACTGACGAACGTAGTCGACCGACAGTGGGGGCATAGGATCGATCATCCCCTGGCGGTGATTGTAGCTGTAATAGACGTGCAGTCCGTCGTCGTTTGGGGCCGGTGTAGGGACAGGAAACAACGACGTGATCGGGCGTGATTGAAGTATCCAAACTTGATCGTTAGTGATACTCCACTCGATGTCCTGAGGGGGCCCGAACAAGTCCTCGATTCGATTCCCGTAAGAGACCAGCCTCAGTACTTGTTCGTCCCTAAGTATTCGCTGCTGATCTGAGAACTCCATCGAGTCCTCACTGTGACTGGATCGGTATTCGATAATGTCGTTGGTTTGTTTATCGACACGGACGTTGTCTGCCGTTACCGTCCCTGAGACGACGGCTTCCCCGAGCCCACTAGCAGCATCGATCGATGCAATGGTTCGATTGCCAGTAAGGGCGTCTGCTGTAAACAACACACCAGAAATGTCTGCATCTACCATTCGCTGGATAACGACTCCCATAGCAACGTCATCATGTGAAATGTCGTTGGCCTTCCGGTAGGAGATTGCACGGTCAGTAAATAGACTCGCCATGCATTCAGAAACGGCATCAAGTACCTCATCATGGCCTGAAACATCGAGAACAGTGTCGTGCTGGCCAGCGAACGACGCAGTGGGGAGATCTTCTGCAGTTGCACTTGAACGGACAACGTACGCCTCTTCAGCCTCGAGAAAACCGTCTATCGCTTTGCTCACCACCTTGGGTATCGGCTGGTTTCGGATTGACTCCCGCAATGTTGCTGCTGTGGGTTTCAACTCATTCGCACCAGAAGACCGGTCTAATTGCTGAACCAGGTCTGCAATCTCCGCTTCGGCAGTGAGGTGATCGTATACAGCAGTTGTTACACAAACTCCCGTTGGGACTGGAAAGCCAGCAGCGAGCAATCGTGCGAGATTGGCGCCCTTCCCACCAGTGTGGCGTAGATCTAATGCTTCTGGGTCGGTCAGCGGAAGCACAGATGCTGTTTCTGCATTCAAGTCCATACCTCTCTATGGATCTATGACTACAAGCAGATTTCGGTCATGAGGTTGTGACTGTAGAATCCGTAGGGTTATGATTTAATAAAGTCTCTAATTGAACATGCGAGGATTCAGTGATGACGAACGGGCTCGAATCAGAGACGGCCTAATCGAAACCGGGAGAGAACAGTTCCTGAAGTACGGTCCAGAACGAACTCGAGTGAAAGACATCACCGACCCGGTTGGAATTGCCAAACCTACCTTCTACCAGTTCTTCGACTCAAAAGGAGAGTTGCATCTCGAAATCATCTCGCGCGAGACCGAGGAATTCGTCGAACTTCTCCAAGAAGAAATAGAAGCAACAGATGACGTCCGTCAGGGTGTAGAACGTCTCTTTACCAGCTACCTCCAGTTTATCGAGCAAAACCCAAATTTACACAAACTGATGTCTGGAAACCACCCCAGAGAACTCTTCCGGAACGTTTCACAGGAACGAATCGACGAGGTCCAACACCAATGGACTGCATCATGCATCCCAATAATTGAACGACTTCAGGAGAGAAGTGACGGAATATTCGCATCACACGATCCTGATATGGTTTTAGCTCTCCTAAGACCGGTTGGACTCCTGCATCAGTACGGAAAAAGCGGAACAACGCGGAGCGAAGAAGAAATCACGGAAGTACAGCAAATGCACATTGATACACTTGTTCGAGGACTCACCTGCAACAGCGAGTGAGATACGAATCGAGTTCATACGTGGTTCGGGCGCACTATGCCTGTCGCTCGACCCGCGCCCAAAGACGCGGGTATACGCTCGCAGTATGTATCATGCGATCGGTCCACGGCTTTGCCGGCTCGCTCGTGCATCTATTCGATGCTCTTGGAACCGACGTCACTCGCGAACTCCGAGTGCCGTCCGGGCTCGACACGAACTCACTGAAGGAACTCGCGACGTCGATCAGCATTTCGACGGTAATTCAGTCGAAATACGGTGCGTTCGCCTGCTATCGCCAGCTACTCACCGAAGGCAGCCAGGCCATTCAGATGGGGTCACTGCTCGGGCAGCAGCCACTTTTTCACACAACTCCGTAGCAACTGAGTCTCCTTCTCTCTCCGATCTACTACCGTGTGTAGTTAACCAACAAGAGCCCCTGTATTGCACCCATTGTTGGTTAAGCAGGCGATCTTGTGATCGGCATCAATCTGCTATGTACAGGGCGAGTGGGTAACGGACCGGTACTTGATCCTCCGACATTTGTCAAAGTAGTATCCCGGATACAGAGGATGCATCTATCATGGGAAGCGTGTTGGAAGTTGTATTTATATGGCCACGCCGGTTCCGACGACTCAATGCCCGACACTCGGGATTCTCCGGAAGCACATCAGGCGTACGAGAGACTTGCAGCTGGATACGACCAAAAGGGCGATACACGACCCGCGAATGCCTATCTCGAACGGCCAGCAACTCTCTCGCTGCTACCCGATGTGACAGAAGCCTATATTCTCGACGCTGGGTGTGGGGCGGGTCACCTCACCCGTGAACTCGTCGATCGTGATGCAGGTGTTGTCGGGCTTGACGTGAGTCGCGAGATGCTCACGTATGCACGAGATCGGGGCCCCTGATGCCGACTTTCTTCAAGCTGATCTCGGTAGTAACCTCCCGTTCGATGCCGACATCTTCGACGGCGTTGTCAGTTCGCTGGCGTTTCACTACGTCCGAGAGTGGGGGCGATTGTTCCGACAACTTCGTCGCGTCCTCAGGCCCGGAGGCTGGATGGTGTTCTCGGTTCAACATCCCCACGCCGACTTTGAGGAGTACGAGGACGCGCAAAACTACCACGAGAGAGAGCGGGTCTCCACGACATGGGATTCGTTCGGAGACGAAGTAGTGGTTCCAGCGTACCGCCGACCCCTTGCAGCGATGGTAACCCCGGCACTCAACGCGGGGTTCCGACTCGAGCAACTCGTAGAGCCGACACCAACAGAGGAGTATCGTCGGGCGGATCCAGAACGGTACGAGTACGAGGCTACTCGTCCGAACTTTCTCTGTCTCCGCTTCCTTCTTCCTCCGTGAGAGCATCTCTCAGAACCGATAGAAAAACACACGCCAAAACCCGATAGGAGGAAAACAGTAGAGGGGAATACTGGTGGAACGACGCACCAGCGAAGGGAGGGGGAGACATCCCTTCAGCTGGCGGGTAACTGGAGACTGCAATGCCCTTGCGGGCACTCGAATACATGAAGTCCGGGGGTATTGAACACATAGATTGTAGTAGTAAGTTAAAGAGTTTTAACGCGAATTGCAGGACCTTTCACGAGGTGCTCTCGCTGGAATCCTCGGAGCTCATCACCATTAGAGGTCGACGTACTGGGATTCCCACTCTCGGCGGGCTTTCAGTTCATGTTCACCTTGACTCGTAACTGAATAGACGTTCGTTCGACGGTCCGCCTGGCTCTTCTCGATAAGTCCTTCCTCGGCGAGTGTGTCGAGGTTTGGATAGAGCCGGCCGTGATGGACGTCCTTCTCGTAGTAATCCTCAAGCTCCTCGTGGATAGCAAGTCCGTGCGGATCATCGAGACCACTCACAACATAGAGCAAATCACGTCGAAATTTGGTGAGATCGTCCATATCAGGATTAGTGTTTATTTTAGACCCATAGAATCTGAGCTAACGCTCATCCGTGTAGTGGTTGTTCTACAGACGAAAAAAGAGAAGAGATCAGAGAGAACGGCAAGCGGTAGTATAGCTAATATGATGACATACACAACTCCGAGCAAAAGGTTCTCCCAGACACTGTGGGTTGAGAACTTACGAGATCTAAGAGAGTATTGAAGGGCCTTGATGAGTTGTGTCGTTTCTGGGAACACGGCCTTTTTTCTGCTCATTGGCAATTCTTACCACTGTGATATGTATTCACTCGCTATAAACACACTAGTTTTAGTTTCCTACAGACAGCTACAAATGTGCTTGTGAAAACCTATTTTTTGGACAAAGAGAAGAATATCTAGAGTTCCCATCAGCTATTTCCAGAAGTGCTTTCATTCAGTGACCTCGTACATCTCCTATCTGTTCTAGGCGAAAAATCTCGCCCATCAGGCCAGGCGTGGATAGGCTGTCATGGTGGATCCGCTCGAGCAGCAATCGCCTTCTCAGATAACTCCATAGCAAAACGGTGTCTTGTTCTCTCTCCGATCTACTACGTGTAGTTAACCAACGTCACCCCTCTATACCGCACCATTGGTTACTCTCCACCATACGTTGCCGGGATGCACTTACTTTCCGCTGCTTTGCGTAAGGACGACTCGTGCTAACCAACAAGACCCTTTCCAGACACCCTGATGTTGGTTAACCTCGAGGGCGACGTCTGTCCTTAACCAACGGTTGGCAGATCAAGGAGCCTCGTGTTGGTTAGTCCTCGTCGCCACTTTCCCGATCGCGACGCGCCTGCCGGCCGGCCGGTGTGTCGGGCCAATCGTCGCGCTGGTACTCACCGGGTTAGATGATGAGAACGATGGCTGACGCTTCTCGACCGACTCTCGACATCGACGCCATCCGCGAAGCCGCCGACTACTGGATTCGATCTACCTACTCGGAATCGGGCCGGGCGATCCATGCCCCCAGCAAAGAGAGCACGCGAGACGAGCCGAAGACGCCATGTCGCCACACCCCCCGCGCTGGGCACTGGCGGACTGTCGAACTCGATCATCTCGATGACGGCCTCCTCAAGGAGTGGCTTTGTAGCGAGTGTGCCGCCAAATCTCTCGGTGAGGAGTATCAACCCGGTGGCGACAACGTCGATTACTCACGGACGCCGCTAGACCGACTCGCCGAAGCAGGCCTCCTAGAAGCTACGTACCGACAGCGGTCCTTCCTCCCCCTCTACGTAACCGCTATTTTGACGAAGTACGAGAATTCACAGGGATCCAGAGAGGTTACCAATCTCCCCGCATTCCAAGGCTGTACTCGAGGCCCTGTTCAACGGCCTCCATCCGCTCATCGGGGATTGATCCGACGACCTCAGTTATCCGCTGGTCAATCGGCACTGTCCGGATTTGGCTGCAAAGAGCGACGGAGTCCTCGCGGAGTGCACACTCATCAGCCGAAATTTTGACCTCGAAGGGGTATAGTCGATCCCCAAATGACGTCGTGAACGGAACGACAATCGTCGTCGGTGCGTTTTCATTTCCGACGTCATTCTGTACGACGAGACACGGGCGGGTTCCGCGTTGCTCGGAGCCTTTCGTCGGATCTAACTCAACAATGACAATATCGCCACGCCGAACATGCATCGTTACTCGAGCTCCGGCACGTCACCAAGATAGTCGTCCGCCTCACGCGACGCTCCCTCGAATTCCTCGGCAATCTCACGATCACGCTCTGCTCGAGCGCGATATCCTTCTGCCAAGTCCTCTCTCGAGACTGGCTTTTTAATTACGATTTTGTCTCCCTCCACGCGGAACTCAAGTTCGTCGCCACCACTAATGCCAAAATCCTCTCGAAGCTCTTTTGGAAGCGTTACCTGTCCACGCTCTCCCACGCGTCGAGTTTCTCCGTTGGATGCTGCCATACATATTCAATTCATATTCATACATAAAAAGGCGTCGGTGGGTTGTGTCACAAATCACTGCTGTCTAGAGCGTATCACCGAACGAGAAAACCGCGAACTAGCGTTCGCACGGAAACAGGTTGCTACTGGGGAAGCAGTCATCCTAAATACTCATCGCCACGATATACTTGGTCCGATGACACCCAGTCATTGCTTCGTAGAAAATAGTTACTCACTGCTGTCGAGTTGTTCAACAGTGAGTTTGTGGCCTGTTTCCTGGCCGTGTTCCCGGATCACTTCTGCAGATATGTCCTCTTCCGTAGTAACCTCCTTCGAGAAGGGACACTCTCTGCACACAATACGGACCTTCTTTGGGCGTTGCTTGGAAGCCATTATGACTAGTCTTGAATAGTCGTCTCCTGAGTAGAAGAAGGGCTCGCATACGAACAGCGGAAAATCTATCTTAGGCGATCTTTTCCCAGGAGCGGCTCAACCTTTCCAACTCACTCAGATGGAGCTACCTCGATATCGCCAGTGCCGGAGACAACGACATCGTAGCCAGCATACTCAAAAGAGACCGACTGCAGACTGGAGCTCCTCTCAGCGCCGACCAAGTCGTTCAGTGCCTCTGGGTTAATCGCATTGCTGAGGGCCGGCAACTCGAGTGGATCTGTTCCAGCAGCATCGGCAACTGCAGAAACGACTGCAACAACGGGTGTCATCTCGTGATGAGGACTCTGCTTCGACACTGGAGTTCCACTCGTCTGCTGACCAGGTGAATTTGGCATAGCACGGACTGCCACATCCCTGCATAAATTGCTTCGCAAACAGCCGACCCGTCCTCAGTGATCGTTTACCGGGGTTGAGTACATCAGCTCGGCGTTCACGGCTAACACGTTCGGGAGCCAACCCCGAAATATCGCTTCGAGCCCGTAGGTCAATCAAGAGATTGATAATGACTCCAACGAGTATCCCGAGTGTCGCGCACCACCCAACGCGACACCGCTGCTCAGCACCCCACCCTGCACCTGGCCACCGGCATCAGCTCCCCACCTGACCGGTGGCCCGTTTGCAACTCCTTCCACCCCTTCCCGAGGACGTCTTCACAGAGAAGCTTCAGCTACTGCAACAAAGAGAGAGGGTCTATTTGTACAGGCCCCAAATAAGAATCCGATGTCAAGCGATTCGGATCCATCTTGGGAATATACCTTTGGGTCCCCAATTGATCTGCCTTCAACGTTTGAGGGGCTCAGCATCCAGTATCTGGACGTCAACGAGACCCGTGCACTCGTGATCTACCAGACTGCAATCCTCAATCTCGAGGTAATCGAGGGCGAACTCTCGGCTGCAAATCGTATCGAACTCGAAGTGTATGAAGATCCTCGAGAGGACTACTCTGCAGACACAGAGAAAAGCAGTAGCTCAGTCGTCGACTCACTCCTCGACCAGCTTACTTCTGTGACTAACTCATCGCTTTCAACTAGAAACTAAATCAGAGGATACAGTTCCTCCCGGAATCGTAGCTCGAGGCTGACAATCGCATACGACAGGGATAACAATATACAGGTATAAGGATAAGTCACCATGGACGACCTTACAGGATTCCAGCGAGACCTGCTGTACGTCATCGCAGCCGCCGATCAGCCATCCGGTCAAGACATCAAAGACGAGATTGAGACCTACTATAGCACCGAGATCAACCACGGGCGGCTATACCCAAATCTCGATACCCTCGTCAACAAAGATCTCGTCGAGAAAGGCGAACTCGATCGGCGAACGAACTACTATGCCCTCGCGGATGAAGGGGATGAAGCCATTGAGGAACGCCGCGAGTGGGAATCACAGTACGTCGACCTCTAACTCGGCCGTTCTTCGAAACTAACATCGAACCGATGGAAAGGAGCCGTCAGCTCGAGCATTCACTCTACGTTAATGAACAGCGCTGTCTGTCTCGAAAAGCAGCAGTAGTGAGACTAGATCGAATTAAAGGAATTATCGGTAGTGGACTCTTCTTCCTCCTTCTCTTGACCACTGTCATCCTCAGCTTCAGGCTCACACTCGGGATCCGGCCGCTGCTCTGGCGTTTCGGGCGCAGGCACAGGCTCCTCGGGCTCTCGAAGTGGTACTGCATCCCGATCGGTACTTTCAGCGTCGCTGTTGTCTCCGTCCGTGGTTGGCTCATCAGCGCTTTCGGGCTCCGTTCCCACCGCGATCTCAGACTCGGATTCGGGTTCTGCCGACTCAGTGGTGACACCGTTAGTCGACTCATCTAGCCAGGTGCCAATCGGAATCGCCGCTTCGCTGCCGACGTCGAACAGAAGCAACTCCGGCTCACCCTCGAGGTCGCGATCATCGTTCGGCACAATTGCAATTCGGAATTCCTCAGGCTCGGGAACGGACTCGTGACCGTGCTCGCGGAATATCGCTTCCGGAATCACCGGCTCGTAGATGTGCGTCCAGTCGTCGGTAAGCGGACCCTTCCCGCCGTACTTCCGCTCAACATCGCCGCTCCGTTCGACGACATAGGTGGTATCCTCGGGATCGTAATGGACGGTCGCAGGCGCATCAGTCGGGTCACGCTCTCGGTACTCTTTGGGACTGTCGAACCGAAGGTATGTTTCGTCAGTGTCCCGGTCGCGACAGACGATCGCGCCACTCTGGAGTTCAATCCATTCGGTCGAGACATCTTCCGGCACGATGGCGAGCTTTTCAGTACCCGAATCGTCGCGAGCCATCTCGAGCTTCCCACGGGTGTAGAACTTCCGAGCAGCCCCCGTCGGCGTACGAATCGACGTGAACGGATCACTCCCATCGGCACCGAAGATCGATGCCAGGCGCTCGGCATTCCGTGTGAGACCATCGTCACCACCGTCGCCGACGACGAACAACAGTTGCTCAGGACTCGGCGCCTTCGCCGCATTTTTAATTGGGCCACCCGGCTTCGAGAGGCCCTTTGACTCGGCTTCAATGTACAACGTCTCTGTTCCCGAAAGCTCGAGGATCTCTGGGTACTCGCTCTCGAGACGCGACTGAACGATCTGATCACGCTCATCTTCCGAAAGATCACCATCAGGAACGATCGACGGTGGGACTTCACCAACCGCGTCCGGCAGTTCGTCGCCGTCCTGCGTTGGCAATTTCATCTCGTATCCGGACCGTGTCCCCCACTCGTAGACCTCTCGAAGCATGTGCCGGTGTTTGCTCTTCCCACCAGAACCACCCGAACCGGTCTCCAGCCCAATCTGGCCGCGTCCCTCTGGTGTCACCGTAATCTCCAGTCCATCGCTCGTACTCCGCTGCTCGAGTGCACCGGCTGCCTCCAGACGCTCGACGATGTTCGACGCCTGCGTGTACTCGAGGCCGGTCGCATCGGTCACTGCCTGCTCTGCGGCCGGTGTCTCAACGGACGTCGACTCCGCTCGAATCGTTTCGTCGTAGATGGCCTTCAGTGCTGCCTGGGCCGCTTCAACATCGTCGACGTCCATCGGTTCTTCGACGCTACTCGAGGTATTCTCACGGCCGGCTGCAGTCGCTGCGTCGGACTGGCCAGTACCAGCAAAGAACAAGCCGTCCAGGACCTCCCGACCAGACTGGCGCTCGATCCCGTAACGTTCCGTCGACTGCTGGATCAGATCGAAGGCTTCCTCGATTGAGTGCAGTGGCGGGTACGGCGGAGTCAGCTTTGCCATGAACGAATCGTCCTCATGGCGCAGCTTCGTCTGAGCGTGGTAGTCGGGGATCTGGGTCAAATCTCGAGGATCCTTCCCACCGAATCGATCGGACAGCGCTCGAGCCTCATCTGGCAGCAGTGGATTTAACGAAACCAGCGTGTTGCAGTTCGACAGAATCGCCTGCTGAGCCTCAGCGTCCAGCTGATGGAGCGTCTGCGTCGCCAACAGCAATCCAAGCTTCTTCGAACGAGCTTTTGTGAGCATCTTATCGATCTGTGATGCTTCAGTGAGAACATCATCACACTCGTCGATCATTAGGAAGTATGGGTCGTAGTCCCCGCCGGAGGTATTTGCTCCGGCGAGCTCGCGAACCTTCTTCTCGGACGGATTGATCCGGTCGTTCACACAGGTCCAGACCCGGCGCATAACCGCCGTCGCAACCATTCGCTTTGCTTCGCCGGGCAGGTCGTTCTTGCAGATGATGATCTTGCCCTCGTTGACCGCCTCGGCAATCGAGACGTCGGACTCACGTTGGGCCAGAATCTGGCGAGTAATCGGGTTCTCGACCCAGTCCTTTAGCCGACCTACGAGTGCGTCGAGCTCTTGCTCTGTAAGTTCCTCGGCAATCTGTCGTGTATAGACTTCGAGAAACGCGATGTCATCGTCATCAGCCGACGCGATCAAATCCGCGTACTCCCTGCGGTTCTCCTCATCAAGCAACGCATAGTACAGCTCGAGTGGCGTGAACTCGAACTCGTGGCGAATCATCCCGCGGACCATCGTCTTCATCACCCGGTCCATCCGATTCCCCCAGAAATCGCCGGCCTTGAGCAATTCCTTGAAGTCGTCGACGATCCCTTCGATCTCCTCGTCAAATCCAGTCTCGTCGGGCTCGTGGTAGGTCTCGAAGAGATTGAACCCGACCGACTTGTCCAAGAAATCGTCCCCCGGCGCAATGTAGATCACGTCATCCCAACGATCCTCCGGAACCCGTCGTAGGAGGTCGTAAATATCGTCGCCCTTCGGATCGATAATCGTGACGCCATGGCCGCCGTACATGAGTGCCACGGCGTCATTGTACATTTTCGTCGTCTTCCCTGTCCCTGTCGAGCCACCATAGAAGACGTGCCGAAAGAGCCGGTCGAACTCTACCGGCACCTCGCGGCCGGAACTCTCCGAGACGCCGATCCACAGCGGCTGTCGGGGCACCGCCTGTGCGTTCTCGATCATCGCTCGAGGCCAGGCACCAGCGTAGGTCTCGATCTCCTCCTCGACCGGATCGTAGCGCTGGATCGCCCACTCCTTATTATTGATCAAAACGGGCTCGCTTGGATCGTCTTCGCCCTCAATCCGGGCACCGAATTTCTCCATCTCTTCAACTGGTTCGCCATCGTCGCCGAATGGTAGAGTCATGTTATGCGGACACCTCCTGATCTCGCTCAGAACTGCGGTCATCTAGCTCGCGATCGCCATCGGACGGCTGACTATCGGCGTCAACACTCCAGTCGTTGTACTCCTCAGGATCGCTCCAAGTCGAGGGAATATCGTACATCCACCAATCAGCGCCCTCGAGGCCGACCGACCGAAGCTCCTTCTCCCATGGAACGGTCCCAGAATCGTGGAACTCCGAAAATCGTGGTGCGTTCGCTGGGACGTCACCGGCGTGAGAAGTGAGCGACCAGTCGACGTCCTGGGTGTTGATATCGTCGTTTGGGATATGAATCAGACCAGCAGCTCCCCGAACACCCATGATCATCTTTCGATCCGCACGGGTGCGGCCATAAGCCCGCTTCAACTCAGCCAGCAGCGGCTTGTCGTACAGCGGAACGACCTCGAAGCCCTGCTCGGTCTTACTTTCGTAGTAGCCGTCAAACTGCTGGGCGGTCTCCGCTACCCGTCGAACCGCAGAATCGGGATCATCCGAGACACCGACAATTCGGAGATTCATCCGGAAGCCCTTCTCACCACGCTGTTCGCGGACGATATTCGAGGCCTGCTTGTCCTTGTTCGACGCCTCTCGCTCCTCCCCGACGATCTCGTACTTCTCGGGGAACAACTCATACTTCAGCGCGTGGAGGAACGACTCATCCTTGCGTGGACTCTTGAGTTCATCAGCAATGTCGTCAATCGACGACGACAACAACCCACCTTTCCACCAATCAGCTGGCGCCGGCTCGAAGATCGTCTGCACGGCCAGGTCGGTCTCGATATCTGACTCACGCTCACCGATCATCTCCGCAGTGATCGAACCGTAGGGGTCGTTTTCGAACCCCTCGATGTCCATGTGCTTGATCGGGTACAGATGCTTGCCGTCCGAACGTTTCCGAAGCCGAAGGTAGGCGCCGGCGACGTAGCGACCNCCCTCGATGTCCATGTGCTTGATCGGGTACAGATGCTTGCCGTCCGAACGTTTCCGAAGCCGAAGGTAGGCGCCGGCGACGTAGCGACCCTCCTCGAGAGGCAACAGCGCCGGCCGATCATGCTCCGAAACGTCAATATGGGCGTCGGGGTAGAACGTCTCGAGCTGGCGTTGCATCTGTTTCTGAGACTCGGTCGTCGCCATCACCCACTGGAAGCCAACCAATCCATTGATGTAGCGCATCTCGAACGAGTGTGTCGGACCCTCTGCCGACCCGAACAAACCACCCCGACCGGGATTATGGACAGCCGTCAGTAGATCGATCGCATCCTTCGGCCCGCCGCCGTCCTTGCTCGGCTGGACGGCGATCGACTTGCGCTCAGGCAACTCCCCATAGAGCTGCTCCGCTAACTCCGGCGTAACCTCGAGAGCCTCGTAGCCATCATCAAGTCCCAGCTTCTGCTTCGTCGCACACACGGTCCGATTTCCGAGTCCCATCAGGACCACCTCCAGCCACAGACATCGTCGTACTGCTGCAGATACGACGCGTAGTCCTCGCCGTGCTCGGAAGGATCGTACATCAGCGCGACTGCCTCTCGAGGATTTTGGTCGTGATCCATCCGGACGCGCCCGGGGTAACAGCCCTCGTCGTCAACTCGCAACAACACCTCCGAGAATCCATCCGCAAGGTTCCCCTTCTGGAGGTTGTCGATCAAGTCGGCTTCATCAACAGAAAGCCCCAGGCGCTTGCCCCACTTTTCGTTCATTCCTTCGACATACTGGTAGATCTCCATCGACGAGAGCTCAAGCATGACCTCAGCGTTATCCGTCAGATGGACATTCCCCTCTCCGTCGGTACCGAAGAAGTCCTTGTGCGATTGGGTCCCGGCACCGATCGAGAGATCCCAGTGACGATGGTGGCGATACTTCTGACTTAGACTCTTCACCGTCATATCGTCGCGAAGCAGGTAGTGGAACTCGTCGCAGAAGATCTTCCCCGGCTCGGGACGGGACTTGACCTCGTTGTACAACAGGTCCAACAAGAGGTGCATCATAAGTCCACCACCCTCTTCGTCGCCCTCCTTGAGCTGCAAGTCGGCGTAGACGAAGTCCGTGTCCTCGAGGTCGACCTCAGTCTCGTGAGCGAGGTGCTCGAGATGACCCCCGTCACGGAAGGGCTCAACGTGGTTGTTGATCACCGCCGTCGCCTTCTCCTCGCGATCGCGAACCTGACTCTCGTTCGACGAATCCTCGACGTACGCAGCACCGTCGCTAGACATATCGTTGATGATCTCGAGGACATCATCGGCCATCGTCGGCGCCTTACCGTCGTACCCCTCTGACTTGCGATACTCGGGATCGTGGGTCTTCGGTTCCTCGGTGATTCCCTTCTTCTCGCCGG
The DNA here is from genome assembly GCF_000337675.1 of Natronococcus amylolyticus DSM 10524. Classification (GTDB taxonomy): domain Archaea; phylum Halobacteriota; class Halobacteria; order Halobacteriales; family Natrialbaceae; genus Natronococcus; species Natronococcus amylolyticus. The sequence goes on along the minus strand of NZ_AOIB01000030.1, from coordinate 19,093 downwards.
CACGCTTGAGCGCCTTCGTCCAGATCGCCCGATACTGCGAGAAATCGAAGCCCTGCATCTTGTAGTAGAGCTCCAAGAAATCAAGTCCCGAATCGAGCCACTCGCGGTACGGCGCCGAGTGACCGATCGCATCGAGCTTGTCCTCCGGCGTCGGTTTGATGTCGAACGGGTTGATGTTGGTCGACCCAACGACGATCCGCTCACCACCGAAGATCTCCTGCAAGTTCGCGAACTCCTGGAGTGGGTCGATCACGGCGATGAACGAATCGGGATTGTCGACCTTGTAGCGCCAGAGGTACTGACTCGAGGTGACGGTCTTCCCCGCACCGGTCTTGCCGACGATCACCCAGTTGTACCCCGCGTCGCGTTTGTAAACGTCGACAGCAAGGGGCTCGTTTGTCGCCATGTTCTCAGCGAGTTCCACACCCGAGGGCTCGTGGAGATTCGTTGTCGTCCACGGGTTCATTGCCGCAAGAGCCTCCGATCGAACCTTCACCTTCTGGTCGACCTTGTCCTGACAGGCCGGTGCGACCGTCTGATGACCAACATCGTGGTTCTGCCGAAGGACCGAGACCTCCGCGCTCATGTCGGACATCTTCGCTCGAATCGAGCGAATGGCCCGCTTCAACGCATCCGGGTTGAACGACCGAACCTCGATGTACGTCTGGGCCTCAAAGATGTCATGCTCGCTCTGTAGGTACGAGTCAAGCGCTGCCTGTGTTTCATCGGCTTCATCACGATAGCGACTCGCGAACATCTCCACCCGTGAATCCTTGACCCGTTCGTACTTCTTCCGGAGCGCATCAGCGTAGTCCTCGAGCTCCTGTTCGGCCTTGTCCTGATCGATCGTCTCGATGTGAGTCGCGACGTTCGTCTGTACCTCCGCGTCATCGAACTGTAAAATTGGCTCAAGGAACCCTTCAGGCGGATCCTTCGGGTAGCTCGAGATGAACATCGTTGCCGCATAGATCTCGCCGTCAATCCGAAGATGATTCCTGCCGCCATCCATCCAGGAGCGCTCGATCTCCTCAGGAGCCAGCAAAGAAATGTACTGCTCCTCGAGTTCCTCGTCGGTAAGAGCGATCTGCGCACTCCCTGGAGACTCCGCGACTTCGACTGAATCCGAAGTCGGCTCTTTCGTTGTGACACCGCCATCAGTCGTCGCCTCTGGTCGCTCAATCGAGTCCGACTGTGCCGTGGGGTCTGAATCATCCGAGCCGCTTGCCCCTTGATCAGCAATCGCAAGCTGGTTGTGCCGCCTCGAGAGTGTCGTCCTCGGATCCCGTTCGGCCTCAACATCCAGATGCGCGTAGGTCACATCGTACTCCGGATCAGAGACTTCGCCGACTTCGACCCCCTCCTCCGTGACCGCTGGTGCCGGAATAGGACTCTGCCGAACCAGAGACGTATAGTCGGCATGAGCATAGACGTTCGCCGCCTGGTAGTGATCCGCCGCCACTTGTGAGAGCTCTTCACTTGGGATTGGGTGTCCGCTCACGTCCTCGAGACGTCGAATTGAGTCACTGATCGTGTCGAGGCGGTCCTCGAGCAACGTGATCATCTGCGGAATGTGCTCGCCGTTCTGCTTGAGCTGGTGGACCTTCCAGTGAGTATACACCCGTCCGAGCACTGGAATCGACGTGAGCCCACCCTCGACATCGTCTTCAGTGACGACGTCGCCTGGCGCGACCTCCACAATCAGATACGGATCGACCGTGTACGTCGAGAGGTCGTACATCGAAACGACGTCAGCACGCTCCTGGCACAGATCTGCGAGCACCTTCTTGCCGAACTCGAGTTCGGAGTAGTCGACCTCACCGGATGCTGTCTCACCGTCAGCCGTCGTGAGAATCTCCTCTTCACGTTTAGAGTAGCGCTCAATCCGGGGTGTGTAGTCGACCATCCGCATGTACTCCGCAATCTGGATGTTGCCCTTGACCGCCGTATCGAGCACCTTCGCGTAGAAGCGGGACTGCCGTTCCCACTCCTCTTCGCTCGAGGTGACCATGTTCGCCGGCGAAATCCGAACCGCACCAATCACGTGACCATCGTCGGTCTCGACCGCCGGTGTCCCGTGATAGGGTTTCGTGTACTGTACAAAGTCCTGAGTGCGAACCGGACCCTTTGACTTGTCTTCTGGTGAGTCTGGACCACGGACTGAGGAAAGGTAACGGAGTCCTGTGAGGGGAATCGACGCTACCCTCCCGAAGAGAGAATCGTTCGTTGGCTGTGCAATACCGGAGTCGGTGGGATTTCTATCGAAGAGCATGGTTGGTTGCTGCGAAAACGATCGAAGCACTGTCTCAGCGTAGAAGCGAGCGGTCATCCAGGGATCCTTCGCGACGATGAAACCGAAGCCGGCGAACAACCACACGATCGCCACGGTGTACGTAAGCGTACCCAGCAGACCGCCGATCATCTGCCGACCGATAAACCAGATTATCGCCGGCGGCGCGACCGCCGCCAGAACCTCCATCTTACTCATTCCGAGGACAACCTGATCGCTTGTCCCGGTGTGGATTACTTTGTGGTCGATACCGTCTGACGGACTGGTACTCTTGCTCATTTGCGGTAGTGGTCTGACTGCGTACGGGCCCGCTCAGCTTGCTTTGAATTCCGTGCACGATCCTGCCGACGCTGTGCCGCCTTGCGACGCTGATCCGGCGTCACGCCCGCCCCCTGCGTTGTACTCGAGGTGCTCGAGCCACCCGAGGACGAACCCGAGCTCGAGTTGGCTGACTGCCCACCATCGGTTCGAATCGGTCGTCTCGAGTTCACAGAGGACTTCGCCCGCTGGGCTGCTTCCTTCGACCGATTCGCCGCTGCGGCACCCGCCCTCTCGCCGCCACGCTTGAGACGCTCTGTCGCCGACCGCGTCCGTTCGCCGCCAAAGACCGACGCTGGCCGCGGCGACGGTGCATACCTCGAGACGACCGATGAAGCGGTCCCGACTGCGGCCCCGCGCATCGAGAGCCCAATCAGGAAGAACGATCCGCTCACAGTAAACGGAATCAGCACTGCGAGCGCGAAGATTCCAAGCGTCGCCAAGAAATTGAGCAGCTCCCAGGGGAAGAGCTGCCAGCCGACGGCGTTCGCAAACGCGAGCAAAATCGCCGTCGGGATGTTCATCACCAGCAGCCCGTACCACTGCCAGATGAAGAACGAGCCGACCTGCTTCACCCGGCGATGACCGCCCCAGTAGGCCAAAATGAAGAAGATAGGCAACACAGCCGGATACACAAAGAGAAGAACATGCCGAGTCGCGTGGATCAACCCAAGGGCAGCGCCGCCAACCCATCCCTTGAAATAGAGGATCAGCGCTGTCGCCACGCCACCCGAGTAGGTCGTTACCTCCGAGTCAAGCACATCTTCCCCATCGGGAAGGAACAACTGCGCCGCCGCATCACTCAGCGCGTGCATGAGTGTCGCGAACTCCCAGACGGCGACAATCATCATCACGACGAATACGCCTGAAGCGAGTATCGAGCCGACCTTCCGACGTGTGATCGCTGTGATCGCCGGTGCGATCAACATCAACAACGCCAACAAGAACATGACCGACATCGCCATCGGCATCACTAGGCCAAGGTAGACCTCCTCGTAGACCGTCACGTAGTTCTCTGTGGCCATCGCATCGTAGAGGCCAGCTTCTTTATGCGACGGCGTTTGTTCGCCTTCCTCGAGAGCCTCGGGCGTACCCAAGATACCGAAGGCACCGTCGTTGTTGATCGTCGGCGTCCCAAGGGCCTCGTTGAAGACTTCCTCAACAAAGAAGCTCATCGCGCCAGCAAACATCTCGGTGAGTCGTTCCCAGACTTCTTCAGCTGCGTCCGCCGGGTTCAGTGTGTTGCTGACCGCACTTCCGGCGCCACCAAGAATCGACCGGCCTGCGGACTCCTCCTCATCCTCGTTCTCCTCGAGATAGAGTTCCTCCAACTCCTCGCGGTCCTCACTATCCTCAATCTGGAGCGGTTCGTCATCTCCATTCTCGAGTCCATCGCCGGACGCATTTTCAGACTCATTCTCAGTGGGACCGTCATCGGTCTCGTCGACCCCAACACCAAGATCATCATCTGAACCAGCCAGTGCATCAGACTCGTTGTCAGCGTCATGTTCGTCATCTTCCGGCGGTTCCCAGACACTCTCGTTGTCGTCAGTACCATCAGTCTGAAACACCACCTCATTCGCTGAGATACCAGCGTCAGCAGCAGCAAGACCCGGTATGGCGAGTGCTCCGACGCTACACAGTACTGCGATTAGAAGAACAATTCGGGAAATTCTCATTGGTGTGTGAGTTTAGACGAACGGCGAGCAGCCTTCGCCGACGCCTGGTCCTCCTGCGTATCCAAGAGCGATATCGATGAACTGGACGAAGAAGATGAACGCGATCACACCGACGATCGGTCCAATCATCATCAGACTCCCAACTGCCGTTGAACCAGTAAACAGCGGCACTGCTCGCAGAACCAGCCCAAGCATGAAGATCAGAAACAGCGCGCCGAGGATGACCTGCCAGGCCATCATCTGAATATCGAAGATCATCAGCCCAAAGCCCTCGCCACAGATGTCTGTTCCCTCTCCTTCCTGTGCTGCAACTGATTGCGATGCAATCAGCGAGACAACACCCATGAAAACCATTGTTCGCACCGGCGTCAGTAGCTGACGCTGGAGCGATCCCCCCTGTTGTTGTGTGAGATCCTCGAGCTCTGCTCGGCTCTCGTGAGCCGACTGCAGAACCCATAGGAAGAGTTTCTGGAGAACCGTACGATCCCGATCCGTACCCGCAGTAGGTTTTTCTTCGGTCATTTGTATTCTCAAAGCCTCACCAAGCCATTAGCAACTCATACACACTCTATCAGTGAGACTTCTATGAGTAGTGTCTAGCCTCAGAACAATAAATCTATTCCTTAACAGTATCTAAACTAGTTATTGGTGCCATCCGATTCTTAGCGGAGATTTATGTGAGTGAGCACTAACCCCGCATAGTGTGATACGCAGCACAGATCTGCCAACCACACAGCCATGGGGTGCTGGGTGATCAGTATGGCGGATAGCAACGAAACCGATACTGACGAAGATGATTCCAAATCAGTCAACATCGAGATTGAAGGGAAAAACAAGACTCGCTATGTCTCTGTTGAGTTCCCTTCCGAACAGTACCAACGTCTCGACGAGGTCAAAGAACAGCACGGGCTCACCTGGCGCGGGCTTCTGATGCACACTCATCGCCAGCTCGATACCCCGGAAATAGAGAGTTCGGACCAGTACGAACAACTGAACGAAACTCGCCAGTGGCATGGATTCACTTGGAAAGGAATGCTCCTGTATGCGGGCCGCGATCTTGAGGGTCAGGCATAACTCAATCCTCACAGAAATTTAATCCTGAGACGGCTACGTCACGCCAATTCCGATTCCGAAGAAGAAGAGTATCATCCAGAGCACACCGCCCGACACACGCCGGATTGCACCGTGGTTATGCGGATCTCCAGTGAGGATCCACAAAACGACGCCAGACGCTGCAATAACGAGTGCTGAAAGTAATCCGAATCCAGAATAGGCCATATAGGCGCCTAAGAACGTTAGCACCGCGAAAAACCGTGCAGCAGCGGCATTTGATCTGGTGAGGAGACCTGGCATCTCTGTTTTTGCATAGTATAATCTCATTCTATAAATGTATTTTGGTGATTCTTTAGCAATATCATAGTGACCCGTTCAGTGTCACGTTCTCGAGCGAGGGTGTCTGACCTCCAATGACTGTTGATACTGATGATCCAGCATCCCATCCGTCTGCCACGATATCCACATCCCGAAGCATCACTGGTGCCGACGTCCCGGAGTAGAACGCATCCGCCGGCTCGAGCAGCGAAATCTTGCAGTTCTCAACGACCGATTCGGTTACCCCAGATCGTGTCCCAATAGCGAAATTTCCCGCCGCTCCGCCACTCTCACTCTCGTGAGCGACCGTCACTTCACAGTCCCGAATCACTCCCTCACCAGCGTAGTGCCAAATCGAGCGCTGTGCATCATGTACACCAGATGGCATCCGATCAATGATCACTACACACCCCTCAACCGTTGACTGACCGTACGGCCCGTGTCGAGTGAGTTCGCCGTCCTCGCTCTCGTCGAGCTCCGGGATCGGTTCCCAGTCGTCGGTATGGTTGAAGCGGATATTGCTCGTTCCTGAGTTAGAAGTGATGCAGTTCCGTACGATCTGCCGGCCACCGCCTTGGATGTACATCCCATTGTCCGGCCATGGACCACAGATCACGTTCTCGAAGAGCGTCGTCCCCGACATACCCCTGTGACCTGCAATCCCGGTCGTCGACCAGCTCTGGCCAAAACCACCGTCGCTCGTTGAACCGTCGTAGTTCTCAGTCTGGCGAGTGTTGATTGTATCCGTGTAGTGCATCCCACCACCACTCATATCGATCGAGTCAACGTGGGCAAAGGCATCCGGTGCCATCGCCGCGACGCGCATGTTCCCGTGAGTCCCGAGATCGTGGACTCCATTGAACGCGATATTGCGAATCTCTGCTCGGTCACCAACCATAGCATACAACCCACGCATCCCCGCGTTCTCTCGAGCCCAATCGAAGATGAACCCACCAAAGACGAGTTCGCCTTGGTGTGGACTATCTGTTGTACCGATCTGGAACAGCATCGTCCCACCGCGGTACTCCCCTTCGTCGACCGTGTGCCCGCTGATAGCCTCGACTTCGCCGTGCCGGATCACTGCGTTCTGTCCGACCAGGCCGACATCGCGCCACCCTGTCCGGCGGAAACTCTGATTCATTTTGTACTGCCCCTGCGGGAACACGATTAGCGTGTCGTCCTCCCAGGCCATCATCAGGGCATCATTGATCGGCTCTTCTCCTGTTGGGTCTGCGTTGTAGGGATCGTCGGTGATATCTACCACGTTGCTGAACCGATCCTCGTAGGCCGCCGGGTCAATCACCGTCGTTACCCCCGTATCGATGTTCGTCGCTCCAACATTGGCCGGGTTCCCTTCACCCATGGAGGACCCTCCGTCAAAGGCCATACATCCCGCCAGAGACGCTATCGACGCCACTGATGCAGCCGCACTACCTCGTAGAAAGCTACGGCGGTTATATGAGTCCTTCATAAGTGTATAACCATGCTTTAGAGTGATATGCATTCCGGAAATCCAACTGATTTGTGAGGGAGGGATTGCGACAGCCACTGCTACTCGAGCCAGCGACCGACACTGACCGACCCCCAGCCAGCACCACCCTACACCACTACCGACTGGCCGCTCGCACTCCGCTTCGCTCCGTGCTCGCTCCGCAGGCTGTAGCCAGAGATGACCCCCAGACACTACCTTGAGATCACCAAGGATCGCATGCCTACACTCGAGGTGATAGTCCACCTATCTACCAGCCTTTTGATAGTCCATACTGCTTGTGCACAGCCTGATAGTCTCCCCTGCTCTCGAGGTGATACTCCCCTCTGCTATTGCTCGTTGACCTCTACTGCTTCCTGAGCTCCTCGAGGTGTTCTTCTGCTGTTCGCGCTCCACTGCTCTTCTCGAGATTTGACCTGCTATAGCCCACTCGGTATTCCACTCTTCTCTCGTATTGTTGATGGTTCCTCGAGGTTATAGCTGCGGAGCCCCAACGCGGCCTGCTCGAGATTAGCGTTGTGGGGGTAGCCGGACTATATGTAGTCGGTAGCTCGGTATTGTATGTAATTACATGTGGTTTTATAACTAGAGAAATTGACGGATAGGTATGGCACAGAATCATGAGCCGTGGGAAATTGCAAAGAACCTCTCGCCAAAGCGACATAGGATTCTCATGTCAATTCGGACTCGAGGTGGTACCGTCCAGAAGTCACGGATCACACAGGACACCGAACTCGACTCGAGCCTGATCAACCACCACCTTCGCGAGATGATGGCACAGAATCTGGTCAATCGAATTGACACTGGACCTGATGGAAAAGTTCCGCAAGAGGGCTACACCTACCAGATTACTAACAGAGGTCGGGACGTCCTTAACGAAGCCCAAGAGAGATACGAACTGACCCCAATCGAGGAGCGAGCAGTCCGACGCCGATTCGATGATCTCGAGGCACGTGTGGAAAAACTCGAGCAAGAAAACGAGCAGTTACGAAGTATCATCTATGACCCCCACGAAAAGTACAATACGCTCGATGAATGGGTCGAAGCGATCCGCGACAACGTCCTCCTACTTCAGGAGCAGTGGCAAAATCAGGACCAAAGTTAGAGTGAGTTCACTGACTTACTGCTTGCCCGCTACAGCGATATCGTGATTGGTGATCTCCTCAGGTCGGCTATGGGGTGCGATCTCGAAACGCCACGTTTCGCCGCCCTCAAGTTCAGGCGTTAGATCGCGGTGACTTCCTAATTCGTCACCATCTTCGTCGTAGACTCTCACTTCGACCGTCACCGACCCATACGCTTTGTCACCGACGTTCTTGACCGCTCCCATATAGCTGACTTGCTCATCATATTCGAATTCCTCAATCTGCTCCTCGTAGTCGATGATCTGGAGGGCACCGAACTCAAGGACATCTTCACCTGCATCGCGTTGCTCAACTTCGTCGGGATCCGGTGGCTCATCGTTAGTATCGGATTCGTCATCCGCTTCAGTATTCGAATCTACCTCGGAGCCGTCGTTCAGTTTGTCGGCCTGCTGCTCATCTTCGTAATCGTCGTTGGCCGACCTCTCCTCAGTGCCGTCTGGGTCTTGATCGGTATCGCTATCTGAACGAAGACCAGCGAAATCGAGACAACCCGACAGAGGCGCAATAATCGTACCAACGGTGGGCGTCAAAAGTGCATCTCTGCGGTCCATTATCAGTAATCGGTAAGACCGCTTGTTTCTTCAGTTTTGCTCATGAATATGTTACTTGGGTATTGTCTATAGGTAGCAGATCCAAAGTGCCTTCGGGGAATGGAGGATTCGACAGTAGCAGATACGGCTATGAAGATTCAAGGTCTGAGAACTGCGATCAACCATTGGCTGTTTCAGTGATTCACTGCAGCTCACTGCGATCTCAAAACACTCGAAGTGAGGATGCTTGAAACCACTTGGTAACTGGGGAGAGACTACTCGAGCAGGCCGAGGTCCTCGAGACGTTCGACGATTACGTCGATAGCCTGTCTAGCGTCGTCGACTTCCTTTCCACCCGTGACGACCAGTTTTCCAGAGCCAAAGAGGAGAGCAACGACATTAGGCTCGTCAAGGCGATATACTAATCCCGGGAACTGCTCTGGCTCATACTCGATATTCTCGAGACCCAGACCAATCGCGATCGCATTGAGGTTGAGATTCCGGCCGAGGTCGGCACTGCTGACAATATTCTGAACGACAATTTCTGGGCCCTCCTTCACCTCAATCTGGAGGTCACGGAGTTCTTCAAAAACAATTTTCAGGCTCTCGTGGACGTTCTCGATGCTTTTGGCACCAGTACAGACGATCTTTCCGGAGCGGAAGATCAGGGCAGCAGATTTGGGGTCTGTAGTACGATAGACGAGGCCCGGGAAGTTTTCAGGATCATAGTCAGCTCCCTCGAGGTCCATTGCGAGACTCTGTAGGTCAAGCTCTTGCCCAATACTGGATGATGCAACCACGTTTTCGATCTCAATAGAATCCTGTGGATCAGCCATCTGTTACCAGACTACGCTTAAATTACATAAAGATCAGGGCCTGTATGGCTTCTGCAGCCAGGAGGTCTCGATAATTTGAGGGTGGTTCTCAATCTCTATCTACATCATATTCGAGTTCACTAGCATCGAGATCGCCATTCAGATACGAACTTCCATCATCGCTTATCGAGTAAAATCCGCCTGACTCATACTCCTTTTCCACTAAACCCGATTCCTTCAGATGTTTCAGACGACGATTGATCGTCGAATACGAAATTTGGCGGTTATATCGTGTCTTGATGTTGTATGCCATCACTCGCGGTGGAAGTGCTAAACCAGTCTCTTCGAGGAACTCAAGAAGCAACTCATCAGTGTTTACCATCCAGTCAGCCTGCAGACGCATTAGTGACAGTATGATACTATATCCCTATAATTATATCGGTCAGTGACTTTTAAGAAGAGTAGAGTATTAATTTGATAGTCTTCATTGCCAAAGTTATAAGTAGAGTAGATCTGATAGTACGAGCTGTAGCAGGTAAATTAGGAATGGTTGCACTCGTTAACACTAGCGAACAGATATTTCGACCAACTGCTGCCGATCTGCAGAGCAGTACAGGCTATTAGGCACCAAGACGCGGAGCAGGAGAGGCGCAGTATATACTAAAGAACACAACTCTGGTGAAAAGGACCGAGATGAGCACTCAATCCCATTCGCTCCAATCTAAAAAGGCTGCTGGCCACAACGATGGTTTTCAGTATCCGGAGTGGCGCCTTCGGGCGTCGCCAGGCCAATCGAAATTGTGATGAGAACGAGCCAATTGGACGAGACCCAAAGAGCTGATTCCGCTATCGCACAGCTACTCGAAGATGTACAGGAGCTTGAGCAACGAGTCGACACACTTGAGCATACGCTCGAACAGAAAGATGATCGGATCGATGAGCTCGAATGCCAGATAGAGATTCGTGGTGAAGACAACGCAATGGAGAATCTCTGGATTCGTAACCTGCCAGTCGGGAAGATGCTCCGTAATCGAAAACAAGTCGTAAAGCAGCTCGAAGGTCGGATCACTAACATCGAACGTGGTGAGGTTGATCCCGGAGAGGTCATCGCAAATGCTGACACTGATGTGGATCCATCGGACTTGCTCCCACTACACAACGCGTACCTGTCGGTTCAGAATCTACACCCAAGTGAACACAATCTTAGTGAAAACCAGGAGATCGCTGCCCGTCTCTTTCCATATCTCGGGCAGTACGCACACTCGAACAGTAGGAAACTTGTGCTCCCTTCGACCAAGATCAAAGATATCCTCGAGAGGGAGATTGCGACGCCTAAGCTTTCTCGACGGCTCGACGTTAAAAATCCGAACACAAACACAATCCGGCGTGTGATGAAATTCGTTGGAGAGTTCGGAAGCGAGATCATGGAGTTCGATGATTCTGCGAAAACTAACCGACTCGTGATTGATCGGGGTGCATGGGTCGAGTACACTCAAGAAGTCACGGAAAGCATTGAGTCAACAGATTACGGCACTGTAAACACCGAGAATGAGACCGTAAGCGCAAGGAAAAAGCGTGATGAGGCTGAAGACCGAGCGGCTCAAGAACCCGATAAGCAGTCTTCACCTAGTGATTACGGTGTCGTAATCACCGACCAAGAGACAACCGTAATCAGCAACTGACTTATCCGGTCCGGGCTGATGCCTAGATGAAGACTTGAGGTAAATTGCCTTGGGTCCGATGTTGTTATTTTGGGTCGGCTACGGTGGGGTATATCTACTACTCTTTCACTACTCAAAATGGAGTCGTGAAAGATAGTCCACTCGCTGATTACGCTATGTGCCTAGGCGAGATTACGACACCGTAATCTCTCTGGTGGCTTCTTCAATAGCTGCGCGGAGCAGCAGTGTTGTTGAGACTGCCAACTGAGGAACAACGACTATTTTGCATCAACCGGCCGAATATATTCTGATTTGATTTTCTCTCCCTCTCGCCACTGCCAGTAGTAGTACTGGTTCCCGTTGATTTTCTTTGTAGTCAGTGTCGCACTGATTGGTGCATCATCGCGATCGAGATCCTTTGGCCGATCAGCGACCTTCTCGTCCTCGAGTTCTGCTTCGAGCTGACGCTCTTTTTTCTCCGCCATCTCGGTAGCGATCTGCGCGATCTCTCGGAGCGTCTCTGGTGACTGCTTTTCGAGGCCCTCGAGGATGTACTGTGGCGGATCGGACATCTATGGATTAACCAACGGCGGGGTTTTCTTAGCCTTGTTGGTTAATTCGCTGCACGTGCGAAGATGTTGGGCATATTCCAGACAAAGTAGATTCAATTCTACACCAAAGTGGCCTCCAAATCCCAGAGAAGCGCTGAGATGTATCATATTGCTGGCTAACCAATAAATACCTACCTACGGACCAATTGTCTATCACTATGGGAACAAGCCAGCACGCTACGGAACAATCTCCGCCCGAACAAGCAACCCTCTCCGTCAGTAACATCGGTGGCATCGACGAAACAGAGGTGTCGTTCGAACAGGGAGTGACCGTTCTCTCCGGTCGCAACGCAACAAATCGGACGTCGCTGCTCCAGGGAATCATGGCGGCACTCGGCAGCGACCAAGCGAGCCTCAAAGCGGACAGCAAAGAGGGCCAAGCCCTTCTCGAGTTCGGTGAAGAAACCTACCAGCAGACGCTTCACCGACGGAACGGAACGATCGTTACTGAAGGCGATCCGTATCTCGACGATCCGGAGATCGCGGATCTGTTTGCGTTCCTGCTCGAGTCAAACGAAGCTCGCCAGGCTGTTGCTCGCGGCGACGATCTACGTGATCTGATCATGCGGCCGGTCGATACTAATGCGATCAAAGCTGAAATCCAGCAACTCGAGCAGCGGAAAAACCAAATCGACAGTGAACTCAACGAACTCGATAATCTCGAGAATCAACTTCCCGATCTCGAGGCCAAGCGAACGCGACTAATCGACGAAATCGAAGAACTTCACGACGAACTCGAAAGTGCCGAGGAAGAACTCGAGGCCGCGAATACTGACGTCGAAACCCGGCGTGAAGAACAATCCGAACTCGATGAGAAACTCAATGAGCTTCGGGACACGCGCTCGGAACTCGAACGAGTTCGCAACCGGATCGAGACCGAACGCGAGAGCATCGAGGCGCTGGAAAACGAGCACGAGGACGTCGAAGCTGATCTCGAGGAGCTACAGGCAGGTGGAGAAGCGAATCTCGGTCGTTTAGAAGCTGAAATCGAGACACTCCAGACGGAGAAAAACGAACTCAACGAAGAAATTTCGCAGCTTCAGCGGACGATCCAGTTCAACGAACAACTACTAGAGGATCCTGGAGAGTTCCTTGGTGGCGAGGCGGACAACAACGACGGTCCTGTCACCGATCAACTCCTCTCCGATGCCGATTCGGAGACGGTCACGTGTTGGACCTGTGGTTCCTCGGTCGCCACCGACCAAATCGAAACTACAATCGACCAGCTCCAGTCTGTATACGAGGACCGACTCAACGAGCGTTCGGAGATCAATGACGAACTCGAGGAGAAACGAGCGACGCTCAATGAAATCGAGGAGAATCGCTCCGAGTATCAGCGAGCCAATCGCCGTCTCGAGTCGATCGATGAGGAAATCGAGCGCCGGCGTGACCGCGTTGAAGATCTCACAGATGATCGAGAGGCCTTCACAGAGGAGATTACTGAACTCGAGGCTGAGATCGATAACCTCGAGACCGACGACTCCGAGGATATCCTCGAGCAACACCGAGAAGTCAACCAGCTCGAGTTCGAGATCGAACGAAAGGAAAGCAAGCGCGATGACGTCGAAGACAAAATCGCGTCAATCGAAGAACGACTCGATGACCGCGAGGGGCTTCAGGATCGTCGTGAAAAGACAACCGAAGAGTTAGCCGATCTTCGAACCCGTATCGATCAAATCGAAGACAGTGCAGTCGAGGAGTTCAACGAGCACATGGAGCGCCTGTTGGAGATCCTCGAGTACAGCAATCTCGAGCGGATCTGGATCGATCAGACAACACGCGACGTTCGCGAAGGCCGACGTAAGGTAACGAAATCGTCGTTCGATCTCAAGATCGTCCGTAGTACTGATGACGGAGCAGCCTACGAAGATTCGATTAACCACCTCAGCGAGAGCGAACGCGAAGTTACCGGGCTCGTCTTTGCGCTTGCAGGATATCTCGTTCACGATGTTCATGAGACCGTTCCATTCATGCTACTGGATTCGCTCGAGGCAATCGATTCCGAACGTATTGCAACCGTTGTGGAGTACTTCGAGTCGTACGCGCCGTATCTTACGGTTGCGCTACTTGAGGAAGACGCACAAGCACTCGAGGGAGAGCATGAGACAGTGACCGAGATCTAATTATCCGCTGCCGCTCTCTGTGTTACTATCCGAGTGTCCTCTTAGACGATGCCAGAACGCTTTGGAGTGCTAATCTACTCTGTCAATTCACACTGTGAGCTGCGAGTACTGAGTTCCGGGTCCTACAGTCCAGCCTCCAACTCACGAATTGCTGTGTAAAATTGGTCGAAAACAAGGACGGTTTTCACATCGATGACGGGGGGAGGGGGAGTTGGACCCTCAGTTTACACTTCGACGACGGAGTGTCAGACGTGTGGCTTACACTTCGATAACGGGGGGTGACGGTACCTACGTCGGAGAACAGAGGCTCGGTTTTAGCAACCCCTCCTTTACACATCGATAACGGGGGGACTCTATTCGATATACTTCGGAGGAGGTTCAACCGTAGGGATCAGAAAACCGGGCTATAGCACCGGTATACCTACTGTGAGCCCCGGATAAACATCGACGGGAGTTATCTTTTTGATGCTCCAGCGTACAGGAGACGTATGCCCGGTAGTGATCAGAATGAGACGACCCTATCTATCCTTAGTGAAGATACTCATTCTGGAGCTAACGCAGATCAAATAGAGTCCACCCGGAAGAACATTGCCGAAGATGCGATCCAAGACGAGGATGAGGAATCTACTAACGGCAGTTCTCAACGATCGATTCGAGACATGCTCGACGATGACGAAGAGGCATCAGTCTTCGTCAATCGAGATCTCGTTGAGCCAGATACGATCATCGATGAAGAGCGGATAGTTGGTCGTGACGATTAGCTTGAGTCCGTTGTCTCATTTCTGAAACCGACTTTACAGGGAAATCGTCCTCCGAATATGCTGCTGTATGGTCCTGCCGGAACAGGAAAATCACTCATCATCGGGGCTGTTACGCAACAGATCATCGAACTCTGTCAATCGAAAGGTGAGCGGTTTGGAGTGGTCAATATCAACTGCCAGCCAATCAACACCCTCGATCAAGCCGTCTACGAACTCGTCCAGACTGTCGCGAAGAACGTCAATGCAGAGATTGGGGTACCAGAAACAGGTGTCTCAACGAAACGCAAGTACCGTCGTCTGTATAAACTCATCAACGAGCATTATGATTCAGTCATCTTCATCCTTGACGAAATTGATCTGCTAGTTGGCCGACGAGCAAACGATGAACCTGCTTACTCAAAGCTGCTCTACCAGTTGTCACGAGCGAGTAATACGAACGAGATTGAAGGCCGTGTATCAGTGGCAGCGCTAACGAACGACCCAAAGTTCATGGAAGATATCGACGGCCGTGCTGAGAGCTCATTCAATCCTCGGGACGTCTACTTTCCCGATTACGATGCCACGCAGTTGCGCGAAATCCTCGAGAATCGTCGCGATGCATTTCGACAAAATGCACTCACAAGTGACGTGATCCCGCTTGTGGCGGCATTTGCAGCACAGAGCCACGGAGACGCTCGAAAAGCAATTGATTTATTCCGTGGTGCTGGCGATCTCGCGGATGAATGGGGCGACGGGGAAGTTACCGAGAGTCACGTACGTGAGTCCCAAGAAGAGATCGACAAAGATCGCTCGCTGAAGCTTGTAGAGGGTTTGACGACCCAAAAGAAGATCTCTCTGTACGCGACTGCTGCAGTTGCCTGTCATTCGAATCGTTCCCGAAACTCTGTACCAAGTCCGGTCGGGTTCAATGTTTATCGGTGGATCACTGACGAACTTGATGCTGATCAGATGACCCGCGAGACATACGTGAAGTACGTGAAAGAGCTCTCTACGTATGGACTTATTTCGAGTTCGCGGAAAAGCCGGGGACGAGGTGGCGGGATGTACATGGAATTCACTTTCACAGGAGATCCTAAAGCAATGATGAAGAGAATTGTTGACAACACTCGATTAGAAGCAATAGGCGATCAAGAGGATCTCCTACAGACCATTGTAAACTCCCAATCGAGGGAGTTACATAACCAGTGAATTTGTAGCCGGTCGCGTAGGCCGTTTTGGAACACACCCCTCGTGTTCGATGTGTAAGTACTTCTGTTCCTGGTCGCGGCTTAGAGTAACTGCCCGTCTAATCTCTTTGAGGTAGCGAAAGGGTCTCCTTATGTTTTCTGGACACCCTCCCCCCGTCATCGAAGTGTAAATCCCAGAAAGAAGGGGAAGTTGATAGCTGATGGAAACGGTTGGATTGAGAAGAGAGGGTGTGAGAATAGGGACAACAGTAGGAATAGATGCTCGATGGAGAATGGGATTATTACCAAACTCGTTGGAGCCAAATCTCTCCAACTCCTCTATCTAGCTCTATTGCGGCTGCCGTTGACAACACTATCATATAAAAGCTTCCAATCTAGAGATAACCGTAGATCAGAACGTCATTAGTGCATTTGAGACCATCTTTACTGTGTATAGCGTGTTCTCCACTAGCTTTTGCAGTTGTAACATCTTGCATCCCCACCTACCTGCAGTGGTTTACACATCGATGACGGGGGGAGAGAGTGCTTTATTCTCCGAGGATCCAATCTCTCTTACTGGATCACCTCAAATATAATAGTGAGTCCTCATCTATAGGCACCTCTTTACTTTAAAACCTGAACTCGACGCTCTCTAAAGGACACTTATTTTCACCTCGTTCTAGTCTACAGCTGTATGGCTCTGTGCAAAAGATAGAGGTACCTTCCTGTCTTGAGGAGAACGCTGCAACTCGTGGCTTATCATTAGACCATATCTCAGCACAATCAAATATAGAAGTTACGATTTCTGAAACTACGATTTCCGAAACCACGATATTATATACTCCACACGAATACCCATACTTTGTCTGTCGGTCCAATGTTGGAGACGAACGAGACAATCGGCTCGAGGTTCATCTGAGGTCGGAAGTAAGCGATCAAGAGTCCGAATTTCGGAATATCCTTGCTGACGCTCTCGAAACAGACGAGGTTCCAAAACAGATGCGAGAGAATTCGCCCTAAAGTATGCATTTGAGAACCCAGAAGATGTGGCTGAACTAATGCGCGATGAGGGATTTGGATTACTCGACTGACTTTTGATAGCGAGCATACCGATTACCATTTTCCTCGTGATCGAACGCTTTGGACCTGTTGGACCCTGATTAGCATTTTCTGCAGAGGCAGGCATACTCATATAGATACATAGAATCTACAATGCTATACTCATATATGACACCTATTCTGTGTATCTGGTTGTCTGCGACAACTAACTACACGATAGGTTTTAGTGAGTGTCATGAGTAGTGAATCGTACAAAAATGATGCTCTTAGAACCACCACAATCTCGAGGAAGTGGGTTACTCGAGGCGATGTCGCGTGAGTAGCGAGCAGATCCAGTGGTCGCACAAATCTCTCGAGGAACTCCGCGAGTTCTGGAACGCCGAAATCGGATTCGAGCTGCAACGGGCTGGCCACGATCTCGAGGACAAACCCACTTATCAGGACCTACTCGACGTCGGCTACGGCGGGCTCACTTACACGCTCCGAGAGCACCACGAGATGACCTTCTCGGAATTTCTCGCGTTTGTGGGCTATGTAGAGGAATCTGAGGAAGGGTATCCGTGGGGTGTCGATGATGAAACCACTACTGAGGAACTCGAGTCGTTCATCCGGACGCTCGAGCGCCGGCAAGGTCTCGCCGATACCACGGTTGCAACGAAGCGGTCCCGGCTTGCGACCTATGTGCAACTCTACGATAGACTCCACGGCCAGGCCAATCTCGTGGCCCGCGTCGTTGACACCGCCGAACGGGCGGCCGAAATTCGACGCGTTCTCGTTGTGTTCGACGAACTCGACGTCGAGCTCGGGACTGACGCCTCGAAGCAACGGTATCTGAGCGACGTCAACCAGTTCTACAGTCACCTCGAGCGTCGGGCGATTGCCGCTTTCAACCCGGCTTCGAGAATTAGTGAAGAGTACAACTGGAATCGCGAGGAAAAAGACAACCAGCCGCTCTCGAGCGAGGACGTCCGGCGACTATACGGAGCTGCCGAGAGTTCTGAGGAGGAACTGCTCGTACTCGCGCTGTGTGCGTGGGGCCTCCGACGGAACGAAGTCGCGTCGTTGCACGTTTCTCAGATGGTACTCGAGGGCGAAGATCCACATATCTACTTTAAGGAGCGAAAGAACGGTCCGGGGACGGTTGCGCTAGTCTATGGTCGTGAGCAACTGTCGGATCACATTGACGCACTCCGTGCTCAAGACGACGAATGGAACGGGTATCTGTTCCCTTCGACGGCCTCCTCAAGTGGCCATATCGTCGGTGAAACAGTCCAATCACGATTTCAGCGACTCTCGAGTCGCGCCGGCGTCACTGTTCGTGGAGAGACGCCGACCTCGAAGATGGGTCGGCGGTTCTGGTATACGACGTACATGGATGCGCAGAGGCAACTGCTCGAGAATCTCGACGTGATCGCGGGCGACCAGGGAAGCTCCGATGCGAACGTTGTCTTGGAAAACTACCTCTCGGAAGCCGAGCGCCGGAAGTACCGGCGTGAATTTATGGGCGAGCGATTATCGGACATATTTGAGACACAGCCATGACTTAGGCCGAGGATTCCTCGACGAGTCGCTGCCACGGCTAGGAAAGAGAGTGGTGGCTAACAGCTGTTGCGGAAAGATAGGAAGTTTCGATTTGTTTTACTAATCAACACGTCCTGAAGATCGTCGATCTACTGGAACTCTTCGGTCAGCGCGGGGACGACGTCGAAGAGGTCGTCGTGGATCGCGTAGTCGGCGATGTCCATGATCGGCGCGTTGGGATCGGTGTTGATCGCGACGATCGTCTCGGACCCTTTCATGCCGGCGACGTGCTGGACGGCGCCCGAAATCCCGATCGCGATGTAGACGTCNTCGGTGTTGATCGCGACGATCGTCTCGGACCCTTTCATGCCGGCGACGTGCTGGACGGCGCCCGAAATCCCGATCGCGATGTAGACGTCGGGCGTGACGACCTTCCCGGACTGACCGACCTGACGGTTCTTGGGGAGCCAGCCGTTGTCGACGATCGGTCGCGACGAGGAGACCGTCGCGTCGAGGGCGTCGGCCAGCTCCTCGATGAGCTCGAGGTTCTCCTCCTC
>NZ_AOIB01000029.1 GCF_000337675.1 Natronococcus amylolyticus DSM 10524 | reverse complement strand
CAGCCGTTGTCGACGATCGGTCGCGACGAGGAGACCGTCGCGTCGAGGGCGTCGGCCAGCTCCTCGATGAGCTCGAGGTTCTCCTCCTCGTCGATCCCTCGGCCGACCGAGACGAGCACGTCGGCGTCGCTGATGTCGACGTCGCCGCCGCCGACCTCCTCGAAGCCGGTGACCGTCGAGCGGATCGTGTCCTCGTCGATCTCGGCGTG
>NZ_AOIB01000028.1 GCF_000337675.1 Natronococcus amylolyticus DSM 10524 | reverse complement strand
TACATCTCGCGGGTCGCGGTCAGCGTCTCGCCGTCGGTCTCGAGGCCGACGGTGTCGGTGACGATCGGCAGGTCCAGGGCGTTCGCGACGGCGGGTGCGTAGTCGAGACCGTTGACGCTGTTTGGCGCGACGACGTACTGGGGCGCAAGCTCGTCGTAGAGCTGGGCGAGGACCTGTACGTAGACGTCGTGGTTGAACTCCTCGCCGTACTCAACGGTGTGGACGACGTCGACGCCCTCCCGGTTGAGCTTCTCGGCGAACTCGCCGACGGGACCGCTGATGACGGCGACGTGGAGGTCNCCGCCGGTTTCGTCCGCCAGCTGGCGACCCGCGGTGATCGTCTCGTAGCTGACATCGCGCAGTTCGCCACGGCGGTGGTCTGCGACCGCAAGAATATCCGTCATGGTGCCACTCCCTTCTCGCGGAGCAGTTCACCGAGCTCCGCGGCGGTCTCCTCGGGGCTTCCTTCCCAGACCGTCGCGTCGGTTTCGCTTTCCGGTTCGTACATATCCGTGACCGTCACGGCCCCCTCGACTGCACCCTCGTCGACGCCGAGGTCGCCGAGCGTGTGGACGTCGAGTTCCTTGCGCTGGGCCTGGCGGATGCCTCGCAGGCTGGCGTAGCGGGGTTCGTTAATCCCCGTCTGGATCGTCAGCGCCGCGGGCAGTTCGATCTCGGTGAGTTCTTCGACGCCGCCCTCGAGTTCGCGCCGGACCGACGCAGTGCCGTCCTCGAGGCCATGCTCGAGGTGGTTGACGACGGCGCCCCACTCGAAACCGAGCTTCTCAGCCAGGGAGACGCCGGTGGCGCCCCAGTTATCGTCGCTGGACTGGACACCTGTTAGGACGAGGTCGGGCTCCTCGGCCTCGACGACCGATCGCAGGATCGCGGTCTTGGCGCCGACGTCGAGCAGGTTGACGCCCTCGAGGGCGTCGTCCCAGATGCGGATCGCGCGATCGGCACCCTTCGCGAGTGCCTGGCGGATCGTCTGTTCGCAGTCCTCGGGGCCGATCGTCACCGTGACGACCTCGTCGGCGATGCCTGCTTCTTGGAGCTGGACGGCCTCCTCGACGGCGTAGTCGTCCCACTCGTTGAGATCGGCGCCGAGGTACTGGTCGGCGATCGTCGTGCCTTCGATCTCGAACTCGTCTTCGACAGTCGAGACTTCTTTTACCGTGACTAGAATCTTCATCTCGTTCGCTAGACTGTGGAGATGGTAATGAATAAATGTAGGTGCTTCGGCACGCGTCGTCCCAGTTGAGCGGGTCTAACCAGCAACTTCAGCGAAATGTATGCACAGTGTCGGTGCTCGAGTACCGTCTGGATCGATTAACTAATTTACTGTTAGTCGGCCGCTGCGGGCTCGAGACCCGCTTTTTCCCGCGCGCCGATCGCCTCGACGAGCAGTTCGGCGACGTCGACGATCTCGATGTCGTCCTCGAAGCCGCCGGTCTTGCGGCCGTCCTCGTACATCGTCATACACATCGGACAGGCGACGACGAACTTCTCGATGCCCGAGGCGGCGTCGGTGTCCTCAAGGGCCTCCCGAAGCCGCTCCTCGCTGGGCTTTGGCTCCTCGTTGAACTCCATCCAGAGCCCGCCACCGCCGCCGCCACAGCAAAAGGAATTGGCGCGGTTGCGGGGCATCTCCTCGAGTTCGCAGCCCGTCGCTTCGATGATCTCGCGGGGAGCCTCGTACTCGTCGTTGTACCGCCCCAGGTGACACGGATCGTGGTAGGTGACGGTGTAGTCGAGTTCCGTACCCGATAGCTCGAGTCGGCCCTCGTCGACGAGTTCCTCGACGGCCTGGGTCCAATGGAGGACGTCGACCTCGCCGTCGGCGTTCCACTGCTGTTCGTAGTCGAAGGGCATCATCGGGTCGTCGGCGAACTCCTCGAAGTCGACCTCGGGGTACTCGTTTTTNTCGTAGTCGAAGGGCATCATCGGGTCGTCGGCGAACTCCTCGAAGTCGACCTCGGGGTACTCGTTTTTGAACGTGTTGTAGGAGTGGGGGTCCGTACAGACAATTTTGTCGAACTCGCAGTCCTCCCAGGTTTCGACGTGGTGGCCGGCGAGTTCGACGTAGAGGAACTCCTCGCCGACGCGGCGGATGTCGTTGCCGTCGTACTTCTCGTCGTCGAAGAGGATGCCGAAGCTGACGTCGGCCTCCTGGAGGATGGCCGCCAGCGAGCGGGCGACCTGCTTGTTGCGGTCGTCGTAGCTCGGGTAGTCGCCGACGTACCAGAGGTAGTCGACCTCCTCCTCTCGTGCATCGGTAACGTCGAACTCGAGGTCGTCGGCCCAGTCGGCTCGAGAACGCGGGCTGTCGCCGAAGGTGTTGCCGTTCTGCATGACGTTCTGGAAGACGTCCTGCATTCCGGGGTCGACGTCGCCCTGGTCGGTCATCTGGCGGTTGAGCCGGGTAAACGACTGAAGGTGTTCGATCTCGACTGGGCAGGCGTCCATGCAGGCCATACAGGCCATACAGGACTCCATCGTCTCGGTGTCGATCACCGAGGTGCCGCCGTCGGCGATGATCGGTTGCTCCTCGCCGCCCTCGGCGCGGTGTTCGCGNCAGGACTCCATCGTCTCGGTGTCGATCACCGAGGTGCCGCCGTCGGCGATGATCGGTTGCTCCTCGCCGCCCTCGGCGCGGTGTTCGCGGTACTTCTTGAGGTCGAGGATGACGTTCCGGGGGTCGAGCGGTCGGTCGGAGGCCTTGGCGGGGCAGACGGCAGAACACCGACCACACTTGGTACAGGCGTCCTGGTCGAGCATCTCCTTCCAGGTGAAGTCCTCGATGGATTCGGCGTTCGTGGCGTCCAGATCAGCAGGGACGTTGGGCAGTCGCTTGCCGGCCTTCTCGTCGCGGGTGACGACGTTGGCAAAGGATGAAAGCATGTGGAACGGCTTGGCGTAGGGGATCCACGCNGGCAGTCGCTTGCCGGCCTTCTCGTCGCGGGTGACGACGTTGGCAAAGGATGAAAGCATGTGGAACGGCTTGGCGTAGGGGATCCACGCGATGAAGAAGAAGGCGATCAGCGAGTGTGACCACCAGGCCAGCCAGTGGAAGGTCTCGGCGTTGAAGCCGAGGACGCCGAGTGCGGTGTAGTTCGGATCCGTGGCGGTCCCCTCGACGACGGGGAGGCCGATCGTCTGGAACAGCAGGGCGAGCCCCCAGCCGACGAAGCTGACGATCTCGTGGTCGGGCATCCCCGTCGCGTAGATGCGCAGTCCCTCGAGCAGGAAGCCGCCGACGCCCAGCGCGAACAGCGTCCAGATGAAGATGTCGTCCTCGCTGCTTGTGTGGCGATCCCAGAGGCGTTCGTTGCGCACCCAGTAGCGCCGGTACATCGCCATCCCGATCCCGACGACGAACAGCAGCCCCATCGCGTCGACCATGAACTGGTAGGCGAGGTAGAAGTCGCCGACCCAGAACGAGCCCTGGAACGGCTCCCAAAAGTAGCCATCGACGAACAGGATCGTCGTCGCGATCAGCAGAGTCAGAAACCCCCACATGATGAAGGCGTGCATCAGCCCGCCGTAGAGATCCCTGTCGAACTGCTTCTCGTTCGAGAGCACGATCTTTGTACTCGAGACGATCCGGCTTGCGAGATCGTCGAGCCGGGCGAACGGGTCGTCGTCGCCGGCCGTGTACCGCGTAAACCGACTGTACACCCCGTAGAGGAAGACGAGAATCGTGACCGTCGCCAGGAGATAGAACAGCGCGTACTCCGTGCTGCTGAGTCCCCAGTACGTCTCCCTCGTCACCTCCGTCTGCGCGAGGACGTTCATNGTACTCCGTGCTGCTGAGTCCCCAGTACGTCTCCCTCGTCACCTCCGTCTGCGCGAGGACGTTCATGTTCAATTAGGCGGGGAGCCGTGACTTAATTCTTGTTCAGTACGGGGTTCTCGGTGCCCGATGTCTCTCCATGGAGCTCTTCTTCCTCGAACCGGCTCAACATTCGTCCGTAGAACCAACGAGAGAACGACGAATGAACCCGCAGGCGAACGCTACCCCAAACCCCGACTGTTACTGAGTATCGATAAGCCGCGGCGGCGGGATCGGACGAGGCTTACTTTCCCTTGAACTCCGGCTCGCGTCCCCCGAGGAACGCTTCAATCCCCTCGTCTTTGTCCTCGGTTGCAAAGAGCTGGACGAACAGTTCGGACTCATACTTGAGCCCCTCCTCGAGGCCCATCCGGGAGCCGGCCTTAACAGCCTTCTTGCCGAACTCGAGGGCGATCGGGCTCTTCTCGGCCATCGAGCGGGCAAGATCGTAGACGGCGTCGTCGAGGTCGTCCTCGGCCGCGACCACGTCGACCAGTCCGATCTCGCGCGCTTCCTCGGCGTCGATCAGTTCGCCCGAGAGGACCAGTCGCATCGCTTGTCCCTCGCCGACGAGGCGGGCGAGGCGCTGGGTGCCGCCGCCGCCGGGAATGAGTCCGAGGTTGATTTCGGGCTGGCCGAGCTTCGCGCCCGCCGCGGCGATCCGAACGTCGCAGGCCTGGGCGAGTTCGCAGCCGCCGCCGAGCGCGTGGCCGTTGACCCTGGCGATAACTGGAATCGCGGCGTCGTCGACGGTCTCGTAGACGCGCGGTCGACTGCTGGCCTCGCGCTGCTCAACGAGCCCTCGGTCCCGGAACTCCGTGACGTCCGCGCCGGCGACGAACGCGCCCGATCCCTCGCCGCCGGTGAGTACGAGCACGCGAACGTCGTCGTCCGCCTCCGCGGCGGCGACCGCGTCCTTCAACTCAGTGCGGACCTGGCCGTTGAGCGCGTTGCGGGCGTCGGGTCGCTCGATGGCGACCGTCGCGACCCGATCGGCGCGCTCGCCGACCTCAACGGAGAGCAGTTCGTACTCGTCCTCGAGGGCGTCGTCGGTGTCGTTCATCGCTCGTCACCTCCCCGGTCGCCGCTCGTACCGACGCGTTCGCCGTCCTCCCAGATGTAGAACCCCTCACCGGACTTTTTGCCGAGCTTGCCCGCCCGAACCTTCCGGCGCAGCACCTGCGGCGGCTTAAACCGCTCGCCGAGCTCCTCGCGGAGGTGTTCGGCGATGTGCAGCCGGACGTCGAGTCCGACGTGGTCGCCGAGCTCGATCGGTCCCATCGGGTAGCCGTAGCCGAGCTTCATCGCCTCGTCGATGTCGGCGGGGCTGGCGACGCCCTCTTCAACCATTCGGATCGCCTCGAGCCCCGTCACCAGCCCAAGTCGCGAGGTGGCGAAGCCGGCACTGTCGCGGATGACGACGTCCTCCTTGCCGATCTCGCGAACGTAGTCGACGGCGAACTCCTCGGTGCGCGCGTCGGTCTGTTCGGCGATCACGATCTCGACCAGATCCATCAGGTGCGGCGGGTTGAAGAAATGCAGGCCGATAACTCGTTCGGGCGACTCGAGCGTACTCGCCATCTCTGTAACGGAGAGTGAGGAGGTATTCGAGCCGATCACCGTCTCGCTGTCTGTGTTGCTCTCCACTTCTGAGAGCACGTCCTTCTTCAAACCCATGTCCTCTGGGACGGCCTCGATGACGAGTTCGGCGTTGTCGACCGCAGCGGTGAGGTCGGTCATACCTTCGATGCGCTCGAGCGTTGCTTCCATCTCGTCTTCACTGACTTTGCCTCGGTCGACACCACCACGGAGATTCTGTCGGATTCCTTCGAGCCCGTCCGCGACGAGTTCCTCTTCGATATCTCGGAGGACAACATCGTAGCCCGCCATTGCGGACACCTGTGCAATTCCGTGACCCATACTGCCGGCTCCGAGTACCGTGACTTGCATGGTCGAAACCCACAAGCGAGCCGATCAAAAGCGTTCCTGTTCCCACACCCTGCGTGCTGGAGGTGACCAGTACGGTCGGCGGACCGGGACGAGGCAAGATATCGGGCGACGTGACGCCTGCCGAGAACGGAGCGACTTTACCCTTTCTCCCGAAACACCGTGACGACCGATGAGCGATATTCAGCCAGTAGTTGTCCAAGCCGTTCGAACGCCACAAGGAAAACACGACGGCGCCTTCGCTGAAACCGGCAGCGCAGAACTTTCCGTACCGCTAGTCGACACGATGCTCGAACGCACCGGCTTGACGAGTGATGATGTAGATGACGTTCGATGGGGCTGTGCGATGCAGGTTGACGAACAGAGCAATAATATCGCCCGCGTGATCGCACTCTGCTCCGAACTCGGCGAGGACGTACCTGGGACTACCATCGACCGACTTTGTGCCTCCTCTGCCGAGGCGATCATGAGCGCCAGCGACTCCATCCGTGCAGGGCAGCGGACGGTCGTCGTCGCGGGTGGCGTCGAGAACATGAGCCGAACCGAACGCCGGAAAGGAATTGGGTCCTACGATGCTATTGCGGAGCAGTACGACGCCGCGGACCTCCAGATGGGCCAGACGGCCGAGACGGTTGCTCGGCGGTACGACATCAGCCGAGAGGAACAGGACGCCTACGGTGCACGCAGCCAGCAGCGCGCCTGTGAAGCCAACGATGAGGGCCGCTTTGACGACGAAATCGTCCCCATCGAAACCGACGAGAAGGTCGTCCACGAAGACGAGGGTCTCCGTCCTGGCACGACCCAGGAGAAGATTTCGGGGCTGCCACCGGCTTTTGAGGAAGATGGAACTGTCACCGCTGCCAACGCCTCCCAGATTTCCGACGGGGCGGCGGCCGTCATGCTCACGAGTAAGGCATTCGCCGAAGAACGAGGACTCGGGATCATGGCTGAAGTCGGCGACCACGAAGTTGCCGGCGTTGACCCCGAGGTGATGGGGATCGGACCCGTTCCAGCCGTACAAGGTATTTGGAACCGAAACGGCCGCTCTGCAGATGACTACGACCTCGTCGAACTCAACGAGGCCTTCGCTAGTCAGACGCTGTACTGTCAGGAGGAACTCGGCTTCGACGACGAGGTGTTCAACGTCAACGGCGGTGCAATCGCGCTGGGTCATCCGCTCGGTGCGTCGGGCGCTCGTCTCCCCGTCACGTTGATCCACGAGCTTCAGAGACGTGGTGGTGGCCTCGGCCTATCGACGATGTGCGTCGGTTACGGTCAGGGTGCTGCTATCGAGTTCCGCGTTCCCGAACCCTGAGCGAGGGAAACGAAAGCTACCGAAAAGGAACGGAGCCGCTGCCTACAGCAGTTGATCTGCGATAATATTCTTCTGGATTTCTGAGGTGCCCTCGTAAATCTTCGTGATACGGGCGTCACGGTAGTAGCGCTCGGCCGGGTAATCCGTGACGTAGCCCGAGCCGCCGTGCACCTGAATTCCCTCATCCGCGACCTCGACTGCAATTTCGCTGGCGAAGAGTTTTGCCATACTCGAGAACTGTGCGGCGACATCCTGATTGTTCTGCTCGACTTCGGTCGCGGCACGGTAGGTCAGCGAGCGGGCCGCTTCAACGCGGGTCGCCATCTCGGCAAGTTTGTGTTCGATAGCCTGGAACTCCTTGATCTTCTGGCCAAACTGCTCGCGCTCACCAGCGTAGTCGATTGCGGCATCGAGTGCACCCTGTGCGGCACCG
This sequence comes from Natronococcus amylolyticus DSM 10524, assembly GCF_000337675.1. GTDB lineage: Archaea > Halobacteriota > Halobacteria > Halobacteriales > Natrialbaceae > Natronococcus > Natronococcus amylolyticus. Next base: position 401,056 of record NZ_AOIB01000028.1, on the reverse strand, counting down.
ACTGCCTGGGCGGCGACACTTGTACGGCCGGAGGCGAAGAACTCCATAAGCTGATAGAACCCCTTGTCGACCTCACCGATAACGTTGTCCTCAGAGACGCGAACGTCGTCTACGACGACCTCCGCAAGGTCTGAGGCACGGATCCCAAGCTTGTTTTCGATCTTTTCCGTCGAGATGCCGTCTGTGTCCATCTCAACGAGAAAAGCGGTAATACCACGATGGCCTTCGTCTGGACTAGTCTTGGCCATCAAGACGCCGACGTCGGCAACCGTCCCGTTGGTGATCCACATCTTGTTGCCGTTCAGGACGTAGCCGTCATCGTCCTTCTCAGCGATCGTTTCGATGCCCGCGACGTTCGAACCGTGTGCGGGCTCGGAGATCATCGAACAAGAGGCAGTCTCGCCGTTGGCGATCTTCGGTAGCCACTCCTCTTTCATCCACTCGTCACCGAACTCCATGATCATGTTCGTTCCGAAGCCGGCGGAGCCGACGGCAGAACCGATGCCGGGATCGGCGCGCCACAGTTCTTCAGTAACGACCGTCGAGGAGATCTTATCCATTCCGGCACCGTCGTATTCCAGAGGAATCCCCGGCGCAACGAAATCATATTTCGCCGCCTCCTTGCGGATTTCCTCGGGGTACGTGCCTTCTCGGTCGTACTCTTCTGCCACCGGCTTTATTTCGTTCTCGCCGAACTCGCGAACGGCATCACGGATAGCTCGGTGCTCGTCGGACAGGGCGAATGCCATACTCGTATAACGTTACCCGGTTACAAAACAACTTCGGTTTCAACAAACAACGGAAGAAAAATCCACTATTTTGTTAGAATTGTAAACAAGGGCGTCGCTGTTCGATCGGTGTGAGGGCTCAGTGGTCGAGGACGGGTTAGCTCCGTTCGGTTCGTGCTTACTCCTGAATTTTGAACTTCTGGACCTTACCGGTCGTCGTTCGTGGGAGTTCCGCCACGAACTCTACCTCGCGTGGGTGTTTGTACTCCGCCATGCTCCGGAGACAGTACTGCTTGATTTCCTCGGGTGATGTTTCAGCGTCGGACGTCGGGACCACGAGCGCCTTGACAGTCTCACCCCGCCGCTCGTCGGGGACGCCGACAACGGCGGCGTCGGCGACAGCCTCGTGTTCGAACAGGAGTTCCTCGACTTCGCGCGGGTAGACGTTGTAGCCACCTGTGACGATCATGTGCTTCTCGCGGTCGACGACGAAGAAGAAATCGTCCTCGTCCCAGTAGCAGATATCGCCCGTGTGGAACCAGCGGGTTCCTTCCGCCTCAGTGAAGACTTCCTCGTTGGCCTCCGGCAAGCCGTAGTACCCCTTCATCACGTTCGGGCCGGCTACGACGAGTTCTCCGGTGATTTCGTGGAGCGCCGCTTCCTCTTCATCGACGGGTCCCTCCTCGACGCGGGGCACCTCTTCAAACTCCTCGTCGACGACCTTCGCCCGTACACCCTCCAGCGGTCGACCGATACTGCCCTTTCGACGGGCATCGGACGTATTGGCGTGAGTGACAGGGCTGGTCTCGGTCAGCCCGTACCCCTCGTTGAGTTGGATATCATACAATGATTCGAACCGTTCGAGCACCTCGATCGGGAGGCTCGCACCGCCGGAATTGACGAACCGCAGCGCCTCAAACTCGTACTCGGCGGCGTCCGGCTGGTTGATCATGTCGTTGAACATCGCTGGCACACCGAACATGATGGTGATTTCGTCATTCTCGAGTTGATCCATTACTGTAGGGGCATCCCAGGAGGAAACCGGGTAGTAGGTGCCACCGCTATACATCGCGCCGTTCATGACGACGGACATACCGTAGATATGAAACAGAGGAAGGGTGCCGATAAGCCGATCCGCGGCTTGAAAGCCACCCGGTGGAACGTCCGCGTTCGCCCGCGTCGTCCACGCGATATTATGGTGTGTCAATAGGACTCCTTTCGGCGTTCCAGTAGTTCCCGACGTGTAGGGTTGGACGGCGATATCATCGTCGGCGCGCTCAACGATGTCGAGTGTCTCGTCGGCGAGAAAGACCTCGAAGTCGACAGGCTTCTCCGATCCAGCGCCATCGCCGACCGAGATAACATGCTCGACGTCGGTGTCGTCGATGACGTCAACGACCTCGGACACCTTCTCGGGAAGCGAGACAACCGCTTTCGCCTCACTGTCGCCGAGTAGGTGGCTGATCTCGCGGGCTTTGTATTGAGGGTTCATCGGGACGACGATGGCACCGGCCCGTAGCGTACCATAAAAGGCAGTCACAAACTGGGGAAGGTTCGGTAGGTAGATCCCGACACGGTCTCCTTTACCAATCCCACGGTCGTTGAGCGCTTTCGCGAATCGTCCGGCACGCTCCCAGAACGTCTCGTAGCTCACCTCCCGGCCATCAAACGCGATAGCTGGTGCGTCCGAATTTGAGTCGACAGTATCGGCGACTGCTGTCACGAGATTCGTCATATGTATGAGTCCTGTGAACACTACAAAAACGTTGCCACTCCGAACCGTGTTGAAAAGAGGTTTGCTCGGCCGCTCACTCGGCCGCCGACGGCTCGGCTCCTCGCCGAGCCTCGGCGTTGTAGCCGACGACCAGGTTTGCGTAGCCCAGCCCAGCGGCGACGAGCCCGGCACCGGTGAGTTGAATGCCGACGTGGCCGAGCGAACCGAACATCGCAGCGAACGAGGCGGCGACGTAGCTGGCCCTTATCGGGTAGCTGAGGTCGTGTGCGCCGTCAAAGCCGACGGTAGCCACGACGAGCCCGATTGTTCCAAGAAGGACGAGAGGGAACGCGACGATCGTCTCCGTCGACCAGTAAATGAGGCTGTTGTTCGCGACGAAGGCGAACGGAACGACGAATCCGGGTGCACCGATCCGGAGCGCTTGCAGACACGCCTTCATGAAGCTTGTTCCGGCGATACGCGAGCCGATGGCTACCGAGATGGCGACCGGTGGTGTAATTGCCGACAGCATCGCAAAGTAGAAAACGAACATGTGGGTCGTCAGCTCGGGAACCCCCATCTGAATGACACCGGGGGCGACGAGGACGACGACGAGGATGTACGCCGCTGGCGTCGGCATCCCCAGACCGAACAAGATGCTGGTGATCATCGCCAGTACCAGAACGACAATGAGCAATCCACCGCCCAATCCGATGATTGCCGTGGCAATTCCCTGGGTCAAACCTGTCCCTTCGAGTAGTTCGACGATCAGGCCCATTGCAGCGAGCACACCTACCAGCGGCGCCATCTCGAGGCCGCCGCGGGAGACACCGTCAAGTGTCTGTCTCCCTGTGGACTGTGCGGTGTCGACTCCGATGCCAGCGTCGTAGAAGTTCTTGACGATCATCACACCGAAGATCGTAAGGATCGTGTACAGCCCCGCGGACAGCGGCGTATATCGGAGATATATTAAGGTGTATAGCAAGACGAACAGTGGGATTGCGAAGTGGAGTCCGGTGAGTAGGAGCCGCCAGTCGAACGACGACAGTTCGCGGGACGTCCACCCAAATTTGAGGACAGCAAAGTGGACCGCAACGCAGACTGAGAGGTAAAACAACGCGGCCGGGATCACGCCAGCTTGGATGACTTGGACATAGCTGACACCAAGGAGATCTGCCATCAGAAATGCGGCGACCCCCATCACCGGAGGAAGCATTTGCCCACCGGCTGAGGCAACTGCCTCGATCGAGGCCGCGAAGTCGTCGCGAATACCCTGCTCTTGTAGCATGGGGATCGTGAAACTACCTGTTGTGGCCGTGTTCGCGGCGGCGCTACCGGTAATCGATCCCATGATCATACTGGAAATGACCGCAACCTGGACGACACCAGTACGAAGGCTTGAGCCGAGTTCGCGACCAATATCGAGGACGAACTCCATCAGCCCAAACGCTTTCGCGATGCCGGCAAACATAATGAATATCGCGACCCAGGTTGAGCCGATCCCCATTAGCGTCGAATCATAGACACCGTTGATACTGATCGCGCCGTCGCGGGCAATTTCGGTCCAGGTCATCCCTGTGTGGCGGAAAACTCCGGGAACATCGACAACAGGCACTGCGTTCGATGCGAGGAAAATGAGCCCAATTACCAGCCAGTGAGCGTACAGCACCGAGCCAATGGCGACAGCTGCGATCACCCAGCCGAACGCGCGTCGTGTAGCGTCGATGGCCAGAACGATGAGGACGGTTCCGACCAGAATGTCGACGCTGGTGTAGCCAGCGAGGTGAGCGTCCTCAAACAACCGATTGAAATTGATGTGAACGTATGCAGTTGAGACGAGGGACGCGATCGCCAACCCGATGATAATCGCGGGGTTGATCCGCGCGTATGCGGTCCTGAGTCGACCGCGCAATCCCTGCGATCCGATATCGTCGGCCGCTGTTTTGTCTGCAACTTGGTATGCTGTTCGTGCCCGGTCGACGTAGTACGTCGCCAGTCCAAGCCCGAGGAAAACGTTTACGTACATCTCCGACTGGCGGTAGATACCGACCCGCGGCAGACCAAATGCGAGCACCGTCGCGTAGCCGATCGTCAACAGCGTCAGCAGTACTCCGAACGCGTAGACGGTGCCGTTCAGCATCCGAGGGGCGTTGTCATGTTCGTCGGACCGACTGGTGGCAGCCATCGTTAGCTACTCGCCATCCGCTCGTTCGAACTCGTCTGACCAGACACCGATCTCCTCGTAGAAGTCGGCGGCAGCGGCGTGGAACGGGACCTCGTCGTACATGTTTTCAACCCAGAACTCGTCGTCCTCAAGCCGGTCGAGCAGCGCGCTATACTCCTGAAGCGCCTCGCGATTATCGTACATCGTTTCGAGGAACGAGTAGACAGCGTCGTAATCGAGGTCGTCCCGACAGACGAAGTTGTAGGCAAACGTTGGGCAGTGAATTTCGTCGGGTACCGAAGCAGCACCTTCGAGTTCGGAACCGTCAAACGATTCGATGAGGAGCTGATCGTCTCCCTCCCACTCTTCGAGCATCTCGTCGTCAACGCCGAGGACGTGCAGATCAACTGTCCCCATCATCTCCTGAATCCAGCCCGGGATAATCTGGAAATTCATGTAGGTACCAACGCCAACATCGAGCTGGCCCTCATTCATCGCGTTACCCTGCTCCCCGAAGTCGTAGCTGACACGATCGTATTCCGCAACCTGTTCTAGCGCGTGTTCAAGGGCAGGCGCGGTTCCTGAACCCTCCGGTGTCGGCGAGATTGTCGTCCCTTCCTCGATGTCCGAGAGGGTCTCGAGGTTCTCATCAGGGGTACAGAAGAACCACGGCAGGTCATAAAAGTGAAACACCTGGGCCATCTCGAAGGTGAGGTCGCCAAACGGCTCGACACCCTCGGCGACTTCCCTGGCGGACCAGTTCTGGATATACACCATCTCGGCGCTCTCGTCGTCGAGCGCACCGATATTTGCCTCCGTCCCCGAACTCGTCTGGGCCTCAACGTACACGGCATCGGTGTTATCGTTAACAACACTTGCAATACCCTCATTGGCGCCGTAAGCCGCCGTTTCAGACCCTGAGGTTCGCATTCTGATGTCGTGCTGTTCATCATCCTCAAGACTCCCTTGAATATCGTCGAGACAGCCGGCAGTCGCTGCAGCCGCCCCGATTCCAACCCCAGCAAGCAACGAACGACGAGTCTGGCGGCTGTAATGTTCTCCGATCGGCATGGTAAGGTAATCCATAGTGATAATATATAATAGTTCCGTTTGGTGTTGGCACTGGTGTCGCAGCGAAACACTCGTGTCGGTTTTTGTGCCGCGAGAAATCGGTCTGTGCTCGAATCTCTTAATTCAGTGTTGATAAGCTGGGCACCGAGCTGGGAGCTATCACGCCGTTTCACATAGTGAATTTCGACCGTCGGAATTGCTCGATCAATTGCCGGAAATCGATGGAATTTCCGCAGGGAAGAACACTGAGTATGGTCGTCTGCGGTGGTAGGAGACCACAACGCCTATTGTTCCCTTACCATACTAGATGGTATGCTGGATTTCGTGCAGCTCGAAGCAGACCTCGATCAAGAAGAGCGAATGATCCGGGATACCGCCCGGGAGTTCGTCGAGGAACACGTCAAACCCGATATTGGCGACCATTTCGAAGCCGGGACATTCCCGGAGGACCTCATTACCGAGATGGGAGAACTTGGATTTTACGCGCCGAACCTCGAGGGGTACGGCTCTCCCAACGTTTCCGAAACCGCCTATGGCCTGCTAATGCAGGAACTTGAAGCGGGCGACTCGGGACTTCGGTCGATGGCCTCGGTCCAGGGCGCACTCGTGATGTATCCGATTCATGCGTACGGGAGTGAAGAACAGAAAGAGGAATGGCTCCCGGCGATGGGGCGAGGCGAAGCAATTGGCTGCTTCGGACTCACGGAACCCGAGCACGGGTCGAACCCTTCCGGAATGACGACATACGCTGAACGCAACGATGACGGTTACGTGCTGAACGGCGCCAAGACGTGGATCACGAACTCACCGATCGCCGACGTCGCCGTTGTCTGGGCGCGCGATCGCTCTGCCGAGGATGATCCTGTTCGGGGGTTCCTCGTCGAGACCGATCGGGACGGCGTCTCGACGAACAAGATCACCGAGAAGCTCTCGCTGCGGGCGTCGATTACGGGCGAAATTGGACTCAATGATGTGCGCGTGCCTGAGGAGAACGTCTTGCCGGGAGTGTCGGGCATGAAGGGCCCACTGTCGTGTCTCACGCAGGCTCGCTACGGAATCGCCTGGGGTGCTGTCGGTGCGGCACGGGATTGCTTCGAGGAGGCCCGCCAGTACGCGCTGGATCGCGAACAATTCGGTGGCCCGATCGGTCGGTTCCAGCTTCAACAACAGAAACTTGCCGAGATGGCGACTCAGATCACCCTTGCGCAGCTGCTTGCCTACCGGCTCGCGGAGCTCAAAGAGCGCGGCGAGATGCAGCCACAGCACGTTTCGATGTCCAAGCGCAACAACGTCAGGATGGCACGAGAACAGTCCAAGGTCGCCCGCGAGATGCTCGGCGGAAACGGGATCACGACCGACTACTCTCCGATGCGCCACATGGCGAACATGGAGACGGTGTACACCTACGAGGGTACCCACGACATTCACACGCTCGTCCTCGGTGAGGAGCTTACCGGTCTCCAGGCTTACCAGTAGGATCGTCACCCGAAGCATTACTGAATCGCCACCGGTTTTCGTCGTCTGCTATTCGGCTAGTGACGTTCCCGCCAGCAACGGGACTCACCGTCAGGACCGGCAAAGCGCTACTCGAGGGAACTGATCCGTTATTCGGTGCTGAGTTCCGTACAGTGAAACAGTCCTACCGATAGACGAATCGAATCACGTTTGTTCCGCACAATGAGAGCTCCGTTTTGCTATCCGGAACATTGATTGTGATATCCGAGAATGGGAGGGTATGACCACAGAACGGGTTGATAGAACCGATGCGGGCGTCTCAACGACGAAAAAATCGTTCAGGATTCTCGAGACACTGAAGACCGAAGAGGGACTTACCATCACCGAAATCACCGAGCGGACGAATCTTTCGAAGAGTACAGTCTATCGTCACCTCGCGACGCTTACCGACATGGGGTACGTCATCGAAACTGACGGGGGATATTACATCGGCCTGAAACTGCTCGAGATCAGCGAGAAGACGCGGAACCGTGAGGCCGGATATACGGCTGCGAAACGCAAAGTGTTCGAACTTGGTCAGGAGACCGACGAACGGGCCGTGTTCCTCGTAGAGGAGGGGTACGAAGGCGTCTACCTCCACCGGTACGGAAGTCTTTCGGATACGATGATCGGGAAGCGTCGACCGCTATATTCGCTGGCTTCGGGGAAAGTTATTCTCACAGAGTGGGACGACGATGAGATCGACCGGTATATCGAAGAAACGGACCTCGAACGGCACACAGCAAATACGATCACAGACCCGGATGACCTCTACGAGGAACTTGATCAGATTCGCGAGCAGGGGTACGGGATCAACAATGAGGAGTACATGAGTGGACTCTGTGGCGCAGCCGTTCCAGTCTATACACCGGGCGATGATCTGCTTGGAGCGCTTGGTCTGTTCGGCCCCGCTAGCCGGTTCAAGGAAAAATCTGTCCAGAACGAACTTGTCGATCGACTCCGAGACAAAGCTGGCGAGATCAAGGTGACCCTGGCGTACGGCTGAGGCGACATTTGTCCACTTTCCTCGTGTCCAGTGGATTATACAGTGGCTTTCCACCATGCGAAATGGCGGCCGATACTGTCTTGATTTGAGACCGATAGTAGCCAAATCAGTACCGAACGTCACACTATAACGCCTGGTTTTGAGTCGGGTCGTTCAGTGTACGGGACGATTTTCGAGACGTGGATTACAAATGTATTAGCGTAATTCTATCACAGGGTTGCTAGATGAGCTTGGCTTTTTTAACTCATGGCATCAATGAGGAGAATCCCTCATACTGTGGCTAATTCTACGAATTTATCCCGTTCGCCGAAGATTGTAGATAACAGATTTGAGGGTACTGGCTAGTTGACCCAGTTTGAGAAATAGGCAGGTCGTTGAGTGAATTGGTTAGGAGGCTCGCAGACCTGCTCAGCGAGAGCTACGACGCGGACTTAGAAGAATCTTGGGAGAACGAGCGGACGGCGATTGCGTCAGGATGTTCGCCGTCCGCCTTCATCAGACAGGTTGTTCACTTCGAGAGACAACAACGACCCTCGCGGAATTAGGCGTTGCAAGCTCTCACGGGACGGTATGGAACTGGTATATAGGCTGGCTGACAGCGAACACGACCCGCCGATGGCGTCGGCGTCGCGGATCGCTGTTGACGACACCGCTGTCAATATTAACGGCGACTGGTCTTGGTTGTACGCTGCAATAAACACCGACACAAAATTGATTCTCGATGTCGCGTTGTTTAGTCGGCATGGCACTGATCCGGCAGCTGCATTTCTGCATGGACTCCGTGAGAAACACGATCTCTCCGAGGCCGATTTTCTCGTCGATCAATTTGGCTATCGGACTGCCCTTACTCGATTAGGATTAAACGGTCGGGTGAACTATACCGACCGAAACCTCGTCGAAAAGTGGTTTCATACCTTCAAAATGCGAGTCAACCGTTTTCATAACTCTTGGGTGGGCAGTCGAGCGAGCGCACGCGAGTGTATTGAACGGTTCGTACACTACTACAACCATCAAAGACCACATCAATCGCTTGATGGAAAAATGCCAGCTGAGAAGGTGCTGAACTAGACAGTGCCACTATACCAACTCTGTGGGTAAAAAAGAAGAGACGGTTCCAAAGGACAATCATTGCTATGCAACCACTATAGACCGAGATCGTTTGCTTGTAATCCTCATGACCAAGTTCCATTGTTTCTGGCCACAGACGGATTTTTATGACGGGGACAATGGACATTCGTAAAGTTCTAATATCAAGTAGGCGCTGTATTATTCAATGACCTACGAAAATCTGGATACGGAGTTGGTCAATGAGCTACTCGGCGACGGACGCGCCAGCCTACGGAGTCTGGCTGAGGATCTCGATGTGTCTGTGACGACGGTCTCAAATCACCTCTCCGACCTCGAGGAGGAAGGCGTCATCCAAGGATACACACCAATTGTCAACTACGATGCTGCCGGATACGACGTGACGGCTGTGATGCAGCTCCAAGTCGAAGGCAATGCACTCGGTGAAATTACGGAAACGCTGCAGGACCACGACCAGATGATGTCTGTCTACGAAGTCACTGGCGACTATGACATCATCGCGATCGGCAAGTTCAAAGACACCGATGATATGAACGATCAGATCAAGGCGCTCGTAACTGATCCCGATATCAAGCAGTCGAACACCAGTATCGTTCTGAATAGTGTTGCCGAAAACGAGCAGTTCGAACTCGAGACCGCAGCCGACGATTGAGGTAGAGAGCTGGCGGCTGTTCGGACTCCCGAAGTATTGGGCCCTCTTTTGCTGACAGACGGATTTGGATGGTTGGCGACCCGCGACGGTGCAGCCGTCGCGGGTCTGAAACACTGTTAGCCAGCCGGTACACCTAGTTCCAGACCACGCCATGAGACCGCTCAACGGCTAATTCCACGAGAATCACTTGTGTTTCTCGAAGCGAACAATAGTCTGATGGAGGCAGGCGACGAACACCCTGACGCAATCGCCGTCCGCTCGTTCTCTCAAGATCAGATTCGTGGCGTAGCACTCGCTGAACAGGTCTTCGAGTATTGGTCAAACCATTCAACCACCTGCCAATTACCAAACGGGACCACAGTATCGACCACACCGAGGATATATTTCGAATGCTGAGAGAGGATATACTATGCCACATCTTCAATTCGAAACGACGGTGTCACTGGATGCGGCGGAGAAACGATCGTTCACCACTGAGATTACCGAACTTTACGCCGAACGTATGAAGACCGGGACGGGTCACGTCGCGGTTACGGTCCGTACGCTCGAGGATGCCTCGTTTTCGTTAGGTCGACTCGAGCCCGGCGATGACGCGGTTATGGTCAATGCGGACATCCGTACGGGGCGTTCATTCGATCAGCAGCGGTCGTTCGTCCGCGATGCATTCGACGCCGCTCACGACCGGTGGAGCGTTCCGACTGCGAATATGTACGCTGTAGTCACCGAACACGACGGCGAAGAGTTTCACGAATACGACCGTGTGCTCGCTTCCTGGGGAGAACACGAGACCGAAGAGGGTGCAGATTGACAGTGGATTGCGGAACACAGTACGTGTACAACTACTAGTGAGACCATGGCTCGTCCCTTTGCTACCGCTGCACTGACCGGTGACCTCGCTGTCCGGATCGGTGTGCAGTTGAATTTCGAGATCCTCGGACCGGCTGGGTCGGCGATCGCCTCACAGGAGTGGACCGGCACCCCGGAACACCAGGGCCCGGACAGCGACGTTGTACTGCGCTCCAAGAACAAGCGTCTCGCCGCTCTCACCGCACGTGAGACCGAACAGTGGCCGGCCGTGGTGAACCCTGCTCCCGAGCAGTTCGGAGAACTGCTCGTGGTTGTCACTTGTCTCGGGTCGACCGAAGCCGACATACTGATCGACGTCGTTTGCTGCTAGCTCGAGGTTCAACTGGATCGCTTTGCAGCGTTTTCGTCCGTATCTGGAAGCCGTTCTTTGAACCAATTGGGGCACTTAACTGCCAGCGATAGGCCATGCCCAGACTTCGTGATTATTCTCGGGCTTCTGTTAACCAACGTTCGGAGGTAGAAGTGGGGTCTTTGTTGGTTAAGATATAGGACTTTTGTGGACCTGGACTCGGTCAGCTGATCCTACATGAGCGACGCCTCTCCGGCGATTCGAACAAGCAGGATCAGCCTTTCAACAGCTTTTCTTTAAGTGCTTCCGGCCATAAATTAGTGCTATGACGGGAAGTCGTTCTCGCGTAGCTCTCAATTCGGGAGCGTAGCCTACTGCTATTGTAGAGTCGTGGTTTCTATCAAAACCGTAGCCACTACTGGGTGATGCAGACGACAGCACTCGAGGGCAGCGTGACCGTTGCAGCACTGAGTTGGTTGAGTGATGAGTTTGACGACATTGATTCGGGGTTAAACTGGGTCGAGTGAAGCCGTTTCCACAATTCGTGGGTGGGCAATCAGGCAAGCGTACGCGAATGGATTGAATATAGTAGCCACTGAAAGTCAGTGCGCATCCGATCGCACGACGACTGTGTGATCGGTGTGCAAACAGTTTCAGTCGTTACTATAGTTTTCTGTTCATTACTACAACCGCCAGAGACCGCATCAACCACTCGATAGAGAGACGCCAGCCGAAGAGGTACTGAACTAGACAGTGCCCATTTACTTTTAGTGTATTTAAACCGAGAAGCTAAGAACCCGAGTACATAATGAAAAAGCATGGCGAATGAGCGACTGAAAGATGAGAGCGTTATCAAGCACTGGTACGACACCGACGACGAACCGATCACAATCGTCGAGGGCGACGACGCGACGGTTTACGACGACGAAGGCACTGCGTACCTCGATTTTCTATCGCAATTGTACTGCTGCAACGCCGGCCACAGCAATGAGCAGATCACGGCGGCCATCACGAAACAGGCAGAGCGCATCCCATACGTCTCTTCGGCCAAACACAATGATACTCGATCTCGGCTTGCAACCGATCTCGCGGAGATCGCTCCTGGATCACTCTCTGACGTATACTTCGCTATCTCTGGTAGCGAAGCCAACGAGACGGCAATCCAGATCGCACGAACGGTGCAGGACGCGCCGACAGTACTCACCCGCTGGCAGTCATACCACGGGGGCACGTACGGTGCGGGCGGACTGACCGGCGATCCAGGAACGCGAAAAACGCTTGAGCGGCGCGCAGCGACGACCGGAGTCGGAAAGTTCCTCCCACCGCTTCCAGACGCCTTCGATGCCGAGACACCCGAAGAGCTCGCGGAACAGGCAGCGAACCACGTGGAATTCGTCCTCCGGAACGAGGATCCCGACTCGGTCGCAGCCATCGTCACCGAACCGATCGGGGGAACCAGTGGTGCATATCCTGCGCCACCGGGGTACTTCGAGCGTCTTCGAGAGATCTGCGACAAGTATGATGTACTGCTGGTTTCCGATGAGGTGATCACCGGCTTCGGCCGATGCGGCGAATGGTTTGGCATCCAGACCGAGGATGTCCAACCCGACCTGATCACGTTTGCTAAGGGCGTGACCAGCGCGTACGCTCCACTCGCCGGTGTGATCGCGGACGCCTGGATTGGAGAGGAGATCCGTTCGGGATCGTACGATCTCGGACAGACATTCGCCGGACACCCCATTTCTTGTGCCGCAGCCGAGGCTGCCATTGAAGTCTACCGGGACGGCCTCATCGAACAGGGGAGTCAAGTCGCCCCATATCTGGAATCTCGGCTGCGTGATCTCGAGGAACGGTTTGACGTTATTGATACCGTACGCGGGCGCGGGCTCTTATGGAGCGTCGTCTTCGCCGACCCAAAAACGAACGAACCATTCGTCCACCCGTGGGTAGATGGCAACGCAAACAACCCCGTGGCCGACGTTCGCTCAGAAGCTCAAGAACGGGGTACGCTCTTTGGCAGCGGCCGGCCTGACACCCAAGTTATCGTGGCGCCGCCGCTGTGTGTCACCCGTTCGGAAATCGACGAGGCTGTTAACGCGCTTGAAGCAGCGATGACCGCGGTATTCGGAATTAACGAGTGACAAGTCGAACAGGTTAAGAAGGTAGATGAAGAGTTTGACATCGATCTTCAAAAGAAGGGAGTTTTTCTAGCGGCTATTGGAGCAGTTCTCGGTGCTCTCCTACCTTGGTACTCGGTGCTCGGTGTGACCGTATTCGGGTTCAAAGGAGATGGAACCATTTTGCTGATTCAGCTAAACGATTTCATCGGATAATTGGCGGGGCATCGAGGCACTCTGCAAGCTCAATGAAATCATCGGCCACAATGTCATACGCATTCTTCTCTGGTTTCTCTGTGCTGTCAGCCTTCTCTGGTCCCCACTCAAGTGGTCGATGAACATACGCAGTCTGTAGCCCCAGCTCACGGCTTGCATCAAGATCGCGTTCATGTGCCGCGACCATCATGACATTATCGACCTCGAGGTCCAACAGATCTACCGCGGTAAGGTACGTTTCTTCATCCGGCTTGTAATGTCCTGAGAGTTCAGCGGAAAGGATCAGGTCCCACGGAATCCCAGCTCGTTTGGCCATATTCGTGAGGAGTCGTACATGACCATTTGAGAGTGGTGCGATCACATAGTGTGGTTTGAGTCGGTGAAGGCCGGGTATTGCGTCTGGCCAGGGGTCAAGGCGATGCCAGGCACGATTGAGATGGACGATCTCGGACTCGGACAGGCCTTCTACGTCGAAGCGGTCAAGCAATTCCTCAAGTGACTCTCGGTGGAGTTCATCGAGATTTTGCCACGGAATCTCTCCCTGTCGAACTCGCTCCAGCGAGGGGCGGTACTCCTTGCGCCAAGCATCGGCAAACGCCGCCCAGTCAACCGTCTGGTCCGTGGATTCAGTAATTTGCTTTCCCTCACGTATAACGCTGCTTCGCCAGTCAACAACTGTACCAAACACATCGAAGACAAGAGCATCCACTGTAGAGACTGTCATAGCGTTCCGCCCCGTTCGGAAGGATATCGATTGATATTGGCTGTTCTTCTGCTTCTTTGGCGGGAAAGAGTGCCAAACACATCCATACCAACCACAGCAGGCAAGCAGCCTTTAATGTTTTGACAGTATTGGTGCGATGTATTTGGCAGTTGGATCCTCGATCTTTCCGTGAGTAGGCAGTATTGATGCTATCGAATATTTTTAGCTACTCTGGGATATTGAGTTACTCCATTGTGCGCAAAACGCTTCGGAACGTAACTGCTGTCAAGCAGCCACGGACAGTCAGTTCGGTCAGTCTCGGGCATGGTGTAAATGAATTTTTCTCAGTGATCATCCCACCGATTATCCCACTGCTGGTTAGTGATCTTGGTATCTCTTACGCCCAAGCAGGGTTTTTGCTGACTGTATTCTTTCTTATGTATTCAATCTTCCAACTGCCCGCAGGACTCCTCGCCGATCGAATCGGCAAAAAGCGACTTCTGGTAGCGGGGTTTGCAGGAATGTCAGGAGCGATCATACTTGCAAGTGTGGCGATCAGTTATGAGATGCTGATCCTTGCACAAGTCATTTCTGGGGTCAGCGGGAGTACTTTCCACCCTGCAGGGATGTCCCTGATTAGTGACGTTGAGTCTGATGAGACGGAAGGAAAGGCAATGGGAGTGTTCGGATTCGGCGGTATGGTCGGCACAATGGCATCACCAGTAGTCGTCGGGGGAATAGCTGTGATAGCCGGTTGGCGTATTGCCTTAGCCGCGGCCGCTGTTCTCGGCGTAATCGTGACCATTGTATTTATTGTTGTCTTCGATGACGAAGAGGAACGTACTGGTAACCGATCTGAACCCGCTCTCGGTGATGGTGGACGGCCACAGACTATCCAAGAAGGGTTTCAGTTCATTAGACGTACTATAAATGTTCCCCTCACCAGTGGAGTCCTTATCCTGTTGTGTGTCACGATTCTCGTATCAATTCAGAGCCGCGCGATTCAGACGTTTACTACGGCATATATCGCAGACGGAGCAGGTGCAGGCACGTCCGTGGGGAACTTGGGCTTCTTCGCATTGTTGCTTGGTGGGAGTATTTCGTCATTGTGGGCAGGTGATCTCGCAGATCGGTTTGATCGAGGAACGCTAGGGGCCGTCGCTGGAGTTGGAACAGCGATACTCGTAGCGGCAACGCTGCTCGTCCCAACGGTCGCAGGTACAGCTACGTCCTGGATTTTGTTGATAGTTCTCTCGCTCTGGTTTTTCGCTATCGGCGCTGTGATGTACGCCTGTGTCCCTGTGAAAAATGCACTTATCTCTGAGGAAGCAGAACAACAGTACAGTGGGAGTCTGTTTGGGGTTGTTCAGACATCGTCTGCCGCAGGAAGCGCTATTGGTCCTTCGCTACTTGGCGCAGTCGCAACCAACTGGGGGGTCGCCGCTGCCTATCCAGCAATTGCCGCTATCAGCTTACTTCTCGCCGGATTATTTGGTCTCCTCTCGTTGTCTGGCTGACTGTTTGGTGTTGCTAAAGCCCAAATCTCGCGGCTTCTATGCTCCAAGCAATCAAGTTGCAACAAGGCCGAAGTTACTGGTTGGCCGCTATTAAAAGGTGAGACAGAACCGAACAGTATGGCTGGGCGGAGACCAATTCCACGGGATAGCAGTGGATTGTGATTGGATCGAACTCGCTATGGTCTCGAGTGGTCAAGCCGTATCGACTCGAGAAGTTCGAGAGTCGGTTCGAGAATTTACATGCATATAATATACAATACCATATTTAAACCAGTGATTTGACCGGCGGGTATATTCCACGGATATCACATAACCACTCATCGTTTCGAGGCAACCATCGACTCATAATTTTCGCTCAAGTACCTGTGCTAGTCGCTCCCCAAGTTCGGCGCCCTGCAGTACCTGAGTATATGACGCTCACTGCAGATGATTGAGACCGCCGCGGTGTTCACGCTGCATAATCTCACCCACGAATCGCCGGAGGGTATCGACGAGTTCAGCCTCAGTGTCGTATGTTTCGATCCGTAGATCCCACCGTACTTTCGCCGATCGGATCATAGCACTTGTTACATTGGCTTCGTGAACGAAGACAAGCCGGTCACCGTGGGTTTCTGCGAGAGTAGCAAGGATGCTTCCAGCTTCCTCACCGACTCCGAAATTGTGCCCAAGAAAGGGAACGATGAACGCGGTGGCATTGCTACATCGGGTGTACTCGATGCTCTGGGTCACTGCATCTATATCATTCGTATCCACATCGACGTCGAGAGCCAGGAACGCGTTTACTCCGGGTGTCGTTCGAAGCTCCCTCTGTATTCGCCGCAAGAGTGCCTGTGCCTCGTCGATATCGGCTTTGTTCTGAAAGAGTCTCCGGAGCGGTCCCGGAAGATCGTCGATATCGAACTCTTGGCGCTCCTCTTCACTCAGCACATAGCTGAGATTGAACGACTTGTACGGCCCCATCAGATAGAACAGGAAGCGATCATATTTGACGTCCCCCAACTGATCGATAATTCTGTCTCGTGTGATTTCCATGGTGGTTCTCTTCTCTGAGAACATATAAAGAACGGTATTTTCGAGAGGTACTGGCTTGACAACGACTAAGAGCCTTCCGCCCGTCCTTCGAAGCACAATGGCTACGAATTCTCGCGCTGCTAATGGGGATTTCCCAGAAGATCCGGAGGAGTTGTTGCCCAACGACAGCATCCTTTCTCTGGATGAGTACCTCGAGATGCATGCTGCCGTTGGTCATCGGACCCGGTACGAAGTTCTCTATCGGCTCGTTCACAGTGGAGAGATGAGTCCAAAGGAACTCGAGGAGGCAATGCAGATCGACGATAGTACGCTTCACTACCACCTCAACAAACTTCTCGATGTGAGTCTCGTCGAGAAGCGACAACGCACCGAACGAGGACAGGACGGGTTGTACACTTACTATCGGGCGACCGTCTTCGGGGAAGTCACACTTACGGAAGGTGTAGATGAACTGATCCGCGGCGAACAAGTGTTCGGGAAGATGTACGATAGTTCCATTGAGAAGTAATTCGAGGTGGTACTATATCCTGACTCATCGCTCGGTGATCTACTTCTTGATTCTTGACTGAACTGTGTTCTCGCGGCTTTCTTTGTCTATCCTTTCATGCTCTTCGTGGAACTCCTCAAGTTCTCTTCGAGCCGTTAGGAGAGCGGGGTAACCGCCTCACTGGCAGCAGTTCTGAGACACGAGGGTGACTTCTGGAAGTTCTGGAAAGACCACCGCGACTGTTTTATATCCCTGACGACAAATTGGTGAGGTAACACCGATGATTACAGATGCTCGAGTTCTTCGCCAAGAGTTCGTTCCTGGTGATCTTGAGCATCGAGACGCTGAAACAACGTATCTCTCAGAAACACTCGCACCGATTGCCGACGGTGAAACCCCCGAGACAGTCATTATGCACGGACTGAGCGGTGTGGGAAAGACTTGCGTTGCGAAGTACATCGGGGACAACCTTCGACAGGAAGTCTTAGATGCGGAATTCCAGTACGTCAACTGCTGGCAGCATTACTCTCGATATCGCGCACTCCACCGAATCCTCGAAGGGCTTGGGCAAACGCTTGACATCCACCGTCAGTCGACACCCCGCGACGAGCTTTTTGAACGACTCCGTCAGTATGATGGTCCGCCCTGTGTCGTTGTACTGGATGAAGTCGATCAGTTGGAGGATACACGCCAGTTGTATCATCTTCATGAGCTCCCGCAGTTCAGCATGATCCTGATCGCAAACCGTGAAGATGCGATCCTTCGGGCGGTAGATGAGAGATTGACGAGTCGGCTAACGGGTAGCGAGCGCATTAGGTTTGATGCATATCACGAAGACGAACTTGTGTCCATCATGGCCGCTCGCGTTCGCTGGGGGCTCATTGAGAACGCGATTCAAGACGATCAACTTCGACGTATTGCAGATGCGGCAGCAGGTGATGCTCGGGTCGCTTTGAGTATCCTTCGGAGTGCAGCACGCCGTGCTGATCGTGCTACAGAGAATCAAATAACTACTGATCACGTTGAGTCGGCGATTCCCGCCGGCCGCAAGGAAGTTCGGCAAAAAAGTATTGACACACTCATCCATCACCAACGGGTTCTCTATGATATTCTCGAGGAGCACAAAGAGATCGAGCCGAGTGCGCTCTATGAAACGTATCAAGAACGTGTTGAAGAACCGAAATCCGACCGAACGGTACGGAACTATCTGGCGAAAATGGAACACTACAATCTGATCGTCGCTGACGGAACAAGCCGAGATCGCACATATCGTCTTCGGGAGTAGTGATCCGTAACATGCGTTCTGGAAATCATCAGTACCGAAGAGTAGAGCACTCTATTCGTCGCTTCCTTTCCTAACACAACATTTGGAGATTCTGGAAACTCCACGCGCTCACTTTTGTTACTATTCCTCGAACGATAAGCTATGATCCTACCGTCTGATCAAATTGTGCTTCCGACCATGTCGCCAACTGGGGTGCTAACCGATGAGTGATGATTCTACCAGCTCTGAGAGGGTGTTTGACGACGCAGATGCTCTGGTAGTGCTGTCCGAAGATAGAGTAGCGTATCTCGAACAGCTAGCCGGTCACCAAGAACGCTTAGCCGAAGAAATAGGTGAAATAAGAGGAGAACTAACGGAGATGAACCAGACACTTGAATCTACTGAGCGGCATATCCATGTGCTTCCGCCAGAGTCAGATATCAACTCACCGCTCGTGACTCTTGAGCTGACTGGTGCAGTGTTTGCATTTGCACTCGGCATTGGAGAATTGATGAGAACAGGTGAAGCCAACATAATCACAACAGTTGGCTTTGCTATCGGTGGAGCACTTGTCGTCCCACCGCTACTCTCGTATACTACATAGTGAGCATCTTCCAGCAACAGCTATTCTTCTTAACCTCCCTTCTAAACGGAATTCGCGGGATGAATGACAGATAATATCTACCGTCTACGCGTTGAGATACCCATGAGATCGGGGTCCGATAGGACTGGGGAACAGCAATACGTCAAGGCCCTCCTTTTTAACTAACCGTCGAGTGTGGTCTTTCGATTACTGATGATTTCCTTTGGGTCTAGTGAAGATGGTTCTGCCGCCGGAACACGATTAACTCTCCAATTACGTTTTTGAATGGGTGTACCAGTGAAACGGGACTTACCTGTCCGCATCCAGTGTCGGTCGTTAAACTCGAGAAGACCATCATTGCTGACCGCTGTTGAAACGAGATCCGAAATATTGGTGTTGGACTCCTGTCCTGAGAGAGGTCACTATAGTGATCAAGGTTAGCGGAAGCGATATTGCTTGGAGCATCCAGCCTACTATTTCTTCTTAAATAAGAATCTTATCTAAGACACATGCCTAAGACATCTATGCATGGGAAGCCTCGCCGTTTACGGCGAGAAGGATGTTACTTTGAATCCCGATACTACCCTCTCAGTTCCTGACCGGCGCACATCTTATCACTACTAACGTCTAAGTGGATACTGTCATATGCTATGTCCGACCGAACTACGCTTCCTATAGTTTCGCCACCTGATTGCCAACAGCCTCGCAAGTCGACTACTATCGCAGGTATCGTGCTTGCTGCAGGTACTAGTTCTCGGTTTGGTGATGAAAACAAACTACTTGCCGATGTCAACGGAAGGACGGTTATTGCACAATCTGTGCAAAATCTCACTGATTCGACAATCGATACAGTATATGTGGTTACTGGTAATGAGCACCATCATGTGGAAAATACTATTGGTCATCTTGGTGTTCAGACCGTCACTAATAAAGCATATGAGCAAGGCCAAGCAACATCAATTAAAACAGGAATTAGAGCGGTCCGTCGTGTCCCTATTGATGCTGTTTTGATTTCTCTCGGTGATATGCCCTTTGTTACCCCCTCAATGATCAACCGTCTTATAGCAACCTATCAGCAGGTAGCTGCTGGAATCATCGTAGCTGGTTATCAGGGACGTCGAGGTAACCCGGTTCTTTTCGATGCATCATATCTCGAGTCGTTAGCATCAATCCGTGGAGACACTGGTGCTCGCCAACTTATTCGAGAAAGTAACGATGCTGTTCTCGTCGAAACCGAAGACCCAGGCGTTGTTCGAGATATTGACACCCCCGACGATTTAAGATAGAATAGTATGAATTACCAACACATGGCATAATTTTTGTCGTACATTCGGATAAACACTCATCCCCAGTGTCAACATACCAACGATCTTGTAACCTCCCTACTAACTGGTTAATTGCAGAGCATCACATCACTTAACAAGTATCGGTTTTGAGCCTTGGATAGTGCCTAACGATCAACTTCCTCGGTAAGTGGTGTAACCCCCTGGCGACAATAGCAGCGGGACATGGTAATGTTCATGAACGTCATCGATGACGAACCGAACAGGGACCGTCTCTAAGAACGAAGATTCCGACTCCACTTGGCGATAGTAAGCCCCAACCTCGAATAGGAGTTGGTACGTGCCGGCTTCCATTTCATCTTCAGTTAAGAGTGGCTCATCGAGCCGCCCATCATGATTGGTTGTACCCTGACTAACTATTTCTGCATTTCCCGAATCATCTAACCGCTGAAGCGTCACGTCGACAGCGGACGCAGGGCCTTCACGGCTCGTGTCAAGGACATGTGTCGTCAGACCTGCACTCATTGTTCCTCCAGGTCGCTACGATCCATCGAGAATTGTTGATAGCCAGTTGGTCGGGGTGGTTCTCTGAATACCCTTGCGTCACCTTCTAGGTCATCACGGACCTCAATCCATGTTCGGTTATTTGCCTCAAAACTAACGGTCTCGAGTTCTGGATATCGCTCCAAGACTCGAAGACCGATCTGGTAGATGAGATCTTGAATTGAGTTTGCGTCAACCTCATGGAATACGACTTGAGCGATATCTCGAACCTGTTCAGCTGGAACATATTGCTGTGGTTCTTCCCCCAGCGCGTTTTCCGGCTCGTCATAGGTCCAGAAAATATCGAGAGAGATGTAAAGTGCGCGATCCTCCCGTTCTGGGAGTGTTGTATACTCATCTTGGACATAGCCCGTGAACGAGTTATCCTTAACTTTGATGAGTTTTATCCCTGTAACGCCGCTCGTCTGCTCTTTGAACTCAATCAGGTCGTCATTCCGCTCAAGGTATATTTCCCCGAATGCCGATTCGTCATCGGAGACCCGGAAAACGACGTCACTTGGCTCAAACCCGTCCTCTCCGGGAACGGGCCGCTCGTCAAACGGATACTCAGTTGCCGACATTTTGACTGCCTCAACGTGTGAGTACGTGTCTAAAAATTCTTTCCCGACGAAATGGAGGAAGCCCTCTGCCGTCGCTCCTTCGTACTCCCCAGCCTGATGAAGAACGAAATTCTTCATCGAGTCTGTCGCGACTACTTTGCTGTTGTCTGCTTCGCTGAAGGACGGCAGAAACTCCTCTCCCTCGAACTGGACACGAACTTCTAGTCCGAAGAGGATGTTATCCCGTCCGTCGAAAGATGATTCCGGAATAGTACGAACGCCTTCCAGTGGATTGGCGTAGGTCCGGTAGACTGCAACCTTTTCTTTTCCGTAGTTCATTGTTCGTCGGTCAGTACTCTGGGTGTCGGTATCGGTTTTGTTGCTATCGCTCATGTGTGGGATCTCGATATCTCCGTGTTCGTCATTGTATACGGGTGGCTGGTTCTTCTCAACTGTCTTGCTCCTCACTCGTTGCTACCAGTTCTTCGAGTCGAAGTTTCGCGATGACGTTGACTTCGTCCAAAGCGGTCTGGAATTCCTCGGATGTAGAATGGTCAATCCGTTTTTCCATTGCGTTCTGGATCGTCTCAACTGATTCTTCTCTTACCGCCATGATAAACGGAAATCCAAATTTATCTCGGTAAATCGTATTCAGTTGTTGGAACGTCTCGTACTGTTCGGGAGTTAGTTGATCAAGTCCGGCGGAAGCTTGTTCTTCTTCGGACTCGTCAGTCATTTCAGTACGTTCTCCGAGGTCAGGGTGGACTCGTAACAGGTCTAGCTGCTTCTTCTGTGATGAATTTCGAACGGCATCCGCCATGGTCTGCCGTAAGTCTTCGGTAGAAGAAAACGGTCGCTCCGACCAGGCTCGCTCAGCTACCCATGGTGATTCCTCGTATACGCCACCAAGAATATCAACAAACCGTCCTTTGTCGGCTTGGTTGAGATCTTCGACCGTGAGTCTCGTCATCGCATCTCAAATATAGACTACTCTCCACTTAAAACTTTCTTTGGACAGTATCCGTTGGAAGCTACGCGCAATATTTCTACATTCCACCAGCAAATCTCAAACACTATCCGTCACGGCAGTCTCCAGTGTCGGTTTAGTTCGCTCGTACTAGTTTTTGTGCAGCAGGTAGATGGGTTTCTGAGAGTCTTGAGGATCCGCTCATCCGATAACTTCAAAAGAAGTCGTGTTTTACCATACCATAGTCAACAATGGACCATGATCTCTACCAATACGTTGACGAGGATAGACTTCGGTCTGATATCACACAAACTGCTGAATTCGGATCCGTTCCTGTCGAGGAAGGTAATTGTCGGACAGTACTGACTGGCACGGAAGCCAACAAACAAGTACGAGAATATTTTGTAGAGAAGCTCGAGGAACGTGGACTGAAGGTTTGTATCGATGCCGTTGGCAACATCGCCGGTCGATGGGTACCTGACAATGTCGACCCAGCCGCTCGCTCAGTTGCAACTGGCAGCCATCTCGATTCGGTCATTGACGGAGGGATGTTTGATGGTGTACTTGGTGTATACGCTGGCCTTGAAGCGGTTCGTGCCATGCAAGACGCTGGACTTTCTCCTGGTCTTCCTCTCGAGGTCATAGCGTTCACCGAAGAAGAAGGGGGACGGTTTTCTGATGGCGTACTTGGATCTTCAGTGGCGATTGGTGACTCCAGCGTAGCAGATGCACTTGCAACTACTGACAAGGCCGGTGTAACGTTAGGTGAAGCGCTGGAGGAAATTGGCTTCAAAGGCGAAGAGCGCTTGGACGCAACCGCATGGAATTCATGGCTCGAACTACACGTTGAACAGGGAACTCGGCTAGAGGAAACCCCTGTTTCTGCTGGCATAGTGACACATATAACCGGAACAATCCGTTGCCATATTGATATCCTTGGTGAGGCAAATCATGCGGGAACTACTTCAATGGAGTCCCGCACCGATGCGTTGACTGCAGCAAGCGAACTGGCGCTCGAGATCGAGTCAGTAACGAACGAAGTCGTCAAGACGCACAGTAAGACCGCTGTTGGGACTGTAGGTCAGTTTGATGTTGAACCAGGCTCGATCAATGTTATTCCTGGGTCCGTCCATCTCGGGGTTGATATTCGGGATATCGAATACCAGTCCATGGAGCGGATTATCTCGGGCATTCAGCAATGTTTAGATCGACTAGAGGACGAGCGCAGCGTTGAAACGACATTCAGCCGCCCGTACGATATTGAACCTATCTCGATGAGCGAACGCTGTATTGAAGCGCTTCACAGCGCAGCCACACAAGCAAAAATCAGTACTATAGAATTACATTCCGGTGCAGGGCACGATACGATGCATGTCGCAAAAGCAACTGACGCTGGACTCATTTTTGCCCCCTCGGAAGGCGGATATTCACACAGCGCAGCGGAGTGGACCGACTGGAGTGACTGTGCCACTTCAACACGGTTACTTACGGGAGCACTCTATGATCTGGCGAATCAATGACACTCAGCCAGCCAAACTATCTGCGTGCGCTGGTAAAGAGTTCTCCGCTGTCTACTCCTCTAGACGAATAACTACCTCTTTCATTCCGGTTCGGAGTGTCTCTTGCTCCATTTCCCGGAGTTCTTCTCGATCTGCATCCAGCGTCGCAACGTGGTTGCCGGCGAGTTCACCTGCTGGACTCTTGAAGCAGGTTGACCCGCATGGAACCAAGATTTCCTGTTCGTTCCTGTATCCTGGGTACAGCAAAATGTCCCCGTAGGAAGGATACACTGTATGATTCTCCCGTGGAAGCTCCGGAAGCTCGATCTCGTCGATATTGATCCATGTCGCATGCCCGCTCCAACGGACATGCATCAGCTCTGATTCCAGAGGAAGGAACTCACGCATCGCAGCAACTGATTCAGGGGCTTTATCCTCGTGTAATTCCGCTGTAAACGTCCGCTCTTCGATTTCAAATTCTAGTGAACTCATGGGCTTTGACTGTGTGTCCGTATATCATTCTCACACCCTCATAATTATCTCTTTCGGACCCCACTTGTGAGATCTTCATTCAATACGTATCTTATCAGCAGAGAACGCCCTGAACGCTGTATCACAGAGAGGGGCTGTTCGCAGCCCGAGTTCAGCTACTGGTCGCGGTTGTATGATCGTTGTCCCATGTAGGTTGTTCGCGGCGAACGAACTCTCCGTAACCTGGGTTGCCGATAATCTCATCTTCACTCGCAATGAGTTTGCCCCTGAGATATGTGCGCTTTACCTTTCCGCTTACTTCTCGGTCCTCGTAGATCGTGTAGTCAGCAACTGAAGCGTTATCTTGAGCTGAGATCGTATACTTTTCATCAGGATCGAATAACACGATATCCGCGTCGGTTCCTGGTTCAAGCGTTCCTTTTTTTCGAAGGCCGAACGTCTGAGCTGGATTCGTACACATCAGACGAACAAGGAACGGGTACGAGAACCCGCGTTTGTTCACTGCTTCGTCGTGAAAAACCGGTAGACTCGTTTGGAGACTGTTTGCGCCAAATGGATCCTCCCACCACTCGCTCACTTCTTTTCGTTCGCGAGTCTGGGCTACGTGATCAGTTGAGACAACACTCAGTATTCCGTTACGGAGGTACTCAAACATTGCATCGTTGTCGTCGCTCGTACGAAGCGGTGGCGCAATCTTCGGAAGATTCCCTAATTTCTGATACATGTCCTCTGTCAGGGTCGTATAGTGTGTGCACGTTTCGCCTCGAATAAGGCTCCCATCACGTTGATATCGTGCAAGCGCTTCTGCTGCTTTTCGGGATGTAGTATGGATTCCATAGTATTTGGTTCCGGTTTCCCGTGCGAGCCTGGCGATATCGTCTGCTGCCATGGCTTCCGCATAATCTGGTCGAGCGGCGGGAAGCCACGTCGGTTCGTCTCGGTTTGCAGACTGAAATTTGGCAGTCAACGACTCACATACGCTATCGTCCTCTGTGTGAGCGACACCAACTGCATCGACTTCTCGGAGTTCTTCAAGAATTTCGCGGATAAATCCATTCGAAAGACCGAAGTCATAGGTAGTGTACATTTTGAACGACGTTATTCCTAAATCGACGAGGTCTGCCAACTCGTCAAATATCGCTGGATCCTCACGGAGAATTCCGCCGTGTAACGCAAAATCGATCAGCGCCTTTTCCCCTTTCTTGCGTTTGCGCGTGACCCCTTCCCGCAATGTCTTTTCTTTTTTCCAGGGACTATCTTCACTGACATACGACTGCCAAGCGAAGTCAATGACCGTCGTGACACCGCCTAGCGCAGCAGCACTGGTGGCCGTCTCGTACGTGTCGAGAGAAACATGATCATCGATATGCACATGCGGGTCGATTACACCAGGCATCACAAGAAGCCCCGAAGCATCGATAGTTTCCTCGGGTTCCGGCATACAGTCTTTGTCGCCGATTCCTACGATAGCTCCATCATCTATCGCCAAATCGCTAGAAAGCGTATTCTGGCTGGTAACAAGCGTGCCTCCACTAATTACTGTATCGATGGTCATGGTCTGCTTTTCTGTACACGGCTATATAATTGATTGCACTGGCTGGACAGTTCAGATTGGACCATCGAGAGTGTTACAATCAGATGGGGCGTTCGTATATATTGAACACTGACAAAATATTGAAGAGGGTTTACCTTTGATACTGTGCTATGCCAACTGACGACACAAAATCTGATCCACGTACACTAACGACTGTGCTCAACGCAATCGATATCATACGCGCCCTTATGCACTTGAATGGTGCAGGTGTTACAGAGCTCGCTAATCATCTTGGTGAGTCAAAGAGTACGACGTATACCTACCTCAAATCTCTTGAAAAGGGTGGTCTCGTTAGGAAAGATGATGACCGCTATCGGTTATCGTATGATATGCTGATCTTTGGAGAATACGTTCGGAATCAAAGCCTTCTCTATACGATAGGGAAAAGCGAGGTCGATAACTTAGCCGCAGAAACAGGACAGTACGCTCACTTGGTTGTTGAGGAGAGCGGCCGTGGACACAATTTGTATAAATCGAAAGGAGAACAGGCAGTTGGCGACGGCTACCAAATGGCCAAATTCCAGCAACGAGACTATCTTCATATTACCGCTTCAGGGAAAGCAATTCTTGCATATCTTCCCCGAGAGCGAGTGGAAATGATTATTGACCGCTATGGCTTGCCCGCTCGTACCGAGCAGACGATTACCTGCAAAGACCGTCTATTCGAAGAATTGGCTGACATTCGTGAACAAGGGTTCTCTCATAACAATGAAGAAGAGATCGAGGGTTTCCAAGCTATTGGTGCTCCAATTAGATCCCGGGATGGAACTGTTCTGGGATCTCTGAGTGTCTCCGGTCCGAAAAGTATGTTCGGGGAGGATTCTGAGTGCCAGAGAATCATTGATTTGGTAACAAAAGTGGCGAACGTCATCGAGGTGAACGTCAATATGCATAGAAGAAGCTCTGAGATAGTCAAAGACGAGACATAAATTCCGCAGTCACGTTTATCAAGACTTGGCACTTGCTCGTGTACATCTCGAGGGTCTCAGGTCTGGTGATTTGTCTTCCGTGCCTTCAGAAATTACAGCCATACTGGTGTAAATGTAAGGGCTGTTCAGTCCCAAGAACTGATTAGATGTGTCGTCTTAATATGGATAATAGATCTTGTTTGTATATGTTGAACGCACATATTGGCTATGACTGGTATTCAACGGTAGTTTCTCATCGCTCCGAGTGGGTCTATCGGAAGTCTTCAGATGCGGGAACTGCGGACCCGCGAACCTCCTCAACCCGTAGGACCACCGTCTGTGACGGGAACTCCACGACTTCAGTCATGCGAGGATGTCAGCAAACAGTGAGCACCCATAGTGTTTCATTTCGAAAATGGTGAGATAGGGAAACATATAGGATGGTATAGAATGACGTACAGCATATGTCGAAGTCACGTGACTCAGGATCGCGATTAGCAGAGTACTTTGGGTTCGAAGAATACGACACAGATTTGAGAACAGAGGTGATTGCAGGTACGACGACGTTCCTCACGATGTCGTACATTATCATCGTCAACCCTGCAATCCTCTCGGAAGCGATCGAGATTGAGGGTTACACAGATCAGGAGGTATTCCAGATGATTGCGATCGCAACCATTCTGGCGGCTGTCGCCGCCATACTCGTGATGGCATTTCACGCGAATCGTCCCTTCGGATTAGCGCCCGGAATGGGGTTGAACGCGTACTTCGCGTTCACCGTTGTGATACTACTGGGCGTTCCATGGCAAACCGCACTCGCTGCGGTGTTCGTCGAAGGAATAATTTTCATGGCACTGACGTACTTCGGTGCAAGACGCTACATTATCGAACTGTTCCCGGCACCGGTCAAGTTCGCTGTCGGCGCAGGGATTGGATTGTTCTTGCTTTTGCTGGGATTGATCGAAATGAACGTTATCGTGGCATACGATGCGACGTTAGTTCAGTTAAACGATGTCGCGACCGATCCTGTGGCGCTCGTCGCACTTGGAGGACTGATGTTCACGTTCATCCTGTACGCTCGCGGCATCACCGGTGCAATTATCATCGGTATCATCACGACGGCGATTGCGGGCTGGGCGCTTACGCTCGCTGGTGTCGTCGAACGCGGCGTTCTTGCGCCGGCCGAACTCGCATCTCCGCAGTATGATATTACGCCGCTGGCCGGAGCTTTTCTCGAGGGCTTCCACCAGATTGATCCGGCAACGTTTGTAGTAGTCGTGTTTACCTTCTTTTTCGTAGATTTCTTTGATACTGCAGGCACGCTCATCGGTGTCTCGCAGTTCGGCGGTTTCCTCGACGAGGACGGCGACCTCCCGGAGATGGAAAAACCGCTGATGGCAGACGCGGTCGGTACCACATTCGGTGCGATGGTGGGCACTTCGACAGTCACGACATACATCGAGAGCTCGACCGGAATCGAGGAGGGAGGTCGGACCGGTATGACCGCGCTTACTGTCGGCGCGCTCTTCTTGCTCTCGTTGGCGGCTGTTCCACTTATCGCTGCGATCCCGCAATACGCATCGTATCTGGCATTGGTAGTCGTTGGCATTATCATGCTCCAGGGCGTGACCGATATCAACTGGGAACACCCCGCATGGCTCATTTCGAGCGGTCTCACAATCACCGTTATGCCGCTTACGGCTTCCATCGCAGATGGCCTCGCAGCTGGTATCATTAGCTATCCGCTGGTCAAGACCGCAATGGGTGAGGGAGAAGATGTTCATCCCGGTCAGTGGGTTCTGGCCGCTGCATTCGTCCTTTATTACTATATTTCTGCCGGTGGAGTTATATCGAGCACGTAACCGCACACGTTTCATTGTCATCTTATATCCGCTGTTTGGACATGGCTGTGAATTATTTGGGCAAAGACACTCTAAGAAAAAGCTGATTATATCTAAATACCGGAGGAGAGTTGTCAGTTTCGTCCAATCCCAAGACTTTATCATGGTGCATGCATATTTGATGCATGTTATCTCATGCCATCCAATGACGGGTCTATCGAACTGGCGTATGAGCTGGAAGAGAAACCCCCAGCCCTCAAGTCCTTTTTCTTAGGACTGCAACACGTTTCGGCGATGTTTGTTCCGACCATCGCGGTCGCGATCATCGTCTCTGGAGCAATCGGGCTCGGCGCAGCGGACACGACCTATCTCATTCAGATGGTTCTGATCTTCTCGGGCCTCGCAACGCTCGTACAGGTGTTTCCGATCGGACCGGTCGGCGCGCGACTCCCGATCGTTATGGGCTCGAGTTTTGCGTTTGTTGGAGCAGCGATTGCCATTGGCGGGCAGTATGGTCTCGATGCGGTGTTCGGGGCAATTGTCATCGCAGCTCTGGTAGAGGTTCTCATTGCGTGGCAGTTCAGCCGTGTTAGACGGTTTTTCCCGCCGCTTGTCACTGGTCTCATCGTGATGATCATCGGTCTGTACTTGATCCCCGTCGGAATCGACTACGCGGCCGGCGGCGCCGAAGCCCCCGATTACGGCGCGCTTTACCACCTCGGACTCGCGATGCTCGTTCTTGGAATCACTGTCGGAATGAACCTTTTTATGGAGGGTATCTGGCGAATTCTCAGCATACTCATCGGAATTGTCGTCGGCTATCTGGCCGCCATTGCGATTGGTATCGTAGACTTCACTCCCGTTGCGGAGGCGAGCTGGTTCGCGCTTCCGGTTCCCGGTCGGTTCGGATTCGCATTCGAGCCGGTAGCAATCCTCACGTTCACGGCCCTCTTTATTACGGCGGCAATCGAGTCGATCGGTGATATGTCCGGTATCACGGCTGCAGAAGGCCGGAATCCAAAAGAGCGTGAGATCCGTGGTGGGCTGTTCGTCGACGGGTTCGGCAGTTCACTCGGTGGGATCTTCGGTGCGTTTCCGCTGACAACGTTCTCTCAAAACGTTGGAATCATCAACTTTACCGGCGTGATGAGTCGATACGTGGTCGGTGTCGGGGGCGGCATTCTCCTCGTCCTCGGCTTCATTCCCAAAGTTAGTGCGATCGTCGCGACGATCCCGGACTCGGTACTCGGCGGTGCCGTACTCGTTATGTTCGGCATGGTGATGGCGAGCGGTCTTCGACTCATTTTCCTCAATGAACGGATGAACCGACGCAATATGGTTATCATCGCCGTTTCGATCGGTCTTGGACTCGGCGTTGAAGTCCGTCCCGAAGCCCTCGAGGCACTGCCGGGAAGTGCCGAGATTTTCTTCGGGAATGCGGTAATCATGACTGCACTTTCTGCAGTCTTGCTCAATACCCTTGTTCCGCGACCAGACAGCGAATTCGAATTCGGGCTGGAGGAACCAGTCACCGATGATGATCCCTCACCGCACGATTCCACTGGTATGCAGGAGGACGATTGACTGTGAATTTGTTCGTCCCTTCGATCCGAACCGGACTCGTCCAGGACGGGGCGAACGGTCTATACAATGGTACGACCACCAGACGAAGTCCGACCGAACTTTAAAACCATGAGCCAGGTAGACACACTCGTTCGAGGAACGATCGTCAACGTCAACGCTGGCGCACTTCAAGAAGGGGCGATCGCCATCGATGACGGTGAAATAGTCGCGCTCGAGGAGCGGCCAGCAGAGCGAACGTTCGAAGCCGAATACATCGCACCGGGACTGATCGACGCACACAAGCACGTTGAGTCGAGCATGGTCACGATTCCTCAGTATGGGGAAGCGATGATACCGCGCGGCGTGACCAGTATCGTCCACGACCCTCACGAGATCGCGAACGTTCTCGGAGCTGACGGCGTTCGGGCCGTCTTCGAGGATGCGACGAAAACCCCATTGAAAGTACGGTTTAGCGTCCCATCGAGCGTCCCAGCCTCGAATTTACAAGACAGTGGGGCGACACTCGATGCCGACGACGTCGAGTCATTACTTAAACACGAACACGCTGTTGCGCTCGGCGAAGTGATGGATCTTCCCGCGCTCGTCGAGAACGATCCGGATCTGCACGCGAAGATACGTGCTGCTCGCGAACGAGGACTCACCGTCGACGGTCACCTTCCGCGGGTCACCGGCCCGGATCTACATGAGGCAGCGCGGTACCTCGACAACGATCACGAGAGTATATCCGAGGCCGAGGCGCGAGAGAAAGTCAATCTCGGTTTCCGCGTGTACCTTCGCGAAGGATCGTCATCGAAGAATCTCGCAGATCTCGTCGGGATCGTCGATGAGGTCCCAACGCGGCGACTTTCGCTGTGTTCGGACGATCGGGACGTCGTTGATCTTGTCGAAAACGGCGGTGTCGACTTCGCGGTGCGAAAGGCGATCGAAGAAGGAGTCGATCCAATTGAGGCCGTTCAGATGGCGACGCTAAACACGGCGGAGTGCTATGACTTTCCGTACGGACGGATCCAGCCCGGCGCACCTGCCGACCTTGTCCTGCTCAACGACCTCGAATCGTGGGATGTCGACCACGTCCTCATCGACGGACAGATCGATCCGACGAGTTCCGTTTGCTCCCCACCGACCACCGCTTTATCATCCGAAACCGTCGATTTCGAGCCAGTTTCAGGAGCGGATTTGGCGCTCACTTTGCCGGCAGAAATGGAACGAGTCACGGTTCGCACCCTCGCGATTGCGGATGGTATTCAAACAGAACGTACAGAAGCGACTCTCTCCGTCGTTGGGGGTCGGATCGAACCGGTGCCTGACGACGATGTCCTTCCCCTTGCGGTGATCGAACGACATGGTCAGGACGCCGGTATCGGATGCGGTTTTGTTCGTGGTCTCGGTCTCGAGTGCGGGGCGATCGGTTCGACGGTCGCTCACGATGCGCACAATTGTATCGTCGCGGGGACAACGTACGACGCAATGGCCCGAATTGCGAATCACCTTCGCGACATCGACGGCGGTGTCGCCGTTTACGATCCACAGCGGAGCGGACAAGAGATCACAGCGTTGCCGCTTCCGGTCGCCGGGCTGATGTCCGACGATCCGCTGTCAACCGTTTGCGAACGGTTCAAGCAGGTTATCGCCCGAGCGGAGGACCTCGGTCTTGATCGTCATAGTCTGATGACGCTCTCATTTCTTGCGCTCGAAGTCATTCCCCAGTACCGCCTCACAAATCGGGGATTGGTCGATGTCGAGCGCTGGAAGCACGTCGACGTTATCGTTGAGTAGCACAGACGGCGAACGACCTATGACGTCGCCGCCAAGCATGCGAGGTGCTAACGCTCATTGTCCCTTTCTAATAGTACAGATATGGCTCACGTCGGCTTCCTGCTCACCGGCAGCCCGTTTGATAGCGAACCGTCTACGAATTCGAACGGGCGGCACTGGATTATCCGCATAGGCTGGGGGAGTTACAAAAGCCACAGGTCACCCGACCTGTAGTCGTTTCCCTACTATCGAAACTCGTCGATGAGTACCGGGTCAGCTAGTCGTTGTCAATCTCTGCTTGGATTTTCTCAGCGGTGATTGGCAAGTCGCTGACCCTAATATCGACAGCGCGGCGAATCGCATTGCTCAATGCTGGCGGAACGCCGTTAACGGGGATCTCAGCGACAGATTTTGCGCCAAATGGCCCCGTTGGCTCGTATGTTTCGACGAGAATTGAGTCGAGTGGAGGCTGATCCTCCGTCGTTGGCATCCCATAGTCACGGAACCCAAGGATTTCCGGGGTCCCATCGTCGTCAAACGAGAAGCCTGCGGACACCGCGAGCTCGTAACTCATATGCATTGCACCCTCTACCTGTCCTTCTGCGAGGTCTGGGTTGATTGCGACGCCACAGTCGACTGCGTACACGAGTTGGTGGATCTCGAATTCACCGGTGTATTCGTTAACGGTCACGTCGGCAAACTGTGCGCCAAATGGGGCCGGTGATTCGTTCGTACTGTGGCTCGCCTGGCCCATTATCTGCTCGCGTACCCTGCCGCCGTAGATAGATTCATACCCGATCTCCTCTATCGTGACCGAATCGCCAGTCTGTTTTGAGTGGACGGCTCCGTCGTGGGCCTCAAGGGTTTCTGCTGGCTCATCGAGCATCTGTGAGGCAAATTCAAATAGGTGCGTCCGTGCCTCTTCGGCTGCTTTTTTCACTGCACTTCCGGTAACGTACGTTGTTGAGGACGCATATGCACCGTAATCGAACGGTGAGATATCCGTATCCGAGGGTTGAACGAGAACATCCTCGGGTGGCACACCGAGAACTTCTGCAGCGATCTGTGCCATCGCAGTGTCCGCACCGGGCCCGATATCGACAGCGCCCGTTTGAAGGATGAACGAACCGTCCTCGTTCATTTTGATATGTGCAGCACCGAGTTCGTCGCCTGCGACACCGCTTTTCTGAGCGGTGAGAGCAATACCACAGGCGCGGTGAAGATGCTCCTCTTCAGGCTGTTCGATCTCTTCCCAGCCGATAGCGTCTTTCCCACGTTCAATACACTCATCAATACCACACGAGCGAATCCGACGGACATGCTCACCATCCTTCGTGATACCCGATGCAGTATCCAGATCACCGTTACCAATGAGGTTCCGCGAACGAAACTCGATAGGATCAAGCTCTAGTTCGTTGGCGACTTCGTCCATGTGGCCCTCGAGTGCAAAGTGCCCCTGGGGGGCTCCATAGCCGCGGAATGCGCCCCCGATCGGGAGATTAGTATGGACTGCTTTCATCTCAAACCGGATGTTCGGTGTATGTGTGTACAGCGGCAGCGGTTTCGTTGCAATAGAACTGGCTACTGTCATCCCATGCGGTCCGTACGCACCCGAGTTCGTAACCGCCGACATATCGAGTGCCTTGAGCTCCCCTTCCTGAGTAACGACGCTTCGCAATCGGACTCGAGCAGGACGTCGGGATCGCATGGCATAGAACTGCTCGCGGCGCGTCGTCTCCAATTTCACAGGTCGATCTGCGGCCAGCATCAGCGCCATGGTAATTGGTTCGATCAGCATCGACTGTTTGGCACCAAATCCGGCACCGATTCTCGGCTTCGTTACCCGAATATCTCGGATTGGAACATCGAATAGATGCGCGAGCTGCCGACGTGTATGGTACGGAACCTGTGTAGCCGAGATGAGATGAAAGCGATTGTCCTCGTCGCGATGTGCAATAGTCGTATGTGGTTCGGGAACACAGTGGGATTGGTAGGGCGTCTTCCACTCGGTCTCAGTGACAATCCAGTCATCTCTGGACGTTGCCTCCTCGAAAGCTGCGTCCACATCGCCGATTTCGCCTTCGATCTGTGCTTCGATATTCCGTTCGTAGTCCGCACCCGGCTGAATGTTTTCTACCCGATCGGGATCGTGTATCTGTGGTGCATCAGGTTCCATCGCCTCCTCTGGGTCGAGAACGGCGTCTATCTCTTCGTACGTGACATCAATCGCTCTGATAGCTTTGTCAGCTGTCTGGCCATCTGTGGCTGCTACAGCAGCGATTGGATCACCCACATAGCGCACTTTTCGTCGGAGAACGCTTAGGTCCCATGGGCTTGGTTCGGGATACGACTGTCCTGCGGAGGTATACATCGTGTCAGGTACCTCGCCGGAATCGGGCGTGATGACTGCATGGACTCCCTCCATTGCTTCAGCGGCACTCGTATCGATTTCGGTTACGTACCCGTGTGCAATATCTGAACGTAGGACCGCTGCCTCAGCTAAA
Source organism: Natronococcus amylolyticus DSM 10524 (assembly GCF_000337675.1). Classification (GTDB taxonomy): domain Archaea; phylum Halobacteriota; class Halobacteria; order Halobacteriales; family Natrialbaceae; genus Natronococcus; species Natronococcus amylolyticus. Next base: position 366,536 of record NZ_AOIB01000028.1, on the reverse strand, counting down.
TCCGGGAAGTTCAGCGCGTAATCGGCAGTGTATTTCGACTCACCTGTAACGATTTTTCGAGCGTCGTTTTTCTCTTCGCGCTTGGAGATGGCCTGTCGCTCGCTCTTAGACTTGCGATTGTTCGGGCTCTCGTCCCACTCGAGGGGATGTTCGTCCTCAGCGGAGGTCGATTGCTGGTGAGTCTCATCGCGTTGTGGCCCATCGGGTTTACTCATCGTTCTCACCCCTGCTGCACTTCCGGTTCGAACACGCCGTTGTTCCGTGAGTCGGGTCGCCACCGTCAGTAGCGACGGTCTGATCGCTACTCATCCGTTCGGCGGCGTCCTGTACCGCATCGATGATTTTCTCGTAGCCGGTGCACCGACAGAGATTCTCTGAGAGCCCCTTGCGGATCTCGGCTTCAGTCGGATCAGGATTGTCTTGAAGCAAACTTCGTGACTGCATGATCATCCCGGGGATACAGAATCCACATTGGAGTGCGGCGTTATCGACGAACGCCGCCTGAACGGGGTGGAGGTCATTCTGGGTGCCGAGTCCCTCGATGGTCTCGATCTCTGCCCCATCCATTGTACTGATAGGTCTGATACAGGAACGCTCTGGTTCGCCATCAACAGATACAGTACAGAAACCGCAGTCCCCCGTATCACAGCCACGTTTCGCGCCAGTGTAGCCATTTCGACGAAGAACATCAAGAAGCGAATCTGACCGTTCAGCTTCGAACGTACGTTCAGCCCCATTTAGCGTAATATCTATCTCTACGGGCATAGAATGACAATGACTAACGACAACCATATATGTGTCGGTCGAATAGCTAATCTATGCATATGGCGGCAGATTCATGGAGTACCACTACATCCGAGGTCTACCGGCAAATTGAGCAAGCTCTTGCAGCCACCTCTCAATTTGCGGTCGCAACGATCGTTGATGTCGAGGGAACGGCTTATCGACGACCCGGTGCCAAAATGGTGATTGAATCGGATGGTACGTCCCACGGCGGAATCACCGCTGGGTGTCTCTATGAACCGTTGCAGGAAGCTGCGAATGAGGTTCTTGAATCCGGGTCTTCGACTGTTGTCACGTATGATCTTACAAGCGACGATACCTGGGGGCTTGGCCTCGGCTGTAATGGTGTCATCGACGTTCTCATCGAGCCTACCGATGACTCGTGGCAGCAGATGGTTGACGCACGCACGAACCGCAAGGCGTGTAGTCTCGTAACCGCAATCGAGAGCAATGACCCCTCGATTCCCGTCGGAGCTAGAGCGGTTATCAGTGAACAAGGTTCAGGAACTAACGACCGCCGCATTCGTGAGCGAACGGTTCTTCCTGACTCGGTTATAGCAGATATTGAAACGGAGGCACGAACGTATGCGACTGAAGGGAGCACTGACTGCATCTCTGTGTCAACTGAGACGGGAGAAATAGTGCTCGTTATTGACGGTATCGAACCCTCACAAAAACTGGTCGTATTCGGTGGCCAGCCAGATGTTCGTCCCGTTGTCCGCTTCGCAGCGCAGGTCGGGCTTGAAGTTACAGTCGTGACAGGTCGTGGTGGACGTGCTGATGATGAGATGTTCCCGGCTGCAGATCGCGTCTTAGCAACCCATCCAACCAACTTATCCAATGCCGGAATCGATGAACGGACATTCGTTCTTATTATGTCTCACAACTTTGTCGACGATAGACTCGCGCTTGAGGCAGCACTTGGGACAGAGGCCCCGTACATCGGGTTGATGGGACCCCGAAAACGATTTGAGCAACTTCAGTCAGATCTGGAAAATGAGGGTGTCGAACTCTCGAAACGGGATCGGGAACGGATTGCGACTCCGGTCGGGCTAAATCTGGGGAGTGATGCACCAGTCGAAATTGCTCTGAGTGTTGTGTCGGAAATCATCGCAGTTAGTAACGATCGTAACGGTGGTCGGCTCGTAGACCAAGCAGGACCTATTCACGATCGGAAGTCGGTCATGTCACAGTAGGCCGAGAAGCAATCAACATGTAGCTAACTCCCTGTCTGGTTGTACTTATGGGCTTGAAAAGGAGCACAAACGTAGCAAATATCTATTCGAGCCAGCCAATATGATTAGTAATACTGTACAGTATTACTGACTGGTGAAAATAGGTGGCTTATCTCCGTCTTGTCTCAAGTCGATCTAATAGCTGCAAAGCTTCGCCATAAAGTGGTTGAAATCCGAACTAATCAAGTTTCGGGCACTGTCTAGTTGAGGCAGCTTGAGAAGTGAGCAGGTCGTTGAGTTCGTTGGACCAAATGCTCGCAGACCTGCCCAGCGAGAGCTATGACGCGGATTTAGAAGAATCTTGGGAGAACGAGCGGACGGCGACGCCTGTCAGGGCATTCGCCGTCCGTCTCCATCAGACCGGTCGTTCTATCCGGGAGACAACAACGATTCTCGCTGAATTAGGCATTGAGCGCTCTCACGGAGCGTTCTGGAACTGGGTACATCGGCTGGCTGACAGCGGACGCGACCCGCCGACAGCGTCGCCGTCGCGGGTCGCTGTCGACGAGACCGCTGTCAAGATCAATGAGGGGTGGTCTTGGTTGGACGCTACAATAGATACCGAAACAAAATTGATTCTCGACGTCGCGTTGTTTGGTCGACATGGCACTGATCCGGCAGCTGCATTTCTATATGGACTTCGCGAGAAACACGAGCTCCCAGATGCTGAGTTTCTCGTCGGTCAATTTGTCTATCGGACTGCCCTTGCTCGATTAGGGTTGAACGGTCGAGTGAACTCTACCGACCGAAACCATATCAAAAAGTGGTTTCACACCCTCAAAATGTGAGTCGACTGTTATCATAATTCCTGGGTGGACAGTCGAGCGAGCGCACGCGAATGGGTTGAACAGTTCATGCATTATTATAACCGCCAGAGGCCGCATCAATCGCTCGATGGAAAGACACCAGCCGAGGGGATGCTGAACTAGGCAGTGCCTGTTAGCCAATTCTGCTGCTATTTAGAAAAATTCAATAGGTCAATTAATAGTTATTAATTATTTGGAGAATTACTAGTAACGGGAAAGAGTTTATACCCTATGCTTGTGAACGCATGAGGTGTGCTATGGATAGACGCACTTGCTTAAAAACTGCAGGAACGGTTTCAGTCGCGTCAGTGGTGGGGTTAGCTGGGTGCCTTGGTGACGAGAATGGTGATGGTGAGTATCCGAGCCAGACAATCCGATGGGTCGTTCCGTTCGGTGAAGGCGGAGGTACAGACACATACGCTCGACAACTACAACCGGCTTGGAATGAGGCACTCGACGGAGAACTTGACATCGATAATCAACCAGGTGCTGGCGGACTTGAGGGGACCGGAATTCTCCACGGGGCTGATGGCGATGGGTATACGATTGGGAACGTCAACTTACCGTCGGTCGCAACGGCGTGGTTAATGGACGACCCCGGATACGATATCACCGATCTCGAAGGGATCGGTTCTATCGGCCAGTACCCGTTTACACTTATCGTTAACCCCGAATACGACCACATCGAGGATATAGATGACCTCGTCGATGCATACGAGGACGGTGAATTCACCCAATTCGCTATGCAGGGAATTGGCCACTCGACACACGTTATCTCGTTCCTCCTTCGCGACGACTTCGGAATGGAATGGGAGGAAGTCGTTCCATATGATGGTGGTGGACCGACAAGTGAGGCCGTGATATCCGACGAAGTGTCGGTCGGGATTGCGACTGCAACGTCGGCTCGTGAACCGGTCGAGGGAGGAGACCTAAACGTGGTCGCCAATCTTTCAAGCGAACCGACAGATGTTTTCCCCGATCTCGAACCGGCAACTGAACTTGGGTATCCAGATATCGACTTCGTTGCGATGACGACGCTCGCGTTGTACGCTGCTCCAGGAACAGACGAGGAGCAAATTGAAACCCTCACTGAGGCCCTTGAAGAGGCAACGCAGGACGAGGACGTGCAAGACTGGTCTGATGAGACCGGCAACGACGTCACATACGGAGATCCGGAATCGGCGAACCAAACCCTCGAGGAGACACTTGACGAGATTCCGGATGCCGTTGATCTGGATAATCTCCAGGAGTAGGTGATTCTCCTCCTCCCAGGATCAGCATATTCACATATAAATAAGTGTTAGATTCAAAAGTACTACAATGAGTGAAAAACATCCCACATTCAATTTGAAAGAAGAGGTAACAATGGAACATGTACTACTTCTAGTTTTCATTCTACCTTCGGTGTATATGTTTGTAGAGTCGTTTGAATTTTCTTCTGCTGCACAACACTTTCCACAATTTACGTCCGGAATGGTAATTCTATTTGGTGTGCTACTACTTTTCAGAGGTTATCTTCCCGGACCACTGCGCCGACTGGTTGTTGATGAAGCCGACATTCTCGAAACAGACACTAGAGATGCCGAAAGTATAGTAGAGGAGACAGACTCAGACGAAGAAGAGTTCGCAGCTGAGACCTCCGATATCCAGGAAGAAGAGACGGTCGCATATGGAGCAGCAGTTCTCGGATCCATGTGTGTTGGATATCTGATGGGGTCGTTCCTGATCGGAATGTTGTGGGCAACCCCATTATTCGTCATCGCATACACTTGGTGGCGGAAGCAACCGATATACGCGATTGTTGGTTTGACGCTACTATCGTTCGGTATCGCGTTTCTCTTCTACGATATCATCGGTATCCCGATTGAAGAAGGATACCTTCATGAGGTGTTTCTATGAGCTTTGAGGTGTTTATTGAAGCCGTCCAACTCGTATTCAGTTGGCCGACTATTTTCTGGGTTATGGCTGGTCTCATCATCGGGATTGTCGTTGGGGCACTCCCCGGATTAGGTGCTTCACTCGGGATGGCAATTTTACTTCCGCTAACGCTGCCGCTTGGTGGCATTGACGCAATTGTTTTGCTCATCGGAATATACAGCGGAGCAATGTACGGCGGGTCTATTGCTGCAATCCTCATTAACGCTCCGGGGACGTCAGCAGCCGCTGCAACGACGTTTGATGGATACCCTATGTCACGTCAAGGAGAAGCGGTTACTGCGCTTTCGTTATCAGCAACCTCGTCTGCGCTTGCGGGGTTCATTACCGTCACAGCGATTATTCTCTTATCGCCGATTCTTATTGACTTCGTCCTCATGTTCGGCTCGCCAGAACGATTTTTGATCGCCATTCTTGGCCTATCGATGATCACAATCGTTGCCCGCGGCTCGATGGTCAAAGGCCTGATCGCTGGATTTTTTGGTTTATCCTTGACGGCGATTGGATCGGCACCGATGACCGGAGACGTTCGATATACGTTCGGATACTTCCCACTCTATGAGGGACTGTCGTTTATAGCTGCTCTGATCGGTCTGTTCGCTGTCGCTGAAATGCTAAAATTAGCTAACGAAACAGGAGGTATTTCGAAGAAAGAGTTCGAGGTCACCGGCGACGTCTTCGGCGGCGTCAAAACAGTTTTGGACCACCCAGTAACGCTCGTAAAATCAGCGTTCATTGGAACCGGAATCGGTTCTATTCCGGGTGCCGGTTCAACAGTTTCTAACTTCATCGCGTACACCGAAGCAGTACGCGCGTCAGAAGATTCGGAGTCGTTTGGGAAAGGAAACCCTATCGGAGTGATCGCTTCTGAATCGTCGAACAATGGGACTATCGGCGGATCGGTAATTCCAGCTATTGCCTTCGGAATCCCCGGTAGCGCCGCGACGGCGGTATTAATCGGGGGGCTGATCATGCATGGGCTTGTTCCCGGCCCTGACTTGTTCGATCCCGACGCGAATCTTGATGTGACCTATGCACTCTTCATTTCATTACTGATCGGTAACGTCCTCATTCTCGTGCTCGGACTTGGTCTCGTCACTCGCGCAGGCATTTTAACAAAGATTGACACTGACTATATTATCCCGATGATTATCGTCCTCTCGTTCCTCGGCTCGTTTGCACTCAACAACGGCCGCTGGGTCGACGCTATCACGATCGTCGGACTCGGAGTCATTGGATATTATATGAAGAGATATGATTACTCGATCATTGCGTTTGTCCTCGGTATCGTTTTAGGCAGTATCGCCGAAGAAAATCTCCACCGATCGTTGATTCTGGGCGAAGGGACCGTTCCGGTATTCTTTACCGAACCCTTATCCATAGTGATCGTCGTTCTCATTGCAGTCATTCTCTTTGCACCAATCGTCAAACCGTGGCTGGAATAGAGGGGTCATGACGATCTGGTTCTTTTCAGTAACGAGTGATGCAGGTTTCTAACAGAGACGGAACGTCGACGGGCACTGTTTAGTCAAGCCAGTTTGAGAAGTGAGCAGATCGTTGAGTTCGTTGGATCAAATGCTCGAAGACCTGCTCGTTCCTCAAACTGCGCTAATTAGACGGTGCCCACCAATCCGAGATCCTCCAGCGGTTACGTACAGGAATCCAGACACGTGCCAGCTAACAGCCAGCCTCGATACTACTCCCTCTGTGTGAGGTCCGAGATCTCGTTTGATCTAGCGACACCGTGGAGTTATCGAGTTCGTCGTACCGTTCGCGATTGTTCACGACTCAAGAGATAGTCGACCGGCTTGAATTGACGCGAGCAGTGATCCCCGTTAGGAGTGGTAAGATCAGAAGAGTTCATCGAGAGGTCGGTCTGCACCGGGTTCGGTTTCACCGTCTTCATCCGGTTCAATAGGGGGAGCATCGAAGAGCCGGTCGCCACCGCGTTCTCGGGCAGCGAGCGTGTCATCAACAATGGCCTCTGTTGCGTCGTCTATTTCTGGTATTTTGAGGGCTCCACTAACGTCTTCTGGCAGTTCTGGTCGCGGCGAATCCTGGTGCCGTTCAATTTTCTCGGTCAGATGGAGATTTTCCTGTAGGGCACGCAGAACCGGGACGTACCGGAGGTAGCTGTACTCATCTAAGAGGGTGATCCCGTAACTGGTGAACCCCCAGAACTCCCGTGGTTCGTTACGCTCGGTCTCATCTCCACGGTATTTGTACTTTACCATCACCTGCTTATCTGCGAGCTGGTCAAGATGCTCCCGGATAGTAGAGCGATTCTTGGGCACGAGGTATTTGAGCTCGTCGAGTGTCGCCAAGTACGTTGGATGCCCAAGCACGGCTTGGATGATGAGGTAGCGGGTTTCCTGCGTGAGGAATTGGTGTGCCCGTCGCTGTTTCTCGATCGGCATGACATCGTCACCGCCAAATGGTTCTGCCTCGCCGCCGACCGGATTTCCTGCGCCCCCCGCACTATTACTCATAGGTGTCTATTTTGTCTCCATTCACGTAACTGTTCGGGGCGGGCAAGTTGGGAAAATACCATATTTTCCAACTCGAATATGGACGCTTAAGACGGACACATCTGTAGACAGTAGTATGAGCGGCCCACGCGTTCCACGCAATTCATACGCCATCTACCGGGCTGTCAACCGTATTTTCGAAGGAATTAGCTCCCCACCTCGGGGGGACTACCACGAAGTTGTCCGTTATATGAACGAAGAGCTCCCCCGGTTCGAGCAAGCAAATAGTAGCTACCTGGTTCTTGGAAGCTACCGCGGCGCATACGGACGACGTCTCCGAGAGTTCGCTAACTGCCTCAACATGCCATCAAACACCTGTACAAAGCCATCCAGCGATTCGTTCGTCGCAACGACATCACCTTCGTTCTCCCGAACCGAGTATATGACGAACTCGCAGCTGACAATGCTTTAGTCCGAGATCGATGACTTATCGTCAGCAGTATAAGCGAACAATTTCTCGAGATCAGCATCATCGTAGTTGACCAGCAACCGTGGCTCCTCTTTGAACGTCCGGAGCACAATATTCGTTTCTGAGTTCTGAACACCTTCTGTCTCGATAATCTTCTCAACAAGCCCCTGAAGATGTTCATGGTCCCTAACATGAGAGATGACGCAGAACGACATTTCTCCGAGCATAGAATACACCTGCTGAACACCTGAGAGTTCCTGGATTCTTTTGCCGACTTCCATCGCTTCCGGCCCATAGACGGTCTTGATCCGAGTAATAGCAGTCATCCCAAGGCCGAGTTTGTGACGGTCAAGATGGGCAACCGTGTCAGTGATGATTCCCTTTTCGCGGTATTTTTCTAGACGATAGTATACCGTTGATTGGCTGATGTCCAGTTCGTCTGCAATTTCATCGGCATCGACATCGCCGTTCTCGTCAAGTGCTTTCAAGAGCCGAAAGTCAGTTTCGTCAAGTGTTAAGTTCGTCATTTGCTTTTGTTGTATGTAGGATGGGTGATCCCCACTACGATTCTTGGTACTCCAGTTCACTCAACCTGAATGCGTTCAATTCCTGGTCCGTCTTCACGCCTATCCTCGCGCATTGGGTTTCGTTTGCGTTCCTGCGTGAGCAGTTTCTCTTCGAATTGCCAGGTGATTGCATCGGGCTCGTTCTTAAGTCGCCTGTTTACTGATCCGTCCGGATTATATACAGTGCTATGGCCGTAAAACATGAGGTCTCCTTCGTCTCCGGCATGGTTACAGCCAAGAACGAATGCCCCGGTCTCAATCGCACGGGCAGGCAGTAGCCGGTCCCAATCACCTTTCATCGGCTCAGACCACGCCGAGATGTTCACCAAAAGATCCACCTCAGCGCGGGCAAAGGCAGCTGCTTGCTCAGGGAAATTCAGATCATAACAGATCTGAATTCCTACTGAGAGTCCTTCACAGTCAACTACAACGAGATCCTCACCCGGAGTAAATACGTTGCATTCGTCACCCCACAACTGCCGCTTGTCATACTGAATACGCACCTTGCCTTGGCGGTCAATCCATATCGCACTGTTATGGACGCGGTTCTGGCCCTGAACAGGCATTCCCAGGAGAACGTGAGTATTCGACTCAGCAGCCGCTTGGCCAAGTATACGAGTGGTAGGACCTGGTATCGGCTCGGCACATTTCTCGATCTGATCAAAGATAGAGTAGCCAGTCGTCGCGAGCTCGGGGAAGACGATTAGATCAACATCCGCAGCTCGAATGTGCGCACACATTCGTTCGAGCGTCCCATCTTCGGCGGGGCCGATCGATGAATCGAACTGTACTAATGTGATTGTTTCAAGGCTCATTCTCCCGTGAACTCCGGATCTCGTTTCTCGTTGAACGCGGCGACTGCTTCTGCGTGATCATCAGTCTGTGAACAGATCCGCTGGGCGCGAGTGGCCTGATCAAATGCGGTTTCAAGGTCGACATCGAGACTCTCCCCGACGAGCGTCTTACTCAGGCCGAGGGCAACCGGTGGCTGGGAAGCGAGGTCGGCAGCGAAGTCTTCAGCAGCCTCGAGTAACTCTCCCTGCGGAACACACTCGCGGGCAAGGTCCCATTCGACGATTTCTTCTCCCTCAAGTTTCCGACCAGTGAAAATCAGCTCTTTTGCTCGAGACTCCCCGATGAGCCGAGGAAGGAGATAGGCACCGCCATCTCCAGGAACGAAGCCGACATCGATGAACGTTTCACCGATAGTGGCCTCCTCACTGACGATACGAATATCACAGGCAAGGGCAGTGTCACAGCCAGCGCCGAGTGCGTAGCCATTCACCGCGCCGACGACCGGTGTTTCGATCGTTCGTAAGGTTCGGACAACGTTCTGGAACAATCCGAGCCCCTCCTCGTATTCGGCAAATTCCATCTCTGGAGTAAGCGGCATATTCTCGAGATCGACACCGCTGCAAAACGCACGATCACCAGCACCAGTCAGAACGATCGCCCGGACATCCTGATCGGAGTCGAGTCCCTCGAGCCGATCGACGAGTGTCCGCAGGAGCGATTCGTTGTAAGCGTTCAGTGCATCCGGTCGATCGAGCGTAACGCGGGCAACGTGTTCACGTGGATGCTCAACACAGACGGGCTCATCTACCGATTCACGGTCACTCATTCGTTGTCACCTCCATCCGAAATGACCTCATTTTCTGACTCCATTGTGTGGGTCGTAGTTTGGCTTTCATTCGACAAAAGAATACTTGCGTCGAGAATTTCTACTCCGTCTTCGGCTGCGAGCACGGGATTCAGGTCTACTTCTTCGACCACGGGATTATCAACGACGAGATCCGAGACAGTACAGAGTACATCGACTAACGCTTCCTGGTCAACCGATGACCCACCCCGTGTTCCATTGAGTAGTGGCTGGGCATCGATCTCCTCGATCATCGACCGCGCATCGCTTTTGGAGAGCGGCGCAGCACGGAAGGCGACATCCTCGAAGACCTCAACGAAGACGCCACCAAGACCAAACATGACGACGGGCCCGAACTGCTCGTCGCTAGTCGCCCCGACAATCACCTCGATGCCGTCAGTACGCATCGGGGAAACGAGAACGCCATCGATCCGCGCTTGTGGGTCATATGTGCGTGCGTTCTCAACCAGGTCCTGGAAAACGTCATCGGCATCCTCTGTAACCTCAAGGGCGACCGCATCGGCTTCGGTTTTGTGAACGATGTCAGGTGAAACAGCCTTCATCGCGACTGGCGCATCGAACTCAACTGCGGCACGCTTCGCTTCCATCGGCGTCTCGACCAGTTCGTACGGTGTCACCGGTGCATCGTACTGATCGAGTACCTTCTTCGCATCGTACTCAGTAAGCGTGCCGTTGGTCGCCTCAGCCGGATCTATGGTTCGTTCACCTTCTTCAAGGTTGAAACTGTCCCTCTCGTCTGTAGTCTTCAGATGAGTGCCGTATTCCGCAAGTGCAGAGAGACAGGCGACCGAAAGATCAAGTGACTCGTAAACTGGGACATCGCTCTCGCGCAGAATCGTATGGACCTCGGGGTCAGCACTCTCATAGGCGCTCTGAACTACCAGTGGTGTATCGGTATCCTCAGCAAAGGTGACGATATCTCGTGCGGCCGCTTTCTCGATCGGCTCGAGATCGTCAGTAAATCGGATGCCGTAGCCACCGAATAGTCCAGAAAGCAACACGCCATCGACGTTCGGATCATCGAATAGCGCCTCGGCACAATCAGCGAATACCGAGGGGTCATCGTCAGTACCGCCGGCGACGTCAACTGGGTTTCGGACGCTTGCTGCGTCAGGAAGAACTTCACGAAGACGGTCTTTGGTCCCTGCCTCCAGTTCAGGGACGGAGAGATCACGGGCGGCCAATGCGTCTGCAGCAAGTGTCGCGTGCCCGCCGCCGTCAGCGAGGATTGCAATGTTCGCGTCGTCCATCGGTGGCTGGGAGGCGAGTGCGTCGGAAACCGCAAGTAGCTCGTCCGATCGATCAACGCTGATGACACCAGCTTGGCTGAAGACAGCGTCGGCTACGGCTGCATCGCCGGCCAGCGATCCCGTATGAGAATTCGCAGATTGTTTCCCAACTGCGGATCGTCCGCTTTTGCAAACGACGATCGGTGTCTCGGGGACAGTTTCGTGAGCCTCTTGAAGGAAGGCACGTCCATCAGCCAACCCCTCGACATAACAGACAATCGCATCAGCTTTGTCGTTATCGGCGAAGTACGGCAAGTACTCGTGGAATTGGAGGTCAGCTTCATTGCCGACTCCGACGTAGTGACTGAAGCCGACTCCTTCGAGAGCGGCGGCTTCGGTGAATAATGCAATTGCGAGGTTTCCACTTTGGCAGAGCAAACCGAGTTCGCCGGCAGGTACATTGTCGGCTCCTACGAGGTTGGCTCCCTCGTGAACGTTGATCAGTCCGGAAGTATTTGGACCTACCAGACGGACATTGTTTTGTCGGGCAATATGGATAATATCTTCCTCGAGTTCTTCCCCTTCGTCGCCGGTCTCACCGAAACCAACAGCAATGACGACTGCTCCCGCGACATCGATGTCGCGACACTCTTCCAGGACTGATGGAACGACCTGTTTGGGGACAACAATCAGTGCCAGATCAACAGGCTCTGGAATCTCGGAAATGGAGGAACAAACACTGAGACCTCGAATTGTTTCTGCGCTTGGGTTGACAGGGTAGACGGTTCCCTCGAAACCTCCCTCTTGTAGAGTTTTGATAGCCTGGTGCCCGCGCTTGCTTGGATCAGTGGAGGCACCGACGACTGCGATTGTCTCGGGTTCGAGGATACGGTCGATAGTTTTCCGCATCGTTATCGCCCCTCGAAGACTGGCTCGCGCTCCTCGGCGAACGCGTCGATGCCTTCCTGCCAGTCGGCGGTTTCCATACATGTTAGGAGTGCATCGACTTCTGCAGTCAGTATCAGCTCACGGTCAGCTGGTTGCTGATTCAGTTGTTTTTTCGCGAAAGCAATTGGAATCGGGGCGTTGTTGGCAATCTCAGTTGCCAGGTTGTTGACGGCGTCGTCCAACTTGTCGTCCGGGACAACCTCATTTACGAGTCCGATCTCGGCAGCCTCGGCTCCGTCTAGTGAGGCTGCAGTGAGCAATAGCTCCTTTGCTTTCGCGGTTCCGACGCGTTCAGGCAGTGTATCCGTAACACCACCACCAACGTAGGTTCCAATAGATGTTTCCGGGAACCGTATTTCTGCTTGTGTCGCCATTACGATGAGATCTGCACTAAGTGCCATCTCTGCGCCAGCACCGATAGCATATCCTTGGATCTTGACAATAACTGGTCGCTCATGGGTCTGGATTGCCTCACAGGTTCGTTGAGCAGTCCAAGCGTACTCGCGTTTCTCTGCAGCAGTTCGTTCGCGTTCGTCGTGGTCTTTCAGATCTGCGCCAACACAGAAAGCACGGCCTTCGCCCTCAAGTACTATCACGCGGGCATCGTCCTCACTCGCCCGCTTGAGAGCACCTTGAACGCCCGCATATAGTTCCTTTGTAACGGCGTTGAGCCGATCCGAGCGTGTCAGCGTGACGTACGCGACGTTGTCGTCGACTCGGTAGTCGACAGTTTCGGTCGATGCCGGTTCGACAGTTTCCACTCTTCGATCCTCGGTACAGGTCATGTGTTGTCTCGTATGACGCCCACCAATCTTCACGGCGAGGCGCGTAGCTATTATAATTGTCCCTATCTGACTTAGGCATTTCGGAGATTTTCCTAAATTATACTTCTTAATTCGGACTCACCGGAACACTATTATACCATACCATAGAATGTAGAGAAAGGTCCATGGAAGGTAGTAACATGGTGACTCGGCGCAGCGCACTGGCTACACTCGGAGCAGGATCAGTCGTAAGCCTCGCGGGTTGTATGGGCGGCATGAATGGTGGTGGTGGTACGCTTCGCTTCCTCGGGTTCGGTGGAAATACACAGGAAGCACAGGAGCGAATTTTTGACGCGTGGGCAGAAGAGGAGGATGTCGAAATTGAGGGTGACTCCGCTGGAGGGACGGTTGAGATGATCTCCCAGATTCAACAAAACACAGGGGAATATGACATCGTCGCACTCAATGATACTGGAATGGCCCAGGGGCAAGACGAAGGTGTTCTTGAACCGATTGACCTCGATGAAGTGCCGAATTATACAGACAACATCCGCGACGATGCACAGGAACTCGACTTTCTACTCGATGATGGTGAGACGATCGGCCTGATTCGAGAAAACGGGGCAACTGGGTATGCGTACAACACTGAACTTGTTGACGAAGAACTCACTAGTTGGGAGGAAATTAAAGATCCACAGTACGAGGGACAGGTTGCACTACTCGACCGAGCAGTCGATCGGTTTTCGAACTGTGCTGCTGCGATCGACGTTGATATCAACGAAGCCGCAGAGGACGAGGATCTCTTCGAAGAGGTAATCGAAGAAGCTGAAGAACAAAACGAGAACGCTTTTAGTTACTGGTCTGACGGAGACACCTCAATCCAGTATCTACGCCAGGAGAACGCCCACATCTGTGAGGCATGGGGTGGTCGTGTTATTGCGCTACAAGAAGACGGCCATGAGCACATCGAGTACGTTCTCCCCGAAGAGGGAACGATGGCGTGGACTGACACACTATCAATTGTCCAAGAAACGGAAAACCGAGATCTCATTCACGACTTATTGAATTTCACCTACGAGCGAGATAATATCCTCCAGATGTCGGATGACATGAATTATACAGTACAGGTGGAGGATCCCCCTGAGGAGATGACAGAACTCCCAGATTATGCGCCCATCGATGAGTTGAGCTTCAATGACTGGTCCCGAATTCTCCCAGTTCAAGACGAGTGGTCGGAGCGCTTCCAGGAAGTACAGCAGAGCTAACCATAATAATACTACCAATACAAATTTTAACGATGTTAGAAGTCAACGGACTTACAAAGTATTACGGCGACTTGTGCGCCGTCAACGACGTCGGTTTCCGTATCGATGAGGGTGAATTCGTCACTCTGCTAGGCCCGTCTGGCTGTGGAAAGACAACGCTGTTGCACATGATTGCGGGTCTCAGAGAGCCAACGGAAGGAGAGGTGACATTACGGAGCGAGAATGTCACTAACCTACCCCCGGAAGAGCGAAACATCGGGATGGCCTTTCAGAGTACTGCCCTCTTTCCCCATATGACTGTTCGGGAGAACATCGCATATGGACTTCGTATGCACGGGTACGATGAGGAAGAACGTCATGCACGAGTACAAGAATTTCTCGAACTCGTTGATCTTCCCAATCACGATGATCATCGCCCTGGCGAACTCTCAGGAGGACAGCAACAGCGCGTCTCGTTAGCTCGGGCACTTGCCTACGAACCCGATATTTTACTGCTCGACGAGCCGCTGACCGGGCTCGACCGAGTTCTCCGAGAAGAGATGCGACAGTGGCTCATGACGCTTCAGCGAGAGTTGGGAGTGACCTCATTGTACGTTACACATGATCAAGAGGATGCGCTGTCGATGTCTGACAAAGTCGTCGTCCTTGATGATGGGGAAATCCAGCAAGTCGATCATCCACAGGCTATCTACGAACAACCAGTAAACGACTTTGTCGCGGAGTTTGTCGGAAAGTCGATGCAGTTCAGTGGACCGATTAGAAACGATGGGCCGAGACCCTTCGTAGATGCCGGCGATACCTGTGTTGTTCTTCCAAATGATAGTGTTAGCAGTGATCGAGAAGAAGTCTCGTTGTATGTTCGCCCAGAGGATGTCAATATCGAGGCAGCACAGGCAACAGCTGACGGTGGCGCAACGACTGTAGCTGCGACTGAAGAGAACGCGTTTCCAGGGACGATTGAAAAAGTTTCAAATCTCGGTAATCGGGCTGAGGTCACAGCTACCCTCGAAAGTGGCGAAACCGCTCTTGCGAGTACAAATCGTTTCCCGCATCTTGAGGTCGGTGATGAAGTACTCGTCACGTTCGACTCAGAATCGGTGATCGTTCTATGAGCGTTGTCGTCGAACGCAGCCCCGTTCCGAGCTGGCTCAGCGATCGGATAACCAATCGCCACCTCGTAGCTATCGGTGTCGGTTGGGTCACGTTCTTTTTCGTGTTTCCAGTCCTCTTCCTAGTTGTTGAGAGTATCAACTTCGGCGATGGGCACCCACTTCAGGCCTATCAGCGTGCCATGGGTGGCGTCTATCTCGCCGCTTTTGTTCGTTCGTTCCTCTACGGAATCGTAACGACGCTGGTGACACTTGCGTTGGCGTACGCCCTTGCGTACTATCTCGTGTTCTCGAGCAAACGCGTTCGTCTCCTGTTGACGTTAGTGGTTGTTCCGCTATGGATCGCATACATCATCCGTTACTTCGGGGTGCTCTTGTTTTTCTCACCGACCGGTCCGCTCGCACAGTCATTCGGTATTGAAACGGACTTACTGTTTACGACAACAGCGGTAATCATTGGACTGGCCAACGCCTATCTTCCGTTTGCCGTCCTCCCAATCTACAATTCGCTCAACGCAATACACCATGAGACGATCAACGCTTCCCGGACCCTTGGCGCTGGCCAGTTGCGAACGATCTATTCGGTTGTCCTTCCGTTGAGCATGCCAGGTGTCGTCGCTGCCGGAGTAATCGTGTTCATCCTCTCGGCAGGATCGTTCCTCGGCCCAGACATCCTTGGCGGATCGGGACAGTCAATGATCGCCAACGAAATTGCCCGCGCATTCCTTGAGGCGTTTAATATCCAACTCGCATCAGCATTAGCAGTGATCTATACGATCCTGCTAATCGGGTTTATCGCGATATTCAATGCCGTGTTCGATCTTCAGGAGGCGCTTGGTAACCTATGAGCGCAGTTGGATCTCTCAAGCAGACAGGGCTGCTGCGCCGTGGCGTGTTACTAGGCACTATCTTGCTGATCTACGTCTTCTTGCTTGTGCCAGTCGCGATGGTCGTTCTGACTTCCTTTACCGGACGAGCATTTCCCGCGATCCCGTACGATGGTATTAGTCTGCAGTGGTACGTTGCATTGATGACCGACAGCCAGCTGCTTGGCGCGCTCTTTACGAGTTTTGTCGTCGCAACGGGTGCAGCGATTATTGCGGTCATCTTTGGAACCATTGCGGCTATTGGTTTTGTCCGTGCGGAGTTCCCCTACAAACAGCAGCTTTCGACGATCATGCTGTTGCCGATGATCATCTCTCCTGTGATTACGGGAATCGCTCTGATCCGCTACTTCGGGCAGATCAACGTCAATGCCGGCTATCCAACGCTCATCATCGGTCACTCTATCCTGGGCGTTCCGTACGTCTTTTTGCTCGTGCGCTCAGAACTCGTAACATTCGATAACGATCTCGAGAAAGCCTCTCGTGTTCTCGGCGCTGATCCGACAATGACGTTCACGAACGTCACTGCCCCCATCATTTCACCGGCCTTGCTCTCTGGGTTGTTTATTGCATTTATTGTCTCATTCGGCGAGTTCACTGCCACACAGTTTCTCATTGCACCTGGAACCAGTACTGTTCCGGTCGAGATCTACGATATGCTCCGTACTGGACTCACCCCCGAGATCAACGCTCTCTCAACAGTACTTGTTGTAATAATGGTGCTTGCCGCAGTACTGAGCCGCTATCTTGAAAGATAAAATCAGGACTAAACTATCACCGACCTTTTC
The DNA here is from genome assembly GCF_000337675.1 of Natronococcus amylolyticus DSM 10524. GTDB lineage: Archaea > Halobacteriota > Halobacteria > Halobacteriales > Natrialbaceae > Natronococcus > Natronococcus amylolyticus. The sequence goes on along the minus strand of NZ_AOIB01000028.1, from coordinate 349,627 downwards.
GGTGCTATTCGGATTCGAGCTCGTCTCCCAGTGATCCCTCGTACTTCTCTTGTTCGTCATCGGGGAGATACTGCTGTTCCCACTCAACAACTTCTGGAAACCCAGAAAACTCGTGGAGACTACCGATCGGTTGAGAATTGAACGTATCATCGATGGCTCGCATTGCTGCAACTGGATCCTCTGCGAAGGCGCTGAAGTCAGCGTACACGTTTGCAATCGTTGAGAGTGTCGCGGCGATTGGGAACAACACGAGATCGAATCCTAACTCTTGGAGTACGGAGAGTTCAACGTACGGTGAGGAGCCGAGATCGCCGACGAAATTGTAGACGAGTGGTCCGTTGACCTCCTGGCCGATACGTTCGAGTTCCGATTCATCGGTCGGTCCCTCGACGAATGCGATGTCGGCCCCAGCCTCGAGAAAATCGTTAGCGCGACCGATCGCCTCGTCGAGTGATCCGTCCCCGGTACCGCGAGCGTCCGTCCGAGCAATGAGGACGAAGTCTTCACCACGGTCGTCTCGTACGTCAGCTGCAGCTTCGATCTTTCCAACTGCCTCGTCTCGCGGAATGACCTGCCGGCCTTTCGTATGACCACACCGTTTCGGGAAGGTCTGATCTTCGATATGGATCGCGCCGACGCCGGCCTTGATGTACTCTCGAACCGTTCGGACGACGTTTGTTGCGTTTCCGTACCCGTTATCGGCATCGGCGATCAGTGGGACGTCGATACGCTCCTGAATATTTGCAGCGTTGCTGATCATCTCCGGCATCGTAATAAAGCCGGCATCAGGATAGCCCGTCTTCGATAGGGAGGTTCCGTATCCGGTCATGTATATCGCATCGAAGCCGACGGCGTCAGCAACACCGGCTGTAAGCGGGTCGTGCACGCCCGGACAGGCTAAGATCTCGTCACGATTGAGGTGCTCTCGGAGTATTGCACCGGACTCAGTCATCGTCGATCACCTGATCGAAGTCGGTAAGGTAGCGTCGATACAGTCTGTTCATTGTTAGTTTTCTTCTTCATTGTTGGAGAGGTGTTCGAGTACGGTATCTGTAGTAACAACATCGCCATACTTCGTATCGATATCATAGAGATTGGCTCGATGTGGTCCTTCGGCACGGTCACCGACTGCATCCGAAGGGACGATAGTCCGGTAACCGTGTTGGAGACTGTCGACGGCCGTTGCACGGATACAGCCACTCGTCGTTACACCGGCGAGGACAAGTGTATCGACACGGTCTGTCGTCAGTTCGGTTTGTAAGTCAGTCCCGTAAAAGGCACTGGCGTACTTCTTCAGGATCACTCGTTCATCGTCCACCGGGGCGACCTGATTGTCGACTTCAACTGCTTCGGTGCCAAGCTGTAGTTCTTTGAGTGCAGGAACCTTCTCGATGAACCGACCGGCATCACCGTAGGACTCCTCGAACGCGACAGTCGTGAAGTACCGAGGTAAGTTGTGCTCGCGGAAGGCCTCAAGTAGCCGAGAACTCTGCTCGAGAACGTCAGTTACGTCCGAGCCGAGACTCGTTTCGGGATCGGTGAAGGCATTTATGAGATCGATGACAACCAATGCGGGTTGGTCACCAATACCGACACTCGCACCAAACTCTGAGTCGTCGTAGTCGATATCGATGTCGTGGAGCCAGTCCATGATGATGTAGTGGAAGTAGGTGTCGTTCAGTTGTCTCGGTTGGCAAACTCTCGGCGCTCGTTTGCGATCTGCGCTTCGAGTGTCTCGTTGTCCGGCAACGGACCGTAGTCGAACGCGTCGGGTTCGTCACGGTTCGATCGTATTTCATTGCGCCGTTCCTCCGTCGCGGTAGTCTCAACCGCCCCATCGTCGTCGAGAACGACGCCGTACTCTTCACGTGCCGTGACTTCGGAGATGAGCCCTCGTTCGACTTCCGTAGCAACGACGTCGGGATCACGTTCTACGGGATCACCGAGTCCGCCACCACCGGCGGTGCTAAAGACGAGCTTGTCACCCGCCTGTACGGCGACGTTTTCGACTTTCGACGGGAGCTCTTCTTCCGTCCCGTCGGTCCGAATCAGCTTCTTTTCGCTCGTCTGGCCGTGCTGCCCGCCGTCGACACCCCACGGATAGGTGTGTGCACGATCGTCCTGGAAGGTTATCGCTCCGTCCTCCTCGAAGGTGTAGACCTTCGTGATACCGTGACCGCCACGGAATTCGCCAGCGCCACCGGTGTCTGTTCGGGTACTGTACTCGTCGATAGTCAACGGGTAGTAGGCCTCCTGATACTCCGCCGGAACGGTACGGAACAGCGGCCACCAGGAGTGGCCGTCGAGACCGTCGCCGCCCGGTCGAGCAGGAATTCCTCCGTACAAGATCTCGAGCATCTGGAAGTCGTTACCTTCGGAGTCAGTTCCCGCGTAGACGAGATTTGGTGACGTTCCGTAGCTCCCCGCGACGGAGAAGTCGTCGATGAGCTTCGAGAATGTTGCCTGGAGCACGTCGAACTGGCGAGCCATCATCGGTAACCGATTCCCGAGCGCTGCCGGGAACTCCGGCTGAACGACCGATCCCTCCGGTAGTGTTACGTCGAAGAGGTCGTAGTAGCCGTCGTTGAACGTGAGCAAGGGATCGAATGCCATGATTAGAAAGACCCCGGTGAACATCTTGAACATCTGCTCGTTCAGGAGGAAGTTCACCGTTCCCGGTACCTGCTCGTCGGTTCCGGTCCAATCGAGGTACACCGTTTCTCCCTCCCGGTAGATTTCGAGGTGGAGCTTGATTGGACCGTTCCCCATGCCGTCGTCGTCGACGTAATCCGCGAACGTGTAGCGCTCTCCCTCGGGAATGAACTCGTGGATCAGGTCGATCATCCCATCACGGGTACGATCGAGAATGGCGTCACACGCTTCCACGTACGTCTCCTTGCCAAACCGATCACAGAGTTCGTGGACTCGAGTTTCGGCAGCTTTCGTCCCCGCTGCAAGCGCCTTGATATCTGCTTCCGCGTGGTTCGGGAGTCGAGTGTTGTGCGCGAACGTTTGGAGGAGTTCGCTATCGAATTCGCCTTGCTTGTAGAGTTTGACCGGTGGCAAGCGCATCCCCTCCTCGAAGATCGTCCCTGCCTGGACGGGCATGCTACCGGGTGTCTTCCCACCGACGTCCATCAGGTTCCCCCACTGACTCGAGAAGCCGATCAGATCATCCTCGTAGAAGATCGGACGCAACAGGAGCATATCTGGGGTATGCGAGACGGCCCCAGCACACATGTAGGGATCGTTAGTTGCGATCACGTCACCGTCCTCGAGATCCTCGCGCTCGAACGCGGAATTCTCGAGAATCGTGTCGATGGCCGAGCCAAACTGGCCCATGACCATCCGACCCTTCGCGTCTGCGATCAGCGGAAACTGATCGGACTGTTCACGGATTACCGGACTGATCGCCGTCGTCTCGACGACTCGATCCATCTCGTAGCGGGTGTTCGAAAGCGTGCTTTCGATGATGTCGAGTGTCGTCTGGTCGATGTCGTGTTCGCCGACAAAATCTGGTTGTGAATCACTCATTGGTCCTCACCTCGATTGATTTCGATGTTTCCGTAGCGGTCGATCGTCGCGCGATGGTCCGGCTGGACGACGACCGTCGAGTCGTTATCGGTGACGACCGCAGGTCCCTCAATCTCGTTACCTGGTCGGAGTCGTGCTCGGTCGTACACTGGGGTCTCGTAGTTGTCGCCGTCGAAATACACGTCGTTCGAATCGATTACAGCGTCACTCGGATCGGATGCTGTGAGCTCCTCCTCTTCGATGGTCACGCCCTGTACGGTCCCCTTTCCGATGACTCGGAGATTCGCGATCTCGAGGGGTGCATCGAGTGAGAATCCGAACTGCCGGTCGTGGCGGGCCTCGAAGTCGTTCTTGATTTCTGCAAGACCGGCCTCGCTTCGAAGATTGTCGATCGTGACTGGAATCGACATCTGGATGTCCTGGCGGAAGTACCGACACTCCGCGAAATAATCGAACGAGTGAGCATCTTCGTCGACGCCTTCGGAAGCCAGCCACGATCCCGCTTCGCCCTTGAGGTCGTGGAGTTTCTCGTAGACGTCTTCGCCGGTAATGTCCTCTTCGGTCTCCAGATAGGTCTCAGAGAACTCGTTTTGAATATCGGATGTGAGAAATCCGAACGCGGACATCACTCCCGGACCCGGTGGGACGATTAGCGGATACGCATCCATCACATCTGCAAGTGCGTTGGCATGCATCGGCCCGGCGCCACCGAATGCCACCAACCCAAACTCTCGAGGATCATACCCGCGTTCAACGGACACGACACGGAGTGCACCGTGCATATTCTCGTTGACGATATCGAGAATGGCTTGTGCGGCTTCCTCAACCGTGCTACCGCGGTCGTCGGCAACCGTCGCGACGGCGTCACGAGCAGCCTGTCTGTCGAGTTCCATCCGGCCGCCGAGTTGAACACTCGGTGGAATACGGCCGAGGACGACGTTCGCATCTGTAACAGTCGGTTGCTCGCCACCCTGTCCGTAACAGGCTGGGCCGGGATCGGCACCGGCGCTTTCTGGACCGACCTGTAACGCTCCGTTTAGCTGGACGCGCGCGATAGAACCACCGCCGGCTCCGACGGTGTTCACGTCGACCGACCGTGACGTAAACTCTCGATAGCCGACCTTTGTTTGCCGCGTTGTTTCGGCCGTCCCGCTTTCAACGAGCGAAACGTCAGTCGAGGTTCCGCCCATATCGAGCGTCAAGACGTCCGGTGTTCCTTTCTTCGTGGCAATGGCCGCAGCGCCAACGACACCGCCGCTGGGTCCCGAGAGCGCGAGTTCGACTGGTCGTTCCTTGGCAGCCTTGGAGCTCATCAGCCCGCCGTCCGAGCGGACAATATTCATCGTCGCCGTCGACCCAGCATCGGCGAGTGAGTTATCGAGATCCTCGAGATATCCGATGACCGTTGGGCGCGCATAGTCGTTGATAACCGTCGTGAGCGTTCGTTCGTATTCGCCGTACTCTGGGACGATCTCGGATGAAATCGAAACCGGAAGCTCCGGGGCTTCCTCGGAGACGATTTCGCGGACACGTTCCTCTTGGGCTGGATTGAGGTACGAATTCAGCAGTGCAACCGTTACCGACTCGACGCCAGCTGCCTCGAGTTCACGAACAGCTTCCCGGACTGCGGCCTCGTCAAGCGGTTCTACTTCCTCGCCCGTTGGCGAATCAATAGTCCCAGCAACCCCTCGCGTGTCGACGAGATCTGCGAGTGGCTCCGGTTTCTCCATACCCATCCACCCATACAGCGGCCCGGGTGTCCACGCCCGTGCCAGATGGAGAATATCCGTGTGACCGGCAGTGGTGATGAGACCGACGCGAGCGCCTGTCTCCTCGAGAAGCATATTCGTCACGACCGTTGTGCCATGAAACAACAGCTCGACTTCGGATAACGACGTGTCTGCTTTCGTCGTCGCTTCCGCAATCCCATGAACAACACCCTCAGAGGGGTTTTTAGGTGTGGAGAGAACCTTGTCTATGGTCAGTTCATGGGTATCTTCGTCGAAGACGATAACGTCCGTGAACGTCCCACCGACGTCGACGCCAATATTGTATGACATATGTTATCGCACAGTGTGCTAGATAGCAGATCGGGGAGTAAGGATTCCCCCAACAGCTGTTGGCCAATTATATACCGCGGGGAATCTGCGGTCGGCCTTGTGAGCGAGTAACTAGGCTTTTGGTTATGCGACTCACTCACATAGAGAGACAGAGATGTTTACTGCGACGCTCCATTTCACGCAGCATCGAGAGTGCATCCTTCGACGGCTTACAGCCGACATTAGCGATCCAGTCCCGATTGAAATTGAAGAAATTCAGAATGGTGTCGTCACGTTTGTTCTCCAAGCTGGGCCCCACGCAGACAACTTTCAAGCCGAACTCGAGGCTGCAGACCACGTTCGGCATGTAAAACGGCTCGATGACGGAAATTTGCTGGTCACCAAGCCCTCCTGTGGGGCATATTCTGCTATCTACAAAAACCACGGAACGCTACGGCGATCGAATACGGTTTCAGGTCGGCAAAGAGAATACAACGTTCTCGTCTTTCAGCGCGCCGATCTCAAAAATATCCTCGAAGATTTAGAAGAGTTCGGAACGGTAACGCTTGGTCGTCTCGAGGAGTTCAGAGCGAATTCGGATTCGCTGCTAACTACACGACAACACGAAGTCGCCAGTGAGGCCTTAGCTCGTGGGTATTACGACTGGCCGCGAAAAATAACGAACGAGGAACTTGCCGAGGAACTCGAGATCAGTCGTGCAACACTGCATGAACACCTACGAAAGGCCGAGCAAGCGTTGTTGTCCTCAGCGTTGATGAATCCACACGAGCGTGCCACTCGCGATCAGTATCGGCAAACCACAATTGAGCGGTAATCAACGCACAGAGGCCAAGTGTGGAAGCTACTCACTCTCGGCCTACGTGCGGATTGTTGTCTCGAATTCGTCTTGTGCTCATATCGTCACCGTAGACAAGTCGAGAGAATCTCATACTAAGTATGATAATCGACACCGGCGTGCATCTCGAGGGGTAGGAACATCAGCCACAGACCAGTCAAGAGGTAACGCTCACACTCCATGCGTCAGGAACGACGAATCTGGGGGGGAAGCGCGGCAACTGAGCCAGTTAGCATCACCTTCGATGTAGTCGTCGACAACCCCGAAGGTACTGCCAGCGCATCCTTCACTGAAGTCGAAGTTGAGGCAACTGCCAGCGACAGCGAAACTGAGAATTGGCTCTGTTGAAACCCTCGCTAGGTGATACGTTCCTGCATTCCTGCTGCATACAGAGCATGAGTTCAGCACGGCAGCTTCGGTTATTTCACACTGAATCTACTGAACCAGCCGGTAGGATCGGTGGCCAACGCAGAAAGAGTAGGTAGCCGGGTACGTGAGGTATGTCTCATCCGTGTCTCATCCAATATATGAGTGCCCCACCAGGCCCAAGCGCACCAAACAGAACTGCTCTAGCGCGCGGTCGAGCGATGTCACGGCGAATGGCATCAAGGTAAATCCCACCAATAAAGATAACCCATATAAACACGAGGTAGAAGGCGTTAATTCCGACTTCATTGAGGGGCATATGGCTATAGACGACGCGGGTGTCAATAAACCTATGTGTGCTGGGCGTGTTTTGGCCTGTTCTGAGTAACCACTGGTCGGTTTCTGATTGCTGCTACATTCGCGCTCTGTATTCAGCACGCTGTTTCTATCAACTACGAAAGGTTTCAACAGAGCCGATCTCGTTTATTTCAATCGAACTACGCCGAACCAGCTGTTCAGTAGACCTGCGTATTGACCGTTGGTAATTCTACCAATTCCAAGAATTTCATTTAAAATCTGAAATTTGGGTATGGGAAAATACTGCCTAATTAATGAGCGTTCATGCCTTGCACCCAATAGCTATCAGACTCCCCCATTCCGTTTCAATCTCGGGGAACACTCAAACCAACACCTATGTTCCATCCACGTCCCAACAAACGAGAGCCGCATTCGACTCCCTGTGAGAGACAATGAGTCATATTGGTGAGATGGTCGTGCGCCATTCTGACTTATCGTTGACGACGACTCTGGAGGAGGTCGAAAACCTTGACATTCGTGTTGAATCCCAAACGACAACCCCTACAGACACCCTCATGTTGTTCTATCTGGTTCAGACCCCCGACTTCGACCAGTTCGAATCGTCACTGAGGTCCGATCATACCGTAGTTGACTGGGAAGTCAACGCTGAGGTTACCGAGTCTCGAATCTATAAAATTGGGTTTTCCGATGAGACAAAAATTCTGCCATTTACAGAATCCGGGTTACGGTTCATGGATGCAACCGGTGTAGACGGTGGTTGGCAGGTTCGGGTTCACGCCTCGGAGCGCAGTCACTTCGAAGAATTCCTCGCGTACTGTCACGGTGAAGACATCGAGTGCCACCTGAAGAAAGTGTTCAGCAGGGATGTCAGCGCCCAAGCAAATACCGAAGATGGAGGAGGACTACGACTAACTGATCGGCAACGAGAGGTCGCTCGTACTGCCACAGAAATGCGGTATTTTGAGACAGGAGGAGCTAGTGCTGAGGAAGTTGCCGCTGCACTCGATATTTCTCCCTCCACGCTGTCCTCCCACCTTCGAAAAATTAGGGCAAAGCTCTTCGAATACCATTTCGGATCATAACCACTCTGCTATCTTCTCCGGGTGAGGATAGTGCCCCATAAAAACCACGGCAGTATGCCACGGTAGAACTGACCGTGGGCAACAGCTATCCACGTGTATTGATGAGTGAGTCCCAAGAGTTCTCAGGTGGCGAGCAAACTCACACCAAGCTAAGTAGCGAAGTCATTGCAGCTGTCGCCGAAGCAGAAGGCGTCAGCGAGATCGATTTAGAACCCCCGCTCTTTGAAGCGGTCAACCCTGATGCCTTGAATAACCTGTTCCACAACGCTACTAGAAGAGTACAGTTCGACTATCTCGGTTACACGGTGACTGTAGACCAAGATGGCACCGTTGATTTAGCCGGAGAGGAAGACACCTGAAGCGCATATCCTATCGGCACAACGAGGTCTCTATTGCCGACCCCTAGTCAGCTTGAAAGCAAATCGGATCAAGAGGGTGAATCCTACACCAAATGTATGAAAGCAGTCTAGTTATCGTTGAGTCATCACACTCTGAATCGATGATCTCCATCATTCGTTCAACCTTTTCGTTTGGAATCTTCTCAGAAGCGACTGCAGAAGATCTCACAGATTTATGGCGCGACCACCGAGCAAAAACATATTATCGAGATGGGCTTGCTACAGCACATCGCGCAGAGCAGATGTATGCACTCGCGTTTGAAATCCATCGATTCGTCACTGGTCGGTCATCACAAAGTCATGAATGCCTTTACAGTCCGAACGGATAGTTCCCTTCTGAGGAGTCCTATATCAGTCGAAATACGGTGCGTTCGCCTGCTACCGGCAAGCTGTTCGAAGCTCGAGAAGAGAAGCGACAGACGGCACTCTCGCCGACCGTCGATGCCGACGACCCGTTAGGGACGCTTATTGGCTCGGTAGTGATCCGTGGTGAAGACGTCCACCGACTCCGCCCCAAACTCGAGCAAACGCTCGAGACGCCAGCAGCGCTCGCTGAGGACGCTCCCGAGTTCGCAGCCCGTGTTTCCCTTTCGACGGGTGACCGGACAGCCTATGCAGCGGCTGTGACGCGGATCCTCCAGACCAAGAACCCCCGACCGACTCGAGATATCGTTTCGTTGCTTCACGGATTGGCTGGCTCACCGTACGCCGTTGCTCGAGCCTTGCAGCAACTCGCCGGCGAAGACGAACACCGAGAGCTTCGGCCGGACGAACTCCGCTATGCGCTGGGAACGCTCGAGCCCGAGCAGTTACTCTCAGATCTCCCACCGACAGTTGGCCGAATCGTCCGCACACTCCTTACGGCTGAAAGTCGTCTCTCACAGCGCGAACTTGCCGACCGAGCAGAAATCTCGACACGGACAATTCGGAACTATCGCGACCAGCTCGAGGGGCTTGATTTGATCCATGTCGACGAAAACGGGTATCGTTTGGCGTTGTCGTTCCAGACGACTACTGAACGCCACGATCCTGTTGTTCCGACTGGTCTCAGGAAGAATCAAACGCTACTCGACGTAGCCGATGCATTGCTCGAGACGATTCTCCCGCCAGACCGCTACGGCGATCCCAATGACCTACTTGGAAATGCACTGTTTTGGCCACCGAATCTATCTCGGTTACTCGAGCATCCAACGGTGGGCCCATGGATGCGCCTAGCCGCTGCACTCACAGCGATAGAACCCACCGAAGGCAGCCGGACCGTTCAGATGGGCTCTCCGCTCGAGCAGCAGCCGCTTTCTCACACAACTCCGTAGCAACTGAGTCTCGTTCGATTCCCAATCTACTACTGGCGTAGTTAACCAACGGAAGCCCCTCTGACGCACCCGTTGTTGGTTAAGCAGGCTATCTTGTGATCGGCACCAATCTGCTATGAACAGATGACATAGTGACGCGAATCTATCAATCAGCGACAGTGTTATTCATTATCACTCGCGCCGTAGAGTACATGATCAGTTCTGATGCAAGTGCCAGAAACACGCGAAGTGGCGTGTCCGAAATGTGGAGAGAGCAGTAGCATATCAGTCCCAGAACGGGACGTAGAAATTAAAGTCAGCCCGTACGTCGCCGCGTTCGGTGATAACACGGAGCTTAAATGTTCGAACGAACACACCTTCTGGGTCTACTACTGCTAACCATACGCTCTTTCTACCGATCGCCTAGTTCGCATACTCTACGTAACAGTCAATTCTGGCCTACTCAAGATGAAACAGTAGTCGCGAAATACGCGGTCAGAAACTCTTAGCAGGTCTACTACAGGTCTTGGAGAACGGCCCACGTTCCTCCAGCGTGGAACTTTGCGAGCTTGCCCTCATCCAACTCAGCTGTTCCCTGTACGATTGCCGTCTGCAACTCCGCCGGTGTCGGACTAACCCCGAGCTCAATCAGGTCACCAGCCATCGCTGCAAGAATTCCACAAACGATTGGTGCCGCAAAGCTCGTTCCGGACTGCAACAACGGTGTACCCCAGGAGTCCACAGGGTGATGGACGGGAGTAAGTACATCGACGCCAGCAGCGTTCGCTGAGGACGCTCTCGAGTTCGCAGCCCGTGTTTCCCTTTCCACGGGCGACCGGACAGCCTATGCAGCGGCTGTGACGCGGATCCTCCAGGCCAAGAACCCCCGACCGACTCGAGGCGCTTGATCTCATCTGGATCGACGAAACGGGGTACTTCCACTATACATCTTCAGTGAACGTCAGTGTCAATCGCTGGCGAGCTTCGATTCCTCTGATTGTTCGAATCACTCTGTTTCATCTTCGAAGACCTCAACGGCGCTACCGATCAATTTGTCTTGCCCACGGCGCAGGTTCTTTGAAACAGCAGAACATGAGACGTCAAACTCGTCGGCGAGCGTCGAAAGCGTCGCATCGCGTGGTGAGCGGAAGTAGCCTCTCGAGTATGCCTGCTTCATTGTCGCCCGCTCAACAGCGGTGAGATCTCGGCAGCTATCGAGAAGTTGTTTCGCTGACCCTACATTACGGACGAGATCGAGAAAATCATCGATCGAGATCATATCTCGGGACTCGACTGCAAACTCGTTGTTCTGTTCAAGTGCCGATAATGCCTCCTCTGCATTTTCTGCAGCATCGAAACCGACGTTCCAGACTTCGCTCCCGTTATTCGCCTCGAACGGTCCCGTTAGATATCCACCATGGCTGCGAATCGTTTTCATCGCTTCCGTTTCGGGGACCCTGTTTCGAAGAATTGCCCGGTCACTCTTGACCGACAAGAGTTCATACTGGCTCATTTTTCGATGGTCGCAAAGTGCCTGTAACGACTTATGTAACTCTTCTCGATTAGTTGCTTTGACCAGAACTCGAGATTCGAGCTCCTCACGTGTTGCATCGAAGTCCCAGTGAACGCCGGTAAACGTGGAGGTAAAGTCGTCAGAAACATCAATATACGGACAGTCGTACTGTACCATGTCCAGCGTGTACGTTATCATAATCTGAGCCCCCTAGTACTCATAACACGAAGGTGCTCCCGGCATATTAATAATTTCATATGTGCCTCTACACATCGGTCGCTATTTTAACGAAGGTTCAACGTTGAACCTTCCTCTTCTTGCTGCAGCGAGGAAACTAGTGTGGTATGGTCCAGGTGACCACACAGTGAACAGCGAACCGACGCTACAAGGAGTACTCGAGCGGGCGTGTGAGAAGTATGCGTCAAACCCTCTCGTAACGGTCGGTGAGACAACTATCAAATATGGAGAAGCCTGGCGGTGCGCGGGACAGCTTGCCGATGCACTCGCGAATGCTGGTGTCGAACCCGGTGACAGAGTCGGCTTACTTTCGTCAAACCGAGTTGAGTACGTTATCGCCGACCTTGCTTGCGTTCGAGGGGGCTTTGTCAAGGTCGCACTGAATGATATGCTCTCCGACGAGGAAATACGACATATTGTGACTGACTCGGGTGCTACCGCAGTCGTCGTAGAGGACGAGTTCCTTGAGACGATCCAATCAATTCGGACAAATAACAACGCACTCGAGCACATCGTTGGAATCACGCCGAATCCACCGGATGGTGTCATCTCGTTTGATGATTGTCTTGCGAAGGGTGAACCCAATAGCGTAGATGCAAACGTCACATCAGATGATTTGTCGATGTTTCAGTATACCGGTGGGACGACCGGGAAACCCAAGGGAGCGAAACACACCCAGTTCGGTTTAGCGATGGACTTGCACGCCCACGTGATCGAACTCGAGATCGGTCACGAAGAGCAGATGTTGCTGACGACGCCGTTACCGCACTCTGCAGGATACGCATTTCTCGCCGGAATGCTTCGAGGTGCACACGTCGTCGTTACTGATGGGTTCGATCCCGGTGAGTTCCTCGAACTCGTCGAGACGGACTCGATCACTTGGACGTGGATGGTACCGACGATGCTCTATCGCATCCTCGATCACGATCAGCTGTCAGAGACTGACGTCTCCTCGCTCGAAACATTGGTATACGGCGCTGCGCCGATTACGCGAGAGCGCCTCGAGGAGGGACTGGAAGCCTTCGGCCAAGTATTCATCCAATTGTATGGACAGAGTGAGATCCCGAACATCGGTACTACGCTCCAAAAGGCTGACCACGACCTCGGAGCAGGCGAATCCCTCGAGTCGTGTGGCCGGGCTGCGACGATGGTCGACGTCAGGATCGCCCCTCTCGACGCAAAGTCGTCGACTGATCCAGTGCCGATCGGAGAGGAAGGAGAAATCCTCCTCCGTGCACCCTACGCGATGGTTGGATACCACAAACTTCCGGACGCAACCGAGCAGACGATCGTCGACGGCTGGATCAGGACAGGCGATGTCGGGAAAAAAGACGAGAACGGCTACGTATACATTCTCGATCGAGATAAAGACGTCATTGTTTCGGGCGGGATGAACGTTTACACGACGACGGTCGAAGATGCACTCGATGCACACGACGGCGTCGCTGAAGTCGCTGTAATCGGGATTCCACACGACGACTGGGGTGAATCTGTTCATGCAGTCATCGTTCCGGCAGAACCTCACGGATTGACCGAAGACGAGATACTATCGTTCGCCGATGAGGCCCTGGCAGATTATAAAAAGCCAAAAAATGTCGAGTTCGTCGAAAAACTCCCCACGACACCATACGGGAAGGTCGACAAGAAGGCACTTCGGGAACCATACTGGAAGGAGGCAGACCGAAATGTCGCATAGCTTTCATACCAGCGAAAGTCCGACTCGAACAGTCGCTGGTCATCACTGGTATCGAACTATAAACGACACAGAACATGAAACTATGATTCGCCAACAGTCACGAAACCGCAGGCACTCAGCTGGACAGCTTGCACCGATCACGAAAGAACTCGAGCCGCGGCAAAAGGGGGTGAATTAGACCGTGAGCCCGATGACGAGCGGTCCTGCCGATCTATCCGGTCAAACGGCCGTAGTCACTGGTGCAGCGGGTGGGATCGGTAGGGCTACCTGTATTTCGCTCGCTCGTGAAGGTGCTGACATCGTTGCGACGGATCTCGACGAAGAACGACTCGCCGAAACCGCTCGACTGGTCGAAGAGGAGGGGCAGGCCGTCGAGACTGTCCTAACAGACATTTCTGATCCAAACGATATAGATAACCTTCGTGAGGTTGCGTTAGAATTTGCCAATACGATCGAAATCGTCGTCAACGTGGCTGGTGTTGTCCACAGACACGATTTTTCGGAGATGACACTCGAGCGATGGAACCGCGTAATCGGTATCAATCAGACGGGAACGTTCCTCGTCACTCACGCTTTCTACGATCAGATGGTCGAAAACGAGTACGGAAAGGTCGTCTGTGTCAGCTCCGTTTCGGCCAAGGTCGGTGGCGTTATCTCTGATGCGGGTTATGCGGCGTCGAAAGCCGGCATTCACGGACTTATTCGCTGGCTTGCGAAGAACGCGGCCGAACACAACATCTACGTGAACGCACTCGCACCAGGTGCGGTAAAAACCCCGATGACCGAAGACCAGGATTACCGGCCAGAGTGGGCCCCTTTGAATCGACTGGCTGAGCCCGAAGATATTGCTGAAGGTGTCGTGTACCTTGCTTCCCAGCAGTCCAATTATGTCACTGGAACGGTCCTTGATGTCAACGGCGGAATGCGCTTTTCCTAACCCTCTCCTCCTATTATCAGTCTACAGGCAGAATTGAGTCGGCTATCGGAGGTCCAATAGCTTCTCCCTATCCCGTAGATAGACCCACTCCTACCTACCTTACTCATCGTTCATAGAAATTCAGTTCGTAACGAGTCGACAGATTGAATCGTAGAGTGAATAGAGTGAAGCGTGATTTTGGTCAACCAGAATCCGATTGTACGACTTATCTAGCGGCATGTTCAAACTTGAACGCCTCAACTCATTGGTGTTGGTTCCCTATTTGTTTCCATGGTGCTTGGTAGCAACCAGTCTGGAAAAGCGAATACACGCTATCCAGCCGTTCTGGATTCGTCATGGATTGGCTGTTCGACCAGAAGCTGGTTTCGTGGAGTATGACCGGCAAAAGTCAAATTCTCTTCGGAAGCAAGGGCTGGACGGCCGAATCAACAGGTCTCGAATCAGCTACTCGTACCAGCACCGTGGTGGCTCGCTACAGGGGTCCAAGAAATAGCATTCCGGCAGAAAATGTTCGACTGATTTCAACGGCAGAATCGGCTACGAGTACCCTTGATGCCAGACATATAGTCACAGAATTGAGATAATTATGGCTAACAAAACGTCACAACCGACCGATAAAGCAACAAACCAGTCAGAGAGTGAGAAGACAGACACTGACCTCACGTATGATGAAGTGAGTATTGCAACAACCGCAGGGTATCGACCGATGGTCGGAGTTACGGCTGCCATTGTACTCTCTGGAATAGTACTGATCGGCTACCCACTTTATATTCATGAAGCAGGCGACGGAGTAACACTACTCACATATACCGGGCTTCTCTGGGGCGCGATCATTACTGCGTCGGCGATGGTTCACGAGTATTATGTGACGAAAAATGAAGATCGCGAAACAACGGGGAAGAACGCATGACTGCCGAGAATATCGCTGTTAGCCTGTTGCCGTTACAGAACGGCGTTACACCCGAAGTCGCGGATTCGGCCACAGCAGTTGCGGTCGTAGTCGCGTACTTTTTACTAATGATCGGTATCGGGGTACTCTTTGTCAAGCGTGCACACGCATCTACAGCAGACTTCTGGATCGCTGGTGGAACAGTTTCGTTGCGCGTCCAAGTGTTCGCTTTCTTTGCTGCAGTAGTCAGTGGCGGTACCTTCTTTGGAATCGGTGGAATGGCATACGGGTTTGGCCTCGGTGCGATGGCAGTGTTCCTCTCTGCTATTCTCGGCGGACTCGTATTCATGATGATATTCGTTGCAGCACCGATGCGTCGTGCAGGTGTTTACACTGTTCCTGACTACCTCAAATTACGCTACAACAGTAATGCAGTCCGAATTGTTGCAGCGCTACTATTCGCCACCTTTTCGTGGGCATACTTGATTCCACAACTCACGGCTGCCGGAATCACGATCGACTTTGTCCTTCCAAATGTCGGTTACGGAGCTGGAGTATTCATCGCGACGGTTGTTTTCGCATTGTATGTCTCAGTTGGTGGAATGTGGGCGGTAACATGGACTGACTTTATTCAGGGCGTTATCGTAATGTTCGTGGCTGTTGCACCAGTCCCGTTCATCATTTGGGATTTAGGCGCTGGAGGATCTATTTCTGCTGCAATCGCAAACGACCCTGGCTTCGGTGGAACAACAGCACCCGGGTTATTCCTAGTTGGACTGGCAGTGACTTGGGTGCTTGCTCCACTCGGTCTCCCATACTTCGGGCAACGGATTCTATCAAGCGACACAGACCGGGTTGCGCGACGCTCAATAATGTGGGTCTCGGTCGTTTATCTGATAGTTTTCACTCTGATGGGCGTGTTCGTCTCGGCCGGAGCTATGGCAATTGAACCGAATCTCGCTGATGCGGACTATTTCTACTATGCTGTTCTAGCAGAATATGCAGGTCCAATTATCCAGGGATTCGGCGCTGCCGCCCTATTCGCTGCGGTGATGTCAACGACCGACGCATTGTTGATCGCATTGAGTGCTAGTCTCGGACACGACATCCCCGAGACAATGGGTATCGATCTCGACGAACGCAAAGAAACCTGGCTCGGTGCGATTATCACTTGGACAGGTGCGATTACAGCTGCCTGGGTCGCACTCTCACCACCCAGTATTATCGCGCTGATGATTACCCTTGTTGCCGGAGCTGCAGCAAGTGGACTGTTCCCAGCGATGGCTATCGGAACGTGGTGGAAACGAGCTAACGCGTATGGTGCAATTGCTGCGATGCTCGCAGGGACATTGACATATGGTGGCCTACTCGCTTTCGACGTCATGGCGGTCGAAAACGCCGAAGTACTCGTCAGCGTACCCGTTGGGATTGCTGCGTTGATTATTGGAAGCTACGCCACTGCTCGACCAGGACCGAAAGAGCTCAGAAACTTCCAAAAATTCCACGAGAAGAAGCCTGATCAATCGATCACCACTCAGGCAGACGATTAAATGACGGATTCATCAATCCGGACAAAAGTACTCACATGGTTGATCCGTGCTCGATGGCGAACCTTCTGTGGACTTGACCAGGAGTCGTTGCTCAAGGTGATGACCGAAGCTCTCACTGCGCTCGAGTATGAGTTCAGCACCGAGACGCTCGATCCGACCGAGACCGAACGAAAGATGCTTGGCTCCAATACGTCGGGATTCCTGCTCACCGTAGAGGAACCTACATCGTTCGAAGTTGAAATCATTCCCGCGACGGTCGATCCGCTTACTGGCGCCGTAACGCGGTTCGTGCTTCCTGAAGAGAAACAGAGAGAGGCAACTGCAGACCTCTGTGTTGTAACGGTTTCCCCGATCGACCAGAAGAACCGACCAACGGTGGCGTCGTTTCTGACGACCGTGATCGAGCGCTGTGAACGCCGACCGTGGAAGGTCTCGCATCATATGTCGTTTCGACTCGCGATTTTGCTTCGGGTGAAGATACGGCTGCTGTGGACCTACTGGCTGGCCGTCGATTCTCGACCGCCGGACTGACAGCATTGGCTCGCTCGAGAGCATCGCGACAATCTCCCCGGCGTGAGCGGGTGGCGAGAGACACACCATCCTACTGGGGACCAAGTTGAGCAAGCACTCGAGGTACTGGATCCCGATGGCCGAAAGGTCGAACTCCTGCGGCAACTCGCGGATGAGCCTGCCCAGGCGTTCTCGAGGCACGCCCTGCGAGCGATGCATGACGTCGATCGCAGTCGAATCTCCCAGCTGCTTGTCTCCGAGCAGAACTCGCTCACCCGCGGAGTTCGGACCAGCGGATGATCGGACTGTCGAGTTGCTCGAGGCTGGCCAACAGCTACTCGCCACGCTTGACGCCCAAGTCGGCCGTCAACAGGAACTAACCGAGGCCGTGAGCGACACCGGAACATCCGACCAACTATAGAGAATGGATGTAGCAAACTGATCCGTTTCAAATTCTGCTTATTCTTCTGGCGGTGACTGCACGCAAAAGCCGTTCCCTTCGGGGTCGCGCATAACTGTCCAGGTCTCAGTGTACGGACCAGTGGTTTCGGTTTTGGTTTCTACAAGAGACGCGCCGAGTTCAGCGAGTCGTTTGACCTCTTCGTCGCGGTCAGCAGCGTTGAGGTCGAGGTGAATCGGAATATGTTCGGGCGACGACCGGGGCATTTTCTTGAAAAACAGTCGAGGACCGTGACCCTCCGGATCGATTGCTGCTGCGGCTGCGTTTGGATTGCCGTCCTCAGCCTCTATAGCCTCAAGAAGCCCCGGCGGAGCCTCCTGCAGTTCGTAGTCGACTGCTGCGGTCCAAAATGCGGCGAGGGCCTCAGGATCCTCACACGCGAACGTGATGTTACCGATTGACGCCATGGGTTTCTAGATGGTGCGCCTCTCGATAATTGTTCACATCGGATGGTTTCGAGGTGTAATTCGGTTAGAAATACTGCACCTTCGCGCCCTGTATTCAGCACGGTTCTATCAACACCACCGATAGCTGATAGAAGTAGCAGCATTACGTTCGCATGCTCTATGTAGCACGTGCTTCCTCAAGAGGAACGCCCACTCAACTACGCAGTGCCCCCCACAATCGTAGTCGTCCTCTTTATGATGAGCAATCCCAACTGAGACATTCAGAAAATCAATACCATGGCGACTCGCATCAGCGATCGCCTGAACGAGGTCACCCCGGCGCGTTCGGCCGTTCTCTGCGATGACGCGGTAAAGATTGAATTCCGCATCCGGGGCAAAATATCCGAGTGTTTCGAACACATCCCCACCGTGGCCAGTCGTATCGCCCGTCGTCGAATGGACGTAGTTTTCACGGCGGTTGACAGAGAACGCGTCTGCCAGCTCCGGTTCTGGTTGATAGAGCGAGTCGACGATACCGATTCGGATGAACTGGCCCTTGTTCTTCGAATCACGAGCGCCAAGCGTCTGAAGATAGGATTCGAAAATACGCTGCCGAAGATCGACTACCGTGTCACACGCGGGCGGGAGTTCGGGTTTCCCTCAGCCAGCACCTGAACGTCGTCTCGCTCGAGTTCGATCGATTTGACCTCCTCAAGTGTACAGAGGGATTCAATCGCTGTTTCTGGTGCAGTTACTCTGAGTGTCGCACGCCCGATTTCGGTGTCGACAGTTCCACCGGCCTGCTCAACTGATTCACAGGTTGTGGCAGTGTCATACTTGCCAGAGACACCGATGAGGAGCGTCACCTCTATTGGACTGTTGCTCCCACGCAGATCCTCCACCTGTGGATCGATGTACTCTGGCATGCTATCTCTGGGTTCGACTGCAAGGGATTTGATTCTTTCTTCTGGGATACAGAGTGCGTCTCGCGACAGCGTTAACCTCTCCTCCGTTTGCTCAACCGAGTGCTCACCAATAGTCGCCTCAAGTCTTTGGAGAATCCGCCGGCAATCCTGCGTGATGCTCGTTGTATCGGTGGGCTCTCGGATGAGGGTCTCGAGGATCCCGAAACGCTCCGTGAGGTGTTCATCGAGTGGGGGACTGAGCTCGAGGATCTCACGGCGAAACTCTCTGCCGGCGAATACGAGGAGCACAATCGGTTTCGGAGTTCGATCATGCGGTCGGCTCACGTCCTTTCCGGGTCGATCGTGCATCTCTTCGACGCTCTCGAGATCGACGTCGTTCGCGAACTCCGGGTGCCGGCTGGACTTGACACCAATGCACTGAACGAACTCGCAACCTCGATCAGCATTGCAACGGCAATTCAGTCGAAATACGGTGTGTTCGCCAGCTACCGACAGCTGTTCGAGGCTCGGGAAGAGAAGCGACAGACTGCACTCTCACCGACCGTTGACGCCGACGACCCGCTGGGGACGCTCATTAGATCAGTAGTCGTTCGAGGAGACGACGCCCACCGACTCCGCCAGAAACTCGAGCAATCGCTCGAGAGCCCAGCAGCGGTCGCTGAGGACGCTCCCGAGTTCGCAGTACACGTCTCCCTTTCAACGGTCGACCGAACGGCCTATGCATCGGCTGCGACTCGGATGCTACGGTCCAAGAACCTGCACCCGACTCCAGAGACAGTTTCGTTGCTCCACGCACTGGCCGGTTCGCCGTACGCTGCTGCTCGGGCACTGCAACAACTCGCCGGTGAAGATGAGAGACGAGAGCTCCGGCCGGACGAACTCCGCCATGCCTTGGGAACACTCGAGCCTGAGCAGTTGTTCTCTGATCTCTCACCGACAGTTGGCCGAATCGTTCACACGCTTCTCACTGCTAAGAGTCGGCTCTCACAACGTGAGCTTGCTGACCGAGCAGACCTCTCGACACGGACGATCCGGAATTGCTGCGATCGACTTGAGGTACTCGATCTCATCCGTGTCGACGAGAACGGGTATCGCCTGGCGTTGTCGTTTCAGACAACCACTGAGCGACGTGATCCCGTTGTTCCGGCTCTCCTCGAGAAGAACCAGACACTCCTTGACATAGCTGATTCACTCCTCGGAACGATTCTTACACCGGATCGGCATGGTGATCCGTGGCACAGCTATCGACCTACTTGTTCGACCGCGAGAACGGGACGTTCAACACGAGAGAACAGGTTGTGTCGTAGACCGGCAAATATCCCGACCTGCCGTACAGGAAGCCCCGTGTTTACAGCGGGGAGGACGTCACGGCCTAGAGTATAGTAGCAATCTCGAGTTTGACGCTCTATCTTAACGATGCCTGCCTGAGCGTTTATGTGTACCGAGGGCGTGTTTTCGGGCAATGAGAACCTGGAAGGAGGCTACCCTCGACAAATCTCTCCCACTCGAGAGGCTACAGGAAGTGTTCGAAGAACATGAGATTCGGTTGGCGATCCTATTTGGATCTCACGCGAGCGGAGAAACTCATTCTCGAAGTGATGTTGATATCGCAGTCGACCTCGAAGACGTTCAACCAGCCGATCCAGAGTACAATGAACGCTTTTTCGGACTGAGTGCTGATCTCAGTGAGACACTCGAGACTGATGAGGTAGATGTTGTGGATCTCCAAAGAGCCTCACCAGAACTAGCAACGACGATTTTCGACCAAGGAGTCATCCTCATTGGTAATCCGGAGCATGCGACTTCCCTTCGAGACCAACTCACATCAACAGAGTCGTCGATCCAGTCGCCACGTGAACGGTTCGACGCAGCACTAACTAAAATCGACGATCACCTCGGTGGATCTGCTGTGACAGCAACAGACGGTGAAGCGAAGAATGACAGATGAGCCTTTCTCACCAGACCGCCTCAGCAGGATACTGAATGCTGTCGAGACAATTGAGGTCAGCCTAGGTATCCTTGCTCGGAAACAGTCACTAAGCAGAGAAGAGTACTATACCGACACCGAGAGTCAGGATATCGTCGAGCGACGGTTCGTGAAAATGACCGAGGCAGGGATTGATATCGCTGAGGAACTGGTCAAACACGAGCGAGGGTCACCGCCGGAAAGCAATCCAAAATCGATGCAGGCGCTCGAAGAGCTCGGAATTCTCTCGACTTCCACTGCTACCGAAATGGCACAGGGAGCCCGGTTCCGCAACGTCCTCGCACACACTTACGGAGAGATTATTGAGCATGATGTCGTCTACAATGCCTTGCAGGATCTTGAGCGGTATCGGCAATTCTTGATCGAGGTCCGTGACTATCTTGAGTCTGCTGGCGCGCTTGACGAGTGATCTGTCAGAGGTACTCCGTACAAGACAGAAAGATTCGGTTAGCTCCGCTTGGAGATCTAGTAGCGCTTGTTGAGGAGCTCCCGAATTCGCTGTCTACGTTTCTCTCTTGACATTTATCTAACATCCTACACAACGGCTACAACTTGGAGCCTGTAGTCTACAAGTTGCCGACCGACTCGGGAAACAGCCAGTTCGCTCCACACCACTGTTTGAGCACTGCAGCAACTCGCCGGCAAAGACGAACGCCGAGACCTTCGACCGGACGAACTTCGCTATGCACTGGGAACGCTCGAGCCCGAGCAGTTGCTCTCCGATCTCCCACCGGCGATTGGCCGAATTGTTCACACTCTTCTCACCGCTGAGAGTCGTCTCTCACAGTGTGAGCTTGCTGGCCGAGCGGCCGTCTCGGTACGGACAGTCCGGAACTATCGCGATCGCCTCGAGGCACTCTCCCTCATCCATGTCGACGAAAACGGGTATCGGCTGGCGTTGCCAATCGACCACAACCACCCACTGGGCTCAACCCATCAATATCGACAAATTACAGGCTCTCGACGACCGAGAATTGGCGAAACCCTCGGATTTAGTGAAAGTCTTAACCAACTTCGGGGGGTTTCGAGGGGTCCAGTGTTGGTTAACTTCTCGAGCAACGACGCGTGAAGGTCTCGACCACTAACGACCACTACCGACCGCCACCGGAAGGCTCCACTCCGCGGGCTCCAGGGCTCCGTAGTGATCCACTCACGTCGAAGGCTCTCCGCGGTGGGTCCAACCTACGGGAAAGACTCCTGAGTAGCCTATGCGTTCACTCATGGCCCGCTGTTGCTCTCTGTGGATCTACTCGGGAAGGCTCCGCAGGCTCCGATCACCCCGAAGGCAACGGCCGGGCTCCAGGTGGGAACGATCCGGCCAACTCTTGCCCTGGACCGGGCCCAACTACTCGAGTAGAAACGCGCCGGCTCTCGAAGCTACTGACGGCCTGTTATCGGCTCCAGGCTCACACCTTCCGAGCAACCACGCGTGAAGGCTCCGGGTAGATCGGCCCCTCACAGTCTTAACCAACAGCGTGGGTTAACCCCGTCCAGTGTTGGTTAAGATTCGGTCCGCTCTCGCACCGTTCCCGCGTTGGATCACTGCGGGCTCACTCACGGCCTGCTGTCGGTCCGTAGCTTCTACTGAGCGTGTCATAGAACTCTTCCCACGGTGTTGATTACACCCGCTTCTACAGTGAATCGGCCGATGAGTAGGTATACGAATGTAACACCGAGAGTTCTATCAGTGCGAAATGGCGGTGCTGATGTTTCAATCGTCATCAATCTGCACACGAACCGTGTGTTGATTCATAGTAACCCGACACCCGTGGTAATGGAAGGAAAATGAACTTTCCGTGGGGGTTCCGCTACTCTTTCGACCGGTAATCATGCCATCTAAGTGATCAGGATCAACCGTATGGTACAGTGGGTCCAAATCGAGGATTGGCGTGTCGGTTAGTGTTGCGACGGCGTGGACGACCACTTCACTTGGGCGTTCGTCCGCATCGAGTTCATAGCTGAGACTCTTGGATCGCGTCGCGTCGTTTGGTCCAGACGGGGTGTTATCGTCAGTCATTGTAGGTAGGGAGATGGCTTCGGATATCATCATGTTGGTAGTCGAGGTGGTCGAGTCGCGGCCCGAGAAGTTCGCGGACGAGAACGACGAGCGGATTCTCTTCGCCGTTACCGATAAGTGCAATCTCTTCGGGAGGACCCTCCTCGGATGGCGGTTCCGTAAGGACGGAAAACATGACTTTGCGTCGATCTATGAGAATAAGCCGACCCACACGCGGATAGGTCGGTGTATTGAGCCAGTCGAGTTGTGGCTCCCATACGGTGGCTTCTGGTAGTCCTTCTCGACACAGTTCACGAACCGTCTCGTTCTGTGAGCCGATAGAAATCCGCACATCACGATTAAGGGCACGCTCGCCGTGACGGACGCACTCGTCTTCGAGGAGGTCGGTAGTGGCATACAACGCGAACAACTCCTCCTCGGCTTCGTCGGCCAGTTTTCGCGCGTATTCGAAGGCTGGGTCGAGTCCTTCGATCACTCCTACATCGCCCTCTTCGCCTTCGCGAGTACCTGGAAGGTTTGTTACCAGCGTTTCGAGAGCCTTCTCGTCCTGCCACTCCACCATGGACCCCGGTGACGATTTCCGGGAGACGAAATTCGCGTCAGGATCGTACTCGACCAGGGCAACCTCTGCTAATTTCGGCAACCGCACATGGTGAAGTTCGAAAGACACAGTATCGAATTTTTCGTCGTAGGTCGCTGAGCTGACTATGTCCACGTCATGGGCCACGATCTGATCCGCTAACTCCGTTACGTGAAGGGGCCCATCTGCCTCTGCGAGGATATCACATATGGCGCGATTGCGAGCATCACAGAGGAGTTGGAGTTGATCTTCGGTGCGCGGATCGAGGTCCATACTGACAGATATTCACACATTGACTTAATTATTTTGTACGGTAATCAGCTCTCTCAGGTCGATCTAAACATACAGGACACTTTTAATAAGTCGACGATATCCGTTATTGGCCCTGTTATTCGCTTGCCCTGTACATAGCAGACTGGCCCCAATTACAAGATTACCTGCTTAACCAACGTCGGGTACAAGAGAGGGTCTTCGTGGTTAACTACATGCGGTAGTAGATCGGAGAGAGAAGGAGATACAGTTTTGCTACGGAGTTGTGTGAGAAGGCGATTGCTGCTCGAGCGGAGACCCCATCTGAACGGCCTGACTGTCTTTGATGAGTTCTGTTGTTAGGAGTGCAGCTGCTAATCGCATCCACGGGCCGACCGTCGGATGCTCGAGTAATCGCGATAGATTCGATGGCCAGAACAACGCACTCCCAAGCGGGTCGTTGGGGTCGCCGTAGCGATTTGGTGGGAGATTGTCTCGAGCAATGTATCGGCTGCATCGAGGAGCGTCTGACTCTTCTCAAAGAGGGTCGGACAACGGGGTCGTGTTGCTCAGTGGTTGTCTGAAATGGACAACCAACTATAGAGTAGTATTGGTAAAATAGTAATAACACAGTTCGAGGGCCGATCTTCTCCGGTCAACCCAGGGGTCCACGACTCCAGACGCTTGTGTATCGATTCAGCCGACCGCTTCCATGCTTACGGAATATCTTAAAACTGTTACGATTCTCAAATATGGGAAGGGGTGCCCCCTCCCACCACGATTCTTTATATGTTTTCCTCAAAACAACATACCAACACAATGAGTCTGAGCCCCGAGATTTAAGTATAGGACTGTCAAATTGGCAAGCTATGTCAGACGGGCTTAGAAATTCCAACATGGGTTCTGAAAACTACACTGTCAGCGTCAGTCACCGGTCCGATGAGATTTTAAGTAGTCTCAGTAACACTCAACGACGACGTGTTATGCTATATCTTCAACAGGAGGGTCCAGCCTCTAAAAGTGAAATAGCTCACCAACTCATTACGTGGAAATATGACTCTCATTCCGATGAAATCTCAGATAAAGCAGTCAAGAGAGTCAAGATGAATCTACACCACAAGCACCTCCCTGAACTCAAAGATGCTGGGCTCGTTGAATACGATAGACGGTCTGAAATGGTCTTGGTTCGTGATCTCCCTGAATTGGCTGAACTCTGTCTCGATCACTGTGAATCAGCGGACTTGCCCTCATAGTGGGTAATAGGGACCGAAACCGTGACTGGAATACCCAGGAGGGTCAAATTCGTGACCAGCTGTGAGCTTACGGACAGGAAGGGTCCGCGACCGGGTGTCCGTGACGATCTGCGTAGTGATCCCGGAGTAGTAGGGACACCTCGAGCAAGAACCCCGCGAACAATTGCGATTTCTTTCCACAAATCTCGTCTGAAACTCGCGTTACGTACAGGTGAGCGAGTTACCGATTCCAGCAACTCGAGTCTATACCATACTATGGAAAGGTTACCATTTCACGACTCCGTCCCTGGGTGAACTCGCGACCCCGAATCGCATCGTGTATCTGGTGGCCGTCGGGCACGAAATCACAACTCGATACCAGCCAGACTCACATTGTACACACGAAAAGGGCTAAATGTGCTGGCTCACAACGTACACATCATGAGTAGCGATAAGAAGCGCGTTCAATTTCGGGCGCCACACCGACTTATCGATCGAACTGATGCACTCGCGGACGTCCTCGGAGAAGACCGGACGGACATCCTCGTGACTGCGCTCCGGGAGTACCTCCAGGAGGCCGCTCACGACGACGCGCTCACCCAAGAGATCGCAGCCGCCTACTACGACAACGAGATTTCTTTCGAGCAGCTTAAAGCACTCGTCGGCGCCGAAGAGGCGGCGAATCTCCGGGTGTTAAAACAGCAGCTGGACGAGGACTTCATCGACGAGGTTGCCGACGCATAGATGTCGCGGCTTGTCGCAGACTCCTCTGGCCTCATTAGTCTCGGAATCGTTGCTGACGACGATCCCGATCCACTCTCAATTTGTCTGACCCAGTACGAGATTGAGGTTCCAACAGCGGTCATCGGGGAACTCCAAGAGGTCGCCTCATACGATGACGCCCATGGTCGTGGCGCAACCGCTGTGCTTGAGCGAGATGAGATGCTCGAGAGACGGTTAGTCGACCTCGACGCCGAGTTTCCGCTCGATGACGGTGAGAACGCTGCTGTCACCCTCTCGAACGAACTTGACGCCACACTATTTCTCTGTGATGAATTTAACCAACTCGGCTTGATCCACGCATCGCTCGCCGATACCCGGCTTGTGACGACGCCGACCATGCTCTCGGTCCTTGTCCAAACCGAGCAGCTGTTAGGTGCCGAGGCCCGGCAACTCCTCGACAAAATCAGTGACGCCCGCAGCTGGGACGCGAACAGCTACGTACAGCGGGCCCGCTCCTTGCTTAAAGATTCCTGATAATATCACTCTCGAATCAGCTGGCAGTTGACCCTTGGCTCGAGCGCGCTGTTGATCAATGTCTGTCCTAGTGTACTACGGTCAGGAGCACTACCACGTTCCTCGTAGACGCGTTCGGGAGATCACAAAGGAAATCTCGTGCTGCCGAGTGAACTCCTCGGAACGATTCTTCCACCTAATCGCTACGGTGATCCCAACGACCTGCTTGGGAGTGCGTTGTTCTGGCCACCGAACCCATCGCGAGTACTCGAGCATCCGATGGTCGGCCCATGGATTCGACTAGCAGCTACACTCACGGCAACAGAATCGCTCGAGGATGGCCATACGTTTCTTTCGACCCGTTCCGTATTTTCGCTTCCTTGGAGAAACGGCAGACAGTCTCATTCAGGGACTCTATCGAAGCGGGCCACGGACGATATAGTAGACGCTGAAACGAGTGACATGCTAATCGCAACGGCATCCGGCGAGCAAGTGTGCAGTGACGGTCAGTGGCTACTATAGAGAATTGCTCCCCTATTATATCGAACGCAAGACACTACTTGTAGTATGGGCACCATAACCGAACGCCGCTCTCGTCGAGGTCGTCAATGCAGACCGCAAAAAGACTGGGACGATCGACGGAACTGCAATGGCTGGGGCCGGTCGAAATGAAGATTCTAGTATTCGGCGCAGGGCCGTTAGGTAGCTTAAAAGCGGCGCGACTCCACGAGGCGGGACACGACGTCTCACTGCTCGCCAGAGGGCAACGACTGGCAGATCTGAAAGAACACGGAGTCGTTATTCAGCAAGAAGGCGCTGACGAGGAGGAAGTGGCTCATATCGATGTAGTTGACTCTCTGGAGCCAGATGACGACTACGATCTCGTTCTAGTCGTCATGGGGGAGCATCAAGCGGTACAGATTCTGGATACGTTGGCCGAAAACGAGTCTGTCCCGACGTTCTGCTTCATGGGGAACAACGTCAACGGGTCCGACGAAATGGTCCGGGCGCTCGGCAAAGAGCGCGTGATGTTGGGGTTTCCGTACCCTGGTGGAAAACGAGACGGACACGTTATGCGCGTGCTCCCGATCGACGAGGACGAGCAATACACCATTCCGATCGGGGAGGTCGATGGAACGATTCGCCCCAGGACCCGAGCGGTGGCCGCAGTGCTTTCGGACATGCGAGGGTACGACGTCGAGATCCGGACTGACATGGACGAGTGGTTGAAATACCACGTCGCGTTGCTCATGTCCGGTCTCGTCCCCGCGCTGTATGCCGCTGACACTCGCATGAAGCGGCTGGGCGGGACCAGAGATTTGCTGGTGCTTTCAATCCGTGCGACGAAGGAAGGGCTTCGAGGACTACGCAAAGCGGGGTACTCCCCTAGTCCACCGGTCGTCAGGAGCTTCGAATACGTCCCGGAGCCGATCTGCGTCTGGGCCATCGGGTGGCTCATGCGAAAGGAGTACGCGAAGGTCTCGGTCGAAGGGCACGCCAGGGACGGCCGTGACGAGATGGCGTATCTGTTCGACGAGTTGCGTTCTCTCATCGAGGAAGCGGATGGAGACACGGACGTAATCGACCAGCTGGCTCCGTACTACGATCCAGACACACCTTCGTACCCCGAAGGAAAACGGGAGATATCCATGAAGTGGGGTGGTCTCGTCTCCCCCGCGATCGGAATCGGGGTGCTCACGCTTGCTCTTCGGCATTTACGATCCAAAGCGAGAGCCGATTCCGCGGCCGAACGTGAATCTGGGGGCGTCTATTACGAGGTGAGCGGCCCCGAAGAGGCGACCGCCGTGGTGTTCACGCACGGATTTGCCCTCGACCGCGAGACGTGGCAAGCCCAGACCGCTACGTTGTCGGAATCGTATCGGGTTTTCTCTTGGGACGTCCCCGGGTGTGGCGACGCTGCCGAGTCGAGTGTGCCGGTCCGATTCGATGTCTCGGCTCGCAAGTTGCTCGACGTACTGGACGACGAAGGAATCGACCAGGCCGTCCTGATCGGCCAGTCGATGGGGAGCCTGTTGAACCAGTACGTTGCATACCATTACCCCGACCGTGTTCGAGCTCTCGTTCACGTTGGGGGCTTCCCGTTACATGATGGGTTCTCCGAACGTACGATCAAGCTGATGGGGGTGCACGTGAGGCTACTCCAACTCATGCCGGAGAAGCTGACGTGCGACATGTTTGGTCGGTTGGTCGCTCGCACTCCCCAGGCCCAAGAGTACGCGAGACAGGCGAGTGCACGTACTGGGAAGGCGAACATGGTTTCCCTCGAACGAGTGTTCCTCGAAGACATTGAAGAAGGGATCCCTGAACAGACCGAACTCCCGCAATTGATTGTGGCCGGTGAAGACGAGTACTTCTGGCTCCGGAAGAAAGCGAAGGAGTGGAACAAAAAACTCCGCAACAGCGAGTACAAGACCGTCCCAGATGCGGGACACCTTGCGAACCACGATAATCCGGCGACTTTCAACGAGATCCTGTCCTCGTTTCTGGAGACTGTGGACTAATCGACAGCTGGGCGATGCCATTGCCCCGGTTGAACATTTAACGAATCATCGAAGTCGCGTGGGCTTGTCCTTCCGAGTCCTTCACTCACAAGAGCCGTGCTGGTCTCATCGTTTCTCGACGAGCTAGATGGTAGAACGAGGAAGAGGATTGATCCCGGAGCCGAAGAATTGACTCGTATACTTACCTTCGTTCGTGACGAGTTGCGAACCGAGTATGAAATTTCTGTCCACGTTCGAGCGCACAACTAACGAAGGGTCTGACCGAGCAGCGATTCGGGTAAAGTCAACTGATAACTCGAAATCACGACGAACCAAATTTCTTCAAGGAACTGCTGTCTTCATCGCCATGTTCGTAGCCCTCTGGTGGCTGCTATCCCGCGGCGAAGAACGATCGGAGTAATTGGTATGGAGAAAAATGTTGGCGGAACTGATCGAACGATCCGAATCGTCGTCGGGCTCGTCCTGGTTGCAGCGATGATGGTGACGGTCGCCTTCGGAGAACCACTCGGCGATCCCACACAAGGAATCGTCGCTGCCGTCCTCCTCTTTGCTGCGTTCGTACTGTTGGGTACAGCCGGTGCCGAGAAGTGTCCGGCGAATCGCGCACTAGGTCGGAATACGTACGACGAACCTGAATCTGAACACCGATGAACAGACACGAACTCATCGACGTTGCGACCATCTCGATGAGTGGGCTGCTCTTGCGGAATTCCAGGTTCTTTTCCCGGTCAGTTTCCAGCGCTCCGATCGGTGCCGTCGTCAGTGGTACGGCGATCGATATCGAGAACATTCGAACCGGGGGTGTTCAGGGAGTCTCTGCATCCACTCCCATTGGGGAGTTCCAGGCAGCATATCTCGTCTCTCAGTGGCGAGGACGAGACGCACCGACGCTGTTGTATCATCATGGAAGTGGCGAACAGCCGTTCGACTTTGGGCGGTTCAGTTCGAGCTCGTTTGGGCGACTCTTCGGGACGAACTTCGACCGAGACATCAACCTGATTGCTCTTCGAGCGCCGTTTCACGATCGTTCGAATAGAGAGTACGTTCGGGCGATGGACGACCTCGAAAACTTCGTTGGAATGCTCGCCACATCAGCTTCACTCATCGAGGCACTGGTCGGTAGATTGCGGGATACAGGCTTCTCTGCCATCCTTGCTGCGGGAATAAGCCTCGGTGGCTGGGCAATCAATCTCCACCGTGCCTATTATGCGGGTGTCGATCGGTACGTCCCGGTGTTTGCCGGGGCACAACTGGGAGAAATGTTCGTATCGTCAATCTATCGGAAACTAGTGGCCGAACCGGCGCGAGCGAACCCGGAGGTGTTACGCACCGTCCTCGACTTTGCGGATGCCTTCACCAGCGACAACGCGGACGACTGTGACCCGCTGCTCGCTCGCTATGACCGAATCATCGAGTTCGAAACACAACGATTCGCCTACGAAGAGAGTGATCTTGGCGTTCTAGAGAAAGGGCACGTCACCGGATCGCTCGCAACAGATGCACTGCGAGCTCACATCCAGCGATCGGTCGCAAAAACGTGTGAGTGAAATCCCAAAGACCATTCTGGCTACGATCATACCCACGGAGCAACGGACCTCCAGTCGTAACATAAAGTGGTTGAGTTCGGCCGTATCTGTTCTCTTTCCTATAAACAAACCGGTTGCCAGGCTGAGCGGTACCGAGCAACTAGGCCAAGAGACGCCGGTCGCTGTAGGACCACCAGTCTGCCAACAGTCACTCACCACAGGGATAAGAAAGTGAAGTTGGGTCGTATTTCAACGACAAACGCAGCGCCATTTATTTATATGTCGTTGCACGATATCAGACAGTGTCTGAAACAACGCAACAAGGGATACGGGTCTGTATCGATATTGATGCAGGCGATCAAAAACCCCTCTTCCGAATCAGTGCTGCTGACGACATCCTTCGTCTCTTAGCCGATGCTCACGAGACAGAGTTCACAATAGCGGAACTCGTCAATGCAACGGACGTAACCCGCTCAACGGTCTGGAGAGCCGTTGACCTACTCCACGAAATTGGGGCTGTTGAAATCCGAGAGACACCACAGCGAAACTACGTCACAATCAGCCGCGACCGTCTCGAAAAAGACGATCCCATACTCGCAATTGAACAATCCGAATTTCAGGATCCAGTACGCACGTTCGTCGAACAAGTCCACAAGGCTGTCAGCGAATCCGAGGAGATCGAGGGCGTTCTCGGGATTATTGTGTTCGGAAGTGTCGCTCGTGGAGAGGCTGACAGACAGAGCGATATCGATCTATTCGTGGTTATTGAGGGCACTCGAACCACCGCTCGACGTCGTGTCGCAGATGTTGTTAGCGATCTCAGTGAACGACGATTCGACGGTGATCGATTTGCCTTCGAACCATATGTCGAGTCAGTAGAAAGTGCACACCGTGCTGGGCCGAAGCTCCGAGAGATTTTCCACGAAGGAATCACCGTCTACGGAAGCGAACGGCTACAGTCACTCCGAAAAGAGGTCTTTGCACGTGAGTAGTACACAGATTGAACAACTGATCGCTGATGCACAAGCAGCGTTCGACCAATGCCCAACCAAGATCGAGTTCGGTCTGGATACTAAAGACGCAGCGGTACTCCAACTTCGGAAAGGATGTCGGCTACTCGCTGGCGCAGAGGCACTTCGCGAAGAAGGATACTACATGCTCGTGATCGAAGCATCGTTCGTAGCTATTGAGCGAACGGTCGAGTTTCGACTCTTGGAACGAGGGACTCTGGAACCAGATGATTTGCCTGGAACACATCCCGGTGTATATCGAGAAGCGGCCACAGTCGGAATTTTCTCAGAAGCGACTGCAGAAGATCTCACAGATCTATGGCGCGACCACCGAGCAAAAACATATTATCAAGATGGGCTTGCTACAGCGCATCGAGCTGAGAAAATGTATGCACTCGCGTTTGAAATCCATCGATTCGTCACTGGTCGGTCATCACAAAGTCATGAATGCCTTTGTAGTCGGAACAGATAATTCTCTTCTGAGGAGTCCTATATCAGTCGAAATACGGTACGTTCGCCTGCTACCGGCAGCTGTTCGAAGCTCGAGAAGAGAAGCGACAGACGGCACTCTCGCCGACCGTCGACGCTGACGACCCGCTAGGGACGCTCATCGGCTCCCTGGTCGTTCGTGGACGTGTACGCGCAGTCGGAACGTGAGTCGTCAGAGGCACCTAAGACGCCGGCTCGGCGATTGTCTTTCATACCGTCCAGTGGAGATCGGTACCGGTGAGCGCCGGTACCGGAATGGCGCTGGCCGGTAACGCGCTACACTGATCCGGTACCAGACGGACATCGACCGCATCACACCCGACGACGGTCTCTCGCTGATCGAGGTCCTCTGATCCGACGAGACCATCCGTACCGGAGTTCAAACCGAGCCGAATACTGGGTTCGTCGGCTACTAAACGGCGGTTGTCGAGTTCGCTTCTGGGATGCGATCGATCGCCTCCTCGAACGCGTCGAGGAAGGTATCGGTGTGCTCGTCTTCGATAGCCGTCGAGAGGTTCCCCATTCCGCGGGGGGCGAGCAGAATTCCGTCGTTGCGCATCCGGATGAAGAGATCCTCGAGCGGCGGCTCGCCGGCGGTCGAGCTCTCGTAGTCGGTCACCGGTTCGTCCGTGACGTGGATCTGAAACAGCGAGCCGTCGCCGGTGATCCGGACCGGGCGGTCGGACACGTCCCCGATCCCCTGCAGACGCTCACGGAAGCGGTCGCCACGCTCGTTCAGCGCCTCGATCCGATCGGCATCGTACTGATCCAGCAACGCGGCGCCGGCGGCCATCGTCGCCGGGTTGCCGTTGAACGTTCCCGAGTGTTTGAGGCCGCCAGTCTCCGGGTGGAACTGGGACATGACGTCCTCGCGGCCGCCGAAGGCACCGATCGGCAGCCCCCCGCCGATCAGCTTTCCGAGCGCCGTGAGATCCGGTTCGACACCGTAGCGCTCCTGGGCGCCGCCGGGGGCCAGCCGGAACGACATCACCTCGTCGAATAGCAGAAGCGAGTCGGCGGCTGCGGTGAGGTCGCGGGCGGTCTCGAGATACGACTCCTCGGCGGGGATCATACCGCCGACGCCCATAATCGGCTCGAGGATGAAACACGCGTACTCCTCGCCGGCGCACTCGAAGCGGTTTTTGAGCGCCTCGGTGTCGTTGAAGGGGACGGCGTCGACGCGCTTTTTGACGGAGTCGGGGATGCCCTCGTGTGCGCTCTCATCACCGACCGCCACTTCTACGGTGTCGTGGGTGCCGTGGTAGCCGCCTTCGACTTTGAGGATTCGATCGCGTTCTGTCCAGGCCATCGCCCCCCGGATCGCGTTCATCGTCCCCTCGGTGCCGGAGTTGCCGAATCGGACCTGCTCGACCGAAGAAATCCGGTCGACGAGGCGTTCGGCGAGTTCGACGATGTCCTCGTTCGGCGCCGCGACGTCGTTGCCGTGCTGGAGTCGGTCACACGCCGCTTCGACGGGCGCCTCGGGGGCATGACCCAGCACTGACTGCGTGTAGTTGTTGAGGAAATCGAGCAGCGTCTCACCGTCGGCCGTCGTCACCGTCGCTCCCGACGCTTCGGTGAAAAAAGACGGGTACGGACCGTGGTAGGTGACCGATCGGGTGTCGCCGCCGGGCAGCACCCGCTTAGCTCGCTCCGATAGCTCGGCCGACGCCGGTGTCCGATCTCGGTATCGATCGTACGGATCAGCTGAGTCGCCGCTCATAGTAGCACACCATACCCGGCACGTATATAACGATATGCCAATTGTCAGGACAATAACCGCGACGGCCTACGGAAGTGAGCGGCAGCGTGTTACCGGCGATCGCCGATACAGACTGTCGGACAGATCGGTTCGCACACCGATCGGGCCCGAAGGCCCGTCGCCGACGGCGGCGGTCCGTGAGACGCGATTGAAAGTTCACTCACTGTCGTCCGACAGCATCTACTATAGGAGTCGTTGAACGTCATTGCATGCCCGCTCGCGAGTCATAGTGATGTCCAAAGTGACGCTCATCCAGATAAATGACTGTGCACCCGGTGCACAGAGTTCTGAGAGGGGTTCAAAATGGCCAGAGAAAAGTTTGGCGTGGCTCTTTCAGCGGAACTCGTTGACGAAGTTGAAGAACTGGTTGATGAGTGTGACGACCTCGGAGCGGCTGGCTCCGAGATCGTCGAAGCAGTCCTCACGCGCCTAAAGGCGCGGGTATTCTCCTTGCTTTTTATAACACCCGGGCCGTCCAGTACGCCGCCGTCACCGCCAGGGCGTCCCTATCGCCTCCGCTTGGACGTCGTGACCTACCCGGAGCGTACAGTCGGTCACCGGGGTGGCGACGCAGGCAAGGACGTATCCGTCCTCGAGTACATCGTCTTTCAGCGCGCGCGGCGGCTCCTGGTGGGTACACTTCCCTTCGAGGAGCCGGGCGGTGCAGGTCCCACAGGCACCGTAGAGACAGCCGTAGGGGAGATCGATCCCGGCCGACTCGGCGGCGTCGACGATCGACTCCCCCATCGGGATCCGGAGGGACCCCACTGTCCCGTCAGCATCACGGAGTTCGACGACGTGGCTGGGGTCGTCGCAGCGGGTCATTGCCAGACATCGCTCGTGCAGTCACCGCCGGGCCAGCGGATCTCGTGAGCCCGGGCCGGACCGCCCGGCGCGTCGCCGAAGTCGACGAGGAACTCCTCGTCGAGTTCCATCCGTCCCTCGTCCGGGTAGACGTCAGCCTTGAACATCAACGAACCCTCCTCAGCGATCTCTGGGAAGAACTGGTTGTCCCACGAGGAGAACAGCGAGGTCGTCCAGTAGAGCCGGCGGCCATCGCGTGAAAGTTGGAGCATCTGTGGAGACCCTCTGATGTCGGTCCCCTGAATCTCCTGGCGGTCGCCGAACAGCCCGCCAGCCCAGATCGTATCGACAAGCCGAGGGTTGCCCATGTCGCTTACGTCGTACATCCGAAGGTTACCGTGGAGCCAGTTCGCGTAGAACAGATACTGGTCATCGAGTGACAGCAGGGTATCGGTGATCAGCGACGGCACCGGCATATTCCAGTCGTCGTGTTCACGGGCCTCCTCCTCGATGACGACGTCCCAGTCCCACGTGCCGTCGTTGGTCTCGTAGAAGTGGATGATGTTCGAGGAAAGGCCTGCCCCCACGTACCCCTGTGTCTCCTCGGGGTTGTGGCTCATCCGGACCTCGAGGGGAATCTGGCCCTCCTCGCCAAACTCGAGGGTCTGTTCGTGACGTTTCTCCGACCAGTCCCAGATATGAATGCTGTCGCCGTAGTTGCCCGCCTCGACATCCTCGAGGTCGAAACCCGGGTAATAGGTGTTCGGAGCGGCCCACTCCGTGGAAACTAACACGTCGTGTCGAGGCTGATACCAGTAGTCGTAGTGCATCCCTTCCCATTCACCGGTGTCGGCTTCCCACCGGCCGTCGATCGTGAAGTCCTCCTGATCGAACTGGAGGAATCCGCCAGGGAGTTCACCGTCAGCGTTGCCAAGCATGCTGATGACTATCTTCCCACCCGGGACGCAGTGGACGGTATGGGGCGCCGAAAGATCGTACTCGAAGAGCTCCTCGGGCTCGATAATTTTCACGATCTGCGGATTCCGGGGATCTTCGGCGTCAATGATGTGAATGCGGGAGGATCGCTGTCCCGGAACTACGAGATACTGGCGGGCGAGTCCCTCCGCGTGACACGACGACGAACAGGCATTCCAGCCGAAGTGATGGAGTTCGTCACCCTTGTTCGGCATTTCCACTGTATCGATCAACTCGCTGTACGTCTCCGACTCGGGATCGAGATCTACGACGCCGACGAAATCCTTTCCGTCGGTTTCCATGCCGACGCGGGGGGCCATCACGTAGGCCGTTTTCTCCCGTTCGGATTCGGTCCGCATCGCCGCAGGCGTCGGGTATCCGGGACCGTCGACGTCCTCGTGGTCGTGATCGTGGGTTGGCTGTTCATCTGTAGAATTTGATTGGTCTGTACTCATCCTAGATAAAGAACGTCACTCTCCAAACACTTATAACTCGAGTCGCCAGCAGCCCTCGCTGAGGACGCTACCGAGTTCGCAGTCCACGTCTCCCTGTCGACGGTCGACCGGACAGCCTATGCCGCAGCTGCGACGCGGATTCTGCAGTCCAAGAATCTTCGACTGACTCGAGATATCGTTTCGTTGCTTCAGGCGTTGACTGGCTCACCCTATGCCGCTGCTCGAGCACTGCAGCAACTCGCCGGCGAGACGACCACCGAGAGCTTCGATCGGACGAACTCCGCTATGCCCTGGGAACGCTCGAACCTGAGCAATTGCTTTCCGATCTGCCGCCGACAGCTGGTCGAATCGTTCAAACACTGCTCACCGCTGAAAGACATCTCTCACAGTGTGAGCTTGCTGACCGAGCAAATGTTTCAGCACGGACGATCCGGAACTACCGCGATCGACTTGAGGCACTCGATCTCATCCGTGTCGACGAGAACGGGTATCGTCTGGCGTTGTCATTCCAGACAACCACTGAGCGATGCGATCCCGTTGTTCCGACCCACCTCGAGGAGAACCAGACGCTCCTCGATGCTGCCGATTCACTCCTCGAGACGCTGCTCACACCAGATCGCTACGGCGATCCTGCTGATCCGCTTGGGAGTGCGCTGTTTTGGCCACCAGATCCGGAACGGTTACTCGAGCATCCGATGGTCGGCCCAGAGATGCGACTAGCCGCTGCACTTTCAGCGACAGAATCCATCGAGGACAACCAGTCTGTTCGGATGGGCTCACCGCTCGAGCAGCAGCCGCTTTCTCACACAACTCCGTAGTATCTTGATCGTCGTTCTATCGAGATCTACTACCGCATATATTTCACCAACGGAAGTCCCTCTACTGCACCCGTTGTTGGTTAAACAGCCGATCTTGTGATCAGGGCCAATCTGCTATGTACAGGTCAAGGAGGTAACGGCGCAGCAATTGGCCCCTCAGATAGCTGTCAAGAGGGGCCTGCTGAATATAGAGGATAGATGCAGCACATCGACTGCGCTTGTTCCGAGCGATCTGCGTTGAGTCAGCCGATCAGCAGCCCGATCATCGACTGGGTTTCGTTTAGCCTTTGCAAATCCGTCATCAGTTGCAACTATGTGACTAATTCCCATAGAAATCACCGGGTGAGAGACCACATGTCGAAAGCAACAGAGCCAGATGAAGAGAAAGAAATAGCGACAGTGACGTCCGCCGATGGGACTGAAATCGTGTACGAGCGGTCGGGAAGTGGGCCGCCGTCCGTCTTCGTCCACGGCTCCACCGTTGATCGCGTGGTCTGGGAACTCGGCGACGTCCGTTCGAGGTTCGCGGAACACACCACCGTCCACGCAATGGACCGACGGTATCACGGTGACAGCGGCTCCCCTGACGAGTACAGTGGGAAACCAGACCCACAGTTCGATGACGTGGTCGCAGTCGTCGAGTCGATCGACGACCCGGTGACGCTCATCGGCCATTCCTATGGCGCGCTCGTTGCACTGGGTGCGGCCCCGCGAATCGACAATCTACGGAGCCTAATCCTCTACGAGCCCCCCATCGTCTCCAAGGAGGGTTTCGCCCGCTTAGAGGGGACAGTCGAAGAGATGATCACCTTGATAGAGGCGGGGGAGAACGAGCAGGCGTATACACTCTTCCTCGGCGATATCGCCAAATTCGCGCCCGACGAACTCGATGCGATTCGCTCGGCACCGGTATGGGATCGGTACACGGATAGGTTTCCGCAAACACTCTTGCCCGAGTTAGAAGCGGGTGCGGAGAGTGGTGGGCGGGATCTCACACCGTTCGAAAACCTCACTACGCCAACGTTACTTCCCGTCGGGACTGAGAGCGGGTGGCTCAAAGAGAGTGCTGAAAAAGTCCACGACACGTTACCGAACAGTCGCCTCGTTACCTTCGATGGGCACGGGCACGCGTTGTATTTCGTCGCACCAGAGCGCTTCACCGACGAGGTGCTGTCCTTCATCAGCGACGTGGACTAAGCGGCAATTTTGCCCACAATACCCCTGTCGTGCATTCGAGTCTTCCGAAAAGCGACGCGCCATTTTAGATGGCTATCATTTCGATTGTAGCGCTTTCCAACTACGTTCCCTGTTCTGTCCGATCACCACGTTCGTCGATCGAGCCGAATCTTGTGCTGCATTCGCGCGCTGTATCCAGCACGGCTCTCTCAACACCTCTATTAGTTGATGGAATAGACGGCGTTACGTCTACACATCTACGTAACGAATGGTTCACTGAGAGCAAGATGGAAACAACCCCGTGTGAATAGTTCTATAACNGAATAGACGGCGTTACGTCTACACATCTACGTAACGAATGGTTCACTGAGAGCAAGATGGAAACAACCCCGTGTGAATAGTTCTATAACACCCTTGCATCCGTACCGGCTGCATCCAACTGCATCCGACCGCAACCGGCGCGCAGCCGGCGCGCGGCGGTAGGATACCGGGTGTGAATCCCAGTGGAGACACTCAGTATCAAGCCAAGTACAACTGGTTTATTAGCTCATCGAATATTTTTAAATATCAGGTGAATATATTTAACCAAATTCCCTAATACAGGCATCACTGAGAGCTAAAATAGCCGACTATGCGGATGGTTCCCATGGATTGGTTGTCAGCGGCTGCACTACTACTACGGAGAGCATACTCTAATTATGGATCCGAAATTCCCGATTCGTAGAACTGAAAAAGACAAATCCGCTACGGTGGAAGTAGTAAAAGCCGTGGCAACGATTCGGGACATTCCTCTCGAGGAGCTCCCACCGTTATACTATACAATAGATACAGATGCGCTTGACACTCTCGTTGAGACCAAGGACAATATAATTGTCCGCTTCGAGTACCAAGGGTTCGAAGTACGCGTGAAACCGGACGAAATCTGTCTCAAAGAACAATAACGAAGTTCCGAACAGTCACCTGGTTGGTTTTCTACTCGTGACACATTCGCGCTGCCTATTCAGCAGATAACCCAGAGTTCATAATTATACTGGAGGGAATTACTGATGAATATAGAGGATAGATGCAGCACGAGGACTTCGTTTGTTTCACGTCGAAACCAGTGAACCACCCGCTCACTACATGTGCGAATGTCGCACCTGGAATGAAACGGGTGGCGGTCGTTCCGACGTGGTGTATTGAACGACCCGTGTAAGCGTGCTCCGTGCAGAACACTCGACCGATTCGGAACGGCTACTTACACCGTTTCTTATACTTCTGGTACTCGCGCTTCTTGCGCTTGTAGGCGCGCTTTTTCTTCTGCAGCTCTTTTTCACTCACACATCCCTTCTTGTGCTTCTTTTTGGCCTTCTTGTACTTGCGCTTCTTGCGCTTGTAGGCGTGCTTTTTTTTCTTGCCCTTCTTTTTTTTCGGGGGCTTCGGGGGTTTCGGTGGCACCTCCGCACACGGCGCATCGATCGCCTGTATGTTACCCTCGAACAGCGTCTCGCCCTCGTAGACGATCTGGAGGAACGAGGGGTCGAGATCTCCGGGTAACGGAATCACTGCGACGCCGTCCGCTCCGACGGGCACGTCGTACGTCTCGACGATATCGCCGACGAATGTGACCGTCGCGAAAAGGACGTCACCTTCGGGGATGTCCGTCGTCGTGATCGTGATCGCGTCACAGGTCACCTCGAGGTCCTCGATGCGCGGATCCTCCGGCTCCGGGGGGTCTGGCGGCTCCGGTGTGCACGGAGCGTCCTCTGCGACGACCTCCTGGTCGTCAAGCACGAGGTCGCCGGAGATGACGACGAGGTTCGTCGGGTTGAGGTCTCCCGGCAGGGTGAACGTTGCAGTGTTGTCCTGAACGGTCGCCGTGAACGTCTGCGTCGACTCCTCGCCGTCAGCGTCGAGGAAAGTAACCTCCGCGGTCAGTTCCGCCCCGTCAGGGATGTTCATCGTGGTGACAGTGATCTCGTCACAGGTCACTCTGAAATCCATGAGCGCGGGTTGTGGGTCATCAGGATCGCACTCGTAGAACGTTGCGTTGCTGATATCGGGCGAACCCGGCGGTAGACAGAACGTAGTGACGCCCTCCTCGACGGGGGCGATGTAGCAGTTCAACCCCGCTTTGAGCGTAATGTAGTCAGCCCCTTCAGGGATCTCTTGGGGGGTGAAACACTGCCCGGTGAGGCCCGTGAACAGCGGAAACAGCGGACCGACTTCGTCACATTCCTCTTGCGCCTCGACACACGCGATGCACTGTTGGACCTGTGGTCCAGGTGAAAACGTTCCACAGAACTCCGCGACAACGCTCTGCTGATTCTGTTGAGGTGCTTCCTGCTGCGCAGCCGCAGACATCGTCGAGAGTCCACCCAACCCGACTGTACTGGCCACACCAGCCGTAGTAATCCCTTGCAAGTATGTTCTCCGTTTGAATTTCTTGCCGCCGTTATCTTCATCAGTTCTCATACAAAGTTCACGATCAGTCTCTCGCACTATTGTTAGACAGGGCTTGAAATGTTTGTACAAATAATTGAAGCTGAGAAGGAAGGTTCTAACGGCCTATAATCTCCGCCTACGAATCATTTTCCTAGACGAACTACCGTATCTCAGCCCGGTTCGCAGTTCGATTGATCGGTTGATTCGGTTCTTCTCTCTTGGAAAAATCGAGGTTAGCCTGCTGCATCCCTACTTTGTACAGGTCGATCACTATCGACGCAGATCGAGGCGAATCCCGTGCAACATCCGCGCTGTGTATCTCGCACGCTTGGCACACCCCATACATC
The DNA here is from genome assembly GCF_000337675.1 of Natronococcus amylolyticus DSM 10524. GTDB lineage: Archaea > Halobacteriota > Halobacteria > Halobacteriales > Natrialbaceae > Natronococcus > Natronococcus amylolyticus. The sequence continues at coordinate 309,029 of NZ_AOIB01000028.1, read as the reverse complement.
AGGTGCCACAAACAGCGTGTTACATCCAGATCAAGCGGGTAACGGAACAGCAATCGATTCCTACGGTAGCTATCAAGAGAAGCCTGCTGAAGATAGAGAATGGATTCAGCACGCCGATTTTGTTTGTTTCACGCCGAAAGCGATGGACCAGACGTTCACTATACGTGCGATCTGGATACAAGAACCGAAGAATACCAACCGAGTAATTGGGTATTTATCGCTGTCTCCAGATTGCCTTTACTGGATTTGACTTTTAGTAGACGTTAACAATTGAAAATACCATACTCCTGTTCGGAATACATCCAGCCGCAATATTCGAGGATGAAATCGAACGCGAATGGGAATCTGCAAATCTCCTGCTTACCAGTGATTCAATTCCCGGTGGGGGAGTTCCTGGGTATAGCCGTGAAAGGATGTCAGGCTCGCTCATGCTGCTGTGTTGTGCCGGTCGTACCGACCGCTGACAGTCTCGTGGCACGTAGCCCGGTTCCGACGACCATAATGACGGTTAGCGCGAATACCCATGTCACCACGACGTGAGAGATGTTGAGTGAGACGAGCAGTCCCCAATCCGGGACGCCGTCTACGATGACGAGATCGACGTCGAGCGGGACGAGTGCACCGAGGGCATTTTCGCTCCCGTGCATGATCATGACGAGCAGGATGCTTCCACGCGAGCCGTTGTAGACCCAGGCCAAGAGCACCGAGAATCCGACGATGCCGACGAAGTACGAAAGCTGCGACGCGAGCGGCCACTGTGCGTGTGGGGCGGCCGGATCGAAAAACAGCGGAAGGTGCCAGCCACCCCACAGAACGCCGAACACAAGCGTGAGCAGGTTCGGCGAGAACGCGCCGAAATCGATCGGGCCGCCGAGTAGCGTAGCCATGGCTGCGGCGCTCAGCGCGATGGCAGCAGGAATTCCGATCGCGGCCACGTACCACTTCGGATGAACACGCCAGTGAACGATGCCACGCGCCCACGCTCGAAGATCGTCGTCACTGACGTGAACCACAATTACGGCAGCAATCGCGGGTCCAAGCGCACTGAGAAACCCGCTGAGGATCCAGCGCGTCCACGACGGTTCCATCTGCAGGGCGATCACGACTCCGTTGAGACTCCAGGAGATGGCGTATGTCAGAAGGAAAAACGAAACGAGACGATGCGTTCGAATCCAGTCTGTGACCAGGACCTTTCTCGAATATATACAGCTAAGACGGTTCACGCTATCGATCTTCGCTTTCCTGGGTTCGGTCGGCTTCTATCGTCCTCTTCTGAATTCATTCGTTTCCTGATTTCGAGAATCTAACACGATGGCTATGCAGATGTGTGCCTATCTATCTCGGTGGGTATCTTCACACCAGTTCTCAACCACCAATCGGGGACAATCTGAGAATCGAACAGTGAAGATCCGATCGCTTCTGTCTAGTATCAGCCCCTTCGATGCACAAATTCTCTCGCGTATCGATACAGAGCGATCACGACGAACGAGTTCATGGAAATACTCGACAGCAGAAGACATTGGTTTCGTCTCATCGTCAACCTCAATCTCTCGTCTTCGTTATTGGATTGGATACTCCGTACGTGTGCGACACCGGCGATCAACCATCCTATCAGCGCGAGAATCAATAGCGTGAGCGAGAGTTTACGCATACCGCAACAGATGCGGTGAGACCGCATAATAGTTTGAGCCACGATAGACGCCTTCGCTGGTCACATTTAGTCATCAAGCAATTCGACGATTCCCCGGTTACCATCGACTCGAATTCGCTGCCCCGTTTCTATCTGCTCCGTTGCCCCAGCGACGACCACCGATGGGATTCCGTACTCTCGGGCGACGATCGACCCGTGGGTCATCTTCCCGCCGTTATTAGTCACCAGCCCAGCCGCGTTGAGAAACAGCGGCGTCCAGCCGGGGTCGGTGTGTGGGGCAACGAGTATCTCCTCAGTTTCGAGGGTCGCGTCGCTCGGTTCTTCGATGACCCGGGCCTGTCCTTGTGCGACGCCACTGGCTGTCGGAATGCCCACGAATCCATCGGTATCGACGTCCGAAACAATACCACCTCGGGGGATCTCCCCCTCACTGGTGATGACACGCGGTGCACGAAGTTGCTGGTGGTGGAACTGTTCGGCCCGTCGTGCATCGAGATCGACGTCGATCGGCGTGTCGGGATTCGTGAGTTCGGATAGCAATTCGTCGAAGTCGTAGAGCCAAACGTCGTTCACGTCTTCGAGACGGCCTTCTCGTTCCAGTTTCTCACCAGCTGCAAGTACCTGTCGCCGAGTTTCATCCAGCAGTTGCGAAAGAGCATACTTGGTGACCTCCCGCATCGAGAGATAGCTCCGGTACCGCAGTGCGAACGGACGGACGAGACGTCGTCGAATCGAGCCGAACCGTTCTCCACTCGCCTGTCGTTCGAGGCGAGTGATCGCTCGCTCGGCTTCGGTCTCCAAGCGTTCGACGTGAGTTCTATGGTCTCCCGGTTCACCAGTTTCGAGTTTCGCCCGAACAGTGCCCAACAGCGGTGACGGATCCTCGTGATATCGCCGGCGAGAGAACTCGATTTCAGCGGGGGCTCTGAACCCGTACCCATCAAGGAAGTTCTCGAACGCAGCGGTGAACTCCTCGCCGCCGGCCACCTCGCGTATTTCCTCGAGGTCGTGGCTCCCTTCGAACGCTTGCTCGACGTCTGGGTTGTCGCGGGCGATATCAGTGACATCCCCCAGTTCGATCATCATCGTGGTAGTAACGTTCTCGCGCAGTCCTCGCTCGAGGGCCTCGAGTTCGTCGTCAGTATTGGGACAGAGCCGCCGCAGGGTTGCCCTGTAGAAGTAGACGTTCCACAGCTTCAGCGCCCACTCCATGGCTTCCCAGCTAAACTCGTCATTTTTCTCGAGAGCAATCTGCAGGCGATCTGCCGCTGAATCACCTGATCGGATCTCCCGAATCATCTCCTCTGCTGTGGCGTCTGCCCACTGTCGTGCTCTGTGGGGCACCTCCTCGTACGAGCGGTCCACCATTCCTTGGAGGATAGATCCAAGCGTCTGTCCGACGACGGGTGCTAGCTTCCCGACGCTCGAAAGCGTCTGTGTGAGCGATGTACCTCGAAGCACGGACGTCTGGGCGAGTTCGTCACCACGACGCTTACGAATTTCCTCGAGGGGCGCAATCGCCTGCCTGTCGAAGTCCTCGAGCCCCTCAAGGAGGTACGATGCGAGCCTGTCCGACTGCAGGAGTGGTGTGATGTCGATGTACACCATCCCACCCGCGGTCGCACTCGACAGTCCAGTCTCGGGATCGGACCCAAATCGGTCGAACAGTACGTCCATGGTCCGTGACCAGTAATCGGCCACGAGCGGCGGCATCGCCTCGGTCATCCCCTGCCGGTGATTCCAGCTGTAGTAGACGTGCAGCGCGCCGTCATCGGGCCGCGGTTCGGGGAGTGGAGAGAGCGTAGTTATCGGACGCGTTTGCAGCATCCAGAACTGACCGTCGGCGATCGACCACTCGATATCTTGTGGAAAACCGAACGAGCGTTCGATCCCCTCACCGTACGCGACGAGCGTTGTCACCTGCTCGTTGGTGAGAACTCGGTCGTCCTCGGCGTCCGGTACGTCTCCGGTCTCGATGTCAACTGTCGGTTCATTCGCGCCGAACAGATCGGATCCATCGTCGCCACTGACTCCGGCCCGGTATTCGAGGATTTCGCCGGATTCTCGGTCTACTCGAACGTTTTCTGCTGTCACCGTTCCCGAAACGACCGCTTCACCCAGTCCGGTCGAGGCGTCGATCGAAGCTACAGTCCGCTTGCCGGTGAGCGGATCGGCCGTGAACAGCACGCCGGATGCGTCGGCGTCGATCATCTCCTGAACGACGACGCACACCGACACCTCCTCGTGTGCGATCTCGTTTCTCGCTCGGTACGATACCGCCCGATCGGTAAACAGACTCGCCATACACTCGAGAACCGCATCGGTAACGTTCTCGAGGGAACTCACGTCGAGCACCGTGCTGTGTTGCCCGGCGAACGAGGCCGTCGGGAGGTCCTCGGCCGTCGCACTCGATCTGGCGACGTACGAGACACCCGGTTCCAGCTGGACCTCGATAGCTGCCCGGACGTCCTCCGGGAATTCTTTCACTCGGATAGTATCCCGGAGCTCCGTCGCTCGCTCCCGCAATCTCTCGGTATCGATCGGATCAATAGCTTCGAGGTCGTCGATCATCGTGGTAATCTCCTCGTCTACGAGTTCTTCGTAGACAGCGGTTGTCACGCAGAACCCGTCCGGAACGGGAAGCCCAGCCGAGACGAGTTTGGCGAGGTTTGCACCCTTCCCGCCGGAAAGTTTGAGGTTCGTTGCCTGTGGATCCGATAACGAGAGCACAGCGGGAGATCGTTCGAGAGTGGCCATACTCCTCATTCGATGTCTTCCTTCTTTTACCCCTCCTGTAGCATATGTGAAATGTATCACACCCCAGAGGATCTCTCGATAACCACGGACGAACTCCTCCCTCCAGAACCCACAGGACGAGTGAAGTATGATGGCCGGCACAAAAAGCCCCACCGGATCGCTCGCTCCGCTACCGACGACTGGCGTCGTTACTTGAGTTTCTCAATAGCGTCGTCAGTCGAGAGCACGTTGGAGAAGATGGTGGCTTGAACGGTGGCGATGATTTCGGTGACTTCGGCTGGGTCTGTGCCATCTACGGGGAACATACTCGTCGCGTCCTTCACGTAGTTGGAGTTGTAGCCGCGAGCGTCAGCATCTCGGGCGGTGGTGTCGACGCAAATAGCCGAGAGGAGACCGGTGCTGACGACGTTTTCGATGCCGTTCCGGGCAAGGATGTCGTCGAGGCGGGTATCTCGGAAGCAGTTGGGCGTCGTCTTCGTGACGAGATACTCGTTGTCTCAAATGTCGATATCGTCGATGATCTCGGTATACTCGGACCCCCATGCGAACACGGGCGAGTCCTCAGTCGGCTGGACGTGGCGTGCGTGAACAACCGTCGCGTCGGTCTCCCGTGCGGCGTCGAGGATCCGCTGGCAGTTCTCGAGGACTCGGTCGCAATCGGGGACATACCACGGACGGTCTTCCTCGAAGTACTCTCGTTGGAGGTCAATCACTACGACAGCCGTGTTGTCACTGATTATGTTCGTAACACTAAGTGAGGCGATCTATAACTTATTTATATGGTATACAAACCACCTACAAAACGCCCAGATATGGTAGTTAGGTGGCGACCAATCCTTGCCGGTGCGTTTGTTCAGGCGGCAGTAATGACCGGGATTGCTGTCGTTATCGAGAATCTCGGGCTCATACTGGTCGCTACTGGGTTTGTCGGCGGCCTCGTTGCGGGTGCAGTTACGGCTAATTCTGCTGATGGATGGGTTGATGGCGGAGGTGCTGGAATCGGCGGCGTATTCGTCTTTGCGCTCTTTCTACTCGTCGCCTTTCCACTTTCGAACGTTTCTGCTGGGGACTCTGCGCTTTCCGGAATCTATCTCTGGGTAGTAACAGCACTTCCACTCATCGTGTTCTATGGTCCAATCGCTGCAGTTCCTGGCTGTCTTGGTGGGTATCTTTCTGCAGAAACGTTTTCTCTCAATGTGTAGCCGGTGTTCAGGGACACCGCATGGATGATGTCGAGAGCGTTGTTCTATTGAACTCGCTGTAAGCACCAGTGAAACGAGTAGCCAGCAGGCTCGGCGCGACTGTGACGGGAGCACCGGGGGCGGACGTCGAGCTATCGATTGCTCGAGCGTAATCTCCCGGGCTGTAGAGCCGTCTGCCAACGCTTCTCTCATCATCATAGGACATATACTACAAAATATCTGCAAAAACTTCGATACATATACAGTACCGTGACAAAGTTATCCGAGCGATGACTGGTTTGCTTTATTTGTCGAGTGATTCGGTGGATAGTATCTCGGGGAACGACCACCGGGACGAATGGAGACTGCAATGATGAATCCGGTGGAGATCGGGGCCGCACTCGCTCCGCTGGTAGTCGTTGCTGTTCTCCTCGTCGGTTTCCTGTGGCCGGCCGAACGATCAATGCCGGTCGCGTGGCTCGTCGCTGCAGTCGTCGGCTTCGTGGTCTGGGATATGCCAATCGAATGGATCGCCGCGGCGAGTCTCAGAGGAGCATTGGCTGCCCTCGAGATCCTCTGGATCGTCTTCGGTGCACTCGTGTTGCTCTACACGTTGATGCGATCAGGCGCTGTCGATCGCATCAATCAGGGTTTCGCTTCTATTAGCGAAGATCGGCGGGTGCAGATCGTGCTTCTGGGCTTTTTTCTCGCAACGTTTATCGAGGGCGTTGCCGGCTTCGGAACACCAGCCGCGGTCGTGGCACCGCTGTTGCTTGCGCTCGGATTTCCTGCACTTGCGGCCGTCGTCGCAGCACTCGTTGGCCACGCGGTCGCGACGGTATTTGGGGCAGTCGGGACGCCGATTATCGTCGGCTACCAGCAGCCGCTTGGGAGCGTCGAGTCGACGATCGCCGCTGAGGGGATGTCCGTTGCCAGTTACTCGGCGACCGCAGGAGCCTGGGCTGCCGTGTTTAACGGTGTTCTCGGCGTGTTGATGCCGCTGTTCGCCGTTGGGATGGTTGTCTACTTTTTCGGTAGTCGCGACGAGCGATCCCTCGCCCCGGTCCGTGGGATTATCCCACTGTGTCTGTTCGCTGGAGTCGCGTTCGCCGTCCCGTACGTGCTAACGGCGTGGTTCCTTGGTCCTGAACTGCCCTCGCTGTTTGCCGCGATGGTCGGCGGCGTAATCGTCGTCGGCACACTTCGGTCCGGCTACCTCGAGCCAGAGGACACCTGGGAGTTCCCACCCCGTGAGGAGTGGCCCGATCACTGGGTCGGCAGTATCGAACCAGACAGTGATGAACTCGACGCTGCCACCGATACCGAGGCGTCGATGTCACTACTGCGTGCGTGGGCTCCGTACGGAATCCTTGTCGTCCTCCTAATAGGAACTCGTGTGATCGAACCCGTCGCGGAATTCCTACAGAGTGGGCCAGTTACAGGCCTTGAATCCGATATCGGCCATTTCACCGTCGGACCGGTTCTCGAGTGGTCGTTGATTTTTGGCACTGAACTCGGGGGCGCGATCGAGTGGGCTTACGTTCCTGGTACCTGGCTCGTGCTCAGTGCATTGCTTGCGATCCCGCTGTTCCGGATGAATGTCGACGAGGTAGCGGGCGCATGGCATGAGGCAGGCGGAAAGATCGTTTCACCGCTAATCGCGCTGGTGTTTGTCATCGCGATGGTTGAGATCATGCTTGAAACCAACGCCCATGCTGAGGCCGGCGCTGCATCCCCTGAAGCGGTTCCCGATGGTAGCATGATCGTCGTTCTCGCAGATGCAACTGCGGCAGCAATCGGTCCAGCCTATCCGCTGATCGTGCCGGCGATAGGCGCGCTCGGCACATTTATTGCAGGTTCGATCACGGTCAGCAACATCACGTTTAGTGCGTTCCAATTCGAGGTCGCTCAGAGTCTCGGCATGCCGACACAGATTCTGGTCGGCGCTCACTCGATCGGTGCAGCGATCGGTAATGTCATCGCGGTCCACAACGTAATTGCTGCGCTCGCAACCGTCGGACTTGTGGGTGAGACTGGGCGTATCATCCGACTTAATTTAATTCCCGTCGTGTACTACCTGCTCGCAGGCGGACTCTTGACAACGGTATTCGTCTACGTACTGTTTCCAACGGTCTTCTGACTGCCAGCCGGGTCTTTCCTTGAGCAGCAATCGTGGTAGTTTATCGAAGTTTCTGTGAGTGAATACCGTATGCAACTGACAGTCGCAGTATACCAGTTAGAACTCGAGGATCTGGCAGTCGAGACGAATTTCGAAACCGTTTGAGAGTGTATCGACGGCTTCGGCAGTGACGTCGATCTCGCTGTTTTTCCCCGAGCACACGTTAACCGGATTCGTGGCTGACGAGCGTATCGAAGCGGCTGCGCTCGCTCGAGACAGTGCTCCGATCGAAGAGTTGCGGTCTCTCGCGGAACAACACGAAATCGCGCTCGTTGTCGGCTTCGTCGAAGCGGCAGACGATACCTTCTACAACGCTACTGCGTACATCGGACCTGCTGGGGATCTCGCGATCTATCGGAAGCGCCATCTCTGGGACAGCGAGGCGGAACTCCTCACTCCTGGCGACGAGTTGGTCACGGTCGAAACGCCCGTCTGCACTGCAGGGCTACAGACCTGTTACAATCTCAACTTCGTCGAGGACAGCGCCACATTGGCTCGAGCGGACGTTACAGCACTGATCGTACCAGGGGCGTGGCCGGACGCCTATCGGGACAACTGGCGGCTCCTGCTCCGGACAAGAGCGCTCGACGGCGTTCGATGGACTATCGGTGCGAACCGAACGGGAAAACGCGACACTCCCGATTCCCGGTTAATGAGGTATGCCGGCCACTCGCTGGTGGTACGTCCCGACGGTAGCATCCATCGTGAACTCGATCGACGAGAAACGACGCTCGTCCTGGACCTCGACGCTGCTATCTTCAAGTCACAGCGTGACCTCATCGGTGTATTCAACTGACATTCGTGATACCACCCCGAACCGGCTCTAACATACCATTAAGCTAGAATGACATCAGTCCGTGACTTTGTCTTCGTTCGACAACCGTGTCGCGGTCGCAACCGATCGTTGTGGCTGGGGCCTTCGATCACCAACTCCGCGGTAGCGGTGCCATCTCTGATTTTCGAGGACACTCGCGACATCGATTTCGTCAGTCTGTGATCTTACTCCGTTCTTCGACGGTCGCGTAGACCTCGGCAAGCACCCGAGCCTCGGCAGCTTCGTCAGCGTAATCGATCCTAGCGTCTGAGGACGGCCACCGCACCGTCGTCTTCTTGGTCCCGTGTGAACAGTTCCTCAAACAGTTGAAATCGGATCCGATCCGTGACCTGTCGGCCGTCGTCGGCGGATTCCGGCTCGCCATAGACGAGTCGGGACTCCGGGAACGCGTATGTCTTCGGCAGCTCGGATGGGCTGTTCGAGTAGTAGACGACATCGGACACGCGATCATCGGCCGTCGTTCCGGGTCGTCTGTTGCCGCAGCTATTCGATTCGAAGGGTATACCAGACGGTATACGTACGAAGCAGCCTAAATTCGACTGTGCCCAGACCTCGTTGGCGAATCGTGTTAGTGGGAGTTGTTCTCGGACTGGGGGCCCTCGCTGCGGTGGGTGTCTTCGTAATCGATGTAGAATCGGCAGCACCCAAACCGGCATCTTTCGACGATACAGTTTCGATGGGTCTTGCTGCGGACGACGAGTACGGACTCGAGGAAGGTGTCGAACTGCCGAAGGCACAGGTGTTCTACTCGCAATACGAGTACGTCGTCGGTTACTACGGCGTGGAGCGGTTCGTTGAGACACAGCGACAGGACGGCCACACACAACGGTTCGGCCATCCTCAGACGGTCTACGTTACGGACTACTCGAGCGTGGACCTCGAGTTGACTACTGACGGCTACCCGACGGCCGATAGTGGTCCAGCCTGGACTAACGGGGAAGACGCATGGTTCGTTCACGGAAGCGACGCCAGAACGCCGAGTGGAGAGACACCCATCCCGTTCTCGCAGCGCGACGATGCAACCGCGTTCGCCGACGCCCACGGTGGAACGGTGCTCGCGTGGGATGACCTGCTCGACGAGCGATTCGAGATAGACGATGCGAGCGTCGTCCGGGATCGGGTTGAGGGCCAACACCAGGACGCCGACGAGCGTGTCGACTCCGCGAGAGAACTCCGCGAACGGCCCGTTTCGATAGTGGTCGGCGACGATACGGAGACGATTCAGGAAGCGATCGAGCAGGCTCCCGAAAACACCACGATCGTGATTCCCGAGGGCGAGTACGAAGAGACACTCGAGATTGAGCGACCGCTGACGCTTCGTGGTGACGGAAACGTTACTGTCCGTGGTGACGGCACCGGCTCGGTCATCACGACGACCGCGGATCGGACCGCAGTCGTCGGATTGGCCGTTACAGGTTCGGGGTCACAAGGATCACAGCGAGGCGGTGAAGCGGAGTTGCCCGGAACCGAGAACGAAACCGGTGACTGGGACGAGACGTTCGAGCGAAACTACGCGAGCGGCGATGCCGGAATCGCCGTTCACACCGCAAACCAATCGCTGATCGAAGACGTCACCGTCGATTCGTCAGTGACGGGTGTGCTCCTTCGCCGCAGCGGCGAGTCTGTCGTCCGAAACGTCACCGTTCACAGTCCGGCGGACTGGTCGGACGGACACGCAGGAATCCTCGCGTTTCGTACGCCAGGCGTGATCGAACACACGACAGTGTATGACGGCAGAGACGCGGTGTACTCCCACCACTCCCACGGCCTCGTCGTTCGCGATAACGAACTCGAGGGGAACCGGCTGGGAATCCATCTCATGCATACGTCGGATGCGCTTCTCGGAAACAACCAGCTCAGAGAGCAATCCAACACGGGGATTTACATCATGACCGGGCCGGAACGCAACGCGATTGTCAACAACGACATTCGGGATACGGAGCAAGCGCTCTCACCTGGCGGGAGCGACTCGTACGTCGCGGAAAACGTTCTCGAAGGCAATAACGTCGGGTTACAGATCTCCGCGACGAACTCGATCTATGAACGCAACGTCATCGCGGGCAACGAGGTTGGGGCCGACGTACAGGTACTGTTGCCGACGAACCAGGTGCTCGAGAACGATTTCGTCGAGAACGAGCGACACGCGACGGCAAGTTCCGGTCCACTTCGAGTCTGGACCGACGATGGAAGCGGTAACTACTGGCAGGGGGCAGTCGGTTTCGGCGACGGCGAGACGATCGACCGAGCGTACTCGCCGACCGATCCAGTCGATCAGCGGTTGCACCGAGTCGACGGCACACCGACACTCGCGCAGGCACCTGCCCTCGAGGCACTCGCCGGCCTCGAAGGCACTGTTCCCGGAATGCGGACCGGGAGTATCGTCGATCTAGCGCCGACCTGTGAGCCGAACAACCCCGAGCTACTCGAGCGAACCGCGTGGCAAGACCGAGCGTGGCCCTGTGACAGCGCAGCCTAACGAACTCATGATACGACAAACCCCAGTATTGGAGATTACGTCAGCAGACTACAACTACGGCAGCGTCGAAGTACTAGATGATATCACGACTACCTTCGGTGAGGGAACGATAACTGCACTGATCGGACCGAACGGCTCCGGAAAGACCACGCTCCTTCGCGTCCTCGCCGGCCTGCTTGAGCCGACCAACGGAGCGGTTCGCTACCGTGGCACCGATGCAACCCGCCGAATCGGCTATCTTCCACAACAGCCAGCCTTTCGACCCGGTTTTACCGTCCTCGAGACGTTGCAGTTTTACTCGTCGCTGGTCGGAGCCGGAGAGGCCGACGCGAGGAAACGACTCGAGCAAGTCGGCCTCGAGGATGCAGCCGAGCGGCCCGTCGAGGCGCTTTCCGGAGGAATGACCCGGTTAGTCGGGATCGCCCAGGCAACGATCGGGGATCCGCCGGTTATCGTGCTCGACGAACCGGCGAGCGGGCTCGATCCCGGAATGAGCAAACACGTCTTCGAGATCGCGACTGACCTCGCCAGTGCAGGAACGGCGGTCCTGTTGAGCTCTCACGACCTCGAATTGGTCGACCGAACTGCGGACGAAGTTTTGATACTCGACGACGGACGTGTCGTCCGTCACGGCCCGCCGGGGTCGATCCGAGCGGAACTCGGAGTCGAGTCGCTGCGTGCGGTATACGAAAATTCGGTTGCTGCGGAAGAAGGTACCGTTCGGGTACAGGGGGTGAGTTCGTAGTATGGAACACGAATCCGCACAGCCAGCCAGCGAGCAGTCACCGTCGACGAGCCACCTCCTGGGAACTGTCATCGGTCGAGAGCTCCGGACAGTGGTTCGAACCCGAACCTTCTATCTGCTCACGGCCGCACTTGCGGCCGTCGTCGTGGGAATCACCTGGATCGGTGGTGGCTACGCGGCAGGATACCTTCCGACGGCCGTCGATCTCTTGACTCCCCTCGAGTTGCTCGTCCCGATCGTCGCCGTTGCCTTCGGCTACCGGGCGATCCTCGCCGACGAACAGCGGGGAGAACTCGACGTTCTCGAGACGTATCCGATCTCGCCACGCGAACTCGTTCTCGGGGTGTACGCGGGCCGCGCCGCTGGGTTGGTAGCGGCGATCGCCGTTCCGATGGTACTTGCTGCGGTCGCTATCGCGGTCACCGATACCGACGTACTCGCGATTTACGCGACACACACCGGCGCCGACTCGCCGCTGTTGTTCGCTCGGTTCTTCGTGCTGACCGTCCTGTTCGGTCTCGTCGTCCTCGCTATCGCGCTCGCGATCTCCTCGCTTGTCAGCGGAACTCGGAGCGCGCTTGGGATGTCGATCGTGGCGCTCGTCGCCCTGCTCTTCGGATTCGATCTGGCAATCGTCTACGGACTTACCGAGGGACTGATCGCTGACGACAGTCTCCTCTACTCACTTGCAATGAGTCCATTGAGTGCATACCGCGGTCTCGTTCTCGAGACGACGGTCGCCGTCGCGTCGGGAACCGGACCGCAGGTCGCCTCACCCATTGTGAGTCTCTTCGGGTTCGCCGCCTGGACCGTGGGGTCCCTTGCCGTCGCCATCTGGAGTGTCGGTCGTTAACGCCTTCTGCAGAGATACAGCGAGAGTGCCTCGGGGTCGTACGAGAATCTCCGATTTTCGTAATGACGAGACGCCTTTGGCGTCTCGAACCACTTGACCCCGAGGGTGAATCGCGTAAGCTATATGACGCATCCCGCCGGATCGAGTGATACAGTTGCGACGTGGGTTAAAGACCGTAATCCGAAGCAACTGCGCGCAGTTGTGAGGAATGCGACACCTCTCAAAACCCGCGTCTTCGGCGTGGTGAGACGGGTGTTGTCGGGTCGTGGTGGAGCGACCGACCCTCACGGACGTACCGAACGTTCGGGTGTTAATTCCAGCCGACCCTTTTCGGGAAGGTCGGGGGGAATTAAATTCGCCTGCGGTGGCAGTGTGGACCAAAACGGTGACGCCTCGGGGCTTGTGCCCGAGGTACTTCACACCGTTCGCCGTCCGTTGTGCCGCACGATACACCTACACAGGAAACGACCACAGGACAGAGCGAGCAGGGAGTTTGCAGTAGTCCTTACATCAAAGACATGACGAGCTCGCCGGTCATATCCTCGTGTTCGTACAGATCACCGCCGTACTCGGCCTGGAAGTCGTCGGCTTCGGAAGCGTCGGTGAAGCCGATCATTGACGCCCCCATTGCTCCCTCGACGTCGCTGTCGACGACCAACATGAGGCCCTCGACGTCAGCGAATGCCTCGTCTTCGAGATGGTTACTGATCTCCAACGCGTCCCCGCCCTCTTCGACCGCGTAGTCGACGCTCGAGTAATCCGTGAGATAGCTTACGTCCGGATCGTGGCCGGCATCCTCCTGCTCGAACGTGAACGTGTACGTACACAGTGAACTGCAGAACTGTGCCGGTCGATCCTCGCCGACGATGTCGTCGGGATCGGGGTAGTGAGTCTGTCCAACCGGTCCGGGATGCTGGCCGATCGCCATCGTACAGTGATCGCAGTCCTGGTCATCGTCAATCGTAACGGGATCGGGAACATCGTCGCTATCGTCATCGAAACAGCCGGCTATCGCGGCGACGCCAAGACTGGCACTCCCAGCGAGAAACGTTCGTCGTGTTGAACAGCGCTCGTGGGGAGATATCGGAGCTAGTCGGTCGTCCATACTAGCTATTGTGACCAGACTGGTAAGTCGAATCTGGTTCAGTTATCGAATGAGCACCGCGAATTAGATGATTGCACCAGATCGCTCTTCAGAACCCGAACACTAGCATCACACGATGAATCGACGCGATCTTCTCGCCAGTAGTGCGGTCGTCGGGCTGGCGCCCGTCGCGGGTTGTCTAACCGGACTCGTAGAGGACGAACCATCCGGTGAGGTGGTGTTGGACCCGCCAGAAGAGAGCACGCAGGGAGAGCCCTCGTATCCGACCTACGGTGAGTCTTTCCCGACGTTCGAGCTCTCTGACCCCCTGCTAGAAACGTCCGTCGACGTCGATGGTATCGACGAGGAGTGTCTCGTCTGCACGACGTTCTTTGCGACCTGCCCCGCCGAATGTGTACCACTTATGCACGCGATTTCGACGGTTCAGGCCAACAGCCTCGAGAGCGGGCTCGGCGACGACGTCCGATTTCTCGCGATCACGTTCGATCCCGAGCGAGACACTGCAGACGAACTTTCGGATCACGCCGAGATGGTAGACGTCGATCTCGAGGCGGGAAACTGGCACTATCTACGTCCCGAAGACGACGACGAAGCGAAAGCAGTCGTCGAGGACGAACTCGGCATCCCCTTCGAACGCGAGGAATTGGGTGACGACTACGATTTCGCTCACATAACCGTCACCTTCCTCGTCAACCCGGATGGGTACGTCGAACGAAGCTACCGCGGTGAGAACCCTTCGACGGAACAGATCACCGACGATCTGGAAACGGTAATAGACGACCGAGAGTAACAGATGCGAACCCTCCACCAGGGACCCGTCTTAGAGACCTGTTACGATCCAGGGCTGGATCCGACTGCCGTTGAACCGGTCAGTCTCGTCGTGTTCGGTCTGATCGGATTACTCGGTGGTGCACACTGTCTCGGAATGTGTGGGCCACTCGTAACGACCTACTCTGACAGAATGCGGGCCAAAGACGGCCATCATAGAGAACGTAACGAACTGACGGTCAGAGAGGTCAGACAGCATGCTCTGTTTAACCTCGGCAGAGCCAGCAGCTATGCGATTATAGGTGGAGTGTTCGGTCTTGCAGGGACAGTCGTATTCGTTTCCCCACAGGCAGTGACAGCCGTTGCGACGGACGTTCATGCAGTCGCCGGCATCGGTGTGGGGACACTCATCGTCGCAATGGGGATCAACTATCTGATCGGTCGAGGTCTCGTCGGCGGGTCAATCAGCGTTCCAATCGTGGGAGCAACGCTCGGACGTCTCCACCAGACGCTGCTCGCAAACGTCGACTCGTGGGTCGGTAACATCAGAATAGCCGGACTCGGCGCGGTTCACGGGTTGTTGCCATGTCCGTTGCTCTATCCAGCCTTTCTGTACGCGTTTATCCGGGGATCGTCTGTCGAGGGATTTCTCTCGCTGGCTGTGCTTGGACTCGGAACGGTCCCCTCGCTGTTCGTCTACGGGACGCTCTTCCAATCACTGAGTATCGAGACACGAATGAAACTTCACCGTGTTCTGGGGGGTGCCTTCGTGTTGCTTGGCTACATTCCGCTCCAACATGGGCTCGCAACGCTCGGTATCGGCCTCCCGCCGATTCCGCTCCCACACTATCAGCCACTTTGAGAATCGTTCGAGCGGGGGGGTTGATCCGACTACAGTAATCGGTCCCCTCTATACATCCGCGCGATGTCCTCTCCCACCTCTGAGAGTGCGACAGTATCATCCTCGTCAAGGTCGTCGTATTGCCCAATATACTTGCGGGCGTCATCCATATCTACATAGACACGTGGATCGAGACCCATTGGGTCGTCAGTACGGTGTTCGTCGTGTTCAAGTACGTAGACGGCGTCGAACCCGTCAACGAGAGATCCCGTTTCAAAATCAGTCACCCATGCACCGACGATGTCGCTCTCTGGTGCACCGAACTGGTCCGGAACTCCGTAGTAGGCGAACAAACAGCCTGGGCTACAGAACATCATCCCATCTCCGTTTTCGTGGGCGAGCTGAGCGTTTCGGTCGGAGTAGTCAGTCACGGCCATCGAACAGACACCACACAGATGCGAACTCGAGAACGCTTTCGGCTCGTCGACCGGATGGTCGACGAGAAACTCGGACACCGGGGTATCGGGATCCGGAACATCCGAATTAGCGTTGTCATCTGTATCGGAGCAGCCTGCCAACATACCGGTGATACCGATAGTGGCAAGCACTCGCCGTCGATGCCAGGAACCCAAAGCACGGATTGTCATGGCGTAGTTTCACAGTCGCCTGCTGCAAAGTCGATCTGGTACACGAAACGAAATGCGCTCGGTCGCTTCGATAGCCGTACCAGACCGTCTATTGCACTACACCGACCAGATAGAGATACGAGATGGCTATCGCCCACAAACTTTTAATCTCGGTCCTCATTGGTATCTGTCTTCTCGGGGTCGCTGGGATTTTCATAGCAGATATCGGATCGACATCGCCTGATCCGGTGCCGTTCGAGGACACCGTTGCTACAGGGGTCATCCTCGAGAACGAACCTGATGAGGACCGAATCGACGTTCCGAAAGCGCAGGTGTTCTATTCTCAGTACGAGTACGTCGTCGGCTATCAGGGGATCGAACGATTTGTCGACGCTAGCCAGCAAACGGGGCATGAAGACCGCTTTGGCTATCCGACTGGAGTCTATGTGACGGACTATAGCGGGACAGCGCTCGAACTCACGACCGACGGCCACTTGGCTGCGAACGGAACGGAGAGCTGGACCAATGCGGAGTCTGCATGGTTCGTTGTCGGAAGTGAGGCGAGAACACCAGCTGGGGAAACTGTCGTGCCCTTCTCGAGACAGGAAGACGCAGAGGCGTTTACGACCGAACACGGTGGCACCGTAGTGAGCTGGGAACAGCTTCTCAACCACTCGTTCGAGATCGATGACGCCGATGTCGTCCGAGATCGGGTCGACGAACGTCACGCACGTGGTGACGAGTTGGTCTCGGATGCAACGCAAGCCCGCGATAGACCAACAGAAGTCGTCGTTGGTGAGGATGTAGCAACCATTCAGGAGGGTATCGATACCGCACCCAGGGGAGCAACAGTGTTCATCCCATCTGGAAACTACAACGTCACCGACACTATCGACGTTGACCGGCCGATCACCGTTGCTGGAGAAGAGGGTACGACGGTTCAGGGGGACGGAAACGGAACCGTCATCCGAATCGAAGACGATCGAGCTGCGGTAACGGATCTCCAAATTTCCGGTGTCGGTAATGTAGCGGAGGCTGACACTGGAGACAGGAATCTGGATGACAGCGAGGACGTCCTCGAGATGGCCTACGGACAGGGAGATGCAGGTATCGAGGTCAACGGTTCTTTCAGAACCGTCGTCGAAAACGTCTCGATCGAAACGCCAGCGAACGGAGTCCTGCTTCGGGACAGTCCGGAGGCTGTCGTTCGGAACGTCACTGTTGACGGCAGCGACCACTGGGACGACGGCTACATGGGAGTTATGACGATGCGATCTCCAGGCGGTGTGATCGAAGACTCGCACTTTCGCGACGGTCGTGACGGGATCTACACCCATCGATCGCACGAACTGATCTATCGGAACAATACATTAGAGGGGAACCGAATCGGTGTCCATTTGATGTATACCTCGGATGCATTGATCGCCGACAACCGGATCTTGAGTGCAGAATCGACCGGAATCGATGTGATGACAGATCCAGAGCATAATGCCGTCGTCGGGAACGAGATACGGAATACGTCGCAGGGACTCTTGATGGGAGGATCGCAGTCGTACGTCGCCCAGAACGTCATCACTGATACAGAGGTCGGCATGACAACTGCAGCAGGGAACTCGATATATGAACGAAACGTCATCGCGGGGAACGTAGAGGGCGTTCAGGCGAACCAGTTACTGCCAACCAATCAGGTGACCAACAACGACTTCATCGGCAACCATCGGCATGCAGCTGCACGACTCGGAGTACTCCGTGTTTGGACAGCCGACGGACAGGGTAACTACTGGGACGGAGCAGTCGGGTCGAGCGATGGGACGAGTCTCGAGCGGTCATACTCACCGACCCACCCCGTCGATGAGCGACTTCACCGCGTCGATGGGACGCCGACACTCACACGGTCGCCTGCCCTTGACACACTTACCACGTTTGAGGGGGCTGTTTCCGGTATGCGTGTGGAAAGCATCGTTGATACGGCACCACGCTGTGAACCTACGAATCCAGAACTGCTCGCTCAGATCGAGCAAAATTCCTCGAAGTATGATTTGTGCGAACCATCGCTATCAGATCGCGGCTAGGACCGCCCAAATCAGAAGCGCGTGCCAAATGATCGCGGTGGCGGCTCGCTGGAAGTCGCTTGCCGGAAGCGGTGGGTTCCGAAACATCGCGTCGTAGACGAACGGCGTGGCGAGCACAAACGCGGCGGCTAGCCCGTACTCCATTGGGACCGGCGTCAGCGCGCCGACGAGCCCTCCACCGACGAGAGCGATGGCGATGGCCAGCAGGATCCAGTCGTAGCGGTGCACAGTTTTTCACCTTAACCATATAAATGAACTCAGGAGACATAGGTCTTACACGGTTCCGCAGGACAGTTCAGCACAAATTCAAGTCGTTCAGAACGGTCACCGCTTTCCTCTACGTGAACAAGAAAAGCCACGGATCACCCGACCCATGGTCGTTTACAGGCAGCCGAAACGAATGCCAGGGAACCGTGCGGAGATCAAGGATTTCGGTGGTCACGAGACATCACGATCCGGTCGACATCGTGGTCCTCGGCGTACTCGAGGATGACGTCGTCAGGTTCGCCGAACTCGAGGACGGTCTCGATGCTTCGACCGTGTTCGGCTGCGATCTCTTGGGCATCGTCGAAGACCTCTGCCGCCTTTTCGTGCCACTCTCGCCAATACTTCGGTGAGATGGAACCCGGCGGCGAGCCATCCTCGAACGTCGGCCGTATGACGTCGATGAGGCCGAAACCTGACCCGATCGGATCCATGACGTGACAGACGACGATGTCGGCGTCGGGATAGTCGACCAGTGCCGTCTCGAGAGCTTTCATCGAGAGCGGCGAGCCTTCCGTCGGTACGAGGACGGTCTGAGCCATACGTCTCGTACCTTGCGTTCGAGCAAATAGCCACGGTGTTCATACGTGCGGAGCGATCCGTTCGGCCGCGTTCTCGATTCCTGAGAGCAGTCGAGGTTCGTTTCCGTCCGTTCTGCCGAATCCGCACGGCCAGATACGTCATCGAGACTGCGCGCTGCTAGCACTCGTCGTCACCCGATCGAACGAGTCGGACGCTGATGATCCGCCTGTCGTCGACGTCCTCGATGGTGATTCCGGTACCGTCGCAGGCGATCCGGTCGCCCGCTTCGGGGAGGCGTCCGGCTTGGTCGAGAACGAGTCCAGCGATAGTGTCGACCGTCGGTGTCTCGGGGAGGGAGAGATCGAGCGTTTCGTTGACCATCGCGATCGAGGCGTCGCCGCGAACGATCGCCGTTCGATCGTCGACGATTCGGATCGGAGCCGGTTCGCGGGGACCGAGAATCTCGCCGGTAATAACCTCGGTTGGATCCTCAGTGGTGACGATTCCTTCGGTCGTCCCGTACTCGTCGATGATGACGGCCAGGTGGACCTGTGCGCGTTGCATCTCCGCGAGCACCTCGTCGGCTGGCATGGTCTCGGGGACGTGGATCGTCGGCTCCATCACGTCTGTGAGCTCGAGTTCGTCCGGCTCGCGCGTGCCGTAGTCCCGTTCCCGGAGCAGATCACAGACGTGGACCGTCCCGACGACGGTATCGAGATTTCCTTCGTACACGGGCAGGTGAGTAAACTCACTGTGTGCACAGGTCTGGAGCGCGGTCTCGAGCGAGTCCGTCGTCGAGACGGCCACGACGTCCGGACGGGGAACCATGATCGCGCTCACTGGCGTCTCGTCGAATCTGAACGTGCGGCGCAACCGGTCACGTTCGTCGGGTTCGATTGCCCCGGCGCGCTCGCCAGCCTCGATCAGTTCCTGAAGGTCGCTACGGGTGACGTAGGCCGATTCGATCGACGTCCCGGCGCCGACGAGCCCGTTGACGATGCGCGTCAGCTTATCGAACAGGACGACGAACGGGTACAGCAGGTACTCCGCGTAGCGTATCGGCCGAGCGACGCGAAGCGCCCACGATTCGGTGTTCTCGACGGCGTAGGACTTCGGCGCGCTCTCGCTGAAGAGCAACACGAGCGACGTGATCCCGAAGGTTGCGATCAGGACGGCTTGCCCCTCGGTGACGTAGAGTCCGAGTAACGCCGTCGCGACGCTCGACATGGCGACGTTCGCGACGTTGTTCCCGACCAGGATCGTGACGAGTAGCCGGTGTGGGTTTTCGCGGAGCGCCTTGACGACGGTCGCGTTCGATGCACCGTTTTCGACGAGTACGTCGAGCCGATGTTTCGGCAGCGCGAACATCGCGATTTCGGAGGACGAAAAGAATCCTGACACCACCATCAGTATCGTGATCGTGACCACGCCGCCGGTGGTCACGAGCCATAGCGGTAGCTCGGGGACGGGCGTCGCCAGCCCAATCATCGCGACACTCGTGACCGCAGGCTCCGATCCCGCTGGCGCGAACGACACAGTTCGCTCGAGGGCTCCCGCAGTCTCCAGTCCCATCGGTTGCCGTACGAGACGGTGATAAAAAAGCGGCGCGACGGGTGGGTGCCGTACACCCTCTCTATCGAATTAGGACGGAAGTACAGATCTCTGCCGATGATATTCGTCTCGATCGGCCTTTCAGCCCAGCAGACAGATTCCTGTCCCTTATATAAGGGACCCCATGGTGTAAACGGCTGGTGTCGCAAAATGACTGATTCGTGGTACGGCCACACGATGGCAGCAGACGAGATCACCGAGTTTCTGAACGAGCAGGCAACGGGCGTGCTCTGTCTCTCGAAGGACCGCCGGGCGTACGGCATCCCGATGTCGTTCGCGTACGACGCGGACGAAGAGCGAGCGATCATGGATTTCGGGTTCGCCGAAGACAGCAAGAAGCGCGAGTTCATCGAGACGACCGACGAAGTCTGTCTCACCGTCTACGAGTGGGACGGACCGCACGAGTGGACGAGTGTAGTTATGAGCGGATCGCTCGAACCGCTCTCCAAGGACGACATCGACGACGTCGAGGCGTGGTACTATCGCGTAGCGAAAGATATCGACGTCTCGGCCGGCGATGTCGACCTCGAGTGGTACGAACTCCGGGCAGAGGTGCTGTCGGGCGTCGCGCTCTCAGAGTGATTATTCCGTCGACTCTCGGCCCGCCCGATCGGATGGGGCGACGTAGAGGTGCCTGCACCCGAACGACGGGGCACCCGCGAACGAGTAATTCGATGTCGTCTTCAAAAAAATTCTTCCAGCATGACCACGAAGAGACGGTATGGATATCCTCATTCCGATCGACGATTCCGAACCGGCGATGAAAGCCGTCGAACACGCCGTCCGAGAGTATCCGGACGCTGATCTCACGCTGTTACACGTCATCGACCCGTCGGTCGGGATGTACGGGGAAGGTGGGATATACGCGTACGACTCGATACTCGAGACACGGCGTGAGGCTGCCGACGACCTGCTCGAGAACGCAGCCGAGATCGCAGCGAACCACGACGGTTCCGTCGAGCGCGAAACCGTCGTCGGTTCCCCCAGCAACGAGATAGTGGCCGTTACGGAGTCGAAAGACATCGATCACATCGTCATCGGTAGCCACGGTCGGTCGGGGGCATCCCGCGTTTTGCTCGGGAGCGTTGCCGAACGGGTCGTCCGTCGGGCCCCTGTTCCCGTGACGATCGTTCGGTAATTCGTCGCTGCTACTCGTCCTCGTCCTCGCGAAGAAAGAGTTCGGTGAGAAGCGCCACGAATCCGGCGACGACCAGGCGGACGAGTCCGAGTCCCCAGACGGTGTCGAACTCGGCATCTTGTTGCCGGCGGAGAGCTACGACTCGAGCGTGCGGACAGTCAGCACAGGGACGCTCGCGTCGGGCACCACGCGCTGGGAGACGCTCCCGACGACGAGTCGCTTGAGGGTCGACTTGCTCTCGGTTCCCATTATGAGCACGTCGACGGCGTTCCGGTCGGTATACTCGAGAATACTCTCTCCTGCTGCCCCGTGGGCGATCGTTCGAGTCGCCTCGAGACCGCGCTCGTCGGCTCGATCTGCAATCTCCGTCGTCGTTTTTTCGCCGTGTTCTTCGAACGCTTCCTGGATCTCAGCCGTGTTCGAACTCATATCGACGGCGTACAGCACGTGCAACCTGGCGTCGACGGCGTCGGCCAGCGAGAGAGCGTTCTCGGTTGCGGCTGCCGATCCCGTCCAGCCGTCGGTCGCGAGACAGACGTCGTCGACTCGATCGCCGTCCCACGACGCGTCCGGACTAACCGAGAGAACGGGCTGGTGTGCCTCGCGAATTACCTCGAGCGCGACGCTCCCGAGCAACGCCTGCTGTAACCCGGTCCGCCCGTGGGTCCCGACGACGACCAGGTCGGCACCGACGTCGTCGGCACACGACAGGATCTCAGTCGCAGGCCGTCCGTTCCGAACGATCGGTTCGGCATCGCAGCCTGCGTCTATCGCGTCGGCCACGACCGAGTCTGCATCTGACTGGCGGCGTTCGCGGCGAGCCGCGATATCGCCTCGCTTCTCTTCGACGACTGACAGGGCGTGAACCGTTGCCTCGAGTGTTCGGGCCAGCGAGATGCCGACCGTCGCGGCGTTCGCTGCGACGCCGCTGCCGTCGGTCGCGATGAGAACGTCGTGGTACATAACCTCCCCTACGGAGACGGCCGTCTTGGCTCTGTGGACAGCCATCGTTCGTTACAGGTCCGCCTCAACGAACTGGGAGGCAACGGCGGCCCCGAGGCCGTTCGTTCCTCTGCCCGTCGTCGGTTCTTCTGCGAGCGATTCGTCGCTTCTGACAGTCCGATCGGCACTCACGACAGCGTGGGATCGATGTGATTGTTCCCATCTAGCAGGAGTTACCCTGGCGTTATATGCTCTCTCGTCCCGTTTCTCCGAATCGATGGAGGTGTCTCGCAGATTCCAGGATCGAACGGAAGCGGGAGAGTTCCTCGCGGAAGAGCTACGTGAGCGAGGGATCGACGCGGATCTCGTTCTGGCCATTCCGCGTGGCGGCCTCCCGCTGGGCCGAGCAGTCGCAGACGAACTCGAGGCTCCACTCGACGTCATCGTCGCAAAGAAGATCGGTGCGCCGGGCAACCCGGAGTACGCCATCGGTGCCGTCGCGAGCGACGGAAGCGTCTGGCAAAACGAGGAAGCGATCCTCGGGACGCGAAGCGACGAGGAGTACTTTCAGGAACAGCGCGAGCGCAAAGCCGCGGAGGCACGCCAGAAGGCCGAGCGGTACCGAGGCGGTCGGTCAGAGCCGAATTTGGCGGAAAAGACTGTCGTTGTCGTAGACGACGGCGTCGCAACAGGCTCGACCGTCAGGGCCTGTCTCGCGAAGCTTCGCAATTCGGACGCCGGTCGAGTCGTCCTCGCAGTACCGGTCGGTCCGCCGACCTCTATCGCCGAACTCGAGGGGTGGACCGACGAGGTCGTCTGTCTCGAGAGGCCCGGGAGCTTCATGGGGGTTGGACAGTTCTACCGGAACTTCAGTCAGGTCTCCGACGAAGAAGCAATGGCCTACCTGGAGACGTGACCGTGAGCGGCCGGTCGAGGACGGCCCCGCGATCGTCACGAGTCGACTCCCAGCGACTAACTGATCGGTGACGAGTATACATCCCAGTCATCCCAGTACGCCTCAATAGTACCGTAGAACGACCACCCGATCGAAAGCATACTGAAATCAATGGATATCGCCAATATCGTTTCGAACGAATACGTCGAATTCACGCCAGAAACGCCCGTCTCAAAGCTCGTCGGTACGTTCGCCAATTCCGACGTCAAGGGTGTCGTAATCCGCGGGGACGAGTTCGAGGGAGTCGTCACGAGGAGACAACTCGCGACCTCACACCGCCAGCCCAGCGAAAAACTCGGATCACTCGTCTGGCACGTCTCGCGACTCTCGCCCGACGAAGACATCCGCAAGGTGGCACAGCTCATGATCGACAGCGACTCGCAGCTCCTGCCCGTCTTCGAGGGCCGAGAGCTGGTCGGCGTCGTCACCGTCGATGCGATCCTCCAGAAAGTAACGTCGTTTCTGGACGCGGCGACCGTTTCCGAAGCTCAGACTTCCGATCTCGTCTCGGTCAGGCCGGACTCGTCCCTCGGCGATGCGCTCAACGTGCTCCGAGAGAACCGCATCACTCACCTCCCTGTCGTCGAGGACGACACGGCAGTCGGTATCCTCAGTCTCTACGACGTAACCGAGCTTACGGTACGGGCCGAGGTCAAGAGTCAGGGCGGCGACGCGGGCGGAACCGATCCGTTCGGGGGCGAGATCTCCAGCAGCACCGGTCGGGCACGTCGCGGCGGCTTCGGCGCCCGAGAGGGCGAACTTGCGCGAATGCTCGATCTTCCGGTCCGGGATATCATGATTTCGCCGGTACGGACGGTCCGACCGAGCGATACGCTCGAGACGGCCGTCGGGGAGATGTTTGATGTCGGCGCCTCGTCGCTGATCGTCACGGACGATGGCTCGCCTCACGGTATCGTCACGAAGACCGACGTCCTCGATTCGCTCACGTGGGAGGCCGGCGGGAACCGAGCCGTGCAGGTCTACGGAACCAATCTGATAGACGACACGACCTACGAGGACATCGTGGCGATGGTCGACGCCTTCGACGATCGGAATCGCGGAATGAGCGTCCTGGACGCGAAAATCCACCTCCACGAGCACGACGAGAAACGACGGGGCGTTTCGCTGTTGCTCGCTCGCATCCGGCTCTACACCGACCGCGGACTGTACGTCGCCTCCGGCGAGGGATACGGTGCGACCCACGCGCTCAACGAGGCGCGAGACGTGCTGGAACGACAGATCCGCGAGAAAAAGACCTACGGACGGACCAAGAAACCCCCGGACGAGGAGTTCTGGGAGAAACGCTTCGGCTGGCTGCTCGAGGAGTAAACAGCTCTCCAACGGTAATCTAAATCGATGAACGCTATCGTACTGGTCGGCGGGTATGTGACTCGACTGTGGCCGATCACGAGACACCGGCCGAAGATGTTGCTCCCGCTCGGGGAGACCACCGTCATCGACCGAATCTACGCCGAACTCGAGTCCGAGGATCGAATCGAGGAGGTGTACGTCAGCACGAACGAGCGGTTCGCCCCGGACTTCGAACCCGTCTGGCGGACAGCACGTACAACAAACCGCGGCTGTCGATCGAAGAAACACGCGACGAGGACGAAAAATTCGGCGTCGTTGGAGCGCTCGGCGAACTGATCGACCGCGAGGGGATCGACGACGATCTGCTGGTGATCGCCGGCGACAACCTCTTCGATTTTGAGATCGGGACGTTTCTCGATTTCTTCGATCGAAGGGACGTGCCGACAATCGTCGCCTACGACGTCGGCGACCGGGAACGAGCCACCGCCTACGGGGTCGTCGTCCCATCGGACGCTATCCGGACGCGATCGAGCGGATGAGCAACCAGTTCGTCCGAATCGACAGTGTTCAACAGCACGAGTGGGCGGCTCGTCCCGATGTCGATCGTGACTGCCTCGAGTTGCATTCGTCTGTGAACACGGAACACACAGCTAAAACGATACGGGCGTCCGACCGATCCGATACGCCCCTCCGTCCCGTCAGGAAATCGGGATCGAAACCTCGAGAGTGTCATTTCCTCGTCGCTCGCCGACCGAACGGCAGCAGGTACAGCGGCTCAAGTCGGGCCGGAAGTTCGAGTGCGTCCGCGACGTCGGCGTCGGTGAACGCCCCGACTGGACAGGTATTCAACCCACGTGATTCACAGACGAGGTGGACGTTTTCGGCGACGTGGCCGGCCTCCATATGGACGTACCGATCTCCATGTTTCGGGTACTGCCGGCGTGTTCGCTCGTAGTTCGCCGCCAGTACGATCGTCGTCGGTGCATCTCTCACCACCTCCTGTCCCAGCGCGGCCTGCGTGAGGCCGTCGTGGACGGGCGCATCGAGTTCCGACTCGAGCACGTGCCGTCCCGGATCGTAACGGTACAGCCCCCGATCCAGATCCGCCCTCCCGCCCGACGTCACCTCGAGAAAGACGACGAGCGGGTACGTCGCTCCGGCACTCGGCGCGGCCCGCATCTCCACGCCGTCTCTCACGTGAGTGAGTCCCTGCGCCGCCCACAGTACCTGAGAGACGTCCTCGATCGTCACCGGCGTCCGAGCGAACGTGCGTCGGCTTGCTCGCATCGCGATCGCTCGTTCGACGCTCGTCTGGCCGTCGGGATCGGGTTCTGGAAGCTCAATCGGAGCCATGTCGACGATGTCACGGCAAGACGGAAAATACCGCCCCCCGAGAGGCTATGTCCCTTCGGCTTGAACTCCGTTCTGTGACCAGTACAGTTCTCGTTCCCGTCGACGGCTCGCCGTTATCGTCGCGGGCACTCCGCCACGCGCTTCGCAAGTTTCCGGACGCGGAGATCACGGCGTACCACGTCGTCGACCTGTTCGATCCCGGTTCCGCGACCGACAACGATCTCGAATCGTCGTACGAACCGATGCTCGGGACCGAGGAGTGGGCGGCGTCCGTCGACGAAGCGAGGGATCGGCTCTTCGCGGACGTTTCCGAGACCGCCGCCGACTACGACCGATTGATCACGACCGACTGGGATATCGGTGACCCGGCGCGGCTCATCGTCGAGTACGCGACGGAGGAAGCCGTCGACCACGTCGTTCTCGGCACACACGGTCGAATCGACGAGGACCGATCGATCTTTGGAGCGGTCGCCGAAACCGTCGCTCGCCGCGCACCGGTTCCGGTCACGATCGTTCGGTGACGCGACTCGAGTTCGTCCTGCTGTCACAACGGCCGTCAGGTTCGTGGCTCGGTATCGGGTCGATCACTGCAGTTCGTATCTACTCGTTCGCTCGACGACGGTGGCGGGGACTGGCGCCCGTCGAACGACGGTTTCGGCGACATTTCCCAGTAGGATCCGATCGAGACCATCGCGACCGTGACTTCCGATCACGACGTGGTTGACGTCGTGTTCTTAGCGGTGACGCCCCAGGGATCGTTCCCTGCTGCCAGCGAAGCGGATATCAAAACACCGAGAGCATGGTCGCTTTTACTCTTATTCGATGGGTGCTTCCTCATA
This sequence comes from Natronococcus amylolyticus DSM 10524, assembly GCF_000337675.1. Taxonomy (GTDB): domain Archaea; phylum Halobacteriota; class Halobacteria; order Halobacteriales; family Natrialbaceae; genus Natronococcus; species Natronococcus amylolyticus. The sequence goes on along the minus strand of NZ_AOIB01000028.1, from coordinate 282,005 downwards.
TATTGAAATACTAGAATCGATTACATTCGTACCTACGTAATCCCGTGTCGAGGCCATGACGAGCGAGCCGTCCATGCTCAGGTACCAGTAGGAACTGCTCGGTGGTTGGTGTCAAAAGAAGCCGTGGGCTGTTCACGCTCGTGGAATGGTTCGAGCCGTGTCGGCTTCCTCCTACGCCACCAGCAATCGCTGATTTCTGGTTAGCACATCGCAACGCTTTGCGTTCCGAGGAGGGCTACCGTCGGGGACTTCTTCCTCACATCTCTGTCAATCTGTGAAGGTCGGGTCTCGGTCTCCCGTCTTCGTGCCGGCGACCCTGAGTCGGGGGTCGCTATTCTTCTGTTTCGTCGACCGACCCGTCGTCTGCCGTGTCGGAGTCGTGCCGGGTCGCTGTCTCGGGTTGTGGACCGCCACCGGTCTGTGCCTCCTGGGCATCGCCCCAGCCACCGCTGTCGACCACTTCGAACAGTTTGCCCCAGTTCTCATCGTCCGCACTCTCCGGAAGCTGATCACGGAGCTGCTGGAAGTCCGACGGCGGCACCTCCGATCTCACGAGATCGACGATGATACGGGCGTGGTACGCTGCTTCCGGCGGATCCGTCAGGTCTCCCTCGAGTTCACTGACTCGGGTAACGAACTCCTGCCAGTCGAATCGCTGCCCGTGTTCCTGAACGGCACCGGTCATGTACCACTTGATTTCCATCGGGAGGGAGGCAGCGAGATCTTCGGCCGCACCCTCCGGAATCCGTTCACCCAGGGTCATGAGCGTCGCCCTGATCGCTCGCACCGTTCGACCGGTGTCCGGAAGCTCGAGTCGGTGCTGGACTTGGCCCGTGAACTCGTCGAAGTTCATAGCAGTAGCGTGCTCGCTGACCAGGGACGTCAAGCCATATGCTACGTGTTCTGTCGCGAGAACGTAACTGATCCAGCAACGTCTTTCCGACAGGATCGTTTTGGGGATCCACACCCAGGAGATCCGCGAGGGCGAGTTTCGACTAGCGATCCGTGGCGGAATGTCGTCGCTGTTCGATCTCGCGTTCTTTGCCATCGTCACCCCACAACTGATACCACCGTCGTCGTTGTACCAACGAGCACGGACGATGCACGCTCCATCACTACCGGATCAATCAATCGAGGCGTACGCTGGCGTGACAGGTCACGACCGACTCCAGCGGCTTCGAGTTCTCGCCAAGGCGCTGGAAGACGTCCGAATCCTCCACGTCAATTCGACCGCGGCCGGTGGCGGCGTCGCGGAACTGCTCCGTTCGATCGTTCCGGTGTGCAACGACCTCGCCGTCGACACTGACTGGCTCGTCATGGATGCTGACGACGACTTCTTCGAGGTGACCAAGGCGATGCACAACGCACTCCAGGGGAGCGGGCCCCCGCTGACCGAGGAGATGAAGGCAACCTATCGGGCGGTCACCAAGCGAAATGCGGCCGAACTCGAAGATGTGTACGACCTCGTCATGGTTCACGATCCGCAGCCACTCGGTATGCTCGATTACATAACGGAGACGATGCAGAACGCACCGATCGTCTGGCGCTGTCACATCGATCTCACCGATCCGATCGACGACTATCTCGCGTTCGTCTCCGAGTATACGAACCGCATCGACCACGCGATTTTCAGCCGGTCCAGCTACGTCGGTGATATCGAGGTTCCGACGAGCATCATCTATCCATCGATCGATCCAACGACGGAGAAGAACCGCTCGCTCGACGCAGAGACGATCGCAAACGAGCACGACCGACTGGACCCCCTCTCGTTCGAGGACCCGCTCGTCGCGCAGGTTTCCCGGTTCGACCCGTGGAAGGATCAGTTCGGGACGCTGGAGGCGTACCGTCGCGCTCGCGAGGACGTGACGGACCTCCAGTTGGCGTTGGTTGGTGGGATGGCTGGCGACGATCCCGAGGGACTGGAGCTGTACGAACAGGTCTCTAAGGAAGCGGTCGACGATCCGAACGTCCACGTGCTGACCGATCTCCCGGATACGACGGTGAACGTCCTGCAGTGTCAGTCGGACGTCGTCGTCCAGAAGTCACTGCGCGAGGGGTTCGGCCTGGTCGTCTCGGAAGCGCTCTGGAAGCGCACTCCGGTTGTCGGGTCGAACGTCGGCGGCATCCCGCTACAGATCGAGGACGGAACGAACGGCTACCTCGTCGACCCGGACGATGCGGCGGGCGCTGGTGACCGCGTCTGTGACCTCCTCGAGAACGATGATCGTCGAACGAAGTTCGGCGAGAACGCACGCGAGCACGTCTGTGAACACTTCCTGTTGCCCCGTCAGCTCGTGGAGTTGCTTGAGACTATCGTCGATGTGCTCGACCGAAATCCGTGAGTGATCGGGTCCGGGCCAACGGCAGAAACACAGTGTGCCCCTACAATTATCCGCTGTGGTGGTGAAGTGAAGATCTGACAGCTATGAGCCGGCTCATCGACTCGATACTGATACCGACAGACGGCAGCGAGGGAGCGCTCACAGGGGCAAAATGGGGGGCCGCACTGGCATCACGAATCAGCGCGGACGTGCACGTCCTCTCGGTCGTCGCTGCCCGTAGCGACCTGGACGAAGTTGCCGATGCAGCGGAGCCGATATACGCGTCACTCGAGACCGATGCGGAAGAAGCAGCGGAAACCGTCGCGGACATGGTTCGGTCCGCCGACGCGGACCTCGACGTTACGACCACGATCAAGCGAGGGACACCGTTCCAGTCGATTCGAGAGTACGCCAAGCGACGCGAGATCGACGTCATCGCTATGGGGACGAAAGGCCAGACCGGGCTGGACAGGGTCCTCCTCGGGAGCGTCACGGAGAACGTCCTCCGGACGGCACGCACGCCTGTCCTCGCCGTCCCACCGAACGCCGACGTGAGCGAGATCGACGACATCGCGTTCGATGAGTTCCTCCTCCCGACGGACGGCAGCGACGGGGCCACGATCGCAGCCGACTGGGGTATCGCGCTGGCAAGTCAATTCGAGTCGATGGTCCATACGGTGTACTCCGTCGATACGAGTCGCCTCCCTCGGGCACAGGAACCGGACGAACTCCTCAGCGCCCTCGAGCACAGCGGCGAGGACGCGATCGATACGGTTCGGGAACGTGCCAGCGACGCCGGCGTCAGCGTCTCCGGGAAGATCGCGACCGGTTCACCGGCGGACGTAATTCTCACGGCCGAGAGCAAGCACGAGATCGATCTGATCGTGATGGGAACGCACGGTCGCACCGGAATCGGGCAGTGGTTTCTCGGTAGCGTCACCGAAAACGTCGTCCGACAGGCCGACGTTCCGGTGTTTTGCGTCCCGGTCAGCGCCGATCCACCGTGGTGACACCCACGAATCGGTCCCGTGAATCATCGGGAGTCCGGGCCCACACACCGATTATCGCGCCGGTTCCGGGCGTCGTGTGGGAACGTAGCGACGGCGGTATCCAGTTCGTGGGTCACAGTCGGGCCAGGATACCCGCTGCGGTGGTAAACTACACGAGGGGCGGGCGCGAATACGACAAGCGCTACGAATGAGCACTGACGAGAGAGGGGAGACGGATGCCTCAGAACAGACCCGGCAGCTCTGGTTTGGCGTCGCTCTTGCGATAATATACGCGGCATACACGATACTCATCCTTGCTCTCCTGAGCGTCGATCAGTCGATCGCACTGATCATCGTCGTCGGCGGAAGCGTCGCGTTCGGCCTTGCAATCATGATACACGTTCTCTACTTTCGGTGAGTGACCGTTGAGTCGGACTGTCCATTGCGAGTGACGCACCAAACAGAACTACCAGTATCGACCGGTGACTTTCCGCCCCGGAAGACGGATCAAACTCGGATTAGCGCTCTTATCGAGTGCGAGTTCGATCAGTTATAGCTCGAGGCGGTAGTGCAGAAGTCTCATCGCGTGGCTAGACATCCGGATAGTGACCAGTCCACGGTCGGACTCGTTCAATCGCTGCAGCGACACTCAGTATATCGGTTTCAGCAAACCGTCTCCCAACGATTTGCAGTCCGACGGGAAGGCCATCATCGGTGAGGCCGGCAGGTACCGACGCTGCAGGATGGCCCGTCAGATTGAACACCCACGTCAGCATCGCATCGGTCGGAACACCCATCACCGACTGTCCGTCGATCTCCGTCGGGTAGCCGTCGCTAAGGTGTTTGCTGTACGGTGGGACAGTGAGCGTTGGTGTCACGAGGACATCGTAGTCTGTGAGGACGTTTTCGATGCCGTCGTATGCGGCAGTCCGAGGGACGTTCTGCAGTCGCTCAGCGGTAGCGTCGGTCTCCGCTCCGAGTGCGATAGTCGAGCGGACGGTCTCCTCAACGTCCGCCGTCTCAAAGTCGATCTCGTACTGTTCCGCGAGCTGCTGGGCGAACGAACTGAAAAAGACACCAACCTGTTCGACGTATGCCATCGATAGTTCCTCGTACGGTGGGAGTGACACGTCCACGGTATCGACAGTCGCGCCAGCAGTCGCGAGATCAGCAACGGCGTCGTCGACCGTTTCACGCACCGCCGGTGCGATCGGTTGGAGATCCAAGTTCGGGCTGTATGCCACCGCGAGGTCATCCGTCGGTCGGTCAGTCGCGTTCACGTAGTCCGTCTTCCGGCGGGGCACGCTGAACGGGTCTCGGCTGTCTTGACCCGCGAGGACATCGAGGAACACGGCGACGTCCTCGGGAGTCCGGGCCATCGGACCACCAACGAAAAACGGCGAATGGGTACTAAAGCCGTCATTCGAGGCACGTTCGGGGACGAGTCCGAACGTCGGCTTGAGGCCGATGACGTTACAGCAGGCGGCGGGCACGCGGAGCGACCCGCCGATGTCCGACCCGGTCGCGAGTTGCACTGCACCTGTCGCGAGTGCAGCCGCCGATCCACCGGAGGATCCTCCAGCGGATCGGTCGTAATCGAACGGTGTTGGTGTAGCGCCGGCAACGCGGTTCTCCGTCTTGATGGTGTGGCCGAGGGCTGGTGTATTGGTGGTACCGACGATGATTGCGCCAGTAGCCTCCAACCGTTCGACTACGATGGAATCCTCGTCGGCGACGTTGTCGGCCAGCGGTGCAAGTCCCATCGTATTTCGAACACCGGCTTTCCGGCTCCGGAGATCCTTGATCGCAACCGGGACGCCATGAAGCGGACCGAGGTCCTCGTCGCGGCCAGCTGCCCGATCAGCCTCACGAGCGCGCTCCCGCGCCGAGTCTCCGATAACCGTAATAAACGCGTTCAACTCCGTAGTTGCCTCAATTCGGTCTAGTGCCGTCTCAACCAGCTCCAGAGAGGACAGCGTTTCGTTACGCACTGCCGCTGCGAGTTCGCGGGCTGACTGTCCCCTGAGCACTGACATACATCTCTAAATAATAGACAGGAAAATAAAGACTCGTATCAGTTCTCGGCTTTCTGGTCCCAAGGATAACGATGGTTTAGACGATTTTAGTCGAAGGCGCGTGCCATCTGTCCGGGATTTCGTGATATCATGAGTCAAATAACATTGTTTAGTTATCTATTTTGAAAGTATGCAGGTCGTTGAACTGGTTTGGACCAGTACTCACGGACCTGTTCAACGAGAGCTACGACGCGCGAATTTAGAAGAACCTTGGGAGAACAAGCGGACAACGATGGTCACAAGAGTTTTGCTCTTGTACAGCCCATCAGAACGTTACGCGTTCTGAGGATGGCGAATCCATGTCGGGTCGCTATTGATGAGACTGCTGTCAAGATCATTCGCAGCTCGCCTTGGGTGTGGGATGCAATAGTATAGGGTCGCAATTACTACCTGATATCGCAGTGCTCGGACGACGAGACGACAATCTAATCGGTACATTCCTACATCGGCTCACCGAGAAACGTGACCTCTTCGAGACGGTATTTCTCGTCGGTGGCTACGGCTATCTAACTACCCTCTCTCGGTTAGGATTGTGGGGTTAGCTCAACTACATCGATCGAAACCGTATCGAAAACTGTTCCGTTTCGAGTTGATAAAGTCACCGAGCAACCATCCAACAGAATCCGTCGAAAGACTGCACCTATGTTTGAATAGCACACTATTCTCAAGAAAAATAGCCGAGAGAGCGATGCACTTGTTGAGGCTTATGGCGCGGCACATGGCGTTGTCAAACACAATCATTCATGAGTTTGAGTCCGAACTCAACGATGTGCTTGCTTTCCTTGTCAATCGCCTCGGGATTAACATTCGAGCATTTGCCTTATTCACTTGTAGGTGAACACCTTGCCAGGTGTGTCCGTTCCAAAATTCTCGTGCAACAACCCCGGATCACGCCATTGGGCCCCTTCTGTCTTTTTATACTCCTTCAATAAAACATTAACTTCCAATAGAATATTGCCACGCAATATCATAGACACAGTAGAAAATCACGACCGATCGATTAATCGTACTTTTGGAAGCCCATATCGCGGGCCAACTCTCGAAACGACTGTCGACACAGCCAGATATCGTACTTGCCGATCAATCCCTGTTCCCGACCAGTGTCTCTGCAGACGCGTTGATTCCCGGTGCGTTCACTCTTTGCGTCGGTATCGGCGTTTGATTCGCTCGCCTCGTTGCGTGTCCCGCTATCGGTCATGCCAACTCCTCTGCTCTCTCTCGCAACGGGGGATCGACCGTCGTATCATCCGCAAGTTCTTCCAGAACCGTCGTCGCGTTACAGTCACCGAGTGCATTGAGTGCGTGCCGACGGAATTCCCCACGGAGGCCGCCCATTCGGACGAGTATTCCGAGATTTGCCGTCTCGGTCTTTTGAGCGAGCGAGTCGATCGCTTCCGCGCCCGACGGACAATCCTCGACTGTCCACTCGATCCCGAGTGTGTTGTCAGTACTCGTCTCGTCGTTCACCAGCTGCGTTGCCTCACCGGTCACTCGAACGCCGGTTCGCTCTGTCAGTCGCCTGGCGACGAGCGCGGCGATCGTCGTTTTGCCGACACTGCGGTCGCCGACGAACGCAATGTGGCGTGTCTCAGAGTCTCGCTCGGTCTCGAGCTCTTTGGTCTCTGTTGGTTTCGTCGACATTGTTGTTGCTAACAACCATCTTATCCATAATCAAAGTTGTTATATAGAAGACTAATTTTAATAATATTGTGCGGGAGCGAGCGAGACGACCACCACCTCGGGACAGCACAAAGCGCCGACCGATCGCTCATAAGCGAACCCATGCCTCCGACGCCCGACCCGCCAGCTGATCCGCGGACAGAACCGTGATCCACGCTCGACGCGTTCGTTCGTCGTCGCGGTGGCGTGGAAGCTTGTATTTGTATTCGCCAGCGGTCATCACCCCACTCCGAACCGATATGTGGGCTCGTTCGACAGGCGGTAGCTTCTGGTCGCTCGAGGCGGGGACGACGCTCGTATTCTATGCCAGGCGTGCATATCACGAGGAGTTGCTATCGTTGCTCGAGGAGACGACTGTCTCAGTTCAGCTTCCGGCAGAGGGGCTGATGATCGGTGAGCGGTTGCAGTGGTTTTGCAGAGAAGCAGATTAGAATCGATTTTTGGATGGAGTTCAGTCTTCATTTCTAACTGCTAAATTAACATATGGAAGAACAAACTTGATAAGTTGCTGCTCTACCTTTCGCAAATGGTTTGATGCAGTTGTCTTTGTAATATCCATCTCCTCTGCAATCTCCTCGAGTGTTACCTGTCTGGGAATCTCAAAATATCCTTGCTCAACAGCCGTGTTCAGAATTTCGCGCTGTCGAGGGGGGATTGACGAAAGTAGTTCCTGCCACTCAGAGCGACTCGGTATAATTTCGCGTCTGAAATCCTGTGTAATCCGTTCAACTCTAACACTTCCAAAATCCGAGAGCAGATCAATAGCTTTCGATAGTTCATTTCGATCATCCAGTAGCAGATCAAAACACTCGCGCCCATTGACCAACTGCGTTGGACCGAGAGGAAGATATCCGTCGTACATCAGTGCCTGTAGCGGCGTTACTTCGTTCAGTCGCCCTCGGAGCAACATTGTCGCAGCACATCGCCCTTCGCCAGTCTCATACTGCTCAACAAGATTGATAGTCTCTACTGTATCGTGTGAACTAATGATTTTGCGAACAGCATCACAATCTTGAGATTCGATTGCGAGCATACCGACGTAGCGATTGTTCCGGAACGTGGAGGCGATAAACTCGCCAAACACATCGTGCTTCGCGACTTCCGCCGTCCAGTCTCCGTCATATTGGACGCTTACCTTTGCAGTGAGCATAGCTAGCAAATGACCGGGGAGCATGGTATAGCTTCCCTGCGGCCGAAACAGCCCTGCTTGTTACCAAGATTTGAGTAGTGTCTCGATCGACTGGTCTTCATTCTGGAGATTAACAGAAAGGCGTTCGATCGCAGTCTTTGATAATGTGGGCGAAATAAGTCGGCGCGCTTTTTCCAACCGCTCTTCGACAGACAGTGCCATGTTCCGTGAACCACGACTAGATGTTACATCGGATCGGTATGTTCTCTCAGTAGTTCTTACAGCTACACGAGCTAGGCACTCTTCTGGAAACCGTCTGTCTAATTCATTGTCGACAGCGAATTCGACATGGTCAGCAATTGCTAATATATCGGAATCTTCCCGTGCCGATTCGGACAATTCAGATTGTGTAAAGCGACCCCGAAGGAGTGCAGCGGCAACTGGGTATGCATAGGAGTACTGTGCTTCTTCCGGTGTCTGTGGCTTACGCGTCTCCAGATGTACTGCTTCCTCAAAAGTCGAAATTTGTACTGACCGAATACTCGCTGGGTCAATATCGTACTGGGATGTCAACATTAGGACTGCCTCGACACCGGGTTGTGCCCAACGACAGCACGGATATGGTTTGAGGTACCCCTTTGTCACGTGGAATACATCGTTTAGGGTATCGTCCATTGATGCATCATCGAAGACAGTACCAGATCCTGTGAATCCCATTTCAGCGAGTTGCGCAGACACGGTACCGGTGTATGCCCCCCACCCGATCCCGTCTTTAGTCATGCCTGGTTTCTCCACACCACGCATGATCGGTGTCCGAGGAGCATGATATTCAGCGACACCAAGAGCATGTGTCGTCTGCTCTGTTGAGAATTCAAATAGCCGGGCAACTGCTGCGGCTGCCCCGAGTGCGCCCCATGATCCAGTACCCGTGTAGATATCATCAACCGTATGAATTGCTAACCCCGCACGAACGGCGAGTTCGTAGCCTACAAAAACAGCATTAAGAAATTGGCGTATCGAGGCATCGACTTCTTCTGCGGCCGCTAACGCAGGAGGGACAACCACTGCAGCAGGATGACCCTTGACCTCACGGTGTCCATCATCGATATCGAGTGCGTTTGCAGCAACGCCGTTAGCTAATGCTGCACCGCCGACAGATACTGTGTCTTGTGATTTATCAAGAAGTGTTATTTTTCCCTCTCCAAGATGCTTTGTAGCATACTGACGAGCAATATCGACACCGTCCTGCCGATATCCGGCAGTTATGGCTGCCAATGTATCGAGCACGCGTGCCTTTAGTTGTGCCTCGACGCTATCCGGCGCGTCTGCTATCTTCGCTGACCGCGTGAATTCTACTGCTCGAGCGGTATCCATTATAAGTAGACAACGACCTGCTGGTCTTCGACATCCACTTCATACGTGTCCACTGGCGGTTGATCACCTTCAACGGCCCCACAGTCACAGCCCCCATCGGTAGCGCTTTCTTCCGAAGTGTCGTCGCTTGTAGACTCAACAGCAGTATCAAACGACCTTGCACGAACCTTGTGGGGATTGAATACGGACTCGCCCGTTGCAATATCGAATTCCCAGCCGTGCCACGGACAGCGCAAAATCTGGCCATCGTCTTCCCATTCTACCTTCTCAGGGTCTGTAGCCGATGTCGTTCCTGTCACTTTCCCCATACAGAGTGGAGCTCGTTGATGTGGACAATCGTTTTTGAGTGCGTGGTACTCTCCATTAACGTTGAATACGCCGATCGAATGGCCGTTTAATTCAACGATCGTTCGTTCACCGGGTGGCAGTTCGTCAGTCGAACAGATTTCGAAGCGTTTCTCCATCAAATCACTCTCAGTTGGTTGGGAGGCTCGTCGGATCGTTCGGGAGCCCGTACAGTTCCTGTGCGTTACCGGCCATCACGGCTTGCTCCATCTCATCAGACATCGGCGGCAGTGCGTACACCGGTGAATCCGTATCCCAGTGTGGATAGTCACTGGCGAACATTACCGTTTCCTCAGCATGCATCATCTCTAGAATTTGTAAGAGATGCTCGGGGTTATCCGGCTCCTCGATAGGTTGAGTGGTAAACCGAACTTGGTCGCGAACGTATTCACTCGGTGGCTTCTGAAGATAGGGTACCTGTGCACGGAGGGCTTTCCAGTCTTTGTCCATCCGCCAGAGGAAATGTGGAACCCAACTCAGTCCCCCCTCAATAACAACGAAATTGAGATTGGGGAATTTCGCAAGGACACCTTCAGCAACGAGGCTGACGAGTTGTCCCATTGCATACGTACCCAGGAGCGTATGCCACTCAAAGTAGGTGTTCGGATGTCCTGCGCCTGTCGGCGGACGCGTTACACCGTGCCCTTCTGTGTAGGGATGCATAGCGATGGGAAGCTCCATCTCCTCGGCAGCTTCGTACATCGGCCAATAGTACTCGTGACCGTAGGGGTGCTGCGAGGCCATCGGCATCACGACTTGGACAACACGCGGGTGATCCCCCAGTTCTCGAATCATTTCAGCCATCCGCTCTGGTTTCTGTGGTGCAGCAAGTAGCGATCCGACAAATGGACCTCCCGCTGAAAGCCAGTTATCGATAACCCATTTGTTGTTCGCGACTGCAAGTTCGGCAGCGTAGTCACGGTTTGGAAGAGCAGTGAGATTGAGATACGAGTTGCCTGTCAGAACCGCATAATCTACGCCGAATTCCTCAAAATGATGTTCCTTCATTTTCTCGATGCTGGATCCCGCAGGACTGCCATCATCTGGGATCGCATCGCGTCGAGAGAATTCTGCGACGTTGTCGTAGAGAATACTGGGCGACTGCACACCACGATCTTTGTACTGGTCTGGAAGGTAGGCGATAACCTCCTCGGGATCTTTCCATTTTTGATGGATATCACAATCGATGAGCGTCGGAGCTGTATCCTCTGACCCAGTCGATTGTTCGACTTGTCGTCCTGACATCGTCTGGCACAACCAAACAGGGATACCCCCCTAAACCACAGGGCGAACTTGTAGCGGATATATATACTAGCTGTCGCAGATGGCTTTATCCAGACCCACGACCCTCCGAATTATCGTGCCCCTCTCATTAGGGGACCAAAACAGCAAAAGGTTAAAGACCTGTCATTGGTGTTGGGAGGGGCTTCATTTAAGCGCTGGAGATGTTCGTGTCAAAGATTACCGCATTTAAGAATTGAGGTACCCATATGTGTTCTCGAACGAGGTATTTCAATCGATGACAAACGCACGTATCGCTTCTTGCCAATTTGAACCGGATATTGGCGATGTGGACGCAAATCTCAATCATATCGAGCAGCTTGCTGATCAACTACCCACATCGACCGTGTTCGCTGTCTTCCCAGAGCTCTGTGTAACCGGCTATGATCTCAGTGACGTTTCGGCAGCGAAAACACCGGTACCGGGACCTATAACTGAACGAATCCAGGGAATTGCTCAAAGGACCGGTGTTGATCTAATAGTTGGACTGCCCGAAGCCGCCGACAACAACGTTTACAATTCGCTTGTGTACATGTCTAACCACGGTGTCGAGGCAACATATCGGAAGCAACAGCTATGGGGCGATGAAGCAGCACAGTTTGCAGCCGGAACAGAACCAGTGATCGTTGACACGCCAGTTGGACGAGTCGGGTTGCTGCTTTGCTATGACCTGAACTTCCCCGAACTCGCACTCGAGTACGACGAAGCTGATTGTGACCATATTGCCGTCAGCTCAGCCTGGCGGCAGTCGTTCGACAATGACTGGCGACTCCTTTGCTGTGCTCGCGCACTTGATCAAACCTGCTACGTTGTCGGCTCGAATCATTCCGGTACCCAATCCGGACGGCATCATGCGGGTGAAAGTCTAGTTGCAGGGCCACGTGGTGAGATCCTCGCGAAAACCACAGATGATACCTCGACTGTTTCGGTCGAAGTCGACGCTGATTCGATTGAAACCGCCCGTATCAAGAACCCGGTTCGGGAATCCCGTTACGAGATGACCAGCACTTCTCGGCAGTAGCACCCCCTCTGATAATAGAGTAGGCTTTCTTCTCCTTTCCGGGACTCAGCCCTCGTATTTATATATTCTTCGTGCATCTTATTTATAAACATTGCTGCTCTATCATGTGCTTTGTTTATAAACAATTGATTAGTGTGGGTCAATACTTAGGGTCTTTATCACAGAATGACTTGGCGTGCCAACTCAAAACACACGGCGTAGTCTCCTCAGGACGGGAGGTGGGCTCGCCGCCACAGCGATTAGCGGGGTGACAGCCGGGTGTCTCACCCTTGCGACACAGTTTCGGAGCGATTCAATTCCAATTGGATCGAAGCGGTTCACCGAACAAGAGATTCTCGGCTACCTCGCGTTCGAGTCGCTTGATGCAAACACTGACCTCCATGTTGATGACCAGACTGGTCTCGGCGGCACCACAACGAACTTCCAGGCAGTGAATTCCGGGGAGATTCAATTATACTGGGAGTACACTGGTACGGCTTGGCAAACACTACCACCAGAGCAAGACGAAGTCATCCCCGATCCTGAGGAACTCTACAATAGAGTAAAAGAGGAATTCGAAACGGAACACGGACTGACTTTCCTGGAGCGAGCACCACTCGACAACACCTACGTCCTCATGGCGAATCCCGAGTGGTCGGACCAGACTGGTGTAGAGTCGCTATCCGGGCTCGTATCTTATCTTACCGAGACGGATACGGAGACTACAGTAGCCTTGAACGCTGAGTTCCAAGATAGAGCGGATGGCTGGCCCGGACTCGTTGATCACTACGAATTTCCCGAAGAGGGTCAAATAGACGTCCGAAATATCGAGTCTGGACTGCTGTACCAGGTCGTCGGTGAGGGTGAAGCCGATATCGGTGTCGGTTTCAATACAGACCCACGAATCCTACAGTTTGATCTACAGGTGCTCGAGGATGATGAGCACTTTTTCCCGGGCTACAATGCGGCCCCCATGGTACCCACGTCAACGGTCGAATCCCACCCATCGATTCGCGAACAGTTGAACGAAATGAGCGCGGATCTCACTACTGAACAAATACGTGAACTCAACAATCGAGTTGCGATCGACAATGCGAATCCACAGACCGTAGCCAGAGAGTATCTACGCGAAACGGGGGTACTCTAATGTCTACGCTTGTCGATCCGCTATCACTGTTCGCAAACCAGTACGTCGAGTACTTCCTTACCAACAGAGAGCTTCTATGGGAGTTACTCGTTAATCATATTATCGTCGTCATCGACTCTGTATGGTTCGCACTCCTCATTGGTGTCCCTCTTGGGGTGCTCGCTACCTACAACGACCGCCTTGGAAAGGGCATTCTCTGGAGTGCGAGTATGATGATGACGGTGCCGAGCATTGCTCTTTTCGGACTGCTAATTCCTCTCGTCGGGATTGGGGAACTTCCGGTTGTGATTGCGCTTATCCTCTACGCACAGTTGCCCATCATCAGAAACACCTACCTAGGTCTCACGCAGGTTGATGAGGCAACCATCGAGGCCGGGCGTGGAATGGGGATGACAAAAACGCAACGGCTCCTTCGACTCCAACTTCCCCAAGCAGTTCCAGTTATCATGGCGGGTGTGCGCAATGCCGTTGTTATCCTCGTCGGCATTGCCGCTATTGGAGCTTTCATCGGGGCAAATAATCTCGGTGATCCCATCTTTAACGGCATCAGCGAGGCCAACACCGCGGCAATCGTTGTCTCGACAATTATAGTGTCGCTACTTGCACTGGCCTTTGATTACATCTTCCAAGTCCTCGAACAGGTCTTCAGACTTCAGAACGGCGAAGACATCGAATTGACTCTCGGTACGCGATTCATCCAGAGGTCGATAGCATGACTAAGACGAACACAACAGGTACGACAGAAGCATCGGACACGATGATTAAATTCGATGGCGTCACCAAGATATACTCGGACCAGACCGTTGCTATTGAAGATATTAGCTTCGAGGTTGAACGTGGAACGACAACAGTCTTCGTGGGCCCATCCGGCTGTGGCAAAACCACGACGATGACCCTCGTCAACCGAATGCAGGACCCAACAGAGGGAACAGTGTACTACGATGGCGCTGATATCCAGGAGCTGGACAAAGTCGATCTGCGACGAGATATTGGCTACGTGATTCAGGAGATCGGACTATTCGATCATATGACTGTTGGAGAAAATATCGCAACAGTCCCTGAACTCAAAGGATGGGACCAGTCGCGTATCGATGACCGCGTTGACGAACTGCTCGAGTTGATGGACCTCGAACCAGGTACGTATCGCGACCAGTATCCCAACGCCCTCTCTGGTGGCCAACAACAGCGAATTGGCGTTGCTCGTGCACTTGCTGCAGATCCCGATGTCCTGTTAATGGATGAGCCCTTCGGTGCGCTTGATCCACTTACCCGCGAGGAACTGCAGGATGAGTTCCTTGAAATCCAGGAACGAATTGATACGACGATTCTCTTCGTCACACATGACATCAATGAAGCGCTGAAAATGGGTGATAAAATTGCAATCTTTGATGTTGGCGAGCTTGTGCAGTATGGGTCGCCCAGAGAGATTCTGCATAACCCAGCTACTGATTTCGTCAAAGACTTCATTGGAGATGATAAAACGTTGAAAGAGCTCCAGATCACCCCCGTCCGGGATATTATGTCGGAGTCGGTACCTACAGCTGAGCAGCCAACAGCTTCAGCTGTTACCGAGACCGGAGAAGACTCTACTGCGGCACTCGCGGATGGAACTGGGGATCAGTACGTCACTCCAACGGATACAGTCGACATCGCACTCTCTCGGATGATCGAAACTGATACACAATCACTCCCCGTTGTCAAAGATGATGACGTTGTAGGCACTATTACGGAATCTTCGATTCGTGCGCACCAATCGAACGGTGGTGTGTAACCAATGGGACTGATTGATGCACTTCTCGCAGCCTATGCCTACCTCGTAGCGAACTTTGACGAGTTTCTTGGGCTGTTAGCAGAACATCTAGCCCTCGTTCTTGTGTCGGTCACCTTGGCAATTATGATTGCCATCCCAATGGGTGTCCTCGCCACACGAAACGAGCGTGCAAAATCTATCGTCATGAGTTTCGGAAACGTCTCACAGACGATTCCAACACTCGCTATCATCGCACTCGTCTTCCCTATACTTGGTCTCGGCTTCCTGCCTGCACTGGTCGGCCTGTTCGCGTATGCGCTTCTGCCGATCTTGACCAATACTGTTGCTGGTCTCGAGAACGTTGATGAGAGTACCGTCGAAGCAGCGCGTGGTATGGGAATGACTGAAAATCAGATCCTTCGACAAATTCAGCTTCCGCTAGCTGTTCCTGTCATCTTCGCCGGTATTCGAACGAGTGCCGTTCTCAACGTCGGGACCGCATACCTTGCGTTCTTCATCGGTGGCGGGGGTCTTGGTGTCTGGGTCATCAGCGGAATTTCGCTCTTCAATACCCCTCAGCTGCTTGCAGGTGCCATTCCTGGTGCGCTACTGGCTATCGGTCTTGACTCGTTGTTTGGATTTATTGAAGGACGGCTTAGTGGTGAGAGCATGCCAGAACAGTCTCCAGCGGCCGGGTGACTGTTGTTTGAGTTTCAGGACGTCTGCTTATAGCCAGTCATGAGCCGCGATTAGTCTTGTTACTGCTGACTACAGTCGATTTGCTCTTTAAGTTCTTCTGGCCACAAAGTAGAGCTATGACGGGAAGTCGTTCTCTCGTGATTCTCAACTCGGTAGCGTAGCCCCCGCTGTTGTATGGGGCCGTAGATTTAGCCCCTTGCCCATAGAATTACTGAGTCGTTTGGAAACTCGAGATCAGGAGGGTTCCAAGCAGTGTGCGTTCTACGACCCGTCTCTGTAGATCTCGACCTCCCCGGACTGATTGTCGTTATCTTGGACGCTGATACTCCAAGTCGAACCGTCTCCAGAAATCGCTCCAACAGCAGGACCAACATCGTATGAATTCTCCCAGATGAGGTCACCACTGTCGACAACGGCTATCCCACCGTTGCCTCGATCTGCAACGAGTACACGGTCTCCGTTGTCACTGACGCTTACATCCTCAGCACCCCAGAACCCAACCGATGCTGTCCATTGTTCATTGCCGGTTTCAGCGTCAACAGCGTGGAGGGTTCCATCCCCCTCTGACGTAACGATCGTACTGCCATCTGACGAGAGGTAGACCCAACCACCATACGAATCAGTTTCCCAGACAACGTTGCCCTCGAGGTCAAGAACGATCGTCTTGCCATCGTCAGTTCCGGCGACAACCAACTCACGTTCGCTGCCGATGTTGACCGAAATCACATCTTCGTCAGTTTCGTGAGTCCATTGCTCGGCGCCAGTGCTATCATAGAGTTTGACACCAGCGGATCCATAGCGCTCGATATCATCACCTGAACAACGACCGGCACCGACAGCCACGTAGTCTCCCTCATCTGTGATAGCAACAGTCTGTCCAACAGATTCGCTCAGGTCTGTTTCCCACTGGATCTCGCCATTCGCTGAAGCAGCAACAGTCCCGGGACCAGTGACTGGTGAGGAAACAGACGCAATCGTTGTCCCATCTGCGGTGGCATCGAGATCCCATAATTCGGGGTGCTGAAGAGCCGGCCCGTCGTCCTCGGTTAGGTCGAGTGAGCCGTACATATCAGCATCCATCCAGCCGACAGTACCTGTGGTTCCATCTTCGGACACTTGGAGATGAGAGACGCTGCGATCAGCTCCGAGATTGATGACATCGCCGTCTCTCTGATCGTCGTATACCATTACGTTCCCCTCACCGAATCCGAAGAGGACGGTCTCACCGTCGGGTGAGAGGCCTGTGACGAGTCCTGAGGTGCTGTACGTCTCGCTAGCGTGCTGCTCGATGCCCGAACTCGAGTCGTCATCAGAACTGTCGTCGGTTTCTGCGGGCTCTGGTTCGGGTTCTGGCTCGAGTGTGATGGTCCTTCATCATCGCTCTCGATTTCCATATCTGTACTTCCGCTTTCGTAGCCGTCGGATTCAGCATTGACTGTAATCTTACATTATCCAATAACACTTCTGATATGTCAGGACAGGCTCTGTATACTTGTTCCCCGGGAAGACCGGCAAGAGAACCCGAACTTTACTCTCCAGCGAGTCGACCAGGCATCCACTCGCCGTCGAACTCCTCGTGACGGTACGGTTTCGCGTCCTCACCTGCGTAGGTGGCGACGAGGTGGCCGTCACCTTCGAGGTGGTACTTGTAGGTCGTCAACCCCTCGAGGCCGACGGGACCGCGGGCGTGGATCTTCCCCGTGGAGATGCCGACCTCGGCACCGAGGCCGTACCGGTAGCCGTCGGCGAACCGAGTCGAGGCGTTATGAAAGACGCTCGCGGAGTCGAGGCTGCGCATGAACGTTTCTGCGCGATCGGCGTCCTCGGTGACGATCGACTCGGTGTGCTTTGAGCCGTGGGTGGTGATGTGATTACACGCGGTCCCGAGCGAGTCGACCACCCGGGCGGAGACGATCAGATCGCCATACTCGGTGTCCCAGTCGGCGTCGGTCGCGGCCTCGACGTCGACGAACTCACGGGTAGCTTCGTCGCCCCGGATCTCGACGTCGGCAGCCTCGTAGCGATCGACGATCGCCGGCAGAAACGTTTCCGCAACGTCCTCGTGGACCAACAGCGTCTCGATGGCGTTACAGACGGCAGGATACTGTACTTTCGCATCGTAGGCGATGTCTTCGGCCATCTCGAGGTTGGCGTCGGCATCGACGTAGACGTGACAGACCCCTTCCGTATGGCCGAGAACCGGGATGCTCGTGTTGTCCTGGATATAGCTGACGAACGAGGAGCTGCCACGGGGCATCAGGAGGTCGACTGCGTTGTCCATCTCGAGCAGGGTATCGACGTCCTCCCGGGCTTCGATCTGCTGGGCCCAACCGTCGGGAACGTCCGCCGTAGCGTCGGTGATGATCTCGAACAGCGTCCTGTTCGAGTGTAGCGCCTCGCTGCCGCCTTTTAGAATCACCGCGTTGCCGGATTTGAGTCCGAGCGCGGCGATCTGGACGAGTGCGTCGGGGCGAGACTCGAAGACGGCGCCGACGACGCCGATCGGTACGGCAACCTTGTACAGCTCGAGTCCCTCGTCGAGTCGGCGCGCCTCGAGGGTTTTCTCGAGGGGATCGTCCTGGTCGGCGACGCTGCGGACCATCTCGGCAATGCTCTCGACTTTCGACACCGAGAGGGTGAGTCGGTCGACGAACGCTCGGGTGTACTCGCCGTCGGCGAGAAGCTCTTCTGCGGCCTCGACGTCGCGTTCGTTCGCCGCAAGAATTTCGTCGGTTCGCGCCTCGAGCGCGTCAGCGACGTCCAGCAGGGCTGTGCGTCGCTGCTCGTCGGATAGCTGTGCCAGCTGTAAGGCTGCGGTCTGTGCTGTCTCGACCTTCCGTTCGGTTTCAGTGTTCGTCATAGCTTGGATGGGGTCTCGGTTCGGCTGTCGGTCACGCCGTTGATGGGGACGAATATGGTCCCCACGGATTTGGCGGTGGCGATCTTCTCCAGGACGTTCGGTTCGGTCGACTTCGCGATTATCGCGGGAATGCCGTACTCACTGACGTCGCGGGCGCCCGCGACTTTCGTCTCGATGCCGCCGAAGCCGACGCCCTCGCCGGTGCCGCCGGCGACGATCTCCTCGACCGAATCGTAGTTTTCCCCGACCGCTTCGATTAGCTCCGCCTCACCGTCGGTCTTCGGGTTACCCGTGTAGACGCCGCCCACGTCGGTCAGCGTCACCAGCAGGTCCGCCTCGACGCCGATTGCAGTCGAGGTCGAGAGCATGTCGTTGTCGCCGATTCGGATCTCGGCGGTCGCAACCGCGTCGTTTTCGTTGATGATTGGTACTACATCCCACTCGAGCAGCGTCTCGACGGTGTTGCGAAAGTTTGTAAAACGCTCGGGATTCTCGAGGTCGTGCTGAGTGAGCAACAGCTGGGCCACCTTCCGGTCGTAGCGGGCGAAGCTCTCGGTGTAGCGGTGCATGAGATGGCTCTGGCCAACCGTCGACAACGCCTGAGATTCCTCGACGGTTCCGGTGGGCTGGTCGATCCGACCGGTGCCGGCGCCGATCGCTCCGGAGGAAACGAGGATGACCCCCTTGTCCCGCTCGAGCAAGGCCTCGAGATCGTCGACGAGCTTGTCGAGTTTCCCGCTGTCCAGGTTCGACTCCTCGTCGGTGAGGGAGTTGGTCCCGGCTTTGACGACGACGCGCTCGGCGTCCGCTCCGAGTCGTCTCGCCGCGGCCACCTCGGCAGCGGGGACCGGCTCAACCATCGGTAGCTAACTCCGCAGAGCGCTCTTCGGCCGCCTGGACGGCCCCAGCGACCGCCTCATCGGCGACACTGTCCCGGAGCACCTCCATCCCCTCGATGGTCGTCCCCTTCGGAGAGCAGACAGCGTCGATCAGCCCGTCGAGTTCCTCGTCCGAACGGAGGACGGTTTCGGCGGCTCCCTTGAACGTCTGGGCGGCCAACACCCGGGCGTCTTCGGGGTCGAGACCGCCCGCGACGCCGGCGTCAGCCATCGTCTGGATCAGATAGAAGACGAACGCAGGCCCGCTGCCGTTGACCGCGGTCGCGACGTCCATCTGCGCCTCCTCGACCTCGACGTACTCGCCGACGTCGTCGAGCAGGATCTTGACGTCGTCGGGGATCTCCTCCCCGGTGACCGCCGCCGCCATGTTCCTCGTTCGGGCCGCCAAGTTCGGCATGAGCCGGACCACGTTCGCATCGGTTCGCGCTTCGAGAAAGTCGGTCGGCACGCCCGCGGCGATCGACACCAGCGTCTGTTCGGGCGAGAGATCGAGTTCCTCGAGTACCGCCTCGACAATGTCGGGTTTGACGGCGACGACCACTACGTCAGCGTCGGCCGCCTCGGCGGCCTCCGCGGTAGTCCGTGTCGCGTACTCGGCGACCGCCTCCAGCGCGTCGGGGTCGAGGTCGCACGCGATTACCGTGTGACCGCCGGCGCTCGAGAGCCCCTCGATCAGGGCACCACCCATGTTGCCACAGCCAATAACGCTCGTCCGTACCATCGTTGTTCTTCCGAAGGACCGAGATAACCATACAAACTTTGGTATCCATCGGACGTCAGCCGCTGGCGACGAAAGTCGTCCTCCCTGACCGTCGGCCAGTAACTGTCGGCCCAAATCCGAGCCTTCGCCCTCCACATGGCGAATCTCGGAGGCGAGTCCGTGGGTGCTTCCGGCGATCTCACAGCCAAAGGTCAACTCGACGGCTGATCGCGACAGGTGTAACGCGATTCCGATTTGCCGGTGAGTTGGTGACCGTGGACCGCGTCGATCGGAATGGACCCTACGTCGGAGTCGCCGAATACGCCCACCTCGAGACGAGTTTCCAACCAGGTAGCAGATTGCAACGACATTGGTTCCGAGACTGTACTCCGATTCGAGAAGGTGGTCCGATCACGGGGAACACATACGGATCCGATCAGGTCTCAGTTTGTAGCCGCTTACCCGGGACGATCCACTCGACGGGCTAATCTTAGATAAGACTCTTAGCAAAGATATATGTCTAAGACTCTTTCCAGAGTAGCAGACTGCGGCTCGAGATGACGACAGGGTCTCCCCCAGTAACAACACCATGTTTGCCGACTCGGTCCAGTAGCTGCACTCACAGTGAAAGGAGCGACCGAAAATGCCTGGGTTCTCCGCCCGAGCGCGTCTACAGTCGTCGGCTCCCGAACGGAACGTGCCCGAACCAGTTCGTTTGGCGGGGCTCGTTCAGCCCTCGGTTGGGAAGGTCTCGTGGAGCAGATCGTGTGCGTCGCCGAGACCGTCGACGACGCTCTCGCCCTGGATTCGGAGCCGACGAACGGCGCGCTCGGCGTCGCGGACGGCCAGCAGCCGACCCCGGGTGTAATCGTACTCCGGGTCGTCAGCGTCCATCGACGCGACGGCCTCCTCGAGGTCGACGAGCGCGGCGTCGAGGTGGCGTTCGATCTCCGCGAGGCTCTCTGCTTCGGCGAGTCCCTCGATAGGACCCTCGAGGTGGCCTTCGAGTTCCTTCTCCGCGTGCTCGCGGGCGTGCTGGTCCTCGACGCCGAGGACAGTCATCAGTCCGAGTCGAAGCGCTTCGATTTCGTAGCAGCTCATATGTGGTAGGTGTGTGGTGGTTCGGCGGTTTCGTTCGAGTGCGATTCAGTACCGAGTTCGAGAGGTATTCTACAGGGTCTGATCGACGAGATCGCTGACGAGACGCCCTCGTTCCAGATGGTCGGAAACGATCCGATCGGCGTCCTCGGCCGCGACGTCGCCATACCAGATCCCGTCGGGGTAGACCGCGACCATCGGCCCGTCGCCACAGCGACCCAGACACGACGAGCGGGTGATGCGAACGTCACAGTGCTCGGCGTCGCGGGCCTCCTGACGAATGCGTTCGAGCACCGCGGACGACCCCATGTCGGCACAGGTCCGGTTTGTACAGACCGTGACGTGTTTTTCCGGCGCGTCATGGCTGTGGGGCTCGTCGTCGACGTCGTCCCGATCGGCGTGTGCCTCCTGGTGGGCCAGCGCGCGCAGCATGGCCCGCGCGCCGCCGACGTCCTCCTCGTAGCCCTCGAGATCGACCTTGTACTTGCACGTGTCACAGGACATTTCGACACTGTCGGTGCGCCCCTCTTGCCAGCGGTCGGCGAGGACGTCGAGCAACCGGGAGTCCGTCCCGAGGGGATCGCCCGCGAGCGCGTCGACGTACGGGTACTGGTCGTCGAACTCGCTCGTCCAGTCTCGAACGCGCTGGGTGAGGACGCCGTCGCCGAGCATGTACGGGAGAACGACGACCGCGTCGGGACGGTGCTTCGAGAGCCCGTGGAGCGTGTCCTCGAGCGTGGGCTCGGTGACGCCGACGAACGTCGCTTCGGCGTGGTCGAACGCCCGCCCCTCGTACAGCAGCCGGGCGAGCTTGTGGACGTCGCCGTTCGCATCGGGGTCGCTCGAGCCCCGCCCGCAGAGGACGACGGCGACGTCGTCCGTCGTCCGGTCAACGCCCAGCTCGGCCTCGACCGCGCGAGCCCGGTCGTCGAGCAGGTCGAGTATCGCCGGATGGATGCCCAGGTGCGCCCCGTTGTCGATCTCGAGGTCGTGTGCTGCCCGCGCTCGCTCGATCGCCAGCGGCACGTCGTTTTTGACGTGACTCGCCGCGAACAGCGAGCAGTGGACGACCGTCACCCGCGACACGAGCGTCGCGAGCTCCGCGAACGCCTCGTCGATCGCCGGCGCCGCGAGCTCGAGGAACGCGACGTCGACCGGGATCCCCAGCCGCGACTCGAGGTCGGCGGCCAGCTCCCGTACTTGCTGGTTCGACTTCTCCCGGCGGGAGCCGTGACCGACCAGCAAAACCGCCTCGTCGTCGAACGCCGCCGCAGGCGCGGTGTCGTCTGGCGTACTCATCTCGGTCTCGTGAGTGTTCTTTCGTCGGTGATGGTCATGATCGGATTCGGTCGCCTCGGTTACGGCTCGTCGTACGCCTCGGCCTGCTCGAGGCTCCGCTCGAGCTTGCGGCGACGACTCGGCGCGTAGAGTCCGGTTTCCGCACAGTCCTCGTAGAGCCACGTTCCGAACGCGGGCGCGTCGGCGTCGTCGATTCCGAACCAGTAGCCACCCGACGAAGTCTCCGAGAGGTCGTCGACGGACGCCTCGATCGGACACCCCGTGATCAGCTCCCGGGTCAACTCGAGCAGGTCGCGGTCGTCGTGGACGAACGAGATCCCGACGGTACCGCTCTTCGACTTGAAACAGATCGTCCCGCAGCCCTCGAGCAGTCCTCGAAGCAGCTCGCGGTCGTGGCTCGAGAACGCCCCAAAGCGGTAGTTCCCGCGGCCGTCGACGGGGAGCCCGAGCGCGTTGCTGCGGCCGAGCAATCCCCTGGTACCGTCCTCGTGGCCCTCGCCGCTCTCTTCCTCGTCGTCCCCGATCGAGAGCGTGTACTCGTCCTCGGTTCGGGTGATCGACGCGTCGTGGGCGTACTCGCGGCTCGTCGTCTCGTGCTCGAGGTCGCCGCCGGCAATGGCCGCGAGCACCCGTGCGGAGCGCTCGTCGTTGGTGGTGACCTCGATACCGCTATCAACGACGTCACCGCTCCCGGCGACGTGCCCCCAGAAGTACGCGCTCGCGGGATGGCCAGCCAGCGGATCCGCGGGGACCTCGATCTCGAGGGGGTCCGTATCGTCGGGAGTCGCGGACTCGCTCATCCGTCCACCTCCTTGACGACGATGGCGTCGGTCGGACAGGCGGCAGCAGCCTGCTTCGCCTCGTCCATGCGGTCGTCGTCGAACGTCGCGACAACCCGTTCGGCGGTGTCGGTCACGTCGCCCTCGCAATCGTAGATCGGATCCCCGTCGGGATCGATCGTCGCGAGGCCGCGCTCGCCCTCGACGAAGCGCGGGTCGCGCGTCAGGCAGGCGAAGATGCCGTCGCAGGCGTCCTTCTCGATGGTGATCTCGTAGCGTGGCATTGGTTTGTCTCGTAGTTAGTAGTCGTATTTCGTCTCGTAGCCCCGCGGCGTCACCATCCGATCGTCCCAGACGTAGGTGTCCTCGGTGCCGACGAGGATTGTCGTCGTCATGTCGATAATCTCGCTCTCGCCGAGCTCCTCGAGCTCGCCGAGTTCGGTGATCATCACCTGCTCGTCCTCGCGGCCAGCGCCGTGGACGATGCCGACGGGCGTCTCCTCGTCCCGGTGGGTGGTAAGAATCTCACAGCACTTCCGGAAGTTCTCCCGGCGCTTGCGGCTCCAGGGGTTGTAGATCGTGATCGTGAAGTTCTCGCTCGCCACGGAGTGCAGCCGGGACTCGATTTCGGGCATCGGCACGAGGTGGTCCGACAGCGACACCGAGACGGTGTCGTTGACCAGCGGCGCGCCCAGACGAGCCGCACAGGACTGCGCCGCAGGAACGCCCGGAACGACGTCGAACTCGACCATCGAGGCCGTTGCACCCTTAGATTCGAGGATCTCCAGGGCCAGCCCGGCCAGCGCGTAGACGTTTGGATCGCCGCTGCCGACGATGGCAACGTCGTTTCCGGCAAGGGTGCGGTCGATCGACTCCTCCGTGCGCGACACCTCGCCACACATCGGCGTGTCGTAGATTTCGTCGGCTTGCTCGGTAATTTCGTCCGGAATGAGTTCGATGTAGGTCGTGTAGCCGACGATGTGGTCGGCCTCGAGCAGCGCCGTCTTCGCCCGTTCGGTCATCCCTTCGGCGTGGCCGGGGCCGAGCCCGACAGCGGTTAGCTGGCCCGGGTCGGCGTCGAAGTCCGCGACCGTGGCGCCGACCTCCTGTTCGTGGGAGTCGTCGCTCGAGGCACCACACGTCGAACTCGAGTCGTCGCCACTCGAGGAGGCTCCGCACGCCGACCCCGAGGACTCGGATTCGTTCGTGGAGGCACCGCAGTTGGAAGTCGATTCGTCGTCAGTGTTAGTATTCGTGCTCATAGTTGTAAGTCAGAAATCCTCGACGTCGCGCCCGCCGCGGGGCGTGACGAGGTACGTTCGGTCGTCGTTGCTCCAGGTTTCGGTCTCGTGATTGCCGACGATCAGCGAGGTACCCATCCCCGAGACCCTGTCGTCGTGGTCGGCAGCCTCGCCGAGGGTGGTGATGAACTCGCTCTCGCCGTTGCGACCCGCGTCGGCCCGACCCGCGTCATTGACGATCGCCACGCGGGCGTCGTCGGTTCGTTCCTCGCGGACGATCTCGACTGCCTTCTCGTAGTTGCGCCAGCAGTTGTACAGCACGATCACGAAATCGGAGATCGCCGCCGCGCGCAGCTTCTCCTCGATCTCGTCCCAGCCGCGCCACTTGTCCGACAGCGAGACGGTACAGAAGTCGTTGCACAGCGGCGCGCCGACGTTGGCCGAACCGCCCAGTGCCGCCGTCATGCCGGGGACGATCTCGATCGGAACGTCCGTCGCATCCTCCTCGTCGGCCATCTTGAAGATCAGATCGGACTTGCCGTAGACCGATGGATCGCCGCCGGAGACGTGGGCGACGTCTTTCCCCTCGCGGACGTAGTCGAACGCCGCGCGGGCGAGTTCGATCTGGCGGCCCATCGTCGAGCGAACGATCTCCTGTTCGAAGCCGTCCTCTCGAGTAGCGATGCCGTCCTCGTTCGTCCGCTCTTCGGACGGGATCGTCCCGTCGTCGCGTAGAAACTCCTGGTAGAGGCTCGAGGCGATGACGACGTCGGCGGTCTCGATGACCCGTTTCGCCTTCAGGGTCATGTGTTCGGGCAGTCCGGGACCGATCCCGACCACCGAGAGAGTGCCGTGGTCCTCGGGAGTTCCGGGAGCTGCCGCGTTCGCGTCGGCTCCGTCGAGGTCCGCGGGGTCGGCGTCCGAACTCATCGGCCGATCGCCACCGTGACCTCGTTTTCATACCCTAGCTTCTCGAGTACCAGTTCCTGCTCGGCACCGCCCGCGATCGCGCTGGCCTCGGAGACACCCGGCCAACCGATCAGCTCCTTGGACTTCGAGGGTGTCGGCCCCTCGTGTTCGAGCAGCGTTTCCTTGTCGAAGACCACAACACCCAGATCGAGCTCCCGGGCGGCCTCGAGCAGCCCCTCCTCCTCGGCCTTCCGGGTCGCGGTGGCGACGAACTCGACGTCGGCGAGGTCGTACTCGGTCTCCTCGAGGGCCTCCTCCCAGGCGGCGAGGAACGACTCCGCGCTCGCACCGGAGACGCTGCCGGTACCGATGACGATTCCGTCCTGCTTGTTGCGCTTGAGAACGGTAACGTCGTCGCCGACGAGGACGGCCCGGGGACCCTCGAGTCGCTCGACAGGACCCAGCTCGTCGTCGAGCACAGCGAGGTTCGTCTTGACCGTCGAGTCGCCGTTGACGACGTGGGCGTCCATCGCCTTGGCCCTCGACTCGACGCCCTGCTTGCCCGCCGCCTCGCTGGCAGTGGTCATCGCCGGCACGGCGCCCATCGTCGCCAGATCCTGGGCGACCTGGTTGGCGCCGTGGTGGCCGCCCGTGATCGGGATCGCCCACGTCAGCTCCTCGTCGACGACGCAGATCGCGGGGTCCTCCCACTTGTCGTCGAGCAGGCCCGCGGTCTTCCGCATCGCGATACCGGAGGCCATCAGGCCGACGAAGCAGTCGTACTCGCCCCAGTGCTCGGCGAAGACGTCGCCGTGGTACTCGAGGATCTCGATCGACTCGTAGCGCTCCTCGAGTTCAGCCCGGATCTTCTCGGCGGTCTCCATCTTGCGCTCGAAAGAGACGATCGCGATCTCCTCGGCCACCTCGCCGTCCGAATCCGGCGTCGAACAGTGGCTACCGGAGTCTGTACTCGAGTCGTCCGTCCCGTCCGCGTTCTCAGTTCCTGAACTCATTGTCGAACCTCCGTCGTACCGAACTCGCCCGTTCCACGCCGAATCGACCCGTCCTGTCCACCGCTGGGGTGGGACTGAAAGGGGCCAGCCCCGTCGGCGAAGGCGGGCGACGCAAGCACCGCAGGGAGGGAGCGTCGCGAACGACCGAGGAGCACAGCGAGGCCCCCGAGTCGACGGGGCTGGGGGCTTTCATTGTGTTCGCGGTACCGCACCCGACTCTCCTCAGTCATCGCTCGCCTCCGGCTCGCTCGTGTTTTCGGCCGAGCTTCCTGAAGAACCCCGATTAGCCCAGTCGCCGTAGAGATACGAGCGCTCGTAGCCCGCGCCGGTGACGGCGTCGCCGATGACGACCAGCGCAGACGCTCGATACCCGGCTTCCTCGATCCTGTCAGCGATATCGCCGATCGAGCCGACGATCACGTCCTCGTCCGGCCAGGAGGCGTGGTAGATCACGCCGACCGGCGTCTCGGGGTCGTGGCCGTCCTCGAGCAGCCGATCCATCGTGTCCCGAACGGCGTGAGTCCCGAGGTAGATGCAGGTCGTCACGTCGCCCATCTCGACGAAATCGGAGATGTGGTCCTCCTCGGCGCTCAGGGTTTTACCCTGGGGGCGGGTGAACGCGACGTGGTTCGCGACCTCGTTGAGTGTCAGCTGCGTCCGCAGGGTCGCACTCGCAGCGAACGCCGAGGTGACGCCGGGGACGAAGTAGGTCGGCACGCCCTCGTGCTCGAGGGCGTCCATCTGCTCGAGCGCCGCCCCGTAGATGGCGGGATCGCCGCTGTGCAGGCGGACCACGTTCCGGCCCTCTTCGTAGGCGTCCCGCATCAGCGGGATCAACTCCTCGAGGTCCTTCCCCACGGAATTGACGAGTTCCGCGTGGTCGCAGTACGCCTCGAGCAGTTCGCTGTTGACCAGCGAACCGGCGTGGACCACGAGGTCGCTCTCCTCGAGCAGCTCCCTTCCGGCCACCGTCAACAGCCGCGGATCGCCGGGACCGGCCCCGACGAATGGAATCCCCGCCTGTTCGTCGCCCGCGCTGTGGTCGAAGACTCGGTCGTCCAGTTCCTCTCGGCGACGGTCCCCCTGCGCGTCGATCGCGCTCTGGGGGTCGCCGTCGTCTGTGGCTTCGTTGTCGTCCGTCTCGGTCGTCTCACCCATCAGTACCAGTGCTCGCTACAGTCGCCGTGTTCACAGCCCTCGGCGCGCTCGAGGTCGACGAGCGTGCCGTCGACGTCCGAATCCTCCGGAAGGGAACGAAACTCGACACCTCGTTCGCGTCCGGACGACGGTCCGTTCGCCGACGATCGCCCCGCGACGGTCGACTCGCTGCCGCCATCCGCGATCGACTCGTCGCCCGACGGCTCGGCGTCGGGCTCGGTGCCACCGTCGCTCGAGCGAGCGTCCGTTCCGTCGGTTCGGAAGGCTGCCGTCGCCTGCTCGATCTCGAGATCCGCCTTCTCGGCGTAGGCCAGCGTGTAGTAGTCCCGTTCGTCGATCTCGGCGGGGTCGTCGGTCACGAGGGTCTCACCCTGCTCCATGAACAGCCGGCGGCCGTAGGTCACCTCGTAGCCCGCCTCGACGAGCCCCGCGTGGGTCGCCGGCGCGTCGGTGACCTTGAACAGGATCATCCGATCCGGTCCCGTGGGGCTCGCCCCGCTGGCCGCCTCCCGGAGCGAGAGCCCTGCGCCGGCCTCGATCTCGACGCCCAGCGCGGTCGCGAAGGCCGTCACCGCGCTCACGCCGGGGACGATCTCGAGGTCGACGTCGGGGTGGAAGGCGTCGATCGTTCGCCGCAGGTGACCGAACGTCGAGTAGACGTTCGGATCGCCGAGCGTGACGAAGGCGACGTCGCCCTCGCGAGCGTTGGGCGCGATCTCCGCGGCGGCCTCCTTCCAGGCCGCCCGAAGCTTCTCCTCGTCTCTCGTCATCGGAAACTCGAGGTCGCCGATCCGTTCCTCTGGGACGTGCTCGAGGGCAACGGTCCGCGAGAGTCGGCCCGGCGAGTAGACCACGTCCGCGTCCTCGAGAATCCGTTTTCCTCGGACCGTCACGAGGTCGGCCTCGCCGGGGCCGAGCCCGACGCCGTAGAGGGTCATCGCTGCGATCCCCCACCGTCGGCGGCGACTCGCTTTCCGTCGTCCCCGCCCGCGTCGTTGTCGGTCGCGCTGCCGACCAGCATGTACACCGGATTCTCCGAGTCGAAGCTCGTCGCCCCGGCGAGCTCGTAGCCGTGACTCACCTGGAACTGGACGACCTCCTCGAGGAGGTCCCGCTCGCGGAACGCCTCGGTCGCCCGACCGGCGACCTCGAGGCGCGAGACGTTCATCACGACGCGATCGACGCCCGTCTCTGCGGCGTGGTCGAGCACGGCCTCGAAGTTGCGGCTCCCGCCGAGAAAGAGCGCGTCGGCGTCCTCGGGTAGCCCCCCGGGGGCCTCCGCGTTTCGGAGTTCGACGTCGGCCCGCAACGAGTCGGCGTTCGCCGCGAGGTTCTTCTCGGTCGTCTCGAGCCGTTCGGCCTTCCGCTCGAGGGCGGTTACGCGCCCCGCCCGTCGCGCGGCTTCGATCGTGACGGCGCCCGTACAGGAGCCGACCTCGACGAAGTGGTCGTCCGCCTCGAGCGCGAGCTTCGAGAGGGTAACGGCCCGAACTTCGGCCTTCGTCGGCCCGGCCTTCGCGTCGTGTGGCAGCGCAATCGGTGCCATTACCCGTGGATGACTGGTGCCTCCACTAAAACAATTGTGGTTGGTTTAGATCAAATTCTATTGCGCATTCTGAGTTTCAATAGCGAAACATTCGTTGTGCTACTGGATTGGCCGAAGAGGGTAGAGAGCGATCTTCGAAGTCGGGAAGCAAAACGACCAACCCCTACACGGGTTGTCGCACCGCGAGCACCACCAGATCCGAGAACGGTGTGTCCTCCCGGTCGTCGCCGCCCGCGTGTGCCGACAGGTCGGCCAGCGTGAACCGGTGAATCCGCTCGTCCTCGTGGGTGAGCTTCTCACAGACCAGCGCCTCGAGTTCGGGGTCGGCGCCGCGCTCGAGCAACAATGCAGCGAGGTCGCCGGGCATCCGATCGTACGGTCGCGGGAGCGCGAGCAGGTGACGGTCCTCCTCGACGACGGCCCTCGCGAGTCGGTCGACGTCGTCCTCGAGGTCGCCGCTCTTGTGGAGCGTGACGAACTCGGCGTCCTCCATCGGGATTCGGGCGCGGCTCGCGGCCACCTGCAGCGAGGAGATGCCGGGGACGATCCGGATCGGACGCTCGGAGATCGCTCGGTCCGCGGCATCCCGACGAGTGTGCGAGTCGGGGCTCGTCGAGCTCTGCTCGACGGCGTTCTGGACCTTCCCGACGAACTGGTAGCCCGAGTGGTTGGGGTCGCCCATCGCCACGGCAGTTCCGGACTCGCCGGTAGCGACGCGTTCGCCGAACGTCTCGAGAGCTGCGGCCTCGTCCTTGTAGCCGCAGGTCAGCAGGTCGGCGTCGGTCAGCTCCTCGACGAACTCGACGACGGTGGTGAAGCCGACGACGACGTCGGCCTCCCGGATCGCACGCTCGCCGCGGGGCGTGAGGAACTCTTGGTTCCCGGGCCCGACGCCGACGACGTAGACGGGGTCGTCGGTCGACTCGTCGACGTCGGG
This sequence comes from Natronococcus amylolyticus DSM 10524, assembly GCF_000337675.1. Lineage (GTDB taxonomy): Archaea > Halobacteriota > Halobacteria > Halobacteriales > Natrialbaceae > Natronococcus > Natronococcus amylolyticus. Next base: position 251,776 of record NZ_AOIB01000028.1, on the reverse strand, counting down.
CTCCGCGCTCCCGGCCGCGAACGTTGCCGGGTCAGGACCCGAATCGAGGTCGTACTCGCCGCTCATTCGTCCCTCCGGGTCGCCCGATCGGATGCCGTCCGATCCAGCTCGAGCTCGCCCGTTCGAACGTCGCTCGCGACGTGGATCAGCTCGTTCGTCAGCGCGGCCGCCAGGCCGCTCCCGCCGCGGCGACCGACGTTGGTGATCGCCGGAACGCCGTGCTCCTCGCTGACCTCGCGAACGCGCTGGCGGCTCTCTTCGGCCTTCACGAAGCCGACCGGCGTCGCAACGATCGCGGCCGGGCGGGTGCCGTTCTCGATGCAGTCCGCGAGCGCGAACGCCGCCGTCGGTGCGTTGCCGACCACGGCGATCGAATCGTCGTAGACGCCCCGCTTGTCGAACTCGAGCACGGAGGCGGCGGTCCGGGTCATACCCGTCTCCTTCGCGAGCTCGGCCCCGTTGCCGATCGCCTTGCGGGTCTCGCAGTCGTGACCCCGACCCGTGACGCCGGCTTTGGCCATCGTGATGTCCGTGACGATCGTCGCCTCCTCGAGGACGGCGCGAGCGCCGGCACGGACGGGGGCGTCCTCGTCGTCGCCGAGTTCGTCGCCGCCAGTGAACTCGAGTAGGTGTTGGAACTCGATGTCGCCCATCGAGTGGACCGACTTCTGTCGAACCCGATCGGCGAGCGTCTCGTCGGGGACGAACTGCCTGACGATGTCCATGCTCGTCTCGGCGATCTCCATGGCGTTCTCCGTCGTCGCCCCGAGATCGGCGTACTCCTCGTCGTACTCGCCCTCAGTCATCGTTCGTCACCCCCGCACCGACGACCTCGTTGGTCGTCCGGGCCTCGAGGTCGCCCTCGACTTCGAGATTCAGGTCGCGCAGGCGGTCGACGGTCTCCGCGTCGGCGTCCCAGAGGTCGCGATCGATCGCCTCGAGCAGCGTGTCGGTGATCGACTCGAGGGCCCACGGGTTGACGTCGCGCATCCATTCCTGGCGATCCTCGTCGAAGGCGAACTTCTCGGCGACCTCGTTCCAGAGGGTGTCGCTGACGACCCCCGTGGTGGCGTCCCAGCCCAGTGTCACGTCGACGGTCGTCGAGAGGTCGCCAGCGCCCTTGTAGCCGTGGTCCTCCATCGACTCGAGCCAGTCGGGGTTGAGCACCCGCGAGCGCATCGCCTTGCGGACCTTCTCCTCGTTGGTGTAGACGGAGACGTTGTCGGGATCCGAGGAGTCCCCGACGTAGGAGGCGGGCTCCTCGCCCGCGATCTCGCTCACCGCCGAGATGAAGCCGCCGTGGAAGGCGTACCAGTCCGAGGAGTCGAACTCGTCTTGCTCCATCGTGTCTTCGATCTTCACGGTCGCGTCGACGCTCGAGAGCCGGCGCTCGAAGGCGTCGTGGGCGTCCGAGACGCGTCCTCGCGACCCCATGGCGTAGCCGCCCCACTGGACGTAGACATCGGCGAGGTCGGATCGGTCGTCCCAGTTGCCCTCGTCGACGGCCTTGTTCGTCCCGGCGCCGTAGCCGCCGGGTTTCGTGGTGAAGACGCGGTGTGTGGCGGCTTCGCGGGCCTCGGATTCCTCGAGCCCTGCTTCCTGCTCGAGCTCCTCGGCCTCCTCCTCGATGTGCTTCTTGACGTAGTTCATCTCGTGGGGTTCCTCGAGATCGACCACGGCGTCGACGGCATCGTGGATCACTCCCGCTGCGGCGGGGAACGCGTCCCGGAACAGACCCGAGACCCGCGTCGTCACGTCGATCCGCGGTCTGTCGAGCTCCTCGAGGGGGATCGGTTCGACGTCGTCGATCCGGCCGGCGTCGGTCCACTGTGGCTCGACGCCCATCATCGCGAGCACCTGGGCGATCGTCTCGCCGCGGGTGCGAACGGTGGGGGTCCCCCAGGCGACGACGCCGATCTCCTCGGGGTACTCGCCGTTCTCGTCGTAGTGGCGCTCGAGGACACCCTCGGCGACCTCGCTGCCGACCTGCCAGGCGGGCCTGGCGGGCACCTTCCGGGGATCCAGCGTGTAGAAGTTCCGCGCCGTCGGCAGCAGGTCGACGCCGCCGCGAGTCGGCGCGCCGGAGCCGCCCGGCGGGACGTACTCGCCCGAGAGGGCGTCGGCGGTCCGGGGGACCTCGTCCTCGGCCCCCTGGACGCGCGGCTGGGCCTCCTCGCAGATGTACGCCAGCACCTCCCGCAGATCGTCGTGAGCCCTCGAGGTCGCGCGGGCGTCGCCGATCGTCTCGAGGTCGACGACGAGCAGGTTCATGTTCACCTCATCCTCGGGGCCAGCATCGCGTTCCGAGTCGGGAACGTCGAACCCGTGCTCGGCCAGCGTCTCGACCAGCTCGAGGCTCGTCGCCCGCACCTCGTCGGCGGCCTCGGCGTAAGTCATTCCGAGGGCCTCGTCGTACTCGCCGGGCGCGTTCAGCATCCGCTCGTAGTCCACCCCGAGGACGCCGGCGACGCTCTCCCGGAGGCTCGGCGCGCCGGGGTTCTCGAGTCGAGTAAGTGCGACGAGATACTCCACGAGGCGGTCGTCGGTCGGCGGCTCGGACATGGTATGGAGCCCCAGCCGGATCTGGGTCGACTTCACGTCCGTGAGGTACTCGTGGACTCGCTCGACGAGCTCGTCGATCTCGAGTTCGTCGCCCGTGATGTCGCCCTCGGCCAGGGTCGTGCCGGTTTCCTCGGGACCGCGAACGTCGGCCTTCTCGGTGATTTCACCCGAAATACCCAGTTCGACCGCGAGATCCAGCTCGTCGACTTTCTCCCGGATCAGCGCCTCGAGGTGCTCGCCGCTGTCGGCGCGGGCGTCTTCCATCCCGGCCTCGCGGTACTGGTTCGCGAGCTCCTCGAGCTCGGCCAGCTCGTCGTACGTTCCGGCGGCCCGCATGACGGGCGTGAGGTAGTCGACGATCGCGGCGTACGACCGTCGCTTCGCTTGCGTGCCCTCACCGGGGTTGTTGACGATGTAGGGGTAGACGTTCGGCAGGTCGTCGATCAGCTGGTCGGGCGCGCTCTCCCCGTTGAGCCCGACCGTCTTGCCGGGGAGCCACTCGAGGCTGCCGTGGGTGCCCAGGTGAACGACGCCGTCCGCGCCGAACTCGTTGCGCAGCCAGCCGTAGAACGCGTAGTAGTCGTGGGGCGGCTGCAGGTCGGAGTCGTGGTACACCTTCGAGGGATCCATCCCGAATCCGCGCGGGGGCTGGACCGTCACCAGCACGTTTCCGAACTCGACGCCCGGAATCGCGAACGGACGGTCGGGAACCTCGCCCCACTCCTCGAGGACGTGCTCCCGAAAGCGCTCGTCGGCGTCGGCGAACCACTCGCCGTACTGGTCGGTCGAGACCACGTCGACCGAGAGCTCGCGGACGTCCTCAGGGGCGACCCAGCGGTCCTCGAGCGTCAGTTGCGAGGTCAGTTTCTCAACCAGTGTCTGCCCGTCCTCGGGCAACTTACCGTCCAGGTCGTACCCTCGAGCATCGAGCTCCTCGAGCAGGTTCACCGTCGATTCGGGACTGTCGAGTCCGAACGCCGTACCGATCCCGTCGTCGCTCGGCGGGTAGTTGTGCAGCACGACGGCGATCCGTTTCTCCTCGTTGGGCGTGTGCCGGAGTTCGGCCCAGTTGACCGCCAGCCGCGTCGCGTGGTCGATCCGATCCTCGATGGGGAAGTGGTGTTCCGGGGCCGACCCGATCCCGGCCTCGTCGTCGGTGCGTTCTTTCCCCGAGATCGGGTGGGTGATCACGTTCCCGTCGAACTCCGGTAAGGCGACCGAAAGCGCGAGTTCGAACCCCATCACGCCCGTGTCGCTGCCCTCGTAGCGCGACCGGGAGCGCATCGTCGTCACGGTCTGCAGGACGGGGACGCCGAGTCGGTCGAGGAAGACGTCCTCGGCGCTCGAGCCCTCGTCGTTTGCACTGCGGCCGCGCTCGTCCATCGACAGCGAGAACATAAACGAGGAGAGGACGGAGTCGACGACGGGTTCGTTCGCGTCGTCCAGCAGCCACTCGTCGGTCACCCACTCCGCGTCCTCCTGCTCGTCCGTATCCGTCGCCGGGTTGCAGAAGATCGGCAAGGCGTTCGCCCCCTGTTCCTCGAGCGCCCGGACCTGCGCGTCGACGTAGCGGGTGTTCTCGTGGGTCCAGTGCGATTCGTAGAACCAGACCGCCACGGTCGGCTTTCCCGGATCGTGGGTCTCGAGCAGTTCCTCGTACCCCACGCCCGGATAGTCGGGGTGGTAGACACCCTCCGTGGGGAGTTCGGTCGGCTCCTCGTACGCGAGGTCGCGGTCGCCGTACTCGCTCGCGAGAAACCGACAGCAGTTCTCGACGTTGATCGTTCCGCCCCGCTCGAGGTACTCGCAGACCCGCTCGCGGTGCTCGGCGCCGACTGTCGTATCCTCGAGGGCGAAGGCGTCCCCGGTCGCCTTGACGATCAGCGGAACGCTCGCCTCCTCGAGTGTGCCCGTCGCGTACTCGTAGCCCGGCATGCTGTCCTCGGCGCCGTGTAGCCAGAAGATCGCTGCGTCGGCGCCGCGCAATTCCTCGACGAACGCCTCGATCGCGGCCTCGTCATCGAGGTCGCTCTCCGAGCGAACGACCAGTTCGACGTCCTCGAGGCGCTTCGCTGCGCGTCCGATCGATCCAAGCTCGTTCTCCGTCGCCGTGTAGATCCCGATTCGTGCCATCGAATTTTTAAACCTCTATTGTATTAGCGCAACTATGGTTGTAAACGCCGGGGGCAAAAAGCTGTCGTCGACCCCGTTTCCGGCGATCGTCGGCCAGTCGGAGCTCAAGCGCGCGCTGTTGACGATCGCTGCGAACGACACACTCGACGGCGCGTTGATCGTCGGCGAGAAGGGGACGGCGAAGTCGACCGCCGTCCGAGGACTCGCCGATCTCCTCCCCGAACAGCGCGCCGTCGCGGACTGCCGGTACGGCTGCGCACCCGACGACCCGACGCTGCAGTGTGCGAGCTGTCGAAAGCGCGATTCCGACGAGCTGCCCGTCGAGACGCGACCCGTTCCGCTGGTCACGCTCCCGCTCGGAGCGACCCGCGACCGGATCGTGGGAACGCTCTCGGTCGAGGACGCCCTGGCAGGCGAGGCCGAGTTCGACCCCGGACTGTTGGCCCGCGCGAACCGCGGCATCCTCTACGTCGACGAGGTCAACCTGCTCGAGGACCACCTCGTCGACGTCGTCCTCGACGCGGCAGCCAGCGGCGTCAACACCGTCGAGCGAGACGGGATCAGCGTCGCTCATCCCGCGAACATCACGCTGATCGGGACGATGAACCCCGAGGAGGGCGACCTGCGCCCGCAGCTTCGGGACCGGTTCGCCCTCCAGGCGACCGTCGAGGGCTGCCGGGACGTCGCGGATCGGGTCGAGATCATCGACCGAACGATCGAACGCGGCGACGATCCGGATCAAGCCGAGGCGTACGCCGACGCCGTCGATCGACTCGGCGAGACGGTAGCCGGCGCGCGCGACCGCCTGTCCCGCGTCGAGCTTCCCGACGAGTTCAAGACCGAGATCGCCGAACTCTGCCTCGAGGCCGGCGTCGACGGCCACCGCGGCGACATCGCGACCGCCAGGACCGCGAGGACGCTGGCCGCCCTCGAAGGGCGGACGACCGTGATCGAGTCGGACGTCCGCGAGGCGGCCAGCTACGCGCTCCCGCATCGCCTCCGGAGCACGCCGTTCGAGGACGAACCGGAGCTCAAGGACCTTCTCGAGGACTGGTTCGACGAGGAGTCGTCCGACGAGACGGATGGAAGCGACGAGGGCGACGGGGACGACGAGGGCGAACCCGAATCCGAGGACGCCCGCGAGGACGAACCCGACGCCGACGAGGGCCATGACCGCGACCACGACGAGTCTGATGAGGCCGACGGTAGCTCGGATTGCTCGAACGGCACGAACGACGACGAGCGCGACGGAACGGAGCGCGGACGGCGACCGGACGAGGACGACCGTTCGGCTTCGACCGAGGCGGGACGAGCGACCGCGGGCGATCGCGAGGGATCGGACGGTGAGACCGAGGATCGTACAGAATCGAACGACGACGGTACCGATACCGAATCGAACGAGGATGGGGACGACGCTCGACCGCTCGCTCCCGGCCGTCGGGCTGAGGTCGGCGACGCGAGCGCGCCGGCACTCGAGACGGACGAGGTCACGGCCGACCGCCGTGGCCGTACGGGAGGGAGCCGAACGACAGTTACGCCGGACACAGAGAACCGGGGGGCCCGCGTCAGGACCGAATCCGCGTCGGACGACGGCCCGATCGACGCCGCGGCGTCGGTCCGGTCCGCTGCGGCCCGTGGTGCGTCGGACGTCGAGACGGAGGATCTCCGCCGATCCGTGCGAGCCGGGAATACGTCGACGACGATCGTCTTCGCCGTCGACGCGAGCGCATCGATGCGACCCGCGATGCGAACCGCCAAGGGCGTCGTCCTCGAGCTGTTGCGGGACAGCTACCAGCACCGCGACGAGGTCGCGTTCGTCGCGTTCGCGGGCGACGACGCCGACGTACTGCTTCCGCCGACCGACAGCGTCTCCCTCGCCGCGCGCCATCTCAAGGAGCTGCCGTCGGGTGACCGAACGCCGTTGCCCGCCGGTCTCGAGACCGCCCGGTCGGTCGTCGAGCGCTCGACGTCGGAGGCTGCTGTCGTCGTCCTCGTCACCGACGGCAGGGCGAACGTCGCCGACGGAAGCCCGACGGACGCGACACGGGAGGCAGCCCGGAAGCTCGGGAGTGCTAGAGCGAAGCTCGTCGTCGTCGACGCCGGTAACGATCCCCATGCCGGACTCTCGGAGCTCGTCGTCGACGAGGCCGGCGGCGAACGTGTCCCGCTATCCTCTCTCTCACCGGCGCTAGTTCGTTCGACCGCCGAGTCGGCGGGCGCTGAGTAACACTGGTCGTTCGAGATGAACGACACCGTTATTAATGTTCGGAGCTTGAAAGGTGTGAGAGTACAGCGATCACGCGTCGTTCCGCTCTCTCACCTATCATGGAATCCAATCACTCTCCTCACTCCACCAGGGATGCAACAGCAGCGTTCGAGCACGAGCTTCAAGACCTGGTTCTCACCGCGTTCGGACACGGAGCGGCCGTCGAGGGAACGTGGGAAATCGTCTCTCCGGCCGCTGATGCTCCGAACTGGGGCGTAACGATCGAAAAGGATACGCCGGACGACCGCCGCTTCGAGCCGACCGTTCTCGAAGAGTAAATTGTCATTTTGGGACGATTTGTCAACCAAAGTCAAGCGATCCGCTTGAGCAGTGAGTCCAACGACAAAGGTTATAATTACGCTTCGCTCATCCGAGGGTAGACGTACTCTACTGATGTTGGCTTTCAAGAGATGTTGGCTCGCGCTGTATCGGTGTAGTACCTCACTCGCCTATGATGCCCCACGCTCACGGTCCGAACCAACCTGACGAGAACCGTTCCGAAATCACCCCGACGGAACTCTTCGTCGCGTTCTCGCACGCACGTCGTCAGAAAACGATCGCCTACCTGGCTCAGAAAGCTGCGGCCATTTCGCTCGGAGATCTCGCCGAGTACATCGCGATCAAGGAGGAGAACCCGTCGTACGAGTGGTACGAGCGGATCCTCACTGATCTGGCACACCATCACCTGCCGCTGTTGCAGGAGATGAACCTCGTCGACTACGATCGAGAGAGCGAGTCGGTGCAACTGGCCGTCGAACGATCCGTGGTAACGCCGTACCTGGATCTCGCTGGCTATGCCGGTGTCTAAGCGAGCGTTCACCTGTCGGGTGGGACCCCTCCGGATCCCTGAGCCGTAAAGTACCTCGGGGGCAAGCCCCGGGACACTCTCGCTGTATCTCCGTAGAACAGCAGGGATAGTCCCACCGAGCACCCGTTCGAAGTTTCGCTCGAGACCGTACAGATGTCCCGTTATCAGCGCCGCGGCTATGCTCGGTGCCTTTGGGTACCTCGCTACCGGGGAGGTCATGTCCGGAAGTCCGTTTACCGCTTCCGTCGCCGTCGGCGGGCTCATGATGCTTGCACTACTGCACATCGCCGACTCGAGGGACGTTCAGTGGATACGAGAGTGGGCTCTCGGAACGGCGATGATCGTGGGATTGTTTGCAGGAGTCCTGACGCAGGTAACGCTCGGCGGGTTGTGGTAAGATGGCTGGAAAACAAACCCAACAACGTTCTACGGATCGCTCGACGGAGGAAGTGTACGAAGAGGAGTTCGTTCCGTATATCAACAAATGGGGACGACGAACGAATCTGCTCGCCGTCGCACTCTCCTTCGGACCGGCTATGGTCCTGCTCAGCGTGTACGGAATTCTCCCGCCAGCAGGTGCTATCCTGGGTGGCATCATATCCGTGGTCGGCGCCTGGGGTGCCTTCTGGCTCGTCGAGCCGATCTCCTACTACCCGGTTCTTGGCGTTTCCGGGACGTACATGGCGTTTCTGTCGGGAAACATCTCCAACCTCCGACTGCCGAGCTCTGCGGCAGCACAGGAAGCTGCTGACGTCGAAATCGGCACACCAGAAGGAGATATCATCTCTACGCTGGGAATCGCCGGCTCGATATTTGTCAATATCACCATCCTCACCGTCGGTGTTCTCGGGCTCGTTTCGGTGTTTCAGGCCCTCCCGGAACTCTGGCAGAACGCGCTCGAGCTCTATCTCGTTCCGGCGATCTTCGGTGCGATCTTCGCCCAGTTCGGGAGAGACTTCCCCAAAGTCGCGGCTATTGCTCTCTCGCTGGCGTTCGTTGCGAACCTGCTCCTGGAGTTTGGCTACTTTGCGTTCCTTCCCGGCGATCCGATCTACGCCGTTATCATTATCGCCGTCTTCGGGACGATGTTTATCTCGAAGTGGATGTGGCAACGAGGAATGATAGGACAGGACAGGTAGACGCCACTCAGTGGCGTTATATCCGCCCTCAGAGCGCGAGACGGGTATAAGGGGTTCTTTACGCTCGTGGCAGTGTCAGTCGCTCACGTTGCAGCTTCCGAGGAGTGTTTGCGGGTACCGGCCGAGTCGGTCCAGCGTCCCGTCCGTTCTGCAAACCGACCCGGCCAGACGGTGCCAGGTAGGTCGTTCGGCCTGTCGTTCGGTACTCCCTACTCCTGGCCACAGAACCGCGGTGACGTCTACCGACAACCGAAAGCGCGGGCTTCGGGTTCGATACCTTGCGACGGCAAACGAGTACGGTGCGGCTAACTGATTTAGTTACACCCATCAAAGCACTAATTCAGCCGGAGTACGCCTAATCCATACTGATCGTTCGAACTATCGGCCGTCCTTATTACCCCGTTCCGCCGTACCAGAGTTGCATTATGACAGATCGAACCCTGACTCGTCGCCGGATGGTGTCACTCGTTGGCGTGGGTGCAGTAGCTGGACTGGCAGGCTGCGGAGATCTCGGAGACGAAGGACCGGAAGAGACCGAAGGGGAGGAAACGGGCACTGACGGGGACGAAGACGGCGGAACGGACGAAGACGAAACGGAGGACGAGACCGGCGACGACGAAACTGAGGATGACGACGACAGCGACGACGAGGAGGACGAAACCGAAACCGACGACGGGGATGACGACGCCGAAATTCAAGAGGTAGAGGGGTACGGCCGCGATACCGACGCCGAGGACGAGGATGGTGAAGAGGACGATGAGGACGGTACGTAACTGGCGCCACAGAACTCCCCGGGAATCGAGAACTGATACGGACGCGATCGGGCGCAGGAAGAGAGAGCGCTGACAGTGCGAAATAGCGATTATTGCGTCCGTTCCGGGCGATGATCCCTCGTCCCCCCATGTCGGAGTTCTCACTGGCACCCGAACCGGAACCACGTCTTTCCCCCAACAGTGCTATCGTCTATCGTGGTGTATTTTGACATTGTCGATGGGAGGACCACTATGGAGGAGAACGTTCACACTTACTCTGGAGATCGAATCGAAGTCAGCTACGACGTCAACCGGTGTATTCACGCCAGGGAGTGCGTTCGCGGGCTTCCGGAGGTGTTCGACCCCGATAAGCGACCGTGGATCGAACCGGACAACGCCGACGTCGACGACCTCGAGGACGTGATCGTGGAGTGTCCGACAGGGGCACTACAGTTCGACCGAACGGACGGCGGACCGGAAGAACGGGTTCCGGAGACGAACGTCGTCACCGTCTGGCCCGATGGGCCGCTGTATCTCCGTGGCAATATCGAGATCGTGACTCCGGACGAGACGACTGTACTAAAGGACACGCGCGTCGCGCTGTGTCGGTGTGGCGCGTCGGAGAACAAACCGCTCTGTGATAACGGTCATGTCGAGGCGGAGTTCCGGGCACCCGGAGCGAAGAACGCCCCCGAGTCGGACACGCAGTCCGATGACGACGACGGCGTACTCACGGTTACTCCGAGACCGGATGGACCGGTTCAGATCCAGGGCCAGTTCGAAATTCGAGGGGAGGACGGGACGGAGACCGTTCGAAACTCTTCGGTCGCGCTCTGTCGGTGCGGCGCGTCGGAGAACAAGCCGTTCTGTGACGGCTCACACGACGAGATTGGCTTTTCCAGCGACGAGTAGTTGCGACCGTTCGATTCCGGAACTGTAGGTATCGAATGGCCATGGGCGAACTCATCACCGACGTTCGAAGACGATTCCGGAGTCGAGGCAGTCCGGACGCCACCTGAAGAGGTCCGCGAACGTTGAGGGGGTCGCCGATCTGTGAGGTACTGCTGTCAAGCTACCCGGTGTCGGTACACTCAATCGATTGGCCCGACAACATACCGTATGCCAGTCGAAGACGACGACGAACTCCGGGAGATCCTCGAGTTAGAGCGGGTCGCCGTGGTCGGGGCGTCCACGGATTACGAGAAAGCTGCCCACATCGTCCCCGCGTTCCTTCAGCGAAAGGGCTACGAGATCGTTCCGGTCAACCCCTACGCCGATGAGGTATTCGGACGACCCGCCTACGCCTCACTCTCCGACGTCGAGACGAGTATCGATATCGTGCAGATCTTCCGCCCGAGCGACGAGGTCGACGACATCGTCGACGCGGTACTCGAGCGCGACGACGTGCAAACGGTCTGGATGCAACTCGGTATCAGTAACGAGACGGCCACACGGCGGGCCGAGCGCGCCGGAATTAAAGTTGTTCAGGATCGATGCATGAAAGCCGAGTACGGCATGCTCATGCACTGACTGCCTCGACGATTCGGAGCCTCGGAAGGGTAACTCGTCGGCGCACGACTCACACGGCGTACGACGTGAAATAGTGAGGAAGACGGGGAAGTCAAAAGCCGACTCAGCGTAACGGATGGGGTATCGTTTTCGTGGATCGATGGGGTCGAGGGCACTCGCCGGTGGTCGGGAGACGACCTCATCGTCCGAAAGGACCAGTATCGAAGAGACGAAACGTAGTACCGATGGAGGAAACGCACGAGTCGTACGACGACCTCGCGGCCGCGGACTGGCTTCACCTCACCGACGACGAGCAGGTTCAGTGGGCGGGCCGTCCCTCGTGGCTGACGATCGCAGCCTCGGTCGCGTTCGGGATCGGTCTCGCAGTGCTCGGGATCGTGCTTACGGTCTGGCTTTCGGGGGTCATCACCGGCGAGACCGTTCCGTCCTGGGTGGCGTATCTGCCGCTGGCACTGGTCCTGGCCGGCGCCGGACAGGTAGGCGCGACGTACCTCAACTGGATCCGGCTGCTGTACGTCATCACCGACGAGGAGATCTACGTCAAACACGGGCTCATCTCTCGAGACGTCACGCAGGTCCGCCTCGACAGGGTCCAAAACACCGCGTACAACCAATCGGCACTCGAGCGGGCGCTCTCGTTCGGCGACGTCGTGGTCTACACGGCCGGAACGTCGACCGACGATGTCACCTTTCGCAGCGTTCCGAACCCGGAACGAGTCAAGCGAACGCTTACGCATCTGCTGAGCGAGAGCCGAACGACCCAACCTAGCGACGGTCTCTGAGAGGACAACCGTGGTTTGCACTCGTGCGCTCGCTCGAAGGTGAGACGCGAGGAGCGTCTCCCTCGGCTCGAGCAGGTTCTTCGGACTGACGCCCGCTCGATGGCGAGCTCGCCCTGACCGGTCGGACCCGGCCGGAGGCGGCTACGTATCGGGACGGAAGAGGGCGCAGTTCGGACACCAGACGGAGCTGTCGGCCCGAGCGATCTTTCGTCCACCGCAGTCAGTACATCGGTCGGTCGCGTATTGTGCCATGTAATACGAACGACACCAGTCGCTAATATGCTTTCCGTAAGACACTCACACACATACCGAACGGTCTCGAACTCGTACCGAATCGACGGGACGACGCGAGTACGTCGGCGTGCGACTTCGAAAATTCATCGGAAACACGGTGTCGCTCTTTTACAGGCCCCGGCGGGTCGTGCTGGCTCCCTATCGTCCGGCGACGTGGTTTCAGGTGGGCTCCCTTCTCGGAACGTCGCCGTCCGACGAGCCCTCGGTCGGGTAGGACTCCGCCTCCTCGGCGTCGGCCTTCGCCGTCAGCTCCCGGAACTTCTTCGAACGGCGCTCGAGGAAGTCGACTGTCTCGCTGTCCGGCGTCAGCTCGCGGGACTCGATCAGGAACGTCGTGATCACGACGGTCTTCACCCAGGGTCTGAGGACGCCGAGGTAGACCGTCAGGCCGATCCCGGCGACGGCGACCCAGCCGAGGAGCTCGAACGTCGGCGAGAGGCTTCCGAAGACGGCAGCCAGCGGCGTCAGCGCCAGCAACAGTCCGAACGCCACCGCGTACATCCCGAGGATGATCGCCAGCGTCGAGCCGAGGATCGACTTCCAGGTCTTCGCGTAGAGAACGACGCCGTCCCGGGCTGCTCGCCAGTTGTTCTCCTCCTCGGCGATGAAGACGTAAGCGATGATCGCCTCGTCGATGTAGGAGGCGGCGAGCCCAATCGCCTTCCGGAGGACGGTGAGGATGTTCGAGAGCGTCGGAACGAAGCTCACCAGATTCGACAGCGAGATGGCGGTGTTGTTGAACTGCCTGATCGCCGCCTTCACCAGCTGATCGACGACGAACAGGGCGTTGGCTTCCTTGAAGTGCGACCGCACCTGTCCGGTCCCGAACGCGAGCTGGTTTCGCGGCGTCTCGCCGGTTTCGACAATGTGGGCGATGACGGCGACGTGGCCCGCGGCGACCATGTAGAGGACGTACCGACGGGCGAAGCGCATCGCGGCCAGGAAGAGCAGGGTCGCGACGAGCAACCCGATCCCGCCGATCGGTCCGGAGACGGTCCCCGCGTCGAGCAGCGTCAGCACCAGCCAGCCGACGATCCCGAAATAGACCACTGTGACGAGGCCGAACAGGATCCCGACGGCGATCCGCAGCGCGACGAACGGGAGCGTCCTGAGGAAGACGCTCGTCGCCTTCAGGAAGTGCAGGACCATCGCTACGCCCTCCGTCGGCTCGGCGGTGACGACGAGGTCCCCCTCGCCGAAGTCGTCGCGCGGCACCGTACCGTCGGTGTCTCTCGTGTTAGCATGCTATCTCCCAGGTTACCTCCCCGCCGTCGGGGTCGTGTTCTACGTCGTCGTTCATATGGGACGAGGGCTCGAGGTGGAGGCTGCCCGACGTGCCGCTGCCGAGTTCGAACTCGATCTCGTCGACGGTCGTCTGGGCGTCGTACGCTTCCACTTCGCCGATCGTCTCGTCCGGATCGCCGGTCGGAAACGAGAGGTGGACGTCGACGACATCGGATTCGGCTGGATCGTGACGTTCGACCCAGAACTCGATCTCGTCATCCACATCTCGGTGGCGAATCATCTCGTTCTCCGGTGGAAAGGTCCTGCTCTCCTCACACGAGGCGTCGTCGTAGGTATACGTCTCGTCCAGAAACGTAATCTCGGCGGTTCCGACGCTTTCCCCGCTCTCGTCGTCGCCACCGCCGTCCGATGGTTCGTCGTTGCCACCGTCGTCCGACGGCTCGTCGTTCGTATCCTCCGTCTCGTCGCCACCGTCGTCCTCGTCCCCGCTGAGGCAACCGCTCACGATTGGCACGCTCACGGCGCCCAGTACTCGAAGGATCGTTCGCCGGTCAACTCCTCCTCTCTCCCTCTGATTTGGTATCGTCATCGTTACCGTAGTTCGGGCCGTATTGGTCGTCTCTCAACTCCCCTCGTTCGGCACATCGTACTCGAGCAGTTCCATCTCGAGCTGCTGCTCGCCACTCTCGTCGTAGTACGCGACGAACGCCGGAAACGCCAGGTCGGGCGAGAGACAGCTCTCGTGGACGGTCGTGCCGTCGATCTCGGTTACGGCCACGTAGCAGTCGGTCCCGACGTAGGTGTCGGTGTCCTCGACCGCGTACCGGAAGCTCCCCTCGTCGGTCGCGAACCGCCACTCGTAGCCGAGGTACACACCCTCGTCGGCGACGACGTACGGCGAGTGCAGTCCCGAGCCGATGAAGATCGCCGCCGGCGTCGCCAGCAACTCCGAGAACACCTCGTCCTGGGTGCCGGTTACGGTTCGGGCGAACTCGTCCCCGCTTTCGAACACCAGCTCGGTGTCGACGACGAGCCGATCCTCCCCTGCGTCCTCGACGGTCCAGCTGAAGGTTCCGGGGCCGTCCTCCTCGGTCTCGATGCGGTACTCGTAGCGCTCGCCCGGCTCGAACTCGTACAGCCGCCACTCCTCGTCGGTTTCCGGCGGCTCCTCGGGCGTCTCGACGTCGATCCCCGTTCGATCCCGGAACTCGTCGCCCGCCCGATCGCTGGCCTCGCTTCTCGCCCGGTTCGTGATGTCGTCGACGCTGAGACAACCGCTCAGCGCGGTGAGCCCGGCGATCGCGACGAACGAACGCCGGCGCACTCCCATCAGACGTACCTCTCTGCGATCTCACCGGCGACGGGGAGGGCGTATCGCTCACCCGTAACCGCCTTGTACGTCAGCAGTACCCAGAGGATGAACCCGAGCGGAGCGAGCACCAGGAACGTCAGCATCGAGATCGCCAGCGAGAGCATCCAGCCCACGAACGGCAGGAACTCGAGTACGAATCCCATCATGAACACGCCCATCCCGACGGCGAAGAAGCCGCCGAAGACAACGATACTCTGTGCGGCGTGGAAGCGGACGAACTCGTTTCGATCCTCGAGGAGGTAGAACAACACCGCGATAAACGGTGCGAACAGGTAGACGAGCGCTCCTGCGATGTTCTCGCTGAGGCCGCCGACGACAGTGCTGTCTTCGGCATCCACAGCCGAATCGGAAACTATCGGTTCCGTGTCGGAAGACTCCGGCTCCGTCGTGATCGCGTTCGAGTGATCGGTTCCCAGCTCCCCATCGATTTCTGTATTATCGGTTGACATGTAATTGCCTCCTGATCCTTCCCCGGACCGTCTCTCGTCGACGAACGTGCGGGGAAGACGTTCACGCTGCGTTACTCTATTGAATCTTCCAATTAAGAAGCGTTGTCACATAATACGACGTACCAATCGTGGTTTCGGTATGATACTGAGCGTCCCAGCCCAGTCCTCGTCCGACATATGAAGGTATTCGATTCTTAACGGTGCTTCCTCGAGCCGTTCGGCACGGAACTTCGGTAACGGCCGAAGATGTACCTAGAGCGGCTTTTCTACGGTTTCCAGCTGTTGACCGAGTCCATTATCACAGTCATTGACAGTCGGTGCATGCCGGGTTACACGACGGTTGGACAATCGGTGTGTGACTGAGTCCAATCGTTGCGACGTTCGGACCGCGAGAACGTGGCTCAATCCGAGAGAGCGTTTCGTTCTCCGGTATCGGCGGTGTACGTTTCGCTAAAAACTTCGAGGACGGCCTTGAGCGTCGCCAAGAGGACCGGACCGAGTATCAGTCCCAGAAAGCCAAAGAGGTAGAGGCCGCCGATCACGCCGACGAGGACGGTCCCCGGATGCACACCGGACCCGATATCGACGAGGAAGGCGCGCAGGTAGTTGTCGACGATCGAGAGGACCGTAACGCCGTACGCTAACAGGAGGAGTGCACCGACGGGATCGCCGACGGAGAGAAGGTAGCCGACTATCGGCAACCAGACCAGCCAGATCCCGATCGCGGGCAGAAATGAGACGACGACCATCACGACCGACCAGAACGCGACGTTCGGAACGCCCAGGAGGTAGAGTCCGATTCCGCCCAGCACACCCTCCGCGAGCGCGACGAGAACGTGACTGATCAGTACTGCCCACGTGACGCCCTCGATTTCGGCTACCAGTTCCGTTCGCGTCTCGTCTTCGATCGGTGCGACCGACCCCATCCAACCGACCAACCGCCGCCCGTCGACAAGGAAGTAGTACAGGAGAAAGACGAGCACCAGGATTCCCAGACCGACGCGAAAGCTCGTGTCGAGCAGGCCGACTAGCTCCTGGAGGACGAATTCGATCCCCTGCTCGAGGAACCCCTCGACCTCCGCGCTCAGGAACTGCTCTATTTCGTCGACGGTCGCGTCGTCGATTCCCAGCCCGTGGACCGTCTCCTGAACCGTCTCGGCGATCGCCAGATCGTCGAACTCCTCGAGGAACGAGAGAACGGTCCGAAGAACGACGATGGAGACGAGGAGGAGCGGAAGAACGGTGGCGACGACGCCGAAGAGGGTTACGACGCCTGCCGATATGCGCGGCGAAATCGTGAGCGTCCGCCCTCGAATGTCGACCGTACGAGCGGCGAGTCGGTCGTGAATCGGAAACAGGACGAACGCCAGCAGCGCGGCGGCGACGATATACTGCAGTAGCGGGAGCAACAACAGGGCGCTTATACCGCCGAGAAGCGCGACAAGAAACAGCATAAACACGACGCGGAGATCCATACCCGCCCATTCCAAAACGATCTATTTAGCCGTTAATACTTCAGCGGATTCGAACCGATGTCGGAGTATCGGCCCCACTAGCTTCTCGTCGTGCTCGTCTCGGATTCTGGCTCCTCCAGGTATCGTTTCGGGACGTAGGGGCGGATGCCCGTCGGTATTCGCCGAGCGACGACGGCCGCGAGATCGGCGAGACGACGCCTGAGTGCGGTGTAGACGGCCCCGACGACGACGATCCCGAACACGAGCCACCGGAACTCGCCCTCGAGCGTGTACAGAAGCGGGAGCGCGACCGTTACCGAGAGCATCAGATCCGTCGGCGAGCCGTCGTATCGAACCAGGCGACGTGGCGGAATCCAGGTCCGACGGTAGTGATCGTACACCGCCCGGTCGGACGTCCCTTCCCACGGGCGCAACTCGAGTCCGCTCCCGAGGACGTCGGTCGCACAGTGGATGGCGGCGGCGAGCAGAAAGACGGCGACGGCGACGGTCGCTCCCGTCGGAACGAGTGCCGCGACGCCGGTCGCGGGGACGGCAAGCACGCTGTAGTACACCGGAAAGTGGAGGGTTTTGCGGTGGCCGGCGTACATATCGAGGTCGGGAAAGATCCCACCGATCAGTCCCGCGCTAAGCGCCAGGGGAGCGAACTCCGGAGCGACGACCAGCAATGGCAACGCGAGTGCCATGCCGACGAGAGCGTGGGTCGGGAGCATCATAGTGTCCCTATTAAGAGGACAGAAGTCTTCAACGTATCGGGTAACCCGTGCGATCCGTCTCGACGAGAACGCAGTATCACCTCCAAACTCCTATATGAGGGTGGTGAGAAGGGGGCGGACGAGATGGCTCTCGAGACGACGCTGGCCGAGTTGGTGCTTACGATCGGTCCGCCGGTGCTCGTATTGTTGTACTTTCTCGAGGGGCTGTGGATCGGGAAACTCCTCCACCCGTCCGTTCTCCTGATTCTGTATCTCGTCGTTACGGAAGCCGGACTGCTAGTTACGGCCGTGGTTTCTGTCCTCTGTGTCGTTGCCGCGACGGCGGGACAGTGGGTTCTGTACGAGGGCTTCAGAGGTGAGCACGAGGACAGAAATCAAGCCAGCCGCGTCGTTCAATACGTCGATCGGATCCCGGTCGTCGTCAGGCGTCGCCTCGGTCGCAAACGGATGTCGTTTATCAACCGCCAGTTCGACCGGTACGGCGGGAAAGCGATCTGCGTCTCGAACGCGACTCCCGGGCTCCGAGGGCTGATGACGGTCGTTGCCGGATTGAACGGCTACCCGCGGCACCGATTCGTGCTCCTCTCGGCGATCGGGAACGCGATATACATGGTAATTCTCGTGGCGGTCGCGAACGGTCTGTTGGAGGCTATCGACTTTCTCCCGGAGTACGATCTCCTACGCATCTGATTCGTCGACACCGAATCGGCTCTCGAGTTGCGCCGCGAGACTCTCGGAAACCTCCGTGAGGTACACCGTCCCCCACGTCGCGACGATGATCGCACCGAGCGTGTTGAACAGCATATCGACGATCGTATCGTCGATTCCGTGTTGTGCCAGTACGGGTTCGACGCCTAACAGGAGCGCGCCTTGATCGACGACGAACTCGAAAATCTCCCAGACGACACCCATCGAGAGCACGAATACGACGGTAAACCCGAACAGCGCCCACCGCGGAAGGTGAATGTCCCGCCCGTGGAGGTGGATCGCTCGAAGGGTGGCGTAGCCAGCAGCCGCGACGACCGTTGCCGACAGCGTGTGCGTCAGGTTATCCCAGCGAGCGATCGCGTCGTACAGTCCTGCGGTGCCGAGCGCGTGAAGAAAGACGGCGCTCGTCACCCACAGTGCGAGTCCGGGTTCGATCGCGATGTGGTAGTCTCGGTCCAGTACCGCCGGGACAAAGGTGATGACCAGCGCGATTATGGCGTTGGTCACGACGGGAAGTTGGAGGCTCCAGACACCGTAGGCAAGGACGCCGACGAGGACGAACTGCATCAGCCGTACCAGCTGGAGCTGTCGTCGCTTTGCGACCCCCAACCGCTCGCTGAGCACGACTCCCTCGATATCCTCGTCCTCGGCTCGGGGCGTCGAGGAAGCAGCCATTCGAGGCGATGTACGCCCGCCTGCGTTACGGAAGTACCAATAGAAGATCACTCCCGCGAGGAGTCCGGCGATGGTTGCGTAGATGAACTCGATCATCACCGCCGCGTTGATCGCGTCCTGGGTCCGTCCGTCGAGCAAGAACGCCGTTCCGAACAGAACGTCCGCCGACCAGCGAACGATGTTTAACAGGCCGCTCATCGCGAGGGTAAACAGTACGGTGAGGACGATGGCAAACCACGGAACGAGGCGGAGCGACGTGAACCGGTGTAGTTCGACCGCCATCAGCAGTCCCAGCGTGGCGAGTGCCAGACTCGGGACCACGGCCGTCATCAGCGGTCTCGGTGCGAACGCCTCCCAGAGGACGGGCAGACAGATCAGCCCGACGAAGTACCACGGCGGCATCAGCGTCGGATCGCGGAACTTGACCGCCGGAGCCGCGATCACGACGATCGCGATGCCACTGAACAGCACCGATTCGTACCGACCGAGGAGAATCCCGCCGACGAAGCTCGCTCCAAGTACGGCGAGGAGTAGCCACGAGAGCGCCGTGTTTCGGGAGGACTCGACGAACAACGCCGTGAGCCTGTCGACTTCACTCATCGACACTCGGATTTGGACGGCCTTCACCGCACAGTGACTCGTGAACGACCATACTGACACCACCGTTTTTCCGACCTAAAGAGATCCCGTTTCGAACAGTCCAGAGGCGTTCGGTCGACGGTTCGAGGTCGCCGGCCGCTACTCGTCGTAAAACGTCGCGAACACCTTCTGCTGAGCCGCGCGGAGATGTTGCAGATACGTCGAGTGAGAGATACCCAGGATGGTCGCGATATCGGTCGCCGACGAGCGGCGCGGCTGCTCGAAGTAGCCGTGACGGTAAGCCGCCTCAAGCGCGACCGCCTGCTTTTCGGTCAGCGCACTCGTGTCGACCGTGAGCCCCCCGGCGTGATCCCCCCACTCCCGTTCGGCGAGCGACTGTACCGACACGTGTCCATACCGGTCCTCGAGGCGGTCGATCAGCGCGCCGAGGTTCTCCCTCGAGGGAAGTTCGATCCGAAGCACGGCGCGATTGGCAGTGATCTGCGTCGATCGAACGCGTACGTTGAAGGGAGCGAGGGTCGACTCCGGCGTCGGACCGTCGACCGTCAGCCGAAACGAATCGTGGTCGGCCTGCCGGACCGGGACGGCCTCTCGGACGGCCGGGTGATCCGCGACGACATTGCGAAAGTCCTCGGTGGAGCCGCCGCGGACGGAGACGTACTGGACGACTTCGCCGTCGCCGCTCGAGTAGGTACTGTGAACGACCAGCTCCGGCTCCGACGACTCGGCGCCGACGGCGGCGACGATCTCGCTCAGGTAGTGCGAGCCCTCCCGGAGTTCGATCCGGGCCTCGACGCCGTGGTCGGCTGTAAGCGCCTTCCGGGCGTCCATGTGGTGGATCGCGTAGCCCACGGTCGCCGCGAGGTCGCGGAGGAACTCGTGCTCTGCGTCGTCGATCGAGTCGGGTTCGGTTCGGTAGGCCGCAAGGACGCCGTAGGTGACGTCATCGTAGCCGACCGGAAGCGCGATCGCCGTCCGAAAGCCACGCTCGAGGGCCAGCCCTCGCCAGTCGGTCGGAAACAGCGCCTCGAGGTCGGGGATCAGTTGCGTCGTTCCGGTCCGGGCCGCCCAGACGCTGGGTTCGCACTCGTGTTCCGCTCGCTCGAGCGAGAGTTCAACGTCCTCGACGTACGTCCGGTCCCCGGCGACGACACGCGGCTGAAGCCTCGCGTCGACGACTGTCCCGAACCAGACGAGATCGTACCCCTGTCGAGCGAGTTCGGTGACAACGGCGTCCTCGAGCTCCTCCCGGTTTCGGGACGTCACGAGCGCTCGCTGGAGGTGTCTGTTGAGATTTCGCTCCCGACGGTGACGAACCTCCTTCAGTCGCTTCGTCGTAACGTCCCTGATCGAGAGCATCGTCGCCGGGGCGCCGTCGTACACGAGTTCACATCCCGTGTACTCGCAGTGAGCGGTCGTCCCCTCGCCGGTCACCAACCGAAAGCGGTGGACGCCGTCCGTGAGGATTTCCCTGTCGATCCCGCGAAACCGTTCCCGGTCTGCCTCGTGGACGAAGGCGTCGACGAACGAGGTGTCGACGAGGTCGTCGACGCTCGAGCCGGTGAGTTCGGCGAAGCGCTCGTTGCAGAACAGGATCCGGTCGTCTCGGAGGATCACGATCACGTCGCGGCTCTGCTCGATCACGGTCCGGTAGCGCCGTTCGCTGTCCTCGATCGCCCGTCGTAGTGCGCGGCGTTCGACCGCACTTCTGATTTTGCCGGCCAGAACGGGCGTCTGGTCGACCTTGGGATCTTTCGGGAGGTAGTCGGTTACGCCGGCGTCGATGGCCCGCGTCGCGATCGTCTCGCTTCCTTCGCCCGTCACGAGGATGACCGGCAGCTCCGGGCGGCGCTCTCGAACGCGCTCTACCAGCTGGATCCCGTCCGCCTCCGGCATCCGGTAGTCGACGACGAGACAGTCGTAGTCCGCCCCCTGAAGCGCGGAGAGCGCCTCGTTTGCACCGAGGGCCAGTTCGACCCGGAACGACGGATCGTGCCCCTCGAGCTCGTCGGCCATGAACGTCGCCCACCGCTCGTTGTCGTCGACGAGCAGGACCTCGATCGTCTCGAGGAACGGGTCTCCTCCGCGATCGTCGGTCGGCGGTTCAGTCATTCGACCACCCAGTCATTTCGTCCGACGAGCGTTCGCTCTCGATCACCGCTCCGGTTCCGTCCGAGGGGGCAGAATCGGAAACCCCGACGGTCTGTGCGGCCGCCGGTTTACGGTCGCCGTCGGCGCGTGCCAGTCGGACGGTCACGATCGATCCGGTTGGCTGGTTCTCCGCGACCGAGAGTTCAGCTCCGTACCCCTCGATCAGCGATCGAACGATGTAGAGCCCGTAGCCCGGACCTTCGTACTCCGAAAGGGGGGTCTCCCCGGTGAGCAGATCCGTCGGCCCCTCGGGGAGGCCGGGACCGTCGTCGGCGATCGCGACAGCGATCCGGTCGGCGGACTCGGCTACGGTGACGGTCACCTCGGGACGTGGGTTGTCGCTGTGGACGATCGCGTTCGTCAGGAGGTTGTAGAACACCGACGAGAGCATCTCGTCGGCGTACACCGTCGCGTCGGGGAGCTCGGATTCGACCTCGATTCGTGCGTCATCGAACGCGGCCGCTACGATCTCGAGTTCCTCCTCGAGAACCGGCTCGAGGTCGACGGGTCGCGGTTCGCGCTCGCGCTGGTCGATCGTCTGCAGGAGTTCGCCGACCGTCTCCGTGAGGTCGACGACGTGCTCGCAGTTCCACCTGATACGGTCGGTGTGCGCCGCGAGCCGATCGTGAACCTCGGGGCTGTCCTCGCGCAGGCGCTCGAGTTCGGGTTCGACACGACGTAACAGTCCCAGAACGAGTCCCATCTCGTTTCTGATATCGTGGCGAACCAGCTGATTCAACAGCTCTCCCTGCTCGTTTCGCAACTCGAGTGACCGTTCGTAGCGCTTCTGAGCGGTGACGTCCCGGAGGACGATCACCCGTCCCACGGTCGTCTCCTGGGAGCGCAACGGCTGCGAGCGGAGTTCGAGGAACCGATCGCCCTCGGGCGTCTCGGTCTCGACTGTCCGCACATCGTCCGTTTCGTCACACAGCTCCGGAAGGACGGCGTCTACGGGTTTCCCGGTGAACGGCGGCGAAACGCCAAGCAGCTGACCGACGCTCTCGTTCGAGTGGACGACCCGCCCGTTCGAATCGAGAACGAGGACGCCGTCGGGCGAGTTGCGCATCGCGGTCGTGTACGCGATCGGCGGCAGATCCAGCAGCCGGTACCGGAACGTCGCGATCCCGAGTGCGGCAACCGAGAGGCCCGCCGCCGCGGGAACGAGGTTCACGCCCTCCCGACCGAACGGCGGAACCCCTGCGATCGTGAGGAAACTTGCCCCGATAGGAGCGACGACCGCAACCGTCAGGAGGGCGGCCTGCGGGTAGTACGTTCGGTCAGTGCGAACCGACTCGTACAGCACGACGGCGAGGGTGAGGGCGGCCATGAGCGCGGCGTAGACGAAGCTTAGAGCGACGTGTGCCGGGCCACGATCCGCTCGCCAGACGACCAGTCCGTCGGCGTCGACGATCCGCGTGTCGATGATCGCGACGTCGTACGGGTTCGTGAACAGGAGCGCGACGAACGCGACCGGGACGACGAACACGCCGACGGAGAGCGAACGGGTAAGCCAGCGAGAGCGATCGGTGTACGCGAGCGCGAACAACAGCAGGAGGGGGCCAACGGCAGCGCTGCCGACGTGAAGCAACTGGTAGCTCCGGAACTGGACCGTCGGGTCGGTGCTGAGGAGTTTCAGCGCGGAAAACCCGGTCCAGATCGCGATCGCACCGGTCATGGCGGCGAACGCGAGCACCGTCGGTGATCGTCCGCGGCGGTAAATGCGGGCAACTGCGTACGTACCCAGAACGAGCGAGAGTGCCGTGGCGAAAAGAATTGGGTACGCGTAGACAGTATGTTGCCACGCCATACCACGTTTCTCGAGCGAGACTGATATAACGATACCGGAGACTCTTCGTTTCTCGGTTAGGTCATTACGTGGCAGTTTTGGGAGAAGATAATCCTGATCGCATCGACCCGATCGTCCTTTCTCACAGCCGTCCTCAGGTGAACGAAACCCTCCGAGCATTCCCACAAGACAAATTATAGAACTGATACTATCGGTTAAATGCCATTGTAGATATGCTACAAGGATGACGTGAGTGTCCGAGCCGGTTGTCTTCCGAGAAGTACCGATCCAAGTGTTTTCGAAGAGGCAGCGACTCTTTGTGGCCGCCGTTTCGATTGATAGCTGCGGCTCCATCCGTCCCCATTCCACCATAGATAATATGAATTATAATAACACTAATGTTACAATAACTGCCTGCTGATGGATAGTCACGAGACGCGTCGAGAGAACCGAGAGAGAAGGCGTGCGTTCAGTAGACGTCGAACACCGACGGGAGCACGTCGGGCATGACGTAGACGAACAGCAGCGCCCAGATGCCGACGACGACGGCGTAGTAGAACAACGGAATCAGGTTCAGCCTGATGACCCGACCCTCCTGACCGACGAGGCCGACGGTCGCCAGCGCCGCGACGATGTTGTGGATCGCGACGAGGTTACCGATCGCACCGCCGACGGCCTGCGTTCCGACGACGATCTGGCTCGGCAGGTCAAGTTCGTGTGCGGCCGTGAACTGGAACCCGCCGAAGGTGATGTTCGAGACGGTGTTCGAACCGACCATTGCGGCCGCGAGCGCGCCGATAAGCGCCGCCAGCGCGGGATACAGCGGCCCGGTGGCGTCCGCGGTCGCGATCGCGAGAATCTCGATCATGCTACCCACCTCGGGCGCGCCGGGTGCGCCGCCGGACTGGATCATCACCTGCACCATCGCGATCACGAAGACCAGCGCGATAAACGGCGACACGAGCTTCTGTGCAGCCTCGGCCCAGGCGGCTTTCACCTGTTGACCCGACATTCCGAAGATACCGATCGCGAGGATCGCGCTGAGCAGCAGCCAGAAGCCCGGCGCGTTCAGCCATGCGATGTCGGCGGCGAGATCGTAGCCGAACATCTCGTTCCACGCGATCACGACGCCAATCGTGAACTCGCCGAGACCGGCGACGGCAAACTCGGCGCCGAGGTCCGCGTCGGTGATCGTCTCGGAGATCGGATCGACCACGCGGGTAACGACCAGCAGGACGATGAGCACGATGTAGGGGGACCACGCCTTCAGCAGCGACATCTGCTCGCCGCCGTTCGGGACGGGTCCGTTCGCCTCCTCGCTACCGGGCTCGATCGCGCCGACCCAGTGGTCGGCCCACTGTTCTCGCGGCGGGAAGTGCCACTCGTCGTCCGGCAGAAGGTATCCTCGCTGGAGCAATGAGACGGTGATCGCTCCGCCAACCATCGCCCCGATCAGCGCCGGGAACTCCGCGGTGAGGAACCACGCGGAGATCCAGTAGGGAATCGCGAAGGCGAACCCCGAGAACAGACACAGCGGCCAGACGCTAAGTGCCGGCTTGAGCGAGCGTTCGCCCGGCGGGCTGAAGAAGTAGACGACCATCCCGACCGCGAACAGCGGCATCAGGAAGCCCGTCAGGGCGTGGTAGGTCGCCGCCCACGCCGCGACTTCGTGGGAGTACTCGACGACGCTCATCCCGCCGTCGTTGACGATCTGGTCCTCGTAGATCATCAGCGGATCCTGGATCCCGACGATGATCGGCGTCCCCACTGCGCCGTAGGTGACGGCGATGATGTGGCCGATCAGCGCCGCGATGACGGCGGCCAGCGCCGGGAATCCCAGCGCCAGCATCAGGGGTGCCACGACCGCCGCCGGCGTCCCGAACCCGGCGGCGCCCTCGATGAACGTCGCGAGGAAGAACGCGATCAGCACGATCTGGACCCGACGATCGTCGGAGACGGCGGTGAACCCCTTGTTAATCCGATCGAACGCGCCGGCTTGCATCAGCGTGTACAACAGGACCAGCGCGCCGAAGACGATCCACAGGATCTCGAGTGCGGTCATCACCCCGACGAACGATGACCCCGCCAGGTAGTCCGGCGGGTTGTTCCACCAGATGTAGCCGACGGCGAGCGCGGCGATCCACGCGATCGGCATCGCCCGAGTCGCCGGCCACAATAGCCCGACGAGCAACACCGCGACGATCACGAGCGGTAGCGCCGCAACGATGACGTCCACTACCATCTGTGCCGTTCACCCCGGTTGTGTTGGCGTATGGCCACCGTTCGTCCGTTCCCCTGCCCGGTTTCCTGTCGCGTCGCACCGTCCTTTTGTGTCATGAACGTCCCATGATCACGTATATCACAAAGTATAATAAATGGTTCTATTTATAATCTGACTATTGAGTGTCAGTAGGAGGATACGAATCCGAGAGGGAAGCCGGCCGTCACCCCAACGAGAAGTTATCGCTTCTTGAACAGTGCGAAAAGCTACAAGGTGTCTGACGTTATCGAGCCGGGAGTAGCTCGTTGACCTTTTCGATCGGGTGCGGCGGCTTTTCGGAGGGTTCGTCGCGGTCGCCGATCTGACTCCGGCAGGAGGCGCCGGGCGCGACCGGGTTCCCCTCGCTCTCGTCGATCTTCTCGAAGAGTCGCTCGCCGATCGACTTCGAGAGGTCGTAGTGTTCGGCCTCGTAGCCGAACGAGCCGGCCATTCCACAACAGGTGCTGTCGAGCGGATCGACGGCGTAGCCAGCCCGCCGGAGGATGCCGACGGCGTGATGGTCCTTGCCGGTCGCCTTCTGGTGGCAGTGGCCGTGGTAGGCCAGCGTCTCGTCGGTCTCCTCGAGCGGGAGATCCTCGACGAGGCGGTAGGTGTCCATGTACTCGGTGATCCCGTAGGAGTGGCCCGCGACCTTCTCGGCGGTCGCGGAGGGCGCCAGATCGAGGTACTCGTCCTGGAACATCACGGCATCGGAGGGCTCGAGCGAGACGATCTCGTACCCGCGGTCGACGTAGTCGGCGAACCGCTCGATGTTCGCCACCGCGCGCTCCTCGGCGTCGTCGAGCATGCCGACCGAGAACGCCGCGCGGCCGCTCGGTCCGACGTCCTCGGGAACGGTGACGTGGACGCCCGCGGACTCGAGGACGCGCACGGCGGCCTTTCCGGGACGGGAGTAGCTGTAGTTGGTGTACGTGTCGGGGAACAGGACGACCTTCCGGTCGGCCGCGTCGGGATCGACCCGCGGGCCGCGCTTCGCGAACCAGTCCTGGAAGGACTCCTGCTGGAAGCTGGGGAGTTCCCGATCGGCGGCGATCCCCGCCACCTTCTCCATCACGAGGCGGCTGCCGGGGAGTTTCGGTCCGAGATTCGACAGCGGAGCGAGCGCACTCCCAACCTTCGAGAGGGTGTCGATGTTGCCGAACAGCCGCGAGCGCAGGCTGACGCCCTCACGCTCGTAGTACTGGTACTTGGTCTCGGCCTTGAGCTTCGCCAGGTCGACGCCGGTCGGACAGTCGCTCTTGCAGCCCTTGCAGCCGACACAGAGGTCGAGGACCTCCTCCTGGAAGCGCTCGGTGTACATCTCCTCCTCGGGAAGGTCGCCCGAGATCGCCGAGCGGAGCATGTTCGCCCGGCCGCGGGTCGTCGCGATCTCGTCTTTCATCCCGCGGTAGGTCGGACACATCACGTCGTCGGTCTGGCGACAGGTGCCACAGCCGTTACACAGCTCCACGAGGTGCGAAAAGCCGCCCTCGTCGGAGAAGTCGAGCTTCGTCTGAGGCTCGATCGAGGCGTAGGCGTGCCCGTAGCGGAGATTCTCGCGCATGTCCGTCGGCTCCTCGTCGGTGTAGACGACCTTCCCCGGGTTCATCCGCCAGTCGGGGTCGAACACGGACTTGACGTCCTTGAACGCCTGCCAGAGGTCCTCGCCGTACATCTTCGGGTTGAACGCGGTCCGGGCAAGCCCATCGCCGTGCTCACCGGAGAACGATCCCTCGTGCTCGAGGACGAGGTCGGTGACGGCGTCGGTGATCGACTGCATCGTCTGGATGCCGCCGTCGTCTTTGAGGTTGAGGATCGGCCGAATGTGTAGGGTCCCGCTGCCCGCGTGGGCGAAGTAGGCGGCGGAGGTGTCGTGGTCCTCGAGGACGTCCATGAACTTCTCGACGTACTCGGCGAGCTCCTCGGGGGGAACCGTCGCGTCCTCGATGAAGGGGTACGGCTTCGGGTCGCCCTCGAGGCCCATCAGCAGCGGGATCGCGGCCTTCCGGAGCTTCCAGATGTCGGCTTGATCCTCCTCGGTGTACGCTTCCAGGGCGTCGAAGGCGTCGCCCTTCTCGACGAAGTGCTCGTTCGTCCGACCGATCGCCTCCTCGAAGTCGTCGTGGAGCTCGGAGTCGTACTCGAGCATCAGCGTCGCCTCGGTGCCGTCGGGAATGGGTTCCTCGTACTGGGCGAACTGCTCGGACTCGCGGGCGAGCCGGAACACCTCGCTGTCCATCAGCTCGACGGCGCTGGGTTCGAACTCCAGGGCCTCGGGGACGGCCTCGAGCGTTTCGATGAGGTCCTCGAAACAGTACAGCACGAGCGCGGTCTCCTCGGGGAGGGTGACGAGGCTGATCTCGGCCTCGACGATCACGCCCAGCGTCGACTCGGCGCCGACGAACAGCTTCGAGAGGTTGATGACCTCCTCGCCGTCGTCGTTCTCGTAGACGACCTTGTTGAGGTTGTAACCCGAGACGTTGCGCTTGAGATCGGGGTAGCGCTTCTCGATCTCCTCCCGGTTGTCCTCGACGAGGCCGCGGACGGTCTCGTAGATCTCGGCCTCGCGGTCGTTCTTCGAGACGATCTCCTCCCACTCGGGAGAGTCGAGGACGACCTCGCGAGTATGGATCAGCGAGCCGTCCGCGAGCACGACGTCCAGTTCCTCGGTGTAGGCGTCGGAGATGCCGTACCGGACCGAGTGGGCACCGGTCGAGTTGTTCCCGATGCCGCCGCCGATCGTCGCGCGGTTCGAAGAGGCCGGGTCGGGAGCGAACTTGAGTCCGTACTCCCTGGCGGCTTCGTCGAAGTGGTCCTGGACGACACCGGGCTGGACCCGCGCTCGCTGGCGGTCGGCGTCGATCTCCAGGATATCGTCCATGTAGGTCGTCATATCGAGCACGACGCAGCCGGGCCCCACGGCCTGGCCGCCGAGCGACGAGCCCGCGCCACGGGCCATGATCGGCACGTCGTGTTCGGCCGCGACGCGAACGGCGTTCTGGACGTCGGCGGCGTCTCGCGGAAGCACGACGCCGGCGGGTTTGGCCTTGTAGATGCTGCCGTCGGTCGCGTACAGGACCTGGGCGTACTCGTCGAACCGAACCTCGCCCGTGACGACCGATCGGAGATCCCTCGCGAGTTCCACGTACTCGTCGACGTCGTCGTACTCGTGATCGAGTTCGTCACGGAACTCCTCGTAGTTAGCTAAGCCACCGCGTGGCTTTTCAACAGCCATTACCCGACCCTCAGGGATCGATTATGATAAATCCTGTGTCTGTCCTCCCCATGAAATCCGATAGACACCCACACGAACTGGCGGTTCCCGCAAGGCTTGCCTCACGAGGAAAATCTGGCAGTCACTCCTCGGGTTCGACGACGAGGATCCGAAGGTCGTTGACGTTCGTTCCGGTCGGTCCGGTCCGGACGATCGCGTCGGCGTCCTCGAGCGCGGGCAGAGCGTCGTTTCGCGCGAGCGCACGCCGACCCTCTGCGGCCGGGACGTCGCCAGCCGCTGCGATCGCGCCGGCGGCATCGGTCGCGCCGTCGATCCCATCGGTGTCGACGCTCGCGACGACGACCTCGTCGCTCTCGAGTTCGACGGCACTACTGAGCACGAACTCCTGGTTCGGCCCCCCCTCGCCGTGATCCTCGGCGAGCGTCACGGTCGTCTCCCCGCCGGAGAGCAAGACCGCAGGCGGCGAGATCGGATCACCAGTCTCGGCGCACTCCTCGGCGATCGAGACGTGGGTGATCGCGGACTCGCTGGCCTCGCCCCGGACTCTCGAAGAGAGGACGAGCGGATCGTACCCCCGGTCGCTCGCCACCTCGCGGGCCGCCTCGATCGCGGTCCGGCCGCTTCCGAGCACGTGGATCCGCACGGACTCGAGCAGCGGATCGTCCGGCGAGACCGTTTCGGGATTCTCGCCGCGCTCGCCGGCCTCCAGGTACGACGAGACGGTTTCTGGAACCGACAACTCGTAGCGCTCGAGCACCTCGAGGGCGTCGGCGTAGGTGGAGGCGTCGGGGGCGGTCGGACCGCTGGCGATCACGCTCAGGTCGTCGCCGACGACGTCGCTCAGGACGAGCGTCGCGACCGTCGCCGGCGCCGCTCGGCGGGCGAGTTTGCCGCCCTTGATCGACGAACAGTGCTTGCGAACGGCGTTGATCTCGTCGATGGAGGCCCCACACTCGAGCAGCGACTCGGTGACCGACTGGAGGTCGGCAAGCGAGATCCCCCCGGCGGGAGCCGGCAGGAGGGCGCTTCCGCCGCCGGTGATACAGGCCAGCACGAGGTCGTCCTCGCCGGCCCGGTCGGCGACCTCGAGCACTCGCCGGGCGCCCTCGACGCCGTCCTCGCTCGGGATGGGGTGATCGCCGGGGTGTTCCTCGACGACCGACGTGCCGGCCGGATCGTCGGTGACGACGACCCCGCCGGTGAGCGCGTCGCCGAGCGCGTCCTCGAGGGTTCGGGCGAGGTGGCCTGCGGCGTTGCCGCCCCCGACGACAAAGACGTTCTCGTAGCGGTCCAGGTCGTACTCGGTGCGTTCGTCTCCGGCGGCGTTCTCGACCGCGAGCACGCCCTCGCGAACGGTCAGCGTCTCGTCGACGATCCGCTCGGGATGGGCGGCCTCGAGGCCGGCGACGAGGCAGTCGAGCGCGACCTCGTGGGCGCGCGATCGCTCGAGCGCGTCGCGGTTCGCAATCGTGACCATACGTTCCAATGAACGGACCGCGGTATGTAGCTTTCCTGGATCGCCCGCGGCTCCCGCGTCCGTCGTCGGTTATACATAATTGTTGGTAGTGAAAACAGCTTTACCACCTGTGCGATATATGATGACATATGTCCCTCGAGGACGAGTCACTTGAGTACCACGAGGAGGAACCGCCAGGAAAGATCGAGATCGCGACGACGAAGTCGACGAGCACGCAGCGAGATCTCTCGCTTGCGTACTCACCCGGCGTCGCCGGCCCCTGTCGCGCCATCGACGAGCGGCCTGACGACGCCTATCGGTACACGGCGAAGGGGAACCTCGTCGGCGTCGTCTCGAACGGCTCCGCGGTACTGGGGCTGGGCGACATCGGCGCGCAAGCGTCGAAGCCGGTGATGGAGGGGAAGGGCGTCCTGTTCAAACGGTTCGCGGACATCGACGTCTTCGACCTCGAGTTCGAGCTCGACGATCCCGACGAGATCGTCGCGGCGACCGCGGCGATGGAGCCGACGTTCGGCGGGATCAACCTGGAGGACATCGCGGCGCCGGACTGCTTCGAGATCGAGGAGCGACTCCGCGAGCGGATGGATATCCCCGTCTTCCACGACGACCAGCACGGCACCGCGATCATCTCCGGGGCCGGACTGCTGAACGCCGCCGAACTCGCGGGAAAACACCTCGAGGACCTCGAGGTCGTCTTCTCGGGGGCGGGCGCGAGCGCGATTGCGACGGCTCGCTTCTACGTCTCGCTCGGCGTTCGGAAGGAGAACATCACGATGTGTGATTCGACCGGGATCATCACCGAAGAGCGCGCCGAGGCGGGCGACGTCAACGAGTTCAAACAGGAGTTCGCCCGCGACCTTCCCGAGGGGGGCCTCGCGGACGCAATGGAGGGAGCCGACGTCCTCGTCGGGCTGTCGGCAGCGGGCATCGTCTCCCAGGAGATGGTGCGGGCGATGGCCGCCGACCCGATCATCTTCGCGATGGCCAACCCGGACCCCGAGATCGGCTACGAGGAGGCCAAGGCCGCCCGCGACGATACGGTGATCATGGCGACGGGACGCTCGGACTACCCGAATCAGGTCAACAACGTGCTCGGCTTCCCGTTCATTTTCCGCGGTGCGCTCGACGTTCGGGCGACCGAAATCAACGAGGCGATGAAGGTCGCCTGCGCCGAGGCGCTCGCCGACCTGGCGAAACAGGACGTCCCCGACGCCGTCATCAAGGCCTACGGGGATCAACCGCTGCGCTTCGGCCCCGAGTACATCCTGCCGAAGCCGATCGACCCTCGAGTGCTGTTCGAGATCGCGCCTGCGGTCGCCGAGGCGGCAGTCGAGAGCGGGGCCGCCCGCAGCGAGGTCGACCCCGAAACGTACCGGGAGCGACTCGAGGCCCGACTGGGCAAGTCCCGCGAGATGATGCGGGTCGTGCTCAACAAAGCCAAGAGCGACCCGAAGCGCGTCGTCCTCTCGGAGGGGGAAGACGAGAAGATGATCCGGGCGGCCTACCAGATCCAGGACGAAGGGATCGCGACGCCGGTGTTGCTCGGCGACCGCGACGAGATCGGGACGACGGTCACCCGGCTCGGCCTCGAGTTCGAGCCGGAGATCGTCGATCCGTCGACCGGCGACTACGACTCCTACGCCGACCACCTCTACGGGCAGCGCCAGCGCAAGGGGATGACCCGCAACGAGGCCGACGAACTCGTCCGGAGCGACCCGAACTACCTCGGCAGCGTGATGGTCGACGTCGGCGACGCCGACGCCATGCTGACGGGGCTGACCCACCACTACCCCTCCGCGCTGCGTCCGCCCCTCGAGGTGATCGGCACCGGCGACGACGCCGACTACGCCGCCGGCGTCTACATGCTGGCGTTCAAGAACCGCGTGGTCTTCATCGCCGACGCGACGGTCAACCAGGATCCCGACGCCGACGTCCTCGAGGAGGTCACCCGACACACCGCCGACGTTGCCCGCCGGTTCGACGTCGAGCCCCGCGCGGCGATGCTGTCGTACTCGAACTTCGGCAGCGTCGACAACGAACGCACCCGTCCCTCCCGCGAGGCCGCCCAGCGGCTGCAGGCCGACCCGAACGTCGACTTCCCTATTGACGGCGAGATGCAGGCCGACACCGCCGTCGTCGAGGAGATCCTCAACGGCACCTACGAGTTCTCGGAACTCGAGGAGCCCGCGAACGTGCTCGTCTTCCCGAACCTCGAGTCGGGCAACATCGGCTACAAGCTGCTCCAGCGGCTGGGCGGCGCCGAGGCGACCGGGCCGATGCTCGCGGGGATGGACAAACCCGTGCACGTCCTCCAGCGGGGCGACGAGGTCAAGGATATCGTCAACCTCGCGGCCGTCGCGGTCGTCGACGCACAGCGAACGGAGAACTGAGCGACCCGGGTCTCAGGCGACGCGGTTTTTCAGCTCCTCGTCCGACTGGTAGCGCTCGACGTTCTCTGCGACGAGTTCGGCGATGTCGAGGTGGTACCGATTGGTCGCCGACCCCTTGTGCGGGAAGATGATCACGTCGTCGAAGCCCCACAGTGGCGACTCCTCGGGGAGCGGTTCGGTCTCGAAGACGTCGAGTCCGGCGCCGGCGATCTCGTCGGCCTCGAGGGCCTCGACGAGCGCGTCCTCGTCGACGACGGGCCCGCGGGCGACGTTGATCACGTAGGCGTCCTCGCGCATCGCCTCGAACTCCGCGTCGCTCAGCATGTCGTCGGTCGCGGGCGTGTGCGGGACGGTGAGGACGACGAACCTGGCGTCCTCGATCGCGTCGTGGAGCCGATCGGGAGAGAAGATCTCGGAGACGCCGGGCACCGGCTCGTCCGAGCGGCGAACGCCGACAACGTCCATACCGAGAGCGTCACAGCGGGTCGCGGTCGCCTCGCCGATCGTCCCGAGCCCGACGACGCAGACGCGCTCGTTCTCGAGGGTGAACGGTCGTTCGTACGGCGGCTCCCACCACTCGCGGTCGTTCTGGTGATCGCGGTAGCGGTGGCCCAGCCGGGCCAGCGAGAGCATGCAGTTGAGCGCAACCTCGCTGACCGTCGAGCCGTGGATCCCCGAACTGTTCGTGAGCGGAACTCCCTCCCGTTCGTACTCGTCGGTGTCGAACTCGTCGTAGCCGGCGCGAATGCAGTGGACCCAGCCCGCGTCCAGATACTCCGGTTGCGGAACGTAGGTCGCCACCGCGTCCGTCGGGCCGTACTCGCGACCGTCGCCGACCAGTTCGGCCGGAATCGGAAGGTCGTCGAACGCCTCGACGAACGCTTCCGGCGGGATCACGTTTTCGACCGATTCGTGGACGTACAGCTGCTCGAGCTCGTGGCGCTCGGTCATACGCTACTCCTTCCGTGGAGAGGTGTTGAATGTTGCGTATTGTTCGGTCCTCGAACGGGGTAGAGACAACTGTCGCGAGAGTCAAACTGCGAGGGTGGCGTCGCCGCCACCGCAATCTTTTTTGAGCAACGTTGCGCGTGTTGCGGTATGGAGTACCAGGAAGTAGAGGCGACGCGGGAGTTCCTCGCGCGACTCGAGACCGGACAGGACTGGCGCGACGAGATCGAGAGCCTCGCCCGGGCGGAGGAGGTCGAGGCGGGCTGGTTCAACGCGATGGGCGCAGTACAGGACGCCGAGATCTGGTTCTACGACCAGGACAAGGAGGAGTACCAGTCGGTCTCCTTCGACGAACCGCTCGAGGTCGCCGCCTGCGTCGGGAACATCGCGAAACTCGACGGCGACGTGTTCGCTCACACCCACGCCGTGCTCTCCCGACGGGACGGCGAGACCCTCGCCGGACACCTCGAGGGCGGGACCGTCTTCGCCGGCGAGGTCCACCTCCGCGCGTTCGAGGAGCCCCTCGTCCGGAACTTCGACGAGACGACGGGCCTGGACCTCTGGCTCAACGAGTAGCGCCAACAAAAATTGCTGTTTTCGTGGCGATCGCCACGACACCGGGAGATCCGTTAGAGGCGACTGCGGAGATCCTCAACTACGTCCTCGGTCCCGCTCGAGCCGCCCAGGTCGGGCGTCCGCGGGGCATCTGCGTCGGCGAGCTGGTCGGTGACAGCGTCCCAGAGGTCGTCGCTGGCCGCTTCCTCGCCGAGGTAGTCGGCCATCATCGCGCCGGAGAGAACCGTGGCAATCGGATTCGCGACGCCCTCACCAATGATGTCGGGGGCGCTGCCGTGAACGGGCTCGAACATCGACGGGTAGGTCCTCGAGGGGTCGATGTTGGCCGAGGGTGCAAGCCCCATGCTGCCCGTGATGATCGCGCCGATATCGGTCAGGATGTCGCCGAAGAGGTTCGAGGCGACGACGACGTCGAACTCCTCGGGACGGCGGATGAAGTCCATGCTCGCCGCGTCGACGAGCAGGCGCTCGACGGTGACCTCTGGGTACTCCTCGCTTACCTCCTCGACGATCTGATCCCAGAACACCATACTGTGAGCCTGGGCGTTGGACTTCGTGATACTCGTCAGGTGGCCCTCCCGCTCGGCTGCCGCGTCGAAGGCGGCCCGAACGATGCGCTCCGTTCCGGTTCGGGTGAAGACCGCGCTCTGGATCGCGACCTCGTGGTCGTGGCCGGGGTGTTCCTGCCCGCCCATGTTGGCGTACTCGCCCTCCGTGTTCTCCCGGTAGACGACGAACTCGATGTCGCCGCCGTCGTACCCCTCGAGCGGGCTCTCGACGCCGTCGAAGAGGATCGCGGGACGCTTGCAGATGGACTGATCGAACCCCTTGCGGATCGGGAGGAGGAGGTTGTTCAGCGTGACGTGGTCCGGGACGTCGGGGTGACCGACCGCCCCCAGCAAAATTGCGTCGTACCCTTCGAGTTCCTCGAGGCCGTCGTCGGGCATCATCGCCCCCTCCTCGAGGTGTCGCTCGGTTCCCCAGTCGTACCGCGTTAGTGAGAGTTCGAACCCGTGCTGTTCGGCGACGTCCTCGAACACCGGTCGGGCCGCGTCGACGACCTCGGGACCGATACCGTCGCCTGGAATACTCGCTATCTCGTATGCCATGTGGAGTGATACCGCCCGACCGTCAAAAAGACTCTGAAAGGGTCAAGGATTCCTCGTCCACCCGACGTCCCTGCATTCTGTGGACCCGGAGTGTCGATCGGTAGCATCCAGTGACTTTAATACCGTGGTCGACCGGGAAAACGGTATGGAGCTTATCCATATCAACATCAACGTCGCCGACGCCGACGAGACGATCGCGTTCTACGAACAGTTCGGCTTCGAGGAGAGCTGGGAGTTCGAGACGCCCGATGGCGAGACGCAGAACCGCTACATCGCCGACGAGAACGGCGTCGAACTCCAGCTATCGGACACCGATGGAGAGGAGAGCTTCGAGGAGGGGTCGTCGTGGGACCACCTCGCGATCGGCGTCGACGACGTCGACAGCGTGTTCGACGAGATCGACCACTACGGCGTCGAGAAGGAACCGGGCGACCAGCCCGAAGCGGGCGCCCGAACGGCGTTCGTCTACGATCCGGACGGACGGAAGGTCGAACTCGTCGAATCGCTCGACTAACGGATCAACACGCACTCGCCGCGGCGGAGCGGCTGCACGACCGATTTACCCTTCTTCTCGGCGGAACTCGCCTCCACGAATCGACAGTGCCGACGAACCGGACGGCGATCGGCCGGACCAGGATGACAAATCAGTACAGTTCGCTCGCTCGAGTTCTCTATTTCAGAATATCTGGCGCTGATGCGGGCGGAACCGAAGTGAATTACAAAAATACTGCTGTAAATATACTGATATCCTCTCGTCGCTATGGAGTGGTAAAAGAAGCGGATTCAACCTATGTTTTCTATCTCAGAACAAAGTTGAACTACCGAGTAATCGGTCGCTCAGCCCACGAATCGGGTTTGGCTGCCGTGCCGTCGGTCGGTTCGATGGATCGGTAAGCGATTATTTCTATAGGAGCACTGACCCGACAGTATCGTCATAGACGGACTGGACGAACCAGCCGTTCGGACGCGAGGTCGTCGTCGTCGCCGCGGCACTCGAGCGCGTCCGCGGCCGTCGCTTCGCCGTCGGTCCGGTTTTCCCGATCCCCAGTGCTGTACCGAACCGTCGCACGAACGCTCCGTCGGATACCGGAGACGGCGCGTTCGCGCCGAACTCGGCCGTCTCGGCCGCGAGGCGGTACCAAACGATTTTAATATTAGAACGCAATAGAGCCAGATGGATTCATGAGTACGCATACCGACCGTCTACACGACCGGAAGTTCGTGCGAACGTTCTTTACTACCCCGACCGCCGTCGAAGGAGAGGATGACTCCGCGAAGATGCTCCAGAGCGCCGTCCAGCTTCGTGGCATGCAGGCACCCGACGTCTGGGTGCCGGACAACGAGGACGCGACCGCCCCGTCGATGCGACCCGAGGGCGTCGACAACATGATCGACGTGATCTCGGAGCACGGCGCCGACTTCCCCGGCGAGATCCACCCCCGTGTTGTCTGGCACCGTGAGAGTCCCGGAACGCGATACCAGGGCCTCCAGCAGATCATGAAGCTGGCCAATCCCGAAAACGGCGCCATCGAACACCTCGACGGCTTCGTGATTCCCGAGGTCGGCGACATCGACGACTGGAAGAAGGCCGACGAGTTCCTCACCATCGTCGAGAACGAGTACGACCTCGAGGAAGGGAGCCTGGCCATGTCGGTTATCGTCGAGAGCGGCGAGTCCGAGCTGGCGATGGGCGACCTCCGCGAGGAGATGGGCAAGCCGTCGAACAACCTCGAGCGCCTGTTCATGCTGGTCGACGGCGAGGTCGACTACACGAAGAGCATGCGCGCGATCACGCCGACCGGCGAGCTCCCGCCGTGGCCGGAGCTGCGACACAACACCTCCCGCGGCGCGAGCGCGGCCGGTCTGATCGCAGTCGACGGTCCCTACGACGACATCCGCGACGTCGAAGGCTACCGCGAGCGCATGACCGACAACCAGGCGAAGGGGATGCTCGGCATCTGGTCGCTCACCCCCGGCCAGGTCGTCGAGGCCAACAAGTCGCCGCTGCCGCCGAAGAACGGCAGCTGGCAGCTCGAGGTCAACGACCGCACGATCGAGCTCGACGAGGAGGACGGACGCCACGTCTACAGCGGTAACGAGGTCGAACTCGAGGAGACGGGCGACGACCAGTACACGCTCCGCGTCGGCGGCGACGAGCTCGAGCTCGACGGCGAGGAGCTCTCCCAGGAGCTGCTCGACATGACCTCCTACATCCCGAGCCTGGACGACATCGTCGACTCGATGGAGGAGTTCGAGGCGGCCAAGGAGGCCGGCAAGGGCGCCATCGCGATGGAGCGATCGGGGACGCTCGTCATCGACGGCGTCGAGGTCGAAGTCAGCAACGACCGCATGTGGGACGAGGCGACCTATCAGGCGGCCCAGACGCCGATCACGCTGTTCCAGGACGTCTACGAGAACCGTCCGGACCAGCACGAGGACCTCGAGGAACTCTACGGGGAGGACCTCGTCGAGCGCGCGGTCGTCGTCGGATAGTCGGGGTTCGGTACCTCGGACGAATCGTCTCGTTTTTTTGATGCTCGTGCTCAAGGAGACAGATCCCTACTCCCACCCTGTCGGCTCGTCACGGCTCCCTCCGCGGTGGCGAGCGCTCTCGAGCACGGCCGACGGCGTCCGCAGTTCGTGCCCGCAGGCAATGGTGGCAGCGAGCGTCGAGCGTCCGACGACACCGCTCGACGGGCGATACCCGTAGCACTAACCCATGCTTGCGGACAGGAAGTTCCTCCACTTCGGGGCATCGGTCACGGCTCGAGAGGACGGGCGAACGGACGGCCGGTCTCGACTACCGACGAATGATCTGTTCTCCATGTGAGAATTTGTCTCCCGCTCGATCCCCAGCTCCCGTGTGCAGTACAAGGGGACGTTTTCGCAGCTCAGATGCCACTTACGCCGACTTCTGCCGAAGCTCGCGGTTTCGGCTGATAACTATACTCGTCGATTTTCCGCCCGGAAGCTCGGCATCGGCTGATTACGACGTTCTCTATAAGAGACCAACCTTTATTGGCGTCGATCGACTGGTTTCGCGTATGGAAAAACGGGCCAAACACCCCGTCCGGACGACCGAGAAGTCGCTGACGCTCATCGACGAGCTCAACCGCCGCGGGGGCGCGCGGATCACGACGCTCGCGGACGAGCTGAGCATGGGCAAGAGCGCGATTCACAACCACCTCAGTACGCTCGAGGAACACGGGTTCGTCGTCAAGAACGGGAACACCTACGAGCTGAGTCTGCGCTTTCTGGATATCGGCGGGCAGCTCCGCAGCGAGATGGACGTCTACAGGGTCGCCGAGCCGCAGGTCGAGGCGCTGGCCGAGGAGTCCGGAGAGCTGGTCCACTTCGTCGTCGAGGAGGGCGGAGAGGGCGTCTACCTCTGTCGCGCGAAGGGCGAGCGGGCCGTCGACCTCGACACCTACGTCGGCTGTCGTCACCCCATGCACAGCTCGGCGTTCGGCAAGGCGATCCTCTCGCATCTCCCCGATCAGCGGGTCGAGGAGATCATCGACCGCCACGGCCTCCCGTCGGTCACGCCGAAGACGATCACGAGCCGGGACGAACTCTACGACACGCTCGAGCGAACACGGGAACGAGGGTTCGCCGTCGACGACGAGGAGCGACTCGAGGGGCTTCGCTGTATCGCCGCACCGATCCGGTTCGACTCCGAGGTCATCGGTGCGATCAGCATCTCGGCACCGACGGCCCGCATCGACGACGACTGGGCGGAAAACGAGTTCGTCGAGCAGCTCCGTCGCACCGCGAACGTCATCGAGCTGAACAAGTACAAGGTGTAGCCTACGCGAGCGACGCCTCGAGTTTCGCGATCGGGTGGGGCGGTTTCTTCTCGTACTCGTCGCCGATCTGGGTTCTACAGGACGCCCCCGGAGCGACGACGCCGTCGCCGTCGCTCTCGTCGATCTGGCCGAACAGCTGCGTGCCGATCGCGCGGCTCATCGAGTAGTGCTCGGCCTCGTAGCCGAAGGAGCCGGCCATCCCACAGCAGCTACTGTCGAGGGGGTCGACGCCGTACCCCGCCCGTCGGAGCACGCCGACGGCGTGGTGGTCCTTCTTCGTCGCCTTCTGGTGGCAGTGACCGTGGTAGGTCAGGCGCTCGTCGACGGGCCCGAACTCGAGGCGGTCATCGAGTCGATGGACGTCGAGGTACTCGCAGACGCCGTAGGCGCTTTCGGCGACGTCGGTCACGTCGTGGCCGGTGACCAGATCCGGGTAGTCCGACTGGAACATGACCGCGTCGCTGGGCTCGCAGACGACGACGTCCCAGCCGTTTCGCACTCTCGGAATCAGGGCGTTGACGTTCTGCTCGGCCTGTTCGCGAGCCGTCTCGAGGAAGCCCTTCGAGTAGGCGGGGCGACCGCTGCTGGTGGTTCCGGACGGGAGATCGACGTAGACGCCGGCGGCCTCGAGGAGCCGAACCGCGGCCTTGCCGATCTCGGGATCGTTGTACTCCGTGGTGACGTCCGGGAACAACAGGACCTTGTGGTCGGCCGTCTCCGGATCCACAGTCGACTCCCGGCTCTCGAACCAGTCGGTGAACGTCTCCCGGTGGAACGTCGGCAGGGACCGCTCTCGGGCGATCCCGACGGTTTTCTCCATCACCGTCCGGGCGCCCGGCAGCTTCGTCATGTAGTTCGACAGCGGTGCGGTGGCGCTGCCGAGTTTCGAGAGCGTGTCGATGTTCGCGAACATGCGTTCGCGGATCGAGGCGCCGTTTCGCTGGTGGTACTCGTGTTCGACCTCGACCTTGAGCTTCGCCATGTCGACCTCGCTCGGACAGTCCTTCGCACAGCCCTTGCAGCCGATACAGAGGTCCATCACCTCGGTGACGAACTCGTCGGAAAACGCCTCGTCCGGCTCGAGTTCACCAGTCATCGCCTGGCGGAGCATGTTCGCCCGGCCGCGGGTGCTCGTGATCTCCTCGTCTGCCGCCCGGTAGGTCGGACACATCACGCCGCCGGTGCCCTCCTGGCTGGTCCGACAGCCGCCACAGCCGTGACAGAGCTCGACCATCCCCTGGAACCCGTTCTCGTTCTCCCAGTTCAGGGCGGGCTCGAAGCCGGCTTCAAACTCGCTGTCGGGGCCGAACCGGAGGTTCTCGGTCATGTCGTGGTCGCCACAGACCGAGCCGGGGTTGAGCAGCCAGTCGGGATCGAACGCGGTCTTCAGGTCGCGGAAGACGTTCCAGATGTGGTCGCCGTACAGCTTCCGGTTCCACTGCGTGCGGGCGCGACCGTCGCCGTGCTCGCCGGAGACGCTGCCGCCGTACTTCACCGCGAGGTCCGTCGCGCCGTCGGCGATCGCCTCCATCGTGTCGACCCCGTCGGCGGTTTTCGTGTTAACGAGCGGTCGGACGTGCATACAGCCCGGCCCGGCGTGAGCGTAGAAGCTGCCGAACGTCCCGTTTTCCTCCATGACCTCCTGGAAGTCGGCAACGTACTCCATGAGGTGCTCCGGCGGGATCGCGATATCCTCGATAAAGGCGATGTGTTTCTCGTCGCCGGTCCGCGAGAGCAAGATTGGCGTCGAGGCCTTTCGCATCTTCCAGAGCCGGGACTGCTGTTTCTCGTCGTAGGCCGTCAACGCGTCGAACGCGATCTCGCCCTCGCGGTCGTCGATCAGCGCCTCGACCAGTTCGCGGCCCTCCTCCTCGTCGTCCGCGTAGAACTCGACCAGCAGGAACGAACTGGTCCCCTCGGGAAGGATACCGACGACGTCGGCGAACTCCTCGGTGTTTCGCGCCAGATCGAGCAACACGTCGTCCAGCACCTCGACCGCCGCGGGGTCGTGCTCGAGGATATCCCCGACGTCGTCCATCGCGTCGAGCAGGCTGCGGTAGCAAAGCACCGCGACCGAGATCGTGTTCGGGATCGTCTCGAGGGAAACCTCCGCTTCCGTGACGATTCCCAGGGTGCCCTCGCTGCCGACCAGCAGCCGCGCGAGGTTGACGGTTCCGCTCTTGGCCTCCTCGACGAGCATGTCCAGGTTGTACCCCGAGACGTTCCGCTTGAGCGTCGGGTAGGCCTCCTCGACCGCGTCGCTCTCCTCGTCGACGACCCGAGCGACTTCGGCGTAGATCCGCTCGAGGAGCTCCCCGTCGGGATCGCCCCGCTCGCGCAGTTCCTCGAGGTCGATCTCGCCGAACCGTTCGACGGAGCCGTCGGCGAGGACGACCTCCACCTCCTCGACGTAGGCGTCGGTTTTGCCGTACTTCAGCGAGTGCGCCCCGGTCGTGTTGTTCCCGATCGCGCCGCCGAGGGCGCTCCGGTCGGCGGTCGACGGGTCCGGGGCGAACTTGAGCCCGTGGGGCTCGAGGGTCCGGTTGAGTTCGCCGACCGTGATCCCCGCCTGGGCTCGAGCCCGCCTGGCGTCTGGGTCGGTGTCGGTCACCCCGTTCATGTAGCGAGTGAAATCGAGGACGACGGCCTCGTTGACGGTCTGTCCGGCGAGGCTCGTGCCGCCACCTCGGGGGAGCACCGGGATCTCGTGGTCCGCACAGTAACCCATCACCGCGGCGACGTCGTCGGTCCCGGTCGGGTAGACGACGCCGATCGGGAGCATCTCGTAGGCGCTCGCGTCCGTCGCGTACAGCTCGCGGGAGTACTCGTCGAAGCGGACGTCGCCGTCGACCCGCTGCTCGAGCGCGTCGACGAGATCGGTTCGTTCCGTCGTCTCGTTCTGGTAGTCGTACTCCGCGCGACGATCCGTCGCCGGGTCTGCGTCGATCGGTCTGTCGTGTGTAGCCATTGGATATCTGGTGTTGGTCGAAGCGGTTTCTGTTGCAAGCGATGCCGAAAGCGGCCCGGGAAGGCGACGAGGGGGCGTCTACTCGCCGGTCCGGCCGTCGGCGAACGGTCGGACTGCTCGCCGCACCGCGAACCGGTCGGTCGGGAAGCGGGGAGCAGTCACCGGTCGTTTGCTAATCGCTTGCATGTTTCGTGTGTGGTAACTGCTAGTCGAGGGAACTCACATAACTGTTGTGCCACTCGGCTGCGAGCATAGTCGTGTTCGTGGATCGCACCACTCCAGCGCGCCGTTCCCACGCGGCCTTCCGGGAGTCGTTTCAATCGGCGTACCCGTCGTTCGCCCGGTAGACGACGAGGAGATACGCGGTGACGACGAGAAACACCGTCGCGTACAGCACCGATCGGACGTACAGGGAGTAGACGAACGCCGACGCGTTGAGCACGATTCCGCCCAGTACGAGTCCCCGCTGGAGTCGCGGCATAGCCATCGATACGGGCACTCGAGTATTAAACTCGGTGGTGGTGTCGACTCCCCAGTACCCCTACTTGTCGTCCCCAACGGAGCCGTCCGTCGCTTCGTCCGCGGTCTCGAGCTGGTGGACCGGATACCGTCCGTCCTGGGGCCACCCGATCGCGGCGAGCTTACACGGCTCCTCGAACGGGTTGTAGACGAGGTGAGCGCCCGCCTTCCCCTCGTCGAACGCGACGATATCGTCGGCCTCGAGCGTCAGGGTCTCTCGAGTCGTCTCGGCGCGACAGGACCCGGAAACGACGTAGAACAGCTCCTTCTGATTTTCGTGATAGTGGAAATGATTCTGCGAGAGTCGCTCGCCCGACTCGAGCACGGCGACGTTGAAGTTGAACGCGTCAATTCCGAGCGCCGGCGAGGCCTCCCACCGGCGTCCCGGCTTGTCGGGATTGGTCTCGAGCTCCTCGAGTGTGACGTGTTGCCAACCGTCTTCCATACGATACCGGTCGCACGTCGGTACTTAGCCGTTGTGATAGCGGTTGTTCGCCGCTCGCTTCGAGAAGGGATCGAGTGTCAGTTCCTGCTGACGAGCCGCTTGACCCGTCCCTTCAGGAAGGGACCGAATAGGATCAGGAAGATGGCAAGCGTCAGCAGGAACGACAGCGGCCGGTTGATCGGATCGAAGAAGATCGTGTACTCGCCGCCCGAGATCTGCAGCGACCGGAAGAAGTTCTCCTCGGCGATCGGACCGAGCACGATCCCGAGCACGAACGCGATGATCGAGTAGTTGTTCCGGACCATGTAGAAGCCCAGAACGCCGAGCACGATGACGGCGCCGACGTCCCACCAGTTCTGGTTCAGGGTGTACGCGCCGGCGTACGAGAGCACGACGACCATCGGAATGATCAGCGTGGTGTCGAGCTCGGTGATCTTGCTCGCGTACGGGATCAGCGTCAATCCGACGGCAAGGATGAGGACGTTACCGAGGAACAGCGAGATGAACAGCGCGTACGTGATCTGGAGCTGTTCGCCGAAGAGGACTGGACCCGGCTGGAGTCCGTGCATGAGGATACCGCCGAGCAGGACCGCAGTCGATCCGCTGCCCGGGATCCCGAACGACAGCGTCGGAATGAGCGATCCGCTCACGGTTGGATTGTTCGCGGCCTCCGGTGCGATGACCCCGCGAGGATCACCTTCGCCGAATCTCCCGTCCTTGGTGGAGGAGCGAGCCTCCTCTGCGTAGGCGACGAACGTCGACGTCGTCGCTCCGGAGCCGGGAACCATCCCGATCCCCATCCCGATCAGGCCCGATTTGAGGGTTGTCATCGGATACTTGAATATCGTCGTAATCCCGTCTCGAACGCTGCCGGCGATCTCGACGTCGTCCTCCGAAATCTGTTTGCGGGCGGCGAGTTTCATCATCTCGGCGAACGCGAACATCCCGATCAGCGCCGCGACGAAGTCGATCCCCTCGTAGAGTCCGAACTGGCCGAAGGTGTACCGCGGACGCGGACTGAGGATCGCGGTCCCGATGGTCGAGA
This sequence comes from Natronococcus amylolyticus DSM 10524, assembly GCF_000337675.1. GTDB lineage: Archaea > Halobacteriota > Halobacteria > Halobacteriales > Natrialbaceae > Natronococcus > Natronococcus amylolyticus. The sequence continues at coordinate 207,558 of NZ_AOIB01000028.1, read as the reverse complement.
TCATGAATCCGAGCGCGCCGGCGACCAGTCCCTTGACGATCGACCCCTGGGTGACGATCGTGATCAGGGAGATCCCGAGGATCGCCAGCAGGAAGTACTCCGGTGAGCCGAACGCCAACACGACCTCGATCAGGACCGGCGAGAGGATGATCAGCGCGATCGCGGCGAGAAAGCCGTTCAGCGCCGAGGCCGTCGTCGCGATGGCGAGTGCGTTCTTCGCCAACCCGTTCTGTGACATCGGATAGCCGTCGAGTGTCGTCGCTGCGGCCGACTCGGTCCCGGGCGCGTTGATCAGGATCGCGGAGATCGAGCCGCCGAACATCGCACCGCTGTAGATCGCGACCAGCAGGATGATCGCCGCCGTTGCGTCGAGGGGCAGCGTCAGTGGCAACACGATCGCCATCCCGACCGGCGAACCGATACCCGGGAGGGCGCCGAGAACGATCCCGAGGAGCAACCCGAGTGTCAGCCAGACGAGCATCTCGGGCGTCGTTGCGATCGATAAGCCCTCGAAGAAGGCGTCGACCGCCATCTACAGTCCACCTCTCAGTAGTATCGGTGCGCCGTCGAACAGCATCGGCACGAGTGGACTGAAGTCGAAGACGTGCCCCTGGTCGAACGGTAACACGAGATACGTCATGAACAGGTAGATGACGGCGGTCCCCCCAATAGCCAGTCCGACACTGACGACCGGATTGACCCGGAACCAGAGGGTGTACCCGAGGATGTACAGCGGTGTAATGAAGAGGAAACCGGCGGCCCATCCGACGACGAAGTACAGAACCGCCGTCGAAACCATAAACACCGTCTCGTTCACTTCGTATCCGTACTTCGCACCGAGTGTCTCCTTTTTGTACTCCTCCTCCGGCTCATCGACCTCCTCGAGCGGTTCATCGTCCTCCTCGACCTGATCGATCACCTCCGACGAGTCTGAGGTGGTGATGCTGACACTCTCGGCGACGAACTTCTGGAGAGGGCCAGGAAGGTAGTTCTGCAGCAATAGGAGCAACGAACCGATAAAGACGGCTGATGCGGTTAGCTGGGGAAACACGCGAGCGTCGTCCGGGTAGCTCTCGATCACCGGCTCGAGAATGAACACCGCACTCACGACGAGGAACACAACGAGCATCACCCGCTCGGCCGTTACTTTCCTCTTGAATGACTCTGAGTTGCTCATAATATAATAGCGGCGGGGGTAGTTACGCGTGCTCTTCGATCAGCTCAATGACTTCCAGCTCCTCCATCTCCTCGAACGCGTCGTCGATCGCCGCGTTCGCCTCCTCGGGACCCTCGTAGAAGATCGGATTCCCGGTCTCGTCGGACCACTCCTCGTAGCGCTCGTCCTCGGTCGCCTCCTCGACTCGTGCGGTCAGTTCCTCGATCGTCCCCTCCGACGTCTCGGGTGGCGCGTACAGGCCACGGGTCACACCGGCGATGAAGTCCATCTCCGGGTATCCCTCGTCGGTTACCGACGGAATGTCGGGGTAGACTTCGGATCCCTCGCTGAAGAACGTGGCCACCGGGTAGATACCGCCCGCGGAGACGTCGGGTTCGGTCCCCGCGTCGGTTCCGATTCCGCAGGGCACCTCGCCGGAGGTCACCGCCTCCGCGATCGGGCCGGTGCCGGTGTACTGAACCCGGTCCTCCCACTGCCAGTCGTACTCGTCGGCGTACTCGTCGCCGTACTTCGCCAGCAGGGTCATGATGTCCTGGGGGCTCCCGGGCTCCTGGATGCCGATCGAGTCCCACTCGCCGGAGTTGTGCATCTCGCGAACGTCGTCGAACGTCTCGACCTCGTCCTCGTACTCCTCGTTGACGACCAGACACCACGTCGAGCGGCCGATGTTCGCGATCCCCTCGAGATCACGCTGGTCGAACCCGGGATCGTCCAGCATCTGTGGCGGCACCTCGAGCGGGGTCGCACTTCCCGCGAACGTATGCCCGTCCGGTTCGGAGCCGTACAGTTCCCCGAACCCGTTCAGGCCGCCACCGCCGGGCACGTTGTCGATCTGGATCTCCTCGCCCATCGCGTCGATGAGCGGTTCGATGATCCCGCGCGCGTAGACGTCGGTGCCGCCGCCCTCGTCGTACGGGATGATGAACCGCATCGATTGGCTGGGTTCCCAATCCTCGTCGTCCCCGGCATCAGGGTCGTCGTCCTGCAAACAGCCAGCCATCGATACCGCCGCACCCGCACCAGCGATCCCGAGGAACCCTCGCCTGGTCGTTGCCTCCACCGTCAAACGTCGTTGAGTTGGTTTTTCGGACATACGTATCGACCACAGACCCTGGAATGCGTTACACGACTCCGTGAGTCAGGGTCACACTACCATGATCAAACAGTACAAATATAAAGCTTTCTCTTGTGTTGGGGCTTGATCCACACATAGTGGAAAAATGAAGGCCAATAATGTTAGATCTAATAGTTGATAGGCCATCCGATCGTGGCTGCGGGCCATTCAGCCCGGCGAGTAACTGATTTATGGGTGGAGGCCGTCGTCGGATCCATGACCGTCGTTGCAGCGATCGATCGTTCCGACAGGGCCGGCGCCATCATCACCGAAGCACATCAACTCGGCGAGGCGTTCGGCGAACCGGTCGAGGTCGTCCACGTGCTCACCCGCGACGAGTTCGTCTCGCTCGAGCGGACGAACGTCAGCGAGACGGGGGAGTCGGTCCCGGTAGGAGACGTCGTCGAAATCGCCGAAGAGATCGCCGCGGAGGCGATCGAGGACGCCGGCGTCGAGGCGACCCCGGTCGGACTTCTCGGAGATCCGGCGGACGAGGTCGCCAGCTACGCCGACGAGGAGGGGGCGAGCTACCTGGTCGTCGCGGGGCGCAACCGTTCGCCGGTCGGCAAGGCGCTGTTCGGGAGCGTCGCTCAGTCGATCATGCTGGACGCCTCGACGCCGGTCGTCTCCCTTCGAGCCGAGTGAACCGACGCGACCGACGCCGTAATACAAAATTTTTTGCGAGAGACCCACTAACGGGGAGGTATGGTTAGCTACAGTGCCTACGAAAGCATTACCCTCGACGTCGACGACGGAGTGGCGACGATCGAGTTTCACCGCCCCGAGGTCTACAACGCGCTCAACAACGAGGTCATGCTCGACCTCAGCCGCGCGTTCGACGAGATCCAGCTGAACCGCGACATCGACGTCGTCGTGATCACCGGCGAGGGTGAGGACGCGTTCTCCGCCGGTGCGGACATCTCCCAGTACGCTGGAACCGCCGACGAGCACGATCCGCTCCAGCGGGACCGCCAGGAGCTGTTCTACGAGATGTACCAGAAGCCCTACGACTGCCACGCGCCGGTGATCGCGAAGATCAACGGCTACTGCGTCGGCGGCGGGCTGATCTTCGCGATGTACTGCGATCTCCGGATCGCCGTCGACGACGCGAAGTTCGGCGTCCCGACCGCGAACATCGGTCAGATTCCGACGGGGGGATCGACCTGGCGAGCCGTCGAACTCGTGGGCGAGGCGAAGGCGAAGGAACTCGTCTACACCGCGGGGATGATCGACGCCGACGAGGCCGAACGGATCGGGCTGATCAACCACGCGGTCCCGCGCGAGGAGTTAGACGAGACCGTCGACGGGATCGTCGAGGCGGTCCAGGACACCGGACGCGAGGCGGTCAAGAACTCCAAACGCGCGATCAACGGCGCGGTACGTGCGGGAAGCCTCGAGGGAGCGAGAGAACAGGAGGCCGAGATCTGGTGGGAGCAGTTCGCCACCGACGAGCGCCGCGAGCTGGTCGACGAGTTCAACGAGGGCCAATGACCGGGGGACCGCTTTCGGGCGTCTCGGTCGTCGAGATGACCGGTCACCGCGCGGGGCCGTTCTGCGGAGCGCTGCTCGCCGACATGGGCGCCGACGTCGTGAAGATCGAACGGCCGGGCGTCGGCGATCCGGCCCGATCCCAGGGGATCGGTCCCGACGGCAAGTCGGGGTACTTCATGGCGAACAACCGAAACAAGCGCTCGGTTACCCTCGATCTCAAGACCGATGCGGGAACCGAGGCCGCCCGTGAGCTGATCGCCAGCGCCGACGTCTTCGTCGAGAACTTCGGCTACGGCGTCACCGACAAGCTCGGCATCGGCTACGACGAGATCAGCGAACGCAATCCCGGGATCGTCTACGCGAGCATCAAGGGGTACGGCGAGACCGGTCCAAAGCGAGAGCAGCCCGGACTCGACCTCATCCTTCAGGCCGAGGGCGGCATCATGAGCGTCACCGGCCCCGAGGGCGGCGAGCCCGTCAAGGTCGGCCAGGCGATCGGCGATCTCACCACGGGGATGTTCGCCGCGATGGGCGTCCTCGCGCGGCTCTACGAGCGCGACCGCACCGAGGAGTCCGACTCGTTCGTCGGGAAGTTCGACGTCGGCCTGTTCGACTCGATCGTCACCCTGCTCAACGAGTACCTCACGGAGTACTCGATGGATGGCTCCGTTCCCGGCCCCCAGGGCGTGACCCACCAGACACTGGTCCCCTACCAGCGCTTCGAGACCGCCGACGGCGCCATCGTCACCGGCGTCCCCAGCGACGACCGCTGGGACGATTTCGTCGATCTCATCGGTGAGGAGGAGCTCCGGGAGTATCCAACGAACGACGACCGCCAAGACAACGCCGAGCGCGTGACGGAACTGATCCAGGCGTCCCTCGAGCAAGAGTCCACCGAGCACTGGCTCGAGCAGCTGACGGCCGCGAACTTCCCCTGCGGCCCGATCAACGACGTGGCCGATGTCGTCGCGGACGAGCAGACGAGCGCCCGGAACCTCGTCGTCGACCACGAGGACCCCGACTGGGGCGAGTGCCTGCTGCCGGGCCACCCGATCAACTACCCCGATCACGACGCCATCGTCCGATCGCCCGCGCCGCGCCTCGGCGAGCACACCGACGAGGTGTTCGACGAGATCGCGAGCGACCAGACGACCCTCGAGCAGTGGAGCGAGGGCGGCGCGTTCGGCGACTGACGCGCTCGGCCGTTCTTTCAGACCAGCAGCTCGGCGACGAAAGCAGAGAGAAGAGCGTTCGGCGGTGCCGTTTTACTCGAGATCCGGCCGCGAGAGCTCGGTCTCCTTCGAGGTGATGATCTCGAGCAGCGCGGGCGTGCCGGACTCGGTCTGTTCGATGGCACGTTCGATGGCCGGTCCGACCTCGTCGGGATCCTCGACGCGCTCGCCGTAGCCGCCGAGCGCCTCGCCGACGTCGGCGAAGTCGCCGGAAAAGGGCGTATCGTAGGCGGCCATCTCGTAGTTGTTCAGGTGGATCGTCAGGATCGGGATGTCCTCGCGGGCAGCCGTCTCGAAGTCCAGCCCGGTCATTCCGATCGCGCCGTCGCCCATGAGGTTGATGCAGTGCTTGTCGGGGTGGAGCAGCTTCGCGCCCAGCGCGAGCCCGAGCCCGTAGCCGAGCTGGGTCGTCTTCCCCCAGCCGATGTACGACAGGGGCTCGGTCGACTCCCAGAACGGCGCCAGGAAGTCCCGCGGGTTGCCGGCGTCGTGGGTGATGATCGTGTCCTCGGCGTCGAGGACCTCCGTGAGCTCGTGGATCACGCGGTAGGGGTTGATCGGCGTCTCGTCGGATGTGAGCTTCGGCCGCCACTCGTCGAGCCACGCCTCGCGCGCGTCCTCGATCTCGCTGACGACGTCGTCGAAGCGGTCGCGGGAGCCGCCGACCTGTGCATCGACGGAGTCGACCAGCGCATCGAGGGTCAGCTTGGCGTCGCCAACCAGCGAGTAGTCGGACTCGACGTCCTTGTCGATGTCCGTCGAGTCGAGCGTCGAGTGGATAACCGTCGGTCCGTCGGGGACCGTAACGCCGTAGGCGGTCTCGGTGAAGCTACAGCCGACGCCGAAGAGGACGTCGGTCTCGCGCATGAAGTGTGCGAGCTGTCCCGGTTCGCTCTTGCTGGCGGCGCCCAGCGACAGCGGGTGGTCCTCCGGGAACGCACTCTTGCCGTTGAGGCTCGTTGCGACGGGCGCCTCGAGCGTCTCGGCCAGCTCCCGTAGCTCGTCCCACGCCTCGGCGTAGTGGACGCCCTGGCCGGCGAAGATGACGGGGTTCTCGGCCTCGAGCAGGACGTCCGCGATCTCGTCGACGCCGTCCGGGTCGGGACCGGACCGGTTCGACGACGTCGGCTGATACTCGAAGTCCTCCGAGAGGTCGGTGTAGAAGACGTCCTTCGGAACCTCGACGACGGCCGGACGCGGACGACCGTTCCGGGCTGCGCTGAACGCGCGGCGCATCGTCTCGCCGACGGCGTCGGGGTTCGTCAGCTGCTCGCAGGACTTGCTCACGTGCTGGTAGTTGACCAGCGAGCTGAACTTGGGATCGACGTCGGTCTTGGCCTCGTCGTAGCCGGCGGGGATCGCGACGATCGGCGCCGACTCGCCGTAGGCCTGGGCGACGCCGCCGAAGGAGTTCTCCGTGCCGGGGCCGTGCTGGCACGCGAACGCGCCGACCCGCTCGCCGGAACTCAGTCGCCCGACGGCGTCGGCCATGTGAACGGCGGTCCGTTCCTGCCTGGTGATGATCGTTCGAATCCCTTCCTCTTCGGCCGCACCGGTGTCGAAGAGTGGGTTGCTCGGAAACCCGAACAGATACTCTACTCCTTCCTCTTTCAGGGTGCGCGCGATCGCTTGATTGACATCCATAGTGTTTGCTCCGAGTAGGGCTACCTACTCCTACTCCCGAGCACTATCATAAATCCTTCGACGCCTGCGGTCGGTTTCGGCCGAATGCGGAGCTATCGCTCCAAGAACTCGCGGTCTCGCTCGAGACGGGGATCGGCTGCCGGCACGTCTCGCGGCTCGACAGCGCCACCGCTCCTCAATGGGGCCTATGCCCCCTCATGCGGCCAGCTCAGCCTGACAGCGCTCCCTTCCGGCGAAGCTCTTCGATCTCCGCCTCCGAATACCCCAGCGCCTGAACGATGTCCTCGGTGTCCTCGCCGAGCAGCGGCGGTGCCTCGTCGAACCCACTTTCGGACTCGGCGTAGTTCAGCGGATGTTCGAGGATCGGGATCTCGCCGGCGGCGGGGTGGGAGAGACTGTCGACCGCGCCGCGCGCGTTGACCTGTTCGTTGTCCAGCGCCTCGTCGACGCTGTAGACGGGACCAACCGGCAGGCCGGCGTCGTCGGCGAGGCGTTCGACCCACTCGTCGGTCGAGCGCTCGGTGAGCGTCTCGGCGAGTTCCTCCTCGAGGGCGTCCATGTTCGCTACCCTGTCGGCGTTGGACTCGAAGCGGAGATCCGACGCGAGGTCCTCGCGGTCGATCTCCGCACAGAACTGTTCCCACAGCTTCTGATTTCCGCAGGCGACGTTGAGGTAGCCGTCGGCGGTCGGATAGCTCTGATAGGGTGCGAGCACCGGATCCTTCGTCCCCATCCTGGTCGGCTCGTCGCCGACGAACGCCTTCCCGGCCTGTTTGGTCAGCCACGGGAGCGCCGCATCGAGCATCCCGAGTTCGACGCGTTCGCCCTCGCCGGTCCGCTCGCGTCGGTAGAGCGCGTTGACGATCCCGAACGCGGACCACATCGCGGTGATCAGATCGGTCTGCGGAAGCCCGACCTTGACGGGGTCACCACCCTCGGGACCGGTAACGCTCATCATGCCGCTCATCCCCTGAATCAGCAGGTCGTAGCCGGGGCGATCGCTCCAGGGCCCCGAATCGCCGAACGCGGAGATCGAACAGTAGACGAGTTCGGGGTGCTCCTCGGAGAGCTCGTCGTAGCCGAGGCCGAGCCGTTCTGCGGTCCCCGGCCTGAAGTTCTCGACGACAACGTCGGCCTCGTCGATCAGCTCCCGACAGATCTCGTACCCCTCCTCGGATTTGAGGTTGAGTTCGACGCTCTTCTTGTTGTAGTTGACCGTCCAGAAGTACGGCGACTCGCCGTGTTCGGACGCCGCCCGTCCCTCACCTTCGTAGTCGGAAATATCGACGAACGGCGGCCCCGAATGTCTGCTGTCGTCGCCGACCTCCGGCCGCTCGATCTTGATGACTTCCGCCCCCTGGTTCGCAAGCATCAGCGTCGCGAATCCGCCGGTCACGAACGTCGTCAGATCGACGACGGTGATGTCGTCGAGAATCCCACGGCTAGCTCTGGCTACCATACACCAAGGATGCGAGAATACCGTATTAAATCTTGCCGTTAGTTACCTGCCCTCACCGTACAACGTGATCAGGGTGACCACGATCCCGGCACCCACGAGCGCGAGTACACCGAGTGTTCCGAGGAGCACGGTCTCGCTCGCGTAGGTGAGCAGTGAGCCGGCGAGTGCGGCACCCGCCGCGCCGAAGCCGAACATCCCGAGGTAGGCGTAGCCGTAGGAGAGGCCGTGGACGTCGGCGGCCGCGTACTCGGCGATCACCACCTGGTAGATCGGCGCCGTCGCGTAGAGGAAAAACCCCAGCGCGGCACAGACGAACAGGAACGGGGCGAGCCCCCAGCCGACGGAGGGGATGAAGACGAACGCGAGCACGCCGAGAGCGAACAGCGTCGAGAAGAACGCGTACTCCGTCCGAACGTGGTCGGTGACCCGGCCGCCGGCGTACTGTCCCAGAATGCCGATCATCAGGATCCCCGTGTAGATGTACTGTGCGGGCTCGGCCTCCTGGCCGAAGATTTCGTAGGTGCCGAACTGCGGCAGTCCTCCGATCATGTCGGGCAGGAACGTAAGCAGGCCACGGTAGTAGATCCCGTAGATCATGATCGCGGCGAACGTGAGCAGGAACCCGGTCGTGAGAAGTAGCCTCGAGTCGTCGACGATCGACTGGAGGTCCATCGACGACCCGTCGTCGTCGGTGTCGTCCGTTCCGCCGTCGGCCGCGGTCGCAGCGTTCTCGTTGAACTCGATCAGCGAGCCGAACGCGACGACGGCCACGGCCGGGACGGTGAGCGCGACGACGACGAGCCGCCAGTCGAAAAAGAGGAGCAGCGAGGCGGTCAACAACGGGCCGAACGCGGTCCCGATGTTGCCGCCGACACCGTGGTAGGCGAACACCGTACCGCGGTTTTTCGCACCGCGGCTGATCAGCGACAGACCGGCGGGGTGGTAGACGCTCGCGGCGACGCCCCAGATGACGATGGCTACCATCAACACGTAGACGTTCGGCGCGAGCGCGAGGAGGAAGAAGCCGCCGCCCATCCCGACCACCGATGCGACGATCAGCCGGCGTGAGCCGTAGGTGTCAGACAGCAGGCCGCTCGGGATCGCACCGACGCCGATGAGGCCGTAACCGATACTGACGACAACGCCGAGGACGAACGGCGAGACGTCGAAGACGTCCAACCAGATGACGATGAAGATGGGGATGCTCAGCTCGTAGGTATGAAAGATTCCGTGTGCGAGCATCGTAAACCCCGTAATCGAGCGATCGTTCTCATCCATCGCCGTTCACCACTTCCTTCCAGCGGGAGGACGAACCTGGCATGGCATAACGGAGCGTGTCGAATCTACTTAACCGATTCCCTGTCGCGTTCGCTCTCAAGCGGAGCATGCTGGCGTAATCTGTCCCAGTTATTCGGATAAGCCGAAAGAAGGATCGAGACTGTTGTACGAGGCTCGGAAAGCGGTTATTTTGGTATCAGTCCGCCAATATAGCATCCGAGAGGCCGGGATGTACGCGAAGAACACCAGAACGTGACGAATGAGGCCACATCACACGTCCGACTGCTGGCCCCGCAGATATGATTACGAAAGTACGAATGTAATTCCATGAGACGGCCTCGGTTTTGGATGATAATATATTGAGATTGTTGTCGGAAAACGGCCGAAACAGGAGTCCCGATTCACGGTGCGAATGTCGCTGATCCCGTTCTGTAGGATCTGGAGGGAGACCGGTCTGGAGGCCCGTCTCCGCAAGGAGTGGCATAATTTATAATGCCTGGGTCCCCAGGACCGAGTATGGCAAACAAACCCAAATCGGGGGCGCGCACGACCGAGACGTCTATACAGATCATCGATGTCCTCCGAGAACTGGGGGAGGCGACGATCCACGAGCTATCCGAGCATCTCGGACTCGCCCCGAGCACCGTGCATCGTCACCTCGTTACGCTCCGCGAGCACAGCTACGTAGTGTGTACGGACGGGCGCTACCGGATCGGATTCCAGTTTCTCACCGTCGGCGGCCACGCACAGCGAACGACGACCGCGTACCCGATGATCAAGCAGAAGGTCGACGTGCTGGCGGCGGAAACCGGAGAACGCTCTCAGTTCATCGTCGAGGAACACGGCGAGCGGGTCTATCTGTACACCGAGGTCGGCCAGAGCGCGGTGCAGACCGGCGCCCACATTGGAAAGCGCGGCCCGCTCCACACGAGCGCCGCGGGAAAGGCGATCCTCGCGAACATGCCAGCGGACCGTGTCGACGAGATTGTCGCGACCCACGGGTTACAGGGCGTGAGCGAGAACACCATCACGACGCGCGCGGAACTCGAGGAGGAGTGCGAGCGGATCCGAGAGCGAGGGTACGCCTTCAACAGGCAGGAAACGACGGAAGGAGTCCACGCGGTCGGCGCGGCGGTGACGGATGCCGACGACGAGGTGATCGGTGCGCTGAGCGTCTCCGGACCCGCCCACCGCGTCAAGGGAGCACAGCTCACCGACGAGCTTCCGGAGCGGGTGCTCGGCGCGGTCAACGAACTCGAACTCCACATCGCTCACTCTATATAATCGTCGGTCACCGGTCTCACTGTTTGCCCGAACTCGTCGGTGTCTCCCGATCCCGGTCGGTTTCGGCCGGAACGAGCCGCGGGGGCGATCCCGCTCCGTCCGGCGTCTCGAGGACGACCGAGTCGCCCGCCTCGAGACCGTCCTCGAGCCGGGCGATGATACTCGCATCGCCGTCGAAGGAGGCGAGACCGAGCCGATTCGGGGCGCTGACGCCGTCGGGCGTGACGTGAACCGCCGTCACCGCCTGCACGATACCGACGCCCGAATCGCGAGGCCGCAGTCCGTCGGCGCCGCAGTCGAGACAGCGGCGTTTCTCGTAGAAGGTTCGCCGACCGCAGTCCGGACACTCGAGGACGCGCGTCATCCGCTCGCCTCCACGATCGTACAGACGCTGTTGTTCCCGAACCCGGCGACGTTGATCGCAAGTCCGTACCGCGGCGAATCGACCGCACGGTCGCTGGGCACGTCCCCTCGAAGCTGCCAGACGAGTTCGACGAGCTGGGAGATTCCCGTGGCGCCCAGCGGATGGCCCCGGGCTTTCAGCCCGCCACCCGGGTTGACCGTCAGGTCCCCATCGCCGTCGATCTCGGTCCGTCCCTCCCGCGTTAGTCGCCACGCCTCGCCCCGCTCGGCGAGGCCCAGTTCCTCCATCTCGAGCCACTCGAGGATGGTGAAGGCATCGTGGATGCACGCGACATCGATCTCGTCGGGATCCGTCCCCGCCGCGTCATACGCGGCTCGTCCGGCGGCCGCGGCGCTCTCGATCCGCAACGGATCGGCCCGATCCGCGACGGCGTGGACGCCGACGGCGCTCTCGCAGGCCGTCACCGACACGTCCGCGTCCGCCGCCGTGACGACCACCGCGGCGGCTCCGTCCGTCGTCGGGCAGCAGTCGTACAGACGAAGCGGCGTCGCGACCTTCGGCGAGTCGAGGACGTCCGCGACCGTCACGTCGCTTTCGAACTGCGCGTACGGGTTTCGGCGGGCGTTCGCGTGGTTCTTTACCGCAACCCGTGCGAGATCGCGTCGAGTCGCGTCGTAGCTCTCGAGGTACCGGGCAGCCGCGAGGCCCGCGAACGAGGGGAGGGTGATCCCCTGATCGTACTCCTGGCTGTGCGTGATCCGGCTGATGATCTCCGTCGCGACCGACGTCTCGGCGACGGACATCTTCTCGCCGCCGACGGCGAGTGCGACCTCGGCCCGTCCTGCTCGAACGGTGTCGACCGCGTCGAGCACCGCGCTCGCGCCGGTCGCGCTGGTGTTTTCGATCCGGCGTGCGGACGCCCGGCTGAGGCCGAGGCTAGCGGTCAACGCGTTCGCCAGTCCGGAGGTGTTGTTGAACGCTTCCGCGGCCATGTTGCCGACGTGAACCGAGTCGACGGCGTCCGGTTCGACGTCCGCGTCGTCGAGTGCCCGCTCCGCAGCGGTTTCCAGCAACTCGGCGATCGATCGGTCGTCGGACCCGGTAAACCTCGTCATTCCGACGCCGGGGAGTCCGAAGCGAGCCGGCGATGCCTCTGGCCGACCCGAAAGGGAGTTATGACTTACCATCTCACTGCGTGAGGTAACAAACCACACTGACTTATAGATGTCGTTGCGAACGCCCCGAAAACTGGACGAACACCCGCTAGCGGTCGGATTCGATGGCTGGCGGCTTCCGAGAGTAGCATCGTCTTCCCTCCCTTGCCTTCGACGAACCGCCTCGGGATCGAGTCGTTCGAGAGAGGGACGCTCTCTCGTCGTCGAGCGAGAGTGCCGGTTCCGTCGAGACCGGGGTTTCGTCCCTTCCCGAGAGATAAATGTAGATATATTGTTATGCTTTTTGCTGATGGAATTGTGCTACTATAACTATACTAATGCGTGCTGCACTCGAGCCAGTCCCGACCGAGGGTTGGTAGTTGCTCCTTCGCTGGGTCTCCGCTCGAGCTGTTTCAGATTCAAGCACGAGCGGCTGAAATAGATCTTTAACCTGGACTAATGCCGATCCAGGTCTGTCATACGTGGCGTAGCGCTCGAATCTGTTCCGCGCCTTCGGAGGAATCGTCGTGCTCGTATCCGTCTGTGAGCGAGTCGAAACGGCAGCTGATATAACAGCTACTCGAAAATCCAATTTGGTTATAAAACTATAGTGCTATTATATCGTTACGAGGGAACGTAGACCGCTGCCCGATTCGAGTCCCGGTGGAATCGGACGCCCCATGTCGAGTGCAGTTGGCCTCCGCTACGAGGGAGGAGAAAAGGGCCCGGCTGCACTGGGAACGAACTCGGCGGCGGCGCGGACGAGAATGCCGATAGTAACGAAGATGTGGACTATGCGGACGCAGCGATGGCGTACTCCGAGTGAGCCGCTGGAAAGGCAGCATCTACCCGCCAGCAAGGGAAAGAGTGAGGAGGAGTATAGGAGTCTAGTACGGAATGAGCAGTCATCAAGGTGCGCGCTGGGAGTACAAGGCGATCGAGCCGCCGACGGAGCTGACGAAGCGCGAATCCGCGAACCCCGAGGGACGGTTGAATCAGTTGGGTGCAGATGGCTGGCGGCTCGTCGAGACGGTTTCCTACGACGGCGGCGGCACGAAGTTCCTGCTCTTCGAACGGCGCCTCGAGGACTGATCATCGTCGATGAGGGATCTGACGACCGCCAACACGATGCGCGAGCGGGCCGCCGAGAACCGCTACAAGCTCTGGGTGCTCCTCAACGCGAACCGATGGCTCCTCACCGGGATGCTGGCGGCGGGCGTGTTCTCGCTGTTGATGCTCTGGGGGGTCTCGAGTTCGCAGTCGATCCGCGCGGTGATCGCCTCGGAGGACTGGGTAAAGATGACGTTCCAGGCGCTGATCGGCGCGCTCATCACCGGGACGACGCTCGTGGTCTCGATCAACCAGCTGGTTCTCTCCCAGGAGATCGGACCGCTGGGCAGCCAGCGAAAGCGGATGGATCTCGCGATGGATTTCTATCAGAACACCGACGAGCTACTGGACTTTCCGAGCCCCGCGAGCCCGGCGCTGTTCCTCAAGGAGCTCATCGACGCGACCAGCGATCGGGCTCAACGGTTCGAACAGACCGTGCAACCCAGCGACGACGAGGACCTTCGCGCACAGACCGCCGAGTACGTCGACGACCTCCTCGAGAACGCGACCGTGGCCGGAGAGGGGTTAGCGGGGGCCGACTTCGGCTCGTACGACGTGATGAAATCGGCGCTGAACTACAACTACGATCGGAAGATGTACGATCTCCGCTGGCTGCTGGCCGAGCACGAGGAGGACCTCTCGGCAGAGCAACGTGAGTCGGGCGTCCGGACCCTGGAGGCGCTTGCGATGTACGGGCCGGCAAGAGAGTACGTCAAGACGTTGTACTTCCAGTGGTCACTCGTCAAGCTCTCGCAGGGGATCCTCTATCTGGCGGTCCTCGCGCTCGTCGTCGCTGGCGGGATGCTGCTGTTCGTCGACGAGGGGACGATGATCGGCTCGCTGTTCGGCGTCGACAACCTGCTGTGGATCGTCGCCCTCGCGTACACGATCTGCGTGCTGCCGTTCCTGCTGTTCGTTTCATACATCCTTCGGCTGGCGACGATCGCGAAGCGAACGTCTGCGATGGGTCCGCTGGTCCTTCGGGGGGACTGAGATCGTTCGTCAAAATATCGGTCGCTTCGCCGTCACTCTCTCCCTCGAGCGTCCGACAGCTGGCACCGAACGCAGCGGTCACCGGGGAAGCAAGCGCCGTTCTCGTACGGACAGTCCGATTCGTCGACGTCGACGGAGAGCTCGCGTTTCGCGTCCTCCCACGCGGTTTCCCAAACTTCGATCTCCATCTCCGCGGAGGTGAAGACGACGTTCTCGTCGCGGTCGAGGATCTTCGCGGCCGTCACCGACCGCTGGCGGTCCTTCACTACCTCGATCGCGTCGGCGTACGAGTTACACCGGATCGTCCTCGTTTCGTCGCCGTCGTCCAGCAGGCGAACGGTCACGGAGCCGTCGGTCTCCTCCGTCGGTTCCAGTCCTCCGGTCATACTGCCGGGGTCGGGCCGCCGACACAAAAGGGTGCCCTCAGGTTTCGACGAATCCGACGTTCGTACTGGCGGACAGTATCACCCTCGCCCGAAGTGTGAGCAATCCAAAGAGCCATCCGATACTCCCTCGTCAGAGAGTGGTATGGTCACCGTTAGATCGGTCGCCCAGTGGGGGCTGGGCGTGCTCGTCGCGCTCTTTGCGCTCACCGCGCTCTCCGCGATAGAACTCTCACCGCTGTCGATACTACAGGGAGTACTCGCCGCCCTCCTGTTTCTCGGCGCTGCAGCGCTCATCGTTCCGCGAACCCGGGCCGAGATCGTCGGACGAACCGATCGGACCCTCTCGTCGAGCGTCCTCGCCATCCTCGTCGTGGTCGCAGTTCTGACGGGGATGCTCGTCACGCCGCTCGACGCCGACGACGATCCACCGGTCGACGCCAACGCCGAGGACCTCGAGGCCGCCGATACCGACGGCCAGGCGGACGACGGAACGCAAGCCGACGAGACGAACGACGCGGACGACGAGGTGGAGTCCGACGACGGTGCAGCAGACGAAACCGGTAGCGAACCGGGATCAGCGCAGGCGGACGCCGATGACGACGGGACCGAAGCGGAAGGCACCGACGACGGCTCGAGCGACGACACGGGAGCAGCGAGCACGGACGGCGACCCGGAGACCGAACGGACGACCGACGTCGAGGGCGAACTCGAGACCCACCACATCGACGTCGGCCAGGCCGACGCGACGCTTCTCGTGACGCCTGACGACGAAACGGTGCTGATCGACACCGGCGACTGGCGCCAGGACGGCTCGGACGTCATCGCCTATCTCGAGTCCCAGAACGTCGATCGGATCGATCACCTCGTGGCGACCCACGCACACGCAGATCATATCGGCGGCCACGCTGCCGTGATCGAGCACTTCGAAACCGACGGTGACGGCGTCGGAGCCGCCTACGACTCGGGCGTCGCCCACGACTCCGCGACCTACGAGAACTACCTCGACGCGATCGAAGAACACGACGTCGACCTCTTCGAGGTCGAGGAGGGCGACGAACTGCCAATCGACGGGATCGAGGCGACCGTGCTGAACCCGCCCGCAGGCGAATCCGACGACGACCTCCACTACAACAGCGTCTCGGTCGCGTTCGAGTTCGGCGAGTTCGCCTACCTGACGACGGGCGATGCCGAGGCCGACGCCGAACAGCGGATGGTCGAAGCACACGGCAGCGCGCTCGAGGCCGACGCGTACCAGGCCGGCCACCACGGCTCGTCGACGTCGTCCACCGGGCCGTTCATGGACGCGGTCGACCCGGAGATCACCGTTATTTCGAGCGGCTACGACAGCCAGTACGGCCACCCGCACGAGGAAGTGCTCGAGGAGTACGCCGAGCGGGGAATCGAGACCTACTGGACGGGCGTCCACGGCGACATCGTACTGACGACCGACGGAACGGAGGTGGGTGTCGAGACCGAACGAGAGTTTTCGACAGATGCGGCCGACCTCCTGGAGGAACGACCCGAGGAACAGGCCAGCATCGCCACACCACAGGTTGATACGGCTACGGCGGGTGTGTCCGGATAATGACCGTCGACGGATCGTTCACCTGCGTCGTCGATCGTATCGTCGACGAACGGACCGCCGTCGTGCTTCTCGAGGAGGACGGCGACGTCGTCGACCAGCTGGATCTCGACCTTGAGACGCTCCCGGAGGAGTGTCGACACGAAGGGGCGCTGTTCGACGCCGACGTCTCCGACGGGGCGCTCGTCGACCTCGAGTACCGACCCGAGCGCGAGCGAAAGCGACGGGAGCGGCTTCAGGAGAAGTTCGATCGGCTCTCGAAGCGACTCGACGAGCAGTAGTTTCCCTCCGGTGTCGCGCGGTTCACGACAGAGTCGCAGGCGGACGAACGGGAAGTTTCGACTCGCTGTGAAGCGTCGAGCCAGTCCGGCCCGAGGGGATTCGCGCCAATGCTCTCGAGAACGGAGCGGTAGTTGATCGTCCGTCTGCCCGACTCAGTCCGCGCTGTGGGCCGGAATGGATCCACACTCCGGACAGCCAACGTGTTTCGTCGTTCTGTAGTCGAGCGCAGCACTGCATCGGGTACACTTGTACTCGGTTTCGGTCATCGAACGCTGGTAATCCACTCGAGCATATATGCCTTGTGCGACGTCTATAACGGTTAATTCGGCAGATACGGGGACGTTCTCGCCTCGCGGTCAGCCGGCACGTTCGTCGGCGCCGACGTTTTCCCGGCTCTCGAACGAGTCGGGATCGGGCTCGATGTTGGCGAACTGGACCGCTCGCGTTCCGAGCGTCTCGACGCGCTGGCGAACGTCCTCGTCGACCAGTTCTCGGCCCTCGAACCGACTGTGGGCGTTCGGCACCGCTGCCTGGTGAGGTAACACCCAGGCGTCGAGCGCCCGGCAGACGACCCGCAGGTGGTCGAGCGCCCCGATTGGGAAACTGCCGCCGGAGACCGCGAGCAGCCCGACGGTCTTGTTCTCGAACTCGTCGAACCCGCAGTAGTCGAGCGCGGTCTTCAGCACCGAGGAGTACGACCCGTGGTACATCGGCGTTCCCAGGAGGATGGCCTCGGCCTCCCGAACGCGCCGGGCGAGTTCCGACGCGTCGCCGGCCTCGTCGTCGTCGGCGTCGAACAGCGGGATCTCGAGCTCCCGGAGGTCGATCAGTTCGGTGCTCGCGCCGGCGGCCTCGGCCGCGTCTAAGGCGTGTCGCAGGGCGGGGCGGGTGTAGCTCTCCTCGCGGAGGCTTCCGGCGATGGCGACGACGTGCACTGCGTTCTCGTCCATAGGACACCTTCGGCGGTGTGGGTTAAAATCGCTCTCCCGCACGCGACGGTCGGGCCGGTCCGCTACTCGTTCGTCGCGACGGGGTCTTCGCTCGCCGCCTCGAGCAGGAGGATCGCCCCGCCGAGGAGGGCGACGTTCTTGCAGAAGTTGATCTTGTTCGCCTGGCGCTCCTCGCCCTCCATCGTCCAGAAGTCGTGGATCCCGGGCGTCGTCCCGAGGAAGAAGACGATCACCGCGCCGGCGGACGCTCGAGGGTACTTCCAGCAGACGATCCCGAGGTTGGCGACGAACAGCATGCCGGTGACGAACGGAACGAGCAGATCGGGGACGGGAACGCCCTTCTCGCGGGCGATTTCGACGCGTTTCTCGTTGCTCTGGAAACCATCGACAGCCATGTACATGAGCGTCGCTCCATACAGCAGCCGGCCCAATCTCGAGGGCGGAGACGAGTTGGCCATCGCTCAGATCGCCTCCATTCGGCTGACGTTGGCTCCGAGTCGGCCGACCGTCTCGTACTCCCCGCTCTCGTCGCGTCGCATGATCCGGCCTTCGACGTCGTCGCGCTGGTCGGGGACGTCGAACAGGCCGGAGCCACAGAGCACGTCGCTGTCGTGGACCGTCCAGGTTTCGATGACCTCCTGGGGCTCACCGGGGAACGGAACCCGCTCGAAGTCCCGCCCGAAGTTCGTCGACTCGAACAGCGCGACCTCGTGTTCGTCGTCGACCCACGCCGGGGGCGCCTCCTCGCCGCCACAGAAGAACAGTCGGCCATCGTGGACGAAGACGCATCTGATGTACGAGAAGTCGTTGCCGTCGTCGAGCCGAGTCCACGACTCCCCCGCGTCGGTCGTCCGATACAGGCCGCCGACGCCGACCGCGTGACCTAGACCGAGGTTCTCGAGATCGTGATCCAGATACCCGGTCGTCGCGAGCCAGACGTCTTCCGAGATCGGCAGCACCTGGTGGACGTCGTCGATGATCGTGTCTCGACGGTCGAGCCAGGTCTGACCACCATCGTTACTCAGGTGGATCCCGCCCGCTTCGACCCCCGCGATCAGTCGTTCCGGGCGACCTGGGACGGTCTCGAGCGCGCGCAGCCGCGCGTAGTGAGGGTCGATCGGCGACTCCCAGTGGCCGCGGGAGGGAAGCTCGCGGAAGCCCTTCAGCTCCGACCACGTCTCGCCGTCGTCGACCGAGCGGTAGATGTAGGGGTCGTTCGTCCCCGCGTACAGCGCCCCGTCGGCCGTCGCAAGGATCGACCACACCTCGCTCTCGCCGGCGTGCCAGAAGCGGTCGCCGAGGGGAACCTCGAGATCCGCCCACGTTCGGCCGCCGTCTCTCGAGCGGTACGCCCCCGTCGACGACGCGACGAACACGCCGTCGGCGTGGTCCCACGATCTGACCGCCGTGACGACCCCGCAGTCGAGCACCTGCTCCGCTTCGTCCCGATCAAAGGGGACCCCGGCGACCCGGTAGAGGCCGTCGTCCGTCCCGATCAGCAGCGCCATGTGTGTCACGTTACTTCCACACATAATAAAGTTTTACCAGCCTGTAAAACGCTAAGTGGTCGCGCCGACGATAGGGTATCTGTCGCGACTACGACAGCCTCGCTTCCGCCGTTTGCAGTACACTCAACCTGACCCATGCCACCGACACACCCGACGAAGCGGCCGACCGATGCAGCGCATCTCGACGACCACCCGGAGCTGCCGACCGAGCTCCTCAACTTGCCCTGGATCGACGTCCACAACCACGCCCACACGCTCTCGTGGGACGATCGCGAGCGGTACGCCCTCTCGGGCTGCGAGTCGATGGTGATGGTCGCCTCGGGCTACCACTGGACGCCGTACAAGCCGGTCAGAGCGGAGGATATCCGGTACCTCTGGGACGACGCGATCAACCGACGCGCGGCGATCGAGCGAAACCACTTCTTCGAGGCCAACCTCGGGCTAGGGATCCACACCGGCGTCCGCATCGAGAACCCCGACGAGGCGCTCGAGGCGATGGCCGACTACTGCAGCCTCGAGGAGGTCGTCGCGATCGGGGAAATCGGCGTCACACCTACCCAGCACGTCAGTCGCTGGGACCTCGACGAACAGCGCGCGATCGTCCAGGCCCAGATGGAACTCGCGGATACCCACGACCTCCCGGTGCTCCTCCACACGCCGAACACCTCGAGCGACTCGGGTCGGTCGTATCGGGACGGGATCGGGACGCCGGGCTACGAGAAAAACCCGGGGCTGGGACAGGAGCCGGTGATCGACGCCGAGAACCCCGCGCTCGAGGCGGTGAAGATCGACGTCGAGGCAGCCCGAGACGCAGGCTTGGACGAGGAGCAGGTCGTCGCCTCCCACGCTGACGGGAACAACACGGAGTATCTCATGGCGGAGACCGACTGCTACCTGAGCTACACCATCGGCCACTCGTGGCTGATCGGCGTCACCGCGGCGGACGTCGCCGACGCCATCGACGAGTACGGCCCCGAGCGGATCATGGTCGACACCGACTGTGCGAACGTCCTGCGGACGGATCCGTTCGCGCTGAAGCGGGCCATCCTCGAGCTGTATCGCTACGGGATCGACGAGGCGGCGATTCGGCAGGTAGTGCTCGAGAATCCGCGCGACGTATTCGACATCGGGCAGTGATCCTCGAAGAGGGGATCGTCACCTGTTTCGCTTCGGCATCGTCGAGTGGCGCTTGACGGCGTGCATGTCCGCCCGTTCGGACGGCGGCGGTGCCATCGTCGAGAGACGGGACGACTCGCTCGAGCCGAGTCCGCCGCTCCCGTCGTCGCTCAGCCCGAGGAGTCCGTCGTCGCCTTCGTCGGCCTCCCTGGTGTCGGTTTCTTCCGCCTCGTCCCCGTCGCCCTTGCCGTCCGTATCGTTCGCCATCACTCCCTCGAGTTGGTTCTGGACGTCGCCGATCTCGTCGCCGAACGTCTCGAGCGGCGATTTCATCGCCTCACGAAGGCGATCTCCGAGATCGGCGGCGGCTTCGCCGTTGCCTTCCTCGGCTTCCGCCTCGCTCTCTTCGTCGGTCGTCGGCTCCCGGTCGGAGGGGTCGTCCCGGTCGGTGTCCTCTCGTTCCGTCTCCGACTGCGCCCGCTGGATCGCCTCGCGGATTCCGGAAGTGGCGTCCTCGAGCGTGTCCTCGTCCGATCGGTCGCCGAGTTTCGCGAGGCGCAACAGTCGATGGAGATCCTCGACGCGTTCGGGATCGCCCCTCGCGATCGCCTCGAAAACGGACTCGGCCTCCGACCCGTCCGGGAGCGTCCCGAGGCCGACGGCCTCGAGCAACGCCGTCGGCTCCGAGGACGCGACGAACTCGTCGGCTTCCCGTGCGACTTCGAGAAGGTCGCGCCCGGCATCGTCCGCCGACGCTTCCGGCGCCAGCAACGTTTCACTCTCGGTGCTCGCTTCGTCCAGAATCTCCGCCACTCGAGTATCGTATTCGTCAGTCATGGATCGATCCGTGCAGGCGCTCACAATCGGTCTAACCGCACTTCATCGTCCGTAACCGTCTTGACGTTTCGTTCGGCGAGATCGTAGCTCTCCTCGTCAGAGTCGCCCCACCCGAGCTTCGATCTGATGGCGTCCGTAACTCCCGGATCGGGGTTGACGTAAGCGCTCCCGTTTTCGACGGTCTCGATGATGCCGATTTCGTTACCCTCTGCGTTGACGACCCGTTTGCCTTCGTCGTCGTCCGTGAATCGAGCACACATACGGCAGTTCGTCAGCGAGTACCGAGTAAGAGCTGTCACCTCCATGTGCCGGGAACTCAACTCCCGGTCCTCACCTCTCCGGAGTCCAACTCGTCGTCTTGGTTCGCACGTTCGGCGACCGGTGGACTAGAAGACGCAGACGGCGAGAAACCGATCATCTACGAAGGCGATTTCTCGGACTGTTCGGCGTCGGTCGATCGGATGTAGACCTCGAGGACACCGTTCTTGAACCACGCGTTTCGCATTTCCGACGAGGTCCAGGGAAGCTCCACCCGTCCGACAGTAGTGCCCGTCTTTTTGATGACGAGTTCGTTCGTCTCTGGATTGATTCCAGCCGTGAGATCCTCTTTGGTTGCTCCGGGAAGGTCTGCGACGACGACGAACTCCCCGTCGTCGAGACGAGTGTCGATCAAACACTCCGCGGACTCGGATTTTTGTGTCCGTTTCCGTTCCGAACCGTCTCGGTGCTGTTTTCGATTTACCCGGCTTCTCTGAGCCGGTGGGCGTGATCCGGGCGGCCCTCTCGAGGAACGCTTCGCCTCTTCTCCGACCACGTTCTCTAACCCCTCCGATAGCGATCGCAATCCCGCTTGAAGCGAACTCTCGATAGCTCTTGCAAGGGACGGATCGGTTCGTTGTCGATCGCGTTCGGATGCATCTCGGTCACTGTCCTCCCGCTCGTTTTCGTCCTTGTTGCTCATAGGGGGGTCACCTCTGCATCGTGATTATCTCGTACGTTATGTGATAGCCTCTAGTGGGATAAGCCTCCGTACCCGTCAGTTGCTACGTTTTCTTTTAGGCTGCCTTCTGAGCGGTGAAGGCAGTGCACTGGCCCCGGAGAGGGCAACTCAGTTCTCAGTTCACATACCCCCGCAACTCGATCCTCGAGGGGTGGTTCGCGGGACAGCTCACCACACCCTTCTCACGGCCGCTCGCACCGGTTCATACGGGCAGTAAAACTGGCGGCCACTCGACGACGAAAATCTACGCCACGGAGCCGCTCGTTCTTGGAGGGCGCTCGCGAGTCCCGTGCTCGAGCGACGCCGCGACGGTATCAGCTTCGACCGTGCGAGATGGTGGCTCGATCCGAACTGAGACGCATCCCCACCCTTCCACGAGTTCCGCGGCCAGCACGAACTGCCGAAACCGTGCTGCCCTCTGGCGTTAGCTATCGAACGCGCAGGTGTTCGTCAGTTCGCCGAGCCCTTCGACGCCGATCGTCACCTCGTCGCCGTCCTCGAGCAGTACCGGTGGTTCCCGATAGACGCCGACTCCGGGCGGCGTCCCGGTGAATATCAGGTCGCCCGGCTCGAGCGTGAATGCCTGGCTGCAGAACGAGACCAGTTCGTCGATCCCGAAGATGAGGTTCGCGGTAGTCGACTTCTGCAGTCGCTCCCCGTTGACCTCGGCTCGGATCTCGAGGTCGTGGGGATCGTCGACCTCGTCTGCCGTGACGAGTTCGGGTCCGATCGGGGCGAAGCCGTCGAGGCTCTTGCCGCGGACCCACTGGCCGTCGCCGTGTTGAAGATCGCGAGCCGAGACGTCGTTGCCGACGAGGTAGCCGGCGACGTGCTCGAGGGCCTCGTCCTCGTCGACGCGCCGGGCTTTCTCCCCGATGACGGCGACGAGTTCGGCCTCGTAGTCGACCTTCTCGGTGAGGTCGGGATCCCAGCTGATCGTGCTCTCCGGACCGGTTACGGTCGTCGGGAACTTCGAGAAGAGGACGGGTTCGTCCGGAATCGGATTGTCGCCCTCCTCGGCGTGATCCCGGTAGTTGAGCCCGACACAAACCACCTTCTGTGGATCACCTACCGGCGCGTGTCGCACCAGATCGTCGTGCTCGTAGACGCCGACTCCCGTCCCCGCGGCGTGCTCGACGGCCAGTTCGGCCTTCCGCTGCCACTTCCAGCCGGCCAGCAGGTCGGTAGTTCGCTGGGGCAGGTCGATGCCGGCGGCGGCGCCCGCTTCGGCGAGATTGACGACCGTCTCGTCGTCGGTTCTGGCACCGCACCAGGGCTGTTCTCCGTCCGTCGTCGCGTACTGTCCGAGTCGCATTATGAGTGAATCTGTAGCGGGTAGTTACTCGAGGTCGACGCCGGCCTCGTCGAGCAGCCGTTCGCCGGAGGCGACGAAGCGGTCGAACTCCTCCTCGAGGAGCGGGTTGTGCAGTTCGCCGTCGCGCTTGACCGGTTCGCCGTCGACGAGCACGGTGTCGATGTGGGACGGGTCCGACTGGAAGACGACGGTTTGGACCGGGTCGTGACACGGCGCGGTCATGAAGTCGTCCGTGCGGATCATCACAATGTCTGCCCGCTTGCCGGGCGTGAGCGAACCGATCTCGTCCTCCATGCCGAGCGCTCGCGCGCCCTCGATGGTGGCCATCTCGAGGGTGTCTCGCGCGGTGGTCTGTACCTCGGTGACCTCCGAATCGCCCTCGAGGATCGCCTGGTTCTCGAACATCCGCTGGACCTGCAGGCCGATCCGCATCTGCGTCGCCATGTCGCCGCTGATGTCCGAGCAGACGTCGACGCCCCACGCCGGTCGGCCGCCGGCCTCGAGGACCTTCCCGGTGACGGGGATGCCGTGGCCCATCTGCATCTCGACCTCCGGCGTCGCCGAAAAGGAGACCCCCTGCTCGACGGCGTGGTCGATATCCTCCTGGGCGAAGTGGTTTCCGTGGGCGACGTTGACGTCCGGCCCGAGCATGTCCTCGATCGCGCCGAAGCCCTGGTAGTCGTCGCCGTACACCGACGAGGGCCAGCACGCAGCGCCCATGTGAAGCGTGGCGATAACGTCGAGTTCGCGGGCCAGCTCCAGGTCGCTGCGGGCGGCCTCGTCGGTACAGAAGTCCGGGCCCCGGAGTCCGAGCGCGAGGTCGAGCAGGTCGTCGTCGCTGATCTTCTCGTCGTGGAACTCGCGGATCTCCTCTTCGGGAAGGGTGACGTCGCTATCGAACCACCACGTCGCCGCGTCGTCACCCGGCGGTCCGTAGGTGTACACCGCGCGTAGTCCGGTGTCCTGTAGCGCGTCGACGGCCCGTTCGGCGTGCTCGAGCGAGTTGGGGTACGACCAGTCCAGGGCCGTCGTCGTCCCCGTATAGAGCTTCTCCAGCGCGCCGAACAGGCCCCCGAGGTACATGTCTTCGGGCTGGTAGAGCCCAGCGATGTTGCCGAGCATGTGATCGAAGTAGTCGCCCATGAGCGACCAGTCCCCGGCGATCCCTCGTACCTGAGTCTGTGCGAGGTGGATGTGCGAGTCGACGAATCCCGGCAGGACGATGTGATCGCTCGCGTCGATCTCCTCGGCGTTCGACGCGCTCAGCCCGCGTCCGATCTCGACGATCTCGCCGCCTTCGATCAGCACGTCGGCGTCCTCGAGATCGCCGATATCGGGGTCGAGCGAGACGATCGTCCCGTTCCGGATGAGTGTATCTGCCATGCGCGGTCTGACAGACTGACCGCGAGGACAAAAATTTACCGTGCGGTAAACTCCCGGTCGCCGGAGCAATCGAACTATATATCGTTCGAACGGAGAGAACGTATGAGCGAGTCCGACGGGAGCGCCTCCGAGAGGGACACCGAGGCGGTGATCATGGAGGCGACGTTCCGTGCGCTACGCGAGCACGGGTACGCGGATCTCAGAATGCGCCACATCGGCGAGGAGATGGAGCTGACACGACAGGTGATTCACTACCACTTCGAGGGGAAGTACGATCTCCTGTCCTCGTTTCTGGAGTACGTCATCGACCAGTACGAGGGTAGCGTCGACGTCGACCGCGATACGGACCCGCGGACCGAACTCGAGGCCCGGATCGATCAGTGTCTGTTCGGTCCCGAGTTCGAGGAGTTTACCCACTGGGACCGGATGAAGGTGTACCACGAGCTGTACACCTACGCACAGAACGACGAGCAACACCGGGAGATCTTCAACGAGCACTACGAGCGGATCCGCGGCAGCATCGTCGAGGTCGTCGAGGACGGCATCAAGCAGGGCGTCTTCCGCGACGTCGACGCCGAGCGGATGGGCCAGCTCGTCACCGACGCGATCCACGCCGCGCGCGGACGGCGGATCTCGCTCGGTCACGACGACGCTCCCGAGGAGGCGCGGCGGGCCATCCACGAGTTTATCCTTGACCCGCTGTGTATCGACGCGGAGGGCGACCGATACTCCTGATCTGTCGCGCACAGCGCCGACGACGTCGACTTCACGATCGACGCACCGAGCGTCGGTCTTTCGATACTGTTATTCCGTCGTTGGATAACAAACGTGTATGCGACGACGGACGCTACTCGGGGGCGCCGGGGCGACGCTCTCGATCGCGCTGGCGGGCTGCGGTGACGACGAAGCGTCTCCCGATCAGAGCGACGAGTCCGACGCCAACGACTCCGATGCCGACGACTCCGGTAACGAA
The DNA here is from genome assembly GCF_000337675.1 of Natronococcus amylolyticus DSM 10524. GTDB lineage: Archaea > Halobacteriota > Halobacteria > Halobacteriales > Natrialbaceae > Natronococcus > Natronococcus amylolyticus. The sequence goes on along the minus strand of NZ_AOIB01000028.1, from coordinate 181,926 downwards.
AGCGACGAACCGACCGACGACGACGACGAGCAGGTGTACGAGGACGACTCCATCGAGGGGGACGTAACTCTCTCCGGGGACGCGGGCGAATCGCTTTCGGCCCGGCGACACACCTACACGTGGACGGACGAACCGCCGACGGACTACTGTTACATCCACGTCGAACTCGAGAACGAGGGCGACGAGGAGCCGACCCTCGACATGGAGGCGCGGATCTACGACGACGACGGTGGCGAGCTCTCGAGGACGCGCCATACCGACGAGACGGCCCCCGAACCGGGGGAGGCGGAGGTCTACTCGTTCTCGCTCAGCAACTGCGAGGAGACCGCCACGTACGAACTCGAGATCGGAGACGTCGGCGAGGACGACGAGGACGACGAGAGCGAGGATGCGGACGAACTGACGATCGACGACTTCGAGGCGTACGACGGCGGCGACCTCGAGGGTCCGTGGACGCTCGACGGAACCGGCGACGCCGACGTCTCCTCGAGCGCGGCGCTGCACGAGGACTCGAGCCAGGGGCTTCGACAGGGCGGCGACTCGAACGTTCGCTCGTTCCCCGATCAGGGACTCCCGAACTACCCCGAGGACGGCCGCGAGGTCTCGGTGCTCGTGCGCCCCGAGTCGGGTGCCTCCCAACCCTGGATCCTCGTCGGGATGGAGGAAGACGTCTGGTCGACGCAGACACCCGGCTGGCGGCTCATCGTCGATCCGAGCGGCGAGATCCGGCTCGGGCGTGAGACCGGCAGCGGCGTCGAAATCCTCGAGGAGGACTCGACGGTTCCGAACCTGGCGGACGAGACCGTCGACTGTCGGTTCGTTTTCGACAGCTCCGAGGGCGTCGAGTTCCGGATTCAGGATCTCGAGGGGGCGACGCTCGGATCGGTACACACGAGCGAGACGGACGGGATCGACGACGAGATGAGCATCGGGTTCCGCTCGACGAGCGGCGTCGACTGGGACTGGCTGCGGCTCGTCGAGGAGTAGCGATAGCGGTCGGGGAGCTCCACGGAACCCGGGCGGTCACGATCGGTCCGCCTGCGAAATCGACACCTCGAGTCGCTTCCGTCGCGCTCGAACTGTTTCCATCGACGTTCCGTCCGGGGGCGATTCTCGAATTAGCGGCGTTCCCCCACCGTTTCACCGTGCGTGACTCCACTCACGAGGAAGAGCGACGACGGGAAGCAGATCCACGCAGCCAACTTCCGTTCGCCGCTTCGAAATTGGTGTCGATGAGGAGGCCGACTCAGTCCTCGCGGTCCGCCTCGAGTTCGAACTGCTCGTTCTCGGCGACCTTGTTGAGCACGATGCTGGTGTTCGACTGCTTGATGTCGGGATCCGTAACGAGCGCCTTGATCTGGTCGTTCATGTCGTCGGTATCCTTGAATTTCCCGATCGCGACGATGTCGTAGTCTCCGGTAACCTCGTAGACGGACATCATCTGCTGGTGGTCCCGGAGCGTCTCTGTGATCTCCGCGAGCGCGCTTCCCTCGGCTTTGAGCTGCATCACTGCGGTCACGTCGTAGCCGGCGGCGTCGTAGTCGACGATCGGGGTATAGCCCTCGATGACCCCCTCGTCCTCGAGGTCGGAGAGATGGTTCGAGACCGTCGTCACGGAGACGTCGAGCTCTTCGGCGAGGCTCCGGAGGCTGGCGCGGCCGTTCCCGAGCAGTTCGTTCACCAGATCGGTGTCCAGATGTTCGTAGGTCATTAGTTTGGATGTTTTTCTCCTTATACTAGGGTGTTACGAAAACTGATTCGGCGAATTCCGGAAAGGATTCAGCCGAGTTTATAAGCTACAATTTGTACTTTCGGGAAAGCACTCGACAACGAGCATCGGCGAGTCGAGGTGCGTCGAGCGGATCGCGAGGGAAAAACCCCACAGTATTACGGCTCCGATTCGCCGATACCGGCAACTCGAGTCGTCTGACGAAGCTAACGGCGGTCCTCAAGGCCAGCCAACTATTCACTTGGGAACGGCCACAGAAGGACTTCCCCGAGGGGAAGACCGGGTGCATGGGTGCAGGGTCGATACCACTGCACGTGTGAGCAAGCGACGGTATAATACAGTCGTTACGGTTTTAGTTGAATAATAGCTATTGCTAGTATTATATGCTTGCAGCAGTCTCGAGACAGTCGTGGCCCGACGGCTGTCTCGAAACGTTCCACCGCTGGCCGGTCGGAATCAGCTCCACGGGCGCTTTCCGGGAGTTACAACTCGTCCAGGGTCGAGCCTCGACACGAAGGATGACCGACGACACCGACACACAGGACGGAACCCCCGAACCGAAACGACGCGTGGTCGCCGGCTGGCACGGCCGCTACTACGAGGACTTCGCGGTCGGCGACGTCTACAAACACCCCTTCGGCCGAACCGTCACCGAGACCGACAACGTCTGGTTCACGAACGTGACGATGAACCTCAACCCGATGCACTTCAACGAGGCGTACGCCGCCGGGACCGAGTTCGACGAGCGGCTCGTCGACGGGACGTTCGTCATCGCCCTCGCCGTCGGGATGAGCGTAATCGACGTCTCAGTGAACGCGACTGCCAACCTCGGCTACGACCGGATCCGCCACCACGCCCCCGTCTACCACGGCGATACGATCTTCGCCGAGAGCGAGGTGCTCGAGAAACGCGAGAGCGACTCCCGGGACCACGTCGGCATCGTCACGACCGAGCTCCGGGCGTACAACCAGGACGGAACGAAGGTGCTCTCGCTCGAGCGGACGCCGATGGTGCTCAAACGGGAGCACGCCGATCCGTCCGCCGCGCAGCCGCCCGGGTGGCCCGAGGGGATCGGCACCCAGTCGGAGGACTCGTGACCCGGAATCGGCCCTCGTCGGTGGGGAACCGGGACGGGAACGCGGCGTTCGAGCGGCTGGCCGACGCGACCGCGACCGCCGGAGCGGACGCATTCGTCCACGTCGGCGACCGGTTCGACGACGACCTGCGATACCTGACCCGCTTTGGCGGGCCGGATCGGGACTACGCGTTCGTCCACGCCGACGGTCGCTCGACGCTGTGTGCGCCCCGACTGTTCGCCGAGCAGGCCGAGCGGGAGTTTCCGGGTTCGGTCGTTTCGGCCAGCGAGTCCTCGGCCTCGAGCGCGGCCGAACGGGCCCTCGAGGTGCTCGGCGACCGCCTGACATCACCGCTCGAGGATGCCTGCGTGCTCGCCCTCCCCTCCATGCCTGCCGGAGCCACACGGACTGTCGCCGACAGCGTCGACGAGGTCGTACTCGAGCCGATCGACCTCGGTCGGGCGCACAAGACGAGTGCCGAGCGGGATCGACACGCGTTCGTCCAGCGGGCGGCCCAGCGGGGGATGGCCAGGGCGGAGGCGGTGCTCGCGGCGGCGACCCCCGAAACCGCCGGGGACGCCGAGGACGCTGAGGAAGCCCGACTCGACGAACTTCGTTGGGACGGCGACCTCCTTACGACGGAACGACTGCGCCGCGAGGTGAACGCGACCCTGGCGAAATCGGGAGTTCGTGACGCGGAAAACACGGTGATCGGCGTAGGAACGACCTGTGCGGACCTGCACTTCACCGGCGAGGATCGTATCGGTCCGGGCGAGACGGTGTTGCTCGACCTCTCCCCGCGGGGCCCGCAGGGGTACTACGCCGATCTCACGCGGACCTTCGTCGTCGGTGACGTCGGCGAGTGGGAGCGACGGGCCTACGACGCGGTCGGCGAAGCCCAGGACGCGGCGTTCGACGCGCTCCGCGGCGGGGCCGGGACGCGCGCGGCCGACGTCCACGAGGCGGCGACTCGGACGCTCGCCGAGTACGGGTTCGAGTCCGGCGACGTCGACGTCGGCATGTACCACGGCACCGGCCACGGCGTCGGCGTCAGCCTCCACGAGGCGCCGTCGCTCTCGAGCGAGGACCCGCTCGAGGCCGGCCACGTCGTCACCGTCGAACCGGGAGTGTACGACCCGGACCGTGGCGGGGTGCGACTCGAGGACCTCATCGTCGTGACGGCCGACGGCTACGAGAACCTGACTGCCTACCCCTGCGAGATCGAGCCAAATCCGACCCGAACTGAGACGATTTCCGACCTCTCCAACTAAATATAACTCTACTTTCGCTGTTTAGGGCTTGTCGGCGCTTCGGACCGTAATCACAAAGACGTTCCGACACTGAACGTGAGAGTACGCCGATCCAATGAGTGAACAACCCGACGACGACCTCGAGGAACTGGGGATCGACATCTCGATCCGCGGCCCCGACGGGGAGGATCTGGAGTACGACGGCGTCTCGGTCGACGAGGAACTCGAGAGCGGCGTCGCGCCGGCCGGTGCCGACGAGGAGTGCTCGCTCGAGGCGGTGAGCAAACAGTCCACGCGGGACTACCCCGACGACTGGGATCGGCGCCGACAGGAGGTCTACCGGCGCGACGACTACCAGTGTGCCAACTGTCGGCGCCGCGGCGGCCCCCACGGCGACGTCGAACTCCACGCCCACCACATCGTCCCGAAGTCCCGCGGGGGGATCCACGAACTCTCGAACCTGATCACCGTGTGCGAGGCGTGTCACACCGCGGTCCACAACAGGGACGCGGTCGCGCCGACCGCGATCCCGCCCGAGGAGCGGGGGAAGACCGCCGGCGGCGAGCTCGCGGAAGCCGTCGACGAGATCAAGTCGGCGCGACGGCAGTACCGCTCGTGGAAGCGACTGTTCAACAAGTTCTTTTGAACTCTCCGCAGGCGACAAGCAAAGTAGCTCCGCCCGAGACACCCTCGTATGCCACGCGTCCGCGTCCTGAGCACCGGCGGAACGATCGCATCGACTGACGGCGACGGCGGCGCCACGCCCTCGAAGGACGGCGACGACCTCGTCGCGGCCGTCCCCGAACTCGAGGACGTCGCGACCCTCGAGGTCGAATCCGTCTGCGACGAACTCAGTTTTCACCTCTCCGCGTCGAACGTCGCGTCGCTGGTCCGTGCGGTCGAACGGGCCGGCGAGGATGGCGTCGACGGCGTCGTCGTCACCCACGGCACCGACACGATGGAGGAGTCGTCGTACTACCTCGACCTGGTGAGCGACGCCGACATCCCGGTCGTCTTCACCGGCGCACAGCGGCCCGCGGACATGGCGGGCGCCGACGGCCCGGCGAACCTCCTGCAGGCGGTCCGCACCGCGGCCGACGAGCGGTTCACGGAGGGTGCGTACATCGCGTTCGGCAACCTCGTCCACGCGGCCAGGTGGGTGACGAAGGCACGAGCCGGCCGCCCGGAGGCGTACGCCTCGCCCGACTCGGGACCGGTCGCGGAGCTCACGGCCGACGGCATCTCGCTGCGCCGCGACCCCCGAAGCGAGTCGGTCTCGCTGCCCGCCACCGAGCTGACCGCTCGAGTCGAGATGATCCCCAGCGGGCTGGCCGTCGACGCTCGCCAGCTCGAGCGCGCCGTCGAGGACGACGTCGACGGCCTCGTTCTGGCGGCGAGCGGCATCGGCAACACGACGCCCGCGATCGGCGACGCCGTCGCCGACGCGGTCGAGACTGGCATCTCGGTTGTCGTCGCGACGCGGTGTTTCGACGGCGCGGTGAGCGCTCGCTACGGCGGTCCGGGCGGCAGCCGAACCGTCCGCGAGCACGGGACGATCCCGGCCGGCGACCTGCCGCCCTGGAAGGCCCGGATCAAGCTCGGGCTGGCGCTGTCGGCGTTCGACGACCTCGAGGCGGTTCGAGGGGCGTTCGAGGACCAACTCGGCGTTCCGACAACCGAGTAAGCGCTCGCTCGTCCGAACGTGTCAGCCGCCGCGTTTCCGATACCAGACTCGAGCGCCGACCGGCGACTCGCCGTCCTCGAGCCCCAGTCGCTTCTCGACTAACTCCCCGATAGCGGCCGTGACGACGAGCTCGACCGACTCGCTCTCGTCGCTTCGCACCTCGAAGACGGTGTTTCCGTCCCGATTGCCGGTTCGCTCGACGGTGCCGACGGTCCACCGATCGACGTCGGCCGTCGGTTTCCGCGCGCGGATTCTGTCGTGACTCATGATCTTAGTAGTCGCCGAGGACGCCGAGCCGTCTCGCTCGACGGGTCGCGTACTGGAACACGACGTACCCCAGAGCCAGGTAGCCGACCGCGACCCCGACGAGAATTCCCACGTCGATCGGCGAGAACTCCCAGAGCCGGATCCCGTCGACCATCGCGCGCTGGAGGAGGGCGCTGCCGTGGGCGAGCGGGAGAAAACGCATTCAGCCGAGGTCGAACGCAGGCGCGGAGATCAACACGATGAACCCGAACTGAAGGAGGTTGAGCCAGTTGCCGATCTGTTTGTAGAGCACGGTGATCCCGCCCGCCGCGAGACCGAGGCCGAGCACCGAGACGATCGTAAGCGTCGCGACGACGACGATCGTCAGGAGATTCAGCTCGAGCGTCGTACCGGTGACGACGATCATCACGGCCAGGATCACCGTCGAGGTGAGGAAGGTCCGAACGATCTTCGCGACGCCTTTCAACAGCGCGACGGGCGCGAACCCGAACGGCGTCATCACGTGGCGCTCGAGAGTTCCCCACTGGACCTCGCTCCCGATGTCGTTCGAGATCGAGGAGTAGGCGCCAACCGAGAGCGTCCACAGGAAGTAGCCGACGACGATCCCCTCGATCGAGTCGGTGAGCGCCTGCCCGGCGACCATCCGCCCGCCGTAGAAGAGGACGCCGAAGAAAAACAACGCGACGACGATCCCCCCGACCGCGTTGGCGGGGTAGCGGACGAAGAGCAGGAACTCCCGATAGAGGACGGCTCGAGCGAGGTGGCGGTAGCCCGCCTTCCGCGGCGTCTCGGCCGCAGCGGCTTCCCGGGCTGTCATCGCTCGCCCTCCTCGACTCCTCGCGTGGTCGGCTCCTCCCCCTCGGCGCTCGTCAGCTCGACGAACACGTCCTCGAGGTCCGGCTCGACGGTCCGCACCCGCTCGAGGGCCACTCCGGCAGCCCGGAGCCGGGCCATCAGTTCGTACAGCCCGTCGCCGTCCGTCGTGACGTCGATTCGCCCGCCGGTGTCGAACGCCTCGATCTCGATCACGGCGAACCGGTTTCGCAGCTCCGAGACGATCGATCCGACGAGATCGGGACTCGAGATCCGAATCCGATGACGGTCCGTTCCGCGAAGCAACGCGTCGACGGTGTCGTCCGCGATGATCCGCCCGTTCGAGACGACGAGGACCCGATCACAGACCGTCTCGACGACGTCCATATCGTGGCTGCTGAGGACGACGGTGAGCCCCTCCTCCTCGACGAGGCGCCGCAGCTCCCGCTGGAGGGTGCGCGAGCTCTCGACGTCCAGCCCGAGCGTCGGCTCGTCGAGGAAGATCACCTCCGCTCCCCCCGCGAGGACGGTCGCCAGCGACACCTTCTGTTTCATCCCCCGCGAGAGGTCGCGGACGGGGACGTCCGCTTTCTCGGCGAGTTCCAGCTGCGAGAGCAGTCGCTCGTGTCGGCCGCGCACCGAGTCCGGGTCGACGCCGCTGATCGTGGTGAAATATCGCAGGTTCTCCCGGACGGTCAGTCGCCAGTAGTCGTTTCGCGCGCCCTCGAGCATCGCGTCGACGAACGCGTACGCCTCGCGAGGACGGTCGTAGACGTCGACTCCCCGGATCCGGACCGTTCCCTCATCGGGAAACACCATTCCGAGGATCGACTTGATCAGCGTCGTCTTTCCGGCGCCGTTCGGCCCCAGCAGTCCGACGATCGATCCGGTCTCGATCTCGAGCGAAACGTCGTCGACGGCCGTGATCGCCTCCGGACCGTCACCGAACCGCTTGCACAGCCCATCGACGGAGACGGCTGGGGGACGACGCGCCGGTAGCGGGCCGTCGGTGTCGTCGGCGACGCGGTCGATCGGCTCGGCCCTCGAGTTGGACTGTTCGGCCGAGCGTTCGAGGACGGGTTCGGCGGCCGTCTCGCCGGTTCCCGTGGCTTCGTTCTGCCGACCCGCGAACCGGCCGTCGTCGCGCACTGTCACACACCGTAGAGGCGAGGAAGCTACAAAAGCTCGAGGCCTCCGCCGCGATCCGGGTCGGAGCTCACTCGCAACTCCTGTTCGGCCGGCCCGGAAGAGTCCACGTCGCCGCTCGAACGATCACGGCGAAGGAGAAAGCGTTTCACCCCCTCGCCCCGGAGCGGTGAGTAGATGAGCCGAGAACGACGGGACCGGTCGGTCGACGTCATCAACGGAAAGCTGGTGTGGCCGTTGATCGTCCTCTCGGTTCCGATCGTCATCACCAATCTGCTGATGGTCGGCTACAACCTGGCCGACACGTTCTGGGTCGGTCGGCTCGGTCAGGCGGGCGTCTCTGCGCTGTCGTTTTCGTGGGCGATCATCTTTCTGGTGATCAGCTTCGGGATCGGCTTTAACGTCGCGGGGACCGTCCTCGTCGCCCAGAACAAGGGCGCCGGCAACGTGGAGCGGATCGCCAGGGTCGCCGGCCAGACCGTCACGTTCGTCTTCGGCCTCTCGGTACTGATCGGGATCGTCGGCTTCCTGCTGACGCCGACGATGCTCCGGCTCGTCGGCGCCGAGCCGGGTACCCTCGAGTACGAGTACGCCCGCACCTACACCCGAACGGAGTTCGCCGGAATGCCCTTTATCTTCGCGTTCTTCGTCTTCCAGTCGCTGCTCCAAGGGTGGGGTGATACGCGCACGCCGCTGTATCTCATGACGTTCAGCGTCGCGCTCAACGTCGCCATCGACCCCTTTTTCATTCTGGGCTTTCAGGACAACGTCGTCTTCGCCTGGTTCGGCCTCGAGGCCCTCGAGTCACAGCTGTTCGCGCTCACCGGATTCGACGGCTGGGCCGTCCAGGGGGCGGCGTTCGCGACGATCCTCTCGCGGGGGCTCGCAGCCGGGATCGGGATCTGGCTGTTGCTCTCGGGACGGGTCGGGGTCGAACTCTCGGCGAGCGACTTCCGACCGGAGTTCGAGACCATCAAACAGCTCGTGACGATCGGCCTTCCCGCGAGCGTCGAGGTCAGCACCAAGGCGTTCAGCGTGACGATCCTGACCGCGCTGGTCGCGCTGGCCGGCCCGACGGCGGTCGCCGGCTACGGCATCGGCACCCGCGTCACGTCGATGGTCGTGTTGCCGGCGCTCGGGCTCGCTCGAGGCGTCGAAACCGTCGTCGGGCAGAACCTCGGCGCCCAGCAGGTCGACCGCGCCAAGCGCGGGGTGTACGCCGCGGCCGGCCTCATCGCCGGCTGTTTCCTCCTGTTCAGCGGGTTCGTCTACCTGCTCGCCGATCCGATCGTCAGCTTCTTCATCACCGGCTCGGGGGCGGCCGAGGTGACGGCTGTCGGCGCCGAGTACCTGCGGATCGTCTCGCTCTCGTTCGTCTTCCTGGGCGTCTTCTACATCGTCCAGGGGGCGTTCCGCGGAAGCGGCAGCACCCGAACCGCGATGGGGTTCGCGATCGTCGGCTTCATCGTGCTCCGTCCGCTGCTGGCCTACGGCCTCGCCGAACCGCTGGGGATGAGCGCGACCGGCGTCTTCATCGGGGACGCGCTGACGAACGTCGTGATCGTCGTGCTGGCCGGCCTGTACCTCCTTCGGGGGACATGGACCGACAGCGTGGTCGAGGCGGATTCGGATCGAGAGCGCGAGCCGGGCGCCGAGGAACGACCGCCGACCGCGAACGGTGGATTTGAGGAGGACGACTGACGAGACGGCCGTCGAGCGTTCGACGGCGGTCGATCGTCACGACCGGGCAGGCAGCTGAAAGCAGCAGTGTTTACCGTTCCACTGAGTATCAGAATATATGCCTATTCTCACGGCAGTAAAAAAGCGTCTCTCGGGAGATACTGCCGTGGTCTACGAGTGTCGGAACTGCGGCACGGTGCTCGAGGCGAACGAGTGGACCTGTTCGTGCTGTGGCTCCATCGAGATCGCGGAGTACGAGAGCGGGGAGTACGACGCCCCATGAGCCAGAGACGGTCCCGGCCCGCAGGAGACCGTTCCCGCGAGGAGCCGCCGATTACGACGACGGCGACGGGTCGTCCCGAAGCGGTGCCTGTAGCTCCTCGACGTCGACGATCACCACGTTGTTCGTCTCCTCGATAGCCGTGATCTTACCGAGAACGACCAGACTCGAGACCGGAGAGGGGCCGACGACGATCGGATCACCCTCCTCGAGGTCGCGGACCGACTGCTGGAAGTGGAGCTGCGCTCGGCAAAGGTCGGGGTGATGAACGTTCGTGAAATCGATCTCGTCGACCGTCGCGTCGACGCGATCGTACTCGCTGGCGAGGGTGACGGTTTCCGTATCGTCCAGCTGCTGGCGACCGAGGATTTGGTAGGCGGCGTCGGTCGGTTCGTACCCGCCTTTCGGCCCGGCGATCCCCTCGGCGAGCCCGATCGAGGTGAGCGTCCGCATCTGATTCCGAACTGTGCCCGCGTTCCGATCGGTTTCGTCCGCGAGGGCGCGGGCGTTCACCGGTTCGCCGGTCGCCTGATACTCGTTGATCAGCGTCGTTATCGTCAGCCGCTGACTGTTGCTCAGATCGATTTCGTCCATACCTGCACAAACGGTCGTTCAGTTATACGGATTGTGGTTATCAGTTCACTAACACGGACGGAGCGGCCACAGTCGAAGAGAGACCAGAGTAAGCGAAGAGGGGCGACCACCGCTAGCGACCCTGCAATCGGGGTCGACACCCGTGATTCACGCTCTCTTCCCGCGAACCGTACTCCGCCGACCGTACGTGACCAGGTAGGCGGTCACTGAGGTGAGTAGTAACAGCGGTACCGAGTACAGAACGAGCGTGAACGGATCCGGCGGCGAGACGATCGCCGCGATCGAAACCGCGAGCATCGCCAGAACCAACGCCGTCGACAGGAACTTCGAGAACGTTTTGGAGTGCATACCGGGAACACTGCTGTTATTTCACCATATCCTTTGTGTCGGCGCGGATCCGGTTCGAGCTCCGGAGGGTATCGGGTCGAGTTTCCGCATCCCCTGCGTTCAACTGGCGTCGAGGAGACGGAGTCGCATGGAGGATCGATCACAGCCGTTGCTAGCGAGGGACGACCGCTCGGTCGGAAACTGGATCTCGATCGGCCATCCGACCGTCGCGGAGCTCTGCGCTCGAGGGTTCGATTTCGTGGTTATCGACACCGAGCACACGGCTCTCGGCCTCGAGACCGTCGCGAACATGCTCCGGGCAATCGAGGCGCTCGACGAGGCGGTCGCGTCGATCGTTCGCGTTCCGGGGAACGATCGAACCCGGATCAAGCGGGTGCTCGATCTCGGCGTCGACGGACTGCTGGTGCCGAGGATCGAGACGGCCGAGGAGGCCGAACGAGTCGTCGACGCGATGCGATACCCGCCCGAGGGAAGCCGCGGGGCGGCTCCCGCTCGAGCGTCCGACTACGGGCGGGCGTTCGGCGAGTACGTCGAGCGCGCGAACGAGGAGCTGACGACGATCGTCCAGATCGAGACCGAACGCGGCGTCGAGAACGCCGCGGGGATCGTTTCGGTCGACGGCGTAGACGCGGTTATCGTCGGCCACGGCGACCTCTCTGCGTCGCTGGACGTCTTCGGCCAGTGGGACCACGAACGGTTCCAGTCGGCACTCGAGTCGATCCTGGAGGCTGCCCACGGAGCCGGGAAACCGGTCGGGATGCTCGCGACCGACGACGAGGAGATGCGGCGCTGGGTCGACGCCGGCGTCGACTTTGCGATCGCCGGCGCGGACCTGTGTTACCTCGCGGAGGGGAGCGACGCCGCGCGGGAGACGTTCGAAACGATGACCGCTGACGACGGCTCGGACTGAGTCCAGGCAGGGAAACGGCCTCGCGGGAACGAATTCCGAGAGCCGCCGCTCTCGGCCCAACGACTATAGTCACCGCCGATCATGTCCTCCCATGGTCGAGGCACATCTTCGGGAACTCGACGGCGAGCAGATTCGGTACAACGACGACACCTGGGAGTTTACCGGAACGATCGACGTGAAACAGAACGGAAACCGGATCCACGCGGCCGCGAAAAAGCCCGAACGGGTCCGCGGAAACACCGGGACCCTCAATTTCACGCTCGACGAGCCACCGGCCTCGCTCAATCCGGGGAATCTCGGCGACCTCGGGTGTGAACTCGAGCAGGGAGCCGACGGTCCCGTCCTCGTCGTCGACCGAAACCACACGGTCGATCGCTACACGCTAGATAGTCTGAGCTACGATTGAGCGCGCGGTTTTGACGTCTCCACCGCTCGGGATCGAACTCAGTCGATTCTGACGACCGGGTCGTCGTCGAACTCGATGCGGATCGTGTGTCCGGCGTACGGGAACTCGACCGTCCCGATCCGCACCGCTTCGCTCTCGGGATCCGCGAAGATCGCCTCGAGCGCGTCTGGATCGACCGCGTCGAACAGCGGTGGGAGCGCCACCGGATCGACGTTCTCGAGCGTCGCGACCCCGACGACGATCCGTTCGTGTATCTCGGTACCAGCCTTCGTGAGTGTTTCAGTCATCGTTCTCCGGAACCATATTATTTCGTAAATACTTTCGGCTGATTATTGGCCGGTGTACCGGGAGACCCACTCCAGACGGTCCTCGATCGCCTGCTCTCCGGTCTCGGTGAGTTCGTAGTAGTTCGTCCGGCGGTCGAGTTGCCCCTTCTCGACGAGGTCCTTGTTGACGACCGCATCGAGGTTCGGGTACAGCCGACCGTGGTTAATGTCGGCGCTGTAGTACTGCTCGATCTCCGATTTGATCTCCTGGCCCGACGGCTGTTCGGCACCCGCGATCACGTAGAGGAGGTCTCGCTGGAATCCCGTGAGGTCGTCCATACTATGAGAAGGTCTACAGGTGAGGAGTTTGTTATGTGCGTCTTAGAGACTGTTTGGGATAGTAAACGTTGTTTCCTTATGACGGCGGTACTACCGTCGCCCGCGAGCAAACGTGACAGCCCTCGTAACGTACTCACCGCTGTCGGCATCGCGGAGGAATTGCGTCGTTCGGCCCTCGAACGGAGATACTACCCGATCGAAAGGCGGAGCGTATTTCGGCCGTTCAGGGCCCACAGGTATCGGTATTGCCCTCCCTGAACGCCAGGTCTCGACAGCTCCGGTAGCCGGCAGCGTCCCCGATAGCGGAGCAGCTAGCGACGACCACTCGACAGTACGGCGTAACTGTCGGCGAGTAGAACTACGAAAACGATCGTTCGAGGACGGCCCGGGGCGCCGCTACGGCTCAGTCACCGTTCTCCCTCGAGTCGTCTTCGGCCGTCCGGCGAGCCGTCTCGGTCAGGCGGTCAGATAGGCGACGGGCCTCCTCGGGGGTCAGCGTCGCGTCGACGTGGCCCGTGCCGTGATCACCCGCCATGGCGTCGACGCTCAGGACGACGTCGTCGCCGGATCGGCGAACCGAGACGTCGGCCCGATCGGGGTAATCCCGCGGTGGACCGATCTCGAGGTCGTTCTCGCCGCGCGTGACGCCAAACTGGATCGCCTCCGGTCGCTCGAGGTCGAGCGTCTCCGTCTCGTCCGAGTCGGACATCTCGTCGCGGTTGGAGTCGGTGACCATGCCGGACGTAGACCGGCCGGCGACTTGGCTGTACTGCCGGTCGGCAACTCGTCGCGGCTCGACGGCCGGTCGGCGGCGATCGGTGGGGTGCGGCCCCGTTTCGAGGCGCGGCGAGCGGAGACGCGCTGACGTCAGCCACCAGATCCGGCTCCTCGAGAGAGATCGAGTGGCTCGTCATCCGACGGGAGGGGACCGCATCCCACAGGACCGTTCAGTCGACGGGGCCGAAATCCGTCTCGGCGACGTCCGCTCGGCAGAAGAGACACCCCCTGCCGAGAAGCTCGGCTTGTACCATCGAATCGACGACGACGCCCTCCCGACAGCTCGAGCACACGAACTCGTACCGATCCGGATCGGATCCCATACTCGAAAGAGGGGAGGAGCGCACATATCGGACGATCCACAGTACGGTGGGTAGTGATCCCACGCGTCGGTCGACCGAGCTTGATCCCCGTCTGGTCACGGACAAAAAAGGTCGCGACAGTCGCTCAGAACATCCCGTACGGGAGGAGGTAGAGGACGACCGTCAGGAACGGGAACAGGGCGAGCAACATCACGGCCGCGTACCCGAACATCTCGCGAGCCTTGATGCGAGTGATGGCCAGCAGCGGGATCGCCCAGAACGGGTTCAGCAGGTTCGTGTGTGCCTCGCCGACGGCAAAGGCCATCGTCGCGTGCCCGAACTCGACGCCGAGCTGGTCGGCGGCCTCGAGGATCGAGGGACCCATGACGATCCACTGGCCCCCGCCGGAGGGGACGAACAGGTTGAGGACCGCCGCCGCCAGCCACGCGAAGATCGGGAACGTCTCGGGGGTCGAGAGCCCGATGATGAGTTCGGCGAGCGCACCGGCGAGACCCGAATCCGCCATCATTCCCTGGATCCCGGCGAAGAAGGGAAACAGCAGGATGATACCGGCGGCTGCCGACGACGCCTCGCCGAACTTGTCGCGGTACGTGGAGGGATTCGTCCAGACCAGTATCCCGGCCATCAGGAACGCGAAGTTGATCGTGTTGAGATCCCACAGTTCGATCCCCTCGGTGACGAGCACCCAGACGACGTACGCGACGCCGGTGAGCGCGAAGAGTCCACCGAGAACGCGGCTGTTGTTGATGCGCTCGGCCGGGACCATCTCGTCGGACTGCTCAGACTCCACGACGTCTTCACCGCCGTCGCTCGCTGTCTCGTACAGTTCTTCTTCCGGGATGTACTCGGTGATACCTCGTGCTCGCTCTCCGGACGGCGTGATGAGGTAGAGGACGGTAACCGCAAAGAGGATCGAGAGCACCGTCAGCGTGATCGTGTAGGGATGAAGAATCGTCTCCGTCACCGGAACCGGCTCGGGGACCATGGCGAAGGCCGTCCCCTCGCCGACTTCGGACTCGTCGGTGAGCAACAGCGGCGCGGATCCGGACCACCCCCAGTGCCAGGTCAGACCCAGTCCCATGTACCCCGCGACACACAGCAGCGGATAGTGGACGTCGATCCCCTCCTCGTGGGCGACCTTTCCCATCTCGCGGGCGAAGATCGCGCCCAGAATGAGGCTGAACCCCCAGTGAATCCAGGCGACGGCCATCGAGAACCCGGCGACGAGCACGACCGCCTGTGCGGGGCTGTTGGGGAGTTTGGCGAGCCGGACCAGGAGCCTGTTGGCGGCCGGATGGTACGCGAGCACGAACCCGGTCATCAGAATTACGACCATCTGCATCGAGAAGTCGAGAAAGCCCCAGAATCCGCCGAACCAGAACTCGATCATATCGACCGGACCGACCGCCCCGCCACCGTTCGGCGGCTCGATCATCCCGGTTTGATTCAACACGAGCCCGGCCGCGAAGACCAGATACGTGAGCAAGATTGCGAACAGGAACGGACTCGGCATCCACCGCTCGACGATACTCGAGAGCCCGTACCCGAACCGCTCGATAGCGGACCCCCCTGTGTCACTTTCGGACATACAGACTACGTGTACGCAACTCCGAGGATAAATAATATGGTTTGGATACCGTTTAGCCCGCTAACACGTACGCAGGCGATTCGTGTCGTCCGCTCTTCGGTCGGCGATTCGTACGCGGACGCGACACGGTCGGACCGCCGATGCGCTTACCTTGGAGAAGTGCGAACAGGTATCGATGGAAGACCTGAGTTCGTACGAGGTCGGCGACACCGTCCGCGATATTCGAGGTGACGGGAACGAGTACGAAATCGTCGAGAAGGAACTATCCTCCGTCGGGAAGGTCAGCGCCGTCGTTGTCAAACCGGTCGGCGAAGACGACGCTGAAACCCGGGTCAGGATCCCGCAGTCGGAGTGGAGCGACACGTGGACGGCCTGATCGGCAGGTCGACGGCGGTGTGTACCGTTGGCCCCTCGAGCGAGATCCGACCCGTGCTCACGGGGCTTCGCTCCCGGTATGAGGGGGCGTCCGCCGAACGGATCGTTCGTCCGGAGACGACGGGATCCGGTTCGACGCTCGGTCACGCCGATCAGGCCGCCTCGCCGACCGACAGGGCGAGGTGTTGCAAGCCGCACTCGAGACGGGACGCTTCCAGCGGCCGCGAGACGCTACCGTGGGTGGGGTCGCGGACGTCCTCGCTACTGACCGAGCGACGTTCGCTGAGCCCCTCGCGTCGACACAGCGGAGGCTGCTCCCGAGTATCGTCGGCAACCGCGACTGAGGGGGCCCTCCAGGTCGGACCCGAGGACCGCGGGAGCGACGATCCTACGAATCGGCGTACTGTTGTTCCCACTCCCGACGGTTGCGGATCGTCCGCTCGCCGTCGTCGGTGATCGCGTAGTAGTTCGTCCGTCGGTCGAGTTCGCCCTTCTCGACGAGCCCCTTGTTGACCAGGGTGTCGAGGTTCGGGTACAGCCGACCGTGGTTGATCTCGGCGCTGTAGTACTGTTCGATCTCCGATTTGATATCCTGGCCGGAGGGTTGGTCGGCGCCCGCGATCACGTACAGGAGGTCTCGCTGGAACCCGGTGAGGTCGTCCATCTCGTCGGAGAATTCAACGAATATGTATTTGATAGCTTTCCCGCCTCGTGTTGTATGTCCGCGGGCTATGAAAGTGATCGCGGGCCGGGTTTGACCGGCGACGCGGTGTCAGGGGGAACGCGTCGACGCGACGCTTCCGGCGGCCGACCGCGAGTCGTCGGGAACGCCGTAGCCGAACAGACTGGCGACCGCCGCGAGGACGGGAACGGCCACGCGTCGAACCGGGGTCGGAACATCCGCCGGCCGCATCTCGCGGCGGAACTCGTGGAGCAGCGCCGCACCCACGAGCGGGTTGGCGGGCATCCCCTCGGCGTCGAGCCCGCCCTCGCGGTCGAGCGCGACCATCGCCCGGAGGAACTCCTCGAATCGCAGCGCTGGCCGGTGTTCGGTCGTCATGCGGAGCTCGCCGTCACCGGCGTTCCAGAACGTGTGCGGCGTCCCGGCGGCGACCGTTGTTTCCTCGCCCGGTTCCAGCACGAACTCCTCGTCCTCGACGGCCAGTCCGAGCGTCCCCTCGTGGACGACGAACCGCTCCCGTTGGTCGGGGTGGCTGTGGAGCGGACGTTTCACGCCGGGGTCGAGGGTCGTTTCGATCCGCAACAGCTTCCCGTCGGTGTCCGCCGCGGTGTCCTGAAGGGCGAACCGCTCGCCAAAGCTGGTCTCGAGCGTCCGTTCCGCGCCGTCGTGATCAGGTGTCTCCATCGGATCACACCTCAGTAAGTGGTACGATACCAATGCGCATATTACTTGGCCGGAAACGCTCGGACAGCAGTCGGCGATCGCAACCGCCTGACGTCGTCGCTCGCGGGGACGGAACGTCGCAGCGATTTCCGGCATCCGATTCCTTTTGCCGTCGATCTCTGTGGTATGGGGTATGCCGACACCAACGGAGCGGGTTCGTCGAGCCGAGCGCTCGAGCATCCGCGTCATGTTCGATCTCGCGGAGCGACACGACGGCGACCTCGTTCGCCTCGAGGTCGGCGAACCCGACTTCGACACCCCCGAACACGTTATCGACGCCGCGGCGCGCGCCGCCCGGGAAGGAGCGACCCACTACACGTCCAACGCGGGCCTTCCCGAGTGCCGGCGGGCGATCAGCGACACGCTCTCCGGCGAGTTCGGCGTCGAACACGAGCCCGACGAGATCGTCGTCACCACCGGCGGGATGGAGGCGCTCCACCTCGCGGTGCTGGCGACGGTCTCGCCCGGCGAGGAGGTCCTCGTCCCCGGGCCGACCTGGCCGAACTACGAGACCCAGGCGCTGCTGGCCGACGGAACGTTCCGCGAGGTTCCGCTGTCGGCTGCGTCAGGATTCGCCCTCGAGGCCGACCGCGTGATCGAGGCGATGAGCGACGACACCGGGGCGGTTGTGCTCACGACCCCCTCGAACCCGACCGGTCGCGTGTTCAACCCCGAGGCGTGTCGGGCGGTCGTCGAGGCCGCGGCGGACCACGACGCCTACGTGATCGCCGACGAGGTGTACCTCGGACTTACGTACGACGGCGAGGCCGAGGGAATCGCGTCGTACACCGACCACCCCGATCACGTGCTGACGGTCGGCTCCTGCTCGAAGGCGTACGCAATGACCGGCTGGCGGCTGGGCTGGCTCGCGGGCGACGACCACCTGATCGACGAGGTCGTCAAGATCCGCGAGTCGACGACGGCCTGCGCCTCGAGCGTCGCCCAGCACGCCGCGATCGCCGCGCTCACGGGACCACAGAAGCCCTTCGAGGAGATGCACGAGGCGTTTCGCCGACGCCGGGATCTCGTCGTCGATCGGATCGCCGAGATCGACGGCCTCTCCTGTCCGCGACCGGAGGGTGCGTTCTACGCCTTCCTCGATCCGGGTATCGACGACGACAGCCTCCCGATCGCCAAACACCTGCTGCGGGAACACGGCGTCGTGCTCGCCCCTGGAACCGGGTTCGGCGAGACGGCACCGGAACGACTCCGTCTCTCCTTCGCCAACTCCGAGGATCGGCTCCGGGAAGGGTTCGATCGGCTCGAGGAGGGGCTGCGAACCTACTAACCCATTCGTTCCCCACCGTTGACGTTCAGGGTCTCGCCCGTGACGAACGTCGCGTCGCGGAGGTAGGCGACGGCCTCGGCGATGTCCTCGGGCCGACCGTACCGTTCGACGGGGATCGACGCCAGCTCCTCACGCTTTTCCTCGGGCGTTCGGTCGCTCGTCATGTCCGTCTCGACGTGACCAGGCGCGACCGCGTTCACGCGAATCTCGGGAGCGAAATCCGACGCGTGGCTCCGGGTCAGCGAGAGCAGCGCTCCCTTCGAGGAGGCGTAGTGGCACTCGATCGCCGCACCCGTGTGGGCGAGAATCGAGGAGACGTTCGTCACCGACGGGTCGTCGGCCGACTCCCGGAGATGGGGAAGCGCTGCCTTCGTGACGTTGAACGCCGAGTTGACGTTGACGTCCATGATCCGATCGAAGTCAGCGGGCTCGAGATCTTCGGTGTGGACGTGCTGGTCGATGCCCGCGTTGTTGACGACGTGATCGATCCCGCCGAGCGCGTTGGCTGCGGCGTCGACCAGCCGGGCTGCATTGTCGGAATCCGAGACGTCGGCTCTGACGGCGATCGCTTCCTGACCCCGCTCGCGGATCTCATCGGCGACCCGATCGGCGGCGTCCTCGCTCGAGCGGTAGTTGACGGCGACGTCGTAGCCGTCGTCGGCGAACCGAAGCGCGGTCGCCTTCCCGATACCTCTGGACGATCCGGTGACGACTGTGGCTGGCACGCCTCGGAGTCGAGACCGAAACGACTTCCCTGTTCCGACCGCCGCAGTCGGGGTCTCGATCCGGCGAGCTCGAGCGTCACGGCCTGTTCGTTGAACCCGGTTTCGTCGTTCGGAGCTCGTGAGAGGTGCGTTCGGAACCGGTCGGGCAGTTACGGTGTGGCACACTCAAGACGGACGGGAAGTTCACTACGGCTACGGGGAGGGTTTCGTCTTTCCCGTACAAGGAACGAGGACGCAACGTCGAGATCGACAGACGAATGGGGCGGGTCTACTCCCGAAGACGGAACGGACGCCGACGCGCGATACGTCGGAACGGAGAGTCTGCCCCTGTTTGGAGAGAGGAGAGACGTATCGTCGCGCCCCGAGTCGTCGGCACCGGCGGCGACGCTATCCTGTTAACTACTCCTAGTGTCTAATATACGTATCTTAGATTTCTTATTAAGATTAGAGTCTTAGAAGTATTTCGAAGAGCTATGTCGAGAGACACCGAGCGAGGGAAAAACGGGCGACCGATGTGACCGGAGCGCGGCTGACGTCGACGGTCAGTCCCGCGTCGCTCCCCAGTCGAAGTTCTCGTGGACCAGCCGGCCCTCCTCGTTCAGCACGGGACCGACGACGTCGGTGCCGTCCTCGAGAATCGTCGCCGCGCGAACCGGCGGCTCGTGGCCGGTGAATTCGCCGATCTCGTTGCCGCCGACGCTGTAGACGACCCGATCGAACCCCGCACGGATCATCCCGCCAGCACACATCGGACACGGCTCCGTGCTGGTGTACATGACCGTCTCGGCTCGCTCCTCGGGCTCGAGTTCCCGACACGCGCGGTAGGCGAGGTGGAGCTCGGGGTGGCGGCGAACGTCGTCTTCGGTCACTACGCGGTTCGACTCGGACATAACGACTTCGTCGTCGCGGACGAGGACGCTGCCGAACGGTCGATCCCCTCGAGTGGCGGCCTCGCGGGCGAGTTCGAGCGCGTCGTGCATGTGGGCATCGTGGTCGAAGTCGTCGGCATCCATGGAGTCGCGTTCGCGCGGCGACGGCAAAAGGGATCGGCCTACTCGCTCGAGTCGTCCTCGAGGTACTCGATGAGTTCGATCCGTACGTCGCCGGGCGCGACGAAGAAGGCGATCCGCTTGTCGCCGTAGACCGCGGGCTCCATGACGATTTCGACGCCGTCGTCGGCCAGTCGCGCGAACGTCTCCTCGA
Source organism: Natronococcus amylolyticus DSM 10524 (assembly GCF_000337675.1). Taxonomy (GTDB): domain Archaea; phylum Halobacteriota; class Halobacteria; order Halobacteriales; family Natrialbaceae; genus Natronococcus; species Natronococcus amylolyticus. The sequence continues at coordinate 161,454 of NZ_AOIB01000028.1, read as the reverse complement.
TGCCGTCCTCGACGACGTAGCCGAAGTGGAGGAAGCCGAGCGGCTGCTTCTCGACGAGCCCCGCGGCCTCGTAGGGCGCTTTATCGAAGAGGTAGACGCGCTTGTCGGCGATGCCGAGGACGACCGCGTCGACGGCGAACTGGTCGTCCGACTCCGCGGCTCGGCGGCGCTCGAGGATCTCTGCGTCCAGGTGCTCGCGGTAGAACTCCGCGGCGGATTCCAGCTCCTCAACCTTGATCGCGACGTGGAAGAACGATTCGGGTTCCATCGGTACTACTGTTCGAGCTTCCAAATTAAGTTACTGGCGGACGGAGCGTCACGTCCTCACTCGAGCCAAAGGATGGCTCTCGGCGGTCGAGACTCACCCGTGCTCGGGCGGCCGATCCGGCTATCGTTGCGTCAGTGGCTCTCCCGACACGTACCGTGACGGTGCCTCGACGCGAGAACGATTCGATCGCGAATCGGAAGGGCTGCTGTTGTTACTGCCGTAACGGCAGCCTCGTCACTACGGTCGCCTTCTCGGTCGGCTTAACACAATCAAGGCCATCGGAGCCGGTAATGACGACGGATACTCGATCGAAGACGGCCGCGGTCTGTGAGAACTGTGGGAAGGCGGTCGCCGCCCGGCTCTCGGAGGACGGAGAGATCCGTCCCATCGGATCGCGTCGCGGCTGTTCCTGCGGCGGGACCTCGTTTCGAACGTTGTAAACTCTCCTCGAGCACCCGGACTCGAGATCGGCCGTCGTCGCGTTCGCGACCGGTTAGCGAACGACGATGACCGGCGTTGGCGAGCGACGGACGACGGTCTCCGCGACGCTGCCCAGCAGGATCCGCGAGACACCCTCGCGGCCGTGGCTGCCGATGACGATGGAGTCGTACTCGCCGTCGACCGCCTGGCCGACGATGACGTGGTTCGGTTCGCCAATGATCATCTCGGTCTCGATCTCGCGGTCGCGTGCCGACGCCGTTTCGCTGGCCTCGTCGAGGAACTCTCGTCCCCGCTCTTTGGCCTTTTCGGCGTTTGGAACCCTGTCTTCCGGTTCCTCGAACGACGCCCAGTAGCCTCTGGGTGCCGGAACGACGTACAGCGCGGTGATCTCGGCGTTCGGGAACGTCTCGAGGGCGTACTCGAGTGCCTGTTCGGACGGCTCCGAGCCGTCGTACGCGAGGAGGATGCGTTCGGTCATACGCGACAGTACGTCGGCTATCGGTATAAGAAAGGGTCGTTAGCCCCAGTCGCTGGGATTCGGCCCGAACAACGATACCGGTCGAACGGCCGCGAACGATCAGGCTTACGACAGATCGTAGCCCATGCGAACCTATTCGGGAGAAACGGCTTCGACGAGCGGATGGTCGGGCTACGTACAGCGCGGACGAACGGATCCCACTACTATGACCACAACCACAACGATCGACCCCGAAGTCCCGCTCGGACGGCTCGTCGGCGACCACCCGGAGTTCGCAGCCGTCTTCGAATCGCTCGACATCGACTACTGCTGCGGCGGCGACACCTCGCTGCGACGGGCCTGCGAGGAGAACGGCCTCGAGGTCGAGGCCGTCCTCGAGCGACTGGCGACGACCGATTCGACCGACGAACTCGCTCCGGCTGAGGCATCGATCACGGAACTCGTCGACGACATCGTCGAAACCCACCACGACTACCTGAGCGCCGAACTCCCATCCCTCGAGCGGACCGTCCGCAAGGTCGCCCGCGTCCACGGCGACGCCCATCCCGAACTCGAGGCGATCGAGGCGACGTTTCTCGAGCTACAAGAGGAGGTCACCCACCACATCGCCGACGAGGAGGAGATCGTCTTCCCCGAACTCCGGAAACTGGAGAACGACGCGCCGCTGACCGCCGTGGAGGAGGGTCGGATCCGCGAGGCGATCGACCACCTCGAGGCGGAACACGACGCCGCGGCTGTCAACCTCGAGGAGATACGGACGCTGAGCGACGACTACGCGGTCCCGTGGGACGCCTGCACGAGCTATCGGAACGCCCTCGATCGCCTGCAGCTTCTCGAGGCCGACATGCACCGACACGTCCACACGGAGAACAACGTGCTGTTCCCGAAGGCCGAACGGGCGCTCGAGGGGCGCTGAGACGGAGTGATGCCCCGTTCCCGGGTTTGTGGTTCGCTGGACACGCCCGACCCACCGAGAGCAGTCAGACGATGCGCAAGTCGGGATCCTGGGGTCGCTTTCGGCCGGGATCAGCGACTGACAGCCGCACAAATATACAACTGGCTCGAACACGACGGCACAGTCGGATGGTCACATAGCACATGGAACTCGCGAACGCGCTACTGACCGGGACGAGGGGTATAGATCGCCTAGAGTCGGTGGCCGACCGCCTCGAGGACGGCACGGAAGCCGTCGCCACCGCCTCGGCGCAGGCTCGCCGAGCCGTCAGCGAGCGGACCGCGGCCGCCGTCGACCGGGCTGCGGACGAACGCCGCGATCGGTCCGACTCCGACGAACCGTTCCGCGACCGCGCCCTCGAGCGCGTCGCCGACGAGGCGTGCAGCCGCGTCGTCGGTCGCTCCACCGAGGAGCTGCGCGAACAGGTGGAGACGGACCGAGACGCGACCCTCGATCGGGCGCTCGAGGCGTTCCTGCGTCGGTACCGACTCGACGCGACGCGACTCGACGACGAGACGCTAGCGGCGATCCGCGACCGGGTCGCGCCCGAGGCCGATCTCGAGCCCGAGGAACTGCTCGAGCGCCTCGCCGACGCGGACGGCTCCCCGTCGGAGTCGAACGCGGGAACGGGACCAGCCGACCCCGCAGCTGCCGTCGCCGACGCGTCCGAGGACGCCTACGGGACGTTCTGTGCGGCGCTGGATGTCGAGGGGGATCGGTCGCTGGACCGAATCCTCGAGGACGTCCTGAACCGGGACGCCGTCGAGGTCGCCCGAGCGCTCGAGCAGGGCCTCGAGGCGTTCCCGGCGGAGCTCGAGGGTTCGGGAATCGGGTCGGGACACACGGCCGAGTGCGCTCGGGGTACGGGTGCCGGACCCGCGGCTCCGTCGGAGCCGAGCCTCGCGTCAGGCGCTAACGGTGTCGACTCGGATACGCCCACGGGAACCGCGTCGGTGGCGACCGCGGCGGCGCTGGCGGCGACGATGCTGCTGTCCGACGACCTCGGAGAAGGACAGGCACTGTCCCAGCTGTTGCCGATGTTGGCCTCGACGGGAGCGAGCGGCGACGGGTTCGGCGACGGTCTCCTCGGGTGGCGACTCCTCGAGCTGTTCTCGGGGTCGCTCGCGACTACCGACGCCGGCGGGATCGATCTCGCGTCGCTTCGTTCGCGGTCGGCAGGATCGAAGGCGCTGATCGCGCTGTTCATCGCGAACCTCGTCGCGATGAGCATCGGTGCGTGGGTCTCCCGGGAGAAGGCACCGCCGATCCCCGAGGAGATCCGCGACCCCGACGGTGAGGCGATCGTCACGGCCGACCAGATTCGGCTGGGGAAGAAGGCGTTCCAGGCCAACGGCCTGATGAACCACGGCTCGATCCTGGGCAACGGCTCGTACTTCGGGGTCGATCTAACCGCGGACGCCCTGGAGCTGAAAGCCGAGTACGTCCGCGAGTACTACGCTCACGAGCGGGGCGTCGACTCCGTCGAGGAGCTCGAGCCCGACGAGCGAGCGGGCGTCATAGAGCAGGCCGAGCGGGAGTTCGACACCGACGCACCCGAGGGGCCGTTCGCGAGCTACTCGGAAGCGGCAGCGTACGCCCACCGTCGCATCCGCGAGGAGTACGTCGAGCGCTACTACGAGGGCGACCCCGATCGAGGCGTCCCGGCGGAGTTCGTCAACTCGGCCGACGAGGCTGAACGGATCGCCGACTTCGCGTGCTGGACGGCGTGGATGGCCCACACCGACCGTCCTAACTCCGATCACTCCTACACGAACGACTGGCCCTATGTCCCGGGCACCGGGAATCGACCGACCGGGCAGGTGCTCGTCTGGAGTACGATCAGTCTCGTCCTGCTCATCGCGGGCGGCGGCGCGGGGGCCTGGGCCTACCACGCCTTCGACTTCGCCGAGCCCGCGACCGAGGTCGTCGACATCCCCTCGCCGGATTCGGTGTCGATCACACCGACCCAGTACGCCGCGGCGTGGTACGTCCCCGTCGCCGGCGCGCTATTCGTCGCCCAGACGCTCGTCGGCGCGCTGCTCGCCCACTACTACGTCGAGCGGACCGGATTCTACGGCATCGGCGACGCCCTGGGGATCGACATCGTCTCCCTATTGCCGTTCTCGGTCGGTCGAACCTGGCACATCAACCTCGCGATCCTCTGGATCACGGCGCTGTGGCTCGCGGGCGGGCTCTTCCTCCCCGGACTGTTCACCGACAGCGACCCGCCCCTGCAGGCCGCGGCCACGGCCGGGCTGCTCGGCGTCCTCGTCGCGACGACCATCGGCGCGTTCGCGGGCGTCTGGTTCAGCTCACAGGGAGCGTTCGCCTCGCCCGACGAGAGCGAGCTCTGGTGGTGGCTCGGCTCCGAGGGACTGGAGTACCTCGAGGTCGGCCGGCTGTGGAAGGTGCTGTTGCTCGTCGGCTTCGTCAGCTGGACGGGCCTCGTGTTGCGAAGCGTCCGCCGGATGGACGAACCCCCGACCGGGCTCGGTCACTTCATGACCTACGCGGGCGGCTCGATCGCGCTGATGTTCGCCGCGAGCATGCTCTACACGCCCGAGACCAACATCGCCGTCACGGAGTTCTGGCGGTGGTGGGTCGTCCACATGTGGGTCGAGGGCGTCTTCGAGTTCTTCGTCACGGCCGTCGTCTCGGTCGCGCTGGTCTCGATGGAGCTTCTGGACAAGGGCGACGCCGAGAAGGCGATCCTCTTCGAGGTGTTTGCCATCATGGGGGCGGGGATCGTCGGCGTCTCCCACCACTACTGGTGGGTCGGCCTCCCCGACATCTGGGTGCCGATCGGGACGACGTTCTCGACGCTCGAGTTCGTCCCGCTGCTGTTTATCCTCTACCAGAGCTTCGGCGAGTACAGCGCGCTGAAAGCCCAGGGTGAGTCGTTCCCCTACACGCTACCGCTGCTCTTCATCATCGGCTCGAGCGTCTGGAACTTCGTCGGCGGCGGCGTGCTCGGATTCTTCATCAACCTCCCGGTGATCAACTACTACGAGCACGGCACCTACCTGACCGTCGCCCACGGCCACGCGGCCACCTTCGGCGCGTTCGGCCTGCTCGCGCTCGGACTGGGCACCTACGTCATGCGGGTCGTCACCCCCGAGGCGGCGTGGGAACCCGCCTGGTTCCGCGGGGCGTTCTGGCTGACGAACGTCGGGCTGGCGGTGATGACCATCGCGTCGCTGCTGCCGCTTGGCTTCCTGCAGCTCCAGACGTCCTACCAGGACGGCTACGCCGCGGCCCGCAGTCTCGAGTTCTACGAACAGGACCATATCCAGACGCTACTGTGGGCCCGCACGCTCGGCGACACGCCGATGATCCTCGGCGCCCTCGCGTTCACCGTCGGTGCGGTCCGACACCTCCTCGCCGCGCGGCGCGAGCACCGCACGACAGGCTAACCGTTCCCGGTCGCTTTTTTGGGCACGGTCGCATCACAGTGCGTGAGAGCGATCGGCACAGCGTCGATGTGAACGAGGTCGCGGGAATCGCGGACGCGACGGCGCTGCACTGGACGCTCGTTCTTGACGGGTTCTTTCCGCTGACGATCGTCGGCTACGCTTTCCAGTTCTTCCCCGTCACCGGGGCGCGTGTTCCCGGCGCGAACGAGCGGGGCGTCGCGGCGACGATCGGCCTGCTGGCCGTCGGCGCGGCGATACAGGGGCTGGGTATCGTCGGCCAGCTCGGAACCGTCCGAACCGTCGGAATCGCGCTCTCGCTGGCCGGTTCGCTCGGCTACCTCTACCTCGTGGGCGGACGGTTCGCGAGCTGAGCCAGGATCTGTCCGATCGCGACGGGGGGAGTCGCTGCGATCCGCGAGCGACGAGAGTCACCGCTCGCGGACGAAATCCCGTTCCGAGACGTCCCGGCCACAGAAGATACAGCCCCTTCCGAGCAGCTGGTCCTGGACCGGCGCGTCGACCACGGTCTGCTCGCTGCAGTGCGAACACTCGAACTCGTACCGGGTTCTGTCGGAGCCCATGCTTTCGGGCGTATCTATGGTAACGGAACGCATATTTTCGAAACCACAGTACGATGGGGAACGTCCTCCGATGGCGGCGATGTTGGCGGATCAGCGCTCCCGATATTCGTGCTCGAGGGGCGGCCGTCGCTACTCGAGCGACGCGTCACCGCTCGACGCGTTCGGCTGCGATCCCGGGGTCGGCTCGTCGAGTCCCGCAGCGTCAGCGCCGCAGCCACCACAGCCCCGTCCCGCGTCGCCGAAGACGTCCTCGCTCCACTCCGTCACCCCGGGATCGTCGGGGACCCACTCCGGCTCCAGCGAGAGGGTCTCGAGTTCGTCCTCGACGAGTGCCGCGAGCAGGTCGGCAAGCGAAGCGTAGAAGCCGTCGTCGCGTGCGCTCACCTCGTCCGCGAACCGCCAGAACCACCGCCCGAGGTGATCCTCGAGGAACGAGCCGCGGGCGTCGACGACGGTCGCGACCCCCTCGTCGTCGCCGCGCCGTCGCAGCCGCGCCTCCCGGAGACAGCAGTGGCCGAGAAACTCCGTCAGGTAACAGACGTGGTCGCCGCGGTACGGCATCGCCTCACCGACGTCGAGCCCGAAGGCGTCGTAAAACCCCCTGATGTCGGCGAGCTGGCGAACGGTTGTCAGCAGCGGCCCCGGAAGGTAGGTCAGTTCGTACGGCGAGACCGATCGTCCCTCCTCGACGCCGAACAGCGACGCCCACTGTCGGGTGACCTGGTCGGTATCCGCCGGGGGTTCGACGGCCGTCGCCGCGTCCGCGACGGCGCCGTCGACTGCCGTCGCGGCGTCGACGAGCCCCGCGGCGTACTCCCCGTTCTCGAGCAGTCGCTCGAAATCGTCGTCGGGACGCGCGAACCCGAGCGCCAGCAACGAGTACAGCCGTCCGCGGGCGGTCGCCGTCTCGGGATCGCCCGGGGGCAGCTCCCGGGTCGGTTCCGGCTCCGCATCGTGGTCGTCCGTGCGGTTCGATCGTTCGCTCGGCGGGCCGCCGAGAATGGTAAACTCGCTCATGATCAGGTGATGTCCAGTCGGTAGACTTCCTGTCCGTCGACCTCTTCGACGCGGTCGCGTTCGGCCTGTGGCTCCGTGATCGGGACCCGACCGACCTCGTCGCCCTCGTAGTAGCCGATCGCCTCGTCGCCGTCGACCTCGAACTCGGTGAGCGACCACTCGGTACTACCCATCAGGTTCAACAACCCCTCGAGGGCCGGTTCGTCGCCGTCACCGATCCCGCGGTACGTCTCGAAGGCGTCCTCGACGCCGGGCCCGAACAGCTGCTCGAGGTAGTCGATCGGTGCCGTCGTCGGCGGGATGTAGTAGACGTTTGGTTCGAGGCCGAACTGCGGGTACAGCGGCAGGGCGATCTCCTTCCGGTGGACGAGGAAGTCCATCGGGTTCGTCGGCTCCTCCATCGGATCGCTGTCGTCGGCCTCTTCGGGCGTGTTGATGTAGCCGTGGAGCCGGATCTTCCCGAGACAGGTCTCGAAACACTGCGGCGCCCGTCCGTCCTCGGTCTTCGGGTAGCAGCCGACGCACTTCTGGGAGATGTTCTCGGCCGGATTGAACTGGGCCTTCTTGTACGGGCAGGTCTCGTTGCAAACCAGCCGCGCCTCGCACTCCTCGCGGTCGATCAGGACGACGCCGTCCTCGGGGCGCTTGTAAATCGCCTGCACGGGACAGCCGCCGGCGCAGCCGGCGTACGTGCAGTGGTTACAGATCCGTGGAAGGTAGAAGAACCAGATCGGGTGCGTGTCGTCGTCGAAGTGCATGTCCGGTTCCATCCCCTCGCCCGCGCTCTCGTCCTCGCCGAGGTTGGGGTAGCGCCAGTCGTCCTGGATGTCCGGCATGAAGCCGGCGACATCGTCGTTGATGTTCTCCTCGGTCGGGTGGGTGTCGGGATCGTCCCAGTCGACGTCCTCGGTCTCGAAGATGGTGTCACCCTCGTAGGTGTCGCCGTCCCACTCCATCGCACCCATATCCTCGAGGGTCCGCTTGTCCCAGCCGACAGGGTGGCCGCCGTAGGGTTTGGTTTCGACGTTGTTCCAGAACATGTGTTCCTGGCCCTCCTCGTGGGTCCAGGTCGTCTTGCAGGCCAGGGTGCAGGTCTGACACTCGATGCACTTGTTCAGGTCGAACATGGCCGCCCACTGTCGCTCGGGGCGGGCCTCCTCGTAGGGGAACTCGACCTCGCGGTTCAGCTGCCAGTTGTCTACTTGTGGCACGATCATTCACCTCCGGTGTCGATAAAGTCGCCGTCCAGGTACTGTTCCATCGCGTCGTCCTCGTAGCCGGGTCGCAGCCCCATCTCGGCGACCCGCCAGAGTCCCTCGCCCTCGAGGCCGCCGTCCTCGGCGTGTTCGACCCTGACGAACGCCTCCTTCGGGGCGCCGTTGGCGCAGTGGACGTCCGCGGCGTAGCCGGTCTCGACGTTCTGTCCGCCGTAGTTCTTCCGGGCCATGTCGTCGGTCAGCAGCGTCGGCCGGAACCACGTCCGGGTCGCGCTCTGGTGACCGCCGTACCGGTACAGCGAGACGTAGTCGGTTTCTTCGTTTCGCGCCTCGCCGTCATCGCGTGCCTCGTGCCCGTCGGCGCTGCCGTGAGTGGCCTCGTTGAGGTTCATCCAGCTCTTGACGATCCCCGAGGGCAACGCTGGCTGGTAGCGAACGCGCATCATCGCCCGCGCAACCTGGTAATCGTCGTCGTCCTCGTCCCATCCGCGGTACGGGCGGTCCTCGGGATCGGCATCGATCCAGACGTAGTCGCCGTCCTCGAGGCCCTCTTCCTGGGCGTCGGCGGGGTTCATCTCGACGTATCCCTCGCCGACGTACGGACGCCGTTCGTCCTCGCGGTCGAAGTCGCCGAAGTTGCCCCACCAGACCGCGATGTTCGGCAGGGCGTTGGCGAACGTGTGGGCGCCGTGGCGGTACTTCGGCGTCATGTAGTTGTAGCGGTACCCCTCGTCTAGCTCCATTAGCGGATGCTCGGACTCGAGGAACTCCTCGGCCCCCATCACGACGTTGCGCACCTGACGGAGGTCGCCGTCGAGCTGGTCGGGATCCCAGCCGCGGTCCTCGGGCGTTTCCGGGTCGATCAGCGGGTGATCGCCGTCGTCGACGAGGACGTTCGGCTCGTTGGGCGTCCCGTCCATCACCTCCCGGAAGACCGGGATGTTCTCACCGGCGTCAGCGAAGTGGCCCTCCTCACGGAAGAACTCGAGGCGACCGGTCTTCGTGTACCAGGGGTCGTCCCCCTGAATCTGTCGGCCACCCTTGAATTTGGGGTAGGTCCCGGTCATGATGAGTTTCGGAACGCCGTTCTCGGCCTCCTCGAGCATCTCGTCGACATCGTAGCCGGCGACGGTGTTCGAGTTGTCGACGATGCGCTGGAGGTACGGGCGCGCCTGGTGGTCGTCCTCGTCGATGAACGTCCAGTAGTCCTCGAACCGGTCGTCGCCGGTGGATTCGGCCAGCGCCGCCGCGACGCCCGCGTAGATCTGGGCGTCGTTCCGGGTGTTGTAGATCCGCTCCTCGAGGCCCGTCTCGGGCATCGTCATCACGAACGGGTTCGTCACCGAGGCCGTAATGTCGTGGACGTGGTGTTCGGCCCACGAGTCGACCGGGAAGACGATATCGGAGTACTCGCAGGTCTTCGTCCACCACCACTCGTTGGTGAAGACGGCCTCGATAGCTCCCGTCCGTAGCATGTTCTGGATAATGTCGTAGGCGCCTTTCGCGTTGCCCAGAATCGAGTTCGAGCCGGCCGTCCAGAGGAACTTCGTCGGCGTAAACATGTGCGAGTCGCCCATGTAGTACTCGCCGTCCTCCGGATCGTACTCGCCCTCGTCGTCGAACTTCAGCGGCCGATCGCCGTGGGAGTACCAGTGGGTCGATTGGGAGGTCTGGCGTTCGTCCTCGCTGGCTGGCTCGTCGGGGTCGAGTTCGGGGTCGAACGGGTCCTCGTTGATCCACTGGGTTCGGCCGTTGAAGTAGGCCCCACGGTAGTTCCCGGCGTAGCTACCGACGTTGCCGCCGAAGTGGCCGACGTTGCGCGTCAGCGACGTCAACAGGAACGAGGCGCGACCGAACAGGTCCTGGTTGGTGTAGTGGTTCGGCCCCATCCCGGTCAACAGCAGCGCCGACTCGTGGCTCGTCCCGAACGCCTCGGCCAGACTCTCGACTGCGTCGGGATCCGTGCCGGTGACGTCCGCGACGGTCTCGGCGTCCCACGTGTCGGCGAGGTGTTCGGCGATCAGGTCGAAGACGGTACGAACCTCGATCGTCTCGCCGTCGCCGGCTTCGCCGGCTGCCAGCGAATCATCCTGATTCGCGCTGTCGACGGTCTCGACCTCGAAGGGGCCCTCCAGACTCGCGGGAACGTCGAAGTCCTCGCCGACTTCGTCGCGGCTGACCGCCACGTACTCCTCAGCCTCCTCGTCGCGAACGACGAAGTCACCCCAGTCGGTCCGCAGGTCCTCAGTGAGGACGTTCTCCCAGATATCGGTCACGCCCTCACTCGGACGCTCCTCGTCGTCCTCGACGACCACGGTCTTCTCCAGCTCCGCGGGCTCGTAGCCCTCGATCACCTCGCTTGCGCGCAGTAGTCGACCCTCGTCCATCCGCACCAACAGCGGCAGGTCGGTGTGCTGGCGGACGAACTCGGCGTCGTACATGTCTTCCTCGATGATCTGCCGGGCAGCGCCGAGCAACAGCGCCGTGTCGGTCCCGTTCCTGACGGTGATCACCTCGTCGCACTTCGTCGCCGTGGCGGCGTAATCGGTGAAGACACCGGTGACGTCAGCGCCCTTCATCCGGGCCTCGGTCAGCCAGTGGGAGTCGGCCATCTTCGTACAGATCCAGTTCATTCCCATCAGGACGATGTGGTCGGCGTACTCGACGTTCGACAGGTCGAAGTCGACGGTCTGCTGGCCGGTGACCATGGTGTGGCCCGGCGGCAGGTCCGTGTGCCAGGAGTAGTTGTCCAGGCCGACGCCGCCGATCGCCTCGTCCTCGTCGACGTCCCGAACGTGGTGGTCGACCAGCGCCATCTGGTTCGCCACCCGGTACATCCCCATCAGGCGGATCAGGCCCAGCAGCGGCATGCCGCCGCGGAACTTCATCGTCTGAATTCCGGCGCCGCCGGTCTCCTCGACGACCCGCTCGTCGTAACCCTGCTCGAGCAGCGACTGCTGGCCGTCGTCGCCGCTGTAGTGGTCGGCGAGCTCGAGGATCGTCTCCGCGGCCAGTTCGTAGGCCTCCTCGAAGGAGACTTCCTCCCAGCCGTCCTCGCCGCGCTGGGCGTACTCCTCGGGCATCGAGCCGTCGTCCTCGCGGGGGAAGCCGTCCTCGACCCACTCGAGGAACCCCTCCCGAACCATCGGCGCGTGGACGCGGCGATCGCCGTAGAAGCGTTCGATCATCGCCAGCCCCTTCTGGCAGACGCGGGGATCCCAGCGCGAGGACGCCTGGTTCCCCTGGAGGTCAGTCGCCTCGCCGTAGCCCATCGAGGGCTGGAGGCGCGTGATCGTTCCGTTGGTGACCTGGGCCTCGAGGTAGCAGTTGTGGGTGTCGTTGGGCGTACACGTCAGCATGAACGTGTCGTCGACCGCCCAGATGTCGCGGTAGAACTCCTCCCAGTCGCGGTCCGGGTACTCCTCGAAGACGTTGAACGGCTCGTCCGGCTCCTCGTCGTCACCGGCACCCGGAAGCGTACAGCCCGCGAGCGCGGTCGAGGCCGCGACGGCGCCCGCCTTGAGGACCGAACGACGCGACGGGCCGTCCGCGAGGGGCGTCTCCGACGCAGGATCGAACTCGTCGCTAGCCATCGTCCCACCTCCGATCCGGAACGAGGACGTCGGGTCGGTTCACCCCGCCGGAGGCCGGCGTCGGAGTCGAAACGCCGATCGTGCCGTCGAGCGCGGTCGTCGTGCGATCAGTGCGCATATCCCTATCTCTTACGGCCCCGCCGAACAGCGTACATCCACCGCACTATGGGAGTTTTTAACGGGGATAGAAACAGGGGGCAGTGACGAACGGCGAACCACGAGCGCGAGTAACGAGCGACGGGCAGTAAGCGACGATCAGCCCCGCGTCAGCTCGAGCAGGGCCCCGGTCGCCCCGATCGGCGAGCGCTCGGTCGTAGCGAGGACGCGACCGACGTCGGCCCGAAGCGCGTCGTCGACCGCCCCCGGATCCTCGACGACGGCTCGGACGCGATCGCCAGGCGCGATCGCACCCAGCTCGTCGCTCAACTGTCGCACCTGGCTCTCGCGGGGCAGCCCCCGCAGCTCGAGGGCGTCGTCTGGGACGGCGCCGAGGATCGCCTCCAGGAACTCGCCGACCGTCCCCGCGAGGTCGTCGAACGCGTCGTACTCGCGGCGACCCCCGGGGTTGCGCTGGAGCTCGCGGTCGAAGGGAACACCGTGGACGATCGGGACGTCCAGTTCGACGGCGTCCTCGAACAGGACGTTTCGCTCCCCGCAACACTCACACGCGAAGCTGTTCATGTTGACGACCCCCGCGACGGCGGCGACGCCACGCTCGTCGAACAGCTCGATCGTGCGGCGGGTGTCGTCGACGCTCGCGTCGAACGGCGTCGTCACGAAGACGGCGCCGTCGACCGGGACGTGTTCGACCACGGCGCCGACGACATCGTCGGAGCCCGCCGGCATATCGATGATCAGCACGTCCCGCTCGGACCAGGCACCCTGGCCGAGCAGGTTCTCGACGGCGCCGTACGCGATCGCGCCGCGGCGGGCCGTCGGCGGGTCGCCACCGACGACGCCGGGGCTGAGGACCTGCAGTCCGTCCTCGCCCTCGAGGGGGACCGGCTGGCCGCTGTCGTTCGTCAGGACCGGTCCCTCGACGTCCTCGAGGAGATGGGGGACGTTCGGTCCGTAGATATCCGCGTCGAAGAGCCCGACGTCATACCCCCTGGCCGACAGCGTCCGCGCGAGCGCGACCGAGACGGTCGTCTTCCCGACGCCGCCTTTCGCGCTCGCGACGGCGATCACGTGATCGACGGCGGGAAGCTCGACGTCCTTGTCCTCGTGGCGCGCCGGCAACACGCGGACGCGTTCGGTCTCCGGCACCGCGAGCGCGGCGCCGCGGATCTGCTCGACGATCCGTTCCGCGAGGTCGTCGCCGAGCCCGTCGACGGCGACCTCGACCGTCACCGTTCCGTCGGTCCGCTCGAACGAACGAACGATCCCCTTCGAGATCGGATCGATGCCGTCGGGAAGTTCAATCGCTCGAAACGGGTTCCGTTCCTGCGTCGACGAATCGGTGCTCATGGCCGGTACTGTGTGACGCGGCGACAAACGATCGCCCCCACAACGCTGTGGTGGTTTATATACTCGGTGCGTCTCGCGATCGACGGCGAGAGGGTCGTGGACCGTCGGCTACAGCGTCCGATATCGGAACCAGGAACTCTCATGGACCCCACTTATATAATGTGTTCTGGTACCGCACCGCATGGGAGGTGGCGCTCGCGTCGAGCTACGGATCGAGTCCCCCGCGGAGTGTCCGGTCGTGGACGTCGCCGCGGCGACCGGCGGGACCGGGCGATCGATCGCCTGGTCTGCCGATCCGGAGACGGGACGGACGGTCGAGGAGTTCGTCCTCGAATCGGACGCGGACGGTTCTGATACCCTCGAGCTCCCCGTCGAGACGGTGTTCAGTGACGCCTCGAGCGAGATCTACCGGTTCGACCGGGATGCCAACCGGGACTGTCCCTGCGTCTCGATCGAACGGTTCGGCTGTCCGATCGCGAACGTCGAGGCGAGCGATGACGCGCTGTTCGTCACCTTTCACGTCGCCGAGATGGACGAGATCCGGCCCCTGCTCACGGAGCTTCGCTCGCGGTACGACGGGCTTTCGGTCGAACGGCTCATTCGCTCCGAGACTAACCGAGACGAGTCGAACCTGCTGTGTATCGACCGGGACGTCCTCACGGACCGCCAGATCGAGGTGCTCCGGACGGCCCTCGAGATGGGGTACTTCGAGCGACCGCGGGACGCCACGGCCGGCGAGGTCGCCGCGGCGCTCGAGATCAACCGGGCGACGTTCGCGGAACATCTCGCGTCGGCCCAGCGGAAACTGCTGCCGGATATCGTGGGGAGACGGGAGCAGGCGCGTGATCGGTGAACCGCCTCGGCAGTTGGCTCCGAGTCGCTCGCCGACGGCTGATCGGCCGCCGTAACCCGAATAGGACGCGACGATTGGCTCGTATTCCCAACCTTCGGGGATCGCGACTACTCATTACCCTACTGAAAGTCATACTCCACACGTGTCACAGTCAGAGCAATACGAGCGAGCCAGGTCGGACACTGGCGGCGGCTGGCACTCGCGGCCGCTCGAGGACGTCTACGCGGACCTGGAGACCTCACCGGATGGGTTGGACTCGGCGGAAGCAGGTGCCCGCCTCGAGCGCGAGGGGCCGAACGAGATCGAAGCGGGGGCGGGCGTCTCTCCGCTCCGGATTCTGCTCGAGCAGTACACCTCGGCGCTGATCTGGGTGTTGATCGTCGCCGCGATCGTGATGGCGGGCGTCGGCCACCTGATCGACGCCGGCGTCATCGCGGGTATCGTCGTCTTCATCACGCTCTTCGGCTTCCTCCAGGACTACCGGGCCGAGCAGAGCATCCGGGCGCTCGAGGAGCTGTCGACGACGTCCGCACTGGTCAGACGCGGCGGCGAGAAGCGGGAGGTCGACGCGAGGACCCTCGTCCCCGGCGACGTGATCTTCGTCGGGGCCGGCGACATCGTTCCCGCGGACGCCCGACTCGTCGAGGAGTCCAACCTGCGCGTCGACGAGGGGGCGCTGACGGGCGAGAGCGTCGGCGTCTCGAAAGCGGTCGGCGAGGTCGCCACGGATACCTCGCTGGCCGAGCGCGAGAACGTTCTCTACAAGGACACTGTCGTCCAGCGGGGCTCCGGAACCGCCGTCGTCGTCGAGACCGGTCCGGAGTCCGAGATCGGGCAGATCGCGACCGCGCTCGAGGAGGCCGAGGACCGCGACACGCCGTTCCAGGCCGAGATGGATCGGCTGGGGAAGCTCATCGCGGTCGGCGTCGTCGGGATCGTCTCGATCATCGCGGTCACCGAACTCGTCGTCGGCGACACGGCGCCGCTGCAGGTGTTTCTCACGGCGGTCGGGATCGCGGTCTCGGCGGTGCCCGAGGGGCTGCCCGCGGTCGTCACCCTCTCGCTGGCGCTCGGGGCTCGACGGATGGCCGAGCAGAACGCCCTCGTTCGCCGACTGCCGATCGTCGAGGCGCTGGGCTCGGTCGACGTCATCTGTACGGACAAGACGGGGACGCTCACCGAGGAGGAGATGACCGTCCAGCGGATCGTTACCAACCGCGAAACCTACGAGGTAACCGGCACCGGCTACGGCACCGACGGCGAGTTCCGCCGGGACGGCGATCCCGTCGACGAGGACTGCGTGGCCGAGGTGTTGCGCTGTGGAATGCTGTGTAACAACGTCGACGTCGGAACCCGCGAACGGGACGACGACGGTGGAGCCGCGACCGATGACCAGCGCAGCGAGGAAGATCGGACGTATCTCGGCGATCCAACTGAGATCGCGCTGTTCGTCGCCGCACAGAAGGCCGGGTTCGACCACGAGGAGCTCGAGGAGACGTACCCCCGGATCGGCGAGATCGACTTTACCTCCGCGCGAAAGCGGATGACGACGGTCCATCGGACGCCCGACGGTGGCATCACCGCGTACACGAAAGGCGCTCCCGAAACCGTCCTCGAGCGCTGTAACCGCGAACTCGTCGGCGGAGAGGTCGTCGAGCTGACCGACGAGCGTCGTCGGGAGCTCGAGGCACGGACAGAATCGTTCGGCGAGGACGCGCTTCGGGTAATGGGCTTTGCCTACCGACCAGCGGTTCCCGACGCACAGGCCGAGAATCCCGACGAGGACCTCGAGCGAGGGATGGTCTTTCTGGGTCTGCAGGGAATGCTCGACCCACCCCGCCCCGAGGTCCCGGACGCGCTCGCAGGCTGTCTCGACGCCGGCATCGACATCGTCATGATCACCGGCGACAACGCCGTCACCGCGCGGGCGGTCGGCGAGGAGATCGGGCTTCGCTCGGCGACGGTGATCACGGGTCCCGAGCTCGAGGAGATGAGCGACGAGGAGCTTGCGGCCGTCGTCGAAGACGTCGACATCTTCGCACGCACATCCCCCGAACACAAGACCCGAATCCTTCAGACGCTTCAGGCGAAGGGCCACACGGTGGCGATGACCGGCGACGGCGTCAACGACGCGCCCGCGGTCAAAAACGCCGACGTCGGCGTCGCCATGGGGATCCGCGGCACCGACGTGACCGAGCAGGCCTCCGACATCGTCCTGCTGGACGACAACTTCGCGACGATCCGTGATGCGGTGCGGGGCGGCCGACGCATCTTCGACAACGTCCGCAAGTTCGTCAACTACCTGCTTTCCGGCAACGGCGGCGAGGTGACGATGATCTTCACGGGGACGCTCGCGGGTCTTGGCCTCGTGATTACGCCGATCCAAGTGCTCTGGATCAACGTCGTCACCGACGGCATTCCGGCGCTGACGATGGGCGTCGACCCGGCGGCCGACGACATCATGGAACGGGAGCCGCGACCGCCGGACGAGGGCGTCATCACGGATCGGATCGTGACCTCGATCGTCGGTATCGCGCTGTTCATGACGGTCTGTTTGCTCCCGCTGTTCACGCTGAACTTCTACGGCGAGCTGATCCCGGGGTACGACGTCACCGGAGCGCTGCTGGGCTGGAGTCCCGACTACGACGTCGGCCGCGAGCTCGCCCAGACGATGGTGTTTACCGGTTTCGTCGTCTTCGAAATCGTTCGCATCCAGGCGATCCGGTTCCGGTACGGTCTCGGGATCGGCTCGAACCGGTGGCTCGTGCTCGCCGTCGGCGTTGCGATGGCGCTGCAGCTGCTCGTGCTCTACACGCCGACCGGGCAGCTCCTGTTCGACGTCGAACCGCTCGCGCTCGTCCACTGGGCACAGATCGCGGTCGCGGCGGTCGTCTTCGCCCTGCTGATGGCCGTCTTCGTGAAGGTACAGGACCGGTACTTCGATCGGTACTGAGCGGATCGGCAGCCGTCAGCGCCGTGTTTCGCCCGTGGCGTGGTCGTCAGCGTCTCCGTCAGCACTCGAGATCCAGCACCGTCGCGAGGACACCGAGGAGGTCCGCGAGCTGGCGAGGAAGCAAGAAACGTTCGCGGACGCGGTCTCGGCCGTTCGCACCGAAGCTCGTTCGCAGGCGCTCGTCCTCGAGCAGCGCGACGACGCCGTCGGTAACGCCCGGAACGTCGTTCGGCTCGACGAGGTAACCGTCGTGACCGTCCTCGACCTGTAGTGGGATGCCGCCGACGTTCGACCCGACGACGGGCGTGCGCTTCCAGAGCGCCTCCGAGACGACCAGCCAGAACCCCTCACGAAGCGACTTCTGGACGACGACGTCGGACTCCCGTTGCAGGACGTTCACCGTCGTGTCCGGGAGATCGGTCAACACGTGGACGTCCGGGTCGGCGGCCGCCTCCTCGGCGACCCGCTCGTACAGCTCCGCTCCCTCCGGATCGTCGCCGGCCATCCCACCGACGAGCGCTAGCTGGAGGTCCGGCACCGCCTCGCGGGCTCGGCGGGACGCCTCGAGCGTCCCGAACTGGTCCTTCCACGGGTCGAACCGGGAGACCTGCGCGACGACCGGAGCGTCGAACGAGAGGGGCTCGAGCCGATCGCGTTCGGCGGCGACCGTCGCCTCCTCGAGCGACCGGTTCTTCTCGGAGAGCGGATCGATCGAGGGATGGACGACGCTCGCTCCCGGAACGTCGATCGAGCCGCCGTACGCCGCCCGGCTGAAGACCGCGTGATCGACCCGCTTTGCGTACTCGGAAACAAACGCGAGGTGCTCCTCGGCGGGAGCGGTGAGATCGACGTGGCAGCGCCAGACGAACGTCGCGTTCGGCATCGCCTCCTCGAGCCGATCGATCGTCCCGAGGGGCTGGGGGTCGTGGAGCACGACGACGTCGTACTCGCCCTCGATCTCGGTCGCGTTTCGCTCGGTTACCGCACGATAGGTCGCCTTCATCGCCTCGGTCAGCTCGGTCCCGCTCCCCTGAAGCCCGTTGTGGAGCGCCTTCGTCACCTCGAAGAACTCGTCGTCGGCGTCCATGACGAGCCAGTCGGTGTCGACGCCGAGATCGACACACACCGGGACGATCGACCGGAGAAGCTCCGCGACGCCGCCGCCGGTCGACGTCGAGCTGACGTGGAGCACCCTGACGCCGTCCAGCGTCTCGGCGAGCGCTCGGAGCCGCTCGAGCCGATCGCCGGGGGTGACCTCGGCGTACGCCTCGATCGACCGATCCGGGAGCGATGGAGCGTGCATCTCGTCGGTCTCGGTACGACGACCGTGCTGGTATCAGTTGCGGGGACGGCGGGCCCCATCCGGCCAGTTTGCCGCCGCGTCGAAACTCCGCGGGATCAGACCGTCAACACCGGTCGGTCGGCGGTTCGGACGATCCGCTCGGCGACGCTCCCGATCCGATCCGTCCGCGTGTGACTCTGGCCCTGGTAGCCGATCACGATCAGGTCGGCGTCGAGTTCCGCCGCCTTCTCGCGGGCCTCCTCCCAGGGGCGGCCGTGACAGACGGTCCAGCGACACTCGACGCCAGCGTTGGCCGCCCGATCGCCGACCCCCTCGAGCATCGCCGCGCCGCGGTCCTCGAGGTCGTCGAGGACGAGTTCGGTGCTGCTCAGCGCGGGTTCGCCATACCGGTGGGTTTCGACGCAGTACAGGGCGTGGATATCCGCGCCGTATCGATCCGCGAGCGTGAGCGCGTGCTCCACCGCCCGGTCGGCCGGCTCGCTTCCGTCGGTCGGCACGAGAATCGTGTCGTACATCGGCGTCGGACTCCACACCGGAGGGACTCAAATAAGTAACACCAGACCTCCTGACAGAAGGAGCGCGACGACTGCGATCGGCCGGTCGACTTCCGCTCGAGCGTCGGGGAGCGAATCGGTCGGGGCTCGTCGGCTCGCGACGGAAGCGCGAGAGCCGTCGATCGCTACTCGTCCGCCGGCTCGAAGGCGGGCGGGAGCCCCTGGTGTTTGATCCCCGTCTGCTCGTCGACCCGGAACTCGTAGACGGCGACCTTCCCGGAGTGTGACGCCGACTCGAGGAGGCTCGGCCGCCACGCGTCGGCCAGAACGTCCTCGAGTTCGTCCCACGACGATTCCGAGACGGTGGAGATCCGTCCCGACAGGAGGACGCTCTCCCAGCTGTACGCCGTGTCGATCGAGAACGCCAGAAAGCTCGCGCTCTCGGCCCGTTCGGTTAGCGCTTCCTTTCGGCTGTTCGAACCGAGGAGGTACGTAAAGTACAGGCGAGAGTCGCCGTCGTAGCCGAACGACAGCGGAAGGAGGTAAGGTGCACCTTCGTTGGGAAGCCCGAGAACACCCGTCTTCCGGGTCGAGAGGAAGTTTCGAATCTCACTGTCGTCCATTTCGACCAATCCGTACTCCCGCAGTTCGTCGACTGACATATGCGCCTAGTCACGGACTACTACCAAAAACCCACCCACGATCCCCGGGTGGTGAGGATCGGCTACGGGATACGCGTCCCCGGCTGACAGTGGGGTTCGGTCGCTACCGAGCCGACGGGACCTCCGAATCGACCGCCTCGAGCACGCTCGAGACGAGGTCACAGCGGTAGTAGCGAACCGTCCTCCCGTGGCGGTCGTAGTCGACGAGACCGATATCTCGGAGCATCGGTAGATGGACGTGGTGCAGCTCTCCCGCCCACCCGTCGTCGTCCGTTTCGTCACCTGTCGCGGAGATGGCTCGAGCCAGTTCGTCGACCGTAATCCAGTTCTCGTCGGACGCCTCCAGCTCTGAGACGATCTCCCGACGACGCGCGCTGGCGAGCACGCGAAGGACCCCGTCCGCCTCGCAGGTCCGGTACACGATCCCGTTCTCGTCGAGGATCGGACACTCACTCATGATCAGTTGGTTCTACGACGGGCGGTGGGCGTAAAGTCTCCCGCAAGAGTTCCCACGACGTGATAATATCGGGACTGGGAGCCGTTCTCGAGACGAGTGCCAACCGAACCCGCTTGGCTCTCGAGTCCGGCCGTTCGATCGCTCGTCCAGTTGGCCGCAGTCACCGTCTCTCGAGGGAGAATTCCCCGTTCTGATTACATATGTACCTGCGTAATTTACGTCCCGACTGGAAAATCGGACTACAGCCGCTTCGAGCGCCCCACGACGAGCGCTGCGGTCCGCGCTGCCAGCAGGGAGGCGAGTCGAGACCCAGCTATTCGTCGTGGTCGACGTCGGTATCGTTCTCCGTACGAACCTCGATCCTGCCAGCCATCGGGTCGGGGTGAGCCCCGCAGGCGTATTCGGCGAGTCCCAAGTCCGCCCGAACCCGAAGCGTTCGTGTCTCCCCTCGCGTTTCGATCGACTCCGTCAGATGTCGCTCGGTGATCGCTCCGTCACCGTCACGGAGTACGATGGCGTGCGATTCGCCGTTACCGTTTCTGACGGTGATCCCGTACTCCCGGCCCTCGTAGAGGACGAGCGTTGGACTCCACTCGCCGGCGATAGCGTCGGGCTCGAGGCCCCGCCATCCGTCGACGTCGCCCTCGAGGACGATCTCCTCGACGCCGCCTCACGCGTCGTGAACGGCTGCCGGCTCGGTACACCCTCCGAGAGCGACCGTTCCGCCGACAGCGGCGAGAATCCCCAGCAGCGTCCGACGTCCGCACCCGCACCGGTTCCCTGAAAACGGATCGGCGAGCGAGAGACGCTCCTCGAAGCGGGTCGGGGCCGTTGAGATGGGGTTCGGTTCCGTCGTGGGACACCGATCGGATCGGTCAAGAGAGCGGTTCGCATCGGGTGGGCTGGCTACGGCGAGCGACGTAAACCGGTTTTGCACGACGACTGCACTGACACGACGGCGTATCTGTCCGCTCTCGAGAACGGCTCGCGGCTGCCACGAGCCGCGACAGGTCCATCCGTCGGCTCCGCGAATGGGGAACGTGAATCCGAGAGAACGACGACCGAGGAGCCGCATCCCAGCTTTCGGGCGTCGCCTCGCACCGTGGGGGTTCCCCATTTGCTACCTCGGCTGGGCGTACCTCTGGTGGCTCCCGATCGTGCTCTCGGGCGACTCCGTCTGGACGTTCCCGAACGTCGCCTTCCTCCTCGTGGGCGGCTCGAGCCCGCTGGTGGCGGGGCTCTCCCTGCTGTGGCTGACGAGCGGTCGGGACGGCTACCGCGACCTTCGGCGTCGACTGACCGAAACCGACCGTATTCGGCGCCGCTGGTGGCTGGTAATCGCGCTGCTGTACCCGACGTTCACTCTGGTGGCGGCTGCGGTCGCGATCGCGATCGGGTACACGTCTTCTCCGCTCGAGATCGCCGAGCCGCGGCGACTCCTCGAGCCGGGATCCCTCGCCCTGCTACTGGCCGTTGCGCTCGTCTTTCCCGTAGTCGAAGAGATCGGGCTGCGCGGCTACTGGTTCGATCAGCTGCAGGCGCGCTGGAGCGCGCTCGCGGCGAGTCTGATCCTCGGAGTCGTCTGGGCGGCGTGGCACGTGCCGCTGGTCTACATGGTCGGCTACTACGACGAGACGACGTTCCAGCCGGAACTGTGGTGGTGGCTCCCGAGTATCGTCCTCACCGCGATCGTCGGGACGTGGGTGTACAACAACACTCGGCGAAGCGTCCTCGCGGTGATCGGTCTCCACTTCGTCGGCAATCTGACCGGCGAGACGATGGGATTCGCGAGCGAGATGTATCCCGTCGTCCACCTCGGAACGGTGCTCGTCGCGGTCTGTCTCGTGATCGTCTGGGGACCCAAATCGCTCCGCGGGTGGGGCGTTCCGAAGCCGACCGCGGGAGTCCTCGAGCGATCGAACTGACGGCGGGCCCGAGGTGCGACTCCTCAGTCGACGTCCGCTGACGGGTGTCGCTCCGCGTTCACGACACCACCCACCTCGAGCGGGCGGCCGAAGATTTCGCGCCGGGTACGGACGGGACGCGCTACGCCGAGACGGTCGTCACCCGAAGCCGACGCTGCCTCGGGCCGTCGCAGTCGACGAACAGGATCGCCTGCCAGGTCCCGAGCGCGAGGTCGCCGTCGACGACGGGAACCGTGACGCTCTCGCCGAGCAGGGTCGACCGCAGGTGGGCGTCCGCGTTGTCGTCGATCGCGTCGTGGGCGTACCCCTCGCCGCGCGGGACGAGGCGCTCGAGCGCATCCTCGAGATCCGAGAGGAGCCGGTCCTCGCGCTCGTTGACGATCACGCCGGCCGTCGTGTGCGGGACGTACGCGGTGCAGAGCCCGCTCTCGAGATCGGTCGGGACTGCATCGGCGACGTCGGCGGTGACGTCGACGATATCGACCCGCTCGTTCGTCCGAACGTCGATCTGCATGGACGACTCGACGACCGACTCCGTGATAGGCCTGGCGCTGCGAACAGCCGCGCTCGAGCCCCGTCTGCCCCCGGATGTTTATCGAGCGGGAACGAAGTGTACCTATGGTCGCATCCGATGGCGGCTGGGTCGCGCTGTTTTCCGGCGGAAAGGATTCCTCGTGGGCGCTGTACCGGGCGCTGGAGGCAGGCCGCGACGTTCGCCGGCTCGTCGCCGTTCGCCCTCCGGAGGGGAGTCACACCTATCACGCCCCGGCGACGTCGGTCGCCCGGCTGGCAGCACGAAGTATCGGGATCCCCACCGCCGATGCGGGGCTTCCCACGACCGATATCGAACCGCCCGATCTACGACCGACCCCGGCGAACGGAGTCGAGGATCTCGAGCCGCTGGAGGTCGCACTCGAGCGTCTCGACGACGCGTTCGACGGCGGGCTCGAGGGTGTCGTCGCCGGCGTCGTCGAAAGCGAGTTCCAGGCCGACCGCCTGCGATCGCTCTGTGACGGACTCGGCTGTGACTTTCTCGCGCCGCTGTGGCGAGCGGAGCCGCGGGAGCTCGCGACGGCGATGATCGACGGCGGCCTCGGGATCGTGATCGTAGAAGTGTCGGCTCCCGGGTTCGACGCGGACTGGCTCGGTCGGCGGCTGGACCGGGACGCCCTGGCCGATCTAGAGGCGATCCGTCGCGAGCACGGAACTCATCTCCTGGGCGAGGACGGGGAGTTCGAGACAATCGTGATCGACGGTCCGCATATGACGCGCTCCATTGCACTCGAGTTCGAACGGGAGTGGAACGGGGAGTGGGGCCGGCTGCGGATCACCGACGCTCGGCTCGAGTGACGGCGTCTGGCTCGCTGGCGGAACTCGTCCCGCTCGGCAGGATACCAGCCCGACTCGGCGACCGGGACGCGCTCGATCCGCCGGTATCAGGAGTCGGTTCGAACCTCCTTCCGCCCCGTCATCGTCTCGGGCTCGAGGCGGAAGAAGCGAAACGCCACCTCCTTCGGCGGTCGTTCGAAGACGTCGACGAGCGGGATCTCGACGGCCCACATCCCGTGGAGCGCGCCTGGATCGAACGGATCGTCGGAGATTTCCTCGAGTTCGCCGCTGGCGACGACGCTCCGCCAGCCGTCGTCGGTGTTCCGATGCGTGACGAACGAGACGGATCGGTCGACGAGCTCAGCCTTCCGGCCGTCCTTCGGCATCGAGAGTCGGTAGTAGAGCGCTCCCTCGTCCGGGTTGTACCCGTAGGAAACGGGAACCGAGACCGGAGGGTCGTCCGCGCCCGTCGCGAAGGAGATAACCCCGACCCCGCCTCGACCGAGGAATTCGCTCATCTCGTCGGCGCTCAGCTGAAGCCAGCGAAGCCCTTGCATACCGGTATGGAGAACGGGAGAGGTGAAAGTACCTTGCTGTACGGAAACGAGACATTCACACCGGGATGAGCGAAATGGTCACCTCGGCTCGAGGACGGACACTCACCTGAATCCGCCCGCTCGAGTCAGCTTTCGGGCTACGGTTTTACCGATTCGCACGCCGTAGAGCGGCACATGGACGACAATTCGGTTCGGGTCGGCGTTTTGAGTTTTCACGATAGCAAGGAGTCGAAGGCGATCTGCAACGCCGTCGAGGAGCTCGGCCACGAGCCCGTCTGGCTCCGCGAAAACAACGTCCTCCTGCGATTTACGGACGGTACGTTCGTTCTCGAGCCGGACGTGGACGTAGTGATCAACCGCCTGCTGCTGTCGACGGCGACCCAGCCCGTCGAGGCCGTCGGAATCGCGAACGCGATCGCTCGATTTCGGCCGATAGTGAACGATCCTAACGCCGCGGCGCTCGCCTCCCACAAGATCGCCGCCGCCGCGACGATGGTCGCAGCGGGTGTGCCGATTCCGGAGACGGCGCTGGCGATGGGAACGACGACAGTCGGGCGGGTCGGCCCGACGTTCGGCGAGGAGTTCGTCTACAAGACGATCGTCGGAACCCACGGCGGCGGCGCGTGGAAGGTCCGCCAGAACGACCTGCTCACCGGAACCGTCGGGACGCGGCGCGCGTTCCTGCAGGAACTCGTTCGCGCGGACCGCGAGCGAACCCGGGATCTCCGCGTCTACGTCGTCGACGGAACCGTCGTCGGCGCGATGTACCGCTACGCCGACGAGGAGGAGTGGCGGACGAACGTCGCACGCGGCGGGTCCGTCGAGGACGCGACCGACGCGCTACCCGCCACTGTCGAAGACACCGCGACGACCGCGGCGTCCGCGGTCGGACTGGACTGCGCCGGCGTGGACCTCATCGAGGGCGAGGACGGCTGGTACGTTCTCGAGGTCAACCCGACCGCCGGATTCAGGGGACTGTTCCGCGCGACGGGGCGGAGTCCGGCGCCCGTCATCGCGAAAGTCGCGGTCGAGCGCGTTGGAGGGTCGGTCGACGACGAGCTAGTCGAGCAGTTGCGGGCGACGCTCGACGATTCGGTTCCGTCGTGTGTCCCGAGCGAGGCCGAGCCGATCGGGAGCGACGCACCGGTCGTCGGGCTCACCGAACGCGTCGTCGTCAGCGGCACGACCGACACGAAGTCGGTGGCTGGCCGGGCCGAACCGGTCAACGCGCGAACTCGGATCGATCTGCAGCTCGCGGCCGCGATCGGCGCCGGTCCGATCCAGGTCGGAACGACCGACTCCGTCGAGAACGGCCGTCGTCGGCGACCCGTCGTGGACGTCGTTGTCGGCGTCGCAGGAACCGAACGAACCGTCGACGCGATCGTCGAGGACCGAGCCGGAGAACAGTATCCGATCCTGCTCGGTCGCGATGTGCTCGCCGAGTTCCGGATCGACGTCGCCAGCAGGTACGGCGGCCGGATCGATGAGTCGCTCGAGGAGTGAGGGGTTCCGTTTCGGGGACCCGTCGAAGCGGTGCCGTCGGACCGCGCTCCGCCGTCGCTACCGTTCGTCCTCGAGGACACGCTCGTACACGTCCAGAATCGGACGGTACCGGTCGCGGTGACTGTCTGGAAGCTCCCGGACGATGTCGTAGCTGTCCTCCGAAACGACGATCGTTCGCGGAACTCCCTGCCAGTCCTCGCGGTGGCCGAAGAGCTCCCGCTCGATCCCGTACCGGCCGTTCTCGTCGACGTAGGCGACGCGAGTCACCGGGAGGTCGAATCGTACGTTCGGAATCGAAACCTCCTCGAGCGAGCGGGCGACGGCGGCGAACCGACACCCCGATCGTTCGGTATCGTCGTCCTCGAGCCGGTGGATCGTCTGCTCGTCGATCAGCGCGACGTCTCGGGCGGGGGCGCTACCGGCGGTACGTTTATTACCGTCTCTCGTTTTCGTATTCATGTTCTCTGAGATCCCGGAGGACACGAGGTCCGCTGTTGGCGCAGCGGGCCGGAAATCGTTCCCGACACACCTCGAGTAACTATCTATATTCTAGCGAGCCACGCTTATAAACCTGTGGCGTTCCTTTCAGGTTACGGACTATCAGAAAAGCAACCCCCGTGTGGTAGTTCTGACAGTCATACTGTAACGTACCTGGGAGGAAGATTGAGGTGGGGAAATCTGCGGTTCCGTGAACGGTTTCAGGCGGCCAGAGTCAGTCGCTGTTCGGTTCGTCCTGCCCGCCAATTCCGGCGGCGAAGACGAAGGTAACGAACCGAATCGAGTCTGCGTCCTCGAGACTGTGACGAAACCGGCGAGACGTGAGACGTGGCGTGACCGTCGGAACCGGCGCTGCCGCCGCAGAGACGAACGATCGGGACCGAAACGGCTCCTCGAAGGGACCGACCGACGTCCCTTTCGACACTCCGAAAACGCTCGTGTTGGCTGCCCTCACTGACGACCGTTTCGGCCGGGAACCTCGAGCGCAGCGGTGAGGCGTTCGAACAGTCCGGGTCGATAGGCACCGACGCTCTCGGTCGTGTCGTACTCGGGCTCGAGCGTGCTCTCCCCGTCCTCGTCGAACGTCAGCACCGTCAGCTCCGAGCCCTCCGCTCGCTTCGCGACGTCGGTCTCGACGGTTCCCGAGGTCGTCACGACGACCGGGTGTGCGCCGACCGATTCCGCGAACGCACAGAACTCGTCGACGCTCTCGGCGTCGGGCGTCTCGTGGACGCTGACGATCCGTCGTTCGCCCATCAGCCCGTCCTCGGCGAGGACGTGAACGCGTCGGGACCCGTCGTCGCCGACGGTGGTGTCGATCTCGGTCTCGAAGCGACGCTCCTCTAGCGCCTCCGCGGCCGTCCGACGGGCCGCCTTCTGACGGGCAAGCCACGTCTCGCCCTCGGGAGTGAGCGTGTACCGGTACAGGACCCGTTCGATCGTCTCCAGCGGGGGGAACATCGACGAGCACTCCCGGCACCGAAGTCGGTCGTCCGGCACGTCGAACGACTCGGTACACTCCTGGCAGCTGTAGCGGAGTTTCTTCTCGATGTCGACGGACTCGAGGTCCTGCTCGCAGTCGGGACAGCGGTAGCCGGCCTCGGACTCGAACTCCGATTCGGGACCCGCGTAGCCACAGACGTGCTCGAGCACGGTCGTCTCGATAGCCTGTGGATCCCCGCAGGCCGGACAGACGGTCGTGTACTGTAACCCCTCGCTCGTACACTCGGGGCAGACGTACACCTTCGAGACGAACCCGTCGGCCAGTACCCCTCGAGTGGCGAACCGCTCGAGGACGACGGTCGGATCGTCGTCGATCTCGTCGAGCAGGTCGGCGGCGGCCGAGTAGTTCACCGACCCGTCGTCGGAGATGTCGGGCTCGAAGGCGTCGTCCTCGAGCAGCGTATCGATCAGTCGAAGCTCCCCTGGTGAAACCATAATCCCGGTTCGAACTGGGAGGACAATTACCGTATAATTTCCGCTTGAGTGGCTACTAGTTTCTCGGTGAATGTCCGTTGTTCGCAACTGGAGTCGAGAGGGTACGGGTTCGATACTCGTACCAAGTAATAGTCGCTTTGCTGGTGAGCAACGAACCGTTTCTGTCACCGGAGGAACGACGAGACGTGGAAGATCGCTGTTCGACCGATTGAGTTGCTGTGCGAAGCCCCCATCTCGAGCGAGGGAGCGGTGACGACCGCCTGTGGCGGCGCCGCTTCGAGAGGAGCGAACAGCGGCAAAGACCACACTCGTCTCCGTCAGGAAACGACCTCGACGTTCTCGGTAGCCGTTACGAAATGCGGTGGAGCACCTGCTCCGGACGGACAGTCGGTCGGAAGGACTGCGTTCCGTGAGATCCATCGTCGAACCTGCGTTCGCTCCTCGTAGTCGCCCCGCCAGAGGGAAGGGAACACCGAGTTCGCGTCGCGTATCCGGTGTCGCTCGTGAAATGCCATATCTGGAGGAATTCTCCAGAACCGTCGAATCGTGTTTCGCGACGGGGCGTTCAAGCCGCGAGTTTCGTACGAACCAGCAGGGAGAACTCCACGACGATCATGAACAGCGCGGCGAGCAGCGAGACCCAGAGAACGGTGGTCGGGAGGACATCGAGCAGTACGAGCGAAGCTGCGGCGGCAGCGGCGAGCAGGACACCCGTGACAACCTGAGTGGAACCCAGCGTGTCGAGCACGGTTACCATCCGCCACCATTCGGTAGCTGTGGCTTAGTGTTTGTCCCTGGCTGGTCCGAGCGCGTGCCAGTTACGGGTTCGCGCGGAAGCGTACCCCGAAAACCGCCGAGTCCGACGGATGGTACCTCGGCACCTGCTCGCGAGCGGAGAGATCTCCTGCTGTGGGGCGTATCACGCGAGCGGTAGCCATGCGAGTGACACCGTCAATAGTAGTCTTGCTCGGCGGCGACTACTACACGGGCCGGACGCTCAGTCCCGACGGGGGGACACGATGCGCTGACGGGAACCGATCCACAACACGTCACCGGCGGAACGCCTCGAGGACGAGGCATCGAACACTCCGAGGCACCCGTTCGCTCCCGGTAGTCGGCCGTTCGGCGGCGGAACGTCGCCGTGCTTCTCGAGGACGGGATCATCGGGACCGATCGCACCGAGCGGGTCTTCGAGAAGCCGACCGGCGAGCGGACCCAGACGAGTGTCGACAGGGAGCCGATCTCCCGACACCCGGTCGATCGATGCCGCAATCCGCCGGAACGGTCGGAGATGAACGCGAAACGAGCGGGTTCGAACGGTTCGGACGCCGATCGCACGGTGCTCGCTCGAGCAGGCGTCCGCTACTGCTGACGAACGTGAGTGGTGCTACCCCAGTTTCATAATATTTCCTACCTACGCCTCTGGAGAATAGGAGTGAGCGGTAGAGGAACTACACCGCCAGGATACGTGTTCTTTCGGCCGAACCAGTTCCCCCCTATATTCCCAAGTGACGGGAATCTGAAACAGCCATAACGTCGTGTCCGACGGAGTGTGACCTGTACAGGTGCAGGAACGTCCACCGCGACAACCCCAAGACGATGACAAAATCACATGCGTCCGAACCGACAACCCCCGAGGAACCGACCAGCACGACCGCGGTAGACGACAGAGATCCGCTCTTCGCACGAATTCCGCGGCGTGACTTCATGATCGCGGGCGCCGCCACCGGGATGATGGGATCGCTCGCGGGCTGTACCGGACTGCTCAGCGACGACGAGCAGGTCTCGGCGGCCGACGTCGACACGGAGGTCCCGCCGGGCGAACACGACGACTACTACGCGTTCCTCTCGGGCGGCCACTCCGGCGACATCCGCGTCTACGGGGTTCCCTCGATGCGCCAGCTCATGCGCATCCCCGTGTTCAACGTCGAGAGCGCTCGAGGGTACGGGTTCGACGACGAAACCCACGAGATGCTCCAGGAGTCCGGCGGCTACACGTGGGGTGACACCCACCACCCCCGCGTCAGTCAGACCGACAACGAGTACGACGGCGAGTGGCTGTTCGTCAACGACAAGGCCAACGGTCGGATGGCCCGGATCGACCTGAAGTACTTCGAGACGGACGCGATCATCGACCTGCCGAACCACCAGGGAACCCACGGCGCATGTATGCTGATGCCCGACAGCCGGTACGTCTTCGGCGTCGGCGAACTCCGCGTCCCGATTCCGAACGACGGCCGCGACCTCGACGATCCCAGCGAGTACGGGTCGACGCTCTCGGCGATGTCGCCGGACCCGTTCGACCACGAGTGGGACGTTCGCGTCGACTGTAACCTCGACAACGGCGACTCGGGCAAGGACGGCGAGTGGTTCTTCACGACCAGCTACAACAGCGAGGAGGGCGTCACCGAACGGGAGATGACGGCGGCCGACACCGACTACGTGGTCGCCTTCAACATTCCCCGCATCGAGGACGCGATCGACGCCGGCGAGTACGAGGAGATAAACGGCGTCCCGGTCGTCGACGGCACCGAGGACAGCTCCCTCAACGACGGCGATGAACCCCTGGTCCGGTACATCGACGTCCCGACAAACCCCCACGGCGTCAGCGTCACGCCGGACGGACGGTACGCGATTGCCTCCGGCAAGCTCGACCCGACGTGTACGGTCATCGAGATCGATCGGCTGAACGAGGTCGACGACCCCAACGACGCGATCGTCGGTCGCGTCAACGTCGGGAACGGCCCGCTGCACACCGCCTACGACGGCCGCGGCCACGCCTACACGACGCTGTTCGTCGACTCCCAGGTCGTCAAGTGGGACATCGAAGCCGCCGTCGAGGCCGAGAAGGGGTCTGAGGACCCCGTCATCGAGAAACACGACGTCCACTACAGCCCCGGCCACCTGATCGCCGCCGAATCCTACACCGGCGATCCGCAGGGCGACTGGCTGATCGTGCTGAACAAACTCTCGAAGGATCGGTTCCTCCCGGTAGGCCCGGTGTTCCCCGAGAACGACCAGCTGTTCTACATCGGCGACGACGACGCCGGGATGGAGCTGGTCAAGGACACCCCCACCTACCCCGAGCCCCACGACGCCTCGATCGTCCGGGCCGACCGGCTCGATCCCGCCTCAGTGTACGACCCCGACGACCTCGAGCTGGATTTCATCTCGGCCGACGACGAGGAGAACTTCATCGAGCGCGACGGCGACCAGGTCCGCGTCGAGATGTACAACCAGCGCAACCACTTCGGCTTCGAGGACATCACCGTCCGGGAGGGCGACGAGGTCACCATCAGGTCGACCAACATCGAGAGCGAGGAGGACATCATCCACTCGCTGGCGATCCCGCAACACGACGTCAACGTCAAGCTCGCCCCCCAGGAAACCCGCGAGGTGACGTTTACGGCCGACGAGCCGGGCGTCTACTGGATCTACTGCGCGTACTTCTGTAGTGCGCTCCACCTCGAGATGCGCTCGCGGCTGCTGGTCGAACCGGCCGACTGACCACACCCCACCCATCCGCCATGTCAAAACTCAACGACCTGTCCGAACTCCGTCGCGTGCTCCCGCTCGCAGCGGCGGCGCTGTTGCTCGTCGCGATCGCGCTCCCGATGTGGCGGATCACGCTCGAGGCGCCGCAGTACCCCGACGGATTGTTCGTCGAACTGTACGCCTACCCCCGCCTCGAGGGCGACGTCGCCGAAACGCAGGGACTCAACCGGTACGTCGGGTTCTACTACCCGGATCCCGTCTACCTCGATCCCAACTACGACGTCAATCCGAACGCGATCGCGGTCCCCGAGTGGTCGGTCGGCCCGCTCGCGTTCGTCGCGGTCGCCGCAGCGGGCGTGTTCGTCGCGCTCGCGCCGACGGTCCGCAAGCTGAAGCTCGGGCTGACCTGCCAGCTCGCTGGAACGATAACGGTGTTCGTCGCGATGTTCGCGCTGATCCAGTACCGGCTCCACCAGGCCGGCCACGCGCTCGATCCCGACGCGCCGATGCGCGGCATCGAGTCGTTCACGCCGCCGCTGCTGGGCACCTACGAGATCGCCAACATCAGCGGGCTCGCCTGGTTCGGTTCCGGCGGCTACCTCGCGCTGGTCGCGATCGCGTTGCTGGTCGCAGCCTACGCGTTCCGGGACTCGACGGCGACCGTCGGCGACGTGCCGACGATCGTCTCGGACCGCCTCGAGCGGACCCGGACGTGGATCCGAAACCGACGCGACCGGAGCGATTCGCCCCGGCCGACCGCCGCGGACGACGCCGACGCGGAGGTGAGCCGCGATGGCTGACCGCGTCGCGGCTGACCGCGAAACGTGGTTCGTCGTCGTCGCCGTCGCGGTGCTCGTCGTCTTGCTGGCGGCGGCCGCCGTCGCGGCGACGGACGGCTCCGACGACCGCGAGGCGACCGTCGAGGGCTGGACGCCCGACGTCTCGGACCCCCGCGACGCGGAGGCGCCCGGCGAGTCCGGCGTCGCGACCGTCGACGGCCAGGAGTTCGACTCCGTCCAGGACGCCGTCGACGCCGCCGAGCCCGGCGACACCGTCGTCCTCGAGGGAGTCTTTGAGGAGCGCGTGACGGTCGAGACGGAAGGACTCACGCTCGAGGCCACGGGCGAGGGAGCGCTGATCGACGGCGGCGGCGAGGAGACGGTCGTCCACGTTGCGGCCGAGAACGTGACCCTCGAGGAGCTGTGGATCCGCGAGTCGGGCCACGATCGGAGTAGCGAGGACGCTGGCGTCCTCGTCAACGGGTCGGAGTCGACCCTCGAGGACGTCCGGATCACGGACGTCACCTACGGCGTCTGGATCGGCGAGGCCGAGGACGTCACCGTCGCGGACGCGACGATCGCCGGCCGCGAGGACGTCTCCGAGGCCGAGCGGGGCAACGGGATCCACCTCGACCGGGCCGACCGCGCCGAGCTCCGGGACAACGAGATCACGACCGTCCGGGACGGGATCTACTTCTCGTGGTCCGACGGCGTCGACGCCACCGAGAACACGATGTGGGAGCTGCGCTACGGCGTCCACTACATGTACTCCGACGACAACCGACTCGCGGGCAACGTCGCCTTCGACAACGACGTCGGCTTCGCGATCATGGTCTCGGAGAACCTGACGGTCGTCGACAACGTCGCGGTGAACAACGACGGCCCGAGCGGTCAGGGGATCCTCGTCAAGGACGTCGACCGCACCGAAATACGGGACAACGCGGTTGTCGCCAACCGCAACGGGTTCTACGTCTACAACGCCCACGGCAACGAGCTAACCGACAACCTGATCCTCGAGAACGAGGTCGGAGTCCAGTTCACGGCTGGCAGCTCCGACGAGCTGGTCATCGGCAACAGCTTCGTCGCGAACGGCCAGTCGGCGTACGCGCCGACGACCGCACAAGTCACCTGGAACGACTCCGAGCGGGGCAACTACTGGTCCGACGCTCGAGCGGTCGACCTCGACGGCGACGGCATCAGCGAAACCCGCCACCAGCCCGCGGGGGCCGTCGAGAGCATCGTCCGCGAGCAGCCCCAGGCCGCCGTCTTCGCCGAGAGCCCGGCGTTCGACGCGGTCCGGATGGCCGAAAGCTCGTTCCCCGTGATCGAATCGCCCGGCGTGGTCGACCACCGGCCGCTCGCCGAACCGCCACACGACGACTGGAGGGAGTACTATGCAAATCACGATCACTGACGTTCACAAACGCTACGGCGACGTCGTCGCCCTCGACGGGCCGACGTTCGAGATCCCGTCCGGGTCGACGTTCGGCGTCCTCGGGACGAACGGCGCGGGAAAGACGACGCTCTTCGAGCTGCTGGTCGGCCACGACAGCCCCGACGCGGGGCGGATCGAAGTCGGCGGGATCGACGTCGAGCAGGCCGGCCACCGCGTCCGCGAGCGAGTCGCCTTCCTCCCCGAACACGCCGGCTTCCCGCCGGCGATGACCGGGCGAGAGGTGCTCGACGTCCACGCCCGCATCAGAGGGCTCGGCGCGCGCACGGAGCGCATCGACGACGCCCTCGAGACGGTCGGCCTGGCCGACGCGGCCGACCGGGCGGTGGAGGGCTACTCCAACGGGATGGGACGACGGCTCGGACTCGCGTCGGCGCTGCTGGCCGAGCCGCCCGTTCTCGTGCTCGACGAGCCGACGGCGGGGCTCGACCCCCGCGGCGTCGCGACGTTCCACGAGATCATCGAGCGGATCGATCGTGAGACCGACGCGACGGTCGTGCTCTCCTCGCACGTCCTGAGCGAGGTCGAACGACTCTGCGACGCCGTCGCCGTCCTCGAGGACGGCCAGCTTCGCGCGGTCGGCGCCGTCGACGAGCTGCGGGCGGCGGGCGACGGGCGCGTCACCGTCGCCGTCCGGCCTGCGAACGAACGGGATCGGTCGCGGGTCCTCGAGACGATTCAGCGGTACGGTGAAGTAACCGACTCGGGCGGGGAGTTCGCGGTCGCCTGCGGGCGCGAGGCCGCCCTCGAGCTCTCGGGCGCGCTCGAGGCCGACTTGGTCGATCGCTTCGAGGTTCGCGAGCCCGGGCTCGAGGCGGCGTTTCACGAGGCGCTCGCGGGAACAGAGAGCGGATCGAGTGAGGGGGCTGTCGACGACGAGGTCGTCGGTGAAACGGAGGTGAGCGCGCGATGACCGATCCGAGGCGGTCGAACCCGCAGCAGTCGACAGCCGGGAACGACGAGCCGCGACCGAGAGCCGACGGCGGCTACGGGACGGTGGCGGACGCCGAGATCGGGCGAGCGAGCGAGTCGGGCGACTGGTACCGACAGCTACGGGCCGTCGCCGAAACCGAGTACCGGCTCGCGGTGCGGGGCCGGTGGGCGATCGCGCTCACCGCGGTCTTCGCCGCGTTCGCGCTCGGGCTGACGACGTTCAGCGGCTCGAGCGTCAGCCCCGAGGGGTTCGAGCGAACCGTCGCGAGCCTCGCCGTGCTCGCGGTCTACCTCGTTCCCCTGGTCGCGCTCGCGTTCGGTTACGACGCCGTCGTCGGCCGCGAGGAGAGCGGCTGGCTCCGGACGCTGTTCGCGCTCCCCGTCGAACGGGCCTGGATCGTCGTCGGAACCCTGATCGGGCGGGCGGTCGTCCTCGCGAGCGCGACGATTCTCGGGTTCGGGGTCGCCGGCGGCTTCCTGCTGCTCGAGTTCGGCCTCGGCGGGTTCGACGCCTACGTCCAGTTCCTGCTGGCGGCCGTTGGGCTCGGGCTCGTCTTCCTCGCGGTCGGGGTCCTCGTCTCGGCGCTCGCCCGGGAGAAGACCCACGCGCTCGGGATCGCCCTGCTGATCTGGGCGTGGTTCGTCCTCGTCCACGACCTGCTCGGACTCGGCATCGTTGCGGCGTTCGACCTCTCGGGGACCGCCGTCTCGGCGATGTTGCTCGCGAACCCGACGGGGATCTTCCGCGCGCTCGTCCTCGGCTCGCTGGGGGCCGCCGGTGACGCCGGCTTCGCCACCGTGCTGGCCGAGTCCGGTCTCTCGACGGGGGTGCTGCTGGGAGCGCTCGTCGTCTGGATCGTCGTTCCGACCGTTCTCGCGGCGCTCGCGATACGGAGGCGACGGCTATGAGCTGTCCGCGACGCCGCGTCCTCGTCGGTGCCGGAACGATCGCGACGGCAGCGGCGGTCGGGCTGGCCGGCTGTCTCGGGGATGGCGAGGCGACCACCGAGGAGTCGGCCGAACCGATCGCCCTCGACGGCGGGGCGACGTGTGACGCCTGCGGAATGGTGATCGAGGAGCACTACGGCCCGGCCGGCCAGCTCTTTTACGCAGACGGCGGCCCGGAGAGCAGTGATGGACCCGCCCGGTTCGACAGCCTCACCGAACTCGTCACCGTCTACGAGGAACGCCGCACTCGAGGTGACGAGCTCCGTGCAGCCTTCGCCACCGACTACTCGAGCGTCGACTACCGCCTCGAAGAGCGGGAGGGAGTGCAGTATATCTCGACGCACGTCGCGGCCGACACCTTCGTCGACGCGACCGAACTGGTCTACGTCGTCGACAGCAGGGTCAAGGGGGCGATGGGCGAGGAGTTCGTGCCGTTCTCCGATCGGGAAGAGGCGTCGGCGTTCGCCGACGAGCACGGCGGCGAGGTCAGTGCGTGGGAGGAACTGGGAGCCATCGAGTGAAATCCGCACCCGTGTCTCGAGCGGGACCCGTCGAGGGCGCGGGCTCGAGGTCCTCGGAACAGCGCGAATGCAGCGCACGGGCTACCGATAGGCCTCGAACTCCTGGCCGAAGAGCGCGAAGTAGACGACGCCGATCATGCCGATGACCGTTGCGATCGTAAAGGAGAGTTCGGGATCGACAAACTGCCAGAGGAATCCGCCCAGCGCGCCGCTGGGAATTACGATTGCGCCGCGGATCAGGTAGTACGATCCCGTTACGCGACCGCCTGCGCCCTGCTCGGCGGGCCCGACCACGAGCGCCTTGTGAGCGGGCAGGCCGGCAAATCGCAGCCCCGAGAAGGCAAACAGCGCGATCAAGAGCCACGTTTCGTCGATTCCGCCGACGTACTGGGGACCGAAGATCAACAGTACCGGGAAGATCGCGTAGACGAAGAATCCCAGCCCGACGACCGGTTTGAGGCCGACGTACTCGGCGATCTTTGCCGCCGGCGCCATCGTCAGCAGCGCGACCAGCATCTCGATGCTCAAGAGAAGGCCGAAGAAGGCCGCGGGCGAGAGGTCGATCGTACCGACGACGGGAAGGGAGAGCGTCAGTCCGATCTCGAGCAGCTGGGTGATCACGAGGATGAAGAAGGCATACACCATCCCGTTGGCAAAGCGGACGAACGTGTCGGCGACCAGCAGCGGTCGCAGCGGATCCGGGAGCGCCCGCAGGTCGTCGACGATCTGACCGACGCCCTCGAACTCCTTGCCCACCGAGTCCTCATCGGCCTCGTACAGCAGGTGCTGGGCGATCGTTCCGAGGACGGCGAAGACGATTCCGATGGCGAGCACCCAGAGGAAGTCGGGCATGAGCTCGTCGGCGACGAGAACGGCGACGATCAGCGGCGCGATCAGGAACGCGGTCCGACGGAACGTCTCCGTGCTGGCGAAGCCCTGCGCTAGTCGGCTCGGTTCGGTCGCCTGTTTGACGATGGCGTAGTGGCCGCCGATGCCGAAGGACTTCCAGCACTGCGCCAATAGTAGACCGACGAACACCCACACCCACGGCTCGAGGACGACGGCGCCGAGGTCGATCGCCGGGATGTACGCGGAACCGAGCCAGATCGCGAAACCGAACGTCGAGAGGAAGCCGAAGACGGTCAGCGCGTACCGTGATCCCACTCGGTCGGAGATAATTCCACCGTAGTAGGGGTAGACGGCGCCGATGACGTTGCCCAACGTGGCGAACAGGCCGACGACGAACCCGCCCGCGCCGAGGTAGACCAGATAATCCGGCAGGAACCGGTTTGTCATCTGGAACCCGAGACTGAACGCGAACATCGCCAGCGAGAGCACCAGCACGTCCCGCTGCAGCGAGAAGAACTGGCGAAACGGTCCGAAGAGGTCGGCGGTTTCGCGTTCCGTGCTCATCTACAGATCGTATTGAACAGCGTGGTAAATACATTTTACTATACCAGATAGTTAGTCTCGAGAGCGCCGACGGTTCCGAACCGAGGGGAAATTACCCAGCGACGGAGTCAAGCGAGGAAGAAGGCGCCGACACCGATCGCGCCGCCGGCGGCGATGAGGTACGCGGCGTGGACGCCCCGGACGAACAGCCAGTAGGTGACGAGCGCCAGCAACACGGCGAACAGGTCGAGGACCGCTCCGGCGGCCGGGATCGGAACGGTCGGCTGCTCGACGAAAAACGACTCCTCGGCGAGGATGACCGTCGCGCCGAGGATCGCCCCGATGACGGCGGCGTTGACGGCGACCAGAGCGGTCTGGACGAGTTCGTTCTCGCGGACCCTCGCGAAGTAGGGAAAGAAGCCGATGATGAACGCGAAGGAGGGACCGAACGCGCCGATCGTCGCCACGAGCGCGCCGATCACGGCGACGGCGACGACTCCACCGGAGACGTCGAGCATGAGCTTGTAGCCGACGAACGCCGTCGTCATCACGACCGGACCGGGCGAGAGCTGTCCGATCGCGATCCCGTCGACGAACTCGCGTCCGGTCATCCAGCCGAACTCACTGACCACGTAGGTCTCGATGAAGGGGATCAACACGAGCCCGCCGCCGTAGATGAACGAGCCGGTGTAGATCATGAACGCGAACAGCTGGATCCAGGGGTTGGCCCAGAGCGCGATCAACGCACCCCAGATCGGACTGGTCTCGAGCGCGCCGCGAACGGCGGGACCGAGAGCCTCGAGGACCCGATCGCGGAGGACGAACAGGAGTCCAGCGACGGCGCCGAGGATCGCCCACGGCGCCAGTCGGCGCGCGTTCGCCCGGACCCAGTCGGAACGGTAGACCGCGACGCCGACGAGCCCGGACGCGATGAACAACAACACCGGGTTCGGACCGAGGGCGGCCTGAACGACTGTGGTCGCGACAAGCAGGACGACGAGCAGGTAGTCGACGGTCCACGATTCACCCCGGACCTCGAACTCGGTGTCCGTTCGCCCCTCCTCGAAGGCGCTTCGAGTCATCGAGTAGCAGGCGCCGACGATGAGGCCGATGACGACGGGGTTAATCCCGTAGAACACCGCCTCGACCGCGGGAACCTGCTGGTAGGCGAAGTAGAGCCACGAGAAGAAGACGACGAGAACGAACGTCGGCAGCATGAAGAAGAAGCCGGCGACGAGCGCGCCCTTCGTCCCGGCGTAGATCCAGCCCATGAAGATTCCGAGCTGGGTCGAGGCCGGTCCCGGAAGCATGTTACAGATCGCGAGCCCCTCCATGAACACCGACTGATCGGTCCACTCTTTGCTGTCCTCGCCGACGAGGTCGTCCTCCATCATCGCGATGTGGACCATCGGACCGCCGAAGCCGACGATCCCGATAAAGAGGTAGTATCTGGCGACCTCGAGGAGTTTGGCAGGGGTGGCGCGGCCGCGGTACTCCGTCTGCGCCGCGTCGGCCGTCGCGTCAGCCATCGCTCTCGGCGGTCGATCGATCGCCGTCGGGCAGCCGTCTTGCGCTCGTGGATGGCACAATCTTCATGCCGATCGGGGTGTCATCTCGACGCATGAGATAACGTCACGATGTTCGGGTAAATATATTCCTATTTATAGGGTATACTGAATATAGTATCATTGCTGGCGGACCGGAGCCGAACGAACACGACGCAACCATGACGGACCGAAAGAACGCGATGTTGACGACCGAGGATCGTCGGTGGCTCACCGGGGAGAAGTCCTACGAGGGTGAGCACGCCAAACAGCAACGCTACCAGCGCCGACGCGACATCCGCAAGCGGGTCCACAACACGATTCTCGATTTCACGATCCTGTTCGAGCACCTCGAGGAGGCCGAACGGGAGAAGCTCTTCGAGCGCCTCGCGGACGGCGACGAGGACGACGAGTTCACGGCGGGGCTCCGAGACGGGCTGGCCTTCATCCTGTACAACGCGGGGATCACGGAGGCGATGCTCGAAGAGCGCGCGGCCGGAACCGAGTCGACGGCGGAACGGCTCCTCCGGGAGGCCGTGTACGCGGCCGGGAAGCGAGACGAGATCCTCGTCGAGAACGTCGACCTCACGATCGACGCGACCCGTGCACCGATCGCGTCGATCCTAGAGGAGCTGCGGGCGGGAAACGAGGTGTCGACCGCGGAGCTGTGTCTCCTGCTGGAGAGCGAGGCGGTCGACACCGAGGACGCCCGAAACTGTATCAGGGAGCTGGTTCTCGATGCGGAGTGAGCGACTGGGACGGCGGGCAGAGCTATCCGACCGATATCCGTACACGCCACGCGAGAAACGATCATGAGTATCAAAACTGAAGCGGACATGTTCGAGCGGGAGCTACAGAAGCTGTACCACGCGGAACTCGAGATCCTCGATCTGAACGGCGACCTCGCGGAGGCGGCCGCCAGCGAGGAGATCCGGGAGCTGTTCGCTGGCCACAGGGAGGATACGGTCGCACAGATCACCCGGATCGAGGAGATCTTCGAACTGGCCGAGCTTCCCCTCGAGGAACGGGGCAGTCCAATCATGGAGGGGTTGCTCGCGGAGAAAGACGAGTTCGTCAACGAGGTCGAGAGCGACGAGCTGCGCGATCTCGACGCGATCGGGGTCGGCACGATCAACGAGCGGATCGAGATCACGCTGCTTGATCGGCTGGTTCTGCTGGCCGAGAGCCTCGACCACCCCGAAGCGGTGGTGAATCGGCTCGAGCAGAATCGGTCCGAAGCCGAATCCGCGCTGCGGAAGATGCAGGAGTTCCGGGAGCGAAGGCGGGAGAGCTGAGACGGACGTGCCAGCGGTAAGAAATCGTCGCCAACGGCCGTACATCCGGTACTGATCGACAGTATGTCTACAACTCCATTTATGAATTGAACGATGGAATAGTCACCCGCAATCGGGGTCGGAAACTCGGATCACACTGTTGCAGGGTCAGGTGCCGGTTTTCAGTGTCTCGAGCCGAAAGAACGGTGCATGAGCGTCGTCGCCGAGTTCACGATTCCCGCCGACGCCTTCGCGCTGGAACACACGTTCGAGACCGCGCCCGACGCGACGGTCGAGATCGAACGGCTCGCGACCCATAGCCGCGAGTGGGTGATGCCGTTCCTGTGGGTGACGAGCGACGACCTCGAGGTCGTCGAGCGCGCCCTCGAGGCCGACCCCGACGTCGAGGAGGTCCGAACGCTCAACGTCACCGACGACATCGGCTACTTCAACGTCCGCTGGAGCGAGGAGGTCCAGCAACTGATCGACGAGGTCGTCGACCAGCACGGGATCGTACAGGAGGCGGAAGCGAAGGACGGACGTTGGTACCTCAAGTTGAAGTTCGTCAGCGAGAGCGTTCTCGAGGAGTTTCAGGCATACTTTCGCCGGCAGAATCGCACGTTCGAACTCCAGCGACTGTACCGAGGGATCGAGCCGAAGGAACGGCGATACGACCTCACGCCCGAACAGCGGGAGGTGCTCACGACCGCCCAGGAGATGGGCTACTTCGAGGTCCCCCGCGAGACGCAGATCGAAGAGCTGGCCGCAGAGCTCGACATCTCGACGAACTCGGTCTCCCAACGACTGCGTCGGGCGACGGACAACCTCGTCAGGAACACTCTCACCGTCTCGACCCCGAGCGGGCTGCCCGACGCGAACTGAGGTGTACCAGCCCCGGTATAAATACCCTCGACTTCAATGCAGAGTAGGTTTCGACCAGGGCTGTCTTGGGTCCGACAGATGAACGATCGTTCCGGCCGCGACTCGGCGGCCGATTCGGACGCCGACGCGGAGACGACGCGGAAAGTCGCAGCGGTCTGTACTACCTGCGGAAAAGCCTACGCCTCCGAACAGCGAGCCGACGGAACTATCCGACCGATCGGACAGCGAACGGGGTGTAAGTGCGGCGAAACGTCGTTCGAGGTCGTCGACTCGACAGAGGCTGCCGCCGACGACTGAGCAGTGGTTTCGGACCCGTCGTGGGAACCGGCTCTGACGGGATCCGCTTCCCTTCAGCAACGCAACCAAAGGCGGGTCTTGAGCGAGGATGATGACGAACGTGCCGAAGGGATGACCCGGCAAATGGGGGCCGTTCGATCGGCGAGGGGTGTTCGGCGATCGCGTGTTAGTTTGATGGCGACGCCGACGGTACGACCCGCCGGAGGTATCCAGCCATGCACACGGCGGATTCGGTTACGGACGGCGATTCGGAGACGGCGGCACCGCGCCGGCGAACGGTACTCACGGCGCTGAGCGCGCTGACGGGGGCAACTGCGATCGGCTCCGGAACGGTAATGGCACAACAGGACGGCGGTCGGGTCGAGACTCGAGGCTGCGGCGACGAGGACCTCACACCTGAGGATTGGTCGACCGGCGCGATGACCGTTCGCGCCTGCGAGGGAAGCGGCGGCGAGGTGACCCTCGAGGTTACCGGCAATGTCTCGACGGACCGCCACGTACGGGACCCGCGACTGTTGCCCTCGAGCGAGACGCTGTTCGTGTCGGCTGGCCAGCGCGGCACCCTCTGGTTCACCGGTCGAATCGTGGGGCTCTCCTGTTCGAGTTCCGCGCTCAACATCGGGATCGCACACCGCGGGTGAGACCTCACCAGACAACTCACCCGGCCTTCCACACAGCTCCACTCGGTCCGGCGTCGCGAGCGATCGCGTCCCCTCGTCGCCGATAGGACAATTTTTCAGCCGATTCGGTTCGGATCGTGTTGACTAGAGTAAACTGTGTTCCCGGCAAAGCTATCAGTGTCGGGGTGAGTTCACACATGTCCACTACGACGGGGGTCGACGGAATGTGCTTTCTGACGCAATCGTCCGTTCGGATCCGGCTGCTCGAGACGCTGTACGACGAGCAGCGGCTCCGGAAGCGGGAGTTGCGAGGACGGTTCGACGCCTCCCGCGTGACGGTTCGGCGCAACGTCGCCGCGCTCGAGGAGCGGGACCTGGTCGCGGTAACGGGACGGACCTGCGAGATCACTCCTCTCGGGGAGCTCGTGGTCGAGGACGTGCTTCCCGCGCTGTCGCTGGTCGACGTCGTCGAACGGCTGCGGCCGTTCGTGCGGTGGTTTCCCGACGACGAACTCGAGTTCGATCTCCGGGCGCTCGAGGACGCGACGGTTATCGCTGCGTCCTCGAGCGATCCGTACGCGCCCGTAAACCGCCACATCGAGGCGATGGAGCACGCCGATCGGTTCCGGTGTCTACTTCCAGCCGTCGGCCTACCGGCGATGACGGTGGCACGCGACCGCGTCGTCGACGGCGGAAGCGAGCACGAGCTGATCTACGGTCGCGAGATCGCCGTGACGGTTCGGAGCCAGCCGGAGTACGAACGGCTGATCGACGAGATGCTCGAGTCCCGTAACTGCGAACTGTACGTCGCGGACCGCGGGCTCGAGTTCTATCTCGGCCTCTTCGAGGACGGCGTCCAGCTCGGCGTCGAGAACGACGACGGCGTTCCTCGGGCTCTCGTCGAGACCGACGCCGAGGAAGTTCGCGAGTGGGCCGAACGAACCTACGACCGCTACCGAACGCGAGCCGATCCCTTGATGCCCTGAACCATACGCCGACCACCCTCTGAGCCACCGGGCGAAAGACGCACCGAATATCCCCCGTTCTTCGATCAGGGGGTGTTCGCGGAACACCGAATACAACTTTTGTGTGTTGTGAGATAGCAAATACCATGCTTTGTCAAAGGAGGGAGCGTACGGCCCGGACGGACGGCCCCCCAGCGGATCGGGTGGCAGGTTCCTCGACGGCGGACAGCAAGCGACGAGACAACGCCGCGGGATGCTCGCTCGAGGAGACACACCGGGAGCGATCACGATGACAGATAACGACTACGCGGGGAGCAAGTCACGCCGAAACGGGCTCCCGAAGGATCGAATGAGACCTGCGGACGGCCGGACCCTGGCGGTGGGGAGACGGGCGGTACTCCGGTTGGGCGCTGGAACGGTCGCGGCCGCACAGCTCCCGTCCGCGCTCGCGCAGGCGGACGACGAACCCGGTGAGAGCGACGCACCCGGCGGAAGCGAGGGGGTTCCCGCCGATGCGGTAGCCGCGATCGAGGACGGCGTCGCGGAGGGGATCGAGGCCGCGCAAGCGGAGGGCGTCGACGCGAGCCCGGAACAGGAGACCGCACTCGAGGAGAGCGCCCTCGAGGCGGCGGCTCGGTACCCGGACGCGGATCTCGACGCGATCCGGGCGGCGACGGCCGGCGCGGCGGAGGGCGCGTTGCTCCCGTCTGAGCCGCTCGAGAACGACGGCGACGAAACACTGCTGACGACGCTTTCGACGGCTCGCGGCTCGGTTCAGTCCCGAACCGCGACGCCCGCCGAGGCGATCAGACCGGCCGTAACCGGCGCCGTGGCGGGCGGGCTCTCCCAGTACCAGGAGGTGACCGTCGAACAGCTCCAGTACGTGACGAGGGGCGTCTGTGGCGGCGCGGTCGTCCAGCGACAGCGCGTAACCGTCCGGCAGGTACAGGTAGCCGCGTTCGGCGCCGCGCGAGGCTGCGTCCGCTCGATCGTCCAGTACCAGGAGGTGACCGTCGAGCAGATTCAGTACGTCGCTGACGGCGCCGTACAGGGTTGTCTTACCGGGGTCGTCCAGCACCAGCGGGTGACCGTTCGACAGGTTCAGGCCGTCGCCTCCGGCGTCGCGCAGGGTGGGATCTCGGCCGCCTTCCAGTACCAGGAAGTCAGCGTCGAGCAGGTCCAGTATCTGACCGGTGGTGCCGCGTGGGGTTGTCTCACGGGTGTTGTCCAGCATCAGGAAGTGACCGTCGAACAGCTCCAGTACGCCGCAGCGGGGACGACTCAGGGAGCCGCCAGCGGCGTTGTCCAGCGCCAGACGGTCGACGTGCGGCAGGTCCAGTATGCCGCGCAGGGGGCTGCACAGGGCGCGGTACAGATCCAAGAGGTCGACGTACGCCAGATTCAGTCGATGGCCTTCGGCACCTCGAGCGGCGTCGTCTCGCGCGCGGGCGACGCGACGCCCGAACAGCTCAGATCGGCCGCCCTGGTGACGGATCGGACGGTCGGCGAACTCGTCCGCGATCGGCCCGTCTCCGACGAGGAGCTGCAAGCGATCGCGGCCCACACCGCGGGGGAGACGGTAGAACACGCCGTCGAGACCGAGACCGACGACGAGGGCGAACTCGAGCAGCGGGCGAGCGAGTCGGCCGAGGAGGGGTTCGACGATCCCGAAGGGCTCGAGGAGCCCGAGGACCGGCCGGAAGAGCCCGACGAACTCGAGGACGAGGAGGAGTTCGAGGAGCCCGCGGAAACGGAAAGGCTCGAGATCGCCGCGTTCGACGTCGACGACGCTGTCGCAG
Source organism: Natronococcus amylolyticus DSM 10524 (assembly GCF_000337675.1). Classification (GTDB taxonomy): domain Archaea; phylum Halobacteriota; class Halobacteria; order Halobacteriales; family Natrialbaceae; genus Natronococcus; species Natronococcus amylolyticus. The sequence continues at coordinate 117,151 of NZ_AOIB01000028.1, read as the reverse complement.
TCGGCGAGGAGCTTGAGGTGACCGTCGGGCTCCGGAACCTCGGCGACGAGACGGTCACCGAGGACGTCGTCCTGGAGATCGACGGGGAGGAGATCGAGACCGAATCGGTGGAAGTCGATGCCGAGAGCGAGGAGACCGTCGAGTTCGCCTACGAGACGAGCGACGACGACCTCGGCGATCTCGAGGTTGCGGCCCGGACCGACGACGACGAAGCGAGGGCGACCGTCGAAGTGAGCGACGACGACGCACCCGCGGAGTTCACGGTCGAGATCGTCGACACTGGCGAACCGCTCGAGGCCGGCGGCACCCTCGCGGTGGTCGTCGAGGTCGAGAACGTCGGCGACGAGGACGCGACCCAGGAACTCGAGTTCTTCGTAGACGATGCGCTCGAGAACACCGAGTCAGTGTCGCTTCCCGGCGACGAGGTGGAGACGGTCGACTTCGAGCACGAGACCGAGCCTGCAGAGGACGATCGAGAGCTCGCGATCCGGGTCGAGAGCGAGGACGACGTCGACGAACGAACCGTGCCGGTGTCCGGGGTCGAGGAGGACGAGGAGCCTCCCGCCGACGACACGGATGAGGATCCCCTCGAGGATGAAGGCGAACCATCCGAGGAGCCGCCGGTCGACGAGGACGACGATGACCCACCGACCGAAGAGGAACCGATCGAGGAGCCGCCGACCGATGAGGACGACGATGACCTACCAACCGACGACGATGATCCACCCGAGGAGGACGACGACGATCCCACCCCCGATGACAGCGAGCCCGAGGAGCCAGACGAGGGACCGCCGAGCGAAACGGACGATCTCCCGGACGACGGCGCGGGGCCCGAAGACGAAGGTAGTGACGACGCATCCGTCGACGGCGAAGATATCGGGTCGGGGATCGGAGACGGCGCGGAACCGGAGGACGACCTGCCCGAAGACTCGTCGGCGTAAACGCGCAGAATGAACGTACTCGAGTCGCTTCGGGAGCTACTCGACGGCGACGACGTCGTCCTGTACGAGTGTCGCAGGTGCGGGACGACGTTCTCGACGGAGACGACCGAGTGTCCCCGATGTGAGTCGAACGAGATCGCTCGGTACGAGTGGTGAGCTACCGGACGTTTCGGCGCGGGTTCCGACGTGGAACCGGGTTTCGAGGACGGCGGTGACGGTCCGGTGGCCGTCGGACGCGGTCACCCATTACCCCAGTCGGGCCGTTCCCGCGGCGGAGCGAGAACGCCGATTCCGACAGCGGGGTCGGACGATCGGTTCTCGGCGCCGTGACGTTCCCGGCTCCGAAAGTGATAGCAGTCCCCGGGCTCGAGCCGTACCTCCTCGCCGTCGGCTATCGCGACCAGCGTTCCCTCGAGCATGTAGCCGATCTGTTCGTTGTCGTGTTCGTGAACCGGGAGGGTCGCTCCCGGATCGATGCGCCAGTACTTCACGCTCGCCTCTCGTCCGGTCGCGAGATCGGCGAGGTAGACGCCGTCGCTGACCTCCTCGAACCCCGCGTCGCCGGTGTGTACCTTCTCCATGATAGTAAGTCCCACGATACACATCCACAACGCCTCTTATAAAAGTTGACGAGAAAGGTTTATCAGTGAATTCGTGATCATTGTGACTGCATGGCAGACAATAACACACTCAAACTGTTCCACCTCCCGTTCTCGTTCGTATTGCCACAGCGGGTGGCGGTCGAACGGGGGTACTTCGAGGACGAGGGACTCGACGTCGACCTGATCGAGCGCGACCGCGGGTCCGTCGAGATCAAGTATATCCCCGCGGAGGAGACGCTGACAGGCGACTACGGAGTCGACCTCTACCCCGTCTGTAAGTGGGAGAGTCTGAAGCGAACGTGGGGGATGGGCGACGGCGAGGTCGTCGCGAACGGCACCTTCGCCGACCAGCCCTACACCGTGTTCACCCGACCGGAAACCGCGATCGAGTCGCCGGCCGATCTGGCCGGGGTCGAGGTCGCCGTCAACCGCCGGACCGGACAGGAATACACGGCGATGCGGGCCCTCGAGGAGCACGTCGCCCCCGAGGACGTCTCGCTCGTCCACTACGGGATGCCGACCGATCGACTACGAGCGCTACGGGACGGCGAGGTCGACGCCGTCACGCTGCTGGATCCCCAGTCCACGCTGGCCGAGCAGCTGGGGTTCGAGCCCGTCCTCGAGTTCGAGAACCACATGGGGATCGTCGGCGGCGACGGCGTCGACTCCGACCTGCTCGAGGCGTACGTCACCGCCTATGGCCGGGCCGTCCGCGACATCAACGAGAATCCGGAAGCGTTCCGCGAGGAGTACCTCGAGATGCTCGAAAAGGACGCCCGCGTCGCGCCCGACCTCTTCGAGGACGTCGACATGGACGCCCTTCGAAAGCGGGTGACGGTGCCGCGCTACGAGGTGCCGGAGCTTGCCGACCGGGACGATCTCGGCGCCCAGCTCGAGTGGATGAAAGAGCGCGAGCTGATCGACGACGAGGCCGAGATCGACGCCATCGTCGCCTCGCTAGGGTGATCGGGATGGCGGAATCAACTACCGTCGACATCGAGAGCCAGCAGGCCGAGCTCGACGCTTACCACGACGAGCCGGGCGATCGACCCGTCCTGCGGGCTCGCTTCGAGCACAACGGGAGCCCGCGGTACATGCTGTACACGATCAAGCGGCTCGGGCTCGATCACGAGCACGGCTTTCACCTCGACGTACAGCTCGTTTCGGATTCCCTCGAGGGCGGCGTCGAGACCGTCGAGGCGAAACTGCAAGAGGGCGACGCCGATCTCATCGACATCGACTACATCTCGACGGCCCGCGAGCGCGCCGGCGGGGCGCCGATCGTGGCGATCCACCCGTACGGACGGACCGTCGGCGGGCTCGTCACCCCCGAGGACTCCACGATCGAAGATCTGACCGACCTCCGGGGCCGTCGAATCGGCGTCGTTCGCCGCCTCGACAAGAACTGGATCCTCGTGCGGGCCGCCTGTCGGGAGCGCCACGGGTTCGACCCCGACGAGGAAGCGACCCCCGTCGAGGCAGGCTCGAAGGTCGAGCTCACGCGGATGCTCCGCGACGGCGAGGTCGAGGGTATCCTCCAGTTCTGGCCGATCGTCCCCGAGATCACCGAGACCGGGCCGTATCGTGAGGTGCTCCCCATGTCCGAGCTTGTTCAGGACCTCTCCGAGACTGATCGGAAGCTGCCGATCTCGACGTTCCTGACCAGCGAACAGTACCTCTCGGAGAACCCCGACGCGGTGCGGGGGTTCAAAGGTGCCTACCGGGACGCCGTCGACCGACTGACGACCGACGACGAACTCTGGGCGGACATCGGCCAGCGCCTGATGTACGAGGACGACCCCGAAATCGTCCGGGCCGTCCGGGACGGCTGGCGGGACATGGTCGTCGCCGACTGGGACGAGGAGACGATCGACGGGATGGATCGGCTGTTCGACCACTTACTCGAGGTCGCGGGCGACGACGCGCTCGGCGTCGATCACGTACCCGACGATATGTTCCGCCTGGAGGAGTGAGAATGGAGTCACTCACCTTCCAGCTCAACTGGGAACCGAACGGGTTCCAGGCGCCGTACTTCCTCGCCCGCGAGCGCGGGTTCTACGAGGAGGAGGGCGTCGACGTCGCCTTCCTCGAGGGCCACGGCTCGCCGTTCGCCGCCGAGCAGGCGGCCGAGGGACAGGCAGATATCGCCCTCGCCGGTGCCAGCGCCGTCCTCTCGATTCAGAGCCAGGGCTACGACCCTCTGGCCGTCGCGGCGGTGACCGCGAAAACGCCGGCGGCGATCTACACGCTCCGGGACGTCTTCGGCGAACCGCTCGAGGAGCCCGAACAGCTGGCCGGACGCACCGTCGCTCCGTCCGCGACGAAAACAAGGATTCTGACCGCTCAGCTCCTCGAGGACGTCGGTATCCGCGAGGAGGTCGACCTGCTCGAGGTCGATCCCCACACCCACCACCGCGTCCAGCACCAGGTGCTCGACGGCAGCGTCGACGCGGCCGTCGGCGTCGTCACTAACGGGTACGAACTCGAGGACGAACACGACCGGGTCGCCGACGAACTGCCGATCGGGAACCACCTGCCCGTCTACGGGATGATGCTGGTTACGAACCCCGCATTCGCCGCCGAGGAGTCCGAGACCGTGAGCGCGTTCCTCCGGGCGACCGCCCGCGGCTGGGCCGAGGCGACGGCCGATCCCGAGGCCGCGATCGACGCCCTGGTCGCCCGGAACGCGACCCTCGAGCGACGCCGGCGGATCGAACGCGAGAAGTTCGAGACGGCCGCGCGGGACCTCCAGTTCAGTCCGCACGTCGAGGAGGCCGGGTGGGGGGACCACGACGGGGAGCGCTGGCGACGCCTCGCGAGCGCGCTCGCCGAGACCGATCTGCTCGAGGGCGATATCGATCCCGACGCCGCGTGGACGAACGACTACCTCGATACCGAGACTCCGGTCGTCCGGGAGTACGCCGAACGGGTGGGGCGGTAACGATGCGGGCCATCGATCACATCAACGTCGACGTCGACGACCTCGAGACGACGTACCCCTTCTACCGGGACGAACTTGGGCTGTCGGTTCGACGGCCACCCGAAGACTTCGACGGCGAGCACGCCATGTTCGAAGTCGGCGATACCGTCGTCACGCTCGCCGAGACCGGACGAGCCGACGGCTGGAACCGGTCGGATCTCGAACACCCGCTGGACAAGGCCCACCTCGCGTTCGAGACCGATCGGGCGAGCTACGACGAGTACGTCGACGATCTGGACGGTCAGTTCCCCAATCAGGGTCCCTACGACTGGGGCGAGTTCGAGGGGTTCTACTTCCTGGATCCGGACGGGAACCTGCTCGAGGTGATCACGTACGACTCCCCGGCGGACGGACGCGGTCGGGAGCTGCTCACACACGACGACGTGACGTGAGTACTCGCTTCGGGACGGGATCACCAAGGTGGCGCGGGCACCGACCGCGACTGGGCCTCCAAGGTGACGCGAATACCGACTGCGACCGGGACCTCCAAGAAGGTCCGTTTCGACTGGATCCGTATGACCGACGACCGCAGTCGCTGGAACGAGAAGTACGGCGATCCCGAGTTCGAACTGCCCGAGGATCCGATCCCCGAACTCGAGCGCTGGATCGAGACGCTGCCGAACGGTCGCGCCCTCGACGTCGCGACCGGCACCGGTCGAAACGCGCTCTATCTCGCCGAGCAGGGGTACGAGGTCGACGCGGTCGACGTCTCCGACGAAGCCCTCGAGCTGGCACGGAAGCGAGCCGTGGAGCGGGGCATCGACGTCGACTGGATCCGGGCTGATCTCGAGGAGTTCGATCCCGAACGCGACACCTACGACGTGATCACTGTGAGTTTCTTCGCCGCCCTGGAGTACCTCCCCGATCTGAAGGAGGCGCTCGCGCCGGGCGGAGTCCTGGTCTACGAACATCACCTGCGCTCGACCGACGACGTCGAGATCGGCCCCTCGAGCAAGCGCCACCGGTACCGTTCGAACGACCTGCTCCGCGCGTGTCTCGATCTGACGATCCTTCACTACGAGGAGCGCGTGCGGACCGTCACCGACGGAACCGCGGCGGTCGTAACGCTGATTGCGCGAAACTCGAGCGGCGGAACCCAGTCGTATCCGAATCTCGCCGAAGCGAACGAGACGTCGTAGCGGACCATCACCCCGGACCGCCGATAGCGCCGCAGGAGATCCCGCCGGGAAACTACCTACGAAGACGTGCTTTCCGTAGTTCGCTATCGAAGATGTATCTTAGATCCATAGAAGATGTTCATAGACGAGTGTCTTAGAAAACTATCTTAGGCTCTTGTCTTAGAGTTCCATCACAGGTGAGCTACGGAGGCAAGATCGAAATCGAAGCGACGTTCGACAACGTTGATCCGTGGATATCGTCGCAATCAAAGACGTATAGCGATATCTAACCCGTTTCCCTACTTCCGGGGTGGTTTCTAAATATCTTAGATTATAGTCTTAGATTAGTCCCATAGATAGGCTCGAAAGGTATGTGACTTACCTGTCAGTCGTAGATTAGTTGTCTGACGTACTTTCATATCTGAGTAGTGAGTTTCAGAAAGTATGCTCTCGTATACGGTTTACTCCGAGGCGGGGGGTGTCGGGAAATCGTCGCTGGCGGCGAACCTCGCCGTCGCGCACGCTCGAGCGGGACTCGACGTGCTCGTCGTCCCGCTCGACCCACAGGACGGCGACCTCAGTCGACTGCTCGGCGTCGACGAGGAGCGCGCGGATCAGGACGTCGACAACCTCGTTCGTCACCTCGTCGACAGCGGAAAAGGGTCGTTCGACGGACTGATCCGATCGGCGGAGGGCGTCGACATCGTCCCCGAGCATAACATGCTCTCGGATCTATCGAACCACCTCGCGCGCGAGAAACGGAAAGCCGAGGAGCTCGGCGACGCGTACAACATCTACGCACAGCTCCAGCGAGTGCTTCGAGAGGGCGGCGTCGCCGAGGAGTACGACGTATTGATCTGTGATCCACCGGCAACCGAGTCCGACCACCTCTACAACGCGATCTACGCGACCCGAAACCTCGTGCTCCCGGTCGAGCCGAGCGCGAAGGGACGAGCCTCCGTCGACGGCCTCGAGGAACTCGCGAGCAATTTCGCCGACCAGATGGGAATCGAGGTCGGCGTCCTGGCGGCTGTTCCGAACGGATTCAAGCGGACGAACGACCAGACAGCGCTGATCGAGGAGATCGAGTTCCCTACTCCGGAGGTGCTCCCCGACCGAACCTCCCTGATGGAGGGCTGTTGGAAGGAGCAGTGCTCCGCGTTCGAGTTCGTTCGCGAACACCGCGACCGTCGTCGCGACTACGAACTCGAGACGCTGGCGCAGTTCGATCGCCTCGCCCGCTACCTCGAGGACCAGGCCGGGATCGACGCACCGAACCCGCCGGAGCCGGGCGTGCTCGAGGAGGTGCCGACGGCATGAGCGGATTCAAAAGCGGCGCGAGCAGCGACGATCCGTTCGGCAGCGAGGACGAGAGCGACGACGAAGAGAGCGAGTCAGGCAGTACCGGATCCGGCGCCGAACGATCATCCGCCCAGTCGGTAGGTGGGTCGGACACCGATCTTCAGAACCCAGACTCAACAGAAGGCGACTCGAGCGTCGGTGAGTCGGCTGGTGGCTCGTCGGTCGGGGGATTGCCGTGGATCTACAGACGCGATAGCATTTCCGACGACCGACCGAAGACGGTCCAGCTCCACCTTCAGGAGTCGACGCTCGACCGCCAGCGCGAGACCCGCCGAACTCTCGAGGGCGAACTCGGCGAGTCCGTCAAGAAGGCCGACCTCCGAGAGGCCGCCCTTCTCGTCGGAATGACTCGCGTCGACGAGGTCGCCGACGTACTACGCGACTGGGGCTACGACTTCGAGTAACCGCTCTCGGACAGAGACCGGCTCGGAGTTCGATGGAGTAGCAGTCAGAGCAGTGATCCGAGCCGAGAACCAGTATATCGTATATCGCATATCGCGATATGCATATTGAACCCGTTCGGGGAATCGTCTCGCTCTCGCTACGGACCGTCACCGAAAGGGTTGCACTACTGAGAAGCAGTCAATCCAAGAACACTAGTCAGACACACCTCGTTTCCGGTGAAATGGACCTGCGCGAAGGCCAGTTATCGAAGGTACCAGAAACCCCCGGTTGGGCGGGCTTTCACCGGAACCCCGGTGTGCCGACGGGCGGATGCTGTCGTCGGCGGAGACACCATCTTTCCGGTGGAAAGCTGAACAGGGTGGTTAAATTGGAAACAAGTGCGCTGTAGCCGGGGATTTCAGAACCGAGAATCAACAGAAGTGCGGTCGGTCGAATCGGACTTGTACGGCGGGCGAAGTCACACCGAATTTCCGGTGGAAGAGCACACCATGTTTCCGGTGAATCAGGCCGTTTTCTTTCCACAAACGGATGGTTCCATCACGATCGATCGAAACGGTCGTTCGGGAACTACTCAACGGTGTCCTCGAGGACGTTTTTGACCACTTTGGGATCCTCGAGGAGCGTGTGTTCGGTGTAACTGCCTTCCGCACTCCCCCCGCTGTGGCGGGTCTGCTCGAGGATGTCGAGGAAGGCGTGTTCCTTCAGGAGGTCGCGGACGCGGCGAAGCGAGAGCGCCTCGGTTCCCTCCTGTCGGCAGATCTGTTCGTAGACGTCGTAGATGCGCGTGGTTCTGAACCCGCTGTTCTCGACGCCTTCGTCCTCCCGCTGTTGGTCGAGCGAGAGCACCGTCAACGCCTGCAGGACGTACCGGGAGTGAGGGGTCGAGCCGCGGATGAGTTCGCGGAATCGGTCGACCTCCGCGCGTTCCCGTGCCTGAACGACGAACTCCTCGCGAACGGTCTCCGTACCCCGAGTCTGGGCGATCTCGCCAGCATACCGGAGGATGTCAATCGCCTTGCGCGCGTCGCCGTGCTCGCGGGCCGCCAGCGCGGCGGCCCGTGGAATTACCGCGTCCTCCAGCACCCCCTTTCGGAACGCATCGCTTCTGGCGGTCATGATCTTGTTGAGCTGACTCGCGTTGTACGGTGGGAAGACGAACTCCCGTTCGCAGAGGCTCGATTTGACCCGCTCGTCCATCCGATCCTTGTACTTGATCTTGTTACTGATCCCCATGACACCGATCTTGCAGTCTCTGACCTTTCCCGCCTCGCCCGCTCGGGAGAGCTGCATCAGGATCGCATCGTCCTCGAGTTTGTCGATCTCGTCGAGGATGATGAGCGCAACGTCGTACTCCTCGTTGAGCAGACGCCAGAGTCGCTTGTAGTACGTCGCCGTGCTGATCCCCTTATCCGGAATGTAGATATCCGTCTCCTCGGTGTTGACCGAGCTCGCGATCGTCTGGACGGCCTGGGTCTCGGTGGTATCCTGCGCACAGTCGACGTACGCGAAGACTGCGTTGATGTCTTCTTCCTTCGCGGTTTCGACGAGTCGCCTGGAGATATACTTCGCACAGAGGGATTTTCCGGTTCCCGTCTTTCCATAGATGAGGACGTTACTCGGACTCTGGCCGAAGATCGCCGGATTGACCGCGTTAGCGAGATGGCTGATCTCCTCGTCCCGACCGACGATACGACCCTCGTCCGGGAGGTGACTGATCTCGAGGAGTTCCTTGTTGACGAAGATCGGATCCTCCCGGACGAACAGGTCATCGGACTCGGGCATTGATTCAGACACCGTGTTTCCGGTGAATCAACTTGAGGGTTTCGACGAGTGGGATCCGCCGGCCGCACACACACACCACGTTTCCGGTGAAATCGGCTCCGAGGGTGGGTGGGGTGGAGGGGAAACGGGGGTTTTCCAGGAATCGATACCCAGTTATCCCGGCAGATAACTCGAGACGCGGTTAGTTCCGAGCTGTTGATTCGAACGCAAGAGATAGTGGACTCGGCTCGAGAGGGCGATCTGTTTGGTGACTATAGTCACCTCTATTAAAATGTGATCTAGTCAATGGGCTCTACGCACTAATAGTTAATAAAACCACTAGAAGTACAGTCTAGGAACTGTAGGGAAGCGAACTAGAAATGTCTGACAACCGTCGTCAAATTCGTCCGTACCCTCTACCCTCTCGAGCCGTTTCACCGGAAACGTGGTGTGTGTGTGCGATCGACTTCTCGGCATTCAGCCGTCTCCGTCTGGGCCTCTCTACCCGATCCGTGGTTTGCAACAGCTCTTCCGACTCTTTCTCCTACTAATCATCCACTCTCTCAGCACTCTTCTGTCGAAAACACTCTCTCGGCACCCCTTTGTTGGAAAACCGTCTTCGTACTCGCTATAATGCTAAACCCGCCCTCGAAAAGGCCGTCCCTGCCAGGACGGCTCCTGCTAAGACCGTCCAAACCAGAGCTGGAATCTTTCCGATATCTCGCCTTTCGATGCTGCAAGTTTATCGCAAGTTACGACAGACCGAACCCGATCAGCGGTAGACCGATCAGTTCAGTCACGGGTTCGCTTCGACGAGTTCCGCCTCGCCGTAGGTCTCGTCAACGCTCGTGACCCGGACCGTCGCCTCGATCGCCGCGATATCCGCCTCGAGAAAGAGCACGAACCCGTCCTCGGTCTTACAGACGAGAGTCCCGTCGGCTTTCTCGTCGACAATGTCGACGGTCACCTCGTCGCCAGGTTCGGGCTTTCCGCCGAGGGGCTCCCCGCATCGCCAACATTCGGCGTCGTACTCCGCGGATCCTTCCGGGGCGTTGCTCGCTCCGCATCGAGGTGCGTCACACTTGATGAACGAATCGTGTCGTCCCGGCTGATATCGTCCCACATCGCCATCGTCGCTGCCGTCTCTCAAAAGCGTGCCGCTCGTCCGTTTTCGAATCCCGACCGAAGTCGGACTCGAAGCGACGAAGTCGGCCGCGTTCGGATCTCCTGTCGCCGACCTGGTTGCCTATTACTCGTTATCGTAGACGCGTCACAGCTTGGCCTGTCGTTCCCAGATCGGCTGCATGTCGTGGCGCGTTCGACGGTAGTGTTCGTACAGTTCGTCGTACGTTTCCGCGATGTCCTCGTCGGGCTCGTAACGCCGTTCCGTTTCTCCGAGTCGGGAACCGGCCTGCTCGAGAGACGGTTCGACCCCGAGTCCGACCGCCAGCAGCGTCGCCGCACCCTTCGCCGCGGGGTACTCCGCCTCCGGAACGAGTAACTCGATCCCGAGACAGTCCGCGAGAAGGTCACACCAGAACGCCGATCGGGTCCCCCCACCCGTGACATATACTCGAGTCGGCGTTGCGGGTAGGTGTTCGATACAATCCCGGACCGCGAGGCTGAGCCCCTCGTAGACGCTGCGAACGACGTGCGCCTGAGTGTGCTCCGGCGTCAGTCCGAGGAATCCGGCTCGAGCGTTCGGATCGGTGAACGGTCCTCGCTCCCCGGTCGTGCTGAGGTAGGGGAGAAACAGTACTCCTTCCGACCCTGCCGCCGCCGCCGCGGCGATCGGTTCGAGGGCCTCGATCCCCTCCTTCTCGAGCAGTTCCTCGCACACCCACTCGAGGCTCGGCGTCCCCGCGTTCGATCCGATCGCCGTCGTCCAGCGATCGTCGATTCCGAACGCCATCCCGATCCCACGATCGTCGGCTCCCGGACCCTCGGTAATCGTCTGGGCAAACAGTGACGTTCCGAGCGAAACCGCCCCGTCGCCCGGCGCGACCGCACCGGCGCCGACTGCCGAAGCGACGACGTCGATCGTTCCGGCCACCACCGGCGTTCCTTCGGGGAGTCCTGTCTCCGAGGCGGCGTCGCTCGTTACCGTCCCGATTACGTCAGTCCCAGTACGAACGTCTGGGATGAGGTCACTTTGCTCCGGAATACCAGCGCGCTCGAACACCGCCGGCTCGAACTCACCCGTTTCGCGATCGAGAAACGGCACCGTCGCCTCAGTATAATCGGTCACTCGAGTTCCGGTCAGGTTGTAGCTGAGCCAGTCCTTACACGAGAACGCGGTCGCCGCTCGGTCGAGCGTTTTCGGCTCGTGCTCGGCGAGCCACGTCAAAATCGGCAGGCACATTCCCGGATACACGGGTGAGCCACACGTTTCGACCAGCGCGTCCATCGTTCCGTCCGCCGTCCAGTTCTCGAGGATCGGTGCCGCCCGACTGTCCGACCACAGGACGGCGTTCCGAACGGGCTTTCCGCTCGTATCGATCAGCCAGCAGCCGTCACCCTGGCCCGCAATGCCGACGCCAGCGATCTCGACGTGTTCGTCTAGCCTCGCGACCACTCGCGCGATTGCTTCCCTGGTGCGGTCCCAGACTGTCCCCATACCCAGTTCGGCCTGACCGGTGTCCGGACGGTCGACGGACTGCGTTTCCGTCGCGGTCGCGAGAGCTGATCCGCTTGTATCGTACGCGACAGCCGTGATAGCGGTCGTCCCGGCGTCTATCCCGACGAGTGCTTTCATGCAAACGGCGACGGACGCATGTCTTATCAAGAGGTACGATGAGCAAAACCGGTTAATTTTTCGGACTTCTTTTCAGATCGTTTCGCTCCGATCACTCCCAGCGTTTAACCTTCTCGGGTCACTCTCTCTACTCGACTGATGAAACGCCCGACCCGTCAGAAACAACGTGACGAGCAGACGAAGAACAACACGACTGAGCAGGAGGGCGTTCGGGCGTGTCCGGAGTGCGATTCGACGGCACTCGTCCGAAGTTCGGACGGAAGCGAGGTCAGCTGTGAGGACTGCGGGCTCATTCTCGAGGAGGGCGGCATCGATCACGGACCCGAGTGGCGGGCGTTCAACCAGTCGGAACGGGACAGCAAGTCCCGGGTCGGGGCGCCGACGACCCAGACGATGCACGACAAGGGGTTGACCACGACGATCGACTGGAAGAACAAGGACGCCTACGGTCGGTCGCTGTCCTCGGAGAAGCGAAACCAGATGAGCCGGCTCCGGAAGTGGCAGGAGCGCATCCGAACGAAGGACGCCGGCGAACGGAACCTGCAGTTCGCCCTCTCCGAAACCGACCGAATGGCATCCGCGCTGGGCGTCCCCCGTTCGGTTCGGGAGGTAGCCAGCGTCCTCTACCGGCGCGCGCTCGACGAGGACCTCATCCGGGGCCGATCGATCGAGGGCGTCGCCACGAGTACCCTGTACGCTGCCTGTCGAATGGAGGGCATTCCGCGCTCGCTGGACGAGGTCGCAGCCGTCTCACGGGTCGATCGTATGGAGATCGGCCGGACGTACCGCTACATCTCCCAGGAGCTCGGCCTCGAGATGGAGCCCGTCGATCCGAAAAAGTACGTCCCACGGTTTTGCTCGGAGCTCGACCTTCCCGAGGAGGTCCAGCTCAAGGCCAACGAGATCATCAACACGACGGCCGAACAGGGGATGCTGTCGGGTAAATCGCCGACCGGGTACGCTGCAGCCGCGATCTACGCGAGCGCGCTCCTCTGTAACGAGAAGAAGACCCAACGGGAGGTCGCCGACGTCGCCCAGGTGACCGAGGTCACGATCCGGAACCGGTATCAGGAACAGATCAGCGCGATGGGCATTCACGACTAGGGACGACGACCATCACGTCGCCGAATGACTCGGCGCCCTCAGCTCTCTCTGTCAATATTTGAGCAAACTCGAGAGCCCAGCATCTCGTTATTCGTCGAGTCCCTCGAACCCCTCGAGTCTCGAATCTTCCTCAATCCCCCCTCGAGACCGCTTCGATACTTCGTTTGTCGACCGACTTGTCTTTCCCGCGCACGCGGGAGACTTTGGCCTCGCCCTGCAGAACGATCTCTCTGCAGAGCGATCGACGACGGCGGGAATTCCCGGAACATCGGGGTAGCAGGGGACTCAAACCGCGATGAGCGTGACGCCGATAACTGCCAGTACGGCCGCGACGAGTCGAATCCGGAAGTAGCGCTCTCCGAGGAGGATCCCGCCGAGAACGACGGCGATAATCGCCTGCGTGTTGATCACGGGAGAAGCGATGCTCGCCGGCAATAGGGCGAACGCCAGCGTCGTGAGGTGCTCTCCAAGCGCGACCATTGCTCCTCCGATAGCTAATTTGGGGAGATCCGCTCGGATCTCGGTCGGTGGGTTTCGGATCGCACTCGGAAGGAGAACGACAGCAACTCCGGATAGCAACAGCGGGACCCAGAGCGTCTCCGGGATAGCGAGTTCCTGCAACGAAACGCGCTTCCCGAGATCACTGACCGCGTAACACATCGCGCTCACCAGCGCGAGCTGTGCGGGCCGCGATCGCGCAGCCTTGACGAACGGCCGGAAGAACCCGCCGGGATCGTAGTTCGCCACGTACACTGCGAGCGTCGCGACGACGACTCCGGTGACCTGCAACGGTGTCAGCAGCTGCCCGAGAAACAGGATCTCGAGCGGAAGGACGAACATCGGGACGATCTTGTTGATCGGTGTCACGTACGAGACGTCCCCCTGTGCGATCGCTCGCAGAAAGAGGACGAACGCGGCGGCGGTCGACACGATCGTCAGGACGACCACGCTGACCTCGAGAAGGCCGAACCCGCCGAACGCCACTGCGGAGCGATCAGTTCGCGTGAGCGAGACCGGAAGATACCACGCGATAGCGAAGGTGTTGATGAGGACCGTCAGCGCGGCGGGCGGATATCCCGAGAACGAACGTTTCAACACGCAAATGTAAAATCCCCAGACGAAAGCGGCGACGATCGCAAACCCGAGTCCGGCGTCCATCGTCCAGACGGAGGAATGCCCGTGGTATCAGTCGTTCGATTGGTCATCGACAGTTTCGATTCTGTCCCTCTATCAGTGCCTGGTCCCTCTGTCGGTGCGTGGTTTACTAGCCACCGTCTGATGATATCCTCACTAACAAGTTCTATTTTATGACTGTAATATTTTTATTACTATATCTCCTATAGACTACCGATGACGGAAGACAACAACACGCGTCGACGGTTTCTCGCACTGTCGGGGTCGGCGACGCTCGTGGGGCTTGCCGGGTGTACGGACCGATTCAGTTCGGAAACGTCCGAGGAAAACGGTAGCGGATCGTCGAACGAATCGACGTCCGATACGACCGGTCAGGGAGAGACGAACAGCTACGAACCGCCGGCACTGACGGTCGAGACGGAGTATAATAGCCGCGAGGAGTTCGGCCAACCCGGGGAGGCGTTTGACGACTTCGAAGAGCTCGACGTTTGAGAGACGGTTCAGGGATCCGCGGAGGCCGACGAGGACGTCGCCTTCGAGGGCTCCCAGAGCCTCAAACTCACCGCCGAGGACGGCGAGAACGTCATCGTCGAACGGAGCATCGAGACGACCGACCTGACCGACCGGGAGTTCTCACTCGCCGTGCGAACGTCCACCCCCGGAAACGTAGCGGTCGACATTCGTCTCATCGACATCTATGGAGGGTACGCCCACCACCAGCTTCGGAGCGTCACCTACCGAACGCCGGATATCGGCTGGTTTCGGACGAATCCCGGTGTCTTCGAGGAGAGTACGACCCCACTCGAGCGCGACGTCGTCGACGAGATCCAGATTATCGTCTACAACACCGACGAGGCGGAGGTGTGGGTCGACGATCTTCGCATCCACGACAAGCCCGAGAAGGGGTACGTCGTGCTCTGCTGGGACGACGGCTTCGACGACTACTACGACGTGGCGAGTCCGCTCCATGACGAGTACGGTGTCAACGCGGTGCAGGCCGCGGTTCGCCAGTGGACGAGGGGGCAGCGCGACGGGATCATGACGGCCGAACAGCTCCGCGAGTGCCAGGAGGCCGGCGACCAGATCGTCGCTTACGGGACTCACACCCACCTCGCGCAGATGGACGAGGAGTCGCTTCGGGACAGCCTTCGACGAGACAAGAACTGGGCGGTCCAGAACGAGTTCCAGGGCGGACACTATCTCGTCTACCCGCACAACAGCTTCGATCAGACGGTTCTGGACGTCGTCTCGGAGTACTACTACGCCGGCGGGTTCAACCAGGCCGGCGACGCTAACCTCACCGGCGTTCACGGCTTCGATCCGCTCGTTCTCCCGCGAACGATCGGTCACGACCTCGGCGTCGCAACGCGGTGTATCGACCTCGCCGCACGGAACCGTCAGTGTACGATCTTGAACTTCCACGCGTTCGACCTGGACAACACGATCGACGTTGACGAGTACGAAACGCTGCTCGAACACATCGATAGCAAAGGCGACGCGCTCGAGGTTATCGACTTCGACGACCTCTGGACGATGCGACGCAACGGTCACTGATCGAAGACCCTTCGGACGAATTTCACTAGTGGTACGTTTTAACATGACTCGAGACGTACCGACGTTTGGAATGAGCCCCGACCAAGATTCCCCACTCGCCGACAGCGAACTTCGGAACAAAGAGGAGACGGAGATTCCGATCGGCGAACCGCGAGAGCCCGAGAACCGAGGTCACAACATGTGGCGGTGTCGGGAGTGTGGCGAGATGGGACGATTTAGCGAGAGTCTTCCGGAGGCGTGTCCCGAGTGCGAAAGCCCGAAAGAAGAACTGTACTACTGGGAGGAGGATTAGAACGCAACCGCCGGATCTCGTCCCTTGTCGGGCGAGTCTCATGACACCGAGGATTGACCCTACGTTGTAGCCCGTCGTGGGAGAACCGAACCCGTTGCTCCTTCCGACGGTAACCTCCCGTCGTATCCGTGTCAGATTCATGACCAGGGGCCTGTACGGGACCCTCGTTTCCTCGACACTCACACCGGTCCGAAGCGTACGAATTCACACCACATGGAGCGCCGTTAAATCGGGAGATTTTGGGATGCATGGCTACCGGGGTGATCAACTACTGCCGCAGTAACCGACTACTGCGCTCTCGTGTAGTGAGTTACAGGGATATCTTTCTCGTTACACCCTGTCTCCAGCACCGAGACGGGTGTACTTCTACACCGAAACGGGGAGCCTTTGCCAGCAGAACGTCCGAAAATCTGTCTTAGTACGAGGGATGTGTCGTAATTCGGACGACGGCAACACACTTACGCGGTGAACAGCGAGGTTTCGCACCTTTTGTACACGCAACCGTCACGGCTCGCGCCGTGCTCAAGCACGTTTCCCGTGCGTATGTGGAACGATCCGAAATATCAGTTTGATTTCCTCACATGTTCGATTACAGTACTCAAGGATGACAAAAACGACATCATCTATGAAATCACACATTAGATACTGGTTACTTTCTCGTGGTATCCGTGCCCGATATCGGAGCTTTGCTGCGGGGGGAGGGGACGTGGTTTGGTACCTTCCAATCACCGTCAAGAAGCACTGTGGTGTCGACCTCGGTTTTCTTTCGTCGGTCTATAGAGCGGATTGCTACTCGTTCGATTCTACTCGAGCTATGTACTCCGCGACCAGATTCTCGCGGGTTGGCTGTAGCACCAGTTAACGTGTCCGGTTTCAAGTCGCAATTCGGTTTCGACGGCTGTGACATAGCTCGGACCCGGCCGAAACCGGACTATATATAGATTACGTTAGGCTGTAGATGTTCGCGATCGTTCGACTACAAGTATATAAAATATGAGTAGTACTCAAAAGAGACACTTCCTGAAGTAGAACTGAATGCTGAACCGAACCACCGCTCTTAGCGTGCTTCTCGCTCGGTAACGAATTGTTCGAGTACAGTTACGGTGGCAGGCCTGCCCGCCTGGTGATCGACGTAGGCCTGTGTACTTGTTCAGGGTGTATGGGCTTGCTACAAGTACGTCTGGTCGCGAAGCTCGCTTGCTGTCTATTGTTCCTCTATCCGGCAGCTAGAACATACCAGCCGCTCGTTCCAGCAAACTCGAATCCTCGAGAGTTGCTTTCAAAATGATATGGCACTATGCAGTTTATATCTGTACAGAGCCAATCGTTATCCGTATTGTGTATCTTGGTTGTCTGACCGACGACAACCAAATACACGATAGTTTTTAGTGAGTGTCACGAGTAGCGAACCGTACGAAAATGACACTCTCAAAAACACCTCAATCCGGAGGTAACGGGTTACTCGGGGGGATCTCGCGTGAGTAGCGAGCAGATCCAGTGGTCGCACAAGTCCCTCGAGGAACTCCGCGAGTTCTGGAATACCGAAATCGAACTCGAGCTGCGACGTGCTGGCCACGATCTCGAGGACAAGCCTTCCTACCAGGACCTACTCGACGTCAGTTACGGTGGACTCACCTACACGCTCCGAGAACACCACGGAATGACTCTCTCGGAGTTTCTCGAGTCTGTAGGCTATGTCGAGGAGTCTGTGGAGGGGTATCCGTGGGGTATCGACGACGAAACTACTATCGAGGAACTTGAGTCGTTCATACGGACGCTCGAGCGCCGGCAAGGCCTCGCGGACACCACGGTCGCTACGAAGCGGTCTCGGCTTGCGACTTATGCGCAACTGTACGATGAACTCCACGGCCAGGCCAATCTCGTGGACCGTGTCGTTGATACTTCCGAACGGGCTACTGAGATTCGACGCGTCCTGGCGGTGTTTGACGAACTCGACGCCGATCTCAGGACTGACGCCTCGAAGCAACGGTATCTGAGCGACGTCAACCAGTTCTATAGTCATCTCGAGCGGCGGGCGATCGCCGCGTTCAACCCGGCCTCGAGAATCAGTGAGGAGTACAACTGGAACCGTGGGGAGAAAGATAACCAACCCCTATCGACCGAAGATGTCCAGCGGCTGTATAAGGCTGCCAAGAGTCCCGAGGAAGAACTTCTCGTGCTCGCTCTGTGTGCATGGGGGCTGCGACGGAACGAGGTCGCGTCATTGCACGTCTCCCAAGTAGTACTTGGAAGCGAAGATCCCCACGTCTACTTTGAGGAACGAAAGAACGGTCCAGGAACGGTTGCGCTGGTTTATGGCCGCGAGCAACTATCGGATCGTATCGGGGCACTCGGTGCTCGAGATGACGAGTGGAACGGGTATCTGTTTCCTTCGACGGCATCCTCGAGTGGCCATATCGTTGGTGAAACTGTCCAATCGCGTTTTCAGCGACTCTCGAACCGTGCCGGTGTCACCGTTCGTGGCAAAACGCCGACCTCGAAGATGGGGCGACGGTTCTGGTATACGACGTACATGGATGCCCAGAAACAACTGCTCGAGAATCTTGATATGATCGCAGATGATCAGGGTAGTTCCGATGCGGGCGTTGTACTGGAAAACTACCTCTCGGAAGCGGAGCGCCGGGAGTACCGACGTGAATTCATGCGTGAGCGATTAGCAGACATATTTGATGTGCTCTGTTGAATAGGGGCACAGCGTCGGGGTGGGTGTGCTACAGCTACGAACGAGTGGTCGAAAGACAACATCTCAGAAATTAATCTTCGTTCTTGCCACCAAGCCGGATAAGTATGCGGTCCATGACTGCTAAACGAACTGGCCTACGCTACAGTTTTCTTCCCTTGAGATGTTGTAGAAAAGCTATTCGACAGGGTACTTTAATCTCGTCTCGTCTACGGGTGATTGGTCGCGTTCCCCTTCCGATGCCCGTGTAATCCGTGCTTGCTCGAGAGCACTCTCGAAGAGAACTCGAGCCCTGATTCCGGCGGCACGTCCGCCGAGCGCCCGCCGATCGAATACCGCGGTTTGAACGATCGTCAGCGGCCGACGACGCTCGCGAGATCCTGTTCGAGGTCGTCAAGATCGATCGTTCGACTGTCGACCTCGGCATCGTATCGCTCTTTGTACCCCGATCCGGTCAGGATCGCAGCCACGTCGTCGTCCGCTCCGACGTCGCCCGAACGCGACAGACGGCGTACGCCGGCCACTGCCACGGCGCTCGAGGGTTCGACGTCAGTTCCCACACTCGTCGCGACGCGTGCCATCGCGTCGCGGATCTCGTTGTCGGGCACAGAGATGACCGTGCCACCGGTGTCGCGCGCTGCTACGAGCGCTCGGGTACCACTCGGCGGATCGCTGTTGGCGATCGAGATCGCGATGGTTTCGTCCGCGACCACCGGCGTTACCACTGACTCACCGTTCCGATAGGCCGTTGCGATCGGATCACACGCTGCTGCTTGGACGAAGTAGAGTCGAGGGACGTCGTCGATCAGACCGGCAGACTCGAGTTCACGAACCGCTTTCCAGACAGCGCTCGCCTGCCCACCGCTGCTGATCGGGAGGACGAGGGCGTCGGGTTCGGCGGGGTGTAGCTGCTCAAAGATCTCGTAGGCAACCGTTTTCTGCCCAGCGACTCGAAGTGGCGTATCCGAGTTGATGAACCAGACACCGGTCTCGAGCGCGAGTGTCTCTGCGTACAGCCGGCCGTAGTCTCCCTCAACGCGAAAAATGTGCGGATCGTGGCGGTCGATGAGTTCGAGTCGCTCTACGGGTGTATCTGCCGGTACGAAGACCGCACACTCGAGTCCGGCGCTCGCAGCATATGCACTCGTGCTGAGCGCCATATTGCCGTGGGAGACCGTCCCGATCCAATCGCGATCGGTCTGTACAGCGTAGCCGACGCCGACCGCTGTCCCACGATCCTTGAAACTGCCCGTCGGGTTCTGGGCTTCATTCTTCACATGAAGCCGACAGCCGGCGTACTCGTCAATCCTAGCCGCGCGGACGAGCGGCGTCGTTCCGGGGGGAACACCGACAGGGTCAGTTACCGGAAGGACGTCGGCGTATCGCCACATTCCGGTGGTCCACTCTTCGTCGGGCCACTCGAAACTGCTCGAATCGGTCTCGAACCAGAGCGGTTCCCCACACGTACAGCGTTTACGGTCGTCGATCCCGTACGTTTCTGCGCAGTCGTAACATCGAACCTGCCGGGTCATTCGTCACAGTCGTCTCGCCGAGCCGATAAAACGCTTTGTTCGGCTCGGTCGTGCTACCGGCACGACGCTTAAGTGACTCTTCCGAGATGCGCAGATATGTACTACGTATTGCTTCCCGTCAATTCTGAGAACCGGTGGATCGAACGAGCGACGGCAGCGATCAATTCCTTTCTCGCCAGCCCCGACGAACATCGAGGTCGTTGCGCTGAACGTGTTGCGGGAATACGACGTTATCGACGAGAGGGGCAAGTCAGGTTTGCAGGTCTCTACGACGAAATAAATTTTCCAGAGAGTGCGTTGTCGGCCCTTGAGACGCTCGAAGAGAGCGGCGTTACGGTCGTCGCCCGAAGAGAACACAGCGACCGGCGGACACTTTCTTCGAAGTGGCCGCACGTCGATGCCGATAACATCGTTATATGCGGCCACGAGCGCATACTCGTTGGGAAGACGCTGTTTGGGAGCGTGACCCAGTTGGTGTTGCTCTCGGCGGATCGGCCCGTCACCATCACGGTTGAGTAGGTCCGTCACCGCCGATCGAAGGGCCGTTAACAGCGTGTTACCGAAGGTACAGAACGTAATGGGTTATCATGAGGCCGAACGCGACGCTACCAACGACAGCGAATAGCAGTGCGATCGATTGGTCTCGCTGCAGGAGGAATACCACTGTGAGGGCGAACATTGCGTAAAGAAACTCGAGGAGAGGCTGAACCGAAACCACTCGACCCGTACCGGAACGCTGTCAACGAACGACGGGAGCGTTGACGGCACCGATCATCTCGACCCTCGCACAAACATAGTCGCCCGGCTCGATCGGCTCCGCGCCGGGCGTCCCTGTGCTGAAGAGGTCGCCGGGCTGTAGCGTCATCACGTCGGAGTGGAACGAGACGATCTCTTCCGGCGGGAACAGCATGTTTCTAATCTCGTTTTCCGCCGTGACTTCGTCGTCGACGATCGTCTGGACTGTTAGCTCCTCGAGCGCCAGCGGTTCTTCGGGAACCGAGACCGTCGGGCCAACTACGAGGAACGAATCGAAACTCTTCGCGCGCGTCAGAAATCGCGGATTCCGCTGGAGGATGTCTTCCGCGGTCATATCAATGACTGGGAGGTAGCCAGCCACCACATCGTTGACCGCTTCCTCGGCGACGCCGCGACACTCGCGACCGATCAGGACCGCGAGTTCGGCTTCGGCTGTCACGCCGTCGCTCTGCTCGGCCGGCGGGAGCGTGATTGGCCCGCCGGGACCAGTAACAGCGCTCGCCGGCTTCATGAAACTCGCCGGCTCGTCGGGTCGCTGTTCGTCTAGGTCGCCGGCGTGCTCTTCGTAGTTCAGGCCGATACCCCACAGCTTGCCGAATTCCGGGAGCGGCGGCCCGAACTGGACGTGCTCCGGATCGATGCGTTCGGCGGGTGCCGCCGCCACGTCGGGCAGCGTGCCGGCTGCGGCGCGAGGAAGTGCGTCGTCAATACGCTCTAGGTCGGGTGCAGCCGACGCGAGCGGGACGAATCCGTCGTCGTCACCGAGGAGCGGGCGCCCGTCAGTTGTACGTGCGAGGTACTTCATTCCTCTCGATCCGTCCAAAAGTCGAATGATCGACCGGGCGCGAACACGTCTAGCCCGACCGCCCGCTCGTCGCCGGTGTTCTCGACTTTGTGGCTCTCCCAGGCGTCGAGCCACACGGAGTCGTATTGCTCGAGCATGACCTCATTGTCCTCAGTCGCAACCGTGAGTTCGCCCTCAAGGCAGAGACAGACCTGCTCGTTCTCGTGGTCGTGCATCGGTGAGCTGTGGCCCGGCGGCTTCTCGAACCACTCAAACGAAAACTCGTCGCTGCCGGCCATCGAGACGCGTCGCCACCCCTCGTCCGGTTCGTAGGTCTCGGCCTCGTCGAACTCGACCGGCTTCATAGGTTTGCCCCGGTCGAGCCGCCGTCGATCAGAACGCTTTCGCCGTTGATATACCCCGAGCGCGGCGAGGAGAGGAATGCGACGGTATCGCCCAGTTCCATCGGATCGCCGACGCGCTCGAGGGGGTTGCTCGCCCAGTCGTCGAGACCCTCCTCGTAGGAGTCGTAGTCGCCGCGGTCAACGGCCTGATTGACGAGGTCTTCAATGCGTTCGGTTTCGTGCGGGCCAGGCAACACCGCGTTCGCTCGCACCTCGGGAGCGAACTCTTGGGAGAGCGTCTTCTCGAGCCCGATGACGCTCATCCGGACGGAATTCGAGAGGACAAGGCTGTCAATTGCTTCTTTGACGCTTCGAGAGGTGATATTGACGATCGTCCCCTCGTCGCTCTCGCGTAGGTGCGGTTCGGCCGCGCGCGCGAGACGAACGACGCTCATCACGAGGAGGTCGTAGGCCTGGTACCAGTCATCGTCGTCGGTCTCGAGAAACGGCCCCGATGGCGGGCCGCCGGCGCTCGTGACGAGATGGTCGACGCTGCCGAACTCGTCAACGGTCGTCTCGACAAGCGTCTCGATGTCGTCCTGATTCGTGAGGTCGCCCTGCTGGGCGACGACTTCGCCCGTCGCGACCGATTCGAGTTCCGCCGTTGCTTCGGCGAGACGATCCTCGTCCCGGCCGTTGACAACGACATTCGCTCCTTCTCGTGCGAGAGCCTTCGCAGACGCCTTGCCCAGCCCGCTTGAGGAGGCGGTTACGAGCGCGGCGTTGCCATCAATCTGTAGATCCATGTCATTCGTATTCGCAGACGAGAAGATAAAAAAGATTAGCTTTCCGGTAAGTGATGGCGAGCACGACGATAGTTTGTCTAACCACGGGGCAGACAGACGATGAACGCGAACAGCGGGGACGACGGGACGCAGGGTACGAGAGCACGACCCACCGACATCGCCGGACGCTCCAGGATCTTATGTACATCTCCCGTCACGGCGAACGTTCCCAGATTAGACTTCGATTCTCTCGACTGAGACGGGCCGCCCAGACGAGAGATTTGGCGTGCGAAATAACCAAGCCGCATGTCCAGACCCTCGCCGAAGAGACGGGCGAGCGCACACAGTCCGTCGTTGAGGATCTCGTCCACAGCATTTATTTTCACGCCGAAACCAGCGAGCGGGGCGTTCTCCTCGGGTTCGGTGCCGGCCGGCAGATCCGCCTGCACGGCTCCTCCGTCGGAAAGGCGATTCTCGAGAACTATCCGCGGAAGTACGTCGACGACATCATCGATCGGTGGGGTTTGATAACTCTCACCAAAAACACGATCATCGATCTGGATAAACTCGAGACTGCCCGTGAGCGCGGCATCGTGTTCAACCGTAAGGAGCACGTCAGCGGCGTCAACGGGACTGCGGTGCCGGTCAAACGTGATGGGGACATTCTCGGTACGCTCGTCGTTGCGGGCCCGTCCACTCGGCCGATCAGCGAGTTGTTCGAGGAAGAACTACCGGACATGATGCTTGCAACCGTGAACGGACTTGAGTCAAATCTCACCTACTCGCCGTCGGGCAGTGCCGACGATCACATCGTCGAGTGACCTATCTCGGCTCGAACGACGCCGTTCCGTCCTCGAAGACGAGACGTTCCCGCTCGATTACGGAGACAACGTTAGAGATGTCCTCGAGAAGTGCCTCCGAGACACGGAACTCGGCGAGGTGGGTCGTGTCTTCGATCCAGGCGATCCGGACGGTTTTAGGATCGTACCCGCCGAGCGCATTAAGCGCGACCCGCAGCGCGAGTTCGTCGGTCGGCGCGACGGGCGGGATCTTCGCCTTGGCGAGCGAGCCGCTCGTCAGCGCGTTCGCGTACGTCTTCCGGAGATCAAGTTGTTCGACCGCCGCTCGACGAGTTACGTCGGCCAGCCCGATCCCATTCCCGTTCCCCTTCGTCTCGTCGGTGAGTCCGCGCGCGTAGATGAGGTCGACTGAGGGATTCTTCGGGTCGGGAGCGTTGAGTACCCGATACCGTCCGATCACATTCGTGTCCATCCCAGCGCCGGAGATCTCCTTGCCGAGTTCGTCGACGACGAGCAGATCGAGGTCGTCCGTCGGGAGCGTCGGCATCTCCGCTCGTGCTCGCTCGAGGAGTGCCGGTTCGCGTTCCTCGAACGAGCCCGCCGGGATTGCCTCGACGCGGCCGATCTCTTCGTGAAAGTTCTCGACGAGTGCGAGGCCGCCAAGCAGTGGGACGGCCTCTCTGACAACCTCGACGATCGATTCGATCGTCGGAACGTATCCTCGTTTCAGCGCCGTCGAGTGAAACGCCTGTGCGCCCCGTTGTTTCCCGAGGCCGACCGTGAGCATCTTGCAGAGCCCGCTCTCGATCCGGCCCGTAAAGTTCGTGTGCGGTTTGATCCGGTTGATCACCAAGATGGCGTCCGCCTCGAGCGCCGCGGCGGAGAAGTACACCGGCGTCGCGGTGCCGTCAACGTCAGTTTCGCTGAGCTTCTCAACGTCCATGCGTGCGTCGATTGGCGCCCCGATGCCTTCCTCCGTAATTCCGAGGGCCTCGAGAGTCTGGCGTTGGCCGGTAGGGGTCGCGCCGCCGTGGCTGCCCATCGCCGGCACGACGATCGGCTCGAACCCTCGCTCGTCGACGTACGAAACCGCCTCGGCGGTGATCTCGTCAATTCTGTGAATGCCCCTGCTGCCAACACCGATTACGACGGTCGCACCGTCCTCGAGGTCAGTGAAGGGGAGGCGCTCTAACTCTGTCCGCGTCGCTGCGAGTAGATCGGTCAGCGTCTTCGCCCCCGGTTCATAGCGGACGCGTGCGAACGACGGGGACGGCTGCGGTTCGATGAGCGGATCGATGTCGCTCCGCGCGGGGAACTCCATATGCGGTTGTATCCGCGGCTGACGTATATACTGTTGGACGTGTTCGTCCCGTCGCTCGTACGGGCCCTCGGGAGCTACTTGCCAGAGCTTGAAAGCTTTTTGGTGGCGTTTCACATAAGCTCGCTGTGGAAGTCACATACGTTAAGAGCGTCTCGGTAGCGGTTCCGCTGGCGGAGCCAGTTTCGTTCTCGAACAGGACGCTCATGTATCGCGACTATGCGATCATGTACGTCCAAACCGAGAGCAGACACGAGGGTGTCGACTACTCGCTCGGCTATGAAGGTGCGGAGCTGATCGCCGAGGCGGTGAAGTCGCTGCTCGCAGTTACCACGACCCAAGAGAATATAAGGTAGACGCTACCTGCATATAATATGACGCCGACTACATGGGAACTTCTTCTCCCAGCAGAGATCAACCCTTCAGGTCCAGAACGCATTTCAAATTTTACGACTATCACAAGTATCGACAAATACAAAGACCGAGACGCACTTCTTGAAGATATTGATCGATTTAATGCAATTATCACGCGAACCGATCGCATTGATCGGGAATTGATCAAGCGTGCCTCAAACCTCGAGATTATCTCGAAACATGGCGTCGGTGTCGACAACATCGACATCAATGCAGCGACCGAGCACAATGTAGTCGTCAGCAACACGCCAGGAGTTAATTCCCGCGCTGTCGCAGAACATGCAATCACGCTGTTGCTCACGGTCAGGCGACGGATCCGCGAGGCCGACGCCGCCGTCCGTTCAGAACGCTGGGACGACCACGACGTAGCCACTGACCAGGTCCTGAACGACACCCTCGGCCTGTTCGGTTGTGGTGACATCGGCATCAAGGTCGCGAACCTCGTGACGGGGCTGGGGATGGACTGTATAACGTACGATCCGTACATCAATGAAGGTGACCTTCCTGCAGGCGTCTCGACGGTCGAAACACCCGAAGACCTGTTCGACCAGGCCGACGCTGTCTCCATCCATACGCCGTTGACACCCGAAACCCGCGGCGCGGTCGGCGCGGATGAACTGGCACGACTCGCTCCCGAAGGTATCCTGATCAACACAGCCCGTGCCGAGGTCGTCAATCAGGACGCGCTCGCTGTAGCCCTTGAGGATAACACGCTTATGGGCGCCGGTATTGACGTTTTTTCGCCCGAACCTCCCGCGACAGATCACCCGCTGATGGAGTTCGATAACGTCGTCATGACTCCGCATGTCGGTGCTCAGACGACCGAGGCTCTGCGGGATGCCAGCCTCGAAGCGGCTGAGAACGTTCGTACTGTCTATGAGGGTGGCATCCCGGAGACGGCAATCAATGGGGATACGTTCTGACTAACTTAAATATTGATATATTGACACGAGTACCGAACCAGCTACGTATTATTTTAACCGCTATTCGATCCTGTTTCGAGTAATACGAGTGGGTGGGTCGTCTCACGGCCGAGGTCCGAGAGCTGTTGACTGCACGACGATCCCGTCGTCACCACGGCATCCGGATCAAGCGCGTCGATCTTCGCGTCAAGGTCCTCGCCAAGTGACCGCGAGAGGTTGTAATGTTCGGTCTCATAACCGAACGCACCCGCCATCCCGCAGCAGGTTGCATCGACGACATCGACCTGGTAGCCTGCAGATTCAAGCAATTCTACCGACGCGTGGTCGAATCCCTTTGCCGTAGCGTGACAGTGTGTATGCGCTGCGACGCGTCCGGTTCCGTTCACAGGTCCAAAATCTTCGAGTTGTTCTCGGACCTCGTTCAGCAGGAACGTCGATACGCTTTCGGCGGCGTCCGGCACACTTGCTGTCTCCTCAATCAGGTCATCGTATTCTTGCAATGCGCTGACGCAAGAGGGCTCGCCGGCAAGAATAGGGACGTCCGAATTGGTATACTCGGCAAGTGCTTCGGCGTTGTGAGCGGCGTCCGTACGGGCGTGTTCGACCATTCCCTGTGAGAGCGCGGGGCGACCACAGCAAGAGACGTTGGGTACCTCGACGGCGTAACCGCATCGCTCGAGCAGTTTCACCGCGGCCTGCCCGACTTCCGGATGATTGTACGCCATGTAACAATCCGGAAAGAGCACGACATGGCCGTGGTTGCCGGCAGACGGATGAGCATCATGTCTCTCGAACCAGTCCTGGAAGGACTCCGATGCGAACACAGGTAACTCGCGCCGCCGATCGATACCGACGACTCGTTCGAGAACTGCCCGCCCTGGCAGGAAAGAGCTGAGGCGGTTCGCAATCGGAGCGAACGTGCTTCCGAGTCGGTTGAGTGTCCGGACGTTCGCGAATAGGCGGGAGCGAAGCGGAACTCCGTTCTTCTGGTGTTTCTGATGTTTTAGCTCGGTCTTTAGCTTCGCCATATCGACACCGGTTGGGCACTCGGTTTCGCAAGCTTTGCAGGCGAGACAGAGATCGAGAACTTCCGATTCGAACCAGTCGCTCGTGAGCGCATCCTCGTCGAGTTTTCCGTCAATGGCGGCCCGAA
This sequence comes from Natronococcus amylolyticus DSM 10524, assembly GCF_000337675.1. GTDB lineage: Archaea > Halobacteriota > Halobacteria > Halobacteriales > Natrialbaceae > Natronococcus > Natronococcus amylolyticus. The sequence goes on along the minus strand of NZ_AOIB01000028.1, from coordinate 89,633 downwards.
GCGCGTTCGCTCGGCCGCGGGTGCTCATCACTTCCTCTTCTTCAGCACGATAGGACGGACACATAACACCACCGTCGGTGGTTCGGCATTTCGAACACCCGTTGCACTGCTCAATTAGCGAGTCGAACCCGCCCTCGGCATCAAAGTTGAGCGCCGTCTCGACTGTTCCGGGATCATAGCCGTCAAACCGGAGGTTCTCGTCCATCTCGACCAGTTGTCCCTCTGAGTCAGGGACAACTTTCGCCGGGTTGAACACATCGTTCGGATCCGCAGCGCGTTTCACCTTCTGAAATGCCTCGTAGAGCGTTTCACCGTACATCTTCTCGAGGTACTCCGAGCGGAGACGACCATCACCGTGTTCGCCACTGACGCAGCCGCCGACCTCGAGGACGACCTCATGAATTTCTTCGCTAACTGCATCTAGCCGCTCTCGATCCTGTTCTGTTTTCAGATCAAGAAACGGTTTGACGTGTAACACGCCCTGTCCTGCATGTCCGAAAACGCTCGCATTCAGTTCGTACTCGAGAAGTATCTCTCGGATACGCTCGAGATAGTCGGGCAACTGTTCCGGCGGAATGGCTGCATCCTCGATAAACGAAAGTGCCTGTTTGTCTCCGGGCCGGCGGTTGAGGAGAGGATTCGACGCTTTTCGAATCGTCCAGAGCGTTTCGTGTTCTTCTGCGGTCGATGCCCGCTCAACATCGACGGTAGCATCGGTCTTGGCGGCGTGAATGGCTTCATCAATTCGATCGTTGATATCTGCCGCATCACCTTCGACCTCCACGAGTAACGCGGCTCCTGCATCGGACGGAACGCGATCGAATCCCCATGCGTCGCGAGCATAGCCCAGAACGTCGGCATCGACGAGTTCAACCGCGCTTGGATCCGCGTGAAGCGTCGATTCGACGGCAGCAGCCGCCGCAATTACGTCCTCGTAGAAAACCAGTGCCCCGGCCTGTGTTTCAGGAAGTTCACTCAAATTGAGTGTGACCTCGGTGATGATTCCGAGAGTCCCCTCACTTCCAACGATAAGTTTGGAGAGATCAAGCCATGAGCCGTCTGCTGCGACGCTTTCTTCGAGATCGTATCCGCTCGAATTGCGCTCAACATCCGGATACTGCTTATCGATCTCGATGGCATGCTCCTGTCCAATTGAGCGAACGGTACGAGCAAGTTTGCCAAAACGGTCCTCTCGCGAACAGACCTGTTCTAGTTGATTTCCTTCCAGCCGATCGAAAGTAGCGACGGTTCCATCGGCAAGAACACATTTAACTGATCGAACGTTGTCACGGGTCGTACCATGGCGAACGGAGTGGGCACCGGCTGCATCGTTGGCGACCATTCCCCCGATCGTACAACTACTCGATGTGCTCGGATCCGGCGGAAAGTACAATCCCTTTTCAGCGAGACGGTCGTTCAACTGGTCGAGGACTACTCCCGGTTCCACTGTTACGGTTTCCTCTTCAGGATCGACTGAAAGAACACTGTCCATGTACCGTTCACAGTCGAGGATAATTCCCTCGCCAATAGCGTTTCCTGTAAGACTACTGCCTGCTCCTCGTGGCGTAATACTAACAGAGTGTTCACGGGCATACTCAACGACTGTACGAGCATCCTTCAGACCCGATGGAAAGATGATTCCAGCGGGCTTCACCTCGTAGATACTGGCATCGGTTGAATACAATGTTCGCGTCGGCTCACCGAAATCGACATCGCCTTCGAGTATTTGCTCGAAATATTCTGAATGCTGTAAGTGATCCGCTGTTGCTGCCATTGGTCCTTGTTTGAATTGCACGAACATTAATCCCCGCGATATAGACACCAGTTCCAAATATATCAACTAGAACTAGATATACTTAGTAGAAACGCACCCCGATATATAATTCCGCCAGGCGAAACTATGAACCTTACAAACCTCACATATGAGCTTTTATTTTATTAGATACTATCAGATAGAATTAATTAACTGATACACTACCATTTTCGAATGTAGTGGACTCCTAAGAGATATACTCGTTATAAGCCGTATAGGTTTTACATTTGTACTATTGTATACTAGGGCCTGGAAATGGGGCCAACTATAGCTACAATCATAACCAGTGGCAATCTCTAAGACATTATCTACAAATTGTATTTTATATTTAGCTCGAGTTCATTCGCTACTCCAAGAAGAAAATTTTCCAATTCGGTCTCTAGTCGTTCGTCATTTAACCGATGAGCAGGTCCAGAAATACTTAGTCCGCCGATTACTTGCTCGCTTGGACTGGTAATCGCTGTCCCAATTGCGTTTAACCCTTCTGTGGATTCTTCGAAATTGTAGGCGATTTCTGTTTCTCGAATCGTTTCGAGTTCTTCCATAAGCTCTTCCCAGTCTGTAATGGTATTCGGAGTAATTGCAGATAGTTCCTTATCAGGAAAGATCTCTTCAACGTACGCTTCTGGAAGCTGTGAAAGAATAGACTTTCCTGCAGCACTACAATGAAGAGGTCCTCGCTTTCCGATCTGACTGTCTGTTTCTACCGCTTGTTTGCCTGTTTCTGTGTGGACGTAAATTCGATAGCCATGCTCTTCGACGAGGAACTGTGCGCGCTCGCCTGTTTGTTCGGCTAATTCCTTAACTTTTGTTCTCGCCATCCGAAAGGCGGGATCGCGATTCTGGACGGTACCGCCAACTGTCAGAAAGCGCATCCCTAAGTGGTAGATGTCGCCCTTCTTTGTGACGTAGTCGTTTCGTAGGAGTGTGCTTAGATGCCGATGAACAGTACTAGGTGATTTGTCCAGATATTCGGCTACTTCGTTTACTCTACCCCCGTCAAGTGCCTGAAGTGCTTCAACGACGGCGAATGTCGTTTCGGATGCTTGCACCGTTGATGTGGATTGTTTGTTCCCCATGGTGGAGGAGTAGTTGATCCTGGTATATAAAATCCCGTAAGATGAAATGATCTCTGTTATCTATAGAAAAATTAAGAATGCATAGTATCGGTTCTACACCGAGTGTATATAAAATTCCGCAGCATGATAGGTAAGCAGTGAAAGTTACCAAATTTATAAATTATCCTATCATTACCAGTACAAATATGTATCACCTCTACTAATCAAGATTATGGATTTGGACTTAACCGGGAAGTCAGCATTAGTACTGGCCGGAAGTAAAGGTCTTGGACGAGCAGTTGCTACGCAACTTGTTTCCGAAGGAGCAGACGTGATTATCACCTCTAGTTCTCAGGCTAACCTAGAAGATGCAGTCAGGTCTATCCAGACCGAGGTTAACTGTGATGCTGACCGAATTGGATATCGTGTTTGCGATCTTTCTAAATCAGAATCCATTGAAATGGGGATAGAAGATGCGATAGACGAACTTGGTGGTTTAGATATACTTATTACAAACCACGGCGGTCCACTCACTAAAACGTTTAGCGAAACCACGCTTGATGACTTCGATAATACGTATAACGAAGTACTCAGAAGCACAATTCAGGTGTGCCAACTTGCGCTTCCCTACTTACAAGATAGTGGTGGGTCAATTACTAACTTGGTTGCGGCTTCAACGCTCGAACCAAACGTCTCGGGGTCGATTGCGAACGTTATCCGACCCGGAATATACGGACTTTCGAAGACACTCGCGAATGAATACGGTTCAGAGGGTGTACGAGTTAATTGTGTTTCGCCTCGAGGAATCTTCACTGACCGAATTGAGTACAAAATTGATGTACTTGCAGACAAAGAAGATATTACAATCAAAGAGGCAAAAGAACGCCGAGAAGCAGAGGTTCCACTCACCCGGCTTGGGTCACCAGAAGAGTTTGCGCAAGCAGTAACCTTCATTGCTTCACCTGCAGCCGGATTTGTCACCGGTTCAATTCTTCATGTTGACGGTGGTTGGTCCCAGGGTGCGTTCTAGTCAAACCATATGGTGATACGATAATTATCACCACTTCTTTATATAATAGCTAACTTAAAATCCCATCTCCCTACTTGTTCTCACTATTACTATATGTATTGAACATTAGTAGCGACTTCATCCGGATCACCGCAAAAGTAGGTTTGCGGGTCAAAACCCTCGTAGACCGCGTTACGGCGTTCGAGCGGATCTACTACGGTTAACGGTTCTACGACAGTTTCTCGATATTGTTAACGACCTCATCAGCGTACTCGCTGGTAGCAAGCTTTTCGGCGTCCTCGAGCTGACGCTCAAGGTCGTAGGTGACCTTGCCCGAGGAGATGGTCTCCTCGATGGCGTTGCGGACGAGGTCGGCGGCATCATCCCAACCGAGGTACTCGAGCATCATGCGACCCGAGAGGATCATTGCGGTCGGGTTGACCTTGTCTTGGCCCTCGTACTTGGGGGCGGAGCCGTGGACGGGCTCGGCCAGCAGGCGGCCGTCGCCGAAGTTGGCGCCGGGTGCGATGCCGAGGCCGCCGATCTGGGCTCCACAGGCGTCGGAGATATAGTCACCGTTCAGATTCATCGTCGCGAGGACGTCATATTCGTCGGTGCGGGTGAGGATCTGCTGGAGCATGTTGTCCGCGATGCGATCATTGACGACCACGGCGCCATCGGGTGCTTCGCCGTCGCGCTCTTCCCAGAGGGTGTCTTCGGTGATTACCTCGTCACCATATTCCTCTTTCGCGACTTCGTAGCCCCAGTCGCGGAACTGGCCCTCGGTGTACTTCATAATGTTGCCTTTGTGAATGAGCGTGACCGAGTCGCGACCGTGCTCTAGAGCGTAGTCGATTGCACGGCGGACAAGTCGCTTAGTGCCGAACTCCGTGATCGGCTTGATGCCGATACCGACGGGGCCGTTATGGATAATGTTCGTCTGGTCCATCTCGTCTTCGACGAATTCCCTTACTTTTTCGACTTCGTCAGTCCCGGCTTCCCACTCGATCCCAGAATAGACGTCCTCTGTGTTCTCACGGAAGGTAACCATGTCCATCTGCTCGGGCGATTTGACCGGCGACGGGACGCCGTCGAGGTGGTAGGTCGGACGGACGTTCGCGTACAGATCGAGTAGTTTACGAAGACCGACGTTCAGCGAGCGGAAGCCGGCGCCGACGGGCGTCGTCAGCGGGCCCTTGATCGCGACACGGTGTTCCTTGATGGCTTCAACGGTCTCGTCCGGCAGGTTTTCGTCGTACTTCTCGCGAGCGGATTCGCCGGCGTAGACGCGCATCCAGTTGATCTCGCGGCCGGTCGCTTCCGCGGCGGCCTCGAGTACCTGCTGCGCGGCAGGACCGACGTCGCTCCCGACACCGTCACCGTAGATGATCGGGATGATCGGACTATCAGGAACTTCGAGGGAGCCGTCGTCTGCAAGAGAAATCTTCTCACCATCTTCTGGAACCGTTACCTGATCATATGTCATGAACATTCGAAGTGATACTCTCAACGATTATAAATCCGTCTTCTTGCCGGTCTCACGGCTTGGGCTGACTGGGGTGAAAATTCTTACAGCTAGTGGATCGACGCTGAAGCGATATCAGGTCAGTTGAGAGCCATGCGTGGCTTTATTTATTCTGCTAATGTCGTAAAGTCTGTACTACGATGGACGAACTGCAACAAATCGTTCTGGCAACCTATCATCATTAATATACATATTAGCGAGATCTGACAGAGTATCGATAGCAGCCTCCCGTGCATCAATTGTGGACGCCCCAATGTGGGGTGTGACAACTATATTATCGTATTCATGAAGGGATGAGTCGGATGGCAATGGCTCTGTTTCGAATACATCGAGACCAGCACCTGCGATCGTTCCGTCGCGAATGGCCTCGATGAGAGCTTCCTGATCGACAACTGGTCCGCGTGCAGTATTTACAAGTGTTGCCCTCTCTGACATCAATTCAAGAGCTTCTCTGTCGATCATTCTGCAGGTTTCCTCAGTGAGTTCAGCGGTGACGATGACAGCATCGGATGATGTAAGTAACTTTTCGAGTGAGGCACGCTCAGCGCCAGTAATCTGCGTATCTATCTCGTGAATGTACGGATCATAGGTGAGAATATCGACGTCGAACCCGGAGAGCAGACCTGCTACTCGACTGCCTACATTTCCGAACCCGATGATACCAACTGTCTTCCCTGCGACTGGCTGACTGGTCGGCATTGAATCACGCCAACCACCTGCCTCGAGTGTGCGCTGCCCGAGAATCACGTTTCTATTAACGGCTAACAACAGCGAGAGCGCGTGTTCGGCGACGGAGCGGGCATTAAGCCCGGGCGTGTAGACGACAGTAACATCGTTAGCTGCTGCAGCCCCCAGATCAATTGAATCGAGACCGGTACCGATCTTGGCTACAAGCCGGAGGCCGGTTACCTCTGTTAGCACCTGTCTGGTGACCGGTAGTCGAGACGTTGTAAAGAGTACTTCCTTGTTCTCGAGGGAACTAATGAGTGCCTCTTCAGTGTTATCGACCCCGAACTCAAGGTCAATACTGTCATCAACGCCTGCACAGAGTCGCTCAGATGGCTTAATATCCTGATCGACGAGTCCCTGAATCATCTTTACTCTCCGTCCTGAATAACTGCTACAACTGGGCACGGTGCGCTGAGGAGGACAGACTGAGCAACGCTCCCAAACAGAGCCTTCCCGACTGGAGATCGCTTTCGACTACCAACGACAATATAGCGTGCATCATTATCATCTACATAGTCTACGAGTTCATCAGCCGCATCGCCAACAAGCCCAACGGGGTGATATGTATCAACAACTCCCTTAGCTGCCTCATCAGCTACTTCTTTTGCGAAGGAGCGAATTTCATCCATTGAAACAGTCGTTCCTGTTTCTTCGACGCTGGTTTGTTCGATTTCCCGAAACTCCTTCTGGTTCAAAACGTGTACAACATGTACTTCGTCATTGAATCCACTGGCAAGATTTTGTGCCTCCTCGAGTACCTGATCATTTGGTCCGTCCCGATCGACGGCAGCAACTATGGGCATACGTGCCATGGTAGATAGCAGAGGTATATATAGGCACATGGTTTAGTGATTCCGATTATCCTTATATATGTGTGCATGAAGATGAACATTAATGGGTTATGCACCATATGATTGCTTGCCTGATCAGCAGGCTTTTCAACGGTGTATAGATATACCTTACAAATAAGATTTCAAATGGGAACTGATGGATCTGATACATCTTCTCGACAAACGCAACTAATTCAGTGGGGAGGTATGATCATTGCAACCCTTGTATTGATATCCGGCGTACTTCTCCCGACTGCACCCGGTCTCGAGCCAGATATGCAACTTGTTCTCTCTATATTTGTATTTACAATCGTACTCTGGATTGCTAAACCAGTTCCGTTTACTGTTTCGAGTATATTAGCGATGGGACTCTTATTTGCCCTAGGGACTACCGATTCGTTTGATCAGGCAGTAAGTGGTTTCGCTTCAGAGCTTGTCTTCTTCCTTTTCCTCTTAATATTGCTAGGGAACACGATATCAAAAACAGGGTTGGATGAACGAGCAGCTAGACGGATGCTCTCTACGCAAAGTACACCCTTCCAATCGATTCGTTCTCTTTCGACGAATTTATTTGCGCTTTCATTTTTCATGCCATCTGCTGTCGCACGTGCAGTGACGTTTATTCCGCTTGTACACCGTATTTCCGATGTCTACGATTTAGGCCGAAAGAGCAATTTCGAAAAATCCTCGTTTTTCATTCTCGGTCACGTGAATCCAATTGCCTCAATGGCCCTTATGACAGGTGGTGGAATGGCGATTATCACCTCTGAAATCATTCGTTCTTCAGTCCGACCAATTACATGGGTTGAGTGGGCAATCTACATGATACCTCCTGTGATGCTATTGTACGCGTTCTCGGCATTTTCTGCCGCCCGATTATATCCTGTCAATAACTCAAAGACAATATCGGACTCAAAGGCCACAAGTGATCTTTCCCAGTCAGTAACCGATAACGAAAACGAGTCACAACCTTGGACGAAGGATGAACAGATTGTAGCGTGGGTGATGGGAGGCACAGTTCTTGCATGGGTTGTTGGGTCGTTTATAGGAATTCCAGCGATCATTCCGGCAATCTTCGCTGTTGTAATCCTTTCGCTGCCCAGGATTCAGGTGATCACTGCTGAAGACGTTCAGTCAATGAGTTGGGGTATTCTATTTGTAATTGGGGCAATGTTCTCAATTTTGGAAGTGATGGAGACAACGGGCACACTTGATTTCATTGTTCAAAGTGCCACTGATTTAATCCCATTTGGTATGATGACGCTTTGGCAGAGCGTCGCAGTGTTGTTTGCTATTGCAATAGTCATGCGATCCCTATTTTCGACGGCATCTGCTGCCATTACGGTTGTTCTTCCTATCGTTATTGAATTTGGTTCCGTGTTGGGAATCAATCAATTTTATCTCTCTCTTTCGATCTTAACAATAATTGGATCGACAACTTTTCTTCCCTTCAACACGACCTCAGTTCTACTATCTTTCGACCGTGGGCCGCTCAGTATTCGAGATGTATTCATTTTTGGTTGCGTGACTATGATCTATGCATTTGTCGTTGTTCCTCTTGCTTGGCTCTTCTATTGGCCCTTCATTGATAGCGTATTATGATCTCCCTATAATCATGCAATAAAATATATACATTTGTAAATATTCACGTGAAACCTAACCAATATCCAGTAGAGAAGAGTGGAGGAGTTCTTAGCAACCAATAATTATATATAGTAGCCTTCCCGACTATGGTATGCAATGGGGAAAGATAACAGAGACCGCGGTATCGGTAGAAGGTCGTTTGTGAAATGTGCAGGGGCAGCATCCGCTGTGTCGTTAGCAGGGCTTGCCGGATGTCTTACCGACGATGAGGGGGATGGTGGTGATGATTATCCAAGTGATGACATTCAATTCATTATTCCCTTCAGTGAGGGTGGTGGAACCGACGTCTACGCCCGCGAGATGGGCCCAATGCTGGGCGAAGAACTTGGTGTGAACCTCCCAATCGAGAATATTTCGGGTGCAGCATCTCTCCGTGGTACTGGCGAGATGATGCATTCCGAACCAGATGGATACACCGTAGCAGCGTACAATCCGCCATCGACACCGGTTTCTGAGATGGTAAACGAACAGGACTTTGATCTTACAGAGGCTACAGGGTTGGGGCTTTTTGCTACAACACCGTTTGTCATTGTTGCACACCCCGACTACGAGATCGAAGACTATGATGATCTCATTGACCGGTATGATGATGGTGAACTCGAAATATTCAGTGGGAAAGAACGCGGCGGTATCGATCACGTTATGGCGAAAGTCATGCGCGAAGAACATGGGATCAACTGGGAAGAATACGTTGGATACGATGGTTCTGGCCCAGCTGTAGAAGCAACGATGTCCGACGAAGTACCTGCCGCAATCAGTACCGACACCGCTGCTGAGGCGGCGGTTGCGGATGACAGCGTCGACTTGGTTTGTGTGCTTGCCTCCGGTGGATCTGGCGTCTTCCCTGATGAAGAACCGGTTACAGAACAAGGATACGAAGAGATGGACTATCTTGTTGAACTTTCCCGTGGTATATATGCTCCCCCAGAAACGCCGGATGAAGTTGTTGAAGCATGGGAAGATGCTTTAGAGACGGTAATGACCTCTGAGGAAATGGAAGAATGGTCTGAAGAAACTGGCAACGAAATCATTTATGATGATGGTGCAGCAGCCGAAGCAGTAGTTGAAGAAGCGTATGAGCAGATTCCCGACGTAGTCGACCTCGACGACGTTCGGGATGCAGCCGATTAATTCTTTCCTATCCACTCCTGACCCTAGAAAACTATTAAATATCCTAACGTAGATTTGATCAAGTAGCATTCCAGTATATCATACAATACAGCACCATCGAAACCTCTTTGTCAATTCTTCAAGCGACTTAATAGCCAATCTTTATAGATGATGAATACACAAGCGATGAGTATGGGTACCAACCCACTATTTCAAAAAATGGCGGAGAGAATTGACATGGAGAAAGCTCTCCTCGGTTTAATGCTTGCCTCGGCGCTCTACATGATTTGGGAGTCTTACAACTTCGAAATCGCTGAAGCTGCTACGTTTCCGAGGCTTACAGCTGGTTTTGTCGTTATTGGAACCGTTCTGCTATTTTTCCGTCCGTACCTTCCAGAGCCCTTGTACACTTTCGTGGCGGAAGATTCACAAATAGTCGGGGCTGAAGAAGAGTTTGAACCCGGGCAAGAGGGAGTTGAAGTCGAAGAAGAGAAGATTAAAACTGCGGAAGAAAATGAGGTAGAGTCTGAGGAAGAGAACGAAGCGAATAACGAACTAGAGTCCTCCGTTGGCCGTCCACTTCCAGATCCTATGTTTACGGCTTTTTCAGCGGTTGGTTATGGAATCGTCGGGTACGCTGCCGGTATCTTATGGATCACTCCTATATTTGTAGCGATTTATGGAATCTGGTACAAACTATCATCGCGTGTTATTATCTTTCTAGTCCTTCTCTCATTTGCGATCGCGTTTGGATTCATGGAAGCACTCAACGCCCCACTCGATAGTGGTGAAATTATAAATCAGGGGGGTATATAAAATGAGTATCGTTCAAGCCCTAATGGAGGCAACGTCCATAGTATTCAGCTGGCCTACTATTGGTTGGGTCGTCGTCGGACTCTTCCTCGGAATAATCGCTGGTGCACTTCCGGGGGTCGGTGCAGCACTGGGGATGGCGATCGTTTTACCGCTGACATTACCATTACAACCTGTCGATGCCCTCATCGTTCTCGTCGGAATGTACAGCGGAGCGATGTATGGTGGATCAATCTCGGCGATTCTTGTAAACGTTCCCGGGACAGGGGGGTCCGCAGCAACGACATTAGATGGGTATCCAATGTCAAAGAAGGGACAGGCCGTCGAAGCACTTGCGATTTCCGCCACTGCCTCAGCAATCGCGGGTTTCTTCTCAGTGGCAGCCCTCATATTACTTTCACCAGTTATCATCGAACTCGTTCTGGCGTTCGGTTCACCGGAGTACTTCGTAATGGCCATCCTCGGTCTCGCACTGATTACTGTTGTCGTTCGCGGATCAATCGTTAAAGGGTTGACTGCTGGTGCTTTTGGGTTGATGATCACTTCAATCGGCATCGCTCCCAATAGTCCTGAACTTCGATATACGTTCGATAGTCTCGCCCTATATGACGGTATCGATTTCATTGCGGCCCTCATCGGTGTGTTCGCTATTGCCGAAATGATCAAACTCTCTGCTCAAAAAGGCGGAATCGCTGGAGAGGCGATTAATATGAGTGGCAGTGCCCTGTCTGGTGTGCGCACAACCCTCAGCCATCCGATTAAACTACTCAAATCGGGGTTCATGGGCATGTTTATTGGTGCGATCCCTGGTGCCGGAGCGACAGTCGCGAATTTCTTCGCATATGGTGAGGAAGTACGGTCCTCAAAGGATTCCGAATCTTTCGGCACTGGTAATCCACTCGGTGTCCTTGCCACTGAAGCATCCAACAACGGGACAATTGGTGGTTCGCTTGTCCCTACAATTTCATTCGGTATCCCTGGTAGCGGCGCTACCGCAGTCCTGCTTGGTGGACTGTTATTACACGGTCTGCGTCCTGGTCCGGACATGTTCGAGGGCGAACTTGCGACTACCTACGCGTTCCTGATCGCGTTATTGATTGGAAATATCTTCATTCTCTTGGTTGGAGTGTTCCTTGTCACACGACTGGGAATCTTGACTAAGGTCGAAACGAACGTTATCATTCCAATGGTTATCGTCCTCGCGATTCTTGGTGGTTATACTCTCGATACTAATTGGATTGATGTCTGGACTGTACTGGGTCTCGGTGTTATCGGATACTTCATGGTGAAGTACGATTACTCGATCATCGCGTTTCTGCTTGGCATCATATTGGGTGAAATTGCTGAAGAGAACCTTATGCGATCACTGCAACTCTCCGGGGGATCGTATGATATATTTGTCATGAGGCCACTTTCCCTTCTACTTGTAATCATGATACTTGTCATCTTGTTCGGACCGTTTATCAAATCTAAACTCAAGGCTTCGTTCAATAATTAGCCAAGCATCTCTTGGCTTAATTTCCTGCCTCCTGCAGTTTAGGAATAATTTCCTTCTATCATGAGACAAGCGTTTCAGACGCACTGTCAGCCCTCTATCCCTGTCAACGCCATAATGTTCAAGCGGTGCGCTCAGGCTTACCAGCACACCTTATTTTAATCACTTAATTGATATCAAAACAGGCTCAATGTAGGGACTACTGTAATTTAGTCTCGGGGAGATGGCCCGCCCACGAGCCACTTAGGGTAAGACTCCAATATCCTTCTGTAATGGATTCACCGTTTATACAAAATCTGCGCTTGAGGACACCAGGAATTGAAGTCTATGATCTCTCCTGTCAACGATTACGGTTACAGTGCTTCCCAATAAGCCAATGTCTCGGCGGAAGAAACAGCATAAATAACTTCGTCGAACATTGTGGCGCAATTCGTCTGCGAGTTCCCCACATAGGCCGAACCCTTTAGAGGAAATTCACAGCCAAGGTCACAGATGTTAGTACAATAGTCTATCCTAATAGTGCAAATCTAAGTTGAGACTTAAGATGACCAAAAATGCGCTGATTAATCCTTAGAAGAAAGTGAATTCACCGTCTTCAACGACGACTTCACCGTCAAGCTCGAGCGTCGGTTCCGCCATCATGGCATCGAAGTGCACGGGTGCTCGGGTCGTTCCGCCGAGGTTACTGCTTGTACCGATTCCAAAGTGGACGTTGCCATATCGACCGTGGTCGTTCGAGAACCAACCGTTGAATTCGGGGCATTCTGGATTCATTCCTACTGCGAGCTGTGCAATGTTGTAGACAGCAGGATCATCATGTTCCTCCCAAACACGCTGGATAGTCTCGGCCTCTTTGCCCCCCTCGACGGAGGTAACAGCACCGTCCTCGATTTCCATTGTTACTGGTTCCTCGAGAACGCCAATGTCAAGGTTCGGAATCGCACCGTCGAAGACAACGGTACCTTCGGTCGTCCCTTCTACGGGTGCAATATTCGATTCGATGTGGACTAGAGCAGTGAACTCGCCGGATTCGTCGGCGATACCGGGGTGGGCGTTCCCTTCTCGCCCATCTAGGCCGACGGTAACGTCCGTCCCTTGTGGAGAGGTAACACGTGCCTCACTGGCCTCGCTGAATTTCTTGCCCATCTCCTCGCAGTGGGGTCGCATTCCCTCGTAGTCAGCGTAGAGGCCGCCACGGATGAGTTGCTCGTCGGTGAATTTCACCATGCTGATCAGCCGCGCTCCGTTTTCTTTGGCCTTCGCTGCCGCTTCCGAGTGGGTGATCGATCGGTGGACTGGCGTAATGATGACATCCGCCTCGAGCATTGCAGCGGCGACCGTCTCGTCAGGTTCGTTTCCGTCGTACTCTCGGGGGTCCATGAGCGTCATCGAGACGTTGGCGTCGCGTTCCTTCGCGGCCGCAGCGACCCGCTCGGCAACGTCTGCTACCTTCCAGTCGCTAACAACGAGAACGTCCTCGTCGGGTTCAATGGCTGCACATGTTTCAACAACGATACTTGCGCCTTTCATCTCCTGAACGGAGTCCATAACCCATGTTCTATGAGCGAACTACTAATATATTCCTGTCGCTCGGCTGAATCCCACATCTGATCGCTGCCACCTATAATAATCCAATTTCGCCTTGGTCAAATTAGCCTTGGTCATAGCGTAACTCCTGTATCTATTAATACCTGCAACTATACATGGGAACCGTATGCCTACAAGTAGCCACTACGATGTGGTAGTAATAGGATGTGGTATGGCTGGGCTAGCAGCGGCCAATCGCGCGGCTGAACTCGGTCTCAGTGTTGCGATGCTCGAGAAGGCTCCTGAGGAACACCGGGGAGGGCACACTCGTTACAGTGAATCCTTCCGCGTTCCCTCGACGGATGCAGATATCGAGCAGTACGGATACGAGTTTGTAACCAAGGCGGATTACTCGGCTGACGATTTCTACGACGATATCATGTCCCAGACAAACGATCGGGCGGATCCCGAAATCGCTAGGACACTCGTCGATAATGCCGGGGAGACCGTCGAATGGCTCACTGAACTCGGTGTCGACTGGGATATGGACCCGCTGAATGTTGGGTATACTGTCGCACGGACGTTCTTCGAAGGTGAGGAACTCGTCTCAACTCTCGTCGAAACTGCCGAAAAAAATGGTACGGACGTCTACTACAAGACGGAGGCTCGAGAACTCATCCGCAACGACGATGGTCGCGTTGTCGGTGTCAAAGCAATCACTGACGATGGATTCGTCGAACTTGAGTCCGATGCAGTCATCCTTGGTGCAGGCGGCTATGAGTCCAGTCCCGAGAAGCGGACACGGTACTACGGTTCAGACTACGATGCGATGACTGTCCGTGGAAGTCGATACAATACGGGTGAGGCAATTGATGCCGCGCTTGAAACTGGCGCCAACGCGACTGGACAGTGGGGTGGCGCACACATGGCCCTGATTGATGCTGAATCGCCGCCAGTCGAGGGTGGCGCGAATCGCGTTGACGGGTATCAGTATGGTGTCCTTCTGAATCGCGAGGGCGATCGATTCTTCGATGAGGGAGAGGATGCACGAGCACACACGTACGCAAAACTCGGACGGATCATCTTCGAACAGCCCGGTCATGAAGCGTATATTGTAATCGATGAGCCGCTCAAGGAACACCAGCGGGCGACTGGACCAGGTGGCTGGGTGAAAGGAGATTCCCTCGAGGAGGTTCTTGCTGAGGTCGGTTGCGACAACCCGGAAACGGGGGCAGAGACGATCCGCGAGTTCAATGAGTCGACTGATCCTGGAGAGTTCGATCCCGACTCACTCGATGGAAACGACACGGATGGAATCACCCCCGAGAAGTCCAATTGGGCGCTGCCGATCGACGAACCACCGTTCTACGGGTACCGTGTTACCGGCGGTATCACGTTCGCGTTCGGTGGTGTTGAAACGAACAACTGCGCAGAAGTGATCGATACTCGCGGTCAGCATATTCCGGGATTATACGCAGCCGGCAACAGTGTTGGTGGACTGTTCTTCGATAACTATCCTGGCGGCACTGGCCTTTCAAACGCCGCGGTTTTCGGAAAAATAGCTGCCGAAGAAGCTGCTGACGAGATCGCTCCAACTAAGACATCGCCCACCAATCAATAGAATAATGGATCAGCAACAACTCGAGTGTGCAATTGTACGTGGTGGAACGAGCAAGGGAATCTTCATCCGCGAGGAAGAACTACCGGAAACGAAACGCGATGAAGCGATCCTCTCGTTGTTCGGTAGCCCGGATGACCGCCAGATCGACGGTCTCGGTGGTGCAACGTCAACCACATCGAAGCTGATGATCGTAAGCGAGAGCGACCGCGAAGATGTTGATGTTGATTATACGTTCGGCCAGGTCGCAGTCGATGAAGCCGTGATCGACTACGGAGGAAACTGTGGGAACCTCACGTGTGCAATCGGTTCGTTCGCCGTTGACGAACGACTAATCCCCCTCGACGAGGGTGCAGACGAGGTCACACTCACGCTCCATAATACGAACACAAGCACGGTCATTGATCAGACGATTCCACTCGCCGACGGCCACTCCGCTACTCGCGGGGGCTTCAAAGTTTACGGCGTTCCTGGAACCGGCGCACGTATCGATACGACGTTTCGCGATCCTGCCGGCGCGGTCACTGACGCGCTATTGCCGTTCGGAGAACCAACATCCGAGATCGAGATTGATGGTGAAACGATCGAAACCAGCGTTGTTGACGTGACAACACCAGTGGCGTTTGTTCGGGCCGCTGATATTGGCCTCAATGCAACAGAACTGCCCAGTGAAATCGACAAGGATCCTGAACTCCTTGAGCGGATCGAAGCGATCCGCGCAGCTGTGTGCAAGCGACTGGGTCTCGTCGATGATGCAGACCAAGCGGCGGTTGAGTCTCCAGGATATCCAAAGCTCGTGTTCGTTGCCGAACCGACGACTTACGAGGGAACAACTGGGAGCACGATTAAAGCCGAGGACCAGACGATCACTGCCCGAGTCATGAGTATGCAGAAGCTCCACCCTGTGTATGCAGTAACGAGTGCGTCCTGTACCGCAGCTGCGTCATTGCTCCCGGGTACTATCCCCGCGGCAGTCGCCGATGATGCTGACGATGAGGTCACCGTAGGTCATCCTAAGGGGACGATGACCGTCCACGCAAACGTCGATCAAGTGGAACCCACGGTTGATGGAGTTACGATCTACCGAACACAGCGTCGTCTAATGGATGGAACCGGCTACTATCATACTGATTAACCGGTTGAGATAGCATCTATCGATATTTTTATTCCGCTTGGGCCACGTTATCGTAGGAGACGCAAGCATGCTTGACGTAGAGATGGCTGCAGCAGCAAGTGGTATCGTAGAAGACTGTCTCGATGTTCAACCCGGCGAAGAAGTGCTGGTGATCGCTGATGCAAAAAAGGAAGAAGTCGCACGTAGCGTTGCGAGAGCTGCGACGGCGGCCGATGCAGAAGCAATCATTGCGACTATGCCGTTGCTCGAGAGCCACGGTAATGAGCCACCCGCAACGATTGCAGAGGCTATGATCGCGGCAGATGTCGCGTTCACGTGTACAACGCACGCAATTACGCACACCCGATCGCGACTCGAGGCCGCTGAGTCAGGGACCCGGTTCGGAATCCTCCGAAGTGTCACTGAGGATATGATGGTCGAAGGTGCAATGAGTGTTGATTTCGAGGAGCTTCGCGAGCGGACAGAAGCTGTTCGTGACGTTCACGACGCCGCGTCGGAAGTTCATGTGACAAGTGACAAGGGAACCGACATTACGTTCAGTGTCGATGGCTGTTCTGCCTTTTCACTCGATGGATACTTCCACGAAAACTATGGTTTCGCAACCCTCCCACCGGGCGAATCGCCGACTCACCCCGCGGAAGGAACGGCAAACGGGACGATTGTTATTGACGTTTCAATGGACAACCTCGGACAGCTCTCAGAGCCGATCACACTCGAGATTGAGGACGGATTTGTTACCGATGTCAACGGCGGTGAGCAGGCAGACGAACTCCGGACACTGATCAAGGAGAGCGACGAAAACGCCGGAAATCTCGCCGAGTTTGCTATCGGAACGAATCCGAAAGCAAAACTGATCGGAAACCTCGCTGAGGACAAAAAACGTGCTGGGACTGTTCACTTCGCGATCGGAGACAACGAATCTCTTGGTGGCAGCCTGAAGAGCGAGATCCATCTCGACGGCGTCGTCCGAACGCCGACAGTGTATCTCGATGATCAAGTCGTCGTTGACGACGGTGAACTGGTAGACGACATCATCGGCTGAACCGAACGCAAATTTCGGCTGACTGCGACTGAGCAACGACACCGGACAGTGCTCACCGAAGACGGTCCCCTCATTCGCGTTACCGTCTCGAGATCGTCATTGAATCCCAAGTCCAGTACTCCCTCGCCGTACTGAACCTCTCGGGTTTCTGAGCGCGATCAAGCATGTCAGATCACTGCTTGGACTTCCGTTTACTGACACGGTCGTATGATCGTTCTGCGTGCTTTCCTTCTGTTTCCGCCCATATGAATTGCTTCGAACGATCCGAACATTATTTTACGCTGTCTGATGCGCTAGACGCATGGAGTTCGACAATCGAACGGCTCTGGTCACCGGTGCGAGTCGTAACATTGGTGAGGAGATCGCGGTAGCGATCGCTCAAAGAGGCGGCGACGTCGGTATCACCTCGAAATCCGACGAAGCGGCGTGTCGCGAGACGGCGGATCGGGTTGAAGCGGCCGGCGGTGATACGTCGGTTGTTCTCGGCGATCTCGGCAATCCGGACGACATTGAGCGCATTGTCGATACCGTCCGCGACGACCTCGGCCCGATCGACGTTCTCATCAATAACGCAACGTACCGTCCCAAGAAACCGTTCTTGAAGGTCGACGAAGACGATCTCGATACCGTCCTCAACGTTAACGTCAAAGGTTTGTTCCTGACGACGCAGCACGTCGTCCCAGACATGATTGACGCCGGCGGTGGCTCAATCGTGAACCTGATCGGTGCAATGGTGTACCTTGGCCGAACAGGAAAGTCACACTCATACGCGAGCAAGATGGGTATTGAAGGGCAGATTCGACAGCTCGCATCCGAACTCGGTCCGGAGGGAATCCGCGTCAACGGTCTCTCGCCGGGATTGATCGATACCGATCGAGACGAACCCTTCGACGGCGGAGACGAACTCGTCGAAGCGATACCTCTCCAGCGAATGGGAACGCCGGAAGAGGTCGCCGAAGCGTGTTGCTTCCTTGCATCCGATCGTGCGTCGTTCATCACCGGTCAGATTCTGCACGCCAATGGCGGCATCTACCCGACACCGAACGTGATCTCGCCGGAAGAGTGAACACTCACGGCTTATCCGTTAGCACTTTTCGATTCTTCGAGAGGAGGACTTTATCCGGACCCTCGAGATGCTGCGTTACGATCAGTTTTCCTCCGTCCCGAACCGGTGAACAATCGAGACCACGCCAGTTTCAGAAACCAAATCAGACGGTTGGCTTCACCGTGCCAGTCCACAGATGCGACACCGCCCGATCTGTTCCGTTTCAGCCGTAAGCTTATGTACAAAGCCGCAACTCGTGCACCGTTCGAATCGATCCGCCGTAGTGTCGTCCATGGTGGATGGACTATTATTATCCACATTACTGATTGCGTCGGTGCAATTATTGCGATTTCTTCCGGCGATAGTCGGTCATCTGTGGAGTACGCGATCCGGCGTAGCACTCCAGACATGAGCAGTTATCAATATGTAACACCGTGTCACGGTATGGTTCGTGACTACGACGAATCGGCGATACCAGCGGTTTACAATTTCTGAGACGTACCCTCGAACCGCGATGAGAAGGGTATGATGCAGAAGGGGGTTTCGCGGAATCGGCCAGATGGTCAAGTTCACGACCATCGAATCGACAGGCCTGACACAGCGCCGCACACGCATCCATATGAACAGATCAATCTCCTTGTCGAGGGCGACCTCGACTTCATCGTCGGGAATGAGCGGATTTTGCTTGAGCAGTACGATATTGTAGAGATTCCGATCGAAATTGAGCACGCGTCTCGGACCGTTTCCGACGACCCAGCGATCCTTCTTACCTATTGGCCGTTGCGGGAAAACCGACTCGCTGAAACACAATATCAGGCCGAGTTCAACATAGAGTAGTGCGTTCGAGACGGTTCTGTCGGTAACTCTCGTCGTACGATAGTAGCCGACGCGAGTAGCAACGAGCCTTCCGTACAGCGACCGAGCCATGAGAGTCATATTCAGACACAGTAGTCTGCATGGCTGGTCAGGTCCACAGCGGAATACGAAATCGTTTCGATCCGTATTCACGCTCCAACTACGTGTCTCCAGCCGGCGTCTAGATCGTTCCGGAGCGGGTGACACCATAGGATATATACCATAATTGGAATTCATATACAGCATGGACGCAGTAGTGTTCGACGACTTCGGTTCGTCACGCGTAGCCGACGTTCAAACGCCGTCGCCGGCCTCAGACGAGGTGCTCGTCGAGGTCGCTCGTGTACAGCTCAGCGTCACGGAGTGTTTCCTCTACCAAGGAGCCGAGATCATCCATTACGACTCAGTCGCATGTCGGCTCCAAAACCAGGACACACAGCTATTCGGACACGAGTTCTGCGGTCGAATCATCGAAACTGGTGACGAAGTGACAGAGTTCAAAACGGGAGAACGAGTGTACGCACCCGGGAAAATACACTGTGGGACATGTTCGTACTGCTGTTCGGGGTATGAAAATCTGTGTCCCGATACGGTCGGTATCGGCTACGACCGTCCCGGTGCGCTAGCCGAGTACGTTAGCTTACCGACCGACCCACTATGTGCTTTTCCAGATGCCGTTTCCGATGCAGAAGGTGCGGCTCTTCAACCGATGGCCAGTTCGCTTCTCTGCACGCTCGACGCGGATATTAGTCCCGGTGACACCGTCGTTGTGCTAGGGGCCGGTGTGATGGGTTTTCAGTGCGCGATGTCCGCAAAGCGATTCGGGGCCGGTACCGTGTTCGTCGCTGATGTTCGAACTCAACCGCTCGAGATTGCCGCTGACTACGGGTTGAACCCAATCGATGCCACGAAAGAGAATCCGGTCGAAGTCATCCTCGAGATGACGGACAATCTTGGTGCCGACGTCGTTTTCGAAGCCGTCGGCGGAGAACAGAACCATGCGACGAAAGGAGACGATCCGCTTTCCCAGGCGTTCGAAGCGGTCAGACGCGGCGGGACGATCCTTCAGGTCGGTCATATCGTCGACGAAATCGAACTCACCCCGAGCGTTGCTCGCTCGAAGGCCGTTCGGTGGGTGAATCCACAGAAGGGTTACACGTCGGTAGCGCCTGGAACGGATACTGGTGAACTTGCAGCAGAGCTGGTCGCTGATGGCGACGTCCCGATTGCAGAGTTTGTTACGCACGAACTGAGCGGACTCGAATCGTTCGAAGCGGCCGTCGATATCACGCTCAACAAAGAGACACATGGAGCACTCGGTCCGGCACAGATCGTCCTCAACTGAGACGGCGTGTTACGTATATCAGGTACGAACTCGATTACATCGATGGATCAACCTCTGATAGCGGTGGTAAGATGATACAGAGGAGCATCATGAGGAAGCTGGCACCAGCCAGCATCCAGAAGGCGTGGTCGAAATATCCTGCATCGCCGAGTACTCCAATAACAAGGGGACTTGTTGAACCGAGCAGGATGTAACCGGTTCGGAGAATTCCCAGACCTGTCCCTCTAATGTCTGCGGGAAGCGACTCGGTAAGATACGTCAGAGCGAGTACCGCCCGTCCGAGCAAGCTACTCAATGCGATCGTCATCGCGAGCAGTGGCCAAAATCCTTCTATAACTGGAAGCGCCGCGAGGGAAGCAGTAATGAACACGAGCACACCTAGTAGCGTGTACCGTTCGCCGAACTTGTCACCAGCCATGCCAGTTATCGGCTGGATGACAATTCCTCCCGCAAAAAACACCCCGAACAGAAGCGAGGCGCTTCCAGTTGACAAACTCTTTATCTCGATCAGATAGGTCGGGAAGAAGCCAGTGAAGCCCTGGTATGTGAACGAACCGAGCATCTGAATCAGCGCGATAGTGAGTACCGACCGAACGGTCAACCCCGAAATGACGTATCGGATCGAATCAAGCGAGAGCGATTGTGCCGGGGAGTCGGTCTTGTTCTGTCCACCCCCACCGTCGCTCCCAACACGCCGCGGTACAGACCACCAGATCGCCGTTGCAATGATGACGAACAACGGGACGAAGAGTAAGACTCCGAACTGCCACGCAACCGTCCCGGCAACGACACCGACGATGAATGGAAGCAGGGTATTGCCGAGATTACCTGTTGCCTGCGTCACGCCGATCGCGGTGCCAGACCGCTCCGGAAACACGCCCGACAGCAACGGGAACCGTGCGGGACCGTACAGCGCGGTACTCAATCCGAGCAGAGCAGTCGTCGCGAACAATAATCCAGCGGTCGGTGACAACGATACCAGCAGAACCGTGACCGCCGAGAGGCTCGTACTGGCGAAAAGAATAGTACCGGGACCCCAGCGGTCGGCGAGGAACCCGCCGGGAAACTGTCCCAGCGCGTATGCAGTCCACAGGACGGTGAGTAGCAGTCCAGCTGTCGAAAGACCTAGCTCAAGACTTGTCCGGATGTGGGGAAGTACTACTGGATAGGTAAGTCGAACACCCATAGAGAGGAACCAACCGAATGCGATAGCCCCGAGAATCCAACCGCGGCCGTTGCCACGAAGATAGCTGACGGTTTCATGGAGTTCCTCAAAATATCGGTCGGCAAACCAATGCATCAGTTTCGTCCACTGATCGCCGTCATAGAAAAGATACCACCTCCGGCAAGACCGACCGGCAGCTATTGCCGGCATGCGACTCGGTTTGTCTGCACCTCCGTAGTTTCGAACTCTCCATGGTCATCACTCAATTAACTCGCTCAAGATCACGGTAGAATGCAGTTCCGCTCATAAGAAGTCTGGC
The DNA here is from genome assembly GCF_000337675.1 of Natronococcus amylolyticus DSM 10524. GTDB lineage: Archaea > Halobacteriota > Halobacteria > Halobacteriales > Natrialbaceae > Natronococcus > Natronococcus amylolyticus. Next base: position 67,556 of record NZ_AOIB01000028.1, on the reverse strand, counting down.
TGTTCGTCCGATCGAGACATACCGTATCGAATCCGCGTTTTGGGCCGTATCGACACCGATCGTGATCGCTCCTTTCGGATGTCCGATTCGCACTTTGTCGTTGAATTCGCTTATAACTTCGTGCGGAACAGTCCTAGGTATCCGAGTCGCAGCCGCCAGACACATCGCTCCCGTCGTAGCATATGCGTGATGGGGACGTTGGGTCGAGATCATCCGAGCGGTAACGTCGAGATCCGAAGCGGTAACAGTCGTTTCAGTAGTCGTCTCGTAGCTCTGTGGAGCAGAAACGACTGCAATAAACGGCATTGTTGGCCGATGGTCCACAGCGTTCGCAGGGTCGTCGATGAGTCCGAGTTCCATACAGGCCTGCCCGCGGATGTGTTCGAGTTGCTCGAGGAGTCCGTCCACAGCTTCGAGTTCGGCGGGTGATTCTGTTCCCGTAAGACCGAGATCTGCCGCTCGAAGAAAGACGGTGACGTTCGTCGCGTCAACGATAGAAACGTCGTAGGACTCCCCGTCAACGACGAGTTCATCAACTGGACTTCCCGTCGGTAACGTTGCTCCAAGTATTCCACCACCGGGTTCGAGATATCGCGATTGGATCCGCGCTCCGGTTCCTGGAACGCCATCAATACGGTACGAACCGTACGGGTTCGGCTCGCCTTCCGCTACAGGAACTTCCTGCTCAATAATCGAGTCAGTGTTTTCACTGTAGATTCTAACGGTCGTCATTGGTTCGACTGGCGTTACGTATCCTTCAAGGATGGCATAAAGCCCGACAGCACTCACCAGGTTCCCACAGTTACCAGTCCAGTCGACTGTCGGATTGGAAATGCCAACTTGCGCGTACTCATAAGCCACATCAATATTAGACCGGTCGGCCTCATCAATGAGCATCAATTTGCTTGTGTGCGTATGAGTGCCACCGAGTCCGTCCGCCTGCAACGGGTCGGGCGAACCGAACAATTCGAGGATCACTTCGTCGCGCTCGTCCGGGTCGCTCGGTAGCGTATCGGGACTAGTAAAAAATCCCTTGCTCGTCCCCCCTCGGATAAGATATCCTTCGACTCCATGCTGTAGCGTCGCCGTGTCGAATACCATAATCTGTGTATAGATCACCTCGTTAAAAAACACAGAGGATTCCGGAACCACTATTGCTGTCAGACTGGAATATTATTTTCAACATTGAATCGGAGTGGTTGCGGAACCAGGTTTATTTGAGATTGGAGGGTAACCAAAACTGTATGGCTGGATTAAACGCTACCAACTGTACGATCGCACTGACGGGTGATTCGATTATCACTCGGCGTATCGGTCATCTGAACGAATGCGACGACCAGTTCGCCAAACTTCGATCGGTACTCAGTGATGCTGACGCAACGATGACAAACCTCGAGGTCGTAACTCCCAATGATGACGACGCTGCGACGCCACTGCCGCCTGTTCCCAGTCAGTATCAATATCTCAGCCCATTAGCCGGGATTCTCATGCGGGCGCGCCCGTTCGTACTCGATGAACTCGACGACTTCGGGATTGATCTTTTCGCAACCGCTTCGAACCACTCGTTTGATTATGGACGTTCCGGGATGCTGTCGACTGCCAGTGCCCTTGGTGATCGGGGGTTGCCGTTCGCGGGAATGGGACGAACACTCGCAGAAGCGCGGCACCCAGTGTATGTCGAAACGACGGGTGGCCGCGTCGGTCTTGTGGCGGCGAACGCAAGTATTGCACCGGGAAGCGAAGCGGGTTCCGCCTCGCCAATCCACCCCGGTCGCCCGGGAATCAACCCGCTACATCTGCGGTGGGTTTACGGAGCTACCGAAGAGCAAGTCGATCGGTTACGCAAACTGAGCGACGAACTGGGTATTGATGAGATGAAATCGACATGGCTGGATCGATCGGATCCAGGTTGGGAAACACAGTCATATTATCGGTTTATGCATATGGCGTTCGAAACGGTCGAAGATGAATCTAAAATCGGGGTCCGGTTTGAACCGCTCGAGAACGACCGCCGTGCGTACCTCGAATCGGTTGCAGAGTCCGCAGCCAACGCAAATCGGACTATCGCGAGCCTTCATGCCCACCAAGCACCAGATGGGGACCGGAACACGGCGAAAACGCCCACCTTTTTGCAAGCACTTGCCTACGATTGTATTGATGCCGGAGCGGACGTCTTCGTCGTGACGGGACCACACGTGCTCCGCGGAATGGAGATTTACAAAGATCGACCGATATTTTACTCGCTCGGAAACCTCTTCTATCAGACAGAAACGATCGACCAGCTACCGAAGGAAAGCTTCGATTACTACGGGATCGACGATCCGACCGACACCACTGAACTATTTCGATCGCGGTATTTCGACAGCAGCGGCTCCCCAGCTGGAAGCCTCGCTCGTGACGAGTACTGGGAGACTATCGTTCCCGTCTGCAGGTTCGAAAATGGTGGTCTCCACTCGATTCAACTCTATCCTTGCGTGCTTGGACAGAATCGCGAACTGCCCCAGCGAGGGACTCCGAGGGTTGCCACTGGTGAAACAGCTACAGCAATTCTTGATCACTTTGAGAAACTCTCTAAATCACATGATATCGAATTTACCAGTGATGGTGAGGTCGGATCTGTTGTAAGTTGATTCCGTACCTTCTCCTTTGTTGGTGATCTTATCAGCGCTGACGGCTATATCACGACTTCTGTCTTCGTGTCCGATTTCGCTCCAAGTATCTGTGCACCATGTCTGGAGAATAACACTACCCTCGCAATCACTCAGTAGAATGAGTTGTGCAGAACGGTCTAGAAGCATATATCAACCGTACTTTTTCCAATCGCGTTTTGTGAACCATTGACTGGTGCGTCCCTGTTAACGGTTCCTGCCCAGTTCGTATTTATACGGGGTACTAAGTGACTTATTCCGCTATGTGGAACTTTATGTACCCTGTCTGGCTTGGAGGTGTATAGCGTGCTTGCCTTCCCACAACGGGTACTCGATATTTCCTTCTAATATTAGTAAGGAACCCTCCTTTCTGTACTCTGGAATGATTTTGTTGTAGCAATTCCGATGCCAGCACCTACCTATACAATAGTACTACTGTAATAAACCTATAATTCCAAACCCCAACAAATTAAATCATAGTAAAAACCGATCATTGATACTAGTAACTGTGACTCTGTCCCGCGATGCGGAATCAGTACCATCGAGAATCAAAACAATTACAACTACACTACCACAATTTAATAACTTGCAAATACTAAGTCGGGGTTCTAGAAGAGATTCGAAAAGCAGAGTATATTTAATTTCGGATAGTATAATTACAGTAATATTGTATTCAGTAGCGTCATAGTTGATTCTTGGCGTGTATTCTGCAATCACTCCGTATTCCCTTGTGATCAGAGAGGTGATTTGAAACAATCACGACGGAGACAACAATGTCTTCAGCAAGACTGCGAAGACTACAGTAGACGTTAAAAATAGCTACCCACACTTGGGACAGAAAATCGACCAAAAGCGGTACCGATCGCTGTTGTAAGTTCAGCAAATTACTTAAAAACCGGTGGCTAAGAGCCGTTTGTAGTTGCTCCGGCATTACCTAACGGGATTTGCTTCGGGAGAGTACGTCAATAACGTGGCAAAGGTGAGGCTGTCACGTACCCAGCGGCCCGTGATGGCTGTCGCCTGAAAGTACGGAGCTTCATTTAACACGATAGTCTGGTCCTTTCAAGTTCTTGCCATGATACAATAATAGAATGATTTACGTATTTGGTAGTCATGCGTCCTTTGAATCAAGAGAAAAGTGATAACCGACCTCAGTGATCGCGCCTAGCAAACACGTCCAGTCGCGTTGTCTAGACAGTTCGACGGACGGCCGCGCGCCGTGTGGAAACCACGCGGCACGCGGCTTAACTTGCATGGACCACTTGGTTTAATCAATACAGACTACTGTGGCGTCCATCTCCTGCCATTTTGAGTTCCTCGTGGACGTTTCTTCTCCTTAGCATCAGATACAGCGGCTGATGATGTAGTCTTTGATAGCTCAATCCTGCGTCTTTGGGCAGTCGCCGAGAATTCAGATTGAGTATTTGACACCGTAGATTCGTCGAGATACTGCTGGACGAGCGTCGGCGTCTACGCCGGCGAGTCTAATCCCACTTCTTTGGGAAATTCGTGAACAGTCTTTTTGAACTTTTGTTGCTTTTTCTGCGAGCTTTCGCCTTCTCCCAGACCGGTGAGCATCAGCAACTGCCTGTTCGAGCGATATCTGTATTAGGTTATTTCGCCAACTGTAGATTGTTCGTCGGTCAGTGTTATACCACTCGGTAAGTTCGGTCTGCGTGACACCATTTTGTACGCAACCACCGCCAACAGCCGTTGTGTCGACTTCTTTCCCTCGACGTTATCGAGTGCGTCGTGAAGTCCTTTGACGGAGATTTCGTCGAGATGATCCATTACAAACAGCAACAACCTATGGGCGGAAAATTATAAGGGCTACTATGGCTTCCATTCGCATCTGTCTATACGACTACGATAGGATTTCAGGACGTCGAACTCTGCGACAAAAGAGAGGTTCTAGTTCTAAGCCGAGTCGTCATAGTAGAGCACTCGGTACAAAACTGGTTCGACGTCATTAAATAACGAGGCGAGATCAGAGACTCTTGCTCAGCGTACCAGTCCGAATTACATCAAACGGGGCTATCAAGACAGTTCACTACCAACCCTCGTAGTACGATAAATGAAAGCGTTACTCACGGAGTACTCCGAAATCGAACGCCCCCGGAACGTAGGGCTCATCAGCTTCTCTCACGGGATCAACGAGTTCTATGGGCTCGTTATCCCGCCGATCATCCCACTACTGGTAACGGATCTCGACATCACGTACGCAGCGGCCGGATTGTTGCTAACGGTCTTCTATGCGATGTACTCGATCTTTCAGCTACCGGCGGGAATGATTGCGGACCGGATCGGAAAGAAACGCCTTCTCGTATGGGGGCTTGTTGGGATGGCGATCGGACTGCTCGTTGCCAGTACTGCCCAGAGTTACGAGACCCTCCTGATGGCAAAGGTACTAATGGGAATTGCTGGCAGCACGTATCATCCGGCCGGAATGGCGATGGTCAGTGACGGCGAGACAGAAGAGACTGAGGGGAAAGCAATGGGCGTATTCGGACTCGGCGGCCAAATCGGTGTTGCGAGCGCGCCGGTAATCATCGGTGGGATTGCGGCACTCATCGACTGGCGAACGGCACTGCTGGTCGCGGCCGCGGTTGGAATCATCTTTACCGTCGTGTTCCAGTTCCTGTACCGCACCCCACCGTCGGCAACACCGAATGGCTGCTCTGCTAATGAGGCGACTGACGGGGGAACCGACACTGCAGAGCCGGATGATAAATCGATACAAACGAACGGAGATGGAAGCGTCGCGTCGCGGGTCCAAACGCGGATCCAGAGGATGCTGCGATTTGAACTCACCGTCGGGATCGTGCTCATTTCTCTCGTGACGTTGCTCGTCTCGCTACAGATTCGGTCGATCCAAACGTTCGCGACTGGTTTCGTTGCTGATGGGATTGGCCAAACGACCTCAATAGCCAACGGTGTTTTCTTCGTGATGCTGGCCGCTAGTGCAGTGTCGTCGATTTGGGTCGGCAGCCTGGCTGACCGATTCGACCGGGGCCGTCTGGGCGTCCTTGCGGCAATTTTGACGTCATTGCTGTTGCTATCGACGATTCTAATTATCGCACTTGAGGCTGCCTTGGTCGACTGGATGGTGACTGGACTCCTCGTTGCCATGTTCGGGCTTCTCGGCTTAGCTGTCTACGGCTGTACGCCGATCAAAAACGCGCTCATCTCAGAGTACGCCACGACCGAGGCCAGTGGCAGTATTTTCGGCGTCACACAGACGGCATCGTCAGCGGGCAGCGCGGCCGGTCCTGCTATCTTTGGCTATATTGCAACCGAGTTCAGTATCGCGGTCGCGTTCCCCCTTATTGCGGTCGTCGGAGGAGTCATTGCCGTCGGCTTCTATACACTTTCTCGACAGCCCTGACACTTAAGAGCAAAAACACGAAAGGACTTTCAGCGGTTTAGCACGGTTACTTGTGCTATAGTAACCGTTAGAATTTTCCACCCATGATTTGTTACTGCTTGTAATGGACCACCTCGACGAGATCGCCGTCGAAGACCTTCACGATGCACTCGACAACGTCGAGGGAAAGAAGCCGTCACAACGGCTATTAGCGGCAGTTGCGTACAAAAACGGCGTCACGCAGACTGAACTTGCCGAGTGGCACAACACTGGCCGGCGAACAATCCACAGTTGGCTCAAGCGACTTGATACTGACGAGCCGCTTGAGGAGGCCGTTACTGATGCTCATCGATCTGGGAGAAAACGAAAGCTCTCAGAAAAAGAGCAGCAAGAGTTCGAAGAGGCTGTCCACGAATCTCCGGAAGAAGTTGGAGTCGACGCGCCGGCATGGACGCCGGCGCTCGTCCAGCAGTATCTTGACGAGACCTACAATGTCAAGTACTCAATCCCGAGCTGCCGGCGGTTGCTCAAAGAAGCGGGATTGAGCTATCAAAAGCCACGCCGCACAGCCGCCGAGTCCGATGGTGACGAACAAGAAACGTTCTACGAGGAATTCAAAAAAAGCGGCGGGAGATGGACGCCACAGTAGTCTGTATCGATCAAACCAAGAAATCCGTGCAAGTTGAGCCGCGTGCCGCGTGGTTTCCGCGCGGCACGCGGCCATTTGTCGAATTGTCTGGGCAATGTGACTGGACGTATCTCTTGGGCGCGATCACCGAGGACGGTGATCGCTTTTTCGCTCAGTTCGAAGAGTACGTCATTGCCGAGCACGCGAGACATTTCATTTTTGCATTATGCAAAGAGTTTGAAGATGATCTGCTCATCGTGCTGGATGGAGCGCCGTATTTTCAGGCGCCGGCCGTCACGGACCTGGCGGCCCGTGACGACCTCGCCTTCGTTACGTTACCAGCACTCGCTAGAGCTAAATTCTGTCGAGGAGTGCTGGAGACAATTTCAAGCCGCTCTCAGCAACCGCTTCTTTGAGTCACTCAACGATCTTACAACGGCGATTGATACAGCTCTCGATCATCTCTCTATTCCTAAAGTGAGCAATTATTTCCAGCGTCTACTATAGTACTCGTTGCTGTCGGTATCGAACCCTCACAAAGACTGGTCGTATTCGATAGCCAGCCGGACGCCCACCCTGTTGTTCGCTTCTCAACACCGTATCAGAAACCATCGCAGTTAGTAACGGTTGTAGCGGTGGTCGGTTCGTGGACCGGGAAGGACCTATTCACGACCGGCAGTCGGTCACATCACAGTAGCCGAGAAAGCAATCAGTATGTAGTTAACTCTCTGGCCGGTTGCACTTGAGGGCTTGATTGGGGGCATAAACGTACTAAATATCTATCCGAACCAGATGATGTGACTAGTAATACTGGCCAGTATTTTCCCCAGTATTACTGGCTGGTGTAAATAAGTGACTTATGTCCGCTTGTCTCAAGCCAATCTAATAGCTGCAAAGCCACGCTATAGAATAGTTAAAATCCGAACTGATCAAGCCTCGAATAGTCAGACCAATGCCTACTACTTCGACACTAACCATACCAACTCCCTTGTGGTTGGAATAAGAAAGAATGGCTCAAAGGACGCTAACAACTAATATCGACCAAGATAGCTATTTGGAATCCTCATAACCAACTTTCTCTGTTGCTGGTCTTAGACTGATTTTCCTGAGGACAGACGTGGACATTCGTAAAGTTTTACTACAAGGAACGTGCTGTGATATATAATGACCTACGAAAATTTGGATACAGAATTGATCAATGAGCTACTCGGAGATGGACGCGCTAGCCTACGAAGTCTGGCTGAAGACCTTGATGTGTCTGTGACAACGGTCTCAAATCATCTCTCCGACCTCGAGGATATGGGCGTTATCCAAGGGTATACACCGATCGTCGATTACGATGCTGCCGGGTACGACGTGACTGCTGTAATGCACCTCAAAGTCGAAGGTAATGCACTCGGTGAAATTACGGAGACGCTACGAGACCACAGCCAGATGATGTCCGTCTATGAGGTTACTGGTGACTACGACATCATCGCGATTGGGAAGTTCAAAGACACCGATGACATGAACGATCGGATCAAGGTTCTCGTGACTGATCCTGACATCAAGCAATCGAACACGAGTATCGTTCTGAATAGTGTTGCTGAGAACGAGCAGTTCGAACTCGAGACCGAAAGCGACGATTGAGGCGGAGGATCAGGCGACTGTTCAGTCTCACCGAGTCGTGAGTCGCCTATTGCTCATAGTGTAGATGTCTGGCTCCCTATTTTCCAGACACCGCGGGTCAACTCCGGCCAGCTTCTCAGACCCTCTTATTGTACTGTGCACCCCGAAACCGACGTTTGATTGATAACATTCGACTGATTTAAATCAGCAACAGACATGGTTCCGACATGTACGATTTGACCACTTTCCAGCGCGATCTGCTCTATGTTGTCGCTGGTCTAGATGAACCGCATGGACTTGCGATCAAAGAGGAACTCGAGACCTATTACGAGAAAGAGATCCACCACGGTCGTCTGTACCCGAATCTGGATACGATCGTCGAGAAGGGGTTGATCGATAAGGGACAACTCGATCGGCGAACAAACGTCTATTCTCTCACGCAACGTGGACGTCGTGAAATCGAAGCTCACCGAGAGTGGGAGGATCAATACGTCACTGATCTGTTTGACTAAGAGTGGATTTTTTGGTAAAGCGTTCGGGAATTTGGGTTAGATGAGCAGTACTGGGCCGCGGGTTTTCTACCGAGAGAACGAGAGTTTAGCACTCTTTGGATGCTGATCTACTCATATGGTGCGTGCTAGCGTCAGCGCGAATCAAGACCTGGCAATCTTAGGCGGTTGAGGAAACGGTGATGTCGCCGTTACCAGTGACGGTAACGGTATAGCCGTCGTACTGGAAGGTGATCGACTTGAGTGTGGATTCGCAGCTGTCGGCGACGAGCGCGTTCAGGGCGTCGATATCGATCGCGTTGTAGAGTGGTGGGAGATCGATTGGGTCCGTATTCGAAACCTTGGCAACTTCGTAGACAACATCGGTTGTGAGTTCGTTTGCTGGGGCTTTTCCCACTCGTCTGCTCTTGTCAGTAGATGGTCCTTCAGTCATTGATTGCTGCTCCACTAGCCTCAGTCATATTTCTTGGCCATGATGTCGCTTCGTTGTCTAATTCCTCTGTCTGGCCATAGCGGATTCAATATGGACTTCCGACGATTCTAGGTACCATCGAGCGGGTAGCACTTATGACGCCGACAGGTCTGGAGCCAGTTTTTCTCAGATGGTGGTGACCCAACGGCCAGTCCGTCGCCGCATTCGTGGGTAGTTGTCCTGAAGGTGTATTGACGATCTGATTCATCCGGATTTTTGCTCTTATGCGGTGGATTCGGTGATGACGTTAGCCAATGTAGAATACCCATACTAGTGGCGTCCGCTTACCACTTGTCTGTATGTCTCTAGTCATTAACACTGCTAAACAAATTTATTACGGACTGTGTCTAGATGTGTGACAGGGGTGGAGAGAATGACAACTTGCCAGGTAGACCCAACCAATAGGCTCGTTCTCGAGCGAAACTACGATTACGCCCAGAAGAACGTTCGAATTCTTTCGATGTGGTATGAGTGTGAGACCAAACGGATGATCGAGTTGCTCGCCGAGAACGACATCGACCTTTCAGCGAACGATGAGCTACTATTTGGATCGTACTACCAGTCAGTTCGGTAGCGGCTGGATAGCAGGCATAGATACTGGCACTCGATCCGTCTTCGATGATCTGGCCGTCGCGATTGGCGGTGAATATGGGTTTGCTCCGAAAAAGGCTGTTCAGTTGCTCGAGTAGCTGATAGCCGGTGCTCTCCAAAAATCAAACAGGATTTTCAGTATACTGACTACAGTCGTAGGGCACTTTTTGGTGTAAACACCACACTTATTGTAGAAACATACTTTTAGCGGATTGCGGTTCGTGAGCGGCACAAGCACCCCAATCAGCACCCACCTGTCCGAGCCAGATTGGCTACAATTCCCCAACTTGTGGCCAACCCCGTGTCGCTCATATGCCGCTTTCCACTCGGATCCAGCAGCGGTCCACCATTGCTATCCAACACCCGCCTTTTGTATAATACCCCATCAGCCAGACGTCAGACACACAGCCAGGGGCACTAAACTACTCTGACCCTCGAGTGGCCGTTCCTCGATTACTTGGAGACGATCTCGTACCCGAGGAGGTAATGAGAACGTTGCTGGGAAGGCTGAATGTGAGGCTAAACGGTTTCTCGAGTTGTTCACCGACAACGAGAGTGATCGTTCGGCGAACGACTAACGATTTGGACCGTATTACCTGTTAATTCGGTAGCGCCTGGATAGCGATGAAAGGCCCACTAATTCGCGTTAACATTCTCTAATTTGGTTCCACAATCTAGTCGTTCAATATCCCTTCCGGTCATGATTTCGAGTGCCCGCAAGGGCGTAGGTGCAATCTCCAGTTGCCAGTCAGCTGAAGGGGTGCCTCCCCCTCCCTTCGCTGATGAGTCGTTGCACCAGCATCCCCACCTACCGTTCCCCCACCCCTGTCGTTCTGTGATTTGAGCAGAGAAATCTCTCGAGGCGACTTCCGTTCTGACCAGCTACGCATCTCGAGCTATAGGGACTCGTCTATAGGTAGGGATGATGAGTGCAACACTGCTTTCTGTTAACCAACGCCCGAGGGGATTATCATCCCCTGTTGGTTAAGCTGGTCAAAGGCCAAGCAGTTAGATGGCCTCGTCTGAGAGGGAATTTCCGTCAGCATCCTCAGAAAACCGATCTAACGAGAAATGATCGATGTCAATGAAATCTGTTTCACCGTGACCGATAAGGTCAGCAACGATTTTTCCGATCGCTGGGCCGTGTTTGAATCCGTGGCCGGAGAAGCCACATGCGAGATAACAGTTCTTCGTCTCGTCAATGATGAAGTCGTGGTCGGGTGTAGTCGAGTAGACCCCACAGTACTGGCCGCGTATACCAGCATCACTCAGTTCGGGGATGACATCGAAGATTTTGTCAGTCAATTCGAGTAGTACGTCTTCATCCGGTTTGTTCTTGTAATTGTCTGGATCGACCTGCTCACCACTGTGATGGGTTGCGACCAGAATACCGTCGCTGAAATCAGGGCGCATATACCAGCTTCCTCCAGGGAGGGCTGTCGTCGGCGTCAGTTCCGGATAGGCGTTCTTGTAGTCCTCGGAGGGCTCCAGGATGATCACTTGCTCCCGCTCCGTTGTGATTGGAATCTCGATTCCAATGGACTCTGCTAATCGAGGAGTCCATGGACCTGCAGCCAAAACCACATTTTCACTGCTGATCGTGCCTAATTCCGTCTCAACACCGTCGACTCTCCCATTGCTGGTTGTGAGATCAGTAACGGGAGTATTCGTAAGAATAGTAACCCCTTGTTCTTGGGCTGCCCGTGCGAACCCACCCGCGACATCCGCACCATCCGAATATCCAGCAGAATCATCACTGACTGCACGATCGAATTCGTCAAAGGAGAACATCGGATAGCGCTCTTGAACCTCATCACGGTCATACAGACTGACTGGAATACCGAGCGACTCAAGTGTCTCATAACCATCCATCACGTACGAGTCGTCGTCGGATGCAAATCGGACGAGAGGGCTATCAGCGTGCGCAATTCGCTCTCCAGTTTTTTCTGAAAACTGTCTATAGAATTGGTGGCTCCACCACGCCATCTTCGTATAAATCTCGTCGTCACCGTAGTGGTGGCGGAGAACAGCGGACGAGTCCCCAGTCGAGCCAGAGCCGATGTTATCTGCCTCTACCAGAACAACATCCAGATCGAGTTCCGTCGCGGTGAAAAACGCAATACTCGTTCCCATAATCCCACCTCCAACGATGACAACGTCTGCGCCATCCGGTTGTGACGGTACTGTCGACATACGCATAGCAATAGTTGCGGTCGCCATAACGTTAGCGGCGTATCACGTATCGAAGGAAGAACGAACTCAGAAAGCTGTTCTCTTATTGCCCCAAACAGTCAGGAGTTTTCGTTGATCCAACTGGCAAAGTCCTCAGTGAGGAAATCGATGTAGTCCATGACGCCCAGCGCGAGTGATACGATGAGAACAATGACAACTGGGACTCGAAGCGCCCAAATCCATATGTGTCCGAGCGATCCGAGATCTCCGATCCCCTTCTCGAGTTCTTGCACTGCGAACTGTGGCGTATACCAGCCGACCAACAGCATCACTAACAGCCCTCCAAACACCAACAAAATCGCATCAGCGAAAAGATCGAGGAGATCGAGGAAAATGAGGTCATAGGTGACCGGCAGCCCCAGTACGTAGATTCCGCCTCCCATGCCGAGAGCTGCTTTCCATCGCTCAATTCCCCATTCGTCGATGAGATACGAAGTTGTAACTTCGAGAACTGAAATCGCGCTTGAGAGGGCTGCAATCGCGACCGTTCCAAAGAATATCAAACCGATCCATCGCCCCGCAGTCACCTGGGTGAACGCATCGGTGAGACTGAAGAAAATGGCACCAACAGCTTGCTGGCCGGGATCTGCCCCGCCAGAGATGATGACTGGGAACACAACGAGTCCGACAAGAAACGCGATTGCTGTATCGAACCCGATGATGATCGCTCCGTCTTCAGCCAAGTTTCGATCTTCACCGAGATACGAGGCGTACGTGATTAGGATTCCCATCCCGAGTCCGATTGAATAGAACGCTTGACCGGCCGCTGCCGGCAGGATCTCTGTCCACTCAGTACGGATGACATCGAACTCTGGATTGAGATAGTAAGAATATGCGGCCCCCGCTTCGGGAAGCGTTGCCGCCCACACTGCAAGCCCGAGAAGTAAGATGATGAGCGACGGCACCATGATCTTCACAGCGACTTCGATCCCACGGCGGATCCCAAGCGCAACGATCCCAACTGTCAGCGCCATAAAAAGTGTGTGGAAGACGAGGGAATCGAGCCCAACTGCGAGTTCTTCGAACATAATCATCGCTTCAGTAACATCCTCGCCTGCTGCTGCTTCTTCATATTCCGAAAGATGACCGGCATAGCTATCGGTGAAGCCTAGCAAAAAATACCGCATAAACCAGCCAGCAACAACGCTATAGTACGACAAAATGAGGAAGCCGGTCGCGACGACGATCGCACCAGCGTACTTCCACCCATTGCTCCCGACTTCCCGCAGTGCTCCAACTGGATTCCGTTGAGTACTCCGGCCGACAACGAATTCAGCAAGGATAGCTGGAAAGCCAACGATAGCTATGAACAATAAATAAACCAGCAGAAACGCTGCTCCGCCTCCTTCTCCTGTGGCGAAGGGGAATCGCCAGACGTTTCCCAGCCCCACAGCCGCACCGATCGCAGCGAGAAGGAATCCTGTTCGGGTCGCCCATGTGTCACGCTGAACCATGTTGCCACTATTCATTCCACTCTTATATTATACGTTTTGGCGACAGACCCAGAAAGAGACTTGATCTCAACACGGGTCTATACTCAGCCCCTTGGTTCTCGGTGGCTGATACAGAACTAACTGTTCTCTACAGGTCCTCGAGACGGGACTCGATCTCTTCAGCCGCCTCGAGAGCCACACTATTGTTCGGCTCAGCGTCGAACCCTTGGATCTCCATTGCACCAGTAACCACAACCGCATTGCTCTCATGATAGCAGATTACCCCTGTCGAAGAAATCTCGCCTCGAACTGCTGTGTCGCCGATATCTGGATCCTCTGGGTTGACCATCTGACTTCGCCCGTAGTCCTCGACTGCTTCCTCTGCATCGTCTTCATCGTCAACGATCGCGATCATGACGAGTGCCATTGCGTCTTCGTCCCCGGAGACAAACATTGCATCAGTATCAGGGACTTCGTCTCGGTCGAAGGTCCACTTATAGCCATCATCGTCATCCTCAGTCGGATCCTCATCATCCATCGACTCTTCCGACCAGTCATCGCCGAAGAAGGATGCCTTGAGCATTACCTCTTGTTCGTCGCCTTCTTCGAATTCTGGTCCAAGAAAGCCATCTACGCTCGAGGTACAGCCTGCTAGTCCTACTGTTGCCAGTCCGCCTACACCGGTGATCGCCTTTCGACGTATAATTTCCACCATTCTTTCGATCATCCCCCCATGGGGACGCGATTCGCCTGCTATGATACAGGATACTGCACCGGAGGTCCGGGCCGAATCGCAGTCGTAGCGTTAGTATTCGAGGATAATACCAATATCGATGACTTTCAGCGAGCTCAACAGGTAAGAAACCAACTGGTGGTAAATCTCTATATTCTTGTCATAGGGATGACTTCGATTACAAGGGATCACTGGGCTACTCTTCGAGAGCAGATGTTGTAGTGGGGTTATCTCGGAGCGCAGATGCAGGGACGTACCGGTGGCCTTGGACGAACGCGACAGTTCGATCTGACTCGGACGCCGTTTTGTCGTTCTGGACCGGCTGCTCGAGCGTAAATCCGCGCTCAAGGTCGAGAAACAGGACCTTCTGCTCGCTTCCGTAGCGCTCTGCGTTCTGGTCTCGGAGTGTCGCGATCCCGTCCTCGAGTCGACGTCGCTGGGCTGGTGAGACTTGCGTTGCCCCTTCGGTCAGGTCGATGCTCTCGATTGTACTGGTGATCGCTGGGACAGCTGGTTTGATCTCACCATCAATGGAGAGAGATAGTTGGAAGGCTTGAACGAGCGGTTCGGTTGGCAGAAGTACAGGCCATGGGCGTTGTACTCGGGCCAGGCTTTGCGAGCGGCAACAACGAGGACGCGATCCTCGCGACCACTCACGAGGTCCTCCTCGTAGAGGAAGCGAACGAGTTCTCGAAGGAGGAATGCCTCTCGTTCGGTGGGATCTCGAGTGATTGTTCGGCGCTGCCGTGGTCCCGCGCTAAGATCGATTCAGCGGCGTCGACGAGCTGGTCGAAGTTCGTCCAGACGAGACGTTCGTCCTCGATGCGATCGAGTTTCGACGGGCGGCTGTGGTCTGGTGTGAGGACAACAAGGCGTTGTGTATCGCTTGCCTCCTGGCGGAGGCCGCTTAGATGGTTTCGGATCTGCTCGAGGATCGCTACTGTCATCTGGACCTGCTCGAGGGAGAGACAGCGAGTGCTGGCGGTGTCACACCTGTTGTGACCCAGCCAACAGCCGGAACCGCGTGAGAAGCACACGAACGCCACCACCAAGATAGGAACACGACCACGACCGGACTTGGTCGTCGACCCGAGAGTCGACGTCGCTGTCGCTTCTATTGACAACTCCGAGAAAATTAAAAGGTTTAGATATATTACCGGGGAGAATAACGCAGATTCGGCGGTTGGGCCTACTTTCAGACTCACAACGGGTGTGACTCGTCCCGGCTGTCCTAGTCGTGGATCTACTGGTCAGTCGGACGCGGCATGTTCTCGTACTTGGCCACCTTGTCAGGCTTGTCGGAGATCGTCTCGTAGATCCACTGGAGTGTCTCTTCAGCTTTGAGGAGGTTGTGTTCTTCGAGGAACTCGCGTCCACTGTCGGTGAGACCGTAGAACTTCCAGGGGCATCCCTGTCGACGCTCATCGTCATCGAGCGCGACCTCCTTTACGATCTCGGGATTGAAAAGTTAGGCGTCGCGTTTTCTGAGTGTCCATACCCGAAAACGCGTGCTTCGGTAGTAGTCTCGGCCAGATAGACTTGGATTCTGTGAAGCGAGAAGCAACATCTCGACTGCTAATGAAGGTGAGTATTCAATTATATCTAACAACATCCTCACTTCCTAATACTGTATTCGTTATTGAGAAATTCGGTATCGAGTGTGCTCGATCGACCATCCGTAATTGGGTCCACAAGGCAGATCTACAGCCGGCGGATAGACGGTTGCCGGATCACATGGCAGTTGACGAAACCGCGATCCAACTGAATGATGAGGAGTATTGGTTGTACGCTGCTGTCGATCCGTAAATAGACGATTTACTGCATACAAAGCCTAAATCAACTACAAGGAGGTATCTAGCTCTTTCATTTCTCACCGAACTCAGCGAGAAACACGGCGTCATCGACGCCGTGTTTCTCCTCGATGGTTCGCACTCGTTACAAGATACATGTCATCGGCACGACTCCGATTTCAGATATGAACGACACAGAAATGGAATGCTGTCAAACGTGTCTTTATAGAAACAAAACACAGAACTGTCTATTTCTCAAACTGGTTCAGCAATGTCGAAGCCAAAACAGCCGACGACTCGCTCAAATTATTCAGCTTCGCGTGGAATCAGCTTATCTGAACACGATGAAATATTGTTTCGCCCAACACATTTACCATTTTGCAACATCAATATTTTGATGATAGTGTTATACTTGCATCGATGATCGTAGCGCCATCCTCGTCGGCGAATACTGGATTGAGATCAAGTTCGGTGATTGCTGGATTATCTTTTACAAGCGACGAAACATCAAGAAGTAAATTAACCAATGAATCTCGATCCACACCCGGCTCACCGCGGACACCATGGAGTAACTCTTGAGTATCGATCCTGTCGAGAAGCAAATTCGCGTCGTATTCGGTCAGCGGTAGAGCACGAAAAGACACGTCCTCAAGGACTTCTACGAAAATACCACCAATACCAAACATGATGACTGGTCCAACTTCGTCATCATGAGTTACACCAATAATAAATTCTCGATTACCATCAATCATCGGCGTGACAAGAACCCCATCAATAGACGCTTCGGGGGCATACTGGCGTGTGTTTTCGAGAATTCTATCGAACTCACTAGCGGCGGATTCAGATCCACTCACATTTAGACAGACGCCACCGGCATCAGACTTGTGAACGATCTCAGGTGATACCACCTTCATCGCGACAGGCCCCTCAAAGGTTTCCACAGCACGTGCAGCTTCTTCGGAAGTCGTTGCAAGTTCAAACGGCGGAAGGCTTATGCCCGCGTTTTGTAGGACCTTTCGTGACTCATGTTCAGAAAAGGTTGTTCGCCCCGTAGCGAGTGCTTCGCTAATGATTTCGATGTCATTCTTTTTCTCAACACCAAGACAGAAATCTGATTTTCGTTCAACAGTGCTAAGATGTTCTCCATACTGGGATAGTTTCTCGAGAGACGTGACTGCATTATCTAGAGAGGCGAACGTCGGAACGCCAGACGTTTCGAACACATCGAGTGCTTTGGACCCTTGGGTCGAATATATACAATGGACAGCTATCGGGACTTTGTACTCTTCAGTCAACGAAGCAATATCTCTGGCGACGTCAGCTTCTTGCTTTGAGTCGGTATCGCCTGGACCGAACTCTTCGTATCCTCCAAATACACCAGTGAGAAGCAGAGCATCAACATTCGGGTCGCTGACAATAGCTTCGGCACAGTCAAAGAAAATCGAAAGATCGCCATCACCCTGAAGCCCCATCATATCAACCGGATTTGAGAGATTGGGTGCATCAGGAACAATATCTTGCAGACGTTTGCGTGTGGATTCAGTGAATTTAGGAAGGTTGAATCCACCTTGAACGAGCGCATCGGCACTAATAGTCGCATTCCCGCCACCATCAGTTAAAACCGCGATATTTTTACCCGACGCAGGAGGGAGTTTCGCGAGCGTGTCAGCAATCGCAACAGCCTCGTCGGTGTGTTCGGTTCGGATGACTCCCGCTTGTTGATACGCAGCGTCGACAACTGCTTTTTCCCCTGCCAGTGATCCGGTATGGGATTGTGCTGAGTTCTGCCCTATATTGGTAATTCCTCCTTTTAGAACTACGATCGGTGTTTCGGTGCTTACTTTCTGAGCCTCACGGAGAAACGCTCGAGCATCAGTCATCCCATCTACGTAGTGAATTATTGCATCCGTTTGTTCGTGTTCATTTAGGTATGGAAGGAATTCATGAAATTTTAGATCAGTCTCATTACCAATGCCGATATTGAAACTAAATCCTGTCGCACATCGGCCCGCTGCGTGGGAGCCCAGCTCTAAACCGACATTGCCGCTCTGGCTCAGAAGGGCGAGATTCCCCACTGGAATATCATACCCTCCCAGAAGATTGAGACCATCATGAACATTCGCGATACCCTGGATGTTCGGGCCGAATAGACGGATATCGTGTTCGCGTGCCATCTCTAATGTTTGAGCTTCCAAATCGTCGGCTCCAGCTTCACTAAAGCCTGCAGCAATAACGACCGCTCCCGCGACATCTGCTGAGCCACATTCTTCGAGAATCGACGGAACTGTTGACGCCGGTGTTGCAATGAACGCTAAATCGACCGGATCGGGAATTTCGGAGACCGACTGGTATACTTTGTGCCCTTGGATCTCTCCCTCGTATTTTGGGTTGACTGGATATATATCTCCCTCGTATCCGCTTTTTTCAAGGTCAACAAGAGTTTGGTGTCCTCGTTTTCCAGGCTCTCTTGATGCCCCAACAATGGCGACTCCTTGCGGCGAAAGAAGTTGTGAAAAGTCCGTTGTCGCTTCAGCCGTTGTATTGTTATTTATCGTCATGGCCGTGTGGAATTATGTCCTACACCTTGCGGTGAGCTATCTCATAACGTTGATCTAAACACGTATAAATCTTTTGGCATTACACACGCTACTGAGAAAATATTTAACTAAATACTACCCAAAAAAGTCTAGCAACAATACACTCCTATTCTAAAGCCGGCGAATATCATTCAATATCGCGGCATATGTCACCAATAATCTTATTACGTGTGATATCTATCTCCAAAAGGCATGGGTTCAAACATAGACGTAGACGTAGCTGACGGCAAGGCAACGGTTTCGATAAATAGAAAAAACAAGAATAACTCTATAACCGCTGGAATGTATGAGACGCTCTTAGATACGTTCAAGGAATTTGAACAAGATGACTCGCTCTCAGTAGTGACAGTTCGCGGTGATGGTGAGCACTTTTCCGCTGGTGTCGATGTTGGTCCAGTCCCTGAGTGGGGTGAAGCGAAACCCAAAACTATCCGTGATCAGTACGAAATCACTCACAAGACGCTTCGAGCAATCGAGTCACTTGGCGTTCCGGTTATTGCAGCGATTGACGGATACTGCCTCGGTGGAGCCCTTGAACTCGCAATATCATGTGATATCCGTGTTGCCCACACTGATGCCCAGCTCGGTCTACCGGAAGCGAACATGGGCTTCTCTATGGACCAAGGTGGGCCACAGAAACTCCCCGGAATAATTGGTGAAGGAATGACGAAGTACCTTGTAATGACTGGCAACCTAATCGATGGCCGGCGTGCTTACGAGATTGGCCTTGTGCAAGAGGTGGCAGAGTCTGAGAAAGCGTTCAATGAGACGGTTAGGAGACTTGAAGAGAACCTGGCCGATCAGCCAACATACGTGATGGATTCGGCCAAGAGACAAATCCATGGCGTGCGCCCACCAAATCTTGACGAAGAGATGGAACGGGCTATCCATCATGCAATTCTTGCATACAAAGAGGAAGAAACCCAACAGCACGTGGAAGATTTTCTCAATTAATTCCGTAATACCCACAATGTACCGTTTCAACATAGCAAAAACACCAACCACAAATTTCACTCACCAATGCGATGAGTCACAGGTTTTCCCAGCACTCGAGTCAAATATGGCGCTACTGTCGGTGGAACCTCAAGCAATCGTTGTGACGTGATAAGTAGGGGTAGAAATTAATCGTCTTCAGCAGTCCCGGTTGATCCCCTGTCCTTACCTTCGGAAGACGCAGAATAGTCTGGATCCGGTCGTTGTAGCATCCCGTGCTCGTCAGTCAATGAGTGATACTTGCGTCGAGCCTCGACGTACGAGGCGTAGATCATCACGAGGAAAAAAATTGAGAAGGGTAACGTGAACACTCCAACGAACGTCTCCATAACGGCTGCTTCGGGGAGTTCGAGAGTCATGAGCCCGAGAGCTGACAGAACGATTCCCCACACGGCGCGATTACGCGCGTTAGGCTCTTCAGTTCCGAGATTGATCGAGGAGATCATGTAGACAGCCGAGTCGAGTGTAGTCACGAGGTATCCTACCAGGACCATCACGAACAATATAGCGAGAACCTCGGCCGCTGGAGTGATATTAATCGCTTCGGCCAGTGCGAACGGTTCGCCACCCTCTTCGTAGGCGCTAGCAACCGTATCGAAGTTCCTTGGAGCTAACGCCCAGCCGCCGAGGATGGCATGCTGGATGAAGAGAAAAATTGCAGGGCCGAGTCCGACGCCGATAATCATCTCGCGAACCGTGCGACCGCGGGAGATGCGGGCGACGAAGCTGCCAACAAAAATCCCCCACGCAGCCCACCAAGCCCACCAGAAACCTGTCCACGCCTGCGGCCAACCACTGCCTCCCACGGGATCGGAATACATCATCAGCGTTGGCAGGTAGTTGAGCCACACTCCGAGGGATTCAGTGGTCATATTCAAGGTGAACATCGTCGGTCCGACGGCGAGCAGTATACCCATCGTGATGGCGATGAGGACGACGGTTAACCTGGCGGCATTACGAATGCCGTGTCTGAGACCGAGGTAGACGTCCAGTAGGAAGATTAAGCCGATCAGGACGAATATTGCGTACGTGATCCAACCGGCTCCAACCCCGAGCGAGTGATCGATAATCACCTGCAACTGCCACGCAATGAATCCCAACGAGGTCGCCAACCCACCGACGATGGCTACTAATGCTGCGATGTCGGTGATCCAGTACACGAACCCGTACTTCTCTCGATCGAGAATAGGTGTTAGGATAGTACTCACGCGGAGCTCGTCTTTGCCCCACACGATGATGCCGAAGGCTACAGCGAACGGGAGATACCACGCCAACAGCCCCGGAATTATGTTGTGAGTGTACATGAACGCTAAACTAACCGATTCGATAGAGCCAATTTCAAGGGGAAATCCTGGTGGTGGATCATTCACTACGGCGACTGGTTGGGCAACTCCGTAGAAAACAACTGCCGAGGCGAATCCAACTGTGAATACCATCGAGAACCACGAGAACAGACCAAATTCCTTTTCGGCGTCTTCACCACCGATACGGAGACGGCCATACTTTACTATCGCAAAAGCGATTATACACGTCGAAAGGATGAAACCTAACAGCATGTACCACCATCCGAAATAAGTGAGTACGTAATCAAATGCCTGTTCCATGTTTCCGGCGAACTGTTCCGGGAATCCAATCCCCAACGCGGCCAGGGCGATAACGAACGATATTGTAAGCAGAAACATCACTGTCTCTGATGTCGTTGCGTCATCTAACCCAAGGTAATATTTTACCATGGCACATGACATCACATGTAATAGTATGTAATAAGTATTTATAATTTTCGTATAAACTAACACGAATACAACCTAGCTGATAAATAATACAATATAGAGTTATAATAAAAATGGATTCTGAGTCGGTACGTCGCTCGAAGGGAGCTATTCGTTGAGTCACATGTGATCCATGCTTGTCCAAGACGAGCAAAATCCCGGCAAGCGGATTCTGCTCGCGGGTCTCCTCAAAACACCCGCTGATTTGGTTTTTCTCCTGGTTCGGTAGAAACGATAGCACGCTTTCTGTTAAGCGCATAGAACCCGGCCGCTGGTGTATCGATTTTCACCAGCGGTCGGGTGATGTGTGGGTCATCGACCGTGTACAGCCGCTGAGAATTGTCCCATGGTTGTGGGTGCGAGATATCGAAAAATCCCACCATAGTCCCGCCATCAGTGCAGATGTCCTCATCGGTATCCCCTCCTCTTCGCCGTCATCTTCGTCACTTTCGCGCTTGTTGTATGGTTGGTCGGGGGCATCCTCGTCGGCGTTATCGGGTCGATCAGCCGTCTTGTCCGAGGAATGGCGTAGGAAAGGCCGAGATGGTCTAGGAACGTTGGGAGGTAGTGTGGATGATATTCGACATCGAACTCGTCGTCGAGAAGATCCCGAATCCCCTGTTTTGTGGCAATATAATATCCTTCCTCAGTAGGATATCAACTCCAGCGGCTATCAAGGTTCGAAAAAATCGAACTCAATCGGAGAGCGTGACAGACGTAACGAGTTTCTCCTCCAACTTATCCACTGTGTGGGTAAGATGTTCAGTAACCTCCTCTTCCGTAATGTCCTTATTCAGGCGGTATGCTGGTGCGGAGAGTGATATTGCCCCCAGAACACTCCCATCTGGAGATAGCACACGACGACCGATTGCCCGGAGTCCGTCTGCGTATTCCTCATCAGAAAGCGCGACACCATACTCACGGATCTGATTGATATCTTTAAATAGATCAGCTCTTGACGTGTGTGTGTTTTCCGTTCGTTTTGGAAGTCCCCATTGGTCGATAATACGGCCGATCTTCTCATCGGAGAATTCAGCCAAGAGAGATTTTCCTCCCGCAATGCTGTGTAAATAATAATAGGTGCCCGAGTGTTGTGCGGTTTCGGTCGGATGGATAACCTCTTCTTGATACATACTATTTCGGTGGTATGATGTATGGACTGCAACCGCTCGGCCATCGTTAACAACGAGAAAGTCAACCTCTTCATTTGTAGTCTCTGCAAGGCCCTGTACCGCTTCTGCAGCAAGCCGATACGATTTTTTCCGTGTCCGAGCATATTCGCCACGATTATGAAATTTCAATCCGATGTGATACTGTTCTCCTTCTTTTACTACGTAGCCATGATGACGGAGCGTCGTTAAATGCCGGTGAACTGTACTTTTTGCAAGATCTAAATAATCAACAAGTTCTGGCAGTGTTGTCCCATTGCGCGTTTGGATCTCATCGATAATTTGTAATGATAGGCTCGTCGTTTTTACCAGGTCAGATTCTTTTTGTGCCATACTATGGTGCATGTGGTGCTATAACATAATAGTTCGGTATGGTAGAACTGTGTCCTGATAGTTCTAAGTGGTCAAGCATAGCCGTCTGATGCGTGTCTTGATCGCCAATAACTGGGCTTGTCGATCCATATGCCAGAACCAGACCTATGAATCCCGTTTCTATTTGATTTCTGTCGCAGCTTCTCACCACCATTTAAACTGGCCAATAGATTTACGCTCGTACTCTTGTAAAGATCTTGTAGTGCTGTGCAGGTTGCATTACACACACGATTGTAATTCTCTCTTGTAGTCACTTTAAATCGTATTACATACATGGCTTGTAGGTTATTGATTGGTGGTTCAATGGAGTTTCTATCCTAGTTCGAATATATCGAACTACTAAATAGGAATAATATGTGTGTGAACCTGCTAAGTGGTATGATTTCCCCTACCACAATTATTTTATATTAGGTGGACGTTGACCAGAACATGCAAGCTGTCAAAATCCTACAGCACGGAGATACAGATGTTATCGAGTACGGCGAGTACCCTGACCCAGAGGTCGGTCGCGACGAGGTACTCGTAGACATCAAAGCCGCCGCGCTCAACCACCTCGATATCTGGACCCGTCGTGGACTCCCGATGCTTGACCTCGAGATGCCCCACATTCCGGGCAGTGACGGTGCGGGCGTCGTCGTCGAGACCGGTGTGGATGTCACTCGGTTTGAGGAGGGCGATCATGTGGCGGTCTCGGCCGGCGTCGGCGACCTTCGGATGGACGACCCCACGCTCGATCCGAACTTCCACATCATCGGCGAGCACGTCCCGGGTGTCCACTCTGAATACACCGCCATCTCCGAGGACAACCTGATTCCGGTGCCCGAACACGTCGACTGGGAGGTCGCGGGCTCGTGTTCGCTCGTCTTCCAGACCGCCTGGCGGATGCTGATCGAACGGGCGGAACTCAAACCCGACGAAAAAGTGCTCGTCCTTGGAGCCAGCGGTGGTGTCGGCCACGCCGCTCTCCAGATCGCCGACTATGCGGGCGCGGAAGTGTACGCCACCGGCAGCACGGAGGAGAAACTCCAGTACGCCGAAGAACACGGCGCCGACTACGTCTGTAACTACGAGGAGGAGAACTTCGCCAAGTGGGTCCGCGCCGAGACCGACGGCGCGGGCGTCGACGTCGTCGTTGAACACGTCGGCGCGCCTACCTGGCGTGACTCGATCAAGAGCCTCGCGAAGGGGGGCCGACTCGTCACCTGCGGTGGCACCGGCGGCGGCAACCCCGAGACTGATATTCCACGGATCTTCTGGAACCAACTCGAGATCATTGGCTCGACGATGGCCACACCCGAACAGGTCGATGACGTGCTTGAGCTCGTCTGGGACGGCACCTTCGAACCCGCCATCCGAGACGTCTTGCCTATGAGCGAGACCGCCCGCGCCCACGAGATACTCGAGAACCGCGAAGGCTTCGGAAAGGTCGTTGTCCGCCCTGACAGCGAACTCAAGTAATCGACGCCGGTTTGTTTGACACTGCCAGCACTCGAAGCGGACATTTTTGACGGATTAGACACTTGAGCGGAGCTTCAGTGACGCGAGAAAATCTATACAGCTTTATTTAGATCATAGAGTGTGTTTTTGTACGTTCGGCACCTGAAAATGCCAAAAGCAGCCGGTAGAGACGATATACAATTTACTTGGTTAAAGGCGGAGAGCACCTTCGCCTCAAACGAGCTATAGTAGCTATAGAAGTAATTGCTCACCTTGGAAGCGAGAGTTGATCAAGAGCGGTATCAATCGCTGATGTGAGTTCAGAAAGTGAGTCGAAGAACCGGTTGCTCAGTGCTGATTGGAGTTGTCTCCAGCACTCTTCGACCGGGTTTAGCTCAGGTGAATACGCTGGCAATGTCACGAAGGCGAGGTCGTCACGGGCCGCTAGGTCCGTGACGGCCGACGCCTGAAAATACGGTGCTCCATCTAGTACAGTGACCAAATTATCTTCGAACTCTTGGCATAGCGCGAGAATGAAATGTTTTGCGTGGGTGGCGGTCACGTACTCTTCGAATCGAGCGAAAAAGCGATCACCGTCCTCGCCGGTCGCGCCCAAGAGACACGTCCAGTCACGTTGCCCAGACAATTCGACGGACCGGCCGCGTGCCCTGAGGAAACCACGCGGCACGCGGCCATCCGTCTCCATGCGATCGGATGTTCGCTTCGAAAGACACAAGCAATTCTTCGCTTGATCGGCGTTGAACGCTCTTATCAGGCAATCTGGCACTAGGTACCTCGGCTGGCTGACAGCGTTCCAGACTCGCCGACGTCCACGAGAGTGGAGCTCTCGTGCGGCCCATCAGAACACTTCGCGTTCTGAGGACGCCATCGCCGTCGGGGGGCGTTGTCGACGAAACCGTTGTCAAAATCAATGGCGAGCGGTCTTGATCATATGATACAATAAAACTCGAGACAACGTTGATTTTCGACGTCGCGTTGTTTGGTCGGCATGGCTCTGATCCGGCAGCTGTATTTCTGTATGGACTCCGCGAGAAACACGATCTCTCGGACGCGGCGTTTCTCGTCGATCAATTTGGTTACCGGACTGTCCTTACTGGATTAGGATTAAACAGTCGAGTGAACTATACCGACCGAAACCTCGTCGAAACGTGGTTTCACACCTTCAAAATACGAGTCGGCCACTTCCATATTCGTGAACGGGCAGTCGGGCGATCGTCCGTGTTTGACTTGAACAATTCTTACATTATTACAATCATTACAGACCGTATCAAACGTCCGACAGAAACACGCCAGCTGAGGTGATTCAGAACTACACAGTGCCGCAACACCCACAACGTCGGAGCGAACGTCGTTGAATGTGGTGGCAGCGTCGAGGTACCATCTGTCGCGTCGCTCGCGAACGTGATCGGGAGACATTCCGTCGAGTACGCTCGACACGGCCGCATCTACACCGCGAAGAACCTCGTTTACAGTCGTGATGACTACGTTCTCGTCGTCGTCGTCCACAGAGTCTGGACCCCTGAAAATTGAGCAGACGAGAGGAGTTTCCACGCACTCAGACGGTCATGCTTGGTAGTAATAGTCTCGAATACCAAATAATGCTTATGTTTGAGTGGAACTCTCTACCGCGTATGAGCGAAGAAGGCCCCGGTTCAGACGATCACGACCACGCGATGTTCCCGAGCGACGACTTGTTCCACGTTCTCTCCGATCCCAGCCGACGAACGGTGCTGTTCCATCTCCGCCAGCACGGAATTGCAACGCTCGAGGAACTACTTGACGTGCTCGAAGCAGTACGCTCGGAGGAGTCCGAAGAAGTCGACCGAACGCAGGTTCGTACATCGCTGCTCCACAGTCATCTCCCACTGCTCGAAGAAACGGGGCTCCTCACGTACGACCTGAGTGAGGGCGTAGTCAGGTCACCGAACCTCCACGACGATATCGGCGAGTGGCTCGATCTCGCAGTCCGTCAACAGCTCCGGTACGAGAGCGCGCTCGAAACGCACGACCGACCGGACGAGGAAATCGAGGTCCTGCTCGTCGATGACGAGCCGGGACTCCCCGAAACCATCGGGGCCTACATCGAACGCGAGAACGACGATATAGTTGTCACGACCGCAGCGAGCACGCTCGAGGCGGTGTCAACCCTCGAAGAAACGTCGTTTGACTGTGTCGTCAGTGACTATCAGATGCCGGCCATTAGCGGCCTCGACTTTCTCAAAGCGGTCCGCGAGAAGGACACGCCCCTCCCGTTTATCGTCTTTACTGCCAAAGGAAGTGAACGGGTCGCGAGCGAGGCTATTGCGAGTGGTGTCACCGACTACGTCCAGAAAGAACCGACGTCCGAGCAGTTCGACGTCCTCGTTGAACGAATCCGCAAGGCCGCTACCGGGGACTGACTCCTTCGGATACCCGGTCCAAGAAGGCCACCTAGTGTCCCTCGAGGACACCCATCTTGCCGGCCAAACACGCTCGCCCCGTACGAACTCATCTCGACCGCATACCCACCCCATCGATGACTGACGCACGATCCGAGTACGAGCGATTAGCCGGACGTATCTCAGACGCCTACTTCGTCGTGGACTCCGAGTGGCGGATCACGTACTGGAACGAACGGATGGAAGCGTGGACGGGTGTCCAGGCAGTAGACGTCGACGGTGATGTTCTCTGGGATGCCGTCCCAGTGCTCCGTGAATCGTCCTTCGAGCTACACTGTCGTGCGGCTATGGAAACACACGACTCACGGTCGGTCGAAACGCAGCTCCGCGAGTCCTCAGACACGTGGTTCGAGGCAAATATCTACGCCGACGAGGGCGGTCTATCGGTCATTGCTCGTGAGACCACCGACCGAAAGGTTCGGGAAGCAACAGCCCAACTCGCGGAGACCGTCTTCGAGAACACACAGGATGCTCTTTTCTTCGTCGAGGTCTGTGAAGACGACGAGTTCCGACTCGAACGAGTGAACCCCGTCTACGAAGCCCACACTGGCTTATCGAACGAGGAACTCAGCGGGCAGCGGCTACGGGACGTCTTCGGCGACGAGCAAGGGTCTGCCATCCTCGAAAACTACCGTGAGTGCGTCGACCGACGTGAGCCACTTCACTACGAGGAAGTTCTCTCGGTCCCGGACGAGCAGACCTACTGGGAGACCCGAATCGCACCGGTGGTCGTAGACGGCAACATCGAAAAAATCGTTGGTTCGACACGTAATGTCACCGAACGCAAAGAGCGGGAGCGGCAGTACCACGCTACCTTCAACCAGACATATCAGTTTACGGGGTTGGTCGATCCCGACGGAACACTACTGGAGGCAAACGACTCCGCGCTGGAATTTGGCGGGTTCGAACGTGAGGCCGTGATTGGTAGTCCGGTCTGGGAAGCGGAGTGGTGGCAGACAACTACAGAGACCCAAGAGACCCTGAAAGCTGCGATCGAGACGGCGGCCGACGGTGAGTTCGTTCGGTACGACGCAGAAGTCCAGGGCGCCGACGGGACCGTAATCATCGACTTCTCGCTCCGACCGATTACGGATGAACGGGGCGACGTCGTCCTGCTCGTGGCCGAGGGGCGAGACATTACGGACCACAAACGACGAGCCCAGGAACTCGAGCAGAAACGGGAGTTTCTCAAACACATCCAGTCGGTCGCAGCGGTTGGGGGGTGGGAAGTCGACTTCCGAACGGAGTCGATGCGATGGACGGACGAAGTCTATCGCATCCACGAGATGCCTTCGGAGTACCAGCCGACGGTCGAAGACGGAATCGGCTTCTATCATCCTCACGATAGGGAAACGATTACGGACGCATTCGAGCGACTGGAGACGGCGGGTGAGGGGTACGATATGGAGTTGCGGATCATCACGAACGGTGGCGAGCAACGCTGGGTCCGAACGATGGGAACACCGTGGTACGGCGACGACGGCGAACGGATCGGCGCCCGTGGAGCGTTTCAGGATATTACCGAGCGCAAGGAACGCGAGCGCACGCTCCAGCGGACCAACGAGCGCCTCGAGGAGTTCACCACTGCCGTGAGTCACGATCTTCGCAATCCGCTCACAGTTGCGCAGGCCGCGCTCGAACTCGGACGGGAGAGTGGTTCGCCGGAAGACTTCGATCGCATCGAGGCAGCACACGGACGAATGCACGCTCTCATCGACGATCTGCTGACGCTCGCACGCGACGGCCAGCAGGTCGACGAGACCCGGACGGTCGCACTCGACGCCCTGATCGAGTCCGTCTGGGAGACGATTCCAGGTGGGGCCGCCACTATCGACGTTATTCTCGACGACTACCGAATCGAGGCAGACGAGGCCCGGTTGCGCCAGTTGCTCGAAAATCTCCTTTCGAACGCGCTCAGGCACGGCGGTGACGACGTAACGCTCAGAGTCGGTCTCCTGGACGGTAGAGAGGGGTTCTATGTCTCGGACGACGGGCCTGGCATCCCTCCTGCGAGACGGGACGCGATATTCGAGCAGGGTTTCTCGACAACCAGTGACGGAACCGGTTTTGGCCTCGCTATTGCCAAGGGGATCGCCGAAGCCCACGACTGGACCGTTACCGTGACCGAGAGCGTCGACGGTGGCGCACGGTTCGAAGTGTGTACTGAGCGGTATCCTCCGGAATGATCGGGTCCGTCTCCGACGGCTTCCCGTCAGAGAGCGTCGACCACGTTGATGCAGAGATGGTCTCGAGCGACGGGATGGACGTGCACGTGAATGTCGGAATCCCCTCGAACATCGTCCTCGCGGATCGGTTCTCGGAGCTGTTCGACGGGTTCTCGATCGGTCGAACGAGCTCACCCAGCTGACGCTGGGCGTCGACCGGAACTCGGACCAGCTCGCGCCGCTGTTCGACGAGACCGATGAGTCGGTATCTGCGGCGACGCACCGTCGACGATCCCGGAGTACGTCGAGTTCCTGCTCGAGGCCGACAATCGACTCGATCTCGGTTTCGCCGGACGTTGCGGTTGAAACGCTGCTTACCGTGGCCGACCTCGAGGATGCGTAGTAGCGGGCGGACGGCGCGTACCCACGGCCTGAAGGCCGTGGCATTGCACCTGTTCAACCTGTAATCGGCGTGTGAGTCCGGGCTCCGGATGATTCACGGGACCGGTCTCGTGGATGCGATCACGGTGGATCGGCGCTGACTGGGACACAAAACACCGGGACGTCGGCCTGTCGGACGACGTTTTCGGTGACGCTACCACTATCACCTATACATCACGAATCTGCCGGAAGACGAGTTCCTGCCGTCGGATCTAGCGACGCTATATTGCTGTCGGTGGGAAGTAGAGCTGCTGTTCCGTAAGCTGAAGACGCAGTACGAACTGGACGAATTCGACACGAGCAAGAAGCACGTCGTTGAAATTTTGCTGTATGCAGCGTTGCTCTCACTGCTGGTAAGTCGTGATCTGCTCGATCTAGTGACTGAGCAAGCGGATGATGACCTCGTGTTTCCGCCGGAACGCTGGGCGGCGACCTTCCGGTCGCACGCCCAGCTCATCCTCCACGAACTCGGAGAATACCTCAGCTACTCGCCGCCACCGCTGTTGGAACGGTTGAACGAAGACGCACAGAAGATTCACCAGCAACGACCGGTGTTACAGGAGACGCTCGCTACCGCTATACAACCGAGGGCTAAGGCTTAGCTAAAGACGAATGGCTATTATTATAGCTGGGTGTGAGACTAACTGGTTCCTCGGGTTGTTCACCGACAACGAAAGGAATCGTTCAGCGAACGACGACTAGTGATTTGGACCGTATTGCCTGTTAGTTCGGTAGCGTCTGGATAGCGATGACGGTCCACTAATTCGCGTTAACATTCGCTAATTTGGTTCCACAATCTAGTCGTTCAATATTTCTGCAGGCCATGATATCGAGTGCCCGCAAGGGCGTAGGTGCAATCTCCAGTTACCAGTCAGCTGAAGGGATGGCCTCCCCCTTCCTTCGCTGATGAGTCGTTGCACCAGCATCCCCACCTACCGTTCCCCCACCCCTGTCGTTTTGTGATTTGAGCAGAGGAATCTCTCGAGACGACTTCCGCTCTGAGCACGCTACGCATCTCGAGCTGTAGGGACTCGTCTATGGGTAGTGAAAACGGGGGCAACACTGCTTCCCTGTTAACCAACTTCTAAGGGGAATCTCATCCTCTGTTGGTTAAGGCGCGGTCTTCAAGCGCTCAAGTTCGGTCAGTTGATTGCACATGAGCGACGCCCCCTATGACAAGTCTCGAGCTAAGTGCCCGTGGATATTCACAGTCAGCAATGAAGTCACTAGCCATACCGAGTATCTTGATGAGTACCGACAGGACGAGTGACCTAATACAGAGATCGGGCGACAGGCTCGACGACCTCGTCAACAACGCAGGCGTCTCGTTCATGGCGAACTTCGACGACATCTCAGAAAACGTCGGGGACGATCGTCGATATCAACGTCTACGGCATGTACCACGGCATAGGTTGTAGATGAGTACCTCCAGGATAGGACGGACGGTGATCAACCTCAGGTTCTCGAACGCCGCAGTCGGGGTTGAGTGCCCGTCACTTAAAGAGATCGCCGCTCATCGCCCCCTCGACGATCACGCTTGTCGTCGACCGTGGATTCCGGTCTCAGTACGTTTGCATCGTTCACTTCATCACTCGATGGAGGCTCACGTCCGGCTTAACGAGCATGATGCACGATGGGACTGGTATCAGTGGAAATTTTGGATCCATATCGGTACGTCTGTGCCATCGCGTCAACACTCGCCCATTGCTACCTGTTATTCGGAATCGCAGAATTCACTCAGTTCATCTAATCGTCCGTCGCTGCAAGCATCGTACAAACGCGCTCGTTATCTCTAATTCGGTCTCCCTCGCCTGGGGTTTGTAACAGAGAGTATCCCGAGGTCGCGTTTAGCAAGCACGACCGGCGTCGATCGGATCGCGCTCTTTTCACGCGACTCGTCCTCAAACGTTGTATCAGAGAGTGTAACCGTCGCTGCGTACTCCCCAGCTGGGGCATTCCTGGGAACCCGCCACTCAACCGAAATATCAGTAAGCGTGCTTGACGGTGGGGTCACTGCTCGATTCACGGTGTATCGTTGTGGACCGTCGAACGCAATCGTGAGTTCACTCTCGTGCGATGAAGTGGGGAACGTGTCGTCGAAGACAACGATCGTGTCAATCTTCACCCGGTCGCCAGGACGTACCATCGAGCTCTGGAGACGCGCGTCCCACAGCGCATCCCATGCTGTCAGCCCGTTCATATAATGGTGAAGTGCGATCCCGAGGTAGCCCTCTCCGGGTGGATCCGTCGCAATCGCGGATTCAATCTCTTTGACTCGTGACCAGCCTTCCTCATATGTCGTGACACGGTTGTTCGCGGTCGTGCCAGGAAACTTCTGGGTCTCGATCGCAAGTACATACGGTGCATCAAGATCAGAAACGACGGTTGCCAAACGATCGCGGACCTCTTCGGGGGTGTCCCAGTAGGCCATGATCACGCTGTAGTCGAGCGATGGATGGGCAGCGATCGCCCGTGCGAGCGATGGCGTGTGTTCGGGAAGTGACCACCACCAAGCGACTGTTGCTGAGACCGTAAGTCCTTGTGAGGAGACCGTCTTTCCATCTCCGATCTCCGGGACCTCGTCAAGGAATCGCTCATATGCCTCGAGCGAGTCACTCAGTCCATCCGAAGCAAACTCGACGTTCAAATGGATCCCGTCGAACCGATCCGTATCCTTGCTCTGAGCGTTGTGCTCAACGACCATGGAAACGACTCGACGGGCATCATTGATTCCCTCTGGTCCGTACGTTCCTGTTAATGCGTGTACCTCCAAACCGGCTCCGTGCATCGCTGTGATGAGATCCCGCCGATCGTTCTCAGATACAGTTCGTAGTGCCCCCCATGAGAGATAGACCGTTTCGATACCAAGGCGATCAGTTCGCTCGAAGAACCGCCTGCGAGCGTCGGCATCGATCGTCAGGACCGAAGCAAACTCCCAGATGTAAACAGCTCGATCGTCGAAAACCGACGACGCACGTACCTTGCTGGTACCCACCGAACCGAGTACCAAGAGGCCGAGACCGCCAGCAAGGAGGCCCTTCAGTAAGTACCGCCGGACTCTGTCCACCGGCCCTCTGAACGAGTTGTAGTCAGTTGATTGAGAATATTCGGTTTCGCTATTCATCGAATTATACATGTTCTGAAAGTAGTTAACCGTAACGCCGAGGCGCTGGTACAATTAGCACTCATTTGTCGCTACGCTTCGTCATCGCCGAAGCCTGCTCGCTCCATCGACCCCCACGACTCGACACCGCGGAGGAACTCAATGAACCCGCGCCAGAGGACGATCGTCCGCCACTGCCGGTAGACGAGGTTTTCACCGATGCCGTAGACGAGAAGTAATGCAATGTCTTGGGGTCGTTCGTATCGTCTGAAGCTCACGACCTCGCTCAACACAGACAACCAGGAAAGAAACGTTCCAAGCGCGATTGCGAGGAGGAGAAAAGCGATGAAGAACCACCCGTCGACGATCCCGAGGAGAAACGAGAGCGGAACAATGACATATCCCGCTCCCTCGATGAGTGGTCCGAGTGCCTCAACGAAGACGAAAAATGGAAGCGCAAATATCCCGGTGACGCCGTATCGGGGATTGCCGATCATATCCCTATGTTCAGTGAGCGTCTGAAACAGTCCGCGGTGCCAGCGTCGGCGCTGTCGGCTCAGAACAGTCCTGTCCGCGGGAACTTCGGTCCAGATGACTGGCTCGGGAACGAACTCGACGCGGTACTCTTTGCCCTGTTCGTTCAGGTGCCGATGAAGCCGGACGACTAGCTCCATGTCCTCGGTAATCGTCTCCGATCGGTAGCCGCCAACTTCTCGGACGAGTCGGGTATCGAACAACCCGAATGCTCCCGAGATGATCAGCAGGCTCCGAAGGCTTGAGAGGCCGATTCGTCCGGAGAGAAATGCACGCATGTACTCCATGGTCTGTAGGCCGACGAGCGGTTTTCGTGAGAGTCGGACGTCCTTGACGATCCCGCGACTGATCGTACAGCCGTTTGCGACCCGGACGACTCCGCCGGTCGCGACTGTCCGTTCTGGGTCCTCCAGAAAGGGCTGAGCGACCGACAACAGCGCTTCGCGTTCGATAATGGAGTCGGCATCGACCGCACAGAACAATTGTTTTTCCGTGAAGTAGACTCCCGCGTTGAGCGCATCGGCCTTTCCGCCGTTCTCCTTGTCGATCACCGTGAGTTTCTCGTTCTGGCGTGCCCGGTAGACAGCATGGACCGGTTCGCACGGGAGTTCCCACGGTGGATCGGCCGGCACAGCTTCCAGGTCGAATTCTTCTACGAGCTTTTCGAGGGTGGAATCGCTCGACCCGTCGTTAATTACGATCACCTCGTAATCGGGATAGACGAGATCGAGAAACGACCGAACGCTCGAAACGATTGTCGGGGCCTCGTTATATGCAGGAACAATGATCGCAACGCCGGGCAAAAACGGTGAGCCGAAACGCTGGTAGACGGATCGGAACGTCCGCTCACTTAACAGCCGACGCAGCTCGACGAGTGCGAAAAGGTGGACAACAGTGTAGACCGCGTTGGCGACGACAAAGTACGCGAGGACGATAACGCTGAACCCAAGCAGGGCTGTGACGCCGATCGACTCGAGGGCCTGGATCACGTAAGCCCCCGGGCGGCACGGCGTTCTGCGACGATCCATCGTCGGGTACGGTCAAACGCCTCTGAGGTATGATCGAGTTCCGTACAACCATTGGCTTCGAGGACACGAATCCCTACGAGCCGAGCGAGATCGTCTGTCTCCTCAGACAGCGGATCGATTAGTCCGTCGATCTTGCCCCATTCACCAAACGCAATGTAGGCAGCTCGTCTGACCTCTGGATCAGGATGACGGGTAAACTCAGTGAGGTCGATCACTTCACGAATCTGCGGACTCCAGCCATACTCGGCGAGCAACAAGAGTGCTTCGGCAAGAACTTCGGGATCGCGATCGACACAGTCTGTCACCCACTCGATTGAGGCTGGCCCGACACCGGAG
Organism: Natronococcus amylolyticus DSM 10524; assembly: GCF_000337675.1. Taxonomy (GTDB): domain Archaea; phylum Halobacteriota; class Halobacteria; order Halobacteriales; family Natrialbaceae; genus Natronococcus; species Natronococcus amylolyticus. The sequence continues at coordinate 33,145 of NZ_AOIB01000028.1, read as the reverse complement.
CGGCCGTGACGGATCACGAGGAGTACCTGCAGGAGCATTCGGTCGTCCCACTTCTCATGGCGCTCTTCCGCGAGGTTGAGAAGGTATGTCGGGTCCTGACGAACGATCCGATACAGTGTATCGAGGCCGAAGACCGAGAGCGGCTCAACTCCCTCGTCGAGGAGTAAGTCGATTCCTTCCCGGCTCGCACGTGGATCGTTGTTCTCGTACAGTACCCGAGCAAGCGCCGTACGGACAGCCCTGTCCCCGGTACAGTGTTGGATCGCCCGGTTGACGACCGAGGGGTACTCGACAAGCGCGAGCCAGGTCAGCGCACGAAGCGTACGGTAGAGCTCGCCAGACTCTACATCTCGACCGATGCGTTCGCGATCGATCCCGAGTGCGGCCGCAAGCCGGCCGAGTTCGCGCCGTTCCGCACCACGGAGCTGGCGAAGCAGTCGTTCGGTCGCCGACCGCGCAGCGTCTTGTTCGACGCTGGAAAGCCCGGTAACCCACGTCTCCCAGTCGGGATCGTCATCGTTGAGCCGCGAAAACAGCTCGTTTGTCATCTCCGGTCTAAGCTCCCGTCGGCGCTTCTCATTGCGATACCGGTACGCCGAAATCACGAGTGTTGCGAGTCCTATGAGTGAGACGACGGCGGCAAGCGCGATTGCCGCCCAGATGACGAGCGTTGAGAACGCCATCATTAGCCGATGAGCCGCTCAATGCGTGCGATGACCTCGTTAGGACTGAATGGCTTCGTGACGTAGTCGGTCGCACCCCGTTCGAAGCCCTCAACAACATCCTCCTCGCGTGAGCGGGCCGTAAGCATCAGAACCGGAACGTCCGCGAGCGCGTCATCGTCTCGGATTCGCTCAAGGACTTGGAACCCATCCATCCGCGGCATCATCACGTCGAGGACAACCACGTCGGGGAGGTCCTCTCGCTCGTGGAGGTGGTCGAGACAGGCCTGGCCGTCCACAAATCCCTCAACGTTGAAGCCGCCTCGATCAAGTTTGAACGAAAGTAGCTGTCTGATATCTTCGTCGTCCTCCGCGAGTACTGCGGTCCGGTTCATGTCAAACCCCCAGTCTGTTGATCAGGTGACCGCAGGTCGTGTGGGCCCGGACATGCACTGATCAGGGCTGCCGTTAGGTCGGTGACATTGAGCGGCCGCTGGACGAACAATCTGCCCCCGACCGTGTACCACGTTCCACCAGCGTCGGGATCTACAAGAACGACTGGCATCCGTCGGCCGCAGCGCCGCTCGCGAAGGGCGGCAACTGTCTTGCAGTCGGTCCGTGCGTCCCCTGTCGCGGCGACGATTGCGAAGTCGTACCCGCGCTCGCAGTGGGCCTCGATTGCGGCCTCCCGACCTACGACCTGCGTCACGTCAACAGCCGATGACCGGTCCTCATTGCCATGGCTCTCAACAGATCCGACGACGAGGAGGTCGACGTCGTCACATCGTTCCATATCGATGAAATGTTTACCGACCGTCATAGCTGTATCGAAATCACCGTCGGTAACCGCAGAGACCCCTAATTGTGACTCTCCGTTCGACTCGTCGGCGACAATCGAGAGGAGGGCAACCGGAAGTTCCTCGTTACACCGCTCATTCAACCGTCGTGCGAGTGCGAGCCCATTTTCGTCCCCAACGAACCAATCCATGACGAGCACCGCCGGCGGTTCCTCGGTGATGGCCACCTCCGCCTCAGCCGCGCTCTCTGCGATCCGAACGCGGTAGCCGGTCGCCCGGAGGCGGTCGGCGAGCAACGGCGTGACGTCGCTTTTGGACTCGATGAGCAAGATCGATCCCGAGCCGACGAGTGCTCCCAATCGAGTTGAATTAGCGGCGTCCTCGAGGGCGACGTCTAGGGCGTCGTCGAATGTTGTTGTCAGGGTCTCAACCGCGGCTTCGAGTTCGGTTGCCTTCCGATAAACGAATTTGAGCAGCTCCTCCTGGTCCTCGCCCAGCGTGCCAACGTCCTCTTCCAAGACCAGCTCCATATAGCCAATAATAGAGGTAAGCGGCGTCCTGAGTTCGTGAGAGGCACGTTCGAGTGCGTCACGGTGAAACGATGTGAGCGCGTCGAACCGGTCGCCAATCACGTCGACCTCGTCGGAGAGAGAGAGTTGGGCCAGCCGTGCGCTCGCAAGAAACGAGAGCAGCTCCACATATTGGACCGCCTCGTCGTCGAACACGTCTCTTCCGATAAGCTGGAGGATGCCTTTGTCCCCAAATGGGACACACAGCGCCGTCCCGTCGGCGAAGGGGTGGTGTTCGCCGGCTACCTCCCCAATTGCCTCAACAGTGACCGTTTCCTCTCGTTCGATCGTCGTCTCCACCATCGTTCCCGTGATCGGTAGCGGGGGGGTGCCTGTTGTCCTGTCGGGGTGGGTGATCGATACCCACCTATCGTCTCGGCGGAGCATGACCACCACCTGCTTGACATCGAACAGCTCGTGGCTTCCGGCGATCGCCGCGTCGTAGACAGCGGTCTCACTCTGGCAGCGAGCCAGGTCGAGCGCTACCCCGTGGAGGGTGTCAATACGGGGATCGTCTGCGTCCGACGGTCCCGTCATCGCTGTCTACCCGATTCGATCGGGTCCGTCTCAAGCTGTACCTGACTCTGTGTCTCGATCTCGAATCGCGCACCGCCGTTATCCCCATTGGTTACAGCTATTTCCCACCCATGTGCCTCAACGATATCGCTGACGATTGCGAGCCCGAACCGCGCGTTCTTGCCATCGGACTCGCGAGTGACAAACAGCTCCGCCCGATGTTCTTCGGGGATGCCCGACCCATTATCCTCAACGTAGAATCCCTCCGTGAGGGCACCAAAGCAAATGGTAACGTCCTCACCAGCATGCTCGATTGCGTTCCGAAAGAGGTTCTCAAAGAGCTGTGTCAGCCGGAGGCGGTCGCCTTCGACCTCAACCTCATCTTCGATTAACAGCCGTGCCCGCGACGTCCGAACGTTCTCCCAGGCCTTCCGTGCGAGCGACTCTAGCTCGATCGACTCGCGCTCGCCGATTCCCTCGCCCGCACGGGCAAGCGTGAGTAGGTTCTCGGTGATTTCGGCCGTCCGGGCGAGCCCGCGTTCGACCTCCTCAAGATATCTTCCGTCTCCGACCTCCTGGGCCAGTTCGAGGTAGCCCGTCGCGACTGTCAGCGGGTTCCGGATGTCGTGTGCAACAACGCTTGCGAACTCCTCGAGACGAGCGTTCTTCCGCTCGAGTTCACGTTCGTAGGCGAGGCGGTCACTGATGTCGCGGCCGATCCCGCACACTCCAATAATCTCCCCATCGGGATCCCGTACGGGTGCGCCAGTCAGTTCGTGAGGAACCTCTCGACCATCGCTCGCCACGATGTGGATAGCGATGGTAGTCGGTTCTCCGTTGAGAATGCTCTCCAATCCGTCGAGGAGGGTTGCTTCGTCAGCCTCAGCGACGAACTCGGTCACACTCGTAGTCTCAACCTCGGTATCGGAGTAGCCCGTCAGTTCGGTCAGGCGGTCGTTCCATCGGACAAACGTTCCACTCGTTGTATCGAAGACGTAGAACAGGTCCGGAAGCGTGCTAATGAGTTGATCGGTAAATTCGCGTTGCTCTCTGAGTTCGCGTTCACGATCGGCACTGGTCAGAGCGCTTTCGGTCATCGTCGAGAGAATCGACGCGAACTCAAGGGCGTACTCGTCGAACCGTCGCCGCTCGACTGTCCCACAGAGGAACACTCCGTGCTCGCCGAGTGGCAGCAGTATCTCACTCCGAAGCGGTGTCTCGGGGTCGTACACCTCATCCTCGTCAGTTACGTCGCGAAAGACCTCCGGCCGACCCGAAGTAAACACACGCCAGGACAGCCCCCGGCCTTCCTTGAAGGTGGGGAGTTTGTCAAAGATTTCTTCCGCTCCCGAGCTTGTGACGAACGGAGCGAGTACGTCTTCGTCGGACTCGTGGCGCCAAATACCTGCGAGCGGCAGGTTAAGGACGTCCTGTGCGGTCTCGACCGCAATTTCTGCAGTCTCTTCATCAGTCTCCGCGTCAATCAGTGACGTCGCGACCTCGGTCAACGAATGTAACACCTGCTCGCGTCGACGGAGTTCGCGTTCGCGTTCAATGCGTGTTAGCGCTGTCTGGACGGTCGCCGCGAGGGTCGCGCCGAACTCTCGTTCGTAATCGTCGAACGTCTGGGCGTTGGTACTCGCACACAGTAACACTCCATATTCACCGAGCGGCAGCACCATTTCGCTCCGGATTGAGGTCTCAGGATTGAACATATCGGATTCGCCAGAGACATCTTCGACAAATCGCGGCTGGCTGGTCTTGAAGGCCTCCCATGCGAGGCTCGTACCCTCTTCGAATGTCGGAGCCTCACCAACGATATCTCTCGAATGATCGGTTTCAGCGACCGGGACGAGTGCCTCTGCCTCGGCGTCGTATTCCCACACCCCCGCCAACGGGAGCGAAAAGGCGTCCTCTGCGGTATCAACGGCGAGTTGTGCGACCTCCGCTCGGTTACGTGCGCCGACCAGCGCCGTGGCCGTCTCGTTGAGCGCATGAAGCGTCCGTTCGCGAGCCTTCAGTTCGGTGATATCGACAGCGATACCGTAGAGGAAATCGAGTTCACCGTCGTCGAATAGTGGGATCCGCGAGGTGAGAAAGCTTCGGTGGGAACCGTCAATCTCGATCGTCTCCTCGGTAGTCGTCGCCTTGCCGTTCTCGATCACGTATTGATCGTGGGCTGTGATCATCTCCGCCATCTCCTCTCCATGGATTTCGACGGGGAGTCGGCCGATCAGCTCCGAAGCCGGTCGATCGAATAGCCGCTCGTAGTACCCGTTGACGTACTGATACCGTCCCTCCGAATCTTTCTTGTAGACAGCTGCGGGGGTATTATCGAGAACCGCCTGGAGTTCCCTCCTAGTCTTTCGCACCCGTTCGGTCATCTCCGTTCGCTCCGTGACGTCACGGACGACACAGATCAGTCCGCCGGAGTCGAGTGCTGTCAGTGAGACCTCCTGTGGGAAGTGTTCACCGTCGACCCGGTGTCCGGTAGCCTCCCCGCGCCACTCGCCTTCAGCAGCGATAGTTGACATCGCCTCGCGTTCAAGCCGATCAATCTCTTCGTCTGTGTACATAGCCCGCCAACTTTTGCCGATCAACTTGTCGGGGTCGTCAAAGCCGTACATCTCGGCGTGTGCTCCATTAACATAGACATACTCACCCACATTGTCCAGCACTGCGACCCCGTCCATCGAACTCTCAACCGCCTCACGTAGCTGGCGAGTAGTCCGTTCGGCTTCCCGTCTTTCGGTTACGTCCCGGACAACAGCAAGCAATAGGTTCCCCTCCTGAACAGTTTCACGAGTGAGTTTGACGTCAACGGTCCGCTCAGTGCCATCCTTTCGTTCGATCATCCACTCGAAGCGGTTGTTGCCCTCCTGAACGGCTCGGTCAATCTGCTCGATAGCTCTTGTCTGAGAGTACGCCGGTTGATTAGTGCTGAATTCCCCAATATCCATCTCCAGAAGCTCTGCTCTCGAGTAGCCGTAAAGCTGCTCAGCCGCTGGGTTTGCGTCAAGGATCGTACCCGTCTTTGCGTCGTGAACAAGGATCGCGTCGTTGACAGCGTGGAATATCTCCCGGTACGATAGCTCCCCCCGTATGTTCCGAGTTTTATCCGCCATGGAACGAACTCACTCGGTAAATACATATATGTTCGGTCAACTGCATATCGCAGATAGTGAAAGACTTCAAAGACATTTTTCGAATCCATAACTTGTGGTTTCTTCATCCATATAGCATCTGATAAGGCAAATGCTAACTCCAGATACGTCAGTTGGCGTACTTTCCACTGATAAGAGTTTCTGCCGAGGAAACTACCAGTAGTTTAGCGACTTCAAACACGCGTGATTTCTGCATATGAAATGATCAGATCAAAATCGTCAGTTCAAGTGTACTCGTCGTGATGCTCAAGGTTAGACTGGATCGATTTTCGGCAATTTTCGTTCGTATCTGGAAGCCGCTCTTTGAACCAATTGACATACTCGAACTGTCCGAGGTAGATCACGTTCCAGGCTTCGTCATTATTCTCGAGCTTCCGTCGCTCTTATGTAGGGCTGTGGAATGCCTCCATGGCAAGGCGGTCAATGACGCTGAGGAGGGATGCTCCGGCGAAATTCAATGAGCAGATGAGTCCAAATGTGTGAGCAGCCTGTTCAAAGCCGTGTTTGGACAGGCCGCGAAATTTCCGTAGCTATGTTTGACAAGCGAAAAGGGGCACTCAATCTGGTTGATTTGGACACCGTCGATCGAAACACGGTCTCGTCGTGTACGACGACCTGGTGAGTGTACTCCATTTGTCGATACACTTGAATCTAACCAACACTCGAGGGCAGCGTGATCGTTGCAGCACTGAATTGGTTGAGTGATGAGTTTGACGACATTGAATCGGGGTTGAGCTGAGTCAAGTGAAGCCTGAAAGTGAGTTCGTATACTGTAGGCCACCACAGACTTGCCCCAATTGTAAACTTCTATATTTATGTGGTCGCTCAGGCGGCAGTGTATGTTGCTTGTGTAATGCATAGCTGCAGAGTTTTCCAAAGCGGTAAAATGAGACAGCAAGACAGTCGCTAGTCGAACAGCAGAACAAGTCTATTGTAAGTACGGGATGGTATTCCCCCAACTGGCGAGAGCGGCAGTTCTGTCCCGGCTGCTGTCCCATTCTCGAGTTTCTTCGAACGCAGCTGTCATGGATGGCTACGGACCGGAATCTCGAGCCTTGAGAAGGACACAAAAGGTTTCACAGAAGAGTCTGTAGAGTACTCTATGTCTGATATGAATTCAACCGCCGATATCGAGAACTGGGAGGGTGCCCTTGGTCCACAGTCTGAAAATGAGCCGTTGTTCTACGAGCTCAATGCTGGGGACAACTCAGTCCGTCTCGTTGGTCCCTCTCCTGGACAGATCTACGACTACGAGCGAGATGAGTTTGAGCAGCTTGTTGCTGAAGGCGAATGAATACTGGCTGAGGATGATCCCGAAAGCGAGGTCTTCCGACCGCCTGCTGGTGACCAGCCGTACTAACTGAGTGTTGACGGTGCGTTTTGGGTTCTCTGGACTACTCCTTGAGAGCAGATGCTGTAGTGGCCATGAGTGTCGACGTAACTCGGTTTTCGCCATATGTGTATGTCGAGAAGAGTGGAGTTGGCATGATATGATAGTCTCTGTAAGCCGGGCAGTGAAGATTTCGTTATTTATGGTGTTGTTATTCTATTGGTACAGAATAAGGCCTAAATAAGGATCTCAGAGAGAAGTAGGCTCATTAGTGGAGCCTCAGAATGGTTGATTGTGACTGAGATCGGACTCGTGAGCTGTACAAAGACCAAGATCGAGCAGCCTGCGCCACCTGCCGAGTTGTATGCTCCATCACCGCTGTTCAGCAAAGCTCGGCAGTACTGTGAGCAGAATCATGACGACTGGTTCGTCCTCTCGGCTAAGCACCATTTGCTCGAGCCTGACGGACCGTCTATCGAGCCGTACGATGAGACCTTGACGGGTGGACGGGTTACGACAAAGCGAGAGTGGTCGGAAACAGTGTTCGAGCAATTGCAGTCGGCTGGATTGCTCGTGGCGGGGATGCGCTCGTGTTCCACGCTAGGCGTGCATATTACGAGGAGTTGCTGCCGTTGCTCGAAGAGACGGCTGTCTCAGTCCAGTTTCCGGTAGGGGGACTAATAATCGGTGAGCGGCTGAGCTGGTACAACGAACGGCTCTGAGTTGGGCAGGGATGCCCAAGAGTGGCGGAATTAGATTCAGATGAGTTCGCAGATGACCCACTCTACGGATAGCGACACGCGCTCGTCGCCGTCGGTCACTGGAACGAGCCGCAGAAAACCTGCTGGGGTCGCGTTTTACTCGTTGAGTGCGATCGTATCACGGAGTAGTTCATCGGTTCTGCAACGTCGATTGGCTTTCCTTCAGCGTCGATTGGCTTTCCCGCGAAGAAGGAATCGTCAGAGGCGTGCTCACCTGTGTTGTCAGGTGATTGCTCGGGGTTTGTGAGCCATCATTCGGCGGCTTGATTGCCTACCTTTCGGCGTTCGACACACCCTTGCTCGTGTAGCCCCTTCAGCTTCTTCGTGACGCGCTCTGGGGTACAGTCGAGTGCGTCGGCGACGTCACGAGTGGTGACGATAGGTGCGTCACTCTCGTGTATCACGGCGAGCACACGCTCTGGGGCAAGCGTCTCGACGACTTCTTCGGAACTATCACAAGTTCGCTCACCCATACTGTCTCTTTCTCCCCAGTGATACATAGCCCTGTGCCTCCTGCTAATAGGGGAGGATCACACCCAGTTAGCACGCACTAATAGGAGGTGGCAGACCAACTGTTCCAAGCGACCAACCTCTCATAGAGTTGGCCAGCATAGAAGCACCGTGCGATCGGATGTCTGTGGACCAACAGCCAAACGGATCAGATATCACCGAAATATCGACATCCTGTCCGTGCGACGGTTCCGGGTCATCCTGAAAGAACAACCGTTCCTCGGTGTTGTCGAAATTGAAAAGATCAACAAGGGAAGTGCGGGCGGGATTCATCTCCAAAACCGTCTCATCGAAGATCCCCAGATCGCCCGCGAAACGATCCTCGAGGACAGTCGCATGCAGGGCTGGATGCGTGAGTAAATCCCCTCCTGATGGGTGAGTGGACGACGGAAATCTGGGGTGGGGTATGAGAAGACGACGGAAACGACGGAAACGAGGGGGGTTGAAAATTACGTCGGAAACATGGGGTTGGTTCGAAACGACGGAAATCTGGGGTGTGATGTAGGTTCGCTACCAATATCTGAACGATTCTTGGTTAACCAACATCGAGATGGTCAAGTAGGGCCCTGTTGGTTAGACTTGCGAGACTCGTAGGGATTTTTCCGATTGGCACTGTCTAGTTGAGCCAGTTTGAGAAACGAGCAGGTCGTTGAGTGAATTGGTTAGGATGCTCGCAGACCTGCTCAGCGAGAGCTACNGGCACTGTCTAGTTGAGCCAGTTTGAGAAACGAGCAGGTCGTTGAGTGAATTGGTTAGGATGCTCGCAGACCTGCTCAGCGAGAGCTACGACGCGGATTTAGAAGAATCTTGGGAGAACGAGCGGACGGCGACGCCCGTCAGGGCGTTCGCCGTCCGCCTTCATCAGACCGGTTGTTCACTTCGGGAGACAACAACGATTCTCGCTGAATTAGGCGTTGAACGCTCTCACGGAGCGGTCTGGAACTGGGTACATCGGCTGGCTGACAGCGGGTGCGACCCGCCTGAGGCGCAGCCGAAGCGGGTCGCGATTGACGAGACCGCTGTCAAGATCAATGGCGAGTGGTCTTGGCTGTACGCTGCAATAGACACCGAAACGAAGCTGATTCTCGATGTCGCGTTGTTTGGTCGGCATGGCACCGATCCGGCAGCTGCGTTTCTGCATCGACTTAACGAGAAATACGATCTCTCCGACANCCGTATTTCTCGTCGATCAATTCGGCTATCGNACCGATCCGGCAGCTGCGTTTCTGCATCGACTTAACGAGAAATACGATCTCTCCGACACCGTATTTCTCGTCGATCAATTCGGCTATCGGACTGCCCTTGCTCGATTAGGGTTAAGCGGTCGGGTCAACTATACCGAGCGAAACCTCATCGAAAAGTGGTTTCACACCCTCAAAGTGCGCATCGACCGCTTCCATAACTCGTGGGTGGGCAGTCGGGCGAGTGCACGCGAATGGTTTGAACAATTCATGCACTACTACAACCGCCAGAGACCGCACCAAGCTCTCGACGGAAAGACGCCGATCGAGGAGGTGCAGAACTAGACAGTGCCNGTAGCTCTCGCTGAGCAGGTCTGCGAGCATCCTAACCAATTCACTCAACGACCTGCTCGTTTCTCAAACTGGCTCAACTAGACAGTGCCGCCTTCGTTATCTTCTTTTTTGCAGTGATGATTGGAAACGGTCTACCTGGAGGACTTGAGTATATTGCTTACGTTTATCTGTGGGCTGTTCTTCTTGGTGGTCTCGCCGGTAGCAACTTGGTCAATTCATCGTGGCCACAATGGTTAGCATCCGCTCTCGTCACGACCTCTGGCCTATTTGGTTTTATATTACCCGTGGTCCTCGAAGAGAACCCAATAACTGAGGAAACACCTCTTCTGATAGCGATACTATTAATCGGACTACGATCGTTCTACTTCGAGGCATTCACCCTCATAGCCATTGGATTACTCTATCTGATTTTTCTTGGTGTACGGACGGTAGACGCGTTTGAATTGGGGAAAGCCAACCCTCACTCTATCAAATAGTGTATTTGATTCAGAATTCATTGTTGGAATATTTGTATGGAGGATAATCAGATATCGTCGAGATACTGGCATCGTTGCTCAATCTTTCCGCGTTTGGCACGGCGGCCGTAGTGCTTGTCAATCACTCCTCCAGAAACGTTCGCACGGCTGTTCATGACTTTTGCTGGCCACTCGTGATTGAGTGCATACGTGATCCCGCCACGTCAGAGTGCATGCGGGCTCACGCTTGACGGACACTCGTACTCGTTCTCATGGTCGAGAGCCCAACACCTCTCCTAATCATGGTCGGCGACGTTGGACTCAAGGCGCCGGCGGCGATCGTTATCGGAAACCTGGTGTCGTTCTACAAGAGGCCCTGACATGCGCGACGCCCCGACACCGATACGGAGTTCGAGGTCGTTCACAGCGAGACCCCGATCGAACTGGACAGCTTCCTCAAAAGGCGAGCCGACAGGCGGGATCATGTGCGAGGAGTATGGCGAGTTGCCGATGAACATCGACGAGATTCTGCACAATCAAGACAGTCCACACTGCTGGACGAGAACCAATCACGGCAGGAGCAGTTTCTAGCCGAGTAACAGTAGTTAGCAGCACGGCTTTGTAGAAATGTGTTAAAAGAAGAACCGATAAATCATCTCTAACGATCTGTTTCCAAGAGATACAACTGAAGTTCTCGTACTGGTAGGATACTCATCTACCCGAGATTCGTAAGCTGGCCACTCGTCCTTTATTTCCCACCAAACATCAACCGGCACTACAGTGGGACGTTCGTCAGGGAGAGAAGTGATCCGTTCCTCGTATGATCCGTCAGTCCAGTGTTCAAGGTATGCAGATGAACTCCTCAGTTTCAGTTTTGCACTGCAATAAGGGCACTTCGAGTGGGGGTCGGGTTCAGATCGTTTTCGTTCACGCTTTGCTTCTATCTTTTCAATGATTTCGTCCCAGTTACTGTTGAGAACGGGAATGTCCTTTGGCTTAGTTTTTGAAAAGTTACACATTGACGAAAACGTCCAATGTTGAATAAGGGCTTTTTCGGAGTAATGGACTGACTGAGAACAAAACGGACATTCCTTCCTCCATGGGGTTGATGACGTGTATTCCGGTGAACTGCCATCCGACGAACCCTTGCTTTTCGACGATATCATGTTTTTCGAGGTTAAAGGAGAACGAGACGAAGAAGCAGCGGATGAGAGTCCCCACTTGCGGTAGAAGTCATTATTCCCATAGGACTTGACCAGATGATAGAGTCGAGATCCGTTGTAGATCTCGACGGAGAGCTCTTGAGCTTCTTGACGTGCAGGGCCAGTGAATTCGCCGGTAGTTACTATCGTTACTTTAACAGGATCAGTCCTACGCTGATATAGCGAAGCGTATTGTTGAACTTCTGGACTTCCGACCTTGTTACTACTTGAGTAACACTTTACTTGGATAAACTCTGTCAACTGACTCTGATCATGAATTGCTTCAACGTCTATCCCCCGGTCCCTTCCCCTTTGCGTCACGTTCACTGTGCATCCACGTTCACTCCACAGATCACCAACGAACTCCTCCAGTTCGTATGGATCTCGCATCCGTAATCGCCTCAGCACAGTGTCGCACTCCGCAAGGGGACTCATCTAGTCTTGTATAAACTAACCGCGTCTGATTTCTCTTGCGAATAGTCGGTGTACGGATTCTTCACCCATAGGCGGTAATACGGTATAGAGTGGGACCTAAGTGTAAATCACTCGGCTAGATAACAGGTATCTTCATCTAACTATTCTCCTGACTTATATTCGGAATTGCAAGCCGTCTTTTTAACCTATCGTACAGATCGGATTGATATGACTGCTAATACTTGGACTTTTGATAATCCTTCTTTGACGCCAGGTCCGTTGCACAGGGAGGCTGAAACCAAGCAGTTACTCCGGCGATTCACGACTACACCCCTTCGAGCGTCGGACGTTCCGATCTCTGAATCCAATGATAGGGGAAGACACTGCTCGCACGAAACGCCGTCAACCACCTCGAGACGCAGACCGAGATTGCCCGCATGTTCGTCGACTCACTTGGGAAAACGACCGGCAGCGTACTCCGCCCGTCCTCGAGGAGTCCGAAGCAGACACTTGAGGGTCTCGACAGCGTTGCCACCCAGGTTGCAATCTACTGACCGAACCGGCAAAGCTCTTAACCAACACAAGGTGATTCCCCATCCACATGTTGGTTAACAGGAAACAGCGCTACTTCTCGAGCCTGTGATTGCCGTCGAGAATCTTGAGCAGTTTTATCGTACATTAAGACAACTACGCCGGTTGCACTCGCAGCTTCTACGCAGTCGTCAGCCAGTCCAGTAGCGAGTACCCCGTCGATATAGATGAGGCCACAGTCACACCTGTTGTGAGGGGCAGCACAAGCCCAACCACTAAGTCTGCGTTATTTCTACTGCTACTACTTCTGAATCGGGAGGTTCCTCTTCATAGTTGTCACTAGAAGAGACAGCGACGTCGACTCAAGAGTCGACGACCAGGTTCGTTTGTGTCTGCGTTCCTCTCTTGTAGTGGTCTAGCTCGTCGCTCTCACGCGGTTCCGGCTGTTGGCTTGGTCACAACAGGTGTGACACCGCCAGCACTCGCTGTCCCTTCCTCGAGCAGATCCAGATGACAGTACCGGTCCTCGAGCAATCCAGTCGCGATCTCGAGGTCCATCACCAAGATCTCCTTCACTGGCTGCTTCGGACTCACTTGTCGTGTTCGCTCCTCGAGATCACCTCCACCAAGCTCCTCCATCGAATCCCAAACTCGAGTAATAGTCGTTCCATGGGGCTGTTCGCCCATGATTGCAGTCAGGGCTGCCCGTACGTCGTCGCGAGTGAAGAACACACCCTCACTAGTGGTTCGCTTGGTTGCGAACTCCTCCCAGCGTTTGGTGACCAGTAGTGCTCGGTAGGTGTTTTGCTCGCTACGGTCGTCGACAAAGCGTTGCTTGACCTTGTGCTGGCGGCAGTTCGCGAAGAAGTCCAGTGGACTCGTCGAAGGCTCGACGTCACCGGGCAGCTGTGCCGTCTCGTTGGTTGTCTCATCGCTTTTGCTCTCCTCGAGTGTCGCTTCAACTTGGCAGGCTTTGGCGCTGGCAGAGCGGGCGATCTCCTTTGCTTCCTCCGCCTTTGAGTTGGCCTGGGTCGCGTTCTTCGCGAGGTCCTTGCGGGTCTGGTCGTTCTTGTCGACTCGCTCCTCGAGTTCGTCGATGCGCTCGGACTGCGTTTCGACCTGCCGTTCGAGTACTTCCTTTTCGGTCTCGAGTTCGTCGACTCGTGAGCGGAGTGCGCTGAGTTATTCGACCAGAGACTCGAGATCGGTCGTGGACTATGCGTCGTCGCTGTCAGTGGTTGTGGAGTTTGTGGACATCTGGACGTGGTTGTCGCGAAAAATCGATGAGCGGACAATACGCGGCACTGTATGGACACTGCAATCGTCGGCTCTGGCTCGTGTTGGTTTCTCAAGCGGTTGGCTCCAAGTCGGGGATCCGGCGGCGTGTCCGGCATCGAGAGTGTGGTTCGGTCGGCGCTACTGTTGAACTGTGTCGAGTGCTTCTTACGTGAACGGGCGGATTCGTTGGAGTTCATTGTCGTCGGGTGACAGTAAGTAGCGGGGACGTTGAGACCCGGTAGGAGTGCCTCGATTTCAGCTCTGTTTCAGTCCGGGGATGGAGGCTGCGTGCCCGTGTCTAGGTCTGCGCTTTCGTCGGTCTCAAGTGTAGCTTGATTTTCGGCAGGTTCACTCGGATCTGTCACTTCGGGTACGGACTTCCCTTGCTCGGCTAGGATTGAGCAGTCGAGTAAACTATACTGACTAAATCTCACTGAGACGTGGTTTTATACCCTCAAAATGCGTGCCGACTGTTTCGCAACTCATGAGCCAATGATCGGTCGAGCGTGCGTAATGGATCCAGTTCATAGCATGAAAATTTTCTGTTTATTACAACCCCCAGAGACTGCACCAACCGCTCGATAGAAAGATGCCAACTAAGAGGGTACTAAAATAGGCAGTATCGTGTGAGGGGGTTTATATTGGAATGCGAAAGAGGGGGTTGAATGCGAGTTCGCGTCTTTGCTGGGAATTTTTGGGTTTGGCAGTAATCGGTGGAAAGCGTGGTTGGTGAAACGTAAGTAGGGTGAGCCAACTATCTCACGAACCTTTATTTTGGTGTAAGGCATCCGGAAGGATGTTGGTCGTAATCGGACCGACGACGGATTGAAAGATGCGAAACTGCGTGTTCCACTGCAAGTCTGGAAACTGTCGTAATCGGACCGACGACGGATTGAAAGTAGAACTCTTTGAGGTCTTGTTCGGTCGCCCGCTCGTCGTAATCGGACCGCCGACGGATTGAAAGATGGAAAATCAGATGTGGGAAAGAGAAGGTTTCGAGTCGTATTCGGACCGACGACGGATTGAAAGTTATCTCGGGCAACAGCCTTCGGGGCCAACTCCGCGAGTCGTAATCGGATCGCAGATGGATCGAAACTGAGATCCCATTTCTCTTGTTCTCTGAGCCGCAGTCGTAATTGGACCGAGGACGGAAAAAAAGAGAAGGGCTGATGACTTGGAATCATAGTCCTCAGCTAAAATATAGGTTCAGATACAAAACCAGACCACTAGATTGGTTTTCTAGGTAATCCTTCTGTTCCTCTCCTCAAGCCTTTTTTCAGGTCGAAAGAGATGGCATCTTACAAGTGAGTAAGCTAGCTTTATACTACTGTATTGCTGACATTGGTGTGTAGCACAGGAATGCGACTATACATTTACGCGGACAGCGGAACACAGCCCCGATTCCATATCCCGTGGAACTCACACCTGTCGTTCCAATCATTCGTCTATGAAGCGGTTAACGAGTACGCGCCAGAGTATGCAACAAGACTGCATCAAGACAAGCATGCACCACCGTTCAGTTTCAGCGAGTTCATCCAGACCGACTCCTACGACGTAACAGATGACGGTCTTCTCTGTGAAGGCGGCTACTGGATCATAAACTCGCCCGATAGTGAGCTTCTGACCGCATGCGCGAATTATGCGCAAGCACACGAAGAGCTTTCACTGGGCCATACAACCATTCCGGTAACTGGCGTCGAAGTAGATAACGTTCGGCCTATAGAAGGACGAACACGCTACAAAACTGTAAGCCCTATCGCAGTGAGCGAGCCGAGTGGCGGCCATGATTCGCCACCTGAATGGTACCGTCCAGAGGACGGTATGTGGTACGCACGTGTTTGCCAGAACGTTCGTGATCGGCTTCTTGCCCGACACGAGGACGCCGAACCAGAATTCGTTATTGATCAGCTCCATTGGACTGACCCGAAACTTCTGCAGGTTGGACCTAGCGCGAAAATCCCGTGCGTCCGGTGTGAGATGACACTTACATGCAACGAGCGGACGAGTCGATTCATCCAGGAAGAGGGCGTCGGCGAGAAGACCGGAATGGGTTTCGGTACGATCGTGCCCACTGACGAACAAATTGCATGAGTACGGAGACCTCCCTTGGTGAAAATGAATGGGAACTGTTTAGATACAGTAATGACCCATTCGTCAACGAGGGCGCGGTTGAGCTCGGCCGAAACCTCGCTAACGCAGGTGTTGCACGAATCACCAAACGAGCAGTTGTTGCCACTAAGCCACCTGAGCAGGTGCTACCGAAACTCCGTGCGGAACTGTTTGGCTCGAACGGTGTCATCAATAATACGCACCGGCGTACCAGTCGTGCGTACCACGTCAACGCACTCTCAACCGGGACACTTTCGAACGGTGAGTCTGACGATGTAGATCCCGATTGGCTTGGCGACAACGGCAACGGACCAACGATCCCTGCTGCAACCGAACCGTTCCCTGGGAGTGACGATGATGCGACGGTCTTTCCTGGCGATGAACTAAGCGATACCAATGTTGAACAACTTGGTCTCGACGCCAATACGATCAACCGAGATGAGGCAAACGCATATTCGCTGCATCCAGCCTATCTTGGGGCCCCAACTGCAGACGGCTTTGAACGAGCGAAAGACCGAGCAGAGATATACTTTGACATCTTCGAAGATGTACTCACTGGCGACCACGAGACTGTCGCTGACGACACTACCTGCATGACCTGTGGGTCGTCGCTTCCGAATTGGAGATGGAAACTCGACGGTGAGAATACCGACCTTGAGTATGGTCAGAGTTTCACGCCAATGGCGACGAAATCTGGCCGGCCGATGCCGCTTGGCCAGAAGTCAAGTCAGCAAAGTTACTATCGCGGGCGATGCCCTGCATGTCTGCTCGCGGGATTCTACTATCTCTGCATGCCGATAAAACCATTAGCAAGCACTGGCGACTCTGGTGCCTATCGTGTGTTCTCTGCCAAAGGTGACTTTGAGGCCATTGAGACCGTTCGCCGAGCCTATGAACAGACAGTAGGACTCAACGACTTAGCGACCCCAACAGCAAATGGCACTATTCGATTGGGATCGTTCTCAGTTTGGTCGGCTATCTCCGAAGTGCAAGCGGTGGCGTTCTACGCAGCACTTTTGGAGGCATTGTCAGAAGATCCTGTAGCTGATCAGGAAGCTCTATTTGCCGACCTGAGTGAAAAGGGTACAGACGTCTCTCTCACTGGTGCAATATCGGTTCGTAGCGCACCAAGCAAAGGTGGTCGTGCTGTCCGCAGCCTCACCGCGTTTCGTGAGGCACCAGCGACGCGTGCCCTATACGAACGACTTCGAGAACAAACGCGGGATACAGCTGAAGGACCAGAAACCTACGCGCCATACAACGACGTCCTGGCGTGGTACATCGGCTTTCGAAATCCGAACATAGAAACAGAAATCGCAGTGGACGCGAAACGCGACCTGGCACAGGGTGTTCTTGATGGCAACCTGGCAATGCTCGAACGTGGAGTATTCGGGCTGCTCAAGCAACTTGCTGGTGACGCAGAATCACCTTATGCAATGTCAGTCGGTCGACATCAACACTACTTCCAGACCATCATGGCAGATATAGCAACCAATATCGACAGCGACACGAGGGATAGTATCAAGAACGTCGGTCGGTCGATCGGTCAAATGTTCGCTGAACGGGACGACCTGAGCGTGCTTCAGTCGTTCCATCACGCGAATTCGCCCGATCAGTTCCTCTCCGCGTTCGAGAAAGCAAGCATGGGGGCGGTAAAAAAGAGCCATGATACCGGCGAAGTGGCGGCCCGAAGTACGTTTTTACCGAATTCCTCGGTAAACGACCTCCTTGGAGCTATCAGTGATGAGGAGACGTTCGAAGCTGCCAAACAGATGTTCGTGATCCATGCGTCGCTTTCGGCGCACTACCAGAATAGCACAGCAACCGACAATACAGACAACTAACGAGGTAACCATCCATGACCCAAATGACCCAAACCGCACTCGGAATGTCCTACCTGACGCATGCACAGCTCGGCAACCACAACGCAGGCGAAGGCAGTAAGCAACTTTCGGATCTGAAAATGTATGGGAACCGTCCGTACATCTCTGGACAGGCGTACCGACATGCGATCCGAGAGGCCGTGCAAGAGTCCACTCACGAGAACGTGAACTGTACGTCAGCGGACGCATGCGGAGAACTCGAAGATTGTGTTCTCTGTGATCTCTTCGGGTACATGAATACAGACCTCGAAGAGCCGACACCGAGCAAACGTGTCTCACCGCTTCGGGTGACACCGCTTGTCGGCCAGTATGACGCCGAAGTAACTACCGACATGATCCTCCAGTACGCTCCGGGTGGATCTCGAAAAAAGGACGATAACGAAGAATCGAACGGTCCAGAGAACAAAATCGGCTACCGCGAACTCACTGACAATGTCTATAAGGGTGCGTGGATGCTGGATTGTGAGAGCGTTGGTCAACGAGAACGCGAAATTTTCGATGACGATGAAGAGGTGGGCCATCGCTACGAACGCGAACTCGAGACGATCGCCGAGGACCGGAATGCTCGGATTCGACACCTTCTCTCAGGTCTCCAGAATGCGTCCGGCCTCGCAGGACAAGCACGACATATGGCTGACTTCATGCCTGACACCGTCGTTGCTACTGCAAGTGACACCTACTCTCAACGTGTCACAAATGCACTTCACATCGAAGAGGGCAACCTCAATATCTCTGCGTTCGAATCGGTGCTGAACGATCTGACCCACGATGATGGGGAAGTTTGGGTTGCTGGAACACATAATCCGACCGTGATGAACAACTGGGACGAGTTCTTCGACGCTGCTGAGAGTCACGACAATGTCGAGGTCTGTGACTCTGTGAGCGCGTGCTACGATAAACTCAAAGCTACTCTCGACTAATATGACGAGCACGGAATCGAATCGCTCAACAGAGGACAACTCCGTCGATAGTCGTACTGTTATCGCGGCTACGTTTGATGTCCCAGTCGAATGTACGTTCACAAACGCCGGAGCGATGAACGATTTGCCATCGTATCCTGTCCCACCATTGACGACAATTCGTGGACTCCTCTATGCAGCATGGGGCCGTCCCTCACTCCTTGGACAAGGATCAAGCCATAGTCGGACGATGGAGAAGGACGCTGTCGAAAAAGAACAAGCGTTTCGTGAGGAGTTCGAGACAGAGACGGCTATCGGAATCAGAGTTATTGAGGATCCAGTATCGAAGCGAGATCTTCGAACCCGTAAAAAGGTCGCTCGGAACAGCGATAATAAAAAATATATTTCATACCCTGTAGAAGAAGAGACGTTGCTGTTCCCGACCTTTCGTATCTATATTACAGGCAGCGCAGAACGATGTAGTGCAATTGCGGACGCGTTCCGCAATCCCGAGCGTCTGCTGTACCTCGGCCGATCGGACAACCTTGTAGACATACGAGATGTGACGGAAACACGCTTCACAATACATCACGATGAACAGGTCCTCGAGGATGTAATGGTGCCGAACGGCGACGGTGACGATCCAGTGATGCTCCCAGTCCGAACAGAGCGATTGGGGTCATACAGTGCTCGTCCAGCAGAGGTACAATTAGTCACCTACGGTGGAACCGTCGGCTCGTACAACACACTTGAAAACGAACTTGACAAGGACGGCCCCTTCGTATTCATTGATGAGTAAGCCCGAAGGAAACGGACTCCGAGATACGTTCTACGCTAAGAGTAGTCCGCCGACGCCCCTCGATTCACATCTTAAGGATGTTGCCAACGCGACAAGCGAGGCACTCAATTCACCAGCAGTTGAGCGGGCAGTCTACCCGGCTGAAGTCACAAAGACACGGATACAAGAACTCGGCTACCTTGCAGGTCTGCTCCACGATACCGGGAAAGCACATCCCGATTGGCAAACCGTCTGCCAACAGGCTATCGACACTGGAGAAAACGTTACTCTCCCGCACCATAGCGCGCGAAGCGCCCTTGTCGCATTCGTGCTCACACGCTCGAGTAATCGCGTTCCCGTTCTAGATGTATCACTTGGTAGTGTCGAAAGAGCTGCGGTTATCCTCGCTGTTCTCCATCATCACACACCCATTTCGGTAGAAAGCCAGCGTCCAAACGCAAATCTTGTTGACGCACAGAACTGTGACTTGCTATTCAGAAATCTCGGCGAGATAGTAGCCTTCGAGAACTGGGCTCTCGAGGTCGATACTGCCCAAGTGATACCTGAATTTAGGAAGTTTGTCAAAAGAGTTCGTCATTTGTCTGAGTCGCCTGGGCAGTCACACGCTATTGGTTCGCTCACCACGGTTCTCCGGAGTGCACTCATTCAAGCCGATCATCACGCGAGTAGCAAGTCAAAGGATGGCCCACCTGCTCCGCTCCCGCAGCGACTCACCGACGAGAAGATAGCGTTCTATGACGACCTCCGCCCGTTCCAGCAGTCCGTCGCCGACCATGTTGAAGATACAGGACCGTCCAATCAACTATTTGGTCTCGCAAGCTGTGGTGCAGGAAAGACTCATACTGCACTCCAGTGGGGTGCTGCCCAGTGTCAGATCGGGAACGCCGATAGACTCGTTATTGCGATGCCGACACGGACAACTTCAAACAATCTTTTCCACGCAATTACTGACGACCATGCCGATCCGAATACTGTTGCACTTTATCACAGTACCAGCGAGCGAATCTACACGAATACACTCTCCGATGAGACGGAACTTGCAACCGTAAATGAGTATCCACGCCGCTGTAAATGGTTCCAGCAACCGATTACAATATGCACAGTAGACCACCTGCTCGCCACGCTCGTTAACAACGATAAACACTCAGATATTGCGCGCGGTAATCTCCGACGTGCGGCGGTTGTCTTCGACGAAGTCCACGCCTACGACCAGCAATTGCTTCAAAAGATCACGGGCGCAGTCGAGTCTTTCGACACTAACCAGATGCCATGGTACGTCATGACTGCGACGTGCCCCCCGGAACTCAAAGATGCACTTGCCCCGTCTACGACTATATACGACCCCCGTAAGAATCATGTGCCGTATCGGGTCGAACATCACGACCACGAACTAACCGCTGAAGTCGTTGTTAACTCCTTAGAAGAGGATACGGCTCGGACAGCGATGGTCGTAAAAAACACTGTTCGGGGAGCCCAGAGCCTTGCGAAAAAACTCGCTGAAGACACTCCTTCTGATGTGTCCGTCACGTACTACAGTAGCGAGTTCCCTTCGTACGACCGCCGTGCGAAAGAGGAGGAGGTACGAGACGACTTCGAACCGGGTGACGTACCGAGCGACGAGCGACGCATTCTCGTTTGTACGCAGGTCTGTGAACTTTCACTCGACATCAGCGTCGATACGCTTCACACCGATCTTGCGCCAATGGACGCAGTTATTCAGCGCGCAGGCCGCCTTCACCGTCGAGGGAATCAGCCAGACACAGTAGAGTGCGAGTGTATCGATTGTGTAGGCCACGATTCTGACCACAGCTATACCTGCCATACGTACTTCGATGAGACTTCAAGTGCATGGTATCCCTATGCGACAAGTCGAGACACGCCTGAGTGGAGCCTTCTGCTGGCAACCCGTGGCGCACTCCAGGATGCGACTGCATATTCTTTCGATAATGCTCGGCAATGGATGGCCGAGGCGTACTCGATATATGAGCTCCAAGTTCGAGATAACATGTTCTGTAGCCATGCTGCTGCGGATCTACTCTATGGGAAGGCCCGGTGGGAAAATGGGGGAATGGAGTTTCGAAGCCAGACACATAACCGACTTTCAGTTGTCGCATGCTTGTATGATCTACATGACAATTTGGGTGTATCGGTCCCGTTTAGTGAACTCTGGCAGACTTTCGATGCTCACGAATGTACCGGAACATGTGGTCTAGAGGTAGACCATTATACCTCGTGCCACGAGGCATTATGCGAGGCCATCGACGAGTACAGTATTGACATTCCAGCATATTGGATTCTAGAAAAAGACATTCCATGTCGTATGTCTCAAGTGTTTCCCGACTGCCCTCGAGTTTTCCTTTCGGAAGTCGATTTAGACTACTCATATGAGGAAGGTATACAGAATCCGCGGGAAGACCCGACGACGGACCCCTCAAAGCGGGACTACTGAATATAATTTGGGATTTTTACAGGCGGTGTTAGATAATATTATATTTATGATAGGTTCGTCTTAGGCCCGATTACGACTCCTACTTGAGTTCGCCAGTAAGGTATTGAACGTGAATTTTCAATCTGTTGTGGATCCGATCACGATCTCTTCGAATACATCCCAAACGCCCATACGCTCTTGAGAAGCACATTGTTGGTGGACAGCTCTCTTGCGATTTCCCGATTACAGTGACCATGGTCGTGGAGCAGCCAGGACATCGTATTCACTGCTGAGCGGCCACTCTTTCATTCCCCGGACTGGTTCCACATCGCTACCAACAATCTACTTCAGAAGAGCGACTCCCATCTATTCGATCCATCGTAGGTCCAATTACGATTGCACTTTATGAGTCGGTTACTCCTCGAAGTCCATCTCTTTCAATCCGTCGTAGGTCCGATTACGACCCGACGGTTTCTGTGAAAGACCAAGAGGATAACACCTTTCAATCCGTCGTCGGTCCGATTACGACGCGTCGTTGTAGGAGTCTGGGAGGACTACGAAGTCTTTCAATCCGTCGTCGGTCCGATTACGACTAGCGGTCGTTGATGATTTCGTCACAGTCGAGTTCCTTTCAATCCGTCGTCGGTCCGATTACGACCGCACACCTATACGAGTTCAAGTCGCTGCGTGACATCTTTCAATCCGTCGTCGGTCCGATTACGACCGGCGAGTACGACTCTCGAGTGGCGGCGTGGGTCAACTTTCAATCCGTCGTCGGTCCGATTACGACGAGGCCATCGTCGAGAACACTGGCGATGCTGCATCCTTTCAATCCGTCGTAGGTCCGATTACGACACGCCGTGCCGATCGTCGAGTTCCGACTCCGTGATTACTTTCAATCCGTCGTAGGTCCGATTACGACGTGAGCGCAGTGGACTGTCGAAGCCACCTGAAGAGTACTTTCAATCCGTCGTAGGTCCGATTACGACCTTCTCCAAATCGCTCTGTGATACCATCCATATCAAACTTTCAATCCGTCGTAGGTCCGATTACGACGAGCGGCGCCCGTATCGAGGTGCATGAGACGTTCGACTTTCAATCCGTCGTAGGTCCGATTACGACGCTCAAGGAACGCTGCCTGAAGGTCGCGTTCAAACTCTTTCAATCCGTCGTAGGTCCGATTACGACACGGGTCGTAGAGGTCTTTCAGTAGCTTCCGGTGTTTCTTTCAATCCGTCGTCGGTCCGATTACGACCCTCTTCGGGGTGGACGACGTTTCGCTGGCCGACTTCTTTCAATCCGTCGTCGGTCCGATTACGACCCTCTTCGGGGTGGACGACGTTTCGCTGGCCGACTTCTTTCAATCCGTCGTAGGTCCGATTACGACACGTCATCTCACTGCGCTTGATCGCGAGGACACGACTTTCAATCCGTCGTAGGTCCGATTACGACCGGTCACTCCCCGGCAGGGCGCCGTAGTGTTGGATCTTTCAATCCGTCGTAGGTCCGATTACGACGAGTACATCGAAGAGCACGGCGCTTATGTGATCATCACTTTCAATCCGTCGTAGGTCCGATTACGACCGGCGAGGACTCACCGACTGTCTTCGAATCGCTGCCTTTCAATCCGTCGTAGGTCCGATTACGACCAACATCTATCCAAACACCTCGTACAGGGATAAATATTCGTGAAATCGCTGACTCACCCTGTCTACGCTGTACCAGGCACGTTTCCCATCGACTACCGCCAAATCTAGTAACCACGACAAAAACTGGGTTCAATGTTCAACCTCTCTATTCTGCTATCTAATATAAACCCCCTCTCAGCACCCGAATAACTAATACTTCGATCGTTGGCATAGAGCTATGCCTCGCTCACTTACCGGAGAGCACTATCATTACTATGGAATCTGTTCGACAAAACTTTGGTATCATCATCATCGAATCCTCTACGCACAAGAAAATGAATTTGTCAAACTCGGAAAGATCCTCTCAGAAACGGCGTACAGCCGAGACGACAATGTTGCAGTCGGCACAAGTAAATTCGATCTTATACGACACCCAGATGAACAGACAATAGAAATTAGCGAAATAAAGCGGTCTTCAACGTATCAAGAGGCAGACCGTCTTCAGTTACTTCACTATCTATCGTTGCTCGCAGAAGCGCAATCTAACGGATCTGATAGAGAACTTATCGGTAAATTACGTTATCCGCGTGAAAATACCGTTGTGACAATCAAATGGACGGATAAAACAGCGGTAGAGTACGAGGAGGCAACGGCTGAAATATTGTCAGCAGTTAGTGATGAATGCCCATCACCGGAACGAATACCAGCGTGCCGGAAATGTAGTATGCGAGAATTCTGTTTCGCGTGAGGTTTCCATGAAAGAACGTTATTATCTCTCGTCAGTGGGACGTCTCGAACGCGATAGTCACACGCTCTATTTTGTCCGAGACGATAAACGAACACCACTCCCGGTAAAGAAAATCTACGATATCTTCGCTGGAGAGGGGGTTTCTGTAACAATTGGTGTATTCGACCTACTCGCAGAGAATAATATTGCTCTTCATATTTTCAGCTATAATGGAGCGTATCGAGGAACGTTCCTTCCACCACGCCCAATCCTATCAGGAAAATGCCATATCGAGCAGGCACGAGCGTATTTAGATGAGGGAGCAAGACGAGATCTTGCCGGTCGGTTTGTAAAAGGGGCTCTCGAAAATATGCGTCTTAATCTGCAACGATACTGTGATGAGAATTGTGGTAGTACCAGAAAGCTTTCAAGAAAAGTAGCGCAAGTCGATGAACCAACAACAATTCCAGAACTCATGCAACTTGAAGGGTCCGTACGAGAGTTGTATTATCGTTGTATCGATCACTGTCTCCCTGATGATTTCTCGTTCCCACATCGTACTCGACAGCCTCCAGAAGACCCTGCAAATAGTGCAATGAGTTACCTGAATGCGCTCGTCTACGCTTCAGTGGTCACAGAACTCTATCATACTCGACTCAGCCAGACAATTAGTTTTCTCCACGAACCACATGAGAGACGATACAGTTTGAGCCTCGATATCGCGGAAATCTTCAAACCACTCCTTGCTGATCGGTTGCTCCTTTCGCTTACGAGGCAAGGGCAATTGAAGCCGACTAATTTCAAGAGTGAAGGACGGGCAGTCCTATTGACCGACGATGGGAAGCGCGTGCTACGCCATGCGTTCGACAAGAGATTATCTGAGACCCGAAAGCATCCAAGTATTAGGAGGTCGATTTCATGGCGACGTTGGATTCGAACTGAGTGTTATCAGGTATCGAAACACGTCCTCGGTCTTGAAACGTACCGACCGACGACAGTGCGATAGTATGTTTGTTGTTATCGTATACGATGTGCGGGCTGGCCGAACACAGGAAATTTGTAACTATCTTCGACGCTGGCTTGACTGGCGACAGAACAGTGTATTCGATGGCCATCTCACACAAAGCGAGTACGAACGCGTGCTATCATGGCTTCAGACGTTTGTAAACAGTGGTGAGCAGGTTCTCGTTTATACAACGACACGAGCGGACACACTAGATATCGAAGAAATTGGAGATGAACGTGAAGAAAAGAGATTTTTGTAATGATGAGGATAGAATAGACGCTTGGCTCTTAATCGAACTGTCTTCTTACAACCGATCCAGCTTCAGGTACCGGAGACGTAACGGATTTTTGTAGTAGTCCTTGATCCCAGCACCATCAAACCCGCCATCTAGACCCTACCGAATAAACCGGTAGTATGGCCGATATATCGCTCGTCGTTCGCTGAAGAGTCAACCTTGTCTGCAGCGGGCAACTCGAGAATTCGTTTGGTCTCTCACTCAGCTTACAACAGCAACTCTCGCACTGCCTCCTCGGATTCGAGACCGTGCTTGAACAAGCGATCAGCGGCCAACTGCCAGGCGTGCTCAGCGAGTTCCGGATCTACTTGCTCGTAATCGACCGAGAACCGCGTCAGTGCGACGGCAATCAGCAGGTCGTTCTCGCAATTATTCAAAGGCATCGCTGGCGCTGGCCTCAGCTTCAGATATAAACCTATAGCCTCCCTGCTCGAGCACCGGTTACTCGTCGCCCGTGTCCGTACTCTCGTCGCGATCACGCCGAGCCTGCCGCCCGGCCTCCGTATCCGGCCAGTCGTCGCGTTGGTACTCGCCGGCGTGCTCGGTATTTATGTGCTCGGTGAACTCTTCTCTTGCCCCGATCGTCCTTGAGCAGTCGGGGGATGGACAGTCGTAGGTCTCGACGTCATTGCTCATGGACCGATCTACTGACGCCGCTCGGAAAAGTCCCTATGGCTTCCATGACCTTAACCAACACCGGCCGATAGACACCCCGATCGTTGGTTAAGTCGGATCACTCCTCGAGCTCGACGTCGTCGCCACGGCCGCCGTCGACAGGGACGCCGGTGAGCCATCATTTCACCAAGTGAGGACGCCAGCTTGATCGACCATACGTTCGCGGCGTTCACGATAGCGCTTGAGTTCTCGCTGCTCCTCAACGTGCCCGACTATCTCCGTGATCTCATCTTGGCGTTGGTTTGTCGCAGTGAGCTTTCGCTCGAGGCGATCGCGACGGCCAGATCCCATGCCACTCGACTTACCTCCGGATCGATGCACTCAAACTCGTAACTTAACCCGCTCAACGCCGTGACAATCACGTCATGCTTGAATGTTGTCGTCTGCATCACCCAACAGTGGCTCCGGCTTTGATGAGAAACCACGACCCCCTACAACAGCGGGGGCTACGCTACCAAGTTGAGAATCACGAGAGAACGACTCCTGTGACCCACTCTACTGGTGGCCTCGTATAGGATTTCTCAAACGTTGGCCCTACCAACCACGTATCGTCCAGAGACTCGGCATTGTCGTATCGAGAGACCACTTGAGGTATCAAAGGAAAGCGACCTGCACTGTATCTTAGCCGGTATGGTAGTGGGGAGTGGGGAGAGGTGGAAACATCGCCACAGACGCGATCTTGGGGTAAAACGCTCTGTAGCGACATATCGATGATAGGGTCATAACCACCTAACCATGCTGCAGTCGTTTGCAGCGTCGAAATAACCCTCTTGTCGACCCGAAGTGGACCAACTCACCGACGCCGCAGAATCTATTCCAGCACAGAACCACCGCCACGTCGAACCTCACTCGAGATCCCCCACTCAACCTCGAGTCATTCAAATCAGCGTGTATGTCGATAAGTCTATCACAAATCTACTGCCAGTGATTTCCATGGGATACCGGGAGACCCGTAGTTGGGTGCATGGACTATTCAAAGTAGGTGCTGGTGGCCGAACAGGGGGCCACATTGACCACCTCATCATGGGGCTGATCGTCCTGAACGTCATTGCGGTCATGCTCGAGACCGTCGACTCACTCTACGCCTCATACGCGACGAAATTCCTCTGGTTCGAAGCGATCTCGGTCGCAATCTTCTCAATCGAATACATCAGCCGACTCTGGGCGGCAACAGAACATCCGGACTATCAACATCCAATATGGGGACGACTGCGATATGCGTTTTCTCCGTACATGATCATCGACCTCCTAGCCATTCTGCCGTTCTTCTTCGGAGCAATTCTCGACCTCCGATTCCTCCGAGCACTGCGCTTGCTTCGATTCCTGCGGCTGTTCAAACTGGCACGCTACTCGGAGTCCATTCAACTCTTCGTCAGAGTGCTCCAACTCAAACGAGAAGAATTGGTTATCACCTCGGTTGTCGGAACGATTATTCTGCTGATGTCCTCGAGTCTGATGTACTTCGCTGAACGCGGTGCGCAGCCAGAGGAATTCTCATCGATCCCTGCGTCGCTCTGGTGGGGCGTGATCACGCTGACAACGGTCGGATATGGTGACGTCACACCAGTCACTCCAATAGGTCAGGTACTCGGAGCGGTAATCGCTGTCACCGGAATTGGACTCTTTGCACTGCCGGCATCGATCCTTGCCTCTGGGTTTATCGAGGCTGCTCGAGGAAAGATCGATCAGTGTCCGCATTGCGGCCAGGAGATCTTGGAAGAGGACCTCGAGAAAATACTCGAGTCTGACTAAGCGTTCACTCCTCTTCTCGAGGTTACGGACGGCTTAGATTGGCTGTCTAGTCCGGCGACATAGCTGCTCTGTCACGGACGACTTCAGCAGCAGAATCGATCTAGCGGCTGTGATAGTCTACGCTACCGCATTAGGAAGCACAAGAGAACGCTACTTTTTGCCATTTTCCGTCTTTGTAGCTAGAGCTACTTGGATGATAAATAGTACTCTCGTTAGATAACAGCAACTCCGATGAACCCTTCTTAGTAGATATAGGCGTCAATCGGTAATATCCGAAACTCTTACAACAACTCTTCTGAAGGAAAGGATATGTCTCTCACCAAAAAAACGCCGGGAATGGTGCCCGGGTCAACGGTACGAAATCTGTTAGTGGGGTACGGGTACTTCTTGGGCGCACTCATCTCAATTCTTCTTTTTCCAGTGATACTCGGCGTTGTTGTTGGGAAGAACTACTGGAGCGCAGCTGAGAAGCTTGCAAAGGTTCCTGGAATTGATCCAAACGGGGGTGTGAAATCTGGAGGCATAGCTTTGGTATTTGGGTTCGTAATTTGGTCGGTTGTGTTTGGTGCCGCCGGCGAGGACGATGATATAGACTCGTTAGATGATCTTGAATCCGAATTAGAACAAAATGATATCCATGTCTCATATTTAGATGGAGGGGATCATGTGTTTCTTGATTACTATTCACCGACCTCTACGGAGCAGATAGATCAAGAGGAAGTTCGAATTATCGCCCTTTCATATGCTGCACTTGTTGACTCCGGGTATGAATCTGAGTACTTCCATGTGATCTTCATGGATAGCCAAGGAAGCGACCTCGGCGGATATACTATATTTCCAGACTGGGCTCAGGACTACAATGACGGCGATATTTCCGAAAAGGAGTATCTGGAGTTGATTCTGGATATGGTCTCCTACGACTAATGTGTGATACCGATACCCGATCTCCCATTTTGGATTTTCTATAGATTCTGTAGTTTTATTCCTCTGGACGGTCCACGAAGGCTAATATGGGGATAAGACTGCACTCATGTGCTAACAGCTCTACTTGAGACAACCCACTCTCAGACAGTGGAGGTCCTTGAGCAAAACACAACCCCTACGGCACCTACAGTAAGCCAGTAGGAGTCATGGGTCGCTAATATCAATCTCTACGTCAACGATAACGTCCTCGTTCATCGGACTCTCGTGGCGTTCAGGGATGGTTTGAATCGAGTGTTGCCCACTTTCTTCGACCTCGTATTCGTCTGTTCCGTCCTCATAGATGTGTTCGCGATGAACGAATCCAGTTCCATCTCCAACTGTGAACAGGACCCGATCCCCATCGTTGAGACCAGATATCGCTGCGGTAACTGTCTGACCTTCTGCGAGATCAACTGATTCCTCACAAGTTGCTTCAATGCTGTCCTCCTCTAGAACAACACCGTTATCGACATCTTCCTCACTTTCTGCTGCACACCCTGCGCAGACTGCTATTCCCCCGGCGCACAGTAACGCGCGACGTGTCGGTCGCATATCATGTGATTTAAACTACAGATACTTGACTTTTCCTACAAAACTGTTCTTAGATTCGAGATCGTCCTCGAGCAGTCCGAAGCAAGATACTCGGGGTCTTGACAGCATTGCTACTCAGGTGGCAGTCTACTGATCACACCAGCGAAAGTCCTTAACCAACAAGGAGATATAATCCACCCGAGAGTTGGTTAACAGAGAACAGCGTACTTCTCGAGTTTGTGATTACCGTCGTGAACCTCGAGCAGTCTGTCCAGAACGACAAGACTGCGTCCGATTTTGAAGAGTAGCCTTGCGATCCCTTGTAATCGAAGCTATCACTATGTGAATAATATTGTGGCTTGCCATCAATTGGTTTCTTACCTATTGAGTTCGCTGAAAGCCATCGCCATTGGTATTGTACTCGAATACTAACACTTCGATTGCGATTCGGCCCGGATCCCCGGTGCAGTATCCTGTATCATAGCAGGCGAATCGCGTCCCCATTAGGGGGATGATCGAAAGAATGGTGGAGATTACACGTCGAAAGGCGATCACTGGTGTGAGTGGATTAGCAACGGTAGGACTAGCAGGCTGTACCTCGAGCGTAGATGGCTTTCTTGGACCAGAATTCGAAGAAGGGGACGAACAGGAAGTCATGCTCGAGGCATCCTTCTTCGGCGACGATTGGTCTGAAGAATCGATGGATGATGGGGAACCGGCTGAGGATGACGGTGATGGCTATGAGTGGACCTTTGACCGAGACGAAGTCCCTGATGCTGATGCCATGTTTGTTTCCGGGGACGAAGACGCAATGGCACTCGCTATGATTGCGATCGTTGACGATGAAGACGAGGCAGAGGAAGCAGTCGAGGACTATGGCCGAAGTCAGATGGTCAATCCAGAGGATCCAGATATCGGCGACACAGCAGTTCGAGGCGAGATCTCTTCGATGGGGGTAATCTGCTATCATGGGAGTAATGCCGTTGTGGTTACTGGCGCAATGGAGATCCAAGGGTTCGGTGCTGAGCCGAACAATAGTCTAGCTCTCGAGGCAGCTGAAGAGATCGAGTCACGTCTCGAGAACCTATAGAGAACGTTCCACTAATACCCTCTATTGAATTTTGATGCTGCAGTGTCTACCTGAGTAAATCGAGCTTCAGGATTGATAGAGTGTGATTCAGGATTTGTCTATAGCCCTAACTGCACACCATCTGTGGTCTTGAAAAGCGAAAGCTCAGAATACAGTTAGCTAGAGAGTCCGGTATCCACTTATCCCTGCTACGAGAACCGCAGCTCCGCCTAGCAAGGTTACGTAGACACCAAATGCCGAAATGCTAGAGAGCGCAAAGAGTGGAATGACCGTTATGAGGGCCCCGCCGGCGATCGTTCCGTAAATTGCCTTCTCTTTCCACTCTTGTGTGTAGACTAGAGCAAGAACACCAATTCCAATAAGTAACGTAAGAATCCCATCACCATCAATTCCTAAAACACTCTGTCCAAGGATAGATGCCCAAGGGAGAAACGAGCCGACAATCGCAACGCCTGCACCACCCATTGCGACTTTCGGCTCAGTTTCTTGGTCGAGCAAATCATCGAAGGTTGCTAAAAAGTCGTTCTGACTCTGTGCCTTGCTTTGTGCTGCACCACATTCTCCACAGTAGTCCTTTGATGGATCCAACTCAGTTCCACAGTCCGTACAATAAGCAGTATCTGAACCTACAGGTTCCTGTCCTTCCCCGGAAGCAGTTGACTCAGCAGCCATAGCTATCTATCTATGGTAATATCACATTATACTTTTGTTATTACAGACTCTAAAGTATGTATTGTAGTCCAACTACTGGTTGTAATAAGTTATAAGAAACCAATGACACAACCATACTGAAATCGAAACAGGGCACAGAGGCTACTGAACTCATCTAGGTGAAGAGGGATCGCTACGCAGTTCGATAGACAAATTAGTTGATAATAATAGAGTCAAAT
The DNA here is from genome assembly GCF_000337675.1 of Natronococcus amylolyticus DSM 10524. Taxonomy (GTDB): domain Archaea; phylum Halobacteriota; class Halobacteria; order Halobacteriales; family Natrialbaceae; genus Natronococcus; species Natronococcus amylolyticus. The sequence goes on along the minus strand of NZ_AOIB01000028.1, from coordinate 1,746 downwards.
TGGCCACTCCTATTTTATGGCAGACGGAACAAACACTCACTATGAACTGTAACCGGAGAGAATGTATTGCCTCAACTGTAGGTATTATCGGGATTGCTGGATGTTCAGACGACCCAGACGCGGACTCCTCATCAGATGAGATTGAACAAGCTGAAGATGAGACTCAAGAGACCCGCTCGGATGATAATGAGGCTGAAACTCATCTAACACAAGAGTGGGCGTTTGAGACGGGTGGTAGCACGAACACACCGGCCGTTGGGAGCGAGCTAGTCTACACTAGCAGCGGTCACCAATCAAATACGCTCTACGCATTGAATGTAGAGAATGGCGCAGAGGAATGGTCGTATAGAACAGAGCAGGGATTTGATGCAGGACCCTCTCTTGGCGATGAATTACTCTACATTGGAAGCAACGAAGGGTATCTCTATGCATTTGATGCGGAGTCAGGAGAGGAAGAGTGGCGATTTGAGACCAATGGGCGGACACGGGCTTCACCAGTAGTTAAAGATGGAACGGTCTACGCAACCGAAAATTCGGGTGAAATCTATCTGATAGATGCCGAAACAGGGGTTGAGCAAGACCGTCTCGAGGGTTCTAATCGTGCTGGACAAATCAACTCGCTAATGTCTATCGATACTGAAGAACTCCTCATTGCGGGCATGCGGAATGGAGTCCGAGCGTTTGATTTGGCCACTACTAATGAGCGCTGGCTGGTTGAAACCGAATTAGATGCATATCCGTCTCTAACAGCATCAAATGGCGTCCTGTTCGCTGCAGGGATGGATCGACATATCTACGCCATCGATATAGATTCGGGAAGCATAGAGTGGGAGGTTGATTCTGGACAGTCTATTGAGCATAATCCTCTCGTTTCAAATGGTCTCGTTTATGCTGGGAATCACGAGGGGTATCTATTTGCATTTGATCAGGAAACGGGAGAAGAAGAATGGCGATTTGATACAGGAAATCTAATCTCAACTAGTCCTGCTCTTCTTGACGAGTATCTTTGTGTCTTTTCTAATCAGACTACTGTCTATGTATTAGATCCAGAGAGTGGTGCTCGAGAGGGAGAATTTGATCTTGGTAGTAATGCAGATTCAAGACCTGTATCTGCAGATGAGCGATTGTACATTGGAACAGACGATGGCTTTCTTTTCTCTCTCACGGACGGCCCCTGATCCAGTTTTCGGGTTGGAATAAAAACCGCATATATATTGTTAATAGGATAAGAAGAGATGTAAGGCACTGTCTAGTTGAGCCAGTTTGAGAAGTGAGCAGGTCGTTGAGTTAATTTGGACTAATGCTCGCAGACCTGCTCAGCGAGAGCTACGACGCGAATTTGGAAGAGTCTTGGGAGAACGAGCGGACGGCGACGCCCGTCAGGGCGTTCGCCGTCCGTCTCCATCAGACCGGTTGTTCTCTTCGGGAGACAACAACGATTCTCGCTGAATTAGGCATTGAGCGCTCTCACGGAGCAGTCTGGAACTGGGTACATCGGCTGGCTGACAGCGGACACGACCCGCCTGAGGCGCAGCCGAAGCGGGTCGCGGTTGACGAGACCGCTGTCAAGATCAACGGCGAGTGGTCTTGGTTATACGCTGCAATAGACACCGAAACGAAGCTGATTCTCGATGTCGCGTTGTTTGGTCGGCACGGAACCGATCCGGCAGCTGCGTTTCTGCATCGACTTAACGAGAAATACGATCTCTCCGACACCGTATTTCTCGTCGATCAATTCGGCTATCG
>NZ_AOIB01000027.1 GCF_000337675.1 Natronococcus amylolyticus DSM 10524 | reverse complement strand
AATTCATGCACTACTACAACCGCCAGAGACCGCACCAAGCTCTCGACGGAAAGACGCCGATCGAGGAGGTGCAGAACTAGACAGTGCCAGATGTAAAATTCGGACATCGTCTAACAATTGGTGTAGTAACATTTCTATTAGCACGTTTGATTTGCATATCTGGTTAGCCAGAAACACTCCCGCCACCATGTATATACAGTTGAAAAATCGGAATTCTTAATAGTATCTATGCTATATTATTATCTTCAGACACCTGCGTTTCGGCGGTGTATCCTGTGTCACAGCAGGCGAATCGCGTTTCCCCTTTGGTGGGGAATGGTAAATAATGGGAAACCTTTCACGACGAAAGACACTTATCGGTATTAGTGGGGTAGCAGCGGTGGCGCTCGCTGGCTGTGCTGGCACCGATGAAACATCTGCTGATGACGAGAGTGTTGATACGAATGACGACACAGCAGACGAGAACGGCGACGACACAGCAGACGGGAACGGCAACGACACTGACGACGAATCTGAAAGCGAGGGTTCCGGCTACGCTGACGAACAAGACGAGCAAGTCGAAGTCTCCTACGGTGAGCAGATTGAACTCTCAAACGGTGTTGTCGCTACCGCACATGGATTTGTCTTTGAGGACCAGCTTGGCAATCCGGACTTCCCCAGTGAGCCAGACGAAGGATACCAGTACGCACTCCTTGAGTTCGAAGCGACAAACAATAGCGACGAAGCTGAACGCTTGCCAAGGGCTTGGATGGATTTCCAACTGCTCCACGACGGGAGCCAATATGACACGGCTACTGTCCTTGGTCTCGAAGAGTATGAAGAATATGACGGTGGCGAAGTCCAACCCGGCGTGACTCGTGAGGGCGTTGTTGTCTTTGAGGTCCCAGAAGACACGGACGAATCTGACCTGGACCTAGTTTGGCATGATGACTTCTTAGGATCGAATATCAATATTCGCTGGTCTGGATAGGGTAGAAAGTCGATAGTCAGTCGAGTGTTGGTACTGCCCGTCGTACTTCTTTCGTGTCCACACTCCTAGATAGATGGCAGTCAATTATCCAATGACTCGAGTCAAGTCACTCGAAGCTCACGCTGAATATCTGTCTTCGATGGATCCTGCCGGGTGCGGTCATCAAGATGTTGAGGGGGCGCTCTTCGCGGCGATCTACCGAATCAAGGGATCGACTCAAGAGGACTTCGAGAGAGTGAAGCAAACTATCTACTCACAGAATTAGCTTCAGGCGTCCTCAAGGAGTTCGAAGCAAGACACTCGAGAGTCTCGACAACATTGCTACTCAGGTAGCAATCTACCGACCGCATTGGCGAAAACTCTTAACCAACAAAGGGTGCTGTTTCCACCCGTCTGTTGGTTAACGGAACGCAGCGTTACTCCTCGAATTTGTGATTGCCGTCGAGAATCTCGAGCAGTCTTATACTGTGCTTGAGGACGATACGCTCGTGGGGCCAGCGACCTAACCACTCCAAATGGTCTCTAATGCCCAGGCCGGCGAACTAATCGTCGGTGCATATCATACGGTCGTCACTGACGCCGAAGTTGTCAGCTATAACGCGCGGTCGAAAGAGGACGGCGACCAGATGGAGATCGACGTCGTTGCAATCGACTCGAATGAGGGCACACAGACGATCTATGCCTGTGAGGTCGTGACCCACCTGAACGGCGCGTTGTACTCTGGAACTCCAAGCACCGATAAGTGGGAAGACTACGGGAATCGGAGCTACCAATACTCGCTCGAGAAACTCGAGACAAAATTCCGATCCGACTACGAGTACGTGACTCGAATATTCGATGACGCCGATAACTATGTCCTCCAACTCTGGGCACCCTACGTCACGGAAGGATTTCTTACCGATGGCCTCGAGGTGCTCTCAAACGAGTTCGAGACGGAGTACGGTACACCGATCGAACTCGTGATCAACGATAGCTACACTGAGCGTATCAACGAGCTCCGAGCGGTCGCAGCCGAAGAGACCAAAGCCTATGGCGAACCCGCGTTTCGCTTTCTGCAGATTCTCGAGCAGCTCCGATAGACTCAAACGTCGGTCTCAACCCTTCTATAGGAAGTGGAGATCCGAACTCCAGTGCACTCCTGCTGGGCCAATTTGCTGAATCGCAGTTGATTCGAATATCGGGCTGACGCACTGCATAACTCGAGCAATCGAATTATTGACCCTCCATAAGCTACTTTGCTTACTGTATAATACTGTTAGCCATGGATAACAAGGTTAAACAGCAATCTATTGCACTCCCTATTCCCCTCCCAAATGAGGATGTATTCAGACACACCGCCTGCGGCCCGATTCTCTCACTTCTCACGGATACTCCACACTCAGCTTTTGGCATTCGAGACCTCGGACGTGCGATCGACCGTCCTCCTCGTAGCGTCTCGCTCGCTGTTGACGATCTCGAATCACTCGACCTTGTAACGATCACCGAAGGGCGAAAGAAGCTCGTTCAAATCAATCGCGACCGACTCAACGTTCCCGACGATCCAATCCTTCGGATCCCACAGGACGAATTTCGAGATCCCGTTCGTACGCTCAAAGAACGACTCCTCGAGACGCTCGAGGACGTCACTGGAATCCTGCTCTTCGGAAGCGTCGCTCGAGGGCACGCTGACCGACGAAGTGATATCGATTGCTTTGTTCTCGTCGATGACAACCGAGCGACGAGCCAGAAGCGAGCTCACGAACTCGCCCAGGAGCTGGGAGATCGGCAATTCGATGGCGACAGATACGCCTTCGAGATACTAGTCGAGTCCAGCGATTCGGCTACACGCCAAGCAGATCGACTGCAAGAAATCTTCGCCGACGGACTCACGCTGTACGATACGGGACCACTACAAGACCTCAAGACAGAGGTACTGACGAATGGATAATAGCGACGTCGACACGGCACTCGAGGCAGCTGAGAGAGCATTCGAAGATACTCGTGGTCACTCACTCGAGACAGGACTCGATGTCTCCGATGAAGCCCTTGTTCAACTCCGGAAGGCCTGTCGCCTTCTCGAGGCTGCTACTACGCTCCGCGAGCGCAACGGCCACCACACTGTTGTCATCGAGACCTCGTTCGTCGCCATCGAACGGAGTATCCAGTTCTACCTTATCCACCGCAATGCTGCAGGCGGTGCAGACCTCCGTCATGATCATGCGGCAGTCTACGAACGAGGCGTGGAGATCAATCTCTTCAGCGAGTCGTTTGGTGACCGGCTACTGGATCTCTGGAAAACAAACCGTGCGGCGGTGTACTACCGAGAGGCAGCGGCAACCGCTGAGCAGGCTGATGCGATGCTCGAGCTCGCAACCGTAGTCCACCAATACGTCCTTACGTTCTCTTCTGCTGGCCACGAGTGTATTTGCGATTGATAACGACTCCAGATGTACCACTCGTTTTGAATAAGACAGATCTGTTAACCTGGTTGAGAGACGTATACATTATCACTGATCGCTTCATCAAGGACATCAGCCGTGATCGGTTCCGCTCGATAAGCCAGAGAGGCTGAGCGATACCAATCAATCGAAAGTAGTCGACTAGCTGGGAAGATTTGAGTGAAGTTGGCTCCCTGACCTCGACCAGCAGCATGTTGTTTTAACCGAGTCGCAGCCGTCTGGCTCACCCCTACGTACAATAGGCCGTCCTTTTTTTGAGCGCGGTGTGCCCATCCCCTCTTTGTCTGAAGATAAAACTCCTCACGAAGTACTCTGTCAGTGACTGTCCTCTGACGACACTCGAGGACGTAAACTGCATCAGTCCAAAGGGAAGCATCAGCAAATCACTTCCTTACTTGTCAGCGGTCCAGCGAACGTCCGCGAGCGTGCGCTGAACGGCCTCGTTTCCGACGGCCTCTCCCAGCGTTTCGAATCCGGTGCGTTCGCTTCGGTCGCTCGCATTTGCGACGAGCCTCGAGACGATGAACTCTGGTGTCGACCGCCCCACGGTGTCGAAGCGAGGCTGGTAGTCGACGACCAACTCGAGGTCGGGACTCAGCCCCTCTGCGAAGATGCCGTCGATGCGGGCTTCGGACGGCAGGGGCTCGAGGTCGTCCGCGAGGTGGGTAACGAACATGCCCAGCGCTTCGCGGTCGACGGTCAGTGTCACCAGTCCGTGCAGGAGGTCTGCCGCACTGCCAGGTTCGGTGATCGCCTCGAACTCGTCGACCAGCATCAGGGTTTTCCCATCGGCCGATAGCGGCGGCACGATCGAGCGCAGCGTCGACTCGAGGACGCCTGCATTGAAACTCGCGTGGCGGCGGTGAAAGACCAGCGCGTCAATTGGTGTCACTTCGGCCTGCTCAGCGGGAACGGGCAGCCCCATCGTCGCCAGCAGGACGATCTGGCACAGCGTCTCGAGCAGGGTTGTCTTCCCGCCGCTGTTCGCTCCCGTGAGGACGGTGACGTGCTGCTGGCCGGGAATGCCAGCCTCTGTGGGCCCCTCGGTAACGGTATGGTCGCCCAGCGCGTAGGTGATCGGCTGAACGTCCTCGCCGCTCGCGTCAACTGTAAGGTTGCGCGCGGCGACGACAGAGACGGCCGCGCCGTCCTCTCCTCTGAACGTCGGTCGGGTGCAGTCGTGGGCGAGTGCAAAGCGCGCCAGCGAGAGGTGGAACGCGATTTCGTCGACGGCGCTGACGGCCTGCTCGATGGCTTCGTCCCGCTCTGAGAGCGTCGATTCGAACTCTTCCGCGACTCGCTCTTCACGTTCGTCGGCGGCCTCTCGGAGGTCTGACCGCAGCCGGCGGAGCGTTCCGCCGACGAAGTCTGTGGCGTCCGTCGCGTTCGTCGGCATCGCTTCCCGTACCTGCTCGACCGTGACATCAGTATCGGAGAGGAGTCGAGCCTCGAACGACTCGCGAAAGTCCGTGACGTCCTGAACACCGCCGTCTTGGAGTTCATCGATGAGTTCGAGCGCGTTCGCATCCATGTCCTCGACTGTGCCTAGCGTGTCGCGCAACCGGTCGAGTTCCTCGTCTGCTCCCTCGCGGACCTGACCGTTGTTGAGTGCCGCAAGCGCAGCCGCGGCCGCCTCGAGAGCGTCGGCCTCGAGATCCGCGATCAACGCGAAGGGACCGGACTTTACACCGGATTCGAGCAGCGCGAGCGCAGCTTCGACGGCGGCGAGTTCACTCCCATCGCGCTCATCGTAGCGGTTGAACGCCGCGAGTACGACCTCTCGGTCGTCGGCCGCGAGCGCCTCCCAAGCGTCTCGAGCCGCGAGCACGTTATCAAGGCGGTCTTCCATTGCTTTCTTGCTCTCGAGCGGTGTAAGCACCCGGATCCGGTCGGCTGCGCGCTGGGTGACGGCGTGATCGACAGCGAGGTCTAGCAGTTCGTTGTATGCAGATCGGGCATCATTCGTGGCCAAGATGTCCATTCTCTCGCCGCCGGTCGCCCGGCGAAGAATCCGCGTCGCCCGTCCCCGGGCGAGTCCGGTATCGGAGAGTGTCCGTATGTCCCCGCTCTCAATCGCTTGGATCGCTTGCTCTTGACCCAGCTCCTTGACCAGTGTCTCCCGCGTCTTCGGACCGACTCCCCAATACTCCTCGAGTCGCATACTTCTGAGTTCGAGCCGACCATCTTGAACACTGTGCCTCAAACACGTTACTCGAAAATCGGTCTGAGATCGAAGCCGAGTTCGGCGGAGAGTTAACGTAGGAACGACTCGATGGAAAGCGGGCTTGCCGTATCAAAAAGCGAGTGTCCGACAAGGGGCTAACCGATGAAGAGAATAGATTCTAATATATGGGTGTAGGAACATTCACTTACCTCCTCTTTGACTGGCTGATCAATGAATATTGGGCCACCTCCATGCTGCATTTAATAACTAATATGTTGTATAGCCTGAACAGGACATAATAGGCGAAAATCTATTAACAAGTGATCGAACTCTCAAGCGCTATGGCAGACAAACATGCTGAAAAAGCATCGATGGGAGATGAAACTGGCAGCTTTCTGCCAAACAGGAGATCGTTCCTCCAGCTTGCGGGAGCCGCAGGTGGGACAGCCCTCGCTAGCGGGGCGGCAACGGCACAGTCCGCCGAAGAGATGTTAGAAGACGTAGAGCTACCTGACGAAGACGAGCGGCCGTTGGTACGGCTTGTACAAACCGGTGGAACCATCGCGAGTACAGAAGAGGCTGCTGATGAAGGCTATAGTCTCTCCGAAGAAGCAGACGCAATCGTCGAATCCGTTCCAGAATTAGAGCACTTCGTTGACATCGAAATCGCGGAGGCGGCGCAAAAGGGAAGCCCCAGTCTTTTGGTCGAGGATTATGTGAGTGTTGCAAAGGCAGCGAAACAAGCCGAGGAAGACGGTGCTGCTGGTGTCATCGTCACTCACGGGACGAACACAATCGAAGAAGATGCATACTTTAACGATCTGGTGTTAGATCTGGATATTCCCGTTGTATTTGTCGGCGCAATGCGTCCCGCAGATGCAATCGTTGCTGATGGTCCATCGAATCTGCTTTTAGCAGCGCGCCTTGTCACTCGCAATGAGTTCCATCTCTCTGATGAACCAAGTGGAGTTTACGCTCTTTTGAACGAAACAGTACATGCCGCCCGTGACATCATGAAATCCGACGCATGGTCACTAGAGACGTTCTCCTCTGGATCGCCCGGTCCGATCGCTCGTTTCACTGATGACGAGATACTAATCTACCGCGAACCGGGAAGCTATTCCTCAAATCTCTCTGACTGTGACCTCGAGGCAACGCCTGAAATGACGGTCCCAATCGTCGCGACGGGAGCCGGGGCTGAAGCACCGCTGATGGAACAAGCGGTTAATGGGAAATACGATGCTGATGGGTTCGCAGTACAACATTCGGGTCGTGGCGGAACGTCACCTGCGATAAGCGACGCAGTTGAAGCTACTCTCGATGCTGGTATTCCCGTTGTCAGCAGTACACGAAACTTCGATGGCCCAGCGTCACCGTCCGATGAGGAGGGTACTGACGTTTCAATGGAAGACCTCCCAGTCTGGAAAGCTCGCATACATCTTATTGTTGCACTTACTATAACGAGTGATCTCGAAGAGATCCGTGAGACAGTCGAAGCAGGCAAGTATGGAACCGCCATCGTTCCCACCTCAACACTCTAGCCACAATAGGAGAAAATGAGATACTCGTCATAATACCGTTCACAGTATCACCGAGCCTTGCTAAATAACGGCGATGGCGCGTACAACTCGCTGGCAGGGCAGGCTGCTCGAGCAATCACTCACCCTTCATCCGTGTTCGTACTCCCGTCGCAATCACGCCGAGCCTGCTGCCCGGCCTCGGTATCTGGCCAGTCGCCACGCTGGTACTCGCGGGCGTGCTCGATATTGATGTGTTCGGTGAATTCAGCGCTTGCTCCGAATGTTCTCGAGCAATCGGATACTCCCACTCATTTCTTCAGCCCTGTTCCGATCACGCTGAACCTATTGCCCGACTTTCGCATTCGGCTACTCGCCGTGCTGGTACTCGGGGACTTCATCTCTCACTCTGAACAATCAACTGATTGAGCCGGAACGTCCTCGAAGATCTCTCGTCTTAACCAACAAAGGCCGGTTCTTTCTTTCGCAGTGTTGGTTAACAAAGACTCAAGAACAACGACGAAGCCTGGAGCGTGACCTACCGCAGACAGCTCAAGTGTGTCAAGTTGAGCAAAGAGTAGTCTCCCGACATGGATGGCTATCGCTTTGCAGCGATCCAGTCTAAACCCGACCCAGCAACAGACGACGTTGATCGGTATGCCAGCCTCAGTCACTGGATTGCCGGTCAGTTGGCGTATAGACGAAGTACCCCAACTAGATTTGACCGACCATGACCGCCATAGCATTTATACGATCTGCTTCAGAATCTCGTACCTATGGTAGATTCTGACATAACACTGTTCTACATAGTAGCAGCCTACCTCGTAGTGATGCTGGGTGTTGGTGTCTGGGCGTACAAGAAAACAAACACTGCAGAGGACTTCTTGCTCGCTGGACGAAGCCTTGGTGCCGTAATCATAGCTGGGACATTGATGGCAACGTGGATGGGCTCTGGGACCGTTACTGGTGGCCCTACCTCGATTGGGTACGCAAACGGATTTGTGCCAGCAATTCTGTTTATGAGTGCAGCACTGATCGGGATTGTAATCCTCAAAGTCCTAGCTCCGCGCATTAGGGCTGGGAGTGAAATCACTATCCCAGAGATGCTGGAGGACGCACTTGGCTGGGAAGGTCGAGTGATCGGAATGATCGTTATTGCGTTTGCATACGTTGGGATCGTCTCCTACCAGTTCATCGGGTTTGGATTCGTGCTGAACGTTTCTACCGGGATCTCTGTCACACAAGGGACAATCATTGGTGCTGTAGTCATTATTAGTCTGGCAGCGATGGGTGGCCTAATGTCCGTTTCCTATACAGACGCCATCAGTGCCTTTCTGATGATATTCGGATTAATTGTCGCGGTCCCGTTCGTCCTCTCGAGTGCAGGCGGTTGGGGCAACATCGTCGCGGAAACACCGGATACACATACCAATCTGCTCGGAGACCTGACATTCCTCCAGTTCTTGGGCTTCTGGGCACCGTTCTTTTTGCTGATCTTGGGCGATCAGAATATGTATCAACGAATCCTTGCTGGAGACAGTGACGAGAGCAGTAATCGGGGAATTATTGGGTGGTTCATCGGTGTCGGTGTAGCGATGACGATCATCCCTGTTTTCGTGTTTGCCTCCCGTGCCATGTTCCCAGAGCTAGGGGATCCAGGAATGGCACTGGTCGCGGTAACAACTGTTATTCCGACTTGGATCGGTGGACTACTGCTTGCTGCAGTCTCAGCGTTCATCATTACGACGGGAAGCTCATACTTGCTTTCAGCAAGTACGAATATTTCACATGACCTGTACAGTAACTTCGTAAACCCCGATGCATCTTCATCCAGGGTTGCCTGGTTTACGCGGGGACTGGTCATCGCTCTAGGAATCTTTGCATTTGTTCTCGGAGAATTCTTCCCGACGATTCTCGAGCTCCAGATGTATTCCTACACAGCATACGGGGCCGCGATCACCGTTCCGCTGATGGCCGTTTTCCTCATGAGGAATCGACTCACTAAAGCTGGTGGAATCTCAGGAATGCTCGTCGGTGCGAGTATTGCAATTGCCTGGGACCCCCTGCTCGGGACACCGATCGAAACTGATGCAGTCGTAATCGCTGCACCTGCTGCACTGCTTTCCATCCTTGTGGTTAGTTATATAACTAGAGATGGAGAAGTTGTAACAGAACCAATGGAGGCATCATAGATGCACGACTTTTCACCAGAACCAGAGGATCAATTCGTAGACGACGAGCGACTCGAGAAGATTCGAGACTATCTAAGTGAAAGCGATCTAGATGGGCTAATCGGGTTTTCGCCAGCGAACTCATACTATCTGACTGGCTGTTATGCTGGGATGTATTCCAGACCAGTTCTCGGAGTCGTGACGCCGTCAGAAAGCGCATTTGTTGGCCCTCGGTTAGAGGAACGAAAGGCCAGACGAACTGCGTGGACCGACCGTGTACTAACGTACGAGGATAGCGACAACCCATTCGAGATACTGGCGGCAGCCATCCCCGACTCAGCTGAGACACTCGGTTATGATGCTGCAAAAGCGCAACCCAGCTGGGTCGAGAGCCTTTCTGCCCAGAGTAATGCTGATTTCGTCGATGCGACGGACCATTTCTATTCGCTTCGTATTGTGAAGACAGACTGGGAACTCGACAAAATCCGTCGAGCACAGGATTTGGCGACGGCTGGCTGTGAGGCAATGTTTGAGTCAGTCCGCTCTGGAAAACCCGAAATTGAGGTCGTTGCGGAGGTCCAACAAGCGTATTACGATACCTACCTTGACAAGCACAGTGAGTTCGATATCGGAACAGCAAACGAACTCGGACAGTACGGGTTTGCTAGTATCCTTTCTGGACCACACGGACTTGAACCACATAGCCTCTCATCCTCGCGCATGATCGAAGGCGGCGACAGCGTCGTCGGAATTGCCTTGCCGTCGGTTCAGGGGTACATTTGCGAGGAAGAACGGACATTCCTCGTTGGAGACGTCGACGATGAAATTGAGGAGGGAATGGAAATGCTGGTCGATGTTCGTGAGCAGGTTATTGACCGAGTCGAACCCGGCAAAGACGTTGGAGAGATCGATCAGTGGGCATACGAGCAAATCAAATCTCGAGGTTTCGGTGACTACGTGCAACACAGAACAGGTCACGGAGAGGGAATCACGATCCACGAGCAACCCGCATTGAACGCACAAAAGACAGGAGAGCTCGAGCCGGGAATGGTGATCAGCATCGAGCCGGGGTTATATTTTCACGAGAAGGGGAATGCGCTTCGACACTCTGACACCCTCATTATTACCGAAAGCGGCGCAGAGAGCGTCACAGAGACCAATGCTGGCGTCCTACGAGTCGACTGATGGCGTCGTATGATGTACTCATCCACGGGGCTGTCTGGGACGCCCAGAACGGACTTCGTGACGATCACTGGGTAGGCGTGCGCAATCACGAAATCGCTACTGTAAGCCAAGAACGCCCTGGTTCAGCTCACAAAGAAATCGAGACTGAGACGATCATCCCTGGCCTATGTGATATGCATGTTCACTTGGTGTGGGATGGCTCCGGAGACCCAGTCGCAACATTGCGAGCAGATTCAGAACAGCAGATGACACTCCGTGCTGTTCGTAACGCTCGAGACCAACTCCACGGCGGTGTCACAACTATCCGTGATGTTGGTAGCGTCGATGATATTGCGGTCTCTGTCGCCCACGCGATTCGAAAGGGATGGGTCGAAGGGCCGCGGACCTATGCCAGCGGACAGACAATCATTATTCCTGGAGGCCATGATCCATTTTGGGGCATCGAGAGCAACGGTCCCTTGGACTGCCGCAATGCCGTTCGCGAACTTCGCAGCGCTGGTGCAGATCTCATCAAAGTAAGCGCAACCGGTGGTGTTTATGGACAATCTGTTGGAGAAGACGCTGGGACAGCCGAACTCTCACGTGAAGAGTTAGAGGCAATCGTAGACGAAGCTGAGCGATTCGGGCTCCCGGTCGCTGCCCATGCGATTGGCCAATCAGGAATCGAAAACGCAGTTGAGGCTGGTGTCGACACGATCGAGCATGGTAATCAGCTTGATGAGGATCTCATCGATCGGTTACATACTAAAGACCAAGCGTATGATCCAACGTTGTTCGTCTATGGGCGGATTGCAGGTGGAGGAGATGGTATTCCAGAGTACGCCCAGCAGAACGCCAGTGAACTATACGACCAGCACACGGCTGCATTTCAATCAGCACTAGCTCGTGGCTGTCGTATCCTCGCGGGTAGCGACGCCGGTTCTCCAGGCGTTCCTCATTCAGCAATCCATCTGGAACTCGAGCAAATGGTCAACGAAGGCATGGACCCACCGGACGCATTGGAAGCAGCGACACTCGCAGGTGTGACTGAACTCGGAAAACCAGATCTCGGTATTGTCGAGCCAGGTACCCCTGCAGATTTGGTCTGCTACGATGAGAATCCACTAGTAGATATTTCTGCGACTGCCGACCCAACTATAGTCCTAAAAGAGAGCAATATTGTCGTAGAGCACTCTCAATCAGATTAGGACTCTCATTTCAGAACCACAGTCTGATTCATACTTTTGCTGTTTATTCGGGGCAACGCAACCGAGGTCTCATAGGAGTACTATCGATGCACAGTATTGTCCTATCTACCCAGACTAACCTCGAAGATACAAATCACTGGATGGACCAAGGAGATCTGGACCGTGCTTAGACTATCAATTCATCAATTTCGCGTGGATAATACGTCAAGGTCTCTGTCCCGTCTTCGGTGACAACTACTGTATCGGAGTGTCTGAAGCCACCCACATCAGGAACGTAAAAGCCTGGTTCTACTGTAAACAGTTCGCCGGGGCGGATCTCGCCTTCGTAATCGACATCGAGGAACGGTCTCTCATGTCCCTCCAAACCGATGTTATGACCGACGTGGTGTTGTACGTACTCAGAAACCCCTTGCTCTTGGTAGTAGTCAACAACAGCTTCCTCAATAGCAGCGTACTCGACACCAGGTTCGATCATTTCAATTGCGATCTCTTGAGACTCCTTCATAATCTCGAAATACGTTCGCTGATCGCCCGTTGGCTCACCAACGAACAGTGTTCGCTCGAGCTCAGTAGTATAGCCGCCTATGTTGGGTTTGACTATTGTAACGATGTTATCTCCCTGCTCTATTCGTGTTGTCTGATCCATACTATGTGGGAGAGAAGTGACATCTCCCGTAGTGAACAGGCACTGCATCGGATTAGCCCAGGATCGCATCTCATACCGATCACCAAGCGTATCGAGCATCATCTTCACTGCATCCGCTTCGACTTCTGCTCGAACCTCAATTGGACGGCGACCAGGCTCAATCTGTTCCTGAAGGAGTCGATGTCCGAGATTAGCCCAGGCGCTGGATTCACGAATAAGCTCGATTTCGTGCTCTCCCTTGAGTTCACGCATATCCGTAATATAGTCTTCAACGCCAACATCTGCGGAGACGAGTTCTGAGAGCGCTGGACCAGTGTACCCATTTCGTGCTGGACTTCCATCCGCATCAACTGCTATCGCGCCATCAGCAATACCAAGTCGATCACACATTTCAGCCACAGTTTTCATTGGATTACCTTGCGGATATTCGAAATAGACAGTGACGTCATCAATCAAAAAGTCGTCACGGGTTGCATGCTCTTTTTCCAGCCGTGGGACAATGGCTTCAACAGAGTCTGCAGTGATACCAAGGGCAACGGGCCGCTCCGTCGGCAAGTGATACATTCCACTGATATAGTGGATATTCAACGATCCAAAGAGGACTATCCCCTCATACCCATCAGATCTGGCGCGGTCTAGTAGCTCTTCTTTTCGTTCGATGTGTGTGGATTTCGGTACTGTGAGACGAGACATCAATAAATAGAACCGGGAACATCATCTTAAAACCGTGCCGAGTGAGAGGTGTCCTGAGCATTAATCACGCGGCACACTCACCAGAGACCGCATCAATCGCTTGATGGAAAAACGCCAGCTGAGGTGGTGCTGAACTAGACAGTGCGGGTTATAAAGAGACTATCCTCTGCAGTGATAAGGCAGCCATCTATCAACAATATTGGAAAATATATTAAAGGCATAGACGTGACACTCTACAAGTAGGATGACAGGTCACGAGACCGGTACGTCCCCAGCGGGACTCACGCTCCTGTATGTCGGGTTCGATTTCGATACGCGTGATCAAATCAGTGCCGCTATACAGAAGAGGACCCCATACGATGTGACTGCGTTCAACGCCCAAACAGTCAATTCAGCGCTCGAACTAATACATGAACGGAGTATCGACTGCGTCGTTAGTGGGTACCACCTTGGGGAAAAACCTGGGACTGAGATAGCCCACCAGACTGCCGACGTCGACGTGCCAGTCGTCCTATTCGTCGAGGATGGGAGTGAGGCGACCTTACTAGAGGTAGATGAGTACGTTGCAAGACATGATGATACGGACGCGTACAGGGAACTTGTCGAAAGAGTCATCAATATTATCGAGAACCAAACTGTCAATACGATCGAAGACAGCGAGGGGAAACCGTTCACGATGCCCGCCTATGAGGAGATCTTCCACGCAGTCAACGAAGGGATCCTCGTACATGACATCGAAACAGGACAGATTCTTGATGCGAACCCGACAGCCGAATCTGTCTACGGCTATGCAATCGAGGAACTCAAACAGCTCACCGTCGGTGACTTCAGCGTCGACAGTCCTGAATACTCACAGGAGGAGGCCCTCGAACGGATCCAACATGCCGTCGAACAGGGAGAGAGTCAATTCGAGTGGAAAATCGAACGCAAGGATGGCGAACAGCGGCTGATCGACGTCAATCTGAAACGCGTTACGATACAGGGCAACGACTTCCTACTTGCCATCGTCCGTGACATCACCGAACGTGATCGTCTCGAACGCGAGGCACGACGGCTTCACTCGGCGATCGAGATATCGATGGAAGGAATCGCGATCCTCGACAAAGACGACGAGTACGTCTACGCAAATTCTGCCCACGCTGAGATGTACGGGTTCGAGGATCCCGACGAACTGATCGGCGAGAGTTGGCGCATCCTTTACGACGAGGCGGAGCTCGAACGCTTCGAGTCGGAGATCATGCCGGAAATCGGGCGCGAAGGCGAGTGGCGAGGGGAGGCAGTTGGAAGGAGGGTCGATGGGACCCGGTTTCCGCAGGAGCTCACGCTCACGGGGTTGGAATCCGGCGGATTAGTCTGCGGCATCCGCGACATAACCGAGCGACGGGAGCGCGAACTGTACCTCTCACGACTGTTCGACAATTTACCGGGTGTGGTCTATCGGTGTGCTAATGAATCCGAATGGCCAATGGAGTTCGTTCGTGGCTCCTGTCGGGAACTTACCGGCTACGATGCGGACGTAGTCGAAAATGAGGTAGTGACGTGGGGTGGCGACATAATCCATCCCGATGATCAGCAAACCGTCTGGGAGACGATTCAGGACGCCTTCGACGTCGAGGAGAGCTTTGAAGTGGAGTACCGAATCGTGACGAAGGACGGCGGCGAAAGGTGGGTTTGGGAGCAGGGAACCGGCGTCTACGACGAGAGCAACGAACTGGTCGCACTCGAAGGATTCATTACAGATATCACCGAGCGAAAGGTTCTCCGGGAGGAAGTAGAGAGGGCCAAGGCCGAACTCCAGTCTGTCCTTGACAACGCACTCGCGGTGGTGTACAAAAAGGACCCGAAGGGACGTTATCAGTACGTCAACAAACAGTATGAAGAACTGCTTGGACTTCCGCGAGACGCGTTCATTGGAAAGACAGCCGATGATGTCTACGGCGAAAACGCGATCGAAGGCAACAGAACGCTCGAACGCCAAGCCATTGAAGCCGGTGAACCTATCAGGAACGAAGAGGAAGCGTGGATCGGCGACCGTCGCCGTACGTTTCTGACCACGGTGATTCCGCTCTTCGACGAGGAGGGCGAGTTCTACACGCTCTATGGTATCGCGACGGAGATTACGGAAGTGAAAGAACGCGAGCGAGTGCTTCACTCGTTGACCACTGTCGGCTCCCAGCTGATGAACGCGAGTACACCGGTATCGATCGCTCAGATCGCGACCGAGACCGCGAACGAGGTTCTCAACCTTCCGATAACAGGCGTCTGGAGCTACGACTCCGAGGAGAACGCCCTGGTACCGTTCGCGACGACCGATCGAGCGGATGATCTCTTCGACGAACAACCTGTCTTTCGGCCGGGGAACAGCGTTGCCTGGAAGGTTTTCGAGAACGACGAGCCACAGATGCTTGGAGACGTAGCCGCCGCCCCGAACGTGCACAATCCAGATACACCGATCCGAAGCGAGATGCTATTTCCGCTCGGCGACCACGGTGTATTGATCTGTGGGTCGTTTCGGGACAGGAACTTCGATGAGTACGATCGCGAGTTCGGTACCATCTTGGCAGCGCTGACGACGAGCGCACTTACCCGTGCCGACCGGGAGCTGGCGCTCAAACAGCGAGAACGCGAACTCGAACGGAAGAACGACCGTCTCGAGGAATTCGCGAGCGTCGTCGCTCACGACATCAGAAATCCGCTGACCGTCGCGAAGGGTTATCTCGAACTCGAACTGGAAGGAGGAGACAGTCGTCATCTGCAGAAGGTCGAAGAGGGGGTTGATCGAACAGCCGAGATTGTCGAGAACCTGCTCGCACTCGCGCGAGCAGGCAAAGAGATTGGGGAAGTAGAGCCCATCGACATCGACCACGTCGCTACACAGGCGTGGTCGACCGTCCGAACCGATGAGGCACGCCTCCTTTTGGAAGGCGAGACAATGGTCGAGGGGGATCCCCTCCGACTGACCCAGCTGTTCGAGAACCTCTTTCGGAACGCAATCGAGCACGGCGGCATCGACGTCACCGTTCACGTCGGGGACCTCGATCGCGACCGAGGATTTTACCTTGAGGATGACGGGCCCGGCATTCCCGAAGCGGAACGCAAGGCGCTGCTTACTGACCGACAGTTTGACGATGATGACGCGGAGCGTCGGTTCGGGCTGGCGATCGTCACCGACATCGTCGACGCGCACGGGTGGGAGATCTCAATCACCGAAGGGTCCGAGGGGGGCGCCCGATTCGAGATCGTGACCGCCGATGCGGATTCCACACATCGACCAATTCGCGAAGGAGAGAAATACATTCATGACAGATAAAGAAGAACATCCGCAAGATAACGAGGTCGACATGGAGACATCCGATACAGGAGTCGATACACTGCCCCGGCTTGAACTCCTCCACCGCGTTGCAACCCGTCTAGCCGGTCGTCCAACCGAAACCGCGATCTACGACGCCGTGATACACGCCACGTACGAGCTGTTCGAGCTCCGTTACGCCGTGGTCATCGTTCGAAGTGAGGAGCGATGGGCCACAATCACCAGTACTCCGCCCGACACGACCGAGCGTAGACGGCAACTCCCGGTCACGGGTTCCAGGATCGACGCGGCCGTCGATCGAAACGAGACGATTGTTGTCGAGGGTGGGACGGACGCGGCCGACGTGGACGTCCCCTTCGGAAGTGGCCAGGCACTCTGTACGCCGATCGGTGAGGCCGGCGTGTTACAGCTCGTCACGGACGACGGGTTTGACGAGGATGACGTTCGCTACGCTGAGCTCCTGGGCTGGATCGTCGACGCCCGGCTTGACCGCTTGATGTTGCGAGAGGAGGTTGACTCGAGGGAAGAGCAGCTGTACGCGTTCACGGACTTCCAGCGAGACGTTCTCGAGCAGGCCTCGCACGAACTCCGGACGCCGCTGACGTCGATTCTCGGGTATATGGAGATGCTTGCAGACGAGGACGTTGGGTCGTTGACGGACGAGCAGAAATCACTCGCACAGCTCGTCCTCCGAAAGGCGACCGAACTAGACGCCGCTCTCGAAACACTGAATTCAGCATTCGACGGGAGGATCGAACGCGTTCGCGAGGAATGGGATAAGCGGTCGGAACTTGATCAGTCAGACGTCCTTGGTTCACTTGATGGACCGTTCCTGCTCATAGACATAAATGAGGAGGTCTCTGGCCTGCTAGTAGAGCAGCTCCACGATATCGGCTATGACGTCGTGATCGCCGACGACCGCTCGGCTGCACGGGAAGCGATCCGCGACGATCCCCCATCAGTAATCGTCGTCGACCTGCTTGCCAAGGACGGTGATGGAATCGGGCTTGCTGAGGAGGTATGCCGGAATGCAGACTACGAGGAGGCGTCAATCGTTGCACTGTCGATCGTCCGGGATGAATCGACGGGGTCACCCCAGCTCGGTGTGTCCGCGTATCTTTCGGAGAAGCCGGCCGTTGTTCTTGAGGCGACCGAAACCCTTCTCGATGTAAACGATGAGGAGCGAATTGACGTCTTAATGTTTGATACAACGGCGGATGAGGAAGCGGTTGTCCTCCCCGAATCGTGGCAAGTGACGGTGGTCACCGACCTTGACAAGGCGCGGACGGTACATCGAGAGAGGGAGTACGATGTTGGCCTCGTTCGGACCGAGGGGCTCTCCGGCGCGACGAATGGGACCGATACTGTGAGAGAGGGGACACGGATCTTTCGCGAGCGTCGGGGCGGACGCCGACTTCCAGTCCTACTCGTCGATCAGTCACGGACAGAAACCGAGCCACGATACACAATCGGTGGGAGGCTGTTCGTTCAGCGACCGCTCAACGCCACGGACTTGGCCTCGACACTCATCTCGACACCGGTAGATTCCTCACACAGAGAAGGAGACGCTACGGGATCTGGGGTGACTGACCAATGACTCGATCGATCGTCATCGCCGAAGACGATGAGGACATCCAACAACTTCTGACGTTCAAACTCCAGGCGAACGGGTTCGACGTGACAACGTTCGAAGACGGGCGAGCATGCATCGATCACCTTCAGGAAACCGATGAATTGCCTGACCTCGTGGTGCTTGACGTGATGATGCCGCGGATGGACGGATTTCAGGTCCTCGAGCGAATTCGAGACGAAGACACTCTCGCCGATCTTCCTGTGTTGATGCTCACCGCACGGTCGCGTGAGGATGATGTCGTTGAGGGCTTCGAGCGCGGCGCGACCGACTACGTCACCAAGCCATTCAGCCCGAACGAGGTCGTCGCCCGGATCAAACGCATGCTACCGAGCACGTGAAGTATGGAGGCAATCACGCTCGTTGTCTGGGCGACGATCGGATTGGGGTCAGTAGTCTTGCTCGTTGGCACGGCGACGCTCGTCGTCTCCGTTCGAAAACAGCGAAAAGCCCACCACGTCGAGGTGGTAAAACCCGTAATAACGGCCGAGTTGGCATCCAGGTTAGACGAGGATGATCCCTCTTGGAACGACTGGGTCGAGGAACTATCGCCGCCGGAATGGTCGGCCGTACGTGAGACCGGAAAACGGTTACTCCCGCAGATTCACGGCGGAGAACGGACGAAACTTCAGCAATTGGTTTACGCGCTCGGGTTCACTCCCGAGCGGCTTCGAAACGACCTCGAGTCTGACAATCTCTACCTGACGCTCCGCGCGCTGAGCTGGCTCGCTCTCCTCGAGTACCCGTCGGCCGTCGATACCGCTCTTCGGACCTGTACGTGGAATCAGAGCGTTCGAACGGCGACGGCGCGCGTCCTTTTCGAGAACGACGATCCCCGTGCTAAACGAACCGGTGTGGATCTGCTCCTGTGGGAGGGCCGTGAGCCACTGTCGATCTTTGGACTTGATACCCTTTATCGAATTGTCATTCGGAAACCGGAGTATCTACTGTCTATCGCTAATGAAAAACATGGAGAATGGGAGGATGCGGTGCTTATTCAGGTCTTGACCGTCCTCCAGCACTGTCAATCAGGAGTTAGCCCGTCCTCGTTAACATGGATTCTTTTTTGTCTCGATCATGAATCACCCGAAGTCCGGGCAGCTGCACTCTCGACGCTCGCGGAGTACGGCTGGAACCAGCAGCTCCGTGATGCGGTAGAAATCGAGGACCTCCTTACTGACCCTTCGCCGAAGGTTCGACGGATTGCGTACGACGTTTACGGTCGGTGGAACACCAATCTTGAACGAGTGGTGACAGCCGTTCAGGACGAACCTGACGACTTGGCCCGACTCGTCGGCGTGCGAGTGTTGCATACGCAGGGTAGGCAGAAGAGACCAGCCAATTCCCCTGAAGCGCTCGAACGGACGTGGCGCTGGGTCGAGGCCGAACACACGGCTGTTCTGGAGGATGCATGACTGCCATTGACCTCCTTGCGGGGTTTCTGTTTGGGTTCAGCGTCTTCGTCGTTGCCTACTTTGTGGTAGCGAACACCGCGTATCTCGTCATCCACCTCACGGCGCTGGTTGAGCTGCGTCGGCTGATAAACAAACGGACATTCGAATCGACCTACCAGCGGTTTGGCTCGCCGTTCCTCCCTGGAATCGCGATCGTCGTTCCCGCGTACAACGAAGCGCCTGTTATCGTCTCAAGCGTCCAGTCGTTCCTTGATCTTCAGTATCCCGATTACGAAGTAATCGTCGTCAACGACGGGTCGTCTGACGACACGTTGGATAGGCTTGTCGACGCGTTCGACCTCGAAGCGGTACCCGCATCACCACCGAGAGAACTTCCATGTGAAACCGTACGCGACGTCTATCGTTCGACAGAAAACCGAAAACTGACCGTGATCGATAAGGAAAATGGAGGGAAGGCGGACGCATTGAACGCCGGGGTCTATCTCACCGAGAAACAGCTGTTCTGTGCGGTCGACGCGGATTCGGTTATCGAGCGTGACGCGCTGCTCTCGGTCGCCAAACCATTTCTTGAATATCCTGAGCGAACCGTCGCGACCGGTGGCGTCGTCCGCGTTGCGAATAGCTGTTCGATCACTGAAGGGATCGTCGAAGAGATTCGCCTCTCGCGGAACCCGCTGGTTGGCTTCCAAACAATGGAGTACCTGCGGGCGTTTCTCTCTGGCCGAATCGGTTTGAGCAGCCTGAAGAGCCTAATGATCATCTCGGGAGCGTTCGGCCTCTTCGACACGCGACTGGTTCGAGAGGTCGGTGGGTACCGCTCGGATACGATTACCGAAGACATGGAGTTGGTCGTCCGCATGCACCGCTACCTGAACGAATGCGATCAGGAGTACCGTCTTGAGTTCGTTCCCGAGCCGGTGATCTGGACGGAAGTTCCCGAAGATCGAACGGCGCTAAGTCGACAACGACGACGCTGGCATCGTGGCCTATTCCAAACGTTGACGATGCATCGGAAGATGATCGGCAATCCGAACTACGGTGTAACCGGAATGTTTGCGTTACCTTTCTTTATGGGCGTCGAGGGGTTTGGTCCCCTGGTTGAGGGACTCGGGTACGTTATCGTCCCGTTGGCGTTCGTCCTCGGGATTGTCGACACGTGGTTTTTCATTTCGTTCCTGCTGCTTGCGATCCTCCTCAGCATGTTCCTTTCCTGGCTGTCCGTACTGAGTGAGGTGGCGAGCTACCGGCGCTACGAACGGCCACAGGATGTTGCCCTATTGCTCGGCTACGGTATCCTCGAGAACATCCTTTACCGGCAGTGGAAGACGATCATCCTCTGGCGTGGGTTCGTTGAGTTCCTCCGCGGGGTCGATTCGTGGGGTGCGATGGAGCGAAAAGGGTTTGATGACGAGAATGGCCCGTGATCGGAGCGGAGTATGGCGAGCTCGACAACGTTCGCTATAAAGAGGAGTGCGACAAGTGGGGTCTCCTCATTGACGGCTGCATACAGGCGTTCTACAGGTTTAGTAAGGTAATTATCTTATTCTCTAAGATAGATAAATTCGCACCCATTCATAACTAGAGTGCATGAGTGATAATGGAAGATATTATCACGCTATGTTTGGAATGGGGAGTAGACAATGGGGACGTCAGAATCAATGCAGGAAAAACCAACCCACAACGGATCATGGGACGACATCCCTGATCTGCCACCGAGCGCCAAACTCGTTGCAAAAGTCCTCGAGCACAACGATGCGATGACCCAGCAACAGATCGCCGACGAGTCGCTTCTACCGAACCGGACAGTTCGCTACGCCCTAAATCGTCTCGACGAGGAGAACGTCGTTGACTCCCGATTCTCGTTCTCGGACGCGCGCAAACGCCTCTACAGCCTTAACATCAAGTAATACCGCTGCTCTTTGCTGTCTCCTGCAGGAATATGCGAATGGGATCTCAAAGCTGTCTATGAGCTTTTCTCGCTGAGAGCCTATATGAGTGAACTTAATCAGCGAGCAATGAGTACTCGATCTACATCCCATGTTGTCATTGCCGTTATTCGAATGCGAAGGGATCTTACTCCTAGCGTTTTCACGACCTCTCTCGTAGCCCTCGAGGTTTATAACAAGTCAGTACCCTCGAGTCCGTCAGACATCTGGCTGATGGGGTATTATGCAAAAGCGGGTGTTGGATAGCAACGGTGGGCCCCTGCTGGATCTGAGTGAAAGGCGGCACGTGGGTGACACGAGGTTAGCCACAACTTGGGGAATTGTGGCCAATCTGGCTCGAACAGGTGGGTGCTGATTAGGGTGCTTATGTCGCCCACGAACCGCGATCCACTAATAGTGCACTTTTGTGGTAAGCATGGTGCTTACACCAAAAAATGTCTCATGACTGTGTAGTCCGCATACTGAAGCTCGTTTGGTTTTCCGAGGGTGTACCGATGATCGCTACTCGAGCAACCGAACACCCTCACGGAGCGAGCCCGTGCTCACCGCCGATCGCGACGACTAGGTCTATACGACCTGACTCTGGAGCAATCGCCTCAAACCCGAAACTCAATCGGCTTCACGCCGAGATTTATAACAGATCAAAGTCTTCGGGAAGTTCCTCTTCCAGATATTGAAGCATCCTGGTACGGTTCCTAATTCATCATCAATCTCTTCTATCCTCTGCTCTATATACTACACAACAGTCAGTGGATCAAGATGCCTCAAATAGACTGGTCGCAGCCAACAGATGACAATGCTCAAGTAGAGCGACGGAGCGAGATGGCTCGAGCACTTGCACGGGGAGGCATGGATGACGTGCAAGTTCTCAGCTTTGAAAGCGCTGAGACGGTTCTTACTCCAAAGAGACGCGAAATCATCCACACACTCCGAGGAGAGGAGGTCAAGTCTGTTCGTGAGCTCGCTTGTCTCCTAGAGCGCGATAAGGGACAGGTAAGTCGGGACCTGGGAGTGCTGGCCGAACACGGTGTCATCAAGTATGAGACTACGGGCCGGGCAAAGCGCCCCTATCTCGTTCAAGAACATATCGTCGTAGAACCGCTCTGATCGAAGCAGTCCATCTCACAGACGACAATGGAGAATATTTCACAGCCATCAAATGAGGCGTACTCAGTCGGTGATCTGGTCCAGATCTATCTGGCGCAGACGATTCCGATGCTCAGTATCACGGCATGACGTGTGAAGTCGTCGAAGTTCACACGGATGATCTTAGCAGGGAACGGTTCAAAATTCTCCAAAAGATCATCGGGCACCCTGAGCACCTTCCAACGCTGAAGGAACTCGACTACTTCATGTTGGACGTGAATTCAAGCACCATCAGAAACCACCTAGAGACGTTGGTTGATACTAGTCTCGTTGCTCGAGTCACTCTGCCCGAAGACCAGCGAACGCGTGATAATCCACACGTGTTCTATTGCTTACCGAAGAGGGGAGAGCAGCGCTGGAAGACGCGAACCTACTAAAAGCAGAAGAGGTAGCACAAGAGACGACGTTGAGTGTAGACGTACCACGTGACGTTGAAGCCTATATGCAGCTCTACGACCCGAGTGGAAGCCAGCTAACGTCTACGATCCAGCGACCAAGGATCAGTACCTCACAAAGCACCCTCGGCTAACTGTTTCTGAAGCCTGAGTTCTGTGTCGGAACGGTTGTACTGACGGTCCTGACGAGCGGATAACGGCTGAATCGACGGAAAGTCGTCGCTCTCGGCGGCGGTCTGCCGCCGACGCGACACTGTTGCCACTCACGCCGGAGGCCTGCTCGGGCAGGAGTTACCGGCTAAACCGATTGCTGAATCCTGTCAGCTGACCGTTGAGAAGTCTCAGAATAGCGGAGCAAGACGAAAGGCTACCTCAGTTTAGTGGTGGAACGAAACGGACTACTGGTACTGTTGCGTTAGATCTTGTAAGGTGTAGAAGATACTCTCCATGAGTTCCTCTTCGGTGGCCGATCCATCCAGGTATGCCAGGACCCAGTTTGCTTCGATATGGTATCCAACGACAGAGTCCCCATTGCTATCGACGATCTCAACTACAAGTGCGGCTGGGAAAGCCTCAGCGCCATCAACATAGACAGTGTACGTGGCTGTAACCATCAGTATTTCTTGTAATAGGATATCTATATCGCCAGCAGAGTTGCTCCCGATGGTTAGGTAACCAATATCCTCTTGGAATTGAAGATCATATACTTGTAGGTCAAACTCACCTTCTAACACACCAACGAAGTCTTCAGGACTCTGTATCGGGCTATCCCCATACTCTATTTCGTCCTCATATCCAGTTCCGTCGCCATATTCCGCCTCAATTTCATCCTCGTAGTCCCCATCACCATACTGGCCTTCCTGCTGATTCAGACTGAACACTTCAGCGGTGTCCGCCCCGATGCTAGTGGTAGCAGCAGCGGGTCCAGTCAAAAGGATGCTCAGACAGATGCCAACGACGATGATTGATTGTACTACTGTTCTGTTTTTCTTAGGCATCTTCAACTAGTGTGTGATTGGACAGTATCAATAGCGGCTGAAGAATGTCGAAAGAGAGAGGCGAATGTCTCTGCCTTCAGTTGCGAGCTTGTCGACCAGAACTAACCTCTGTACGATCGTCTCTCAGCGTTTGTTCAGTGGTGGCATTAGATCGGCAGCAGTCAGGTCCCTTCTCCTGTTATTCAAAATACGTGTTGATATATTTATCTATCTTCGAAGCATCTACACGGATATGGATCGAAGAGCCTTCATAACCAATGCCTGTGGAGTGATCGCAGTCCCCGTCTTAGGCGCGAATACGGTGGCTGGAGCCAGCAACAGATCAGTAGCATCGGCCCAGTTGAATGGGAACACTGTGGCGAATGTCCAGGGTGGAGGCTCAGTTGACACGTGGCTAGAAATTCTGACTCAAGGACAGGGTTTGTGGCTACAAGAAGATTATTTGGAACCGGTGCAGTACGTTGAGGGAATTCCGGGAACTCGGACGCATGCATATTGGAAGTTCGCGCTCGGAAATGATGATCCGAATTTCCACGGGCTCGGACACAGAAGTACGATCATTCAGAATCCCGGCGTAACGGTTGATCCAAGCGGGGGTTTGCAAACTCCCCACGAATGGGTCTTAGAGACCGTAGAGGACGAGTCAGGACAGCTACAAATCGTAGTCAGTATGATCCTCGACACCTCAAGAGTCGGTATTAGTCACGAGATGGAATCCTTTGCTCTCCTAGGGTATGATGCTGATTCCAGAACCCTCAGTGTATTCGACTTATCCCAAGGAAGAGATGGAGTGTGGACAATTCAGTTCTAATTACTCCTGCCGTGTTGAATAGCGGTGTCTTCGTGGATGGCTTCGAGCTGGTCACTTTCGTGAGACGTTAAGGGTGGTGATCTCACGAATCGAATAGCCATTTCCCATCTCAGAGGCCGCTATTCAACACGGCAATTACTCCTCAAGCACTGTTAGCCTCAACACCGCCTTGTCATCACGTACTCTTGGACCATACTTGTCGTTCGGACTCACCTGTCGCGTTTGTTCCTCAAGGTTCGACTCACCGAGGTCCACCATCGATTCCCAGACTCGAGTAATCGTTGTTCCATGCGGCTGTTCGACCATGATCGCAGACAAAGCCTGGCCGCACGTCGTCGCAAGTGAACAAGACACCATCAGCAGTAGTCCGTTTAGCCGCGGACTCCTCCTAACGTTCGCAACAAGCAGCACTCCGTGAGTGTTCTGTTCGCAGTGCTCGACCATGAAGCGTTGATTGACCCTATACTGGCGGCGGTTTGCGAAGAAATTCAGCGACCATAAAAAAGAGGGGACGTTCAAGTTTCTTTACGGAAGAGGTACATCGTAAGAGGAGCGAACACCATGACGAGCGCCGCGGACATGAGCAGGACGATGCCGACCTCGCCGGTCGTCGCGGTCCCGTGCATCAGTCCGCGCATCGCCGTGACCAGGTGGCTGACTGGGTTGATGCCAACGAACGCCTCGAGCCACTATGGCATCGTCGCCGGATCGACGAAGACGTTGCTGACGAATGTCAGCGGGAACAGGACCAGCATGCTCGTGGCCATGAGCGACTCCGGACTCCGCATAACGAACCCGAGGGCGGTCCAGATCCACGAGAGGCTGAACGAGAATACAAGCAAGAGTGCCACGGCCGATAGCACGCCAACGGCACCGCCGTCAGGTCGGAACCCGAGGATTAGTCCGAGGGCGATGACGATCGTCGAGGCAATCGTGTACCGTACGGCGTCACCGAGCAGGGCACCGACAATGACCGCAGGCTGCCAGATCGGGAGTGTCCGGAACCGATCGAAGACACCCTCATCAACGTCATCGTTCAGCGTGATCCCAGTGTAGATCGTGATGAAGACAACCGTCATCGCCAGGATTCCTGGCAGGAGCTCTTGCAAGTACGCACTCGTCGAACCCGCAAGCGCACCGCCGAACAGATAGGTGAACAGCAGCAAGAACATGACCGGAAAAACGGTGACGTCAAACAGTTGCTCAGGGACGTGCTTGATCTTTAACAGTGCCCGCCAGCCAAATGTGAGCGATGCAGAGAGCGCGCTCGGCCGCGGTGGCCGCGGCTGGTCCGATACCGCCGATCGGAGGCGTTCAGCGTCGGGCTCGGCGCCGCTCTCGGTTGTCATCGCGATCTCCCCCCGGCGGCCGCCTTGTCTCGACCGTCGCGACTTGCGCGATCAGTGTGTGTATCTCGGTCGTCGCGATCGGTCAGCGCGAGGAACACTTCGTCAAGGCTAGGCTGGCCGAGCGCGAAGTCCGTGACCGCGATCTCGGCCTGCGACAGCTCGACAAACGCGTGCGCGATGCGGTTGGTGTCCGCTATGCGAGCCGACAGCGCAGCCGGATCCGACTCGAGTTTCACGGGGGCGTTGAGTATTCGGGTTAGTGCCTGCCTCGCCTCCTCACGCTGGCCAGGATCACGCACCCGGACGTTCAACACGCCCGAGCCGATCGAGGCTTTAAGATCTCTGGGCGTCCCCTCAGCGACAATTCGACCGTCATCAATAACAGCGATTCGGTCGGCAAGTTGGTCGGCCTCCTCGAGGTACTGTGTTGTCAGCAGCACCGTCGTTCCGTTGGCGACGAGCGCTCGGATAATCTCCCAAACCTGAGAGCGATTTCGCGGATCGAGGCCGGTAGTTGGCTCGTCGAGGAACAGCAGCTCTGGGGTGACGACGATACTCGCCGCGATGTCAAGTCGACGGCGCATCCCGCCTGAGTACGTCTTCACCTGGCGGGACGCCGCGTCGGTCAGGCCGAATGCCTCGAGCTGTTCTATTGTCCGTGCCTTCGCCTCTCGCCGCGAGTAGCCGAGCAGGCGGGCGAGCAAGACGAGATTCTCGTGTCCGGTGAGGTCCTCGTCCACCGACGCGAACTGGCCGGTCATGCTCACGCGCCCGCGAACTGCGTCCGCATCGGCTCCCACATCGTGACCGAACACGCGAGCCGTCCCAGCATCGGGTTGCAACAGCGTCGCGAGCATCCGGATCATCGTGGTCTTGCCGGCACCGTTGGGGCCCAGTAAGCCGTAGATGCCGCCCGCAGGGACGGCTAGGTCTACACCATCGACAGCTTTCGTCTCACCAAAGTGTTTGACCAGCTCCTCGGTTTCGATCGCGAGTGCCGAATCCTTGGACGGGCCGAAATCGCCAGGGGTGGCCCCGGAATTCGCACCGCTTCGATCCGCTGATACCGACCCCTCGAGGCCGGCTGGTTCCGTGAGGTCAGCGGTGTGCCTCGGTGAACTGTGTTCGGTCATTGACTTGCCTCGTCGAGTCCAGTCCGTTGATTGTGACCGACGAATCCTGCGGTCACGCGTTCGGTCATGGGATGGGTAGTCATAGCGTTCTCCTCCCCATTTCGTACGTTTTCTGAGCGGATATACTCGCGCCAAATGTGGAGTGAAAGTGGTTTGGAGAGGCACTGAAACGGACAAATACTCGTGTTAGACGGGTTATCGGCACACTTTCGCACTCGACGCCGTTGGCTGATTTTGGCGGCCCGATACCAGCGGCACCGACTCGACGTTCGACTCAGTCTTTGAATCGGTGCGCTCGAACCCGCGTCTGGTCGACTCGACAATGTTGACGCGATGGCACGGACGTACCGTATGGATCCGAAATTTCCACCGACACCAGTCCCATCGCGAATCATGCCCGTTAAGCTGGATGCGAGCCTCCATCGAGAATCCTCATTGTAGCACTAACACAGCGAGTTTTCAATCAACCAATCCGCCAATGTATTGATCCTCCCAGTCGTGGCGAGCCTCGAGTTCACGCTGTCCACGCTGGGTGAGGAGTAGACGTTCGTCCGACGATCGAGTTGTCCTTTGTCGATCAGCCCCTTCTCGACGATCGTATCCAGATTCGGATACAGACGACCGTGGTGGACCTCTTTTTCGTAATACTCCTCGAGTTCCTCTTTGATGGCGAGTCCATGTGGTTCATCCAGGCCAGCAACAACATAGAGCAGATCGCGCTGGAAAGCGGTCAAATCGTACATATCGGACTCTTGTCCGTTGGCGATTTAAATGAGTCGAAGACTATCTCGAAGGGCGATCTCAGGGACACAGTATGACAACTGAAGCGGACTGAGAAGTTAGGCAGAAGTCGATCTCGCGATGTAGGATCGGTAGAGAAGGGCAAACCTATGCGTTGTATACTTAACGATGGGATTGCTTGGCATGGGATCTGTGGGCAGCATGGTTCTTAAGAAAGAATGGTAAATTGGTCGGTCAACGTCGCAGTTTGAACTCCGACGTTCAGCTGACATAGTAACACACCCTGACCACAAATCTTATCATGCTAGGCCCACACATGAATAAATGGCGAGGCCCCACCTACCAACCAGTTGTCAACCGCGTCTTCCGTAGAAACCCTCACCCCGGGTTTCTCTAAGAAATCCTCATTAGCCAGACTGCCAATCGCGCTGATCGGGTCGTTTGGTCGTCGCTGGCGTTGGGCATCTTGGCCGCTAGTACTAACGCGGACAGAAATCACTGCTCGAATCAAGACCCTTTCGCGAGCCAGGACAGCCTACGCTACTGCGTTGAAAACACGAGAGAACGACTTCCCGTCATAGCTCTACCTTGTGGCCAGAACTACTTAAAGGAACGACGGAGTGGAAAACTGATCCAATTCTCGAGGACTATATCGATAGGTAGGCTTAGACCGCAGCGCCTTCGGCCGTCTCGTTGCAAAGCCCCGTAGCGGGGCTCAACAACCTTAACCAGGGTCGTCACCGATCGACAGCTCGAAGCCCGCACCCCACACCCAAACGCTGATCGAGAGCGGAGTCGTACTGTCGACCGTTCGTAGGAGCCCCTTGACTCCTACGTACGATGCGACGATCACCGCTGTCGTTTCGATCATCATCGCGGACGCCCGGTGCGATCACACCGGGCAGCCTCAATTGCTCGACAGAGTTACTTATAGCCGCCTTTGAATTCCGAAAGTTCCGCTGCTCACTCGAGAAACCCACCGCTGTCCTATTGCCGAGCAATTCTCGCCTGTACTATTTTTGCCGTGGGAATCTCCGAGCAACGGCGCTGATCCTTATCAGTTGGTAGACAACAGTTTAGCAACGTTCCCAGACGGCGATCGACGTTGCTCAAGTAGACGAGGAGCCACAAATTTTATATACTGCACCGCCCGTGGTAGAGACTGGCACGCTTTGGCGTGTCATGCGACAGAGACCGCTGTCACCTACCGTCACCGAATCCGGGACCACCCACCAGACGGATCCGAACTCATGGCGGCCGGTACCCTCTGTCGCTCCTTAGGAATCAGAAGCAGCGGCATCGTTCAGAGTTGCCTACAATGCGGCAATCACCGCAGTCGGCCGCCACGACTGTACATCGTGGCTTTCGGACGTTGGAAAAGCAAGCAGGCCATGGCGGTGTCTACTCGCCGACCTGCTCACAACGAGTTCACAGACGGCTTCTTTCGAGTGCTGGGAGCAAAGCGGACAGTGATGTCTGTCAAATCTAACACTACGCGTGGAACAGCCGTTCAAGACAGGAACCCGCTAAGTGAGGTTTGTGGACGTGCCTCATCCAAGCTTTATAAACAGAGCGGTAGCCGTCCTCTGTGGTTATGGTGCCTACAAACTCACAAGAGACCGCCGTGCCAGAACAGGAGATGGCAGAGATCGATGATCTCGGATCACCTCAGTCGAAACTGGTCTATCTAACCCTCCTTGCGGTGGAGGAGGCCACAGCGACTGAACTCCAGCAATTGCTTGGCCTATCAAAGCTCACGCTCCTACCGATACTCACATCGCTCGTTCAGAAAGATCTCGTCTCCCGTACGGAGGATGGATATGCCAGCCAATAGTGGTGCGGATTTCCCAGCAAACACCATCGATCGGGCTGAAAATATCCAGGTCGACTGTTACGTGCGGTCGGGTGTTCCAGCTCCCGTCGCAGAGACGATCAACGCACTCACCGAGCGCCTGCAGCAGCTGTGTGATCACGGACCCATCTCCGACTTTCAGGTCTCTCAGTGGCCGTCAGAACACCATGGGGTTACTAAGACGGACGAGATGAGGCCCACACGTGACGAACTCGTCGCTGAGTTCGAACAGTGGGCCGAGCAGCACGATTACACACTTGAACCAGCGTTCCGTCGGGATGAGGTTCCGTCGTCACCGCTTGGATTGGGGAGTAACGAGACACACGAACGGGTCCGAGTACCGTTCATAGCAGTAGCACTCTACGAGGCCGATACTGAGACCGGCCTGGATACAGAAGCACTCCGGGGGGTCGTCCCGTATACGGAAGGCTCCGATACGGTTGAGGACCGGACATACACTGTCCAGGAGTGGCTCTCTGCACTCGAAACGAAGGAGTGTGAAAAGTCCCCATACTCTCAACACGATCAGGCGGCAGCGCTGGAGGGCCGGCCATGACTGCAGAACTCGCCGAGCGGCGGGACACTCTGGAACTCCCGCCCCGCCAACCGCTTACGGGACGAACATGTCTGGTGACCGGCGCCTCGCGTGGAATCGGACGTTGCATCGCTCGCGAACTGGGTCGACACGGCGCAACCGTCATCGTCAACTACCGCTCCTCCGAGGAAGCCGCTCACGAGGTCGCCGATACAATCACTGAAGCAGACTTTGAGGGGACGGCTCATCCTGTTCAGGCTGACGTCACTGACCGCGACGAAATCGAGACGATGCGCGAGGCAGTCCACGAGACATTTGGGCCAATCGACGTGCTCGTCAATAACGCCGGGATCACCTGTGATCGGCCGTTCCAAAAGATGACCGTGGAGGACTGGCACCGGGTAATCGATGTCTCGCTGCACGGGACGTTCAACTGCACACAAACGTTCTACGACGATGTCAAAACCGTCGATCACGGGCGAGTAATCAACATCTCGAGCGTGATCGGCAAGCAGGGGAATGTCGGTCAAGCGAACTACGCGGCGGCGAAAAGCGGCTTGTTCGGCTTCACCCGATCGCTCGCCCTCGAGCTGGCGAGCACAGGTACGACGGCCAACTGTATCGCGCCTGGCTTCACCCACACTGAGATGGTCGAGGCACTTCCCGACGAGATCCAAGACGACCTGCGCGCAGAGATCCCGCTCGAACGGTTCGCCGACACCAGCGAGATCGCCGGCCTCGTTCGCTACCTCGCCAGCGAGCAGTCAGGCTACATGACCGGCGAAGTAATCGACATCAACGGCGGAATCGACCTGTGACGGCAGACAGCCAAACAGATCGTGGCGGTTATCAGCGCTTCGATGACTCAGCCTGACCAGCGGGAGGGTGCTCGCAGACTAGACTCAAGAGTTCGAGGTACGTAGCGTGCTCAGAACAGAAACCATCTCGAGATGTTCCCCGCTCAAATCACAAAACGACAGGGGGGTGGGAGAACGGTAAGTGGTGCAACGACTCATCAGCGAAGGGAGGGGGAGGCACCCCTTCAGCTGACTGGCAACTGGAGATTGTACCTACGCCCTTGCGGGCACTCAGT
Source organism: Natronococcus amylolyticus DSM 10524 (assembly GCF_000337675.1). Lineage (GTDB taxonomy): Archaea > Halobacteriota > Halobacteria > Halobacteriales > Natrialbaceae > Natronococcus > Natronococcus amylolyticus. The sequence continues at coordinate 81,442 of NZ_AOIB01000027.1, read as the reverse complement.
ATCATGGCCCGAAGAGATATTGAACGACTAGATTGTGGAACCAAATTAGCGAACGTTAACGCAAATTAGTGGATCTTTCATCGGTATCCAGACGCTACCGAACTATCAGGTGATACGGTCCAAATCGCTAGTCATCGTTTGCTGAACGATTCCTTTCTTTGTCGGTGAGCAACTCAAGGAACCAATCGTCTCCACCCGATTACAGCGGTAGCTTTCTCACCACCTCCTCTGGCTCAAGATTACACCAAAAAGCGCTTCATGACTATAGCCCGTATACTGAAGTTCCGTTTGGTTTTCCAAGGGTACCGGTGATCGGCTACTCGGCCAATCGAACAACCTCACTCGGGGCGGGCACATATTCACCAGTTATCACGACGGCTAGATTCCATGCCACTCGACCCACCACCGAATCAATGTCCTCAAACCCGAAACTCAATCGGCTCCACGCCGAGATTTATAACAGATCAAAGTCTTCGGGAAGTTCCTCTTCCAAATCTTGAAGCATCCTGCGTACGGTTCCTAATTCATCATCAATCTCTTCTATCCTCTGCTCTATATTGATGAATCGATTAGGAATGTTTCGCTCTACTTCAGCTATTGGAAATTGTCCACCTTCGCAGTTAGTGTAGTATAATTTGCCCTCGAGTGCATGGGCCTTGACACGCTCGTGCCAAGCTAACTTTTCCAGCCGAGACGTAATCAACACTATCCGAGATACTCTGGCAGAACTCTCCTCAGTAAGCAATATTTCAGGAAATACCTCTGGTTTTTCATCTGTGAGATGGTCCGAGATTTCTGCCGGGCTGTAGGCCTTCTCTGAATTCTTCTGAAGAAACCTTTCAATCTCTACTTCCAGAATATCTACCCGTTTACTCTTATTCCATTGATCCGATTCGACATCAACCGGCATCCTACTACCCTCTCATACGTACAGTATATTAACTCTAGTCCAGTCACAGAATTAATAGGAACATCTAAGGAAGCTAGCTACATGAGATAATCATAGACGAACAAGTCGTATTTAGTACTTTAACACGACACTTGGTGAATATAGTGACCACCTTAGAGCCAAGCCTTGAGGCACTCGCTATTTCACCTGCAGAGGCGCTGTTGACGCTGATATCGACCGGTTCAAGGACATGATAAGCAGGAGCAGACTAAAACGAGCCTCCATCCGCTCCACAATGCTATCGATCAGGCTACGCGGTGTCATTATAGCGTGAAGCAGGCGCAAAACCCACGACTTCAGTCGTGGGATACGCGCCGTGAGCTTGATTGGTCACCCGACCGTAACGGTCGTTGTGCGCGGAAAACTGGCAGTTGACTCGGTGTTTGCCACGGCGAGAGCCGGAATCAAACAAGTGAGCNCAAAGCTTAGATTCCCAACCTTCAGGATTGACCTGCCCGGCCAACACCGGGTGGGAAGCCCACGACTTTAGTCGTGGGAGCACGTCACACTGAATCGCTTTAACATGAGTCGAATCGATAGAGTGCGTGGAGTCAAGCAGCCGTGGAGAACGGCCTGCATGATGAGCCGGCCGAAGGCATGCAAGTGATATCCAGAGACACATCGTCCTCACATCAGACTCCACCACACCGTACCAGAGAACTTTTGAATCGTATTCGACCTGACCAAATCCGAGTCAGTGGACCATGTCGTCGGTAGCCGCACAGAATCTGTTTGGCCGCTCTCAATCACACGTTCTTGTCGTCGGTGCTCAATCTTGTCCAACTGTTGCATCCGGCGCCTTGTTCGCTGGAACAGACACCTCATATCCATGTGCATGGAATGAGCCGAGACAGAGGAACAGTCCTCGTTCATAGATATCCGGCTGCTTGCTGATCCCGAGATGCGATCCGATTTTCGCGTCCGCCCAGTAGGCGCTGTGCGGTCCCTCGAAAAGGCATTTCAGGAGTCGCGGATCGATATCCATCTTGACATACCCACTGTAGAAATCGAGATCTGGCTCAGAGACGTATCGATAGCCGCCGCCGTTCATCGAAACTTCAAGATAGACGTCATCGACCATCGAGATCAGCACCGTCGTATCGCTACTGTAGTCGATCTTCTTGCGCTTTTGTTCTAAACTCTCATACGCGTACGGAACGTACGCCTGCAGCGCCGACAGGCTCGGGATCGGATTCGCCTCGTAGTCGAACGACCGCTCGGCCAGTTCCTCCGTGATGTACCGCTGTTTCTCCTCGGGATCGGCCGGTTCGAACGGCGACGAGCGCTCGCCTGTTTCGAGATCGATGTACTCTCCGGAGTTGAGGAAGACGCACTCGTGATCGTCAGGATCGACGGCGTGTTCAAAGAAATCGAGGGCTTCCTCTCGCGGTGGGTTAGCCGTGTACTCGTTCAAATGAGCGAGGTCGCCTGCAAGGACGTACTCCCCAGCGAACGGCATGTAGTACGCCGGTTCGAAGACGTCGATGAAATCGAGAGCGAGTTCGTGTTTCTCACGGATCACACGGTCGCGCTCGCGAATCTTCTTCTCGTGACTGTAGTTCGTCACGGCCTGTGGATAGAACTGCGCTGCGCTATATTGATGACAGAGAAGGTCGACCTCCCCGTAGTCATGCTTGACTTTCCGGCAGCTTGATTCCGCCATCGCGAACGGGACATCGTTGGTATCGACGATTGTGAACTCGCCGTCGTCGATGACAGCCATCGAATCAACCTGCGTTGATCCAGGTGAGTCAGCCTCGGAGTCGTACCAGGAACACCCAAAGTAGTTCCCACACAGTTCCGGGTCACATCCATCGGCTGCAAGCACGTTGATGTGCATCTTACCAGTTAGATGCACTCGTTCATCGTGAGGCAGTTCGAGTACCTCGTATCCTAACTCCTCAATGTCATCTTTCAAATAGTCCCATCGGTAGTCGTGGATGAGGATCGGAATGTCGGTATCTATCCGTCGAAGCGTATCGGGATCAAAGTGGTCGGGATGGATGTGCGAAATGTAGATATAGTCGACATCGTTGAAATCCTCTGGCTCAAACTCGGGCTCGGGGTAATGCGCCCACGAACCGTAGTACGCGCCATCAACCAACCAGGGATCACAGAGTATTGACGCGTCTTCGCTCTCGACGAGTATCGCGGCCGACTCGAGATACGTAACTCGCATAGCAACCACCAGTAGACAATGCAATTTTGTTATTTGATTGATACCTAAAAATATGAATCGACTGAATTACTCGTACTGTAGGCCATACTGAGTGGATTGATTAAATTATTGCTATCAATTCAGTTATCTCTTCTGGATCCTCAAGACGCAGAATCACTCGGGCTTTGTCATCATACTGTTTTTCAACGAGATCTGACTCTATCAGGCGGTCGAGATGGTACTCAAGAGTACCCCGTGCAATGACAAGTTCGTCGGTAATCTCCGATGGCGTCGAAGATTTGTGCTCTGACAGATATCGGACTATTTTGTATGAAGTTTCGCGCCGGAGCAGTGCCACTACAATTTGATCTCGTTTGTCATATTCTGGTGGATAGTAGTGGGTCTGTCCGTGAAATTCGCCGTAGTTGAGTTCCCCATCGTTGATTAGCCGATGGATATGATATTGAATTTGTCCTACTGTAAACGCTGAGTTTCTAACGAGTTCATTGAAATGGATTCCAACAGTGGCGTAGACCTGCGCTCTGATCTTTCGTCTTGTGGGGTTCATCTGGCTGCTCAGGAAGATATAAAGGTAACAAGAGAGACATTGAAAAATCCATCCTGTAATTTTGTATAATTAGAAGGGGTCTCGATATATGAGTCCGAGTCTAGCACCTTGTCCAACATTAGTCAACATACTCCCTCTTCCATCTATTTGTTAAGAGCTGCCTGTCTAAAGTTGTTCAAGACTGGTATAGACCCTTTAGCGATACAGCAAAGGCAAAACTACCTAGTACCCTCTTAGACCTTCACAATAGCTCCAGTGAACATTGGAGGTTAGAAATGAATATCACTACTGAACCTCGATCTCGCCACGCATCGTTTCATCGTGGTGTCGACAGACATACTCAGCCATTCCATCAGTGATTTCCTCAATTTCGAGTGTCTCAGTATCCCCTTCTTCGTCGGTCGTCTCAGTCTCGTATTCGTCGACAACGTCATCATCCCCATCTACAATTTCAAGGTTATGATTGCTTCCATCTATATTCTCGAAGGTGATTTCATAGGAGTCACCAGCGGTCAGTACTAGCGTTGGATTCTCTTCGTCTGTGATCGAGTCTGGTTCGACGCCAATCCAGCCATCATTTGCTCCCTCAAGAAAAATTTCTGTTTCCGGTTCGATAGCTTCCTCGTCATCCTGTGCGCTTGCAGGAATACCTATTGAGCTAATCAAAAGGGATCCACCAGCTACCTGAAGGATTCTTCGCCGTGTTGTTTCTTGTAGCATCACCCTGCTCTGGCTACAGCGAGATAGTTAAACCATTCATCAGGGCTACTTGACTACCCCAGAGGTAATTCTATTAATTTTATAAGCTTGTAGTTTGCCTATACAGGTAACATTTCAAAATGTGAAGTGGAAGACTTCTCTAATTTTGCCAGATATTCCAGCGGTAATGTGTTATTCAGACGTAGTTCGGGCCATAAAGCAAAATTTTGCTAAAAATGTCGACAATAGTCGATGCTATCCCATTCTGTACTCAGTCTTTTATCCAACCCCTCTGAATCTGAAAGGAAGCTGAGTTTAGAAGATTTGACTTAGAGAGAAAAGTGCTAGCTCTTCAATGGAATTTGGAGTGTGAACTACATATGACTAGGTAGGAGCCACCTGAATTCTGGTAAGCAACTCCTTCTCAGAACTATCCACTGCCTTCTAATTTTTTGACCTTCCCTACCAGATTACAGTCACCGAATATATAATATCCCATCTCCGGACAAGCCAGATGGATCTGAACCAAAACCGATCACGCTGGCTGAAGACCCATGCTAACAATAATATCACACTGGCGTCCTCTTGCCTCCGATCCGAAAGGCGGTATTAGCTGTGACCCCGCTGACTGTAAGCTCTGTCTAGAACCGGACGAGAAGACGCCTACAGTGGTAATTGGCTGGGTTAGTGATTGGGGTGGATCCTATAATTCGGCCCTCCTAAGCGAATCATTCCACGCGAAATTAAATCGACCATACGCTAGACTCAACTAAAATGTCAAGAAGAGATCAGAAACCGAGCCAAGACCTTGCACAGAAGATTGACCTTACCCGCCGACAGTTGATGGGTACAATCGGCGGCCTAACTGGTGGAGCGGCTGCTGCCGGAGTAGTTGGTGCAACCAAGCGAGACAAGTTCGACGGTCCATTGTACTATACCGACTGGACCTGTCTCTACGAGCGAGACTCTGAGAAGGAAGATCAATCGAGTCATCCGGCCGAATCTCTTTACACACGTGAGGAGCTCGCCTCGGAACAGTACCAAACTGGATATCTTGCGCTCTCGAAGGAGAAGCAAGGCAAAATAGATCAAAAGTTCGTTAGTCAATACCCCAAAAAGGAGAAAGAACGAACTCGATCGCCGGAGCTCGACTTCCGCAAGTTCAAACCGGGCCAGACCGGTTCTCTCGAGTTCCGAACCCACATTCTCGAGCATCCGCTCGTTCTCAAACTCCGAGCGCGTGGCTACGAGAAGCAACGCTGGATGAACCACGTTCGCGCGACGCTTCGGTATGCGCCGTGTCCGGACGACTGTGAGGAAACGATCGCCGCGGGCTCTCTGTGTGATGTTTTAGAGGCGCTCGAAGAGGGTGTCGAGCTCGACGGAAACCGGAGTCACGGTGACCGCGGCGATTTCGAACCGAAGACGACCCACGAGTTCGAACTCGAGTGGGAAATTCCCAAAAGCTGTAAGCTCCCGGACGATCGAAAGCGCGTCAAACTCGACTTCGATGCAAAACCACGGCCGCCGGATACGGAACCTACGACACGGCGATTCACGGTTCACGCTATCGACGTCGAGATCACCTACAACTCCTTCGGAACGAACAACCCGATGGGTGCGATGTACGTCCTCGAGGAGAACCTCGAGGCCGTTCGTGAGGCAGAGGGTGTGAATCCGGGGACGGCTGGCGTCGATACGTCGGTGATCGAGCCGCTGGTGTTGCGTGCGAACGAGGGAGACACCGTAGAGATTGAGTTCGTCAACAGCCTCGGTCAACACCCCGAACGGGACGACTTCGAGGAGCGGCCGGCCTCGATCCACCCGACCGGCGTCTCCTACGAGGTCGACGATGCCGATGGGATGGCCGTCGGGTTCAACGAAAACACCGTGGTCGAGCCGGGCGAGTCGACTACTTACACCTGGTCGGCCGACGAGCAAGGCGCGTACTTCTTCCAGGATGGCGCGTATCAGGCCTGGGACAGTATCCCGGACGACGGCAACAACGAGGAAATCAACTCGATGGCCCGCGGACTGTTCGGTGCTATCGTCGTCGAACCGCCGGGTGCGACCTGGACGGATCCCTGCACGGGTGCCCCGCTTCGAAGCGGCGTTCGGGCCGATATCCACGTTCCGGACATGGCCGATCACCGAGAGTTCGTTCCGATCTACCATGATCACGGCCGGATTAGACCTGAAGGGTTGACCGTTCCCGGGACCGATATCGAGCAATCGCTGCACGCGATCAACTACCGTGCCGAACGGACGAGTGAACGAATCGGTGAGATGGACGGCCCACCGGGCTCGTTCTACAGCTCGTGGGTCCACGGCGACCCCGGCGGCGGCGACAACGTCTGGGAGGCCTACCAGGGTGACCCGGTCAAGTTCGTGATCGTCGGCGCAAATCCCGAGGAAAATCACGTCCACCACCTCCACGAACACCGCTGGAACCAGATCCCGTTCCGGGAGGACAGTGACACGCTCGACGCCCAAAATCTCGCGATGGGCGAGGGGTACCAGCAGTACCTCACTGTCGCGTCAGGTCCTCGTTCGTTCCGCCCAGATTTAGACGCTGAAGAGGCCTTCCAGGCCGGTGCCGGTGGACTCCACGGGAGTATTGGTGACTTCCTCTTCCACTGCCACATGTTCCCCCACTACGGCGAGGGGATGAACGGCTTCATGCGGGTCCACAACCAGCGCCAACTTCACCTCCAGCCGCTGGCGAACAACGAACCGGATCTCCCCATCGACTCGGATATTCTCGGGTTCCCCGCCTTCATCCCCGGAACAGAGGGCGAGATGCCGCTGAAGCCGCCGCTGTCCCAGCCAAACGATCCGCGGCAACCGGAGCCCGAGGAAGAGGCCGCGCTCCCCGCGCTCATCCCCGGCGCGCCGTACACTGATCCATGTGTCCCAGAGGACGTGGAGCCAGCGAATTCCGGTGTCAATCCCAACAGCGACAATCCGACGACGACCGAACCCGATCTCGTCTACGATATCGTCGTCCTGCCGACGCGGCTGGTCTACAATGACCACGGCGACTACGATCCCGACGGGAAGGTGTATGTCTTAGAAGAGGATGTCGACGCGGTCCTCGAGGGCGAGATGATGCCCGAACCCCTGTTCATCCGGGCGAACGTCGGCGACTGTATCGAACTTAACGTTCGAAACGAACTCGACAGGGGGAGTTCGATACACACTCACTTCGTTTCGTTCGACGTCCTCGCGTCGGACGGGTTCGCAAACGGCTACAACTACGATCAGGGAACCGATCCCGGCGACACGATGACCTACCGGTGGTTCGCTGACGAAGAGGGAACGATCTACTTCCACGACCACGTGACCGGAATCTCGGAGATCCAGCACGGTGAAATCGGCGCACTGCTCGTCGAACCCGAGGGCTCGGAGTGGCTCGACCCACATACTGGCGAACCGATCCGATCGGGCTCGCAGGCAATCATCGATCCGCCCGAAGAAGAGGCCTACCGCGAGTTCTGCCTTGCCTACCAGGACTTCGCGCCGCTGATCGACGGGGACGTCGAGGTAGACGAACAGCCCGACGATCCCGAAGACGACGCGTTCGTCAACCCCGACGAACAGCACGGCGTCAACGCAGGCGTCGGTGCGATCAACTACCGGAACGCGCCGTACTACCGCCGCGGCTCCGATCCCGATCCGGCATACGTTCACAGCTCGTTCGTCCACGGCGATCCCGAGACGCCAACACTGGAGGCCTACCCCGACGATAAGGTTCGGATCCGGCTCGTTCATGCCGTCTACGAGGAGCAACACAACTTCGATCTTCACGGCATTCTCCTCGATGACTTCGGCGTCGATCCGGGGCCGAACGAAGCGCAGATCACCGCTCCGTCCGAGGCATTCACGTTCGAACTCCGCGAGTCGGACACGATGGAATACGACCTGCAACCGAACGCCGCGGAGCTTCCGTTCCGAGACTACCTCTATGGCTCGATGATCTCCCACGACCTCTGGGACGGAATGTGGGGACTGTTCCGCGTGTTCGACGCCTCTGTTGACCACCTCTACCCGGTCCCGGGCACCGAGCCCCCGGAGGGGGAGATTACGGAAGATGAGCTACTCGAGATAGGCCATCCCGCACCACTCGACCGACGCTCCGAGCGGGGTCACGTCGCGAAGCACACCTTCGATGAGCCGACGACCACTCCGACGGCACCGCCGGACTGTGACCGCCGACTCGAGAACGTCGACGGCTCTCCGCCGCCCCAGGCGCCGGATCCGGGAGACCCGTGTCCGGACGACGCCCAAACGCGATCCTACGACGTGACGGCGTTCCGAACGCGAATCGACTTCAACGAGTACGGCGATCACGACCCCTGTGGGATCGTCTACGCGTTGGATGACCACGTCGACGCGATCGAAAGTGGCGACCGTCCGACGGAGCCACTCCTACTGCGTGCAAACGAGGACGACTGTATCGAACTCACGCTGACAAACGGGTTGTCCGAGGACAGAGCCACCCACGACGATCATCCGCGAATGCGGACACCGGTGGGCGATCTCCCGCCAGAGTGGGAGCCATCGGACCGTCTTTCGCTCCATCCAAAGCAGGTCAGCTACGACGTCAACGGGTCGGATGGTGCGACGGTTGGCTTCAATTACGACCAGACGATTGGGCCCGGCGAATCGATCACCTACCGATGGTTTGCCGAGGAGGAAGTCGGCACGACGATCCTCTGGGATCTAGCGGATATGCGGAGCAATCGCCACCACGGGGCGTTCGGTCAGCTAATTATCGAGCCCGCAGGCGCAGAATGGTTCGACCCGAGTGGCGAATCGACAATCACGAGTCGAGAGGCAATCATCCGAAATCCGAAAGGAAAGGACTTCCGTGAGTTCGCGCTCTCGATGAGCGATGCTCGGTACGTTATCAACGACGACGGAAGCTGCGTCGTTCCACGGAATCCGGACGATGACGACCAGGATCCCGATGCGGACTGTAACCAGCTCGGTGACGCCGAGGATCAGGGCTATATGGCCTTCAACAATCGATCGGAGCCGTTCCACCGCCGCTTTGAGGCGAACGATCCACGGCAGGAACGGGTCTACGACTCGACGATTCACGGTGATCCCGCAACACCGGTGTTCACTGCGAACGCTGGCGATCCGGTGCGATTCCGACTGAGCCAGACTGCTGATGCCTCTCGAGGGATTTCCTTCCACCTAGCGAATCACCGGTGGGAGCGCTTCGAGGACACGGCGGAGTCGCCACTGATCAGCGTCGATGGCCAGTACTCTCCCGGGAGAAGTTCGACGCTCGAACTCATCGGGGGTGCCGGTGGGTCGCTTGGCGATACTGGCGACTTCATCTTTAAGGAGATGAAAGAACGGCGGCGCCTCGAGTCGGGTGCATGGGGCATTCTCCGTGTCGGCAAGCCGTCTCGAAAAAAGAAAGGAGGGAAGAAAAACAAAAAGTGAGGCACTAATAGCAATATCACTTCTCAGAGACTGAGATCTTGTCTAATGCTGCACTGCAGATTTCCAGAATTCAGACAGCATAGCAGCAGGCAATAGGTGCTTTTCCCCGATTTCGATACGGATTGGTGGTCACGTTTAGAGAGTCCTCTATTCGTGAATTCCCATTACGGAGATCTGCTCTTGGTACCGTTTTCGGATGGTCACTTCAGTTACTTGAGAAACGTCAGCGACCTCTCGTTGGGTCCGTTTTTCATCACAAAAAAGCGCACTAATGTAGATTGCTGCAGCAGCGTATCCCGTTGGGGATTTCCCCGATAATATCCCCTTCTTAGCGGTCGTGTCGATAATTTCGCTGGCCTTCGCTTGAACCGTCGGAGAGAGCTCGAGTTCCGAACAAAACCGGGGAACGTATTGTTTCGGATCAACAGGTTTCGTTCCCAGCTCGAGTTCCTTCGCAATATATCGGTACGTCCGCCCAATCTCCTTACGATCAACGCGTGAAACCATCGCCACCTCTTCCAACGAGCGAGGCATTCCTTCCAGACGACAGGCCGCATACAGTGTTCCGGTAGCGACACCTTCGATCGAGCGGCCCTGGATTAAGTCCCTCTCAAGTGCGCGTCGGTAGAGGACACTTGCAACTTCTCGGACTGAGCGGGGAATACCGAGCCCAGAGGCCATCCGGTCTGTCTCAGAAAGAGCAAATTGTAGATTCCGTTCACCGGCATCACTCGTCCGGATCCGAGTTTGCCACTTTCGAAGCCGGTTCATCTGGCTACGCTTGTCTGCAGAAAGCGACCGGCCATGGGCGTCTTTATTTTTCCAATCAATCGACGTTGTCAACCCCTTGTCGTGCATAGTTCGTGTTGTTGGTGCACCCACGCGGGACTTCTTTTGTTGCTCCTGATGGGTGAAAGCACGCCAGTCCGGACCATGGTCAATCCGCTTTTCTTCAAGAAGTAAGCCACAGTCCTCGCAACTGAGCTCAGTCTCGTCTGGGCTTCTGAGAAGCGCCTGTGAATCGCATTCAGGGCAGGATTGGATGGTTGTACCCGTGTTTTCCTCTTGTTCCTGCTGATTGTCGCGTTCTTTCTGGCGAGCTGGGCGTACCATTGATCGAGTACAGAATCAGCATTAAGGTAGTTAATTACTGGGTGCCATGGTGAGGAACAGTCTTCTGTAGGAGAGGGTTGATAGAGCTGGCCGGTCCCGTTCAGGAGACCATCGCGGTGCTCGACTTACTCGGACTAACTGTTCTTCCGGAGCTATTCGAAGCTGAATACGTGGTTTTCAAAGGCTCAGTTGAGGAAAACAGATCGAAGCTGCTACTCGAAACAACCTATGTAGCCGCTGTGGAGCAATCCCGCAGCGGCATTTTTGCAATACTGGCTGAAAAAGACAAGCTCGACTATCCACAATCTGCTCAGTTAATAATGTCTGAAATTTCGAGCGAGACCCGTCGTCGTACGCTAGTTCTTTTTCTTTTCTTTTTTCTTCCCCTTGTCTTTCTTCTCCTTGCCCTTTCGTCCTTTGTCGTCCTTCTTTTTATCGCGTTTGCCGTCCTCTCCTTCGTCAACGTTGACTGCAGTGGCCTCGGTTAGCTGGATGTTTCGATTGGACTGGTAGTTCAGTTGCTCGGCCGTTGCCTTGCCGCAGTCGGCAGCGAAGGCGATCGCAGTGAACTGTTCATTGACGTTTAGCTGGTTGACGAACTGGAGCTGATTGATCTCGGCGGCAGCCGTCTGCTCGGTGGTGTCGCCGTTCTCATAGGCCAGCGCCCAGGACTCGTCGCCATTCGCGTCGGTGCCACTCAGTACTGAACACGCATCGCAATGCCCGTTCGACACATTCAGAGCTTCAGCAGAGGCCACTTGCGCGTTGAAGTTACCTTGGTAGCTCACCTGGCGAGCCGTCGCATTGCTTTTCTTGGTCGCAAGGGCAATCGCTGCGTTCTGCAGGCTGATGTTCTCCTGGCCAACGCGCTGAACCTGCGTGATATCCGCCGATGCGTCTTGGCTGTTGGACTGTTTGCTCCCGTCGTCCGTACGCTTCACCGCGTCTTTTGGGAGCTCACCGGTCATCTCGGCGCGGTCAATAACGTCCCTGGTCCCCATCGTATCGAAGTTGATCACCGTCGCCTCGGCAACCTGCTCATTCAGATTGAGCTGAGAACTCAGCTGGTAGGCTTCCGCGACGCTCTTCTTCCCAACCGCGATCGCGATGGCGACTCCCTGTTCGCTGACGTTCAGCTGGGAGACGTCTTGGGCCTGTTCAACCGACGCTTCGGCTTCTTGGCGGTCACCTTCGCCGATGTTCGCCGCGACGGCCTCCGCGTGCTGATAGTTCTGGTTGTCCTGCCAGCTCTGCTGGTAGGACCGAGCGCAGCTACCTTTCTCCGCGATGGCAACCGAAGCACTCTGACTGCTGTAGTTGAACTGGTCGACGGTCTGTTCCTGCTCGATCGTCGCGCTGGCAGACTGGTCGTTCTGATAGGTATCTTCTCTGGCGACCCAGCCGGAAAACGTCCGGCAGCCCGTCTCCTCGGCGAACACGATGTACGCGCGCTCAGGCTCATAGAACGTCTCGTCCCGCGTTTCCTCCTCCACGTTGATCGAGTCGGCGCCCCCTTCCTGCACATTGACGTTGTCCTGGTCGGCCTCTTGGACCGCTATCGCCTCACCGCCGTCAATAGCGATACTAATGGCGTTGCCCTGCTGAGTGACGTTGAGCTGGGAGACATCCTGGTACTGGACGACGTTTGCGAACGACTCCTGTGACCCACCGTTAATCTGTTCACGGTGGTCATCAACCCAGCCGCCGAGACCCTTCTCGTCAGCGTCGGCGCCAAAGACCAGATACAGCTCGTCGCCGTTTAAATCGTGAGTCTTTGGCTCCTCGTCTTTCTCCTTCTCGTCCTTCTTTTTGTCGTCCTTTTTTGAGTCCGCACGCGAGCGACTGGTCGCGACTGAAAGCATACCGACACCGGCACCACTAGCCGCGAGTCCTCTGAGGTAGCCTCGTCGCTTCATTGTTCCACGGTTCGTGTCTTTCTCTGCCATAGTGCACTCTGACCTACGAGAATTTCCTACTCTGTAATTAACCGACTTACAGAAATAATTGAATGTCTACCTAAGGTTTGAGGACCTGTAACCAACTCTGACAATCATATAGGGTCTATCATATGTTCAGAGATTCTCACCCTTTCAGCACTAAGGATATTATTTAAAACATATTTGGCTGAATATCTCGATTACTTGTAGGCTACGGCCCAGGGCAAAGTAGATCGACTCAAATCCAACATTAGATAGGTCAAGGTCATATTTTATTAGAGAACCTCTAAGAGTAGACTAGAAAAGATTTTAGTTTAGATGCATCAAATTCTACTCAATGCAATCCGATCTCAGTTCGAGTACAGTAGGTATCTCGCGTCGAGCCGTGCTCACGACGACTGCTGGCGTCACCGCAGCTGGGCTGGCCGGCTGTCTCGGTAATGATGACGGGTCAGAAGGGCAAGGGAATGATGACGACTACGGCAACCCTGATGTTTCCGATGAGTTTGTCTTCGCTATCGAGGCGCGAGATGATCCGGCAGACATCGAACGTGATTGGGAGCCCTTGGCCGAGTGGATCGAGTCTGAAACTGGTGTCCCGACCAGCATCGATACAGTTCCCGACGACGGCGCAGCTATCGGAGCGCTTGCGACAGGACAAGCTCACGCCTCGTATCTAAGTGGCGGTCCCTCATGGGTCGGGTGGAACGAGCACGGTTTTGAAACGCTCGCAGTCGAGGCTGACGAGGATGGGCAGCCGTATTACGTTGCGGCGGCCTACACCCGTTCTGACACCGGCATCGAAACGATGCGCGATGCGGAAGGCGTTGACAGCGCCCACACGGGAGATTTGACAGGTGCAGGCATGCTGGTTCCGACTGCGTATCTCGCCGAAGAGGGGCTGGTAGAATTCGACGATGACGATGACGTGACAGCGATTCATGAGGCCGTTGAGGAGTACTTCGGCAATCCAGTCGTTGGTGGAGGATACGTCGGTGCGCTCCAGGCGCTCTCCGAGGAACAAGCAGATATCGCGTTCGGACGAGCCACCACGCCGGAAGAGTACTGTGGCGGCGACGATGCGGAGGAGTGGTGCCTGGATCTGGACGAATATGAGATCGTCGAGGAATTCACGCAGGTGCCGAGCCATCCAGTGCTGGCCAGCTTGGAGGCAACCGATGCGGAGAAAGAACTGCTGGAAGAGGCACTCCTCGCGCTCAACGACGACCCAGATGGTCAGGAAATCCTCGAAGACGTCTTCGATGTCCACGAACTCCAAGAAGCGACATCGGAAGAGCATCTTGGTCCGTACGGCGAGCTGATCTCGAACCTGCCCGGCATTGAAGATCACCTGATCGAGTAGAACAATGACATCGGTATCGACCTGTAAACCAAAACGCTGCTGTGAAATTACTGTGACTCGATCATCACCACCGATCCGCTGTCGAGGGCTCTCCGTTGGATACAACGAGGACCCCGTCCTCGAAAACCTCTCGTTTACGGTTGGGAACGGCTCTACAGTAGCGCTCGTTGGCCGGAGCGGCTGTGGCAAGACGACGCTTCTCAAGACTCTCGCCGGGATTCTCGACCCACTCGACGGTGAAGCCACTGTCCTCAGCACCAGTCTGCCGCAGTCCCCGTCGCCTGGTGAGTTGGGATACATTCCACAAAGCCTGGGGCTTGTGATGCACGAAACGGTCCTCACGAACGTTCTTCATGGCAGGCTCTCAGATCTCGGGAGGATGCGAAGCCTGCTCGGACGCTTCCCGGCGGATGCTAAAACCGATGCACGTGAAGCGCTCGAACGGGTCGGCCTCGATGGGTACGAACAGAGCCGGGTAAAAGAACTGTCGGGTGGGCAACGGCGACGCGTGGCCATCGCTCGTGCCTTCGTCCAAGAACCTCGCGTGTTGCTGGCCGACGAGATGCTCTCCGAACTCGATGGAGAGACCGCTCAGTCAATTGTCGACTGTCTCATCACACTCCAGCAGGAAACGGGAATGTCCGTGGTCATCGTCGAACACAACCTCGAGATGGCAAAGGACATCTCGGATACAGTTCTCAGGCTGGGGGCCGGAGGAATCGAAGATCGAATAGAATCTGAGAGTGCATGCGAGCCGGTACCACGACAGAGCCATGAGTAATGTAGATCGGACAACCTCCGCCGCGTCGTTTCGAACTCACCTCAAAACGTTCGGTAGACCCCTGCTCTTCATCCTTGTCTTCGTTCTGGCGGTCTGGAGCATCTGGATACTGGAACTCCATCAGACCGACTTCTCGGGCGGCGCTGATGGCCTGACTTTCCTGTATGGGGCTGCGATCCCGCCGGAAATGAGCGTGCTGGAGGTCGGGCTCCGAGGGCTTCTTGAGACACTGTATATCGCATACGTGGGGACACTGTTTGGGGTTCTCCTGAGCTTGCCAGTGAGTTTAGTCGCGAGTCGGAACCTTTTCCCGTGGTATCTCACCCTCCCTGCACGGTGGTTTCTGGCAATGCTTCGCGTCCTCCCAAGCATCCTGTGGGCAGTGATCTTTGTCATCCTCATCGGGACGGGACCAGCAGCAGGCGTGTTTGCGATTACGCTGTACACGATTGGGTTTATAGGAAAGCTTGAGTATGAGGCGTTTGAAGGGCTCGATAACGAGCCTATAGAAGCGGTCTCTTCCTTAGGTGCGACTCGGCTTCAAGTACTCCGTTTTGTAGTGCTCCCCCAGGCAATTAACTCTCTGATCAGTCAAACAATGTTCATGTTCGAGTACAATGTGCGGCATGCCGCCGCAATCGGGATTGTTGGCGCGGGCGGCATCGGGTACTACATTATGGGATACCTCGACTTCCTGCAATACGATAGGGTGGTTGTGCTGCTTGCAATCGTGTTTCTGACGGTGTTAGTTATCGACGAATTCAGCTACCGGTTACGCTCGTTTTTTCTTGGCGACATGAGTACGAGCATCAGCAAATAATACTTCCTGTAACCCGTATATTGGCTTGACAGGGTTTCAAGGATTTTGGCCTACAGTGCTCCATCTTTAACCTGTACTAAGTAGAGTAGAGGGGCAGACGGAAAACCCATCTATGCCGGTAGTGCAACCCCTAGGGTTCCCGTGACACCTGATTTCCCCTGTTCGTAGGAGTTAGCGGAACCCTCGTTGTAACACTAACACAGCAAGTTCTTAATCAAACAATTCGGCAGCGTATTGATTCTCCCAGTCGTTGCGAGCCTCGAGTTCACGCTGTCCACGCTGAGTGAGGGAGTAGACGTTCGTCCGGCGGTCGAGTTGCCCTTTATCGATTAGCCCTTTCTCGACGATCGTATCCAGGTTCGGATACAGACGACCGTGGTGGACCTCTTTTTCATAATAGTCCTCGAGTTCCTCTTTGATCGCGAGTCCATGTGGTTCATCCAGGCCAGCAACAACATAGAGCAGATCGCGCTGGAAAGCGGTCAGATCATACATATCGGACTCTTGCCCGCTGGGAGTTTAAATGGGTCGAAGATTATCTCCCGAAGATCAGTTCCAGGGAACACAGCAAGGGCTGTCATAGAACGAACCGCGTCCTGATTGTGTTGGCCCCGGTGAGCGATACATATAGGGAGCACACGTACCGTGATGAGTGACGACACATATGAAATCCGCCAGAAGACCGGTGAAACATGCAGAGAATCGATGCAGCAAATCAACCTCATTTGTTTCAATCAAGCCACGCCGAATCAGCCGTTCAGTTGACCTGCGAATATAACGATACGCTTCTAATTGTTGACCGAGGTTCTCCATTCATTGATTATAGTTGGAATGATGATTCCAACACCAATGAGGATGGCTAATCCAATGATGGTATCCTCGGTAACGGCCATTGAACCGTACCAGAGGGCGACTGCAAGAACCACGAAGACAGCCACAATTTGTGTGTCCTTACTAACCATACGCGAAAATATTTTCCAGCCGACATATAGCTTTCGCTCCTTGTATCGACTCTACTTAGCGATCACTCACCCTAACAAATCTCGTTTCAGTCTGTGCCACATTCGCGCATTCCATCTTGCATGCCAGTAGGAATACTACTCTTACCTGGTAATTTCTTCGTCGATCAGTTCGCATCTGCACGTAACGGATCGGCCAATTCAATTCCAAGCATGATCTGAATAAGGAAATTGTGCTACTATCTACTGATAGTATCCAACGAAACTTCTCACCTAACTGGCGTCCGGTCCGAGAGAAGAGAGACGATTTGATGTAAAGATAACCACCCATACTACAAAGGTTCCTTAACATTTATGTGCTGATAGAATAAGAACAGAATATGGTGGAGAATCCGCGACAAGCATACGGTGCCCTGCTCGTTATGGTGGTTGCTGCTATCAGCGGTATTATCATTGCATCAGGCTTCGTTGCTCCGGATAGGGTCATGCAAGGAAATGGTGTCTGGATATATCTTAGCGCAGTCGGTGTAATGATTGGCTGTGCGATCATTAGCTGGCTTACTGATCTGCCTGGTATCCTCTTTCGTGAGTTCGGTTCTGGTGGAGGTGAGTACTAATGAGCAGTTGGTTGCCACTGAAGTACAATCTCCTGTTGTTCCTTGCTTCCGCACTTCTATTGCCGGTATTGGGTATGATTATAGGAAGTCCGTTCGCCAATCCCACCGTTACAGGTCTCTTAGTGACACCTGCTGCAGTCGTTCTGGGAGGAAATCTAGGCTACTACGTCCAGACGCAGAAGGGAACATCTGGTGTGGTTGACGAACGCGACGTTCAGAATATCGATCTCGCTTTCACTGGCACTGGAATCACGTTGTTAGTCTCAATTGTTGTGATCTACACGGGCTACGCAGCAACAGATAGTGTAGCGCCGACTGAACTTGATTACCTTGCGTTGATCGCGATCATGACGGTATTTGTAATACTTGGAGGGACAGAGATCCACCAACGGTTGTAACGCACTGATGGACAACAATCTCCGGGTCAAACGTGCCGAAGAGGAAATCACCCAGCAAGAACTCGCTGCAGCTGTTGATGTAAGTCGGCAGACGATCTACGCGATCGAGAAGTCGAAATATAACCCATCACTGGAATTAGCGTTCAAACTTGCCCGATATTTCGACTGCTCGATTGAGGACCTCTTTGAACCCGAGTTTTGAGAGGTGCTGACCGCACACCACAAAAACGATTTTGGCCACTAGTCTCAATGACTTTTCCGGAATTGATGTGAAGTTGCTTATCCACTCTGGTTGTGAATCCGTGGGACAACCGACTTCTCTGTTCGCTAGCATTCTGCGCAACTCGGGGCGCTAATGCAGGCATAGGTTGTCGCTCGAATCACGTCCTGCTTCTAGATATTTGCTAGCGTTACGTGGAGGTGAAGCACATATCGTTCAGCCTGAAAATAGCTCACCTGAGGGGAGAAATATGTTTGTGTCAGTAGGACGAACTGGTGGATGAACAAACATGACCTCACTCCTCAGATCCAGCAAGAACACAAATTTCGGGCAGTTTCGCACAGCAGCCCTCCTCGGAATTATTTCGATTCCATTTACTTTCGGGGTTAATTGGGTACTCACGCCTGATCCCGTTCAAGCAATGCCATTGTTCGTTGTATGCATAATTTCAGGGTATCTATACCAGTCACAGCCAATCAAAGGAACCCATGCAGGCATGGTAACCGGGCTAACTGGAGGAATCCCTATTCTCTTCTGGCAGAGTGGAGCGACAGTCGTTGACTGGTGGGGCCATTCAATCCTTGTGGATGCTGTCGGTGACTCTTGGCTGATGGTCGTCTCTTCAGTTGGGGCGGGTGTGGTCACCTTCGGCATTCTGACGGTTGTAATGGTGGTAATCGGATCAATCGGTGGTTTCATTGGCGAGTGGATTAACAATCGAATTGATCGAACGCACCCGCTCGGATCAGAAGCATAGTCGTTTCTGAGGAGGTCATAATCTACCTGCGAATTGATTTCATCCTTTCCCTCGAAAATCGCGCGTAGATTGGTGGTTATAGTGCGTCAGAGACTCCCTTTCTCTCACTTTCCCCCGAGAGTTGGAGGTAAGCGTCTGCCAGCAGGCCATAGATGAAAATGAACAGGACAGCGTTCACAAGAATAGAGAGAAGGTCACCAGCAACAGGCACGCCGATCAGTTCGAAGATTGCCCCGATCATCCCGATACTGGCACCGATAGCTCCGAGGAAGACCACGACCACAGCCAATTTAAGACGATTCCCTCGTGAGAGATCCCAGCTTTCTCTGAGGCTGGCGATGACGCCACGATCCTCAACGCCAATCACGAACAGGAAGAACAGGAAACAAACCGAGAGGAAGATCCCTGGTATAATCAATAAGAAGAACCCGATCATAATCGAGACGAATACGATAATTCCTGCAACGATCATTGAAAGCGTGGCTCGCCCGATTCGCCGGCTGTAAAGTTCGCTTGGGATCGACGACAGCTTGTGTGCTGGGCGAGCGAAAGCTCGCGCAACGACCACGAAGTACACAGCCATTACTAGATACGTCCCGAGGAGCAAGATGCCGGCGACCGAACCCGAAATCGGTAAAATAAGTCCGAACTGTTCCATCGCTTCAGGTGGGGCAACAGATGCCAGAAGGGTGTTGAACGACGCGATCGTTAGCAACTGCAGGACGATTAATACACCGAACAGTATGCCACCAGTTCGGGTCGTTGCCCGATCGATTCCGCCACGTACTGCATTCGTTAAGTGGAGGGACACGATATCAAATCACCAACTATTTCATTTAAACTTTTATACTGTCCTGAATCGGACACCTACTGTCGGCCTGGTTCACTGAAAGGGGTAATGGAAAACAGATCTATGAAAATCGATCCATGGAACCCTCTCTTACAGGTTATCGAGGGATCAAATGGCTATAGATTTGATCCGTGGTTTGTCTATTCGCGTGACGGAGTCGAAGTTGTACGTCCTCGAGCCGACCACCGTCGATCTGGATGATTCGATACGCCACAGAGTGCCGAAGCGTGTGCGGAGTAGCGTCCGTCGGCTCTCCTATACCGCCATCTGCGAGCAGCGGCCGCACGTTCGCTTCGACAGCGAGTTTTTCTATGAGCCGCTGTAGGGATCGTGTCGTGATCCGGTCGCTTGAGCGGGTAGGAAAGAGGGCAGGAGTATCCTTCCATCGGTCCCGAAGATATCGATGGAGTAGTCGAACCGTCTCAGGCTTGAGTTCGAGAGTCGCTGGCGGTGGTGAGCCTTTTTGGATCGCACTCGGAAGATAGACGGTTCCGTTTTCGAGATTGAGGTGATTTACTTCGAGAGCGCACAGCTCGCCGGCGCGAAGGCCAGCATCATAGAGCAGTGCGACGATCGTCTCATTCCGGTCCTGAAGGTAGGGTGCGACGGCGTCAGATAGGCAGACATCTCGAAGCCGTTCAACCTGATTCGGCTTGAGCCACGTTCGGGCCCGGCTGAACTCATCAGAGTGCTCAACGTCGGGATTGCTTGGCATGGATTCTATGAGTGACGTAGTTTATAAGCGAGATGGGTAAATTGGTCGGTCAACGTCGCAGTTTGTGGTGAACTACGACGCTCGTCTGAAGGTATAACACACAACATTGGTGTCGACGCTTTACCAGAGACAGGGGCTTCTCTGGATTCCGTTACATGCAGCATGCGTACTGACCGCTGGAGTACCTGCCAATTCCATATGATGCTTGTAGCGCCGTGCGAGATACACAGCGCAGGTCGACGAGTACATGTTCTTCGCCTTACCAGCATACCGAGATCAAAAGACCACAGGGACGAACATGTTTTTCCCGATAGGGCTGCAATAATAGCGCATAAGTCCTATAGAAGGGCTTCACCACAACACTTATGATATGAGCTATTCAATCAGGGATCGAGAATGGGCAACGACAAGACTGCTGACTCGCTTGTGATCCGCGATTGCAACTTCACAAATCAAAACTGGGAGAGCGAAGCCAAAGAAATGGAGGAAGAATGGGATGCACAAACCACGTTCGTAGATTGGGCTGAAAACCATCAATTCTCGAGGACTACGTACCAAAAAATCTACAAAAGGCACATGGGGATTCCACCAGAGGAGTTCAATGATGGGCTCGACGATGAACGCACAATCGGCCAGATTAAAGCTGCACACGGGAAGCTGAAGACGTATTATGAGGATCGCGAGGAGGGCGAAATTGATTCGTCTCTGCCCTATATCGTTGACCTCTCCGAGAGCGACGACAGTCGCGAATCCGTGCCGGAGCTGCGGGAAACAAGCCAAAACGTCGTTTCATTCGAACGCGCAGTAGAGATGGCTATAGACTGTTACCGAATGGGGCTGGCAGACGGCAGAAATCTATAGTCGAATTCACCTCAAGTCGAATCAGTCGAGTCGTCTACTACGATTTTATGATTTATAAGCTGGTCGTCACTCCTCGTCGCCATTTTTCGATCGCGACGCGCCTGCCGGCCGGCCGGTGTGTCGGGCCAGTCATCGCGCTGGTACTCGCCGGCGTGCTCGGTGTCGATATGCTCGGTAAACTCTTTTATCGCCCCGAACGTCCTCGAGCAGTCGGGTGACGGACACTCATAGATCCTGACGTCGTCAGTCATGGAACGAGCTACTGACGCCGTCCGGAAAAATCCCTACGGGTTCTATAATCTTAACCAACATCGGCCGATAGACGCCTCAGCGTTGGTTAAGTCGGATCACTCCTCGAGCTCGTCGTCATCGCCGCGACCACCGTCGACAGGGACGCCGGTAAGCCACCACTTCGCTCGAGTGAGGACACCAGCTTGATCAACCATACGTTCGCGGCGTTCGCGATAGCACTCGAGCTCTCGCTGTTCGTCGACGTACTCGACTAACTCAGTGACCTCGTCAATACGACTGTTCGTAGCCGCGAGTTGCCGCTGTAAGCGATCACGCTCGTTCTGGAGTTCGTCCACCCGCTCTGTGAGGCGTTCATACTCAGTGATGAAAATTCTCACTCATAGTGCTCCCCCGCGCCGACGGTACGGCTGTGGATAGATTCGACCTCACCATGACGGATCACCGTGTTCTCGTAGACCTCCGTCTCGATCTCGGCCTCGAGGTGCTGTCAGTTCCCCTCAATCCTCTCGTTGAGTGACTTGACGAATGTCCCGAGTACCTCGCTCCAGGGGCCTTCGAGCTCCTCGTAGACCCCAGAGTGTTCCTCGAGTCACGCTAGACGTTCGTGTCATCAAGCGTGTCGAGGGCCGTCTTGAACTGCTCGATAGAACAACCCTCCGTGTTCGCGAGGACCGTCTGCTGGCGAGTCTCCTCGAGCTGGTTGTGATCGTCGTTAGTTATGGAACTCGCACCCGAGTCGGCTTGCCGCGTCTTCGACTGCGCCCCACTCGCGATTCTCCAAGGCGCGCTTGAGGTCGTCGCAGACGGAGTCGGTGTCGACAGTGGTTCCGGACTGCTCGCGAAGCCGATCAACCTCGCGCTCAAGATCGCGGTTGCGCGCCTCAAGCTCCTGGACGTATTCCTCCGAGTGAGACGGATCAGGTTCGGTGTCGTCACATGGGTCGTCGACGAGTTGGTACAGTCCGCCGCCGATTCCCTCAACATGATCGTGGCTCGCGAGGTGTGTCATTCGGTTGCGGACATTCCCACTCGAGTAGCTGTGTTTCTCAGCTACAAACGCAGGTGTACATCGACCATTGCGGAGCTCATCTAGAATCGCACGATCTGTTGGGTTTAGATCGCCAGTCTCGAGAGTCACGTTGCCAGTTACTGCACTCATCACAGCCGTAAATATGACGCTTCGTAACATGAGTATTACGATCAGTATCAACGAATTGCGATTCGAATAAACGAATCGTAATAATTAAGGTGCTGGCCGATATACTGTAGAATAGAGATCGAGGAAGCCGGGAAAATCTCGGCCGGGCGGTGCAACGCCCGACCTCGGTCTTAGCACAAGACCAATGACGACTATCACCCAACCGAAGGAAAGCGTTGCGGACACGGTCGACTCCCTCGCGGCGAAGATCGGCTTCGTCGTCGGCGTTGACGAGGAGAACTGCGCGCACATTCACTACCCTGCCCAGGCCACCGTCAAAGTCTACGACGTCGGCCCAGACTACGAGGTCGGCGACTACGTTGACAGCGATCCCGAGCACGTCGAGCAGTTCGAGGGACGGCCACTCGCCGCCTGGATGGAGTTCGTTCAGGATCGCCGCGGCTGGTTAGAGACCACCCACCGCGCGCCGGAGGGGTTCTGATGTTTGGCGGGCCCGACAAGGACCGCGAGATCGAGCCGATGTACCAGACGCAAGATCTCGAGACCGTCGCCGAGCGCGCCGAAGCACTCGAGACCGCCGGCGCTCGCAATCAACGCTTGCTCGCCGAAGCGCGGGCGGTCGCCGATCCAGACGAGATCCCGGACGACAGCGAAATTATCGAGGTTGACGAACGCCAGGAGGCCACGAGCTAATGGCGACCGCGAAACACACGCCGGTCGGCATTGACGAGGCGACGCTCACCCGCGATCGCCGCGGTGCCGAGCAGCCAATGGGAATCTGGCCTATCTCTCCCGGCATGTGGAAGGTCGGTACCGGCTCAAACGACTACTCGGAATACACGGTCGACCTACAGGAAGGGCGGTGTACCTGCTCGGATTGGCAGTACCGTGGCGAGCCCGGCAGTGGAGAGATCAACCGCTGTAAGCACGCGGCGAGAGTCCTCATGGCCCTCGAGCGCATCCACCCGCCGGCGGATGCGGACGTTGATCAGACGCTAGTCGCCCAACGAAAGCGGTGGTCGCGATGAACGCTGTCCGGGAACAGACGGTTGCGTGGACCGGTACCGATGGCGTCCGTCGGAAGTTCGTGTTTGAACCCGACGAGGCGGGCGAGTACTGGCGTGTCGAGTACGAGCAACTCGGCGAGACGTGGCGGCAGGTCGGCCGCGAGCCCGTTGAGGACGTTGCGATCGACACTGGCAGCGAGACCACCACCGGAAACCCGGTGTCTTTCTACCGCGGACCGTAGACTGCCACTGTAACGCTCTTTTCCGTTGGTTTTTGTGAGCACTCTCGAGTGCTGTCGTATTAACCAACGCTCGGAGTGGCTGTTCGGGTGGCGTTGGTTAAGACTAATCAGGCCCGATAGCATGTCGGCACTAATGAAAGATCGGTACGATTAACTGCATAGGCTAGAGACAATTTTCTGCGGTTCACTCCCCCACCCATTCGCCTTCACGTTTCGGCGATGTATCCCGTATCACAGCGGGCGAGACGCCTTCCCCGTGGTGGGGAGAACGTGGTATAACAGTGTTTGATATTACACGACGCAAGGCAATTGCAGGAATTGGTGGACTGACGACTACAGCGCTCGCTGGCTGTGCTGGCGACGAGTCCGAGAACGGTAAAGACGGCACGCCCGACGATGACAACGGAGACGACGACAGTGACGGAGCTGAAAACGGAGAGGACAATGGTGAGGAGGTTGAGGAGGCCGAAGAAGAGACCGATGAGGCTGAAGAAGAAGTCGAAGAAGAGGTCGAGGAAGAAGAGGAAGCAGACGACGGGATGAGTGCCGACGAGTTCGCAGCGACGTTGGACGTCGTCTATGGTGGAACCGTCGTCGACTACGACGAAGAAGAAGACTATGGCTTCCTAACTGTCGAAGCCGAACAGGGCGGAACGGCAGAACAGATGGCTGCCGAGGTCGGTGCGATCTCCGGTGGGTATGCTTCGTACGTCAAAGAAGGAGACCCGCCCTCGGAAGCACTCGAGGTCCAAATGCTGAGTGTCGACGGTTCTCAGGTGGCAGGGCACTTCACCGTTGAGACCGAGTGGGCCGAGCAGTACAATGCCGGCGAGATTTCCGACGAGCAGTTCTCCCAGAACATCCTCAACACGGTCGAAGCTGCAGAGTAGGCGACTGTTCTGTTAGAAGTTGGTTTTCAACCCTACTCCAGAACTTTCCGAAACGCTACCCGTCGCCCCTTTTATATAATCCGCGACGTGTTCGCCTCGAGGCGCTGGCGGTGATCGTCACCGGAAACCCGGTGTTGTTCTACGGAGGTCGGAATTGCAAGCGGATTTCATATAGGCGTCCTACCATCGCACACTCTCTCAATTTTGACGGTTCCGTATACTATCATTCAGACCACAGTAAATAGTGGTATTTTGACCTGTCCGAAATAAGAAGTTACAAATAAGTAACTACTGTTGTTAGTGATTTCCATCCATCTGAGAATACCACTTAGATGGTAATGACAAGCTATGACTCAATACAATCCAACCGCAGATAGAAGAAAAGTGTTGACCGCAATCGGTATCGGTGTTGCCGGTCTCGGATTCTCCGGAACGGCAGCTGCCTCCTCGCACGAGGAAACGTTTGTCGCTACGCTCACTGGCGACGGTGTGGAACCTCCAGTCGAGACGAATGCCTCGGGGGAAGTCACTCTAACCGTAGACACGGAATCTGGCGAATCCCACTACGGAATCTACGTTGATTGCCTCAATCGAGCAACACACTACAGTCTCTCAGTCGAAGGCTCGGTTATCTCAGAGCGCGATCTCGAAGGCTCAGTCACTGAGGGAGTCGTTCGAGATCAGGTGGTCGCAGAAGGTTCTCCAACCGGTGAAATGGTCGCTGAGGGAAGCGAAGAGGACCAATCGGCCGAAGATATTCTCGAGGGTCTCCGGGCAGGCATGATCACACTCACCGTCCACACAGAGCAGTGCCCAGACGGAGAGATCGCAGGCCAGTTCGAACCTGCGGACACCGCTGAGTCTGAGCCGGAAGAAGAGGAGGAAGAGGACGAGGAGGAAGAAGAAGAGGAGGAAGAGGACGAGGAGGAAGAAGAAGAGGAGGAAGAAGAAGAGGAGGAAGAAGAAGAGGAGGAAGAGGACGAGGAGGAAGAAGAAGAGGAGGAAGAAGAAGAAGAGGAAGAGGACGAGGAGGAAGAGGACGAGGAAGATATCACTACTGCGGGTGATGCAACGCTCACATTAGGCGATATCAACGTTGGTGAAAACGTTGAACCAGACGACGAGTACGTGACGCTTCAGAACGAAGGGGACGCGGCCATCGACTTTACCGGATGGTCCATGCAAGACCGTCGTGACGAGGGGATGGTCGACACCCCAGGCGGTGCCTCCGCGTATTCGTTCCCGAGTGGATTCACACTCGAAGCAGGCGGCAGCGTTCAAATATTCACCGGCGGTGACGAAAGCAACGACAGCGATGACATTCTCCACTGGGGAATTCAGAACCAGGTCTGGAGCCAGGAAGGAGACACAGTCATCGTCGAAGACGCCAACGGCGATGTTGCTCTCGAGGAATCCTATGAGGGCGATGGGAGGGGTTCGATTCTAGGTGACGTCTTCGGTCAGATCACTAGCCTGTTCGCCTAATTCCCTCCCCTCTTCAAGGGTGTCATAGAACGGTTCGCACACCCTCTTCGACTACCCGACAGGCGGTACGTACAGGCGGAGGCGGTACCGCTGCGGTGGAGACGAAAGCGCAGCACCCGCGAGCGACCAGCGGGAGCGGCCTTTTTAGCGTAGATTTTTGCGCCGAGCGGTTCCGAACGCAGTGAGGAATCCCGAGGTGGAAAAAGGTACGTGCGCGTCTGTATGTACCATCTGTCGGGTAGTCGAAAAAGGGCTATGCAAACCGTTCCATGACACCCTCAAAAACTGGCTACTGGCGAGATCAGTTCCTTCTCAAGTGATCGTCACCCCATTGTTTCTCGAACTACATTCGGAATTACAAGCAGCCTTTATAACCTATCAAACTGACCAGATCGGTATGATCGCTGATACACGGGTCTTTGACGACTCTTTTTTACCGCCAGATCCGTTGCATCGGGAGGCCGAAACCGAGCAGTTACTCCGGCGCTTTACGACGACGCACCCTCGAGCATCGGACGTTCTAATCTCCGGACCCAGTGGTGTGGGGAAGACGCTGCTCGCACGAAACGCAGTCAACCATCTCGAGACACAGACCGATATCACTCGCGTATTCGTTGATTCGCTTGGGAAAACGACCGGCGACGTACTCCGGTGTGTCCTCGAGGAGCTCCCGGAAGGCTCGAACGATGTCGCGCAGACAGTCCCAGCGACCGATGTCTGTCGACAACTTCGCGATGCGATCACTGGCGAGACCATCGTCGTCCTAGACGAAGGTGAGGACCTCCCACAGACGAACGCAATCAGTGAGCTGCTCGCAATCGAGAACGTGACTGTTGTTGCGATCGTCCACGACGCGACTGACTGGCTCTCGCGTCTCGACGTAACCGACGGCCACCGCCTTGATCAGGGCCACCTCAAGCTCGACCGCTACGGTGTCGATGAGCTGGCGGATATCCTCGAACGCCGAGCACAACAGGGGTTGCACGGCGATCCTGTAAGGCGAGAGCAACTCGAGGCGATCGCCGACGAGGTCGCCGGCGTCGCTCGCGAAGGAATCCAGTCACTCCGGGCTGCCGCCGAACTCGCACACGAGCGCGGGCACCATCGGATCCGTGATCGCGACGTTGCGGATTCCTACGAGCGGGCGAAGCGCCGGATTCGGCGGTTGAACTTGCAGTCGCTGCCGTATCATCATCAGGTGCTGTACGCGATCATCTACGAGGCTGGGGAAATCACGGGCAAGGAGTTACACGATCGCTACGAGGCAAGTGCCGATGTGGTGTACTCCGGCTCACCGGTGCAGCCACTTGGGAAGCGGGCGCGTCGCGGGAAGTTGCCGAAGCTCCAGGCTTACGATCTCATCAATTACGATGGGCCGACTCGAGACCGGCTCTACTGGGTGGTCGACGAAGAGATTGATCCGGTTGCGAGAGTCGGAACAGAGGTACTTAGTTCAAAGTAGTATTCGGAATTCCAAGGGGTATTTAATAATTCTCTCCTCGAAGCGGAGAGTGCTATGTCGGGAACGAGCGATTTGGTATTAGGATTCGTCGGCACCCTCATCGACGATTGCCGGAGGACGAACCTCGATAAGTTCCGCACGTTCCTCAACGAGATTCTCAAATTCACCACCACTGTCATACTCATCGATCAACCGCAAGGTGGCAAGCCCCTTTGGCGTGATCTCATAGAGTCCCGTCCCGTCAACCGGTCCAACCTTTGTGACAAGTCCGTAGTCAAAGAGATGGCCCATCCGCTTGTTGATGTAGTTACGGCTCCGGTCGACATTCTCAGCGATGTTGGCAGCCAAATTCCGACCTTCGAGCAACTGCTCGAGGATAAGACGGTCGGTCGGGAGCTGAAGTCGCATTGACCTGGATTTCACCATACGGACATATGTTATCAACGGTACGGGAGCATATAGAATCATCGCTGGGCAAGTGTAACTACCCCAGCAGCGGTATCATTAAGTCGGTGTAGTAAATACTGCCTAACGGAAGCCCCCCATCGGATGTGAAAAGTCCGGCGTGCTGATGACACGCCGGGGTGGCTTCCAGCCCCTACAAGGGTTTCAGAAGCCATGCGAAACGAAGACAGCAGGGCAAATAGGAATTGCCCCACGAACCGCGGAATAGTCGACCGCACTCACGGTCGAGATGCCACTACAGACATTGATCGCTTGCTGAAAGCGCTGCCGCCAAAAGACGCGGCAGCATGGACGGGAGATCGGATAGGAGCCCAGTCCCGTCCAATTGAGCGGTCGACGACCGACACGAATAACCTCGTCGATGATGGCATCGATGAGGTTCTGATTGCTCGATCCACGACAGAGGCCGATTCCGATGAGTAACTGCTCGAATTGCGGAAGCCGGCCCTACCTGTGTCAGCGCTGCCGGCTCAAGGAACTCGAGAATCGAATTGGTACCCCTACCGACCACGATATCGACCGCTGGGTCCTCGAGAACAATTGCTGGCATGCCAGTACGGAGTTCGACGGGCAGACTCACGAGTGCGCGTGCGGGACAGAGATCGAGACGCCACTCGAACGCAGCACCGAGGACCTTCGGTACGTCCCCGAGGAGTACGACGCGCCAGTCTGCGAAGATTGTGTCACCGAACTCGAGGGGCCACGCCGAGAGACGGTTCCCGCGGACGCGACCTTCAAACGCGCAAGCAAGCTGGTGACCGACGGCGGGATCGACGTTGACGCTGTCCGCGCCGAAGTACCGTTCTGGATTCAGTTCCAGGGCCGACGCGCATCGGCGATCCATATCCCCGCCGAGGACTGCACTCGTGACAACCCGGATTCGGCGTGCCAGCACGAACGATCGGCGATACCATGGACGTTCGACCCCGACAACATCCCTGACTCGGAACTTCACGCTCGACTCTGCAAGACCTGTGCAAAGCAGGTACTCGAGATTGAGGAGGATCGATCGAAGTACGGCCGATCGCCGGCCGATATCCTTGCCGAGAACGGGTTCAGCCAGGACAACGACGATCGCGAACTCCGAACAGACGGCGGCAACCTTGAGGAAGTCTACCGACGCGAGACGATCACCGAAGGGCCGGACGGCGGGCTCCAGATCGGTGACCGCGAGATAGTCGACGAGATCGACGACGTCTGCTCGGCACTCGAGGCACTCAAAGAAAAGACCGAAAACTCGGAAGTCGATGCAGCTCTCCAATCAGCAGTCAACCACACCTGGCGTGCGTCGATCCTCCAGCGCGTCGACGAGAACACCGATGTTCGGATGACGACCGCGTCGGGCCCGACCGATACCGTCGTCCACGGACCCGATCCGGCCGACTACAAACGCGAGCGGGGTGAGCGATGAGCGAGCGTTCGCCCACCAAGCTTGCCGAGCGCTGGGATAACCACGTCAGCGAGAGCTGGTTCGAGCGCTCGCGAACGCCCTACCGCGACCCGCGCGGGGCGTTCGACGATGCTGTCCCGGTTCACTACCCCAGCGCCGACGACGCGGAGGCGTTCTACGACCCGGAAGGCGACGTCGTCTTCATCGAGTACGCTGGCAAAGTCCGAACCTGTATCGCCCTCTCGGATCGCCCGGAGTGGGAACAAGCGCACGTCCGCAAGCAGGTGACTAGTGATGAGTAGTCTCGATGCTGGGGGTCCACCACAACCCGACAGCGAGGACGCGTGGAAAACCCTCGCCGAAAAACGTGACGTCCTCAAGATGTGCATCGAGGAGGATGTGCCGTTCGCCGAAGATGCCGAGGTCCTACTCGAGAAGTTAGACGAGGAGGGATACTGATGGTTGATATAGCAACTACAGATTCATCGCTCGTCGAGCAGGGCGTTTCGAACATCAGGATCGTCGAGTGCGTCGGCGACATCGAGGAGGCGCCTAGCCTTCTCGGGCGAGAGTTCGGCCAGACTCTCGTTCACGCGTCCGTCGACATCGTCGAGTTCGACGGCAGCCTGCGGATCCATCGCCTGACCGCACCAGACGCAGAGGGGTTCGCTTCGGGGTGTTTCACGTCCGCATCGCGTACACTCGAGCGGTGCGATCGAGTCAGGCTCGTCGTCGGAGACGTCGATTCCGTGGAGTCGGGCGAGCTCGCGGTCGCTCTCTTCGGCGAAGACCGAGATGTAGCGCGCAGCGACTTTCGATCCGCGGACCCAGCCGTGGTGCTCTTCGATATGGGCCTGATTGAGGTTCCTCGAGGCGAGGAACGCAGCACTCGACTTTCGGAAGTTCGTCAGCGTGACGGGCTTGGTAACGTCGACACGATCAGCTGCCTCGTCGAGAATCTTCGAGACCATCCGATCGGAGATTGCCTCAACCTGGTGGAGCTTCGACCACAGCGGCGCGTCGGGATCGGAGCGGTCGGGATGGGCGTCGAGCCAGCGGTGGACATGCGGGACCGACGGAATCAGCATGACCGTTCGTCGGCCCTGCTTGCCTTCGACCGTGACCTGGAGGCCGTGATCGTGGTCCTGGACGTCGCCGACGGCGAGGTTCTTGAACTCACCGCCGCGGAGGCCAGCATCGAACTGGAGTGCGATCATCGCCGCGTCGCGCGCGTTGTAACACTTATCGATCATTGGCTGGACGTCGTCCTCCCAACGGAGCATGTCGCGCGGGTCTGGGGTCGGGTCGTAGTTTCGAGACGTACTGGTCGGGACCCACTCGACAGCATCGGGACAGTCGTCGCCGTCGGTCACGCGCTTTGCGATGACGCGGAGAGCAGCGCGGTAGTCTCGGTTCGTCTCCTCGTTGTTGTAGGTGCGGTTGATCCAGGCGACGATCGTCTCGGCAGTATCGCGGTCCTCGATCGCGTCCGAGAGCGAGACGTCGAGCTCTTCGGCCATGATCACGCCGTGGCGAAGCAGCTTCTCGTGACGGTAATCGGAGTAGGTCTGTGCGAGAAGATCGAGCCGATCAGAGAAATCGATCAGCAACTCGCGATCGTCGGCGTCAATTTCATTGCTGTCCTCGGCGCGAGTTCGAAGCCGATCGATTCGGCGTCGCGTATCAGCGGCCATAGCGCGTTCGTCGCACGCAGTAGTGTTAAAAGTGTAGCTTTGAACCTCGGGTTCACAGCTCTCCACCGGCTTTTTCTATCGAACGAGTACGGGAGTCGGAGCTCCGCTCTGAAGAGATTTGGCTCAGAAGGAGTTCGCACCAACTACGATCCGCGCTCTCCGTCGATTCTTCTACCACGAGCAAATTCGCGAGCGACGAGTGCGCTCGCCGCCTATGGCGCTACCGAGCTTCTCGATAGTACGGTCCGAATCGCTGTTCGTCGTTCGCCGAGAGGTCGATCCCGTTCTCGGCGAGCAGCTCGATCATCCGTTTGGTCTCACAGTCGTACCACGTCGAAAGCACTCGAACGTTCTTCTGCGCGTAGTCGTAGTTCCGTTCGAGGACGCGTCTATCAGTCGGGTCCAGTTGACGAGCTTTCATTCCATCCCACCTCTGTCCCCCAATCATGCATGATTCGTAATAAGCTTGTTGTGCGTTATCACTGATCCGGGGCCCTTTGGACTCGACTGCCAGCCGCACTCGAGTTCGACGTCTGACTCGAGCGGTCGATCACCGGGTCGGCCGTGTTTTCGTCCCGTTCCTCGTCGGAGTCCGTAGTTTCAGCCGTAAGACCGTCGTCGGTGCTCACTGCAACATCGGTTCGAATCGGTGTACGGACACGCCGCCTCGGCTCGTTGGCGACCGCTCCCCCCGCGTTCGTTTCGGAGTATCATCCCTCGAGGGTGAATCGGATACGCTCTTTGCCCAGCGGGAACATTGACGCGCCATGACCGAGACAAACGGGGGACTGACCGAACAGTCCGCCCTCGGAATCGTCGCGCTGGTGACTGGAATCCTCGCGGCGTTGCTCGTCCTTCCCTACCTCCAGTACGTCCTGCTCGCGGTCGTACTCGCCTATGCACTCGCGCCGTTCCAGACGACCCTCGAGCGAGTCCTGAGCCCGACTGCGTCGGCGCTGACGTTAATCGTGGGCTCGCTGCTCGTACTCGTGATTCCGGTGTTGTACATCCTCGTCGTCGCGATCCGACAGGCGTCGGAGCTCGTGGGGACGATCCAACAGCAGGGGCTGGACACGGTGGCGATCCAGAACGAACTCGAGGGCTTCGGCTACCAGCTCGATCCCGAAGCCGCCATCGCGGCCTACGAGGCCAACCAGGGCCAGATCGACGACGGCCTGCACGGACTTCACGGCGCGGTCACCGGGACCCTCGAGTTCCTCGGCGGGCTGCCGTCGATCGCGTTCGGGCTAACGGTGACGATGTTCGTCCTCTTCGGGCTGCTCCGGGACGGTGACCGCCTGGTCGACTGGCTCCAGACCGTGGTTCCGATCAGCGACGGCGCCAGGGACGAACTGTTCGCCGAACTCGACCGGCTCATGTGGGCGTCGGTGGTCGGCAACGTGATCGTCTCCGTGATCCAGGCCGTGTTACTCGGGATCGGCCTCTGGGTGCTCGGCGTCCCGGGCGTCGTCCTGCTCACCGTCGCGACGTTCGTGCTGGCCTTGCTCCCGCTCGTCGGCGCGTTCGGAATCTGGGTTCCGGTCTCGATCTACCTCGTCGCCGCCGGGCGACCGCTGGCGGCCCTGGCACTGGTCGGCTACGGGACGTTCGTCAGCGTCTCCGACATGTACCTCCGCCCGGCTATCATCGGAAAGAGTGGGGCTCTCAGTGCCGCGGTGATCGTCCTCGGAATCTTCGGTGGGGTCGCGATGTTCGGCGCCGTCGGGCTGTTCGTAGGTCCCGTCATCCTCGGGGCGGCTAAGATCGCCTTCGATCTCTTCAGTCGGGAGTGGCACGGGTCGGCGGCGTAAGGTGCGAACGCTCGAGACGTGCTCGCCGGAATCGACCGACACCTCGAACCGCGAGCCTAGATCGGATCAGGGCGTCCGTCGTTCCATATACTCGTCGTGGCTGATCTTCTCGAGGGCGTCGGTCGGAAGACAGAGCAGGTCGCTGCGGCGCTTCGGGAGGACGCCGTCCATCACCGCGCCGCTCGCGTAGTCGACGTACCACTCGAGGTCGACCAGCGAGACGTCGCTCGTCTCGAGGACCCGTCCGACGGCTGCTTCCGCCTGCGGGAGTTCCCGCTCGATCGAGTCGGGCAGTCGATCCGGACGTACGCGGACCATGTCGCCGGGGCGAAGCGCCATTCACTAGCCGAATCGATCGGCTGGAGGTTAATAATTCCGGCTCGCCCAGCTCCTCTCCGTTCCCGGAGTGTTGCGGCCAGAAAACCGGACAGCCGGGGTTTCGACCCGGCCAGCGGGTTACAGGAACGCCGTCAGGAGCAACGCGACCGCGACACCCAGCGTGGGAGCGTCCCGCCGGGCGAACGCGAGCGCGGGCAGCGTGGGATTCCAGGAGAAACACCGCGCTCGCAGCGCGAGCGAAAGTCGATCGGCGCGGTCGAACGTCCGCGAGAGTCCGAGGAGGCCGATCGTCGTCGCGCGCTCGCGGGCGCTCCGTTCGGTGCCGAGCCGCGCGGCTGACGCGTCCCGAATCGTCCGCAGGTCCGACTGCACGACGGGCAGGAACCGGAAGACCAGCGCGACGCCGATCCCGAGGAGCTGTCCGGGCTTGCCCGGGACCGTCCGCTGGATCGCGGCTCGTGACTCCCGAACGGGGGTCGTCCGAACGTAGGCGGCGCTGACGAGCAGGATGAGCAGCACACGGTAGCTCGCGAGCGCGGTGGCGAGGCCGGCCTCGAGGTCGATCCACGGCGGGCCGAGGGTCGCGGCAGCGACGAGGGGACCCAGCGCGAGGATCACCAGCGCGAACCGGTAGGCGTACAGCGTCCGCACCACGGGGACCCGCGCGAGCGCCAGCACGACCGCGGTAACGACCGAGAGCCCGAGCAGCGCGCGCGGCGCGGTGTGAGCGAGCGCGGTCGCCGCGAAGCCGATCTGGACCGCGAGCTTGCTCCGGGGGTCCAGATCGTGGACGACCGTCTCGCCGGGCTCGTAGGTCAGCATCGCTCCTCGAGGTCCGCCCGCGCTCGGGGGACGCGAACCGGCAGTCCATCCAGCTCCTCAAGGGCCCGGTCGGGGCGGTCGTCGACGACGACACGTCCGTCGGCCATCGCGATCACGCGGTCGGCCAGCCCGAGCACGTCCCGCAGGTCGTGGGTCGCGAGCAGGATCCCGGTGCCGTCGGCAGCCAGCGCCTCGAGTCGACCGACCACCGAACGGCGCGCGGGCTCGTCGAGTCCGGTGAAGGGTTCGTCGAGCACCAGGTGGGTCGGCTCCATCGCGAGCGCGCCCGCGATAGCCACCCGGGACTGCTCGCCGCCCGAAAGTCGGTCGATCCGTTCGTCCTCGCGTCCCCGCAGGTTCACGGCCCCGAGGGCCTCGGCGACGCGCCGATCGATCTCCTCGCGCCCGAGGCCGAGGTTCGCGGGGCCGAAGGCGACGTCGTCGCCGACGGTCGCGGCGACGAACTGGTCGCGGGGGTGCTGGAACACCATCCCGACGCTCGTTCGGGCGCCGATGACGTCGTCTTCGACGGAAGTGCCGTCGACCAGCACCGTCCCCTCGTCGGGACTCAGGAGCCCGTTGCAGTGACGCAGCAGGGTCGTCTTCCCGCTGCCGTTCGCTCCCGCGAGGACGACGAACTCGCCGTCGGGGATCGAGAGGGAGACGTCCTCGAGCACGCCGACGTCGTCGAAGCCGAACGACACGGAGCGAAACTCGAGCATCAGACGGTGTCGATCCGACCGCTCTCGACGATCGCGACCGCGGCGGCGATCTTCAACACCTCACCCGGAATAAACGGCAGCGCTCCGACCGTAATTGCCTCCCAGAGCTCGAGTTCAAGCAGCCAGGCCATGTAACCCACGCCCATCCCGTAGATGAGGACGGTCGCGGTGACGAGCGCGACGACGACGAGCGGCGTCGAAACCTCGGCGGGATCCCGCAGATCGGTCCCGCGGTGGACGAGCAGGCCGATCAGGCCGGCGGCCAGGGGGTACGACCAGAGATAGCCGGCCGAATCCCCGACGAGGACGCCGAGCCCGCCGGCCATCCCCGCGAACACCGGGAGCCCGATCGCGCCGGCGGCGAGGTACAGCAGTATCGAGACGGTCCCCCAGAGCGGGCCGAGCAACAGCCCGGCGAGAAAGACGAACAGCACCTGCAGCGTGATCGGCGCCGGAGAGAACGGGATCGGTATCGCGATCGGTGCCACCGCGCCGAGGAGTGTCGCGAGCAGGGCTGCTCGAGCGAACGCGTGGACGACGTCGCCGTCGACGAGGTCGACGTCTCCCTGTTCGGTTGCCATACGTCACCACCGCCGTAAACCGTGATCAAAACTTCGGTTCACGAACCGCGCCAGCCGTAGCTGCTGGGACGGTCACATCGAAAGGAAGGTCGACAATCAGTGCTGGTGACCGGTCGCTTCGGCGAAGGTCTGGCCGAACCGCTCCTCGAACTGGTCCATGATGCGTTCCTCCTGGGCCTCGAGCTCCGGATCCGAGCCCTCGCCGTGGTGGACGATGTGGTGAGCCCGGCTGGCGAACGAGAGGAGGGTGATGTCGCCGACGGTCTCGGCGGCGTCCTGGTCGCCCTCGGCGAGGAGGTCGATGAGACCGGCGGGGAGCGTTACCTCGTCGGTCTCGTCGTCGTCGGTCGAAATCGTGATCGTGGTCGTGTCGACGTCGTCGGTCATACCCCGACGGAGGGGTGGGCCACCTAAAGACCCTGTGGCTCGGCCCTGATCGAGTAATGTGGTGTGATAGCTCTCCGCGAGGCTTTTGCTCCTCGGCGACGAACGGACTGGTATGCCCACTGTCGAACTCGAGGAGGAGACCGTCGAACGGCTGGACGGGCTGCGGATCGAGGACGAGTCCTACGACGAACTCGTCGTGGAGCTGATCAACATCTACGAGGCGAGCGAGTTCACGCTCTTTCACGCGGGTTGATACGGTCTGTTGTGACGAGTTCCCGGAGCAACCGCAGGCACGGGGCGTGGTCGCTCCGGAACTAACGTACAGGAGTCCGTACGAGCAGACGGGACGGATCGCCGGTAGTCTCAGTCGTCGGCGGCAGCCTGCCGGACCGACTCCCATCGCCCCTTCGACTCGAGCTGGGACTGGAGCTGCTCGGCGTACTCCTGGGTGAGCTGCTCGGCCGCCCGGAGCTGCTCTTCCTCCTTGTCGCCGCCGTCTCCGCCCAGTCCGAGCGCGCCGAGGATGGAGTCGACGACCCCGCCCGACGAGTTCGAGGCGCCGCCACCGCCGCCGCCCTGGCCGCCCATCGCCCCCATCTGTCGTTCGACGTTCTCGAGTTCGGGGATGATCTGGTCGACTTTCTCGGTGTTGGCGACGATCCGCGCCCGCTCGGGGTCGTCGGCGTCCTCGATCTCGAACTCCGTCGCGGTCATGATCAGGCTCCACTGCTGGCTCGAGAACCGCGAGTCCTGGACGCGCGCGGAGAACTCCTGATCGACGGTCATCCGTTCGCCGACGATCCGGTCCGTCCACGAGGTGTCGCTCATGGCCGTCGATTGCGCGGGTGTGCGTATCAGCGTTTCCCTCGCCGCAGCGTCGACGGTGGGCGATCCTGGGCTCAATCGAGTCGTTCCGAGCCCTCGGCGTGACGATTCGAGAGCTCGACGTATCGGTCCGCCGTCTCCTCGAGGCGCGGATCGTCGACCTCGGCTTTCGGTTCGGCGGGCGCGCCGGCGACGAGCGTCTCCGGCTCGACCTCGGTTCCCTCCGTGACGACGCTACCGGCCGCGACGACCGCACCCTTACCGATCCGAGCGCCGTCGAGGACGACGGCGTTCATTCCGACCAGCGCGCGCTCGCGGACGGTCGCGTCGTGGACGATCGCGCTGTGACCCACCGTGGCGTAGGGCTCGAGCTCGGCATCCTCGTGGAGGACCGCGTTGTCCTGGACGTTCGCGCCCTCGCCGACGACGATCCGGCCGTGATCGCCCCGGAGGGTCGTGTTCGGCCAGACGCTGGCGTCGGCCTCGACGACGACGTTGCCAATCACGACCGCGCTCTCGTCGACGTACGCCGAGTCGGCGACCTGGGGTTCCGTCCCTTCGAACGAGCGAAGCATGGCGGCTACCTCTCGCGAACGAGGCTTGAATCTACCGTCGATCGGAGTGTGTTTGACCGACTCGTCGTATAAATACCAATGTATGTTGGCGGTAGCTCTAATGCGGTATCCCCACTACGAAGAAGTAGGCAGTGGACGGACGTACCAGAATGCATCCGTAGCCCGCTGCCGTGCTCCGAAGGCCCCGTCTTCGAATCAGGAAGTCTACCCCGCTTCCGTTCCCCGAAGACCCCACCTTCGACGTGGAGGGTTCGACCCCGCTTCCGTTCACCCAAGACAGTCACCTTGATCAGGGGGGTCAGACCCCGCTTCCGTTTTGCGGCTTCCTTCCCTTTCCGCTCGACCCGAACGGCGAGATCCATCGCCGATCGGAGCCACCCGTAATTCGCCAATCAGTCGCTCGACCGGCTCGAGACGGTAGTGACCGACGAACCGATTACGACCGGGCCGTCGGTCGAGGGCACGACTGTCACCGTGTCGGGTTCGTTGGTCGAACAGTGCGTTTGGATCGGTCGTCGATGCAACCGCTCAGCGCGAGGAGTGCACCGACGGCACCGACACGGGTGATTCGTCTGGTCCGGGACTCGAAACGGCGGGATACGATCTACGCTCCCGGCAATCACGAAAGAAGTACTGCTCGATTTTAGAAGGCGCTGCCCTCGAAGTCGGTGTCTGCGTGGAGACTGTCCTTCAGCGCGTCGTGGACCTTACAGAGCTCGAAGGCGCGGTCGATTACCTTCTGGCCGGTGTCGTCGTCGACGTCGGCCTCGACGCGGATGTCGAAGTGGACCGACTCGAGCTTGTCGTCGTCGTTGAGTTCGCCCGTCGACTCGATCTCGATTCGACCGAGGTCGCCGGCGTCGCGCTGCTGGCCCCCGACGCGCAGCGCGGGGACGTAACAGGAGGCGTACGCCGCCAGCAGGCTCTCGAGGGTGTCCGGCGCCTCCTCGCCCTCGGCGTCGATCGTCGTCTTGAACTCGCCGATCTCGTTCGTCGCGCTGAACCCCTCTTCGGAGACGGTGGTGACTTGTTTCGACATCGCAGTCGGGACAACCACTGCCGTCGCCGTAAACGTTGTTCTCGGGGGCAACACCGTCCGGTTCGAGTTTCCGCCGAAAAATGGACTGTATCGGTCTGCCGGCTCAGCTCTCGAGTTCGAACGGCTCGTCGGCCTCGAGGACGTGGACTTCGGCGTCGCTGCCCGTCCCCGCGACCTCGCTCTCGAACTGCTCGGGGTCCTGCTCGATCGGCGGGAACGTGTCGTAGTGCTGGGGGAACGCGTGGTCGACGTCGAGCCAGTCGACGGCGACGGCGGCCTGCCAGGGCCCCATCGTGAAGTGATCGCCCATCGGCACCGCCGCGGCGTCGGGCTCGAGGTAGGGACCGACGACCTCGCGCATCTCGGTCATCAGCGAGGTGTCGCCCGCGTGGTAGAAGGTTGTTGACTCCTCGTCGGCGACCTGCGTCGGCTTCGTATCCGAGATCACGAAGCCGGCGGGCATCCCCGCGTCGACGTCGTACTCGGTCATGATCCCGTTGGTGTGGTCTGCCCGGACCATCGTGACGAACGCGTCGTCACACTCGACGGTCCCGCCGAGGTTCATCCCCATCCCGCCGACGGCGTCCTCGAAACCGAACTCCTCCTCGCAGTAGGAGACGAGCTCGGGGGTCGCGACCAGCGTCGCGTCGCTGAACTCGCCCGCGTCGGCAATATGGTCGGCGTGGCCGTGCGTGAGCAGGACGTAGTCCGGTTCGTCGACGTCCGACGGCTCGAGGCCCGTCTTCGGGTTGTCGAAGAACGGGTCGATCAACAGGTCGGTGTCGCCGACGGTGACGTGCCACGTCGAGTGACCGTGCCAGGTGAGTTCCATAGCAGGCCAACGGTTGGTCGGAGACTGTCTTAAAACTGGCCGCGGGAACTGCCGTGGGCCGCCTGCGACCGCAGGCGACGACCGGAACGACGAGCCGGTAACCCGCGGAGCGATGCCGTGGCGTTTTTTGTACGGGGCTCCTACGACGGTGTATGCTCTCACTCTCGCTCGAGGAGTTCATGGTCGAACTGAACGAGGGATCGATCAAGAACGTCGGTCCGACGAACAAGTCCGCGACGGTCAAGCTGTTCGGCGTCGAGGAGGCCGGTGCCCGCGAGTTCGGCGACAAGCGGGTCAAGCTCGTCTTCGAGGATGAGGACGGCAACGAGGTACAGGTGTCGCTGTTCCCCGAAGACGTCCGCAAGATCGTCAAAGACGTCGAGGCGCTCGAGGACGATTCCCCGGTCTTCGAGTGAACGACGGCCGATTCCGGCGGTCGTTTCGCGCGCGGATCGGTCGGTACTGCCCCGAACGCATTCCGACAACCGTTTTAGGGCGAAACTGCTTGGTTCGTGTAGATGGGTAACTGTATCATCTGCGGCACGTCTGTCGACGGCGAGATCTGCAAGAGTCACGAGGAGGACGCGGTCTTCGAGTTCCGCGGAACCACCCCCTCGCAGCTCACCCCTGGTCGCTACTACCGGGGAACCGTCGACGGCTACGCCGATTTCGGTGTCTTCATCGATATCGGCGACCACGTAACCGGTCTGTTGCACAGAAGCGAACTGGACAAGCGACTCGAGAGTCTCGACTGGGAGCCCGGCGACGAGGTGTTCGTCCAGGTGCTCGACGTCCGGGACAACGGCAACGTCGACCTCGGCTGGTCGATCCGCCAGCGCGAACGCGAGTTCCGCGGTCACCTGGTCGAGACAGCCGACGACGAGTTCCTGCCCGAGGAGGCCGACGACGATCCCGACGGCTCGAAGACCGACTCCGAACCCGAACCTGACCCCGAGCCTGATTCGGGCGCCGAACCGAGCGCGAGCGCCGACGATACCGGTCCGAGCGACGAGGCGAGTCCGTCGACGGGCGGTGCCGAGGCGGTCGCTGCCGAGAGCGGCTCCGTTGTGACCGAGTCTGCCACCGCCTCGGCGCCGACGACCGACGACGTCGCCGACGCCGAGCCGGAGGCCGAACCGGCGCTGAAGCGAACGACGATCGACGCCATCGAGAACCAGGTCGGCAGCGTCGTCCGCCTCGAGGGCGAGATCACCGGCGTCCGCCAGACCTCCGGTCCGACGGTCTTCGAGCTTCGCGACGAGACCGGCACCGTCGAGTGTGCGGCCTTCGAGGAGGCCGGCGTTCGGGCCTATCCCGACGTCGAGGTCGAGGACATCGTCGCCCTCGAGGGCGAGATCGAGCGCCACCACGGCGACCTGCAGGTCGAGACCGAGACCCTCGAGATCCTCGAGGACGAGGCCCGGGAGACGGTCGTCGACCGCCTCGAGAGCGCGATCGAGCGCGAGGCCCGTCCCGCCGACGTCGCCCCGCTTGCCGACCACGACGCGGTCGCGGCCGTCGAAGAGGAGATCGGCGACGCCGCGACGGCGATCCGGCGTGCGATCATGGAGGCCCGACCCGTCGTCGTTCGCCACGCCGCGACCGCCGACGGCTACGTCGCCGGCGCCGCCATCGAGCGCGCCGCGCTCCCGCTGATCCGCGAGAAACACACCCGCGAGGACGCCGAGTACCACTACTTCGAGCGCCGACCGCTCGAGGGTCGGGTGTACGACATGGACGCCGCGACCGACGACGTCACCTCGATGCTCGAGGCCCGCGACCGCCACGACGAGCAGCTGCCGCTGGTCGTACTCGTCGGCACCGGCTCGACCGTCGAGTCCGCCGACGGCTACGAGCTGCTCTCGCTGTACGGCGCCGAGGCGCTGGTAATCGACGACAGCCGCGCCGACGAGGAGATCGTCGACGCCGTCTCGGCGGCCGTCGCGCCCTCGGTCAGCGGCGCCGACGTCGCCGACCTGACCTCGACCGCCCTCGCCGCGAACGTCGCCGCCCACGTCAACGACGACGTTCGTGACGACCTCGAGCACCTGCCGGCGATCAGCTACTGGGAGAACGCCCCCGAGGCGTACCTCGAGCTGGCCACCGAGGCCGGCTACGACGAGACGGACATCTC
Organism: Natronococcus amylolyticus DSM 10524; assembly: GCF_000337675.1. Classification (GTDB taxonomy): domain Archaea; phylum Halobacteriota; class Halobacteria; order Halobacteriales; family Natrialbaceae; genus Natronococcus; species Natronococcus amylolyticus. The sequence goes on along the minus strand of NZ_AOIB01000027.1, from coordinate 40,107 downwards.
CGAGCGACGCGAGGCCGTCGCGCTGGAAGCGTTCTACCAGAGCTACAAGGACAAGCGCGAACTCGTCGCGGACCTGCTGTTCGACGGGAACGCCGATCTCGCGGCCCACGTCTCCGAGCAGTTCCGCGACAAGCTCGAGACCGAACTGGGAACCGCGCGAGAGAACCGCTCGGTGCAGGAGGTCGACGGGCTGACCGTCACCGTGCTCGACACCGACGCGTTCACCCACCGGTACGACTTCCCGACGACGATCCTGCTGCTCGACGCGCTCCACCGCCGCGAGCGCGAGGAGTCGGCCGCCACGCTCGGCATCGGCGAGGACGAACTGCACGTCCGGACGACCGAAGCGATCGACGTTCGGGCCCTCGGCAACGCGATCGCCGAACGGGTTCCGAACGGCGGCGTCCACGTCGTCGGCGGGCGGGACGGCCACGTCGAGTTCCTGCCCGGCGAGCGCGACGCCGTCCACGAGGCCGCACTCGAGGCGCTCGGCGAGACGCTCGCGTAATCGCACCCTTCTCCGTCGTCCACGACCCGATCAGCGGTAGCGCCGGTCAGAAACGCATTTGGCAGTCGCTATCACACGTAGGGTATGGGCGCCGATCCGAAGACACGGCTCCGCGAGAACGCCACGGAGGTGACGGCGACGCTCGTGACCGGGATCTGGCTCGCCGCGATGTTCACCGGCCAGGGGTGGTGGCTCGCGGCGCTGCTCTTCGGGTATATCGTCGTTGTCCCGATGGTCGCGTTGCTGTTCGGCGACGAGGACGACGTTCGAGAGTGGTGGACCGAAGACGAAATCGACCCCGAGACGCTCGAGGAGGCGGAAGCGGAGGAGCCGTCGGCCCGCGACGCCCTCGAGCGACTCCGCGATCGGTACGCGGCGGGCGAGCTGACCGACGAGCAGTTCGAGCGCAAGCTCGATCGGCTCCTCGAGACCGAGAGCCTCGAGGACGCCGATCGCTGGCGACGCGAACGACAAAACGAACGCGAGTCGGTCCGGGATCGCGACCTCGAGTACGAGCGCTGAGCCGCGAACCGTCGACGACGATCGTCGTCCGTCGGCACGGCGACGCGGGTTCAGTCTCTGTCGCCCGTTGTTTCCGGCCCGTCGTCTCCCGTCTCGGATCCCGAGACGTCCTCGAGCAGGTTCGTGATCGTCAGCTCGAGCTCTCGACGCACCGTTTTCGCGCCCAGCCGATCGAGCACGAACGACCAGATCGAGTCGAACGTGTACCTGGCCGTCGCCGTGACGCGGGCCTCCTCGCCGTCCTCGACGGTGACTCTCGAGTACCGCTCCTCGAACATCCCGCCGTCGACGAAGCGGTAGGCGTACCCGTTCTCGAGCGCCGAAAATACCACCGTCATCTCGGTTCCGTCGATCGCGACCGTTGCCTCGGCCCCGTCGTCGGTCGGCTCGCAGGATCGAACCTCGTAGACGTCCGCGTAGTCGAGGATCGAACGCGGCGTCAGTCGCTCGCGGAGTTGCTCGGCCGGCGGTTCGACGGTGTACGAGAGCTCGATCTCGCGCATTCAGGGTACCGTTGCGGGCGAGCGGTCAAAGCCGTGCTGCTCTCGAGCCGAAGGGTAGCGAGTCCGACACGCTTATTCACGCTCCGGGACCAACTCCGTGTAGTGAGTACCGAGACGCCCGAACCGACCGAAACCGACGCGTTCGAGAAGGTCTGCGAGACGCTCGTCGAGCGAATTCTCGCGGGCGAGATCGACCGTGGCGAGGTCGAAAAGGCCAAGCTCGAGGCGTGTTCGGAACAGTCGGCGCCGAAGGTGCCGAAGAACTCCGAGCTGCTGGACTACGCGCCCCAGGAGCACCGCGAGGAACTCGAGTCTGTGCTTCGGCGCAAACCCGTCCGGACCGCCTCGGGCGTCTCGCCGGTCGCGATCATGACCTCGCCCGAGCGCTGTCCCCACGGGAAGTGTCTCTACTGTCCCGGCGGCCCCGACTCGGAGTTCTCCTCCTCCCAGAGCTACACGGGCGAGGAGCCCGCGGCAGCCCGTGGCGTCCAGAACGACTACGACCCGTACGGCCAGGTGACGCTGCGGCTCGAACAGCTCCGGGAGATCGGCCACCCCGTCGACAAGGTCGAGCTGATCCTGATGGGCGGGACGATGACCGCCCGCAGCCACGACTACCAGGAGTGGTTCGTCAAGCGCGCCCTCGAGGCGATGAACGACTACAACGTCGACAAGGAGCCAGAGCCCGCCGAGGGCGTCAGCTTCGCCGAGGATCCCGAGGAGTACGAGTGGAAGTACCTCGAGGACGTCATTGCCGAGAACGAGACCAACGACATCAGGAACATCGGGACGACGTTCGAGACCAAGCCCGACTGGTGTGACCCCGAGCAGATCGACCGCATGCTCGACCTCGGCGGGACGAAAGTCGAGGTCGGCGTGCAGACGACCTACGAGCGAATCAACCGGGAGATGCACCGCGGCCACGGCGCACAGGCGTCGATCGATGCCAACCGCCGGCTCCGCAACGCGGGCTTCAAGGTCGGGTTCCACATGATGCCCGGCCAGCCGGGGATGTCCAAGGAGATGTGTCTCGAGGACTTCCGTCGGCTGTTCGAGCAGGAGCAGTGGAAACCCGACTACCTCAAGATCTATCCGACGCTGATCGTTCGCGGGACCGCGACCTACGACTGGTGGCACGAGGGTGAGTTCGACCCCCTCACGAACGATGAGGCTGCCGACCTGGTCGCCGAAATCAAGGACATGATCCCCCGGTACACGCGCCTCCAGCGGGTCCAGCGGGACATTCCGGCGGACTACATCGACGCCGGCGTCTGGAAGTCGAATCTGCGACAGCTCGCCCGACAGCGCATGGACGAACACGGCTGGTCCTGTGACTGCATCCGCTGTCGCGAGGCCGGAATGAACGATGAAGTGCCCGAAAACGTCGAGCTCGACGTCATGAACTACGACGCCTGCGGCGGCACGGAGCAGTTCATCTCGTTCGAGGACTTCGAGAAGGACCTCCTCGTCGGCTTCTGTCGCCTCCGGTTTCCCAACGACGGCGGCACCGCGGACGGCCTTCCCTCGGCCATAACGGGCGACCGGATCCGGCCGGAGCTCGAGAACGCCGCCATCGTCCGCGAACTCCACGTCTACGGAAGCGAGGTTGCCATGGGCGACCAGGGTGAGACCGACCAGCACCAGCACAAGGGGTACGGTCGCCGGCTGATGAACCGGGCGGAGGAGCTCGCGGCCGATGCCGGCTACGACAAGTTGAGCGTCATCTCGGGGATCGGCGCTCGAGAGTACTACCGGAACAAGCTGGGGTACACGCAGGACGGTCCCTACGTCAGCAAGCGCCTGTAAGCCGCTGCGGCCTTCTTTCGTTCGCTCGAGTCGATCCCACTAGCACCCTCCTTCGAGCCCACGGTGCCGTCGCCGTTCCTCGAGTTCTCTCCTCGTTTCCGTGTCAGTATTCGTAAGAGAATCCCTCGATACTACCACAACGTTATTACTCACGACGTGTTATGCCACGTGGTAACAGATGTACGACTGCATTCTCGTCCCGACCGACGGTTCGCCGGAGGGCGAGCGCGCGCTCGAGTACGCCTTCGAGCTCGCCCGAACTCACGACGCGACGGTGAAGGCGATCTACGTCGCCAACGTCGCCAGCTACGGCGGGCTACCGATGGAGACCGCCTGGGAGGGCATCGGGGAGGCGCTGCGCTCGGAGGGTCAGGGCGCGCTCGCGCGGGTCGAGGAGCTCGCGCCGCCGGATGTTGCGGTCGAGACGGAGATCCTCGAGGGGTCGCCGAGTCAGGTGATCGTCCGGGAGGCGACGCCCGACAGCTGCGATCTCGTCGTTATGGGCACACACGGCCGCGGCGGGATCGACCGCCTGTTGCTGGGCAGTGTCGCCGAGCGGGTCGTCAGACAGTGCCCTGTCCCGGTGTTGACGGTCAGACTGGGCGAGGACGAACCGATTCCCGAATCCGAACGCCAGGCCGAGACGGCCGAAGGAGAGACGCCGGAGCCCTCGGACGTCTAGGTCGGCCGCAGGTGCTCGCAGTCACCGGCCGAGACCGTCTCCCGGCCGTCGTCGGTCTCGACGACGAGCGCCCCGCTGTCGGTGACGTCGACGGCTCCGCCGATCAGCTCGTCGGTCGGTCGCTCGACCCGGACGCGCTGGCCCAGCGTCAGCGCCAGCTCGCGCCAGGCCGGGACGACCGCCTCGAGGTCGGTCCGAAGGCGGTCGAACTCCTCGAGGAGTCGCTGGACGAAGACGCGTCGGTCGACGTCGCCCGCCTCCGCGCGGATCGACGTCGCCTCCTGCGGAAGGGCGTCGCCGTCGATGTTCGCGTTGACGCCGATCCCGACAACGAGCCACGCGATGCGGTCGGTCTCGCCCTCCATCTCCGTGAGAATTCCTGCGAGCTTGCGGTATCCGCCCTTATCGTCGACGGGAACGACGACGTCGTTGGGCCACTTGATCCGGGCGTCGACGCCGGCCTCTCGAGCCGCCCGTGCGGTCGCGACCGCCGCCGCGAGCGTGTATAGGGACGCGCGAGCCGGCACGACCTCCGGCCGGAGGACGATACTTAACCAGACGCCCCCCGACGGAGCGGTCCACTCGCGTTTCAGTCGACCCCGGCCCCCGGTCTGTTCGTCCGCGAGGACGCCGACGTCGATCGCGCCCTCGGTCGCCAGCTCACGGGCGCGGTCGTTGGTGCTCCCGATCGCGTCGTGGTAGTCGATCGAGAACGGCGCCTCGAGCCCGAACTCGACCGCGGGAGCGTTGTAGGCCGCGACGTCGGTTAGCTCGTACCCCGTCGATCCGCCCTCGATCTCGAAGCCGGCCTCGCGGAGCGCGTCGATCTGCTTCCAGACGGCCGCCCGGGAGATGTCGAGCTCCTCGGCGAGGTCGGGGCCCGACACGGGCCCGTCGCCGATCGCCTCGAGGATCGCTCGTCGCGTCTCGTTCATACCGGGGAAGGAACGGGACCGCACTTGAATCGGCTGGATCGGCTCTCGAGCGGTCCGCGGTTCGATCCTCTCTCGCCGTGACCGGTCGTTCGACCGTCGGATCCGGAGGTTTTTGTCGCTCGCTCTCGGAGCGCCAAATGAATGAGGTGAGTTAGCACAAAACAATGAAAATCGGCACGCGCTGTACGACCTGCGGGACGCAACCCGACGACGGCGAAATCACAACCTGCGAGACCTGTGGACGCGGGGTCCACGAGCCCTGCGAGGAGTACGAGACGACGTTCGAGTGTCAGTACTGCGGCGACGAGCCGTGGATCGGTGCGGTCGAGTTCTGAGCCGAGCGGCGACGGCGCGACGGCCGAGCCGTTCGGCGCCCGCGGAACCGTGTGTTAGCTTCGCAGCTCGCGGAGCTTCTCGCGGCCCGGTGCGATCAGCTCGTCGAGGTAGCTCGCGAGGGTGCCCTTCGCGTCGGCGGGGTGGAGCTCGCCGGACTCGAGGTCCGCGGCCAGGCTCTCGTACGCCTCGTAGGTCAGATCGCCGCCGTACTTCTCGGGACGGTCGACGACGATCTCCTCGAAGCGCGGGAAGACGTGGTACTCGAACAGCTCGAGAACGGGGTTCTCGAGGTCGCCCTCGGGGTCGCGCGTCGGCGGGCAAAAGGCCGAGTTGACCTTCTCCTCTACCTCCTCGGTGGAGTCCTCCATCGAGATCGTGATCCCCTCGCTCGAGGACATCTTCCCCTCGCCGCTGGTGAGGTCGGCGACGATCGGCGTGTGGAGACACGGCCGGGCGTCGTAGCCGAGTTCGGGAAGCTCCTCGCGGGCGAGCATGTGGACCTTGCGCTGATCCAGGCCGCCGACCGCGAGGTCGAGGTCGAGGTACTCGATGTCCAGCGCCTGCATCAGTGGGTAGACGAGGTGGCTCACTTTGGCGGTCTCGCCCGACTGGAGTTCGGCCATCGCGCGCTGGGCGCGGTTCATCGTCGTCGAGAGCTCGAGTTCGTGGAGGTCGAGGGTGTACTCCTCGTCGAGCTGGAACTCCGACCCGTAGACGAACTCGGTGTTTTCCTCGTCGAGGCCGTAGGCGGTAAACTGCGCCTGCATCTGCGCTGCGGTCTCGCGGATCTCCTCGAAGCTCCCCTTCCCGTTGAGGTAGGCGTGAACGTCCGCGAGCAGGACGACAACCTCCATGCCGGCGTCCTGGAGGTCGATCAGTTTGTTGGCCGTCAGCAGGTGTCCCAGGTGTAACACGCCGGAGGGCTCGTAGCCGACGTAGACGCGCTTGCCCTCGGGCTCGGTCGCGAGCTCGCGCACCTCCTCGTCGGTAACGACTTCCTCGGCGTTTCGCGTGATCAGCTCGTAGGCGTCCATCTCTACCTCATCGCACCCGGCGAACGGTTTTATAATAACCGACCCGCGACTACGACGAGCCCGAATCAGCCGTCGGCGTTCGTCACCGTCGTCGTCCCGTCCTGCCGGACCCGGAACTGGTACCCCTCGTAGGTGAACTCGAGGGCGGCGTCGGCCGTCGCCCGCGGCGGCGAGGAAAAGAGATCCGCGAGCAGTTCGCTGACCGTGTAGTAGATCGGCGACAGATCCGTCACCTCCCGGTCCTCGAGCTCCGCCACGAGTTCGGCGACTTGCGTCGCCGGCGTCTCCCGATCGGTGTCGAGCGTGCGCCTCGTAATGACATCTCCGTTGTCCGTCGCGTTCATCTGAGTGTACGTAGTACCGACCGGAATTTCCCTAACCGTTCTACCGGCGTATGCACGCATCGTTCGCCCGCTTGCGATTCAGTCGAGAGCGGTGACTGCGGCCACTGCCTGCCGAACATTGATATCGATTTCGACGCATTGCTCGATCATATGGGTTATCGAGAGGATGCTATCAATGCCGCTCGGCGAACTATCTACCCGCAGATCCACTATCTTCTACGGGGCACCTTCGGCGGGTACGCCGTCACGCACACCACAGCCGACGAGTACGTTCTGACCGCCCAGTGTTCAGAGGAGGAAATCGAGGCGCTGCTCGACGACCTGGGCTTTTCGCGCAACCCGATCTCCGCGGTGAAGGTTCGGATGGACGGTAACACCGCCGAGGGATCGTGGGTGTGGCGGCCGTCGCCGCTGGCGTCGTACCAGCTCCACGTCATCCTCCACGAACTCGAGAACGCCGAAGGAGTCGACATCTACGCCCACTGGGAGTGTTCCTGGATCCGCCACCCCTACAGACACTACGTCGCCCGCGGCTACGACGCGGAGAAAGGCGTCGAGCTAACTCGACGCTGGCTGATCGACGACGACGGTGAGACCCTTCGAGGAGAGGACTGTGACATCCGCTACGAGGTCGACGGCTCGTTCAGCCGACGGGCAAGCGAGTACTTCTCGCTGTCGTACTACCGCGTCAAGGAGCTCACCGCCTCTATCAAATCCCGAGTGCCGCTCGTCGACGGCGACGACGACCACATAATCGAAACCGAGGACGGTCGCGACGCCGTCTCGCCGCGAATCACCGACCGCTTCTAGAGCTCGCCGTTTCGTATCCGATGCTCCGCTTCCTCGAGCGCAGCCTCCCGATCGAACTCCTCGACGATCGTCCGGAGTTCGGCCTCCTCCGCTCCCGCCAGGTCCCGCGCGTGAGCGGTGACGTTTGGCACCGCGCGAATGATGTTGTCGACGATCGGGACCTCCGCGACCTGCGGCGACCGCGAGAGCGGGTTGAGGTCGATCACGATCTCGGTCTTGCCCATCGCCTCTAAGGCCTCCGCGCGGTCGCCGTCCTCGAGCGGGACGATCACGACGTCGGCCGCGTGGATCCCGTCGGCGTCGACCTTCGCGCGCTGGTGGTCGAGGTTCGGGATCCGGGCGTCTGCCTCGAGCCCCTTCACGTCCTCGGCGCCGTGCTCGCGGAGATGGTCGGCGATCGCCTCGATCCGCTCCGGGGTGCGGTTGAACAGGTTGACCTCGAGGTAGGCACCGGTGGCGTCGGCCAGCTCGACCATCTCGCCGGGCACCAGCGCGGCGACGTTGCCGTTGATCGAGAGCACCGGCCGATCGGCGAGCAGCAGGTGGGCCGCGGCGGCCCGTTCGGCCTCGTCCGCGCTGGGAATCGTCTCCTCGCCGAGCAGGTAGTCGAAGGCGCTGCCCCGCCCCTCGGCGTGCATCCCCTGCAGGTGGGTGATCCCCTTCTCGACACCTTTCTCGATCCGATGACGGGTAAGCAGGTCCTGGTATCTGGGGTGGTCCTCCGGGATCTCCTCCTCGTGCTCGACGTCGGCGGAGACGGTGTCGTAGTCGGTCATGATCGATCCCTCGAGACCGTCGATGAAAAGCCGACCGATCCCTACTTCAGCACCGCACCCGAGGGGTGGGTCCGGCAGACGGACGGCTCGTAGCCGGCGTCGGAGAGCCCGGTCCCGAGCGCGAAGACCGTCTCTCCGAGCATCGCCATCGACGCCTGCCCGCCGGATTCGGTTACCTCCTCGATAGTCGACTCGAGCGTCGGCGTCAACAGCTCGGCCTCGCGGGCGAACCGACGGGAGGCGTCCATGAAGCACTCGAGGGTGGGCTCCTCGACGAGCCGGGAGAGGGCCGCCTCGCCGGCCCGCGAGAGCTTCGCCGTCTCGCCGGCGAGCACGTCGGCCGTCGAGAGCTCGCCGAACGCGACGTACTCGATCCGCGCCCGGGCGGGAACCGCGTCGAGTTCGTTGACCGCGGGGCCGCCCGGCTCGAGCCGGATCGGGATCCCGCCCTGGGCCTGCGCGACGACGTCGCCCAGGCCCGTTCCGGCCTCGACCTCCGCGGCGTGGGCGACCGCGACGAGTTCGTTCCGCGAGCGCCGTCGCTCGAAGACCTGGTTCGCCGCGAACGCCGTGCCCAGCGCCATCGCCCCCGAGACGCCGAAGCCGGCCCCCAGCGGGAGGTCGGACTCGGCCTCGACCCGGGCCGGCACCTCGAGCGCCTCGAGGACCGTCCGTACCGGATCGATCTCGATCGGTTCGCCGTCGAGGACGACCGTCGTCTCGGTTGCGGGTTCGACGGTCACCTCGACGCCGTCGGTCAGCGTCAGTCCACCCCCCCGTGAGCCGGCCTTCGTCGGGTCCTCGTCCGGATGGGCGCTGAAGAATCCGGTTACGTGGCCCGGCACGAACGCCGTCGCCTCCTCGCGCATCATCACCCGGTTGTCACTCGCCCGGTATAACGTTACAGGTTCGACGGCGGCGGCTCAGGACACTTCATGGTCCCGGCTTTTCCGTTCGGAGTGTCAAGGAACGCGCAATGAACGCACAGTCCTCGCCGCGGCCCGTCGACCCGGTGGTCGACAGCGACAGCGAGAGTCCTCTCCCCGAGGACGGGTGGGGCTGAGTGATGGCGACGAACACGGAACCCAGCGGTTTCGGCCGGTTCTTCCAGCAGTACACGAAGACCTGGATGCACGCCGTCGCGACGGCCGGACTCACGGCGTTCGGGCTCCTCTCGTTCGTCCACCGCGGGTTCGTCCTCCTGGCGCTCGCCTGCTACATCGTCCCGCCGATCGTCCTCTACATCACGCGACGCGGCGACGACGCGAGCGGAAACTCGATGTCGCCGACCGACGCGGCGCTCGCGGAGCAGAGCGAGTCGAACGGAAACGAGCGAAACGGAGATGAGCGGATCGAACCCGAGGACCGGTCCGCCCCGGAGTCGGGCGCCGACTCCCTCGGCCCGCCGCCGGCCGAGCCGGGCGCTCGAGCCGACTCTCCGAACGAGCGCGAACGGGAGTCACTCGAGGACTCGCCGACGGACGACCGCGAACCGGGAGTCGAAGCCGAACCCGAGACGCAGTCGGAGCCGGCTCCCTCGAGCGAGCCGACGCCCGACGCCGAACCGTCGACCGAGTCGGCAGGTGCAGCCGCGCCGGAACCCGACCCGAACGAATCGGCCGGCGAGCCCGAACCAGCGGCGGCAGATGCCACGTCGCCGTCCGAACCGCACGACGAAGATGAGACCGGTTCCGAGCCCGAGGCCGAACCCGAGTGGCGACACGCGGACGCGCCCACCGACGCGACCCTGCTCGATACCGCGGTCGCGGGCTCGAGCGCCGTCGCCGTCGGGGAGGGCGGCGTTGTCACGATGACGGACGGCGAGGAGTGGTCCATTACCCTCGAGGACGGTCCCGCGGCCCAGGGCCAGGCGCTACACGGCGTCGACGCGACCGAGGACGGCGAGGTCGCCTGGGTCGCCGGCGACGGGGGCGCCGTCGGCCGGCTCGAGCTCGACTCGGGTCGCCACACCGACTTCTCGGCGCCCGGCGACCGCACCGACAACCTCGCGGGGATCGCGGTCGCGGGCGCTGCGGGCGACGAGACGGTCCTTCTGATCAACGGCTCGGGCGAGGTACTTGGCGGCCGGTACCGCGACGGCGACTGCAGCTGGGACGAGCCCCTGCAGCCAGGAAGCGGCTCGAGCCTGAGCGACGTCGTCCTCGACGGCGAGGTCGGCTACTGCTGTGACACGAACGACGGCGTCTTCGCGACCGACGACGGCGGCGAAAGCTTCGAGCCGATCGGGATCGACGACGCCAACGGCACGCCGACCGGGCTCGCCGCAGGAGAGGACGACACCTGTCACCTCTGTACCGACGCCGGCGTCGTCCACCGCTACGACGGCTCGCGGTGGACCCCCGAGCGGGTCTGCGAGGACGCGCTGTCGGGGATCGCTCGAGCCGGAGACCGGCTCGCCGTCTGTACCGCCGACGGAGCGATTTACGAGCGCGACGACCCGACCGACGACTGGGAACGAGCCGACGCGGACGCGGAGGGAGGGCTCGAGGCGATCGCGCTCGGCGACGGACTCGGCGTCGCCGTCGGCGGCGAGGGGACGACGATCGAGCGACGATGAGTGTCGTCCGAGAGCGTATCGACGACGAGCGACGAACGACGACGGTCGCGGACGAGCGGTCGACTACGATTGCTATGAGGAGGACCTAAGAGATGCCGACCGGAGGGATCGCACTCGCGGCAGACTTTGCGCTGTTGATCGCCGCGGCAACGCTACTGAGTTATATCGCCCGACTGACGGGGCAGCCGACGATCGTTGCCTACATCATGACCGGCGTCGTCGTCGGGCCGATCGGCCTCGGGATCGTCGCCGAGGATCAGTTGATCGAGGTGATGGCCGAACTCGGACTCGGGTTCCTGCTGTTTCTGCTCGGGATCGAGATGCGCTTCGACGACATCAAGGAGATCATGCGTCCCGTCGGGGCGATCGCGGTCGGCCAGGCGATACTGCAGGCGATCGCCTCGACGAGCGTTGCACTCTTGCTCGGCTTTACGCTCTATCAATCGCTGATGATCGCGCTGGCGACGACGTTCGGCGCGACGCCGATCATCGTCAAGGTGCTCGGTGACAAGGACGACCTGAAGACGCTGTACGGCAAGACCGACGTCGGGATCCTCATCTTCCAGGACATCTACCTGGTGATGGCGCTGGCGATACTGGCCGTCGGCACCGTCGACGACGTCACCGAGGTCGCGTTCAACATCGGACAGGTGCTGTTCCTGATGGGCGTCATCGGCGTCGTCGCCTACCTCGCGAGCAAGTACTTCCTGCCCGCGCTGTTGCGGGCCAGCGCGGCGAACAAGAGCACGCTCTTTACGGTCGGCATCGCCTGGGCGTTCCTCTTTATCTTCACTGCTGAAATGCTCGACCTCTCCGTCGAGATCGGCGCGTTCCTCGCAGGGCTCGCGCTCGCACAGCTTCCGTACAGCACGGAGCTCAAAGAGCGGATGCGACCCGCGACGAACTTCTTCATCGCGGTCTTCTTCGCGAGCATCGCCCTCCAGATGGAGGTCGACCAGCTGCTCGCCTACTGGCAGGAGGCGCTGATCGCGAGCGTCGCCCTGATCGTCATCAATTTCTTCATCGTCTTCGGGCTGTTCTACAGCCAGAACTTCGACATGGAGACCTCCTTCCTGGGAACGATCTCGATGCTGCAGGTCAGCGAGTTCTCGGTCGTCCTGGGTGCCCTCGCCGTCGAGGAAGGGTTCATCGAGGAGGGGCTGCTCGGCTTCTTCAGCCTGATGGCGCTCGTCACGATGCCGATCTCGACGTACTACGTCCGGTACAACCGCGAGATCTACGCGTACGTCAAGCCGTACCTCGAGCGCTTCGAGCGGGACAACCCCATTCAGGCCGAGCCGGTCGAGTACGAGAACCACGCCGTCGTCGTCGGCTACAACCGACTCTCGAACGAACTCATGAACGTACTGGACGAACACGTCGAGGAGATCGTCGTCGTCGAGGACCGGGCCGAACACGTCGAGGAGCTCAAGGAGGCCGACCACGGCTTCATCTTCGGCAACGCCAGACACGGCGAGATCCGCCAGGAGGCGAACCTCGCCGGCGCGGAGGTCCTGATCACCGTCGCCGACCGGGTCGACGTCAACGAGCGCCTCGTCGAGGAGTCCCCGGAGACGCTTTCGATCGTGCGAGCCAACACCGAGCTCGAAGCCACGCGGCTCACCGAGGCCGGGGCGGACTACGTGGTCATGGAGCGCGGGCTCATGGGCGAGGAGCTTGCGGACCTGCTCGGGACGCTCGACGACCGTGAGGCGTTCGAGGACCGCCTCGAGGAACTCAACGCTCGGGCCCGGAGCGAGCCGAGACGGACGGGCGAACCCGCCAGCACCGGAGGTGGGACCGATGTATGAGATCCTGTTCGCGCTGACGTTGATCTTCACCGTCGCGGCGGGACTGTTGCTCGTCGCCGCCCAGCGGGATCTCCCCGTCCTGCCGTTTTACCTGCTGGCCGGGATTCTCATCGGCTTCGCGATCGACGAGAGCGAACTCCTCGATCTGGCCCAGTGGGGAATCGCCTTCCTCGTCTTCCTCTTTGGCACCCACGTCGACCTCGAGGCGTTCCGGTCGACCGGGCGAACGAGCGTCGCCATCGGCGTCGTGCAGGCGGTCGTCGTCGGCGGTCTGGCCGTCGCCGGCGCACTCGCGTTCGGCGTCGATCCGCTGAACGCCGTCTACTTCGGCGTCGCCGCGGCCCTGAGCTCGTCGCTCGTCGCGACCAGCTACCTCGACACCGACGAGGGCGTTCGACCGACCCACGCGCAGGTCGCCGAATCGATCCACTTCACGGAGGATCTGCTCGGCGTTCTGGTCGTGTTGGGTCTGAGCGCGTTCGTCTACGCGGCCGAACCGGCTCCCACCCAGCTCGCGGTCGGCGCGGGGCTGTTCGCGCTCGCACTCGGCGTGCGATACCTCGCCTTCCACCGCATCACGAGCAGGCTTCAGGGAGATTCCGAGGTGATGATGCTGTTCGGCATCACGCTCGCGATCGGCTTCATCGCGCTCGCCGAAGCCGCGAACCTCTCGATTATCGTCGGCGCGTTCGCCGCCGGAATCGCCGTCGCCGACGACTACCCCCACTCGCTCGAGCTGGTCGACACGATCGACGACCTCGAGGACTTCTTCACGCCGATCTTCTTCGTCACCGTCGGCGCCCTGCTGGCGATCCCGACGCTCGAGACGGTCGGATACACGGTCGTGCTCGTCCTCGCCACGCTGGTCCTCAACCCGCTGATCGTCGGATTCCTCCTGCTCCGCGGGGGATTCGACGGGCGGACGGCCGTCATGACGGGGCTAACGCTCGACCAGGTCAGCGTCTTCAGTCTCTTCATCGCGATCGAGGCGCTCGTCGCCGAGACGATCGCGCGGCCGCTGTTCGACGCGATCGTGCTCTCGGCGGCGATCACGTGGATCGCGGCGACGTACACAGCCCGCAACGCCGAGGAGATCAACGGCTGGCTCCGCGAGCGCGGAGTCGTCCGCGCAGTCGGCAAACCGATCGGCGAGAAAACGGACGTCGACGAGGGACTCGAGGATCACGTCATCATCACCGACTTCGAACACGGCGGCGAGCACGTCCTCGAGGCCTGCTCGGAGCTCGATCGACCGATCGTGGTCGTCGAGGACAACCCGGCGCGGTTCGACGACGTCCGCGAACTCGCCGACAACTACGTCTACGGCGACGTGCTGAACGACCGGACCTGGGACGTGGCGGGACTCGAGACGGCGGCGCTCGTCGTCTCGCTGTCGCCCGAACTCGCCCGCGCCGAGGCGATCGCCGACCTCGAGGGCGACACGCCGCGGGTCGTCCGGATCGATTCGGCCGACGACGCCGAGGCGTTCCTCGAGCGTGAGGCAACCGGCGTCGTCTACCCCGAAGCGATCACGGCCGAGCGGGCCGGCGACGACCTCGAGGCGCTGCTCACCGAGGAGATCTCTCACGAGGAGTTCGTCGGGCGCAGCCGGACGTTCTTCGAGGATCCGCCGTACCCGGATCAGGAATCGTAGCGTCCCGCTTGCACATTGGGAGTCGTCTCGACGTCCAGGTGTTCGGACGCCACGGCGCCGATCAGGCGGCTGCGTTCCTGTAGGACTCCGCGAGAAACACGATCCCTCCGAGGCAGCGTTTTTCGTCGCTCAGTTTGGCTATCGGACTGTCCCTGTCCGGTTCGGGTTGAACGACCGAGGAGACTCCGTCGAACGAAACCTCGTCGAAACGTGGTTTCGTACGCTCGACATCCGACTCGAGCGTTTTCGTCACTCGTAGGTGGGCACCAAAACGTCGCGGTACGCTCTGAGAGACAAACCACGGAGCACCGTACAGACGCTGCTCAGCCGAGAGTTGATGCCGACAGAACGGTCGGAGAGAATCCCAGTTTAGACAGACGACTCCACTACACGGTGTTCCACGCCTAATCTGTCTCATTGTGTTTGAGCGACTCGTGAGGAGAGAAGACGTACCTGTCGTTGCTTCCACTTATACGCTGATAAAGTCGATACCAGACGTTCGGGCGGAGAAGATTACCTGTTGGGCTCTCCGGTGTGCGATGTCGATTCCGCGGTGGAAAAACGAGGTGGTGCACGTTCGGGGTTTAGTTCGCTCATACTCTCTGCCCGTAGTTCGTCGGGATCGTACTCTCCGTTCAAGAGTGCTCCAAGGCTGTCGGCGAGCTGGTCGGCCGCGAGGAGGTCCGGGACGATGACGTAGGTGGCCCCTCGCTCGATGAGGTCGGCGGCCATCGGCAACTCCCTGGTTCGGACGATGACGTCGACGGTATCGGAAAACGACAGGAAGTGCTCCGTGAGGGGTTTCGAGTCGGCTGTGGAGATAACCAGCCGCGCCGCTTCGAGGTTGGATGCGTCCGCCGTTTCCGGCTCGATCGCGTCGGCGAACACGTAGGCACCGCAGTTAGCCCGGAGATCGGGCAGTGCCTGCGGATTGTTCTCGATCACGACGTACGGCTGGTCGACCTCCTCGCAGAACTCGACGAGTCGTCGGCCGTGTCGGCCGTACCCAACGATAACGACGTGATCGGACATGTCCTCTGGGACGGAGTTCCAGTCGTCGACATCGTGATACGGCTGACCGAGCCAGCCTCGATCGACCAGGAGTCCGTAGATTTCCTCGTCGTACGTGTGGGTAAGATTCGATAGGATCATCGACACTGCTGCTGCGAGGATGATCCCCTCGAACACCGGCTCGATCAGGAGCCCGAGAATGAGCGCCTCGATAGCCACGATGACGCTGAACGCGCCAACGTGGTCCAGAGTGAGCCCTGTAACCGTCGCCGACCGCCTGTCGTACCCGTTGTACACGAGCAGAACGCCGATGACGATCGGTTTGATCACGACCGTCAACACCACGAGCCCGAGCGCGATCGTGGCGACCGGGACGAAGGGGCCGAGCGTCGCCGATGGATCGGCCGTTACCGCCAGCGGCGAGGGGAGCGTCACTAGCGCCCCGACCGTGGCGAAGAAGATCGCGACGAAGAACTCCTGTATCGAGTTCAATCCGTTGAACACCTCCGAGTACTCGACGGGGTTATCCCTGACTGCCAGCCCGGCGGCGAACGCGCCGACGACGATAGAGGTATCGAGGAAGTCCGCGGCAGCGAGGAAGACGATCAACAGCGCCACGATGCTAATGAGCATCGCCTCGTCCGAACCGCTGGCGAGCCGTTCCATGATCCCGAACAGATAGCGGTTGATGACGATCGCCGCACCGAGAAGCATGACGCCGTACCCGAACTGCGTCGCGATCGGATCCAGCGCGAAGGTGCCGGCGCTGACGACGAGCAAGACGAACACCGCCAGGAAGTCGCTGACCGAATCGATCTCGCTCGAGAGGTAGTCGTGAACGATGTCGGACTGCGGTTTGGCGAACAGCGCGGTTCCGACGATCACCGACGAGAGCGCGGCCGCGATCCCGACGAAAAGCGCCTGTTCGACCGTCACTGGCTCTTCGAGCCCTACGCCCGGGACGACGCCGGACTCCAGGACGATGCCGACCACGAGCGCGAAGAGGATTCCGAGCACACCGAGGACGAACGCCTGAACGATCGCGACGACTTCGGTGTTCGAGACGACCGTCCGAACCTCTTCGGTGTGGATCTGTACACTGAAGGTGAAGACGAGAAACGCGATTCCGAGCCGGGCGAGCTCGAGCATGAGCGCCCCGTCGATGAGACCCAGCTGTCCGACGAACAGTCCGGCCAGGATGAGCGATGGGATGATCGACAGCCGCAACCCCTTCGCGATCAGCAGTACTGGGCCGGCGACGACGAACAGAATCGCCATCGCGGTGAGCAGTGCGACGTCAGTCATCGTCACCACCCACCCGGTCCGTGATGTCGGGGAACAGCTGCCCGCTTCGCAACAGCTCCATGTCGGCAGCGATCTCTCGGTCGAAGGTCGATCTGTCCCCGACGTACGACTCGAGGTACTCGATGAACTGTGCGATGCCGAGCTGCGGGGCCAGAACGACGTACTCGGCGCCAGCATCGTACAACTGCGCTGCCTCCTCGACAGTCCTGGCCTCGACGAATACCGTCGTTTCCTCCGTCGTCTCTCTGAGCAATATTTCGTTGATCTCCACCTGATCCGACGACGAGAACACGAAGTCGGCGTACTTCACGCCGGCGTCCTTGCGAATCTTCGCGTACTTGAAATCACCGAACAGCGCATCGTATCCCGCGTCTTCGATCGCTTCGACGTGCTCGACGTTTCGGTCGATGACCACGATCTGGTCGTACTGCTCCTCGAGGATTCGCAACGCCCTGCGTGCAATCTCGTCGTAGCCGATGACAACGACGTGGTTTCGATACTCCGTATCAGCTGGCTGGACGGGATCGGATTGCTCCCATCGCGAGAGATACGGCTCCACGCGCTCGAACAGCTGTCGGTTGTACTGGATGAAGTACACCGAGACGCTCATGGTCATCAGCGCGACGAGGGTGATGAAGCCGAGCTCCGCCTGACCGATAAACGGCGGCTCGCTCTCGACCGCAGCGACGGCGACGACGATCCCGAACTCGCTGACCTGGATCATCCCGATGCTGCCGAGGAACGTCGTCTCGAGATCGAACCGCTGCCAGTTGAGGAGGAGGAAGAAGACGACAAATTTGACGATCATCAATCCGACGGCGACGACGACGGCCTCCTGCCAGTACGCGAGGAGATCGCTTGCTTCGAAGTCGAGAGCAACGGAGACGAAAAACACCATCACGAACAGGTCTGTCAACGGGTTGACGAGTCCCTGGAGATCCTTGCTGTAGGGCAGCTGGGCGATCGCCAGCCCGGCGAGGAACGCCCCCATCTCGATGGAGAGGTACGCGTCGATCCCGATCGGTGACAGGATGAGGTTGATCTGGTCGGAGACGAGAACGAACAGAAAGAGCCACGAGATAGCGACGAGAAAGAGCAGCCTCGTATCGTCGGCGATTTGTCTAAAGAGCGACGGGAGCACGTATCTGGAGGCGGCGATCGCCGCGACGGTAGTGATCGTGACGAGCACCATCACGATTCCGAGTGTTACCGCGACGTCGGCGACACCGTCGGGCCGGCCTGCGGCCAGCACCGCGAGAATAATGACGACGACGATGTCCTGGGCGAGGAGTACGCCGACGTCGATCTTGCCGTGCAGCGACGTCGCCTCGCCCTTGTCGTTGAGCATTTTGATCACGACGGCCGTCGAACTGTACACCACGGCCAGCCCGATGATCACCGCCTCCTCGAACGAAAACGGGAGGAGGACTGCAAAACCGAACCCAACAGCTCCGACCGCGACCATCTGTGGAATCGAGATCTTGACAATCGGTGCGATGAGATGGCGGATTTCGTCGATTCGCATCTTGATGCCGAGCAAAAACAACAGAAACGCGAGACCGAGTTCGGCCATCGTGTCCGTAATGATGCTTGGCTCTACGAGTCCGAGTCCGACCGGGCCGATCACGACGCCGGTAAGAATATATCCGATGATCGTCGGCTGTCCCAATCGAACCGCAAGAACCCCGACGAGTGCAGCAGCGACAAGGATAATAGCTACATCACTCGCGAGGCCGACGTCGACCATCTCTCAGTTCACCACTACCCCTGCTTTCCTTGAAGGGCTGAAAAGTCCACCGCATGATCCACCAAGGACAAAGACGGTGATCGGTTGGTGATCACCGTACGGAACGGCGCCGGTCAGGCGGCTGAGTACGCTCCCCTCTAGAAGACTCGGATCTTCGTACGTTTCGGAATCGCTACAGAGGACGTCGGTCCGACGAGCTCGATCTCCGTTGCGATCGCAGTGCTGGCCGCGCTGCTTACCGACGAGATCTCTCACGAGGAGTTCGCCGGGCGCAGCCGCACGTTCTTCGGAAAATCGCCGTATCCAGATCGGCGGTCGTCGTTCACCGCTTGCACATTACGAGTCCGAACGTATTTATCCGGAATACCTACTGTTGACCCACTGTGTCATTGTCTGAGTTCGGTCGTTGTTCTCTCGTGCCGTTCGCTCACCGCTCCCTACGGCTGATACGCGGCGCGACGGATCGAAATCTAACAACTGCGGCTCGCCCGACTCCCGTCTCGGGTAGGTGGTACTCGTGAGCGACAGCGAAGGCGAACTCGCCCGGAACCTCGGCTTCACCGAGGCGATGACGATGGGCGGCGGGACGATGATCGGCGCCGGCATCTTTATTCTCCCCGGAATCGCCGCGGAGGGCGCTGGCCCGGCGAGTGCACTCTCCTTCGCGATCGCCGGACTCGCCGCCCTGCTCGCGGCGATCTCGCTATCCGAGCTGGCGACCGGGATGCCGATCGCCGGCGGCAGCTATCACTACGTCAACCGCGCGCTCGGCAGCCTCTTCGGCAGCATCGTCGGCTGGGGGATGTGGACGGGGCTGATGTTCGCGAGCGCGTTCTACATGATCGGGTTCGGCCAGTACATCGTCGAGCCGATCCCGCTTCTCAGCGGGCGAGCACTGGTAGTTCTGTTCGGCCTGCTCGGCCTCGCATTGCTCGTCGGTGTCAACTACTACGGAACGGAGGAGTCGGGGTCGTTCCAGAACATCATGATCGGGCTGGAGCTCGTCGTGATCATCGTCTACCTCGTCGTCGGCTTCTTCTACATCGACGCTGCGAACCTCGAGCCGTTCGCGCCGACGGGGCCGAGCGGGATCATCGCGACGACCGGACTCGTCTTCGTCACGTTCCTCGGTTTCGAGATCATCGCGACCGTCGCCGAGGAGGTCAAGAATCCGGGCAAGAACATCCCGCTGACGATGATCCTCTCGGTCGTCTCGGTGACCCTGCTGTACGTGGTCGTCATGATCGTCAGTACTGGGGTCGTCCCGTTCGACGAACTGGGTGACTCGCTCGTCCCGGTCGGTGACGTCGCCGAGGTGTCGATGGGTGCAGCCGGCGTCGCCGCGATCGTCGCCGCCGCGGCGCTGGCGGCGATCTCGAGTTCGAACTCGTCGGTGCTCGCCGCGGCGCGGGTCGTCTTTGCGATGGGGCGGGACAACCTGATGCACGACTGGCTGAACACGACCCACAGCCGGTTCCGAACGCCCCACCGGGCGGTCATCGCGACCGGACTCCTCACCGGCCTGCTGGTCGCTGCCGGCCTGCAGGTGGATGCGATCATCGAGGTGCTGGCGGAGGTAGCCAGCTTCAGCTTCCTGATCGCATACTCGCTGGTCCACGCCGCCGTCGTCGTCATCCGGCGCGCGGAGCCGGAGGACTACGAGCCGGACTTCGAGATCCCGAGCGTCCTCTATCCGTGGGTACCGATCGCCGGCATCGCGCTCTCGGTGCTGGTCATCACACAGATGAACCTCGCCGTCATTGGAATCGGGATTGGAATCATCGTCCTCGGGATCGTCTGGTACTTCCTGTACGCTCGACGCCAGGATATCGATCAGAGCCTCGTCGGCGACGCAATCGTCAGCGGTTCGGAGGGGAGCAGCCTCGACATCGACGAGGAACGGTACAGGGTCATCGTTCCGATCGCGAACCCAGAAACTCAGAAGAACCTGCTCCGGCTCGCCGCGGTCAGCGCGCGGACCCACTCCGAGGGCGAAACGCCGGAGATCGTCGCCGTCAACATCACCCGGGTGCCGACCCAGACGGCCCTCGAGCAGGAACTCGAGTTCGAGGAGCAACGCGTCGAAACGCAGCGCGAACTGCTCGAAAGCGCCCGCGAGGCGGCCGCCGATCTCGACATCAGTCTGCGGACGCGGGCGATCCTCGGACGCGACATCGGCCAGACGCTGCTGACGGTGCTCGAGGAGGAAGCCGCCGACCAGGTGGTACTCGGCGACCGCGGACACGGCCGGGGGACGAAGGAGTTCATCTTCGGATCGACGATCGACCCGGTGCTGAAAAACGCTCCGTGTGACGTGACGATCGCCAACCTCCGACGCGACGAGATCGGCGACGTCGTCGCGCTCGCCGGCCCCGGTCCGCACGCGCCGGTGGCTGCGCGGCGCGCGGCCGAGTTCGCGACGCTCTCGGGAACGACGCCGACGCTGCTGAACGTCCAGTCGCCCGGCGACGGAGACGAGGACGACGATCCAGTCGAGCGCGGTGAGGCCGTGATCGAAGACATCGCGGAGACGGCCGGCCTCGAGCCGGAGAACTACGAGAGCAAGGTTCTCATCTCCGAGGACGCGCAGTCGGCGATCCTCGAGGAGGTCGATAGCTATGACACGATCTGCGCGGGCGTCTCGGAGAAGAGCAGCGTCTCGAAGATCCTGTACGGCTCGATCGCCGAGACGGTCCAGGAGCAGACCGACGGCAACGTTATAATGGTCCGCGGGCCGTACGAGACCCACTGGAAGGTCACCGAGGCGGTCGCCGAACGGCTCTCGGCGTAGCCGGAGCGGTTTCGGTCGCCGGAACACGTCGCCGCGTCGTGATTCTTCCGCGGTCCCCCGTGAGACCGGTTGCGAGCGTTCGAAACGCATGCTTTTCGGAGCCGACTGTAACGGGTTCAGAACACGTAGTATGCAACTTCGCTCGATCCGCAGTGAGGACACTCGTCGCTGTCGGCGTCGAGCTTCCGACCGCAGTTTCTGCACTCGTACAGCTCTGTGCCGCGTCTGCCGGTTCGTAGCGCGTCAAGTACCCCCATCCTTGGTAGACGTTACAGGTATACCATTATTAATCCTACTCTCGATTCCGGAACGGAGTATAAGAACGGAGAACGCATGCGTGAACTGCGACACCTCACAGTCGCGGTAGCCCCGGAACGAGGTCTTCACCGCCCACAGCTTCGGAACCGAGCAGGCCGACTCGCGGAATCGGCGGTCCCGTTCGGGATCGAGTTCGACGGCCGCGTTAGTTGCCGACCCCCTCGAACGCTCGCAGAGCCGACTCGTCGAAGTCGCTTCGGGAGAGGACCGTCAGGATGTCGCCGGCGCGAACCTCGGTGCTGCCCGTCGGCGTCAGGACGTCGTCGGTTCGCTCGATCGAAACCACGAGCGTGTCGTCCTCGAGCAGTCCCTCGTCGTCGGCCCGTTCCAGCGACTTGCCAACGATCGGCGCGTCGTCGTCGACGGTGATCTCGACGACCTCGTTCCCGCCCGCGAGGCTGATGTAGTCCGAGAACTGCTGGTGGGTTTCCTCGGGTCCGAAGGCGTGGTAGGCCTGAAACTGCTCGGTCCGGACGAGCTTCTCGTCGTCGATCTCGAGGCCGAGTTTCGTCAGCTCGCGGGCGACGTCGTTCAGCGCCTCGACGTCCGGTCCGGTAGCGAGGACGTGGAGGTTCTTCTCGCCCGCCACGAACTCGCGAACGTTGACGACGCCGGGGATCGTTCGCGCCTGCTGGGCGAGCCGCGGGCGCTCCTCGATCGGGGCCGTCGCCGTGTACAGCGTCGTGAGCATCTCGTCCGCCGCTTCGAAGTCGACGTTCGCGTGGTAGCCACGGATGACGCCCGCGTTCTCCAGCTGGTCGATCCGGTTTCGGATCGTCGCCGGCGAGACGCCCACGTCCTCGGCGATCGTCGGAGCCGAGGTGTTCCGTGCGTCCTGCATCAGCGCGTGGATGATGCGCCTGTTGACGTCGTCGAGACGAATGCCCATAGGGGAAGTACGCCGACGGGGCAAATGGTTCCTCCCTTTCGATTCGCTGCCCCTGTCCACAACCCTGGCAAGACGTCCTGTGGGCGCCTCGCCCGATCGCACGGTTCTATCGAACGTTGTAGCTTTCGAATCCGCAATTAGGCTGGGACTATATTCCCCTATGCGAATAATATTGGCCCATATTTACGGAAGGGCTATTAGCGCCCGTCTGATACTCGACGACAATGGAGGACTGGCGCCGCCGAATCTCGTATGCACTCCTGACGGTCGCTGCGATCATCGTCGCCTACTCGACGGTGTACCAGTGGGCGATGTTGACTTTCGAAGGGCGTGAAATTCCCTTCTACAAGGCCGTGCAGGTCGTCATCGAATCGCTCACGACCGCCGGGTTCGGCGGCCACGCGCCGTGGGAGAGCGCGGTGTTGAACGTCATGGTGATCGGGATGAACCTCACCGGCGTCCTGCTCGTTTTCCTCGGGCTGCCGCTGTTCGCGATCCCGCTGCTTCGACAGGCCCTCGAGTCGGGGCCGCCGACGACCAGCGATCTCACCGATCACGTGATCGTCTGCGGCCACTCGACGCTCGACGACGTGTTGCGGCAGGAACTCGACGAGGTCGGGATCCCCTACCTCTTCGTCAGTCCCAACCCCGAGGTGGTCTCGGCGCTCGACGACCGGGGAATCGATGCCGTCCACGGGGACCCGGAGGAGATCCGGACGCTCCAGGACGCGAACGCCGCGGAAGCCCGCGGTCTCGTCGCGGACGTCGACGACGAGGCGAACCCGACCATCATACTCTCGGCGCTCCGGATCAGCCCAGAGATGCGGATCATCAGCGTCGTCCGGGACTACAAGACGGCGACGTACCACGAGTACTCCGGCGCCGACGAGATCGTACTGGCTCGTCAGCAACTCGGCGAGGCGTTCGGGATGCGAGCGACAATTTCCTTCGCCGAGAAGCTCCGAAGCGTGATCGAGGTCGAGAACGAGTACGAGATCACCGAACTCCTGATCGAGGAGGGCAGCGATCTCGCCGGTTGCACGATCAGGGAGGCCGATGTCTTCGACCGGAAGGGGATCACGATCGTCGGCGTCTGGCTCGGCGGCAAGTTCGTGATCTCTCCCGATCCGGACATCGTCCTCGAGGAAAACACCATTCTCCTCGTCGCGGGCGGTCACGGCGGATTCGAGGACGTCACCGCCCGATCGATCCCGACCCACCACCACCCGTCCCGCGTCGTCGTCTGCGGGTACGGCACGGTCGGCTGGTCGGTAACCGAGACACTGCGGGACGCGGACATCGACACCACCGTCGTCGACCACGAGGAGCGGGAGGGCGTCGACGTCGTCGGCGACGCGACCGACCCGGACACCTACGAACACGTCGACGTCGAGGATGCCGAAACCATCGTTCTGGCACTGGACGACGATACGACCACGATCTACGCCACGCTGGTCATCAGGGAGATCGATCCCGATATCGAGATCATCGCTCGCGCGGACGATCCGGACACCGTCTGGAAGCTGTACAACGCCGGCGCCGACTACGTCCTCTCCCTGCCGACGGTGACCGGCGAGATTCTGGCCTCGCACCTGATCGAGGAAGTCGAAATCGTCACGCCCCAGGTGCAGTTCGGGTTCGCTCGAGCGGAGGCGCCCTCCCTCGCCGGGAACAGTCTCAGCGACCTCCATCTCCGCAGACGAACTGGCTGTACCGTGATTGCGGTCGAGCGCGACGAGAAGCTGGTGACCGACCTCACCGCGGGATTCGTTCTCGAGGCGGACGATACCCTCATCGTTGGCGGCAGTGAGGCGGCGCTCGAACGATTCGACGAGTTCGTCACCCGGGACCTCGAATCAACGGTTCCCGCCCAGTGACAGCCGCTGTTGGAGGCCGTCGCTCCCGATATCGATTAGGAGAGGGTCGGGTTCGGTCGGCGACGGATGCTGTCGGTCCTGCGGAACTCACCCCGCTCGTTCCGCTGGCTCCCACGTCTTCGCCCTTACGGGCTCAGACGTTGGCGATCCCGCGGGAACACCGTCGGACTCACACTGCTCTCCCGACGAGTTCCCGCTCGAAGTCAGCGACGAGCCCTACGGGCTCAGTCGCTGACGGTCCTGCAAGACGTGGCTCTCTACGTTCGCCACGCCTTGCTGGCCCCCAGGTTCGTCGCCTACGGCGACAAACGCTGACGATCTCGCGGGAACAACACAGCCTCTCGGATGTTCTCGAGGCCCAGGATCGTCATGATCAGGCGCTCGCCACCCAGCCCGAAGCCGGCGTGGGGCGGCATGCCGTACTTGAACATCTTCGTGTAGTAGTCGAACTGCTCGGGGTCGAGACCCTGCTGTTCGAACCCTTCGATGAGCTGCTCGTAGCGGTGTTCACGCTGGCCGCCCGAGACCAGCTCCATGCGCGGGTGCATCAGGTCGAAGCCCGTCGAGAGCTGCTCGTCGTCGTCGTGGTCCTGGATGTAGAACGGCTTGATCTCGCTCGGCCAGTCGGTGATGAAGTAGTGGCCGCCGACGTCGTCGCCCAGGGCCTTCTCGCCCTCGGTCGGCAGGTCGTCGCCCCAGACGAGCTGCTCGTCGAGTTCGCCCGTCGCGTTGATGCGCTCGATAGCCTCCTCGTAGCTGAGTCGCGGGAACTCGCCGTCGGGAACCTCGAAGGATTCGGCGAGACCGAGCGCCTCGAGCTCCTCGCTGCAGTTCTCGTTGACGGCCTCGTAGGCGGCGGTGACGACGCCCTCGGCGACGTCCATCGCGTCGCTCTCGTCGCAGAACGCCCCCTCGAAGTCAATCGAGGTCGCCTCGTTGAGGTGGCGGGGCGTGTTGTGCTCCTCGGCGCGGAAGATCGGGCCGATCTCGAAGACCCGCTCGACGTTCGAGCCCGCGATCAGCTGCTTGAACAGCTGCGGCGACTGGTTCATGAAGGCCTCCTCGCCGAAGTAGGTGATCGGGAAGAGTTCGGTGCCACCCTCGGTCCCGGTGGCGACGATCTTCGGCGTCGTGATCTCCGTACAGCGGAACTCGCGGAACGCATCGCGGGCCGCGCGCAGGATCTCCGAGCGGATCTCGAAGATCGCCTGCACCTCGTCCTTCCGGAGGTCGAGCGTGCGGTTGTCGAGACGCGTCGAGAGCTCGGCGTCGACCTTTCCGGAGGGATCCAGCGGGAGTTCAGGGTCGGCGGGGCCGATGACCTCGAGCGATTCCGGCGTGACCTCGACGCCGGTCGGCGCGCGCGGCTCCTCCTCGACGGCGCCCGAGACCTTCACGACGCTCTCGCGGGAGACGCCGAGACCTGTCTCGACGAGTTCGTCGTCCATCTCGTCTTTCTCGAACTTGACCTGAATCTTGCCGGTCGTATCTCGGAGAATCAGGAAGGCGATCCCGCCGAGGTCGCGGATCTCGTGGACCCAGCCGGCGACCGTCGCGTCGTCGCCGGGCTCGGCGTCGGCAGTGTAGGTTCTGTCCTGCATACCACCCGATTCCGGTCGCCGGAACTTAAGCGCAATCGTTCGAAGTCGGGGTCTCGGCCGCGATCGAAACGGCGTTCCTCCGATGTGCCCATCCGTGTCGCGACCCCGCCCCGAGGACTCTTTGTGGCCTCTATTGTATTGCCACCCCATGGCAAGGGCGATCAACGAGGCCGACCTCGAGTGGACCGAGTACGACCGGGGATCCTCACGGTTCCGGCGCAAGCAGCTCTCGAGCGCCGTCGACGCGGCGGATCTCGGCTGTAGCCTGTACGAGCTGCCGGCCGGCGAACGATCGTGGCCCTACCACTACCACACGGCCAACGAGGAGGCGATCTTCGTCCTCGAGGGCGAAGGGATCCTCCGGTGCGAAGAGGGAGAAAAGCCGCTCGAGGACGGCGTCTTCGCGACGCTTCCGGCGAACGAAGACGGCGGCCATCAGGTCGTCAACGACGGCGACGGGGTGCTCCGGTATCTGCTGGTCTCGACGATGGTCGAACCCGACGTCACCGTCTATCCCGAGATGAACAAGCTCGGCGTCTTCGTCGATTCCCCGCCCGGCGGGGAGGGGGAGCGCTCGCTTCACGGCTACTACCGGCTCGACGAGGACGTCGAGTACTGGGAGGACTGAGTCTCGATGCGAGTTACCGCTCGTGGACGGTCATCGGAATCTCGTGTTTCGGACGAGCGGTGATCGTCGCCAGTAGATCGAGTTCCTCCGTTCCGGGAACGAGCTCGAGGTGGTAGTTCTGGTAGATCGTGGCGAGGATCAGCCGGGCTTCGAGCATGGCGAACCGGTCCCCGATACACCGTCTCGGGCCGGCTGCGAACGGGAAGTACGCCAGCTTCGGCAGCTCGGACTCCATCTCATCGGTCCAGCGCTCGGGGTGGAAGGCGAGAGGATCGTCGTACCAGCGGGGATCGCGGTGGACAACCCACTGGTGCATCCGGACCGTCGAGCCCGGCTGGATCTCGTAGCCGTCGATAATGTCGGGCTTGACGGGCTCGCGGACGATTCCTGGCACGGGCGGGTAGAGCCGCATCGACTCCTTGACCACCCGCTCGGTGTACGACAAACTGGAAAGGTCGGCCATCGTCGGCGCCTCGCCGTCGAGTTCGGCCTCGAGCTCCGCGACGAGACGGTCCTCGACGGCCGGGTTCCTCGCGAGGAGGTGGGCGGTAAACGTCAGCGAGAGGGCGGTCGTCTCGTGGCCGGCCAGCAGCAGCGTCACGACCTCGTCGCGGATCTGCTCGTCCGAGAGCGCGGTTCCGCGCTCGTCGGTTACCTCGAGAAGTTTCGAGATGACGCCCCGGTCAGTGGGGTTCGTTCGCCGGTGCTCGATCAAGGGGTAGATGACGGCGTCGAGCTTCTCGCGTGCACGCCGAATACGCCGCCGGGAGGGTGCCGGTATCCCCGGCGGCAGGACGAGATGCGAGAGGCTCTCGCTGGCGAGCATGAACTCCTCGAGGACGTCGCCGATCGTGTCGACGTGGTCGTCGATGTCGACGCCGAACAGCGCCCGGGCGACGATTCGCAGCGTGAGCTCCATCATGTCCTCGTGGAACAGCCGGGTCTGGCCGTCCGCCCACGCCTCGAGTGCGTCCTCGGTGAACGCGGTCATCATCTCGGCGTACTCCTCGATCCGGTCGGGCGCGAACGCGGGCTGGATGAGGTGTCGATTCCGGCGCCAGACGGCCCCTTCACTGTTCAGGATGCCGTTTCCCGTGACCGGTCTGAGGATATGCTGAAACTGCTCGCCCTTGACGTAGTGCTGGTTGTTCCCGACCAGCACCTGTTCGATGTGGTCCGGGTGGTTGAGCTGATAGACCCGGCCCGTGGGTTCCTCCCAGGAGGCGATATCGCCATACTCGCGGGCGGTGCGGGTCATGAACCCGTACGGGTCGCGAACGAACGCCAGCTGGTTGCCAACCAGCGGAAGACCGTCGGGGCCGGGCGGCTGTCCGTCGGACGACGAAGATGTATCGGATCGCACGGGTACGAGTTGCGGTTAGGGCTACTCTATTGTATGGGTCGATCCGCTCGAGGAACGCGGTTTTCGTCTCGCTTTTGTCGATCCGACACCAGGTCCTCGGTATGGACGACCTCGAGACGCTCGCCGAGGCGATTCGAACCGCCGACACCGCGGCCGTCCTCACGGGTGCCGGCATCTCGGCGCCCTCGGGAATCCCCACGTTCCGGGGCGACGACGGCGTCTGGGACCATTTCGACGAGGGACAGTTCACCTACGGCCGCTTCCGGAGCGACCCGGAGGGGTTCTGGGCGGACCGCCTCGAGCTCCAGGAGGCGATGTTCGGCGGCGAGTACGAACCCAATGCGGGCCACGAGGCGCTGGCCGCGCTCGAGCGCGACGGCTACCTCGACGCGGTCTGTACCCAGAACACGGACGGCCTCCATCGGGACGCGGCGGTCGCCGCTCGGGACGGCGAGACCGACGCGCCGAACGTCGACGGCGAGGGTTCCGTGCTCGAGCTTCACGGCAACGCCCGCCGGGTTCGATGTACCGACTGCGGCCGACGACGCGAGGGCGAGCCGATCTTCGCGCGGGCTGCCGACGGCGAGCTTCCGCCGACCTGCGACTGCGGCGGCGTCTACAAGCCCGACGTCGTGCTCTTCGGCGAACAGCTTCCGGGCGCCGTGATCCAGCGCGCACAGTCGCTGGCCCGCGAGAGCGACGTCTTCCTCGCGATCGGCTCCTCGCTGGTCGTCGAGCCCGCGGCCTCGCTCCCCCGGCGGGCGGCCTCGAGCGGCGCGACCGTCGGCGTGATCAACCTCGAGTCGACCCCGTGTGACGCGGCGGTTGACGTGGTCCGCCGCGAGGACGTGACCGAGGTCCTGCCGCGGCTGCGGGAGCTCGTCGAGTCGTAGCTCGATCGTCCGGGGGCGGGTTCGACGACGTCGCTCGAGACGATCGCTCTTAGGCGTCGTACTCCTCGCCGAGGTCCTCGTAGATCTCCGGATCGGTCCGGAACTTGAGCACGTTGTGGACCGCCGAGTTACGAACGTTGGCGATGACGTCGCCGTACTCGGTGTAACAGTCGTGGATCCACCGGGACACCTGCTCGCGGTTCCGGAACATCATCACCGTCTTCCACTGGTACTCCCCGTCCGAGAGGAAGAAAAAGAGGGTGTGTTTGTCCTCGCGGATGTGCTCCATCGCCTCGCGCCAGCCGTCGGCGAAGCCGTCGGTGTTGAACTTGAACTCGAACAGCGCGAAGATGTAGTACTCCTCGTTGGGGATGATCGCCTCCCGGAAGACGCCCTCGTTTCGCATCCTGCGGATCGACTCACTGACGGTCACGTGGGAGACGTCGATGTCGTAGTCGGTCTCGAGTACGTCGGTCAGCTCCCGTGAGGAGAGCTGCGGGTCCTCCGCGAGCTCGCAGAGGATCGCGATGTCACGGTCCTTGAACTCCCAGTTCGGGGGGTCGTCGCTCATGGTTCCTACTAACGCGGTTTCCACTGTTTACGTGTTCGGTTCGCGCAACGTCTCGGAGTAGCGAGCGGATCGGCGACTCGAGGCCCGTCCGACCTGTCGTGAGTGACGCGACCGCTTCCACTGTTAACTGCCGTCGGTAAGGACCCGTCCCGGCGTCTCTCAATTCTCCGTCGAAAGCCGCCCGAGTGACTCATCGCCGATCTCCTCGAGGACGCGCTCGTGGAACGCCTGCAGGGCCGCGCTCTCGTCTTCGGCGAGGACGACGTCGCTCGCCGAGAGGGTCGCCAGCCCGAACGCCCGCGGCGTCGGCGAGTCCAGCAGCTGGCGCTCGACCGACAGCTCGCCGGAGTCGATCGCCGCGACGATCCCCTCGATCTCGGCGACGTTGAGCTTGTCCTCCAGAATCTCGCGGTAGGTTTCCTCGATCACCGCGAACCCCTCGAGATCCTGCGCGAAGCCCAGCAGCATCTCGCTCGAGACCTGCTGCTCGCTGGCCGATTTCTCGTAGCCTTTGTACCGTTTGAGGATCATCAGCGCGCGCGTGGCGTTGATCCGGAAGTACCGCTGGAGCAGGTCGGTCCCCGAGAGGGCAGCGCGCAGATCCTCGCGGACGTCATCGGGATCGAGATCGTCGAGGATCTCCTCGAGATCGATCTTGCGATTCAGCGGCATCGAGAGGGCGAAGCCGTTGTCGGCGACAGCGACCTTGACGTTCGCCGTCGCCTCCTGTGCGCAGTGGTAGGCCAGCAGCCGGGAGAGGCCGTCGTTGACCCTCCGCCCGTAGTTCGAGTGGACGTAGTAGCGACGCTCGTACTCGTTGCGATCGCGCTCGACCTCGATCGCGAGTCGCTCGTCCGTGCTGACGCTTTCGACGCCCGCGTACCGCAGCTGGTGGTCGAATAGCCGCGCGATCGCCCGCACGCTGTCGTCGTCGAGCGGGAACCCGCGCAGCCACCCGCGAACGCGCGAGGGACCGCCCGTCTCGTAGTGCTCGAGTAGCTGGCGTTGAAACGCCAGGATCTCGCAACCCAGGTCGTAGGAGAGCGGCAGTCGCTCGGAGTACCACGAGGGGACCGTCGGTCGGGCGCTCGTGTGGTCGACGTACACCTTCGACCCTCGGCGGTAGCGGTACTCGAAGTGGTTTCCGCCGAGGACAAAGACGTCGCCCTTCTCCAGGGTATCGAGGTAGTTCTCGTCTAACTGGCCGACCCACTCGTCGCTCGCGCGGGTGTGGACGTCGCAGGTGAACGAATCCGGAATGGTGCCGATGTTGGTCATGTAGATCACCCGCGCGAGCCGGCCGCGCTTGCCGATCAGGGGCTCGCCGACGGGGAACCCCTCGTGGTGGTGTTCGCCGCCGGGCGGGTCGTTCTCGTCGCGCCAGATCTTCGCGTAGACGTTCTTCTCCTCGAGGCCGGCGTAGTCGGCGGTGAGGTACCGGCAGAGCGACTCCCACTTCTCGTCGCCGTACTCCCGGTAAGGGTACGCACGCCGAAGGATCCCCCTCACTTCTGATTCGGGACGGATCTCGGCGATCGCCATTCCGTACACCTGCTGGGCCGCGACGTCCTGGGCATTTCTGGGGATCGACACCGAGTCGACGAACCCGTCCTCGGCCTTCTTCAACATGACCGCACACTCGAGCAGTTCGTCCCGATCCAGCGCGATCACTCGACCCGTGACGGTCTGGCCGACACGGTGGCCCGCCCGCCCGATCCGCTGGAGAAGGGCGGCGACCGATTTCGGGGAGCCGACCTGCACCACGAGGTCGACGTGGGGCATATCGATCCCCAGCTCGAGGCTGGTCGAGGACGTCACGACCTCGAGGTCGCCCGCCTTCAGCCGACCCTCGACGTCCTGGCGGACCTCCTTCGAGAGGCTGCCGTGGTGACAGCCCGAGTTCGCCTCGTCGTAGGCGTCGAAACGCTCCCGGAGGTTGTGCAGCACCCGTTCGGCGCCCGAGCGGGTGTTCGTAAAGACGAGCGTGTTCGTGTGGTTCTGCACGTGCTCGTGGAGCGATTCGTAGAAACGGTCCTGGACGACCTCGCGGGGGGTGTGGATCAGGTCGTCGGTCGGCGACTCGAGTTCGATGTCGAACTCGCGGGCGAAGCGGGCGTCGACGATCTCGTACACCCGGGGAGCGCCCCTCGGCTCCTCCTGGCCGACCAGGAACTCCGCGACCTGCGAGAGCGGGTCGATCGTCGCCGAGCAGCCGATTCGCGTGATCTCGCCCGCGGCCATCGTCTCGAGTCGCTCGAGGCTCACCGAGAGGTGCGTTCCCCGCTTGCCGCCCGCAAGCGAGTGGATCTCGTCGACGATGACGTACTCGACGGTGCGGAGCTTCTCGCGGAATTTCGGGGAGTTCAGCAGGATGGCCAGCGTCTCCGGCGTCGTGTTCAGGATGTGGGGGGTCTCCTCGAGCATCTTCTGGCGCTCGCTCGAGGGGGTGTCGCCGTGGCGGATGGCGTGGCGGATCTCGCCGACCGCTTCCCCTCGCTTCTCCGCGACGGCCTCGATCCCCTCGAGGGGCACCTCGAGGTTGCGGTGGATGTCGTTTGCCAATGACTTCAGCGGCGAAACGTAGAGGCAGTAAACGGAGTTCTCGAGGCCGTCCTCGTGTTCCCGACTCCGGCGGTAGAGTTCGTCGATGATCGCGGTGAACGACGCCATCGTTTTCCCCGAACCTGTCGGAGCACAGACGAGCGTGTTCGTCCCTGCGTCGATTTTCGGGAGCGCTCCCTTCTGGGGCGGCGTGAAGAAGCCGTCGTTCTCGGGAACGAACTCGCCGAACTCCTCGAGCCACCACTCCTGGACGGCGGGCTCGAGCAGCTCGAAGACGTCGCGGTCCTCGATCGTGACGGCGTCCGGGTCGAAGGGCAACTCCTCGTCGGCGATCGGCAACTCGAGCCCGTCGATCCCGTCCATCACCCTGATCTGGGAGGCCGCGGTGTAAGAGGGTTTGGCCAGCGGGGCGAAAGTGAAACGGCCGTTCGTGCGGTCGGCAACCGGGATGGCTGCCTGCACCCGCAAGTCGTACGTATATACTCCTGTTCGGTGGGAAAAAGAGACGACCCGCGTCGCGTGGCGACACGGAACGTGACCTCCGACTCGGAGTCCAAGCCCCTCGGGGTTCCGCTCGCGACCGCACGCCGCAGCCGAACTCGAGCGACCGACGGCTCGAACTCACTTCACAACTTTCCGAAACTATGACGCGAATCACTCGACGCGCCCTGCTTTGCGGTCTCTCGCTGTCAGCCGGCGTCGGCGCGCTCTCGGCAGCGTCGCTGAAACGGTCGCAGTCGACGTCGGACATGGACTCGACCGACGGACAGGAGTTCGATCCTCGCATCGACGGGTTCGGCTTCGAGAACTACGCGACGCCCCCGGTCCCGCCGGAGCCGACGGAGTTCGTTTCGAGGCGCGAGCTCCGTGAGGAACTCACGGGCCGACTCGAGACTCCACTGGGGACGCGAGTGACCGACACCCTGCAGGCCGACTCGGGGCCGCGGCTCGGGACGGTCGTCGACGAGATCTACACGAACGCCAATCGACTGTTCGGAACGAAGGGGTACTGCTACGGGATGGTCGCGGCCGCGCAGTGGTACTGCGAGGAGCCGGCCGCCGTCCCGCTCGAGCGCGACTCCGCCAGCCAGATCGGCCACGTGAACGAACCGCTCGAGGACGATGCGGTCGCGCCAGTTCGGGACGATATCGAACGGTTCCATC
Source organism: Natronococcus amylolyticus DSM 10524 (assembly GCF_000337675.1). Taxonomy (GTDB): domain Archaea; phylum Halobacteriota; class Halobacteria; order Halobacteriales; family Natrialbaceae; genus Natronococcus; species Natronococcus amylolyticus. Next base: position 7,088 of record NZ_AOIB01000027.1, on the reverse strand, counting down.
GCCAGCAGTTCCTGGACGCCGAGTCGTGGCTCCGGCGGTGGGCGCTTCTCAGTCCCGACTGGATCGACTACGAAACGCAGGCGCGCGAGCTTCGGGCCGCGATCGACGAGTTCGGATCGGCCGGGATAACGATCTCCGGCGAGGACGTCCTCAACGGCCACTACCTGCTGTTGTACGACTACGAGGTGAACGACGCCGACGTCGTTTTCGCCGTCTACGATCCGAACGACGCGGCCGAACGGTACGTCGAAGATCCCCCTCCCGTTATCGGGATTCAGATAGACGATCACGAACCGCTGTTCGGATCGTACGCGGGGACGTACGACCGGTTCCTGTTCACCCCGGCCGACCGGGCGATCAGCGCCCGCGGCAGGGTCGATCGGTAGCGCTCGAGTCGAACTCAGAGCTCCGTGACGACCTCGACGCCCCGCGTCTCGTAGTCGGACATCGCCGCGAGCCGGTCCGAGACATCCTCGAGCCCGACCTCCCTCGTGACGAGCGCGTCGGGTTCGAGCCGGCCCGACGCGATCAACCGAAGCAGTTCGTCGTACCGCGAGGGCGGCATCCCCCGCGAGCCGACGACCGTGACGTCCCAGCGGGTGATCTCGTCGATCGGGAGGGACACCTCGCCGCGCTCGGCGTCGGTGGTGAGCCCGATCTGGACGTGGGTGCCTCGAGTGCGGAGACAGTCGACGCTGTTCCGGCAGGTCTCGGCGCGGCCGAGCGCGTCGACGGAGACGTGGGCGCCCCCGTCCGTCGCGGACTCGATCTCGGCCGGGACGTCGACGCCGTCGCCCGCAGTTACCGTGGCGTCGGCACCCAGTTCGGTCGCCAGCTCGAGGGGGTCCTCGCGGATGTCGACCGCCGCGACGTTGGCTCCGAGCGCGCCCGCGATCTGGACGGCTGCGAGGCCGAGCCCGCCGCAGCCGTGGACGGCGACCCAGTCGCCGGCCGCGAGGTCGGCCCGGTGGGCCAGCGCGTGGAAGGCCGTGACGTAGCGACAGCCCAGCGCGGCCGCCTCGACCGTCGAGACGCCGTTGGGAAGCGCCACGGCGTTGAAGTCGGCGTGGGGAACGCTGACCTGTTCGGCGAACGCGCCGGGGACCGTCTCCTCGAAGCCCAGGGCGTAGCCGTCCTCACAGACGTTCCCGTGGCCGTTTCGACACTGGGGACAGGAACCCTCGCCGAGGTTGAACGGGATCGCGACGCGGTCGCCGGGCTCGAATCGACTCACGCGGTCGCCGACGCGGGCGACGGTTCCGGCGGGTTCGTGGCCCAGTATCTGTCCGATCGGCACCTGATCGTCGGCCCACTCGCCGTGGCCCTGCCAGGCGTGCCAGTCGCTCCGGCAGATTCCGCAGGCCTCGACGTCGACGACGACGCCGTGGGGTTCGGGCTCCGGATCCTCGACCGACTCGATCGACAGGGGCTCGCCGTAGGCCTCGAGTACTGCAGCGCGCATACCAAAGCGTCCGCAGGCGAATGAGTAATCACTGGCGAATGCGGCGACCGAGAGCCAGCCTTATCGGGTGTGCGGTCCCAGAGTCGGGCATGCGCGTCACCTTTCTCGGCACGGGCAGCGCGATGCCCACCGGCGAACGCTTCCAGACGGGGATCCTCGTTCAGGACGAGGGCCGAACGCTGCTGGTCGACTGCGGCTCCGGTATCCTCCACCGGCTCCAGCAGTCCGGCGTCGGCTACGAGGCCGTCTCGACGGTGTTGCTCACCCACCACCACCTCGACCACGTCGCCGACCTGCTGCCGCTGATGAAGGCCCGCTGGCTCGCCGGCGAGGAACACCTCGAGGTCGTCGGTCCGCAGGGCACCAAGTCGCTCGTCGACGGCCTGCTCGAGGTCCACGAGTACATGCAGGACAAACTCGAGTTACAGGTCCGGGAGGTCCACCCCGGCGAGTTCTCGGTCGCGGGGTTCGACGTCTCCGCCTATGAGACGCGTCACTCGCTCCCGTGTCTGGCCTACCGGTTCGACGACCGCTTTACGTTCAGCGGCGACAGCGAGGCGTTTGCGGGGCTGGCGAACTTCGCGGAGGGCTCCGCGATCCTGGCCCACGACTGCTCGTTCCCCGACGACGTCGACGTCTCGAACCACCCGACGCCCGAAACGCTCGGACGCGAACTGGCCGGCCGGGAGATCGGTCGGGTCTATCTGACCCACCTCTACCCCCACACGGAGGGCCGGCACGAGGAGATGCTCGAGTCGATCGGCGCCCACTACGACGGCGACGTTCGCTTCGCCGAGGACCTAACGACCGTCTCGATCGAGTAGCTCTCGGCGCGGGTTCCGTTCTTTTAGCCCCTCGACCCGATCAGCAGCGGCGATATCGCCTGCGGGTCGGGAGATGCGAACAGGTATATGCGGCGAGTTTGTAGGATCGTAACAACAGAATGCCCCTCCCAATCCGATCCACCCGTACGCCCGAGGTGAGCGGATGAGCCTTCCGTATCGGCTCTCGGAACTGATCACATCGTACTCCAAGATCGTTATCGTCGCGTTGCTGTTGACCACGGCGCTCGTCGGCGCAGGAATGCCGATGGTCGACGACGACTCCTCGCTCGACCAGTTCGAGGGCGAGTCCGCGGAAGCCGAGGCCCTCGAGGAGATGGACGACAACTTCGCCGCGGAAGGCGATGAGAACACGACCTCGGTCCAGCTGATACACAGAGACGAGGGCGGGAACGTCCTCACGCAGGAATCGCTGATCACCTCGCTCGAGTTCCAACAGGAGATCCGCGATAACGAGTCGATCAACGCGACGCTGGCCGACGACGATCCGATCTCCGGCGTCGAGAACATCCTCGCGATGACCGCGATCACGAACGAGGAGATCGACGAACTCGAGGAGCGCGGCGACGAACTCGAGGACCGCGAGGCCGAACTCGAGGACCGCAGCGACGTCCTCGAGGAGGGTATCGATGACGTCACCCAGCTCCAGCGCGAGTACGAGGAGGCGTCGGCCGACGGCGACGAGGCCGCGGCCGACGAGATCGACGCCGAGATCGAGGCGACGATCGACGGGGCGGTCGACGAGGCCGAACTCGACGCCGACCAGGCCGACGAGTACGAGGCGTTCGCCGAGGACGCCCGCGAGGTCGAAACCAACCGATGGACCCTCGAGCGACAGGCCGAACTGCCGCCCGAGGAGCTTCCCGAGTACCAGGAACTGAACGAGGCCCTCGAGGAGGTCTACACCGGCGCGACGGTGGGCGTACTCGCAGAGGAGTTCGAACAGCTCGAGGAAGACGCCGCCGAACTCGAGGACGCACAACAGGAACTCGAACAACGCGGCGAGGAACTCGAGGACCGCGAAGCCGCCCTCGAGCAGCGAAGCGGGACACTCGAGGACGGGCTCGACGAGGCGCTTGCCTTCCAGCGCGAAGCGTTAAACGAAGGTGGCGAAGCCGCCGTCGCCGAAACCGACGACGAGATCGACGCGACGGTCGCGGCAGCAGCGACCGAAGCCGAACTCGACGCCGACCAGACCGCGGAGTACGAGGAACTCGTCGATCAGGCCCTCGGAATCGACCTCACCCGGTGGGGGATCGAACAGGCGAGCGACGACCCCGAAAGCGCCCCCGGCTACCAGGAGCTGACCCAAAACCTCGAGGAGGTGACGCTCGGCGCAACCGTCGGCGTCCTCGAGGAGGAGTACGAACAGCTCGAGGCCGACGCCCAAGCGCTCGAGGAGGACGGACAGGAACTCGAGGAGGACGGACAGGAACTCGAACAGCGGGAGTCCGCGCTCGACGACCGTGCGACGACGCTTGAGCAAGGTCTCGACGAAGTGCTCGAGCTCCAGCGCGAGTACGAGGAGGCCTCCGAGGCCGGCGACGACGAAACGGCAGCGGAGATCGAAGCCGAGATCGAGGCGACGATCGAGAACGCCGCGGCCGAGGCCGAACTCGACGCCGACCAGACCGCGGAGTACGAGGAGCTCGCCGAGCAGGCTCGCGAGATCGAATCCAACCGGTGGACGATCGAGCAGCGGCCGGACGATCCCGAGGAGATTCCCGAGTATCAGGAGCTGAACGAGGCCCTCGAGGGGATCTACGCCGGCGCGACGATGGGCGTCCTCGAGGACGAGTACGAACAGCTCGGCGACGACGCCGAGGCCCTCGAGGACGACTGGGACGAGTTCGAGGAGGACGACGAGACGCCGTCGCTCGACGAGCAGATCGAGGCCCTCGAGGACTTGGACGACGAGGAGTTCGAGGACCTCATCGGAGACGTACTGGACGAGGACGACGACGGCAACGAGGGCGCGGCGCTCGGCTTCATGCCCTCTGACTACGAGCCCGGCTCGACCGAGGCCGACGCCCGGATGACGATCGTCACCCAGGAGACGACCGCTGGCGACATGGAGATGGGCGGCGAGATGGACGCGACCCTCGAGACCCAGCTCGATCTCCGCGAACTCGCGAACCAGCACGAACAGGAGTACGTCATCTTCGGCGCCGGGATCATCACCGACGAGATCGAGAACTCGATGGACGACAGCCTCGCGATCGTCGGTCCGCTGGCGCTACTGTTCGTCGTCGGCGCGCTGGCGATCGCCTACCGCGATCCCCTCGACATCGTCCTTGGGGTCGTCGGGATCGGCGGCGTGTTGATCTGGACGTTCGGCTTCATGGGCTGGGCGGGGATCGCGTTCAACCAGATGATGATCGCCGTGCCCGTACTGTTGATCGGGCTCTCGATCGACTACGCGATCCACGTCTTCATGCGCCACCGCGAACAGCGCGAGGCCGAAGGGAAGACGAGCACCGTCCGCGGCTCGATGGCGATCGCGCTGGCCGGCGTCGGCGTCGCGCTCGTCTGGGTGACGGCGACGACGGCGATCGGCTTCCTCGCGAATCTCGTGAGTCCGATCGCTCCGATCCAGGAGTTCGGAATCATCAGTGCGTTCGGAATCATCGCCGCGCTGATCATCTTCGGCGCGTTGATTCCCGCGCTGAAAGTCGAGATCGACTCGCTGCTCGAATCCCGGGGCTGGGACCGTCGCAAGCGCGCGTTCGGGACCCGCGAGGGCGGGTTCACGAGCGCGCTGACACTCGGCTCGAGCGCGGCCCGAAAGATCCCGGTGATCGTCCTGATCGCGGCCCTTCTGCTCACGGCGGGCGGCGTCTACGGGGCGGCCCAGGTCGACACCAGCTTCGAGGAGGAGGACTTCCTCGCGGAGAGTCCACCGGGCTGGACCGAACACCTGCCGGGGTCGATGGCGCCCGGCGAGTACCAGGCCGCCGACGACCTCGAGTACATCAACGACAACTTCCAGCGCGAGGACACGGAGGCACAGATACTGGTCGAGGGCGGGATAACCGACGATGGGGCCTTACAGCAGCTCAACGAGACCCAGGACGAGGCCTCCCAGAGCGACGTCGTCTACACGCTACCGAACGGCGAGGCCGACGTCGAAGGACCGCTGTCCGTGATGGACGACACCGCAGCCGAGAACGAGTCGTTCAACGAGTCGTTCCAGGCTGCGGATACGACCGGCGACGGCACTCCCGACCAGGACGTCGAGGCGCTGTACGACGAGCTGTTCGAGGTCAACGAGGACGAAGCGAGCACAGTCATCCACCGGACCACCGACGGAGAGTACGAGTCGGTTCGGCTGATCGTCGCGACCGACGGCGGCGCGAACGTCGGCGACGTCACCACCGAGCTACGATCGATCGCCGGCGATCTCGACGCCGCCGGCACGGGCGACGAGCGTAACCTCGACGCGGGTGAGGGCGAACTCAACGCCTTCGCCACCGGCGATCCGATCGTGAACTACATCGTGGAACAGGACCTGCTCGAGACGGTCCTGCAGAGCCTGCTGATCACACTCGTGGCCGTCTTCGCGTTCCTGACGGTCGCGTACTGGCTGACGGGCAACAGCGCGACTCTGGGGGCGGTGACCCTGCTCCCGGTCGCGTTCGCGGTCAGCTGGATCCTGGGCACGATGTATCTGGTGGGGATGCCGTTCAACGTGCTGACGGGGATGATCACCAGCCTCACGATTGGGCTCGGCGTGGCCTACAGCATCCACGTCAGCGCCCGGTACACGCTCGAGTTGGAGCGTCAGGGCAACGTCTGGTCGGCAATGCACACGACCGTGACCGGAACCGGGGGCGCGTTGCTGGGCAGCGCCGCGACGACCGTCGGCGGCTTCGGCACCCTCGCCTTCGCGATCCTCCCGGCGCTTCGGCAGTTCGGGATCATCACCGGGATGACGATCATCTACTCGTTCCTCGCGAGCGTGATCGTCCTGCCGACGCTGCTCGTGCTGTGGACGCGGTACTTCGGTCCGGACGTCTCGTTCGACCGCTCGAGGGTGGGAGCCGCGACGCCGGCCGCGAGCGACGGCGGAACCGAAATGGAAACGGACACGGTCTCGGAGAACGCAGGGGAGGACGAACCGTGACCGACGACGAGAGCGAGGCCATCGACGCGTTCGAGCGACTCGGCCTCACGAGCTACGAGGCCAAGGTCTTCATCGCACTTCACCGGCTGGGGTCGGGAACCGCCCGCGACGTCGCGAGCGTCACCGACGTCCCTCGATCGCAGGTGTACAGCGTCGCCGAGAGCCTCGAGGATCGGGGGCTGCTCGAGGTCCAGCAGTCGAGCCCGATTCGGTATCGACCGGTCAGCATCGACGAGGCCGAAGAGACGCTTCGAAACCGCTTCGAGCGGGAACGCGATCGAGCCTTCGAGTTCGTCGATTCGGTCAAACAGGAGTCGACGACGGAGGAAACCCAGGAGGACATCTGGACGGTACGGAGCCGCGACCGAGTCGACGACCGCGTCGTCGACCTCCTGTCGCAGGCTGACGAGGAGATCGTCTTCGGGACCCGCCTGACGGAACTCGTTACGTCCGAGATCGAACGGACCCTCGAGGAGCAAGCGACCAACGGCGTCTCGATCACCGTCATCAGCAGAAACGAGACCGTCCGGGACCGCCTGGGTGCGATCGACGGCGTTGTGACAGCCATTCCGCCGGCACACCGCGACGACGATCAGCGTTCGGGCCGAATCGTGATCGCCGATGAGGACAGTATCCTGTTGAGCGTCTGTCTCTTATACAC
>NZ_AOIB01000026.1 GCF_000337675.1 Natronococcus amylolyticus DSM 10524 | reverse complement strand
GTGTATAAGAGACAGCCTCGATACCGTCCTCGCTATCGATGTGCTCCAGGAGGCCCTCGTAGTCGGCTTCGTCCATCGTGTTCTCCAGATCGAAGGCGTGGAAGTTCAGAATCGTACACTGGCGGTGTTCGGCGGCGAGGTCGACACACCGCATCGCAATCTCGAGGTCGTGGCCGATCGTTCGTGGAAGCACCAGCGGATCGAAGCCGTAGACGCCGGTGAGGTTGACGTCGCCGGCCTGGTTGAACCCGCCGGCGTAGTAGTAGTCCGACGCAACGTCGAGGACGGTCTGATCGAAGCTGTTGTGCGGGTACGTGATGTAGTGGCCGCCCTGCAGGTCGTTGTCGACGGCCCACTGCTTGTCGCCCTGGAGGGACTCCCTGAGCTGGTCCTCCTCGAGGTCCTCGAGGAAGACGTGGCTCCCGTGGGCGATGATCTGGTCGCCGGCGTCCTGGCGCTCCTGTAGCTGCTCGAGAGTCATGACGTCGTCCCGGGATCCCTGGGTCCACTGCCGAACCGCCGACTGGACCGCGTTGACGCCGTACTCGTCGTGGAGCGGACTCGCGGCGTCGTAGAAGTCGGGCATCCCGTCGTCCCAGCAGAGCACGACGTACCCGGTCTCGGGCCTGCCGTGAACCCGGAGGTCGTCGACCCACACCTCGGCCTCGTCGGTGTTGTAGACGAGCAGCTGGATCCGTTCGACGGCGTCGCGCTCGAGCGGCGCCGATCCCTCCTCGAAGACGCCCGGGCTCGTCCGGAACCAGCCGACGTCGTCGGCGCCGTAGGAGACCGAGCGGAGCTGGTGGTGGGTCGATCCGCCGGAGGCGTCCACGAGCCGGATGTCGACCGCGACGTTCTCGGGGGTGGTCGTCCGCACGGCCAGTGAGAGATCGCGGTCGGTGAGGTCCGTCGATTCGATCTCCCGTTCGACGATGACGTCCTCGCCGTCCTCGGCGGAGAGTCGGAGGCTCTGTGACCCCTCGAACGTGATCTCCTCGTCGGGCTCGGCGGAGCCGCGAACGACCTCCCACTCCCCGGCGTCCTCGAAGTCGTCGAACCCCTCCCCGGGCTGGCCGAACTCCTCGCGGCTGTCGTACTCGGTCTCGAGTGCGAGTTCGGGGGACTCGACCTCGTCTTCGTCCTCCTCCTCGTCTTCAGGGTCGTCGTCGCCCTCGTCTTCAGTGTCGTCCTCCGGTGGGTCGTCGTCACCGTTCGTCGTCTCGTTCGTCCCATTGCCGTCGTCCTCGGACGTGTCGGAGTCGGAACAGCCGGCCAGGCCGGTGGCCATCGTCGCTCCGGACAGCGCGAGGAATCGTCGTCGAGTGTTCGGTCGGTCCACCATAATATAATCTAACTTGAACGTCAACTATCTTTATACTTCTGTCTGACTTGCTGACGAATTCCTCCGACGAAGCGGTTCGGAGCCCATGGCCGGCTCGAGCCAGGGTCCCGATTCGTCCCTCCACACGAAAGCCCCGACCTCTTCCCGCCGCCGACGCTACGACAAGCGCTATGATTGGCGCATTCACCGTCGGGAAGAAGGCCGTCACGTTCGGGTACAAACGCTTCGGCATCCCGGGAGCCGTCGCCTCCGGAGGGGTTGCCCTGGCGGGATACGTTGCCGTCCGTCGGGCGCTACAGTCGGCATCGGAGTCGGGCGACGTCGATTCGGCCATCGACGCGACGACAATCGAATCCGCCGTCGAGGACGACGGCGTTGGTGCGGTCGCCGACGCGGAAGTCCTCGAGGATGCGATCGACCGGGACGAACTCGAGTCGGACGTCGAGATGGACGACGTCCAGTCGTCGGTCGAGGACGAGGCCGACGCCGCCGAGGACGAACTCGACGACGTCAACGGCGAAGATGACGCTGACGCAGCGGACGAAGGCGACGATACCAGCTGAAACCCGCTACTTTACGAGCGTCAGCAACTCACAGGAAAGCGCGACCGACCCGTCGTCGGTCACGAGGCGCGTCTCGTAGCGGGCGAGGCCGTTGCCCACGGGGTGGTCGCGAGGCTCTTTCTCGATTAGTTCGGACTCCGCCTGAACGGTCGTTCCCATCGTCACGGGCTCGGTAAACCGCAGGGAGTCGACACCGTAGAACGCGACCGTCTCGGGGCGCTCGTGGCGGTGTTGCCAGAGCAGCCCCGTCGTCACGGCAAACAGCAGGGCACCGTGAGCGATCGGCTCGCCGAACGGCAGATCGGCCGTGTAGCTTTCGCTCAGGTGCAGTGGGTTGAAATCGCCGCTGACGCCCGCGAACTCGCGTACGTCGGCCTCGGTGAGCGTCCGCGAGTGGGTGATCGTCTCGTCGCCGACCTCGAGATCCACGAACCTGACGGCCCCGTCGTCGTTCGCGTCGCCCATCTACCGGCCCTCGAACTCCGGCTCGCGGTCCTCGGCGAACGCCGCGGTCCCCTCGCGGACGTCGTCGGTGCCGATGAGCAGGCCGAAGCCCTGGCTCTCCATCGCCAGCGCCGCCTCGAGACTGGCGTCCTCGCCGCGGTTCATCACCTTCTTCGCAACCTCGAGGCCCAGCGGCGGCCCCTCGCGCAGGTCGTCGACGAACGCCTCGACCGTCTCGTCGAACTCGTCGCGGCCGACGGCTCGGTTAGCGAGCCCCCAGTCGGCGGCTCGTTCGGCGTCGATGTGGTTACCCCGGAAGACCAGCTCCTTCGCGCGCGTCTCGCCGAGGACGCGCATGAGTCGCTGGGTCCCCCCGCCGCCCGGGATGAGCCCGAGACCGATCTCCGGTGCGCCGAACGACGACCGCTTCGTCGCGATCCGGAGATCACAGGCCAGCGCGAGCTCGAGGCCGGCGCCGAGGCAGTAGCCGTCGACCTTCGCGATCACGGGGCGGGGGAACTCGTTGACCGTCTCGAAAGCGGGCGTCACGTCCATCGCGTCGGTGGGCTCGAGCGAGCCGAAGCCGCCGATGTCGGCGCCGGCGCTGAAGGCCCGATCGCCAGCTCCCTCGATCGTCGCACACCGGAGCTCGTCGGTGTCGACCGTCGAGAACAGGTCGTCGATCTCGCCCAGCAGATCCGCCGAGAGGGCGTTCATCCGCTCGGGTCGATCGAGTTCGACCTCGAGGACGCCGTCCTCGATCTCGGCGTCGAGATAGCGGTAGGAGTCGAGGTCGCCCGCGTCGGTGTCGCCGTACTCGTGAAAGCCCGCGCCGGCCTCCTCGCCCGTCTTCCCCTGCGCGACGAGCTCGCGCAGGTACGGGTGGGGTTCGAACCGATCATCGCCGGTCTCCTCGAGTTTGGTCTCGAGGGTCTCGAGGACCCTATCGAGACCGATCCTATCCGCGCGACGGCAGATCCCCTCAGGGAAGCCGAGACCGAGGCGGACGCCGATATCGATCGCCTCCGGCGTCGCGACGTCCTCGCCGACGAGGTAGGCCGCGCGGTTGATCATCCGCGCTTCGACCTGCAGCGTGTCGAACCCTTCCCCCTGGCCGGGTTCGTAGTCGGGTCCGTCACCGCCCTCGTAGTCGTAGAACCCTTTACCGGTCTTCTTGCCGAGCTCCTCCGCCTGCACCTTCTCCGCCGTGATCGGCGGGACGTCGTCGCCGGCCTCCTTGCGGACGTGGTAGCCGACGTCGATGCCCGTCAGATCGGCGAGTTCGAACGGCCCCATCGGGTAGCCCCGTTCGTGGACCATCGCGGCGTCGGCCTGCCGAATCTCTGCATCTCCCGCTGAGACCATCCAGGCCGGTTCGCCGACGAACGGGCCGACGATGGTGTTGACGACGAAGCCGCGAACGTCCTTGCGGACGTAGATCGGCGTCTTGCCGATCGACTCGACCCAGTCGTGACCGGCCTCGGCCGCCCCGTCGCTCGTCTCTCGACCGTAGATCACCTCGACGAGATCCATTTTCACCGGCGGGTTGAAGAAGTGCAGGCCGAGCACGCGCTCGGGGGTGTCGACCGCCTCCGCGATGTCCGTGATCGGCAGACTCGAGGTGTTCGTCGCCAGCAGCGTGTCCTCGTCCGCGTAGCGCTCGAGGTCGGCGAAGATATCGTGTTTCAGCTCGAGGTTTTCGGGCGCGGCCTCGATTACGAGGTCCGCGTCGGCGACGGCTGCCTCGAGGTCGGTCGTGGTCTCGATTCGCTCGAGGATCGCGTCGGCGGGCTCGTCGAGGCGATCCTTCTCCTCGAGTTTCTCGAGGCTCCAGCGAATCGACTCGTAGCCGTCTTCGACGTACTCGGGCTCGATATCCCGGAGGACGACGTCGTAGCCCGCCATCGCGGTCACCTCGGCGATTCCGTGGCCCATGTTCCCCGCGCCGAGGACCGCGACGCGGTCGATGGTGTCGTCTGACATGGTCGTGTGGTCGGCCGGGACGGGCTTAACTCCACCGAACGAAGCTACCAATGTTAACTATGGAGTAGTTTGGGTGTACGTCCTGTACGAAGAGCGTCCAGATACGTACGGCGGTAACTACTCGGCGTCTCGTCGCCGGTAGATCGTGTCCGCGACCCAGCTCATCACCAGCTCGTCGTCCTCGTTGTACGTCTCGAGCCGGCTCGTCACGTACCCCCGATCCTCGCGGCTCTCCGAGGGCCGCTTCTCGAGCACCTCGGTTCGCACCGAGAGCGTGTCGCCGGGTTTGACGGGCTTGTGCCAGCGGAGTTCGTCCACGCCGGGCGATCCCATCGCGGCTCGATCCTCCTCGCCCTCGGGACCGTCGACGAGCAGCCGCATCGACATCGCGGCGGTGTGCCAGCCCGAGGCGACCAGTTCGCCGAACATCGACTCCTCGGCGGCCTCCCTATCGACGTGGAACGGCTGGGGATCGTACTGCTCGGCGAACTCGACGACCTCCTCCTCGGTCACCTCGTACTCGCCGAACTCGTGGATCTCGCCGACCTCGACGTCCTCGAAGTACCGCATCAGAGCGGCTCCTCCCCCTCGATGATCCGCACCGCGCGCGCGGCCAGTGCGGGCACCCGTTCTTCCATCTTCGGGTACATCGGGTCGTCGCTGTTGCCCTCGAGGTAGCGCCGGAAGAACATCTCCCCGAGCGCCGCCAGCTTGTACACCGCGAGCGTGCGGTAGAACCGCTCGTGTGCGAACTCGAACCCGGTCCTCGACTCCCAGCGCTCGACCAGCTCGAGCCGGCTCGGGTACCCCTCCCGCTCCATGAACGTCGCCGTCAGCTCCGGCACGGCCGGCTCGGGGTCCTTGGGGTCGCGCCAGTACGACAGCATCCACCCCAGGTCGGCCCGGGGGTCGCCCAGCGTGGCCATCTCCCAGTCGAAGACCCCGACGAGCTCCGGCGTCGCCGGCTCGCGGACGTCGTCCGCTCGCTCGTCCCGGGACGCGTCGCGTCCCGCTGGCCCATACATCACGTTATCCAGCTTGTAGTCACCGTGAACCAACGTGTGCGGATGCTCCTCCGGAACGTTCTCCTGGAGCCACGAGCCGACCTCGTAGAGGTCCGGGACCTCGCGTTCCTCAACTGTGGTCTCGAACGCCCACATCAGCTGCTGGCCCCAGCGTTCGACCTGGCGCTCGGTGTAGCCCGGCGGGTAGCCGAACTCCTCGAGGCCGACCGCCTCGTAGTCGACCTCGTGGATCGCCGCCAGCGTGTCGACCAGCTCCTCGCCGATCCGCTCGCGCGAGTCGGGATCGGCGAAGCGGTCGGGTTCGTCGTCCCGGAGAACGTCGCCGGCGAGTCGCTCCATCACGTAAAAGTCGCTGCCGATGACGTCGTGGTCCTCGCAGGCGAGCACCGGCTCGGGGATGGGGACGTCGGTGTCGATCAACGCCTTCGTCACGCGGTACTCCCGGAGCACGTCGTGGGCGGTGTCGGCCGTCTCGCCCGGCGGCGGTCGCCTGATCACCAGCTCGCGGTCGCCCCAGGTGAGAAGCAGCGTCTCGTTGGAGTGGCCCTCCCGATGACGTTCGATCTCGTAGGTCTCGACGGCGCCCAGCTGTTCCTCGAGGTAGGCCGCCAGGGCGTCCTCGTCGACCAGTCGCTCGTAGTAGGTGTCGGTCATGGCTCGAGCCGATCGGTCCGCTGGTCCGTCGAGGCGTCCCGATTCGTCGACTGCGTCGAGTGGGTGGGTGCACACGGCATGGTACTACCCGCGGCCCGATTAACGAAAATAGTTACGACCGAAACCTTATCTTACAATGTTCGTGTAGCTAGGGTATGGAGTACCACGACAGCGATCGGGCGCGCGAGCTGGCCGCGGACGTTCGCGAGTTCGTCGACGAGGACGTGATCCCCGCCGAGCGGGAGGTCCTCGGCGAGGGGCCCGTCTCGGAGGAGACGGTCGAAGAGCTACGCGAGGTAGCCCGCGAGCGCGGGCTGTACGCCCCGCAGGTCAGCGAGGAGTACGGCGGACTCGGCCTCGCGTTCCGCGACGTCCTGCCGGCGTTCGAGGAGGCGGGCCGCAGCCTGCTCGGCCCGCTGGCGCTGCGGGTCGACGCGCCCGACGAGGGGAACATGCACACCTTGGAGATGGCCGGCACCGACGAACAGAAAGAGCGGTGGCTCGAGCCGCTGGTCGACGCCGAGATCCGCTCGGGGTTCTCGATGACCGAGCCGATGCAGGGCGGGGGATCGGATCCGAAGATGATTCGGACCGAAGCTCGAAAGGAGGGCGACGAGTGGGTCATCGACGGCCACAAGTGGTGGACGACCCAGGGCAGCGAGGCCGACGTCCTGCTGGTGATGGCCCGCACCGATCAGGACGCCCACCCCTACGAGGGGTGTTCGATCTTCCTCGTGCCGAGCGACGCCGACGGCGTCGAGTACCAGCGCGACATTCCCCACGTCGGGGGCGAGGTGACGGGAACGAGCCACGCCGAGATCGTCTACGACGGCGTGCGGATCCCCGAGGAGAACCTGCTGGGCGAAGAAAACGCCGGCTTCGCCATCGCCCAGAAACGGCTCGGCCCCGCGCGGCTCACCCACTGCATGCGCTTTTCCGGGATGGCCCAGCGCTCGCTCGAGGTCGCGAAGGCCTACACGAGCGAGCGCGAGGGCTTTGGCAGCGCGCTCTCGGAGAAACAGAGCCTGCGCTACGGGATCGCCGACGCCGAGACGCGGCTCCACGCTGCCAGGACGATGGTTCGCCACGCCGCCCGCGAGATCGGCGAGGGGCGGGAGGCCCGCGTCCCGGTCTCGATGGCGAAGGTCTTCACCGCCGACGTCGTCCAGGACGCCGTCGATCTCTCGATCCAGTGCTGTGGCGCCAACGGAATCGGCAAGGACCTGCCGCTGGCGGACTTCTACGAGAACGTCCGCGCGTTCCGGCTCGTCGACGGCGCCGACGAGGTTCACAAGCGCGTGATCGCTCGCGACGCCTTCGAGGACGTCGATGAGCGCGAACTCGACCCCGTGACGCGGTTCCGCGGCTGAGGTCCGCTGACCCGCTCAGGTCGTGTCGAGATCGAGCCGCGAGAACGTCCAGTCGTCGATCGAGCTGTTTTCGACCGCGGCGCTGGCGTCGAGGTCCCGCGCCAGTAGCGTTCGCGACGACGGCCGAACCACCGTCGAGAGGGGTGGCCGTGTATCGGGGAAGAACCGGTACCGAATCGGCCTCGGCAGCGTCTCGCCGAATGCCGTGACGAACTCCCGGCGCTCGCGGTCGGCGAGCGCGGCGACGAGCAGTCGCTCGAGCGCTCCCCGTTCGGCCTCGAGCGATCGTGGGACCGTCTCGACGATCCGGACGCGGTCGTCGACGTCCGCGGTGACGAGCGCGGCCACCGGCTCGCCGTCGCGTCTCGCGACGTACGTCGTGTACGCGTGTTCGGGGTTGGCGAGCCGCCAGCGGTAGAACGTCGCCGTTCGGTTCGTGTGCATCGCCTCGGGAATCGATCGTCGGTAGGCCGTCGCGAGCGCCTCGGCAGGCGGCGATTCGTGACGCTCGAGGGCGATCTCCGCGTCGGGCGCCAGGAGCCGATCCCCGGTTCGATGGGTGCCCTCGGCGACCCGAGTTGTAAACGATTTCGCGACCGCGACCGCAGCGCGTCCGTCGGCTCGCACCGGTGTTTCGGCTCCCGTTCCGGCAGTCCAGCGCTCGAGGGCGCCGACGGGATCCCGAACTCGGTAGTACAGCGGGACGGTACCGATCTCCCGCCAGCCGTGGTTGAGATTTCCTCGCTTCGAGGCCTCGTTCGGGAAATTGAAGAAGAAGGAAGGACCGCTTTCGGCGTACCGCTCGAGGGTCCGTTCGTTCATTCGGTCGAACAGCCCGCGCCGACGGTAGTCGGAGTGAACCATCGTATCGCAGGGCTGGAACGCCGTTCTGACCGTGCCGTGGCCGCGCATCTCCTGGGCGAACAACGAGCGACAGCCGACGAGTCTGCCGTCGTCCTCGGCGACGACGATCGGAACGTGGTCGACGTATGGGTTGTCCTCGTACTTCCAGCGGAACCAGGCGGACGATCGCCCGCGACCGAACACCTGCTCGTACAGCGAGAGGAACGCCTCTCGGTCACCGGGCTGGAACTGCCGGATCGTAACCCGCGACGTCCGTCGACTGGCCGTTTTCATGGTGTGGAGGTTGTACCGCGGTTCATCCGGGATCGAGCGCGCCACCGATCACGTTCGTTCTCCACCGGACTCGTAGATAGTTCTTGAGCCTGAATACGCCGGAATTTACGGGATAGAGAACTTCTAGAGTCGATCGACGTCATATACGCGTACACGTTTTCGAGTGGGCCGCCTCCCCGGTCCGTCAGGCGTCCCGCTCTCCGTCGACGATCTCGAGGATCTCGAGCGGTGACTCGATTCGGTAGGCGACGGCGGGACCGTCCTCGGCGCCGAAGGCGACCCCGTGCAGTCCCGCCTCGTCGGCCCCGCGGACGTCGTGGTCGTACCGGTCGCCGATCATCAGCGATCGTTCGGCCGGGACGCCTGCCTTCTCGAGGGCCGTCTCGAACATCGCGGGATCGGGCTTCGTTCGGCCGACCTCCTCGGAGGTCGTGATCGAGTCGAACCGCTCGCGGACGCCGAAGCGCTCGAGCATCCACTTCCCTTCGTCGTCGTCGACGTCGCTGACGACGCCGACGTGAAGCTCCCGGTCGGTCAGCCGCTCGATCGTCTCCACGGCGCCGGGAACGGGTTCGATCGACTCCCCGGCAGCCGTCCGAAACGCCGGCTCCCACTCCTCGTGAGGGACCGGGTCGCCGACGACCGCCTCGACGCCCTTCCGGTAGCCGTCGCGGGCGGCCCGGAACTCCGTCCCCTCGCGCCCGCGGAAGTGGTCGCCGACCGTCGACCGCCAGGTCGCGAGCGCCTCCTCGATCGTCGCGTCGACCGCGCGGCGCTCGAGGAGCTCCGCGACGAACGCGGTGTGGGCGCCCCGGACTGACCCGAGGTCGAGGATGACGCCGCCGATATCCCAGAAGACGGCCTCCCACTCCTCGGGCGCGTTCGGATCGCCAGCACCGGCGTGCGAATCCGGACTCATCGCTCGGCCCGTCGGATCGTCGATCGGTCGAGTTCGTCGACGCTCGCCCGGCCCGAGAGCCCGACGGTGAGGTCGAGATCAGCGAGGAAGTTTCGCAGCACGGCCTCGACGCCGTCCTCACCGCCGATCCCGAGCCCGTAGGCGTACGGTCGCCCGAGCAGGACGGCGTCGGCACCGAGCGCGATCGCCCGGATGGCGTCGCTGCCCCGGCGAATTCCGCTGTCGAACAGCACGGGGACGTCGTCGCCGACGGCCTCGGCGATCTCGGGAAGGGCCTCGAGCGCCGGGATGGCGCCGTCGACCTGACGACCGCCGTGGTTCGAGACGATCAGGCCGTCGACGCCGTGCTCGACGGCGCGGCTGGCGTCGTCGGGGTGGAGCACGCCCTTGAGGACGATCGGCAGATCCGTGTGCTCGCGCAGGAACGAGAGGTCGTCCCAGGTGAGCGAGGCGTCGCCGAAGCAGTCGATGAACGACTCGAGCGAGGCCTCGGGGTCGGCCCACGGATCGTCGGTCTCGAGGCGGTCGCAGAAGGCGTCGTCCTCGAAGTAGTTCCTGATCCCCTGGCCCTCGAGGAAGGGCAGGTAGGCGAGTTCGATGTCGCGTTCGCGCCAGCCCATCTTCGGCGTATCGAGGGTGACGACGATCGCCTCGAACCCCGCATCTTCGGCGCGCTCGAGGAAGCTCGCGGCGACGTCGCGGTCGGCGCTCCAGTAGAGCTGAAACCAGCCGGTCGTCTCGAGTTCGTCGGCAATCTCCTCCATCGTGTACGACGAGACGGAACTCGAGATCATCGGCACGCCGACGGCGTTCGCCGCGCGGGCGACCGCGAGTTCGGCCTCGTCGTGGAGGATCCCCTGGACGCCGATCGGCGCGAGCAGGACGGGTGCGGAGAGCTCGCTGCCGAACAGTTCGACCGAGAGGTCGCGATCGGAGACGTCCCGAAGGATCCGCGGGACGATCTGCCAGGCGTCGAAGGCGCGGTCGTTTGCCTCGACGGTCGACTCGGCGCCCGCTCCGCCGGCGACGTACGCGAACGCCTTCTCGTCGAGCTCCTCTCGGGCCCGCTCCTCGAGGTCCTCGTAGGCGACGGGAAACTCGGGCGGCTCGCCTTCGAGCATTCCCTGTCGGTACACTGTCTCCTGTCGATTCGGCCCGTAGTTGGTGTCTTTGCCTGTCATAGTAGTGTGGAAATGACGAGCGTCGCTCGGGTGTGTGTACTGGTGACGATTCGCCTCGACACCCTTAACGATGCGGGGGTTGTACCCATCTTTATTAACAGTGTCTTCATATCGTCTACTGGATCTAACAATGGTAAGAGTTCTTGCAGCAGGTGACAGCCGATGAGCACCGACCAGTTCGGCGTCGACGGCGACGTCGCGATCGTCACCGGAGCCTCGAGCGGGATCGGCGCGGCGATCGCGAAGGGGTTCGCGGACGACGGGGTCGACGTCGTGATCTGCTCGCGCGAGCAGGAGAACGTCGATCCGGTTGCCGAGGAGATCGCCGAGAGCGACCGAACCGGATCGGCCCTGCCCGTCGAGTGCGACGTCACCGACCGGGAGGCCGTCGACGCGCTGGTCGAGGCGACCGTCGAGGAGTTCGGCGGGCTCGACGTCCTCGTCAACAACGCGGGCGCCTCGTTCATGGCGAGCTTCGACGACATCTCGGAGAACGGGTGGAAGACGATCGTCGACATCAACGTCCACGGCACCTACCACTGCACCCAGGCCGCCGCCGAACACCTCAAAGACGGCGGCGGGATCGTGATCAACCTCGCCAGCGTCGCGGGCCAGCTGGGATCGCCGTACATGAGCCACTACGGCGCCGCGAAGGCCGCGGTCGTGAATCTGACGACGACGCTGTCCTACGAGTGGGCCTCTGAGGGAGTGCGAGTCAACTGCATCGCGCCCGGCTTCGTCGCGACGAAGGGCGTCGAAAATCAGATGGGGATCTCGGCCGACGAGGTCGACCGAACGGAGGTAAAACGGCGGATGGGGACCGTCGACGAGATCGCCGACCTCACGCAGTTCCTCGCGAGCCCCGCGTCCTCCTATATCGTCGGCGAGACGATCACCGCACAGGGGGTTCCGCGCGTCGAGGAGTCCCCCGAGGTATGACCGACCGGGACGTCCACCTGCCCGTCGCGGCCCAGCCGAGCGTCGACTCGCTGGCCGACTACGCCGTCCGGGCCGAGGACGGCGGCTACGACTGCGTCTGGTTGCCCGAGACCTGGGGCCGGGACGCGGTGACGGTGCTTTCGACGATCGCCGAACGAACCGACGAGGTCGACCTCGGCTCGAGCATCGTCAACGCCTACTCCCGGTCGCCCGCCCTGCTGGGCCAGACCGCCGCGACCCTCCAGGAGGCCAGCGACGGTCGATTCCGGCTCGGGGTCGGTCCCAGCGGCCCCGTCGTGATCGAGAACTGGCACGGCCTCGAGTACGGAAACCCGCTCAAGCGAACCCGCGAAACCGTGGAGGTCGTCCGGCGGGTGCTGTCGGGCGAGCCCGTCGACTACGACGGCGACGAGTTCTCGCTGTCGGACTTTCGGCTCCGGTGTGGAGCGCCCGACCCCGCCCCGCCCGTCGAGGTGACCGGGATGGGACCGAAGGCGGTCGAACTCGCGGGCCGGTTTGCCGACGGCTGGCACGGCATCATGCTCACTCCCGACGGCGTTCGAGATCGGCTCGCGGATCTCGAGCGCGGCGCCAACCTCGGAGACCGGGATTCGGCGGACGTCGCAGTCACCGTCGGGGTCACCTGCTGTGCGCTCGAGGACGAAGAACGCGCCCGGGAACTCGCCCGCCAGCACGTCGCGTTCTACGTCGGCGGGATGGGCACTTTCTACCGGGACGCCCTCGAGCGCCAGGGGTACGACGAGGCCGAGACGATCCACGACGCCTGGCAGGACAGTGATCGAGAGCGGGCGCTCGAGGAAGTTTCCGACGAGTTGCTCGACGACCTCTGTGCCGTCGGTGATTCTGAGACGGCTCGAGAGCGACTCGAACGGTTCGAGACCGTCGACGGCATCAACGCCGTCGCGGTCAGCTTCCCGCGAGGTGCCGAGGAGAGCGAGATCGAGGCGACGATGGACGCGGTGGCCCCGACCGCAGACGGAGCGTAGGGATCGACCGTCACGCGAATCCGACCGATAGCACGACGCCAGCTCTCGCTCGCGGTCTTTCGGTGTGTGATCGAGTCACCAGCGAGATTCAAACTTTATTTTCCTGTGCCTCCACCGTTACGTATCAATGGTCTGGTCTGTTCGGCTCGAGGACGAGGAGCACGAGACGGAGCACGCCGAGGCCGATGCAACGACCTCCTGTTCGGAGTGTGGCTCGAGTAACGTACTCCGCCACTCCGACCAGGGTGAACGGATCTGCGAGGACTGCGGGCTCGTCGTCGAGGAGTCGATGATCGATTCCGGGCCGGAGTGGCGCGCGTTCAACCACCAGGAGCGACAGAAAAAGTCACGCGTCGGCGCCCCGACCACGCAGACGATCCACGATAAGGGACTCACCACCCAGATCGATTGGAAGGACAAGGACGCGTACGGGCGCTCGCTGTCCTCGGAGAAGCGATCGCAGATGAACCGCCTGCGGAAGTGGCAGAAACGCATTCGAACGAAAGACGCCGGCGAGCGGAACCTCCAGTTCGCACTCAGCGAGATCGATCGGATGGCGAGCGCGCTCGGCGTCCCACAATCCACTCGAGAGGTGACCAGTGTCCTCTACCGGCGGGCGCTCGAGGAGGACCTCATCCGCGGACGCTCCATCGAGGGCGTCGCGACCGCGGCGCTGTACGCCGGCTGTCGCCAGGAGGGGCTTCCGCGCTCGCTGGAAGAGGTTACGGAGGTTTCGCGCATCGAGCGAATCGAGGTGAGTCGCACCTACCGGTACATCTCGAGCGAGCTCGGACTGGAGATCCGTCCCATCGACCCGAAGCAGTACGTCCCCAGGTTTTGCTCGGCGCTCGATCTCCCCCAGGAAGTCGAGGCGAAGGCGAAGGAGATCATCGACGAGACCGCCGATCCGTTGCTCTCCGGGCGAGGGCCGTCGGGATTCGCCGCCGCCGCGATCTACGCTGCCTCGTTGCTCTGTAACGAGAAGAAGACCCAGCGGGAGGTCGCAGACGTCGCCCAGGTGACCGAAGTCACGATTCGCAACCGGTACCAGGAACAGATCGAGATGCTGGGTATTCGCTAACGCCGATCGTCGTGTACTGGACTCGAGCGACCGGGCCCGCTACCCGGCTCCGGCGTGCTCGTCTCCGCTCACCGACCACCAGTCCCGGTCTTCGATCCCCGTGTGGATCTGGGCGATCAGGCCCAGCAGCGGGAGCTCGAGCAGCGGGCCGATGACCAGCGCCAGCGGGATCAGGGGCTCGTGAGGAAAGGCGACGACGGCGATCGCCAGCGCGGTCGGCGAGTTCCGCGAGAGGATCGTGTTGTTGAAACAGACCATCTCACTGTAGGAGAACGAGAGGACGCGGCCGATACCGAACCCGATGGCGAGGTTGAGCGCGTAGAAGGCGATCACCGGAACGGCGAGCAGTGCGAGCAGTCCGGGGTTCTCGAGGACCGCCTGACCCTGCGAGGCGAACATCGCTCCGATGGCAAGGCTGAGGAAGACGATCTGTACGGGACCGAGTTTCGGCAGGAACGCCCGCCTGAACCACCGATCGCCCCGCCAGCGGATCAGCCCCTTCCGGGCGATACCGGCGAGGACGAGCGGGACGACCAACACGAGGACGACGCTCTCGAGCAGCAACTCGAGCGGCAGCTCGACGAGCTCGCCGGCGAAGACGTAGAGGTAGACGGGCAGCAAGACGAGCTGCAACACGAGGTTGTAGGGCAGGATCGACGTCGCCAGCGGCACGTCGCCGTCGGCGATGTCGGTGAAGATCAGGTACCAGTCGGTACACGGCGTTACCATAAGCATGATCAGTCCCACCCACAGCGCGGGGTGATCACGGAGGAAGATCGCGCCAAGCCCGACCGCGAACAGCGGATTCCAGACGAAGTTCACGAGGAGACTCGAGCCGGCAACCCGCCGGTTGCCGAAGGCAGATTTGAGTTTCGACAGCGGCATCCCGGCGAACGCGCCGAACAGCATCACCATCAGGAAGGGGAGGATGAGCGCGTCGGCGACGGCGGGAACGCCCTCGAGCTGGCCGAGCGCGAGCCCGACGGCGATCGCCGCGAGGATCACGGCGGTCTGATACTTCTCGAGGACGTTCACGGTGATCGGTTTGGCGGGAGAGGTGGAATGGGTTGGGATTCCGACTCGGGCTCGCCGGGCAAATACTGGTAAGGATCGCGGGTGTAGGACGGTCGATGACGAAAATCGTGTTCGCCTGCGTCGGGAACGCGGGCCGAAGCCAGATGGCGACCGCCTACGCCGAACGGGAGCGGGATCGACGCGGACTCGACGTCGAACTCGTCACCGGCGGCACCGAACCCAAGGAGTCGATCAGCGAGGACGCCCTCGAGGCCCTGGAGGAGGACGGCCTCGACGTCGGCGGTCGGACGCCACGGCAGATCACGGCGGAGGACGTGGCCAACGCCGAAACCGTCGTGACGATGGGCTGTTCGGCCTCGGAGTTCGTCCCCGAGGACTGGGACGGCGAGGTCCGGATCTGGTCGCTCGAGTCACACGGCGACGGGATCGAGGACACCCGCGAGCAGCGCGACGAGATCGAACGCCGCGTGACGGCGCTGTTCGACGACCTCGAGCAGTAGCTGTCAGTACGGTTCTGTTGCTCGGGCGTCATACCGAATCGACCGAGTCGTTGTCTATGTTTGCTTACTGATCGCTGATTGTTCTATCAGAAACGAGTAGATTCCAGAATGGCGTGCTGCGGACTATAGAGAACGGTTCTTAAGAGCATTACCTGCTCTCGGAAATCGGCTTCTCTCGTACTACCGGACTTCACGTAGAGAATATCATGAAAGACGAAGGAACTGCCGATCATCAGCCCGTTCTTCTGTTGCTGGGTACATAATGACAAAGTTACCGTCGGTGAGCGTCGAGATGCTCTTCGGGAGCGTTTGGAGTTCTGAGTGCCAGCCTACCTCATCGCGACGAGAACTCATACAAACGACGAGGTCGTCCGCCTGTACGTCGTCACGAAGGGTCGAGAGCAATTCCTTCCACCCGCCGATTTCCTCGAAATCGNGCGACGAGAACTCATACAAACGACGAGGTCGTCCGCCTGTACGTCGTCACGAAGGGTCGAGAGCAATTCCTTCCACCCGCCGATTTCCTCGAAATCGGCGGGTGCTTCCGGTTCAACGAGCGTGAACAACCGCTCGAACTGCTCTGGATTCCCGTTGACAGCTAGCCCGTAGATCGGTGCCCCGGTATCTTCGGAGATGAGTTTTACCGTGTGTAGTGCCTCATAGAATCCGTCGTTGTGGTCGATTCCCGGCGGAAGGACGAGGATAATCCGTTGCGTCGTGTTGAGCGGTTCGCGCACCCGCCCAACGAGCGTCAGTTGGGTGGTCCACTTTAGCACCTGATCGATGATGTGACCGAACACCTGCTGAGTGCGCGAGCGGGCGCNCACCCGCCCAACGAGCGTCAGTTGGGTGGTCCACTTTAGCACCTGATCGATGATGTGACCGAACACCTGCTGAGTGCGCGAGCGGGCGCCGTCCCAGCCGATGACGAGTGTCGTGATTCGATTTTCGAGCGTTGAACGGGCGATCCCTGAGGCGATATTAGAATTGACCTGGGTGTGGTCCTCAATCGGGACTTCAGCTCCTGCAGCGTACTGNTCGAGCGTTGAACGGGCGATCCCTGAGGCGATATTAGAATTGACCTGGGTGTGGTCCTCAATCGGGACTTCAGCTCCTGCAGCGTACTGCTCGACCCCTTCGAAGAGTTCCTCTGTTTCGGCAACTTTCGCTTCGGTCTGTGTCCGCTGGTCGGGTTGGACAACCGATACCGTGTGGATCGGCTGATCGGCGCGCTTGTCACGGATCGTGAAAGCGAGATCGAGCAGGGATTCTGTGTGTTTCGAGTCTTTCGAAACCGGGACGAGGATCCGCTGGGGCGTCTCACTTGGGTCGTACTCCGTGCGATCGCGGGCGCGAACAAGCGCCCCGCCAGCACGTTCGACGAGCGCAGGACTCACCAAGCTCACCACAAGGATCATCAGCACCACGGCGTTGATCATGTGCTGATCGAAACCGGGCACGCCGACATCGAAGCCGATCTGGACGATCGCCAGCGCGGCGGCCGCCTGGCCGACCGACAGGCCGAACATGCCGAGGATCTGGTCACTGTCGTACCCGTACACCTGTCCTGTCGCCCACGAGGCGGCAAATTTCGTCGTCACAACCATGACGATCAACGAACCGGCGATGAGCAACGTGTCGATTCCCTCGAGGAGGACACCAGCGTTGACAAGNATCAACGAACCGGCGATGAGCAACGTGTCGATTCCCTCGAGGAGGACACCAGCGTTGACAAGCATTCCCACTGAGAGCAGGAAGAAGGGAATGAACAGCGCGTTACCGACGAACTCGATCCGGTTCATCAGCGGCCCAGTCTCTGGAATCAGCCGGTTGAGCGCCAGTCCTGCGAGAAACGCGCCGATGATGTGCTTGACGCCGATGAGTTCGGCGAGGAACGCGCAAATAAACAGGACGGCCATCACGAAGAGAAACTCGAAGTAGCTCTCCTCGTTGTGGAGCCGAAAGAACCACCGGCCGAGCCGAGGGACGATCAGCCACACTCCTGCGAAAAAGACGGACAACCCGACCGCGAGTTGGATCCAGAACGCAGCATCGAGTGTACCGCCGACCGAGGCGACCACGACCGCAAGCACGAGCAGAGCGAGCGTGTCCGTCAGGATGGTGCCGCCGATCGTCGCCGTCATCGCCTCGTTTTTCACGATTCCCAGCCGGTTGACGACCGGATAGGCGAGTAACGTGTGCGAGGAGAAGATCGCCGCGAACAGCAGCGCGGACGCAAGCGTCAGGTCGAGCACGTAGACGCCGACGGCGGTGCCGACCGCCTGCGGTACGATGAACGAGAGCAGTCCGAAGACGATACTGCGATCCTTGTACTCGATGAACTGGTTGAGATTGATCTCGAGACCCGCGATGAACATGAGGTACACCAACCCAACTTCGCCGAGCAACTGAATCGTCTCCCCGCGCTCAAGCAGGTGCGCGCCGTTCGGCCCGATTGCCGCGCCGATCAGGATAATGCCGATGATGCCCGGTAATCGATAGCGCTTGAGCACGAGCGGGGCAACGAGGAAGATCACCATCGCGATGCCGAAGATGAGGATGGGATCGTCGAACGGCGTCGTCAACGACGGGCCCGTTGCGAGCGGAGTAACTGTGCCGGTCCTCGCCACTACGTCGAGCAGCCAGATCTGTAATAGACCGTCTGTCATATTCTGAAGCATTAATTATTATATTTTGGTGGATCGATTATCATCGAACGACGGTGACCGGAACGTTTGAGCGACGGATCACCGCCTCGGTGGTACTGCCAAGCAGCTTTTGTTTGAGGCCGACGCGGNGGAACGTTTGAGCGACGGATCACCGCCTCGGTGGTACTGCCAAGCAGCTTTTGTTTGAGGCCGACGCGGCCGTGGCTGGCCATCACAATCAGATCAGTGTCGGTGTTCTCCGCGCAGGTGACAATCGCTTTCACTACGTTTCCGGTGAGGGCGATCGTCGAGAGTTCGACGCCGCGTTCGGTCGCGAGTTCGCGTGCTCGCTCGAACAGTCGAGATGCCTGGCGCTTTTTCCTTCGATCGTCGGCGTTGGCGTCGAAGGAGGGGTTACTGGTCATCGAATCGTACACGCCGGGGCTTCCAACGCTGTCAACGTACAGCACGGTCACGTCGGATTCGAGGTAGACCGAACAGGCGTGCTCGAGCGCCTTCCAAGAGAGTTCCGATCCGTCAATTGGAACGAGTACCCGGTAAGAATCGTCGTCAGCAGGCTCGGCAGCTTCACTGATTTCTGGAGTCTTCTTTTCCGGGTGAGGGAAGACCAGGACCGGAAGCTCAGTTTCGGTCGTCAGCCGATGCGCGTGGTCTCCTGAGAGGAGTTTGATCCAGCGACTACCTGGTCGCGGCGTAAAGCCGATGGCCGCCGTGTCTACTTCCTCAGCGGCAGCAAGGATCTCGTCGATCACGTCCGTACCGTATCGGAGTTCCGTCCGGACATCGTGACCGGTCCCGGCCAACTCCTCGCGAACGATCTCGAAGATCGCGTCGGCCTGCTCCTGTCTCGCACCGATCGGAGCCTTATCAGGTCCGCCTTCCGTCTTCTCGATGACGTGGAGGACAACGATGTCGCCCGTCGGCGTGAGGTATGGCCTCACCGCGTCGCACGTTGCCACGGCGTGGTTCTCCTCAGCGATCGGCAGCAGAATGCGGTCGAACACCGGTTGCGTCATCAGTGAATCCCCTCGCGTTCGCCCCCGACGAACGAACGGACCGTCTCCTCACCCACACCCGTGTCGGAGAAGACGGTCACGACGTCGTCCCGGCGGATCGTGGTGTCGCCGTGGGGCGTGAGCAACTCTCCGTCGCGGCTGATTGAGACAACGAGCGGGTTATCAACGAGGATTCCGTTCTCGACGGCGTCGGAGAGCGTCTCGCCTTCGATGGGCGCGTCGGCGCGGACCGTTAGCTCGACGACTTCGGACCCGGTCGAGGAGCTAATGAAATCGACGGGGTGCTGGTTACGCGAGTCGTCGGGGCCGAACGCTTCGTACGGTCGTATTTCGTCGTTCTCGACCAGCATCTCATCCTCGATCTCAATACCGAGCTCCGACAATGTCGTCCCGATACGCCGCAGGTCGTCCGTGTCTTCGCCGACCGCGAGCACGTGGAAGTTCCGACGGCCGCCCATGAGCATTCGAACGTTGATGACCCCCGGGATCTGGTAGGCTGCACGAGCGATCGTTTCCCGTTCAGCGAACGGTACGTTGCACATGAACAGTGTCGACAATCGACCATCCGGCCGCTCGAAATCGATGTGTGCGTGATAGCCCTTGACGATACCGTGGGCTTCCAGATCCTCGATTCGATTACGGACGGTCCCCGGCGACACGCCGATCTTCTCGGCGATTGCTGGCGCCGAACTCCTTCGAGCGTCGGTCATCAGCTCGTAGATGATCCCCTGATCGACCTCGTCCAACGGATACGTCGATTCAGTGGTTTCGTTGCCCATCACTGATCACTGACCCTCCAGAGCAGGCGGAGATATATAAGTATGCTCCTTAGATACTCAACTTTTCCGGTTCTAGTTCAGTAAATGCGGAATACTGGCAATATTATTAGCAAGAGAACTGACTCTCGAAAGCGCTGTCTAAGATACTTCCGCCGTCAATCGAGACAAGCCGCTACTCGGTTTGGTTCGAGAGATGCAGTATACATCCCTTTTGACAGTATCCGGAGAGATCAATAGCTGCTCCGTTACCTGCTTGACCTGTACGGAACGCGATTTTCACGCGGTGTTCTGAAAAACACCGCTCTCTACTGCGAGGACGGAACGCCTCCGAAGGCGTTGTCGGTATCCGTGACGGCCGTCTCGCTGACGAGATGATTACCGCTCGAGCAGGAACAGCGTCGCGAACGCGACCGCAGCGCCGATCTCGGCGAGCTTCGTCGAGAGTGCGGCCAGGTCGTCCCGGAGGTGGTCGACCAGAACCTCGTGGGCCGGTCCGTCGTGGTCGTGGTCGTGATCGTGTCCGTCGTCGCCGTGGGCGTGGTCGTCGTCGTGACTGTGGTCATCGTCGTGCGCATGGTCGTCGTCATGGCCGTGATCATCGTCGTGGCTGTGATCGTCGTCGTGACTGTGGCCGTCATCGTCTCCGTTGTGCCCGTGATCGTCGTGGGAGTGATCGTGCCCCTCGAACCCAAATATCCCCTCCGCGACCTGAAAGACGTGCCAGTCGGCGTATGCGAGGACGTGGGCGATCATCAGGAGCGCGCCCGCGAGGTACACCGTCGGCGGCGCGACGACCCCGGTGGCGTAGCTCACGCCGAGGGCGACGACGAGCGCCGCGCCGATCAGAAACAGGATCGGCAGGAGAACGCTCGCGCCGTCGGTGACGGACTCGAGGACGCCGCCGATCCCGAGGACGAGGTGGACCGCGGCCGAGAAGCCGGCGAGTCCGAACGCAACGGCCAGGAGGATCGTTCGCTGGTTCATCGTCCGATTCCAGCGGCTCCTGCTCGAAGTCCGCTCTGGTACGTTCGTCGAAAGCCCACCCGAGAACCGTCTGCCTCGAGCCGCCGAGTGCTGTCGACAGCTACAAACCGCCGATCCGCCCAGTTCGTGGTATGCCCGGAAAGGTACCGCCGGCGGAACTGCTCGAGCACGTGTTCGGTCGCACGGGGACCGCGAGCGACGACGAGTCGGTGATCCAGGGGCCCGCCGACGGTGAGGACGCCGCGGCCATCGCCTGGCCGGAGGGCGAGGGCACGCTCGTCGTCAGCTCCGATCCGATCTCGCTCGCGGCCTCCCAGGTCGGCCGCCTCGGCGTCCACGTCGCCTGCAACGACGTCGCCGCATCCGGCGCCGACCCGCGCTGGCTCACGACCGTCATCCTGCTTCCCGACGAGGAGTCGCCCCTCGAGGAGATCACGGCCGACATCGACGCCGCGGCCCGCGAGGTCGGCGCGTCGATCGTCGGCGGTCACTCGGAGTACGTCGACCAGCTCGAGCGCCCGCTGGTCTCGCTGACCGCGATGGGATCGACCGACGCCTTCGTTCCGACCGGGGGCGCGGAGCCCGGCGACCGGATCGTCATTACGAAAGCCGCGGGGATCGAGGGAACGGCCATCCTCGCGGCCGACTTCGGCGGCGAGCTGGACGTCGACCCTGCCGTCCGTGAGCGGGCAGTCGACTTCCTCGAGGAGATCAGCGTCGTTCCCGACGGTCGCGTCCTGCGGGAGTACGCGACCGCGATGCACGACCCCACGGAGGGCGGCGTCGCGGCGGGGCTGCTCGAACTCGCCCGCGCCTCCGGGGTTCGACTCGCAGTCGACCGCGACGCGGTTCCGATTCGTCCGGAAACCGAGACCCTGTGTACGGCAGCGGACGTCGACCCGCTCCGGATCTTCGGCTCCGGCGCCCTGCTCGCGACCGTTCCCGCCGACGCGCTCGACGACTGTCTCGCGGAACTCGAGTCCGCCGGGCTCGAAGCCGCGGCGATCGGAACGGTCGAGGAGGCGGGGTTGAGCGACGACGAGGGCGACGAGTTCTCCCTCGAACTCGGCGCCGAGATGATCACCGAGCCGATCGAGGACGATCTCTACCCGCTGTGGGAAGCCGCCGACGCGGACGACTGAGCCGCGGCATCGGGTTCGCCGAGCGTCGCAGCCGTCGTCGCGTCGGCCGCGACCGCCAGCGGATCGATCACGACGTCGGCCCGCCTCTCGACTTCCGGAGCCGTCGACCCGTCTGCGATCGCGATCACGCGAGCGTCCGTCGTGGCCCGTGCGACGCCGGCGAGCGCCGGCTCGTCGCTCGCGGCGATCACCACCGCATCGCACGCGCCGAGGTCGACACACTCGAGCGTCTCGTCGTCCGTCGGCTCGCCGACGACTCCATCGACCGAGTCCGGGAGCGCCCGCAGACGCTTCTCGTCGCTCGCCGCGACCGTTACGGCAGTCTGATCGGCGAGCCGTTCGACCGCGGCGACGGTTATCTCGTCGAGTCCGAGGACGGCGACGCGGTCGGTGTCGGCGGAATGATGGTTCGTCACTCGACGACCGGTCCTGGCGAGTCGCGTTTCGATGGCTGGACCGAACAGGCTGCCGACGGCGACCGCGACCGTCGTCGGCCCGAGCAGAAGCAGCGAGACGGCGAACAGCCGCGCCGCCTCCGTCGTCGGGTGGATGTCACCGTAGCCGACCGTACTCGCCGTGGCGAGCGTGAAGTAGACGGCGTCGACGACGGTCTCGAGTTCGGCGAACCCGTTCCGGAGCGTGTACGCTCCCGCGACGCCGTAACAGAAGACGCCGACGATGGCGACGAACGACCCGAACTGGGTCGGCGAGAGGTCGAGCCGACTCGAGCGCGTAAACCGGGTGCTAGTCAGCGCCAGAACCGCGAGCCCGCCGATCGAGACCACGATCAGGGGCACCGACAGGAGGCGAAGCTGGACGACCCCGTGAGCGGCCGCGAGCAGGACGAGCGCCCCAGCCGTGAGGTAGGCGATGCGGTAGCCCCGACGCATCCCCCAGGCGGCGACGAGCAGCGCGAACCCGACGACGGTCCCGCTGAACTCGGCCGTGGCCTGGAGATCCGCGAGCGGCCCCGCCGCCTCGAGGGTGGGATCCGTGAGGATCGAGAGGATCCCGGTCGCAACGGAAACGAGCGCGATCGCGGCAACGATCCGAACGGCGACGCGACCGGTCGGTCGGTAGCTAAGAGGGTCGAACATACCGCTCACACCACCTCGAGCGGGGTAAAGCTAGATCCGCGTTCGCAGGCCGCCGTCGGCTCGAGAGCACGCGACGAGCAGCGTGTTCAGGGCGTCGGGAACGACGAGGACGTCGCTTCCGGACTCGACGGCGTCGCACACGTCGGGCTCGGCGCGCATCAGACACTCCTCGACGACGTCGGGCGCCTCGCTGTTCGTCACGACGATCTCGTGTTCGCACAGGACCCGAGCGACGACGAACGCCCGCTGGGCGCCGGGGTCGTACCCTTCCCGGAGATCGTCGTACAGCGACTCGGCATCGTCGACCTCGCGCAGTCGACGGTAGAACCGTCGCTCGCCAGTGCCCTCGCCGGCACCTTCCGGCAGCGCCGCGGGAACGACCAGTTTGCCGCCCTCCCGCAGCGGGTTTCGGTCCCCGAGAGCGACGTAGGTCGCACCGCGAGTCGCCTGGTAGAGGTTCGCGTCCTTCGGCGCGCCGACCCCACAGACGACGGCGTCGTACTCGCGCTCGATCGGAACCGAGAGGGCGTCTCGAGCCACCGTTGCCAGCTCTCGGACGATCCGCCTGCCGTCGCCGGCCCGGACGCCGAGGACCCCGGTCGGACCGTGGGTCAGGTTGAGCGAGAGGTCGATCCCGACGAGATCGCCCGCCTCGTCGAGCAGCTCGCGAAACGGGTTTCCCTCGAGCCGTCCGAGGCGAACGCCCTCGCGGGCGAGCGTCTCCGGGCCGTGCGTGTGGCGGATCAGCGACTCGCCGCCCGCGCCGATGACGACCGTCTTCGCGCCGCCGCTGAAGCCCGCGTACTGGTGGGGCTCGACGACACCCGTCGAGAGGACGGCGTCTGCGTTCGCGACCGGGAGCCCGATCTCGACGGGGACGCCGTCGCTCGCGTTGCCCGAAGCACCGTACACTTCGCTCCCGCCGACCGTTCCGACCTCGACGACCGACTCCGGATTGTGGTTCACGGCCAGGTCAGCATGCGGGCCGAGCATCGCCTCGAGTTCCGCGTCGGTCATCGGACGGTGGAGGCCGAGTCCGACGACGACGGTCACCTGTTCGCGGGCAACGCCGAGGTCGGCGAGGCATTCGAGGAGGACCTCGAGCAGAACGTCGTCGGGCGCCTCCCGCGTCATGTCGGTGACGACGATCGCGACGTCGTCGCTCGCGTCGATCCGCTCGGCGAGCGGCGCTCCGAGCGGCTCCTCGAGCGCTCGCTGGGCGGCCGCTTTGACGTCGACGGCCTCGCCGCCCGGTGGCTCGGCAACCGTCACGTCGCAGTCGGAAAGGGAGACGTCGATCGACCCGTCTCCGAGTGGAACGTTCACGAACCACGTTCGAAGCGGAGCGACAAAAATCACCTCGGTCAGTTACTCCGTCGATCGACCGGAGGCGACGGTCGTGGCTACCCCGACGATCCGTCGTCGCGGTAGTCGTCGATGAACAGCCGGACGCCCATCACCGGAATGAAGAGCAGGAACGCCATCAGGACCGTCCCCGCCAGGACCGAGACCGCGAAGTCGAACGCGAGCGCGGGCGGCAGGGTCCAGGCCGCGAGCAGGAATCCGCCGAGTATCGAGACGACGATGAGGACCAGGATATCGTTCGTGTGTACCGGAACCTCCTCTGACATACCCGAACTTGCGGACGGGGATACATAACGCTGCGCGGTTTCGATCGACGGCCGCCGCGCGATTCCGAGCGACGACTCAACGGCGCGCCCACTCGAGCATCCGTCCGTACACCGGATCGGACGACAGCGCTCCGGAGTCGCCAACGAGCACGAGCGCGCGCTTCGGCCGGGTGAGCGCGACGTTGATCCGCCGGTAGTCCTCGAAGATCGGCCCCTCGAGCGTTCCCGTCGCCGTAAAGGAGACGATGATCACCTCCTTGCTCGAGCCCTGGAAGCGGTCGACGGTGTCGACGGCGACGCCCTCGGGGACGTGCCTCGAGATCTCCGAGACCTGGGCGCGGAAGGGGGCGATGACGCCGACGTCGGCTGGGTCGACGCCCGCGGCCTCGTAGGCCGCGATCAGCTCGGCGATGCGGGCCGCTTCCAGGCTGTCGGTGTAGCGCTCGTCGTCGCCCTCGACGTCGACGAACGCGACGGGATCCCGGAATTCGGCGGGGAGGTCGTCGCGGGAGACGCCCTCGAGGTCGTCGAGCGTTCGTGCGGCGACCTCCGGCTCGGCGGGCCGGAGCTTCCCGTCGTAGAACTCCCGGGAGGCGAAGGCCTGGATGCGCTGGTTCATCCGGTACTGGCGATCGAGCATCACGCCCGCCTCGGGGTGAAGCTCGACGAGCCGTTCGAACAGCGACTCGGTGAGTTCGTTTTCGGCGCGCACGACGGGCGGCAGCTGCTCGTGGTCGCCGACGAGGACGAACCGCTCGGCGAGGTTGATCGCCGCGAACGTTCCGGGCTCGGTGAGTTGGGCCGCCTCGTCGACCAGCGCGGCGTCGAACGACTGCTCCTTCATGATCCGGGAGCCACAGGTCGCCGTCGTCGCGGCGACAACCTGTGCGTTCTCGAGCTCCGCGAGTCGCTCCTCGGGGTCGCCGGCTCGCTCGAGGCGGTACGGCGCCATGTCCTCGCGGACGCCGCTCTCGGAGCCCACGCGGACGATCCGATCCTCCTCGATCACGCCTTCGAGCTGCTCGAGCAGCGCCTCGAGGGCGTTGTCGACCGCTCGGTTGGTAAACGCCGACAGCAGGACGCGCTCGCCGCGTTCGACCATCGCGCGGATGGCTCGGGCGATGGTGTACGTCTTGCCCGTCCCGGGCGGGCCGTGGATCAGCGCGCAGTCCCGGGCGCCGACGGCCTTCCGGACGGCCTCGTCCTGTGCCGCGTTGTTCCCGATGAACGTCTCCTCCGGCTCGTCGAACTCGGGTTCGGCGCGACCGAACAGTACGTCCTTGCGTCGCTCGCTGCCCTTCAGGAGCGTGTCGTGGAGCGCGACGAGCAGTCGGTCGGTCGTCAGCTCGGAGGGATAGACGTCGAGCCGGGTGACCTCGACGGGTTCGTCGGCCGTCAGAACCACCTCGTCCTCGTCTAACCGCTCGATCCGCGCGAGTTCGGACTGCCCCCGAACCGGGTGGCCGTCGCTCGCGAGCACCAGGTCGCCCTCGCGAATCTTGGAGTTCGCCCCGCTCGTCCGACGGGCCCGGAGTTCCCAGCGGCCCTCCTCGAGCGGGCGTTTCTCCGCGAACTCGAGGTCGATCAGCGCGCGGTCGTCGTCGGCCCGCTCTTTTGGACTCTGCTCCCAGAGCTTGGCGTACTCGCGGTGGACCTCGCGTCGCTCCTCCTCGATCGCGTGCGAGAAGCGCTCGAAGAACTCGCGCTCCTCGGCGGGCAGGGGCTGGCCGATCTGGCCCGCCTTCGACTCCTGATCGAGCCGACCCGAGACGACCATGCAGGTGTCCTGCTCGAAGCAGTACTCGCACTTGGCGTTGCCCTCGTAGCCCGTCGGCACGTCGCCCGCGACCTCGGCCGCCGCGATCTCGTTTCGTAGCCGGACGACGTACTTCAGAAGCCCCGCGCCCATCGAGAACTCCTTGGCGGGGGTGAGGTCGCCGGTCTCCTCGTTGCGGTCCAGCGCCGAGTTCTTCGTATAAAGCAGCGTCCCGGTGTCGACGTCGCCGCCGTGTTCCTCGAGCAGGAGTGCATAACAGGCGGCCTGGACCTTGTCCTTGAACCGGGGCTCCTTCTTCAGGTTCTTCCCCGTCTTGAGTTCGACGGGCGCCCCCCGCCGGATGGCGTCGGCCCGCCCGCGGATACCGAACGTCTCGCTGATCAGCAGCTGCTCGGAGCGCCAGCTGCTCTTCGCGGGCGAGAACGCCCGCTCCGAGTTATCGGCGGCAGTAGCCGCCCTATCCTCCTCGGTCAGGCGACCCTGCTCGAGCCAGCCCTCGATCGCCGACGCGTTCTGTCTGACGTCCTCGGCGACGGACTCCGGGTCCTCCCCGAGCAGCCCCAGCTGGAGGCCCCGCTCCTCGACGCGGGCGTCGATCGACTCCTCGAGTTCCCGGCCTCGAAGGAGGTCCCCGAACACCTCGTGGACCAACGTCCCCTTCACGACGGGGTAGTTCAGCGGCACGCCCGAGAGCTTGTTCAGGTAGTACAGCCGGGGGCACTCGGTCCAGTTCCGGATCGCCGTCACGTTCACCAGAAAGCTCGGTTCGACGACGACGTACGAGTCGCCCGTCGTCTTGTACCGCGTTTCCCCCTGGTACTCGTCGATTTCCGCGTCGGTAACGAGCAGTTCCATCCCGGGCTCGAGCAGCTCGGCCGACTCGGTCCACTTATTCCACAGCGTCACCGTGATCGGTTCGTGGGCCTCGACCGGGCGGTCGTCCTCGCCCGCCGGGCCGTCGTCAGTTACCAGCCGGACCTCGGCGAGGTCGCTCTCGCCGTAGCTGGTCGATACCGAGCGAACCTCGACGTCGTCCGCGACGGTTCCGCGTACGTCCACGCCTGTCGTCAGGCGCGAGGCGTCAAAAACGCTATCGGTCACGGCTCGAGGAGCGATCGTCCGCTCGTCCCGACGTAACCCCGGATTACCTCGGGGATGGGCCGTTCACACGGCGTAACGGTCGCGGTCCTTTTGCAGCTCCGAAGCGAACCGTTGGCCGCCATGAACGACTCCGGCAGTGACGACGCTCGACACGATGCCCCGGAGGATCACACGCCCACCGAGACCGATTCGGGAACCGGCGCGGGCGACCGAGACGACCGCGGCCGCGACCCGCGGGACGAGTCGACCCAGATCGCGAACGAGGAGCGACGGCGTCACACCCCCTTCATCAGCGCGATCGTCGCCGCGCTCGGCGCCTGGGTCGCGCTCTCGGCGCTCGTCTACGACGTCGGCGCGGCCGGCCTCTGGAACAACGTCCTCGTTGGCGG
The DNA here is from genome assembly GCF_000337675.1 of Natronococcus amylolyticus DSM 10524. Lineage (GTDB taxonomy): Archaea > Halobacteriota > Halobacteria > Halobacteriales > Natrialbaceae > Natronococcus > Natronococcus amylolyticus. Next base: position 183,376 of record NZ_AOIB01000026.1, on the reverse strand, counting down.
CGCCGTCTTCGTCGCGGGTGCGTACAACTACTACCGGCTGGTCAACGACGTCCCACTGAGCATCGGCGTCGGCTCGCTAGTCGCGATCCTGGGAATCTGGCTGATCGTCGCGCCGGCTCTGCTCGGGATGGTAAGCGGGTTCTGGAGCACGCTCGTCTCCGGCCTGCTCATCGCGGGGCTGGCGAGCTACAACGCCTACGAGGCTCGAGAGGCGCGGACGGTCGCGACGGAACCCGACGCCGGAGCGCCGTAGCCGACGCGAACCGACCGGTGGTCGTCGGCTCCCCCTCGAGGCTCGTCCGAACGGTTGGTAGTGTCGGTCAGTAGATCAGCTCGCCGTCGATGAACTTCCGGGTCCGCTCGTCGTCCGGATCGTCGAAAACGTCCTCGGTACGGCCGACCTCGATGATATCGTTCTCGAGAAACACCGCGACCCGATCCGCGATGCGCTCGGCCTGGTGCATGTCGTGTGTCGCGACGACGACGCCGATGTCCCGATCGCGGGCCTCGAGAACGGCGTCCTCGATGAGCGCGGTGTTTCGCGGGTCGAGGTCCGACGTCGGCTCGTCGAGCAGGAGGATCTCCGGATCGTACGCGAGCGCGCGAGCGAACGCGACGCGCTGTGCCTCGCCGCCGGAGAGCGACGAGACATCCTGATCGACCTTCTCGCCCAGCCCGACCGTCTCCAGCGCTTCGATCTCGGCACCGGTGCCGTTGGTCCGTCCGACCAGGCTGGCGAACTCGTGACGGAGCCGATCCGTCCAGGGCTGGCGGACGCGCAGTCCGTACTCGGCGTTGCGACGGACGCTCGCGTCGAACAGGCTCGCCTCCTGAAAGACCATTCCGATCCGGCGTCGGAACTCGAGTCGCCGCTGTTCCGAGACGTCCCACACGTCGGTGTCGCCGTACTCGATCGTTCCCCGATCGGGGGAGTCGAACAGCGCGAGCAGCCGAAGGAGCGTCGACTTCCCGACGCCGGACGGGCCGATGATCGCGACGACCTCGCCCGGCGTGACCGACAGGGAGACGGATTCGAAAACCGTCTCGGAACCGTAGCCGTGGTGGATGTTTCGTGCGTCGAGCATTATCGGTAGCCTCCGTTACCGCTACCCAGTCGAACCACGACCGCGTTGACGAGGAGCACGAGCACGACGAGGATCGCTCCGAGGATCATCGCGGTCTCGAAGCGACCCTGTCGGGCCTCGAGCTGGATCGCGGTCGTGAGCGTTCGCGTGTACGATTCGCCGTCCGCGCCGGCGATGTTTCCGCCGACGATGAGCACGGAGCCGACCTCGCTGATCGCCCGGCCGAAGCCGGCGAGCAGCGCCGTCGCGATTCCGTAGCGGGCTTCCTTGATTGTGACGAGGGCGACGTCGAATCGCGTTCCACCCATCGCGTACGCCGCGTCGCGGACGTTCTGCTCGACGCTGCTGACCGCCGCGAGGCTTACGCCCGTAATTACCGGCGTCGCGAGGACGAACTGTGACAAGATCATCGCCTCCGGGGTGAAGACGAGGTCCAGCGACCCGAGCGGACCCTGGCCCGAGACCGCAAATAGCACGATCAGTCCGACGACGACGCTTGGAAACCCCATCCCGGTGTTGATGATCGACGTGAGCAGCGTCTTTCCCCGGAACTCCGTGAAGCCGACGAGGAGTGCGACCGGGAGGCTACACAGGGTACTCAGCGCCACCGCGACGAGGCTCACGTACAGCGAGACGCGAACGATGCTTCGAATGTAGTTCCACTCGAAGGGGAACTCGGCAAACAACGGGGAGACGGTCGCTAACTCGAGTGGCATCGGTTTGGTTCAGTCGTCGGCCTCCGAGGGAGCCCAGTCTTCGGGGACGTACTGCTGGAAGTTCGGTTCCTCCGAGATCGCTTCCGGGAAGAACAGCTGCTCGCCCTCGAGGGTGTACTCCTCGATGATCTCCCGGCCTTCGGGACCCGTCAGATAGCCGATGTAGGCCATTGACAGGTCGTACTCGACGTCGTCGTGAGCCCCGGGGTTGACCGCGACGATCCCGTACGGGTTCGCGAGCAGTTCGGGCCCGCCCTCGATCGGCCCCTCGACGTGGATCTCGAGGTCGATCTCCGACTGCATCGAGAGGAAGCTTCCGCGGTCGGCGAGCGTGTAGTCGCCGGTCTGTCCGACCTGCATTATCACCTCACTCATCCCCTGACCGGCCTCCTGGTACCACTCGCCGAACTCGTCGACGCCGGCCGCGTCCCAGAGCTCGAGTTCCTTCGCGTGGGTTCCGGAGTCGTCGCCACGCGAGACGAACGTCGCGCCCTCCTCGGCGATCGTGGCGAACGCCGCTTCGACGTCGTCCCCACCGCCGATTCCGGCCGGATCGTCGGATGTCCCGACGACGACGAAGTCGTTGAACATAACGTCGCGGCGGTTCACCCCGTACCCCTCTTCTATGAACTCGTCCTCGAGCGAGCGGGCGTGGACCATGACGACGTCCGAGTCGCCGCTCCGTCCGGTCTCGAGGGCGGCGCCCGTTCCCTGCGAAACGGTGTCGACGGTGACGCCGTACCGATCCTCGAACGGCGCGTTGAGTTCGTCGATGAGGCCCGTATCGTACGTGCTCGTCGTCGTAGTGAGCGTAATCGTCTCGCCGCTGATCTCCGGTCCGTCGTCGTCACCGCCGTCGGAACTACTGGTACAGCCAGCGAGACCGATCGTCGCGCCCCCGCCGATCCCCGCAAGCATCTCACGGCGATGTATCGGCATGGATACTTCGTCGAACGCCCAGTATAAATGGATTTCGAAGGTTGGTTTACTTAACTTCTATATACGCAAAAAGCACACCGTTCCGTAACCGTGTGTGGTTACGGGACGAGGATACTGTACGGGGCGTCTCCTGGGAGTCGAACCCCATCGGCCCGTCCGGAACGATCGATCGCGGAACGCTGCCCGACGAGGTCACAAACCGGGGAGACACACACACACACACCGAGGACGAGCCCTACAGCCAGGGAAACAGCGCGCGCCGCATCCGGCGAAGCAGCGACGGCCCCTCGTGTCGGACCTCGAGAACGGTCCCGTCCGCGTCGAAAACGACCTCGTCGGCGGGGAGCTGCTCCCCGTCGGGTAGCGTGATCCGTCGGTCGGCTTCCGGAACCGTTCCACCGCTGCTGGCGCCGAACAGCGACGCCGAACGAAGGGAGGGCTCGGGGACCGGTTCGCTGTACTCGATGACGTACACCGTCGTCCCGTCGTCGGTCGTTCGCTCCCAGTCGACGATCTCTCGAGTCGGCCCCGTCCCGATCATGTAGCAGCGAGATCCCGTCGCCCGGGAGGAATAGGTGTCGGTCGGTCTCAGCGATCCAGATCTGCCTCGAGCCGTCGTCGACGGAAGCGAGCGGCGTGGTGGTCCGTCGCGACGACCGCGAACGCGACCATGACGACGGCAAACGAGAGGGTGATCGTCGGCGGGAGATCGTTGAGGTAGCCGTTGGCGAGCTGGCCGGCCGCGAGAACGAGCGGGCAGACCGAAAGCAGGGCGCTGGTTACCGGTTCGGTACGGAACAGTTCGCGAAACGACGGGCGTCGGCGTGAGGCCATGGGAACTCGGCGGTTGCGTGTGCTGTCGGGAGCGCGATGGTATGCCTTTCGGTTCCCGCCGATCCGAGGTTCGAGGTAACCGATACGTTCATTCTGCCCGCGCGACAAGCGTTCCCTATGCGGATTCGCGACTGGCAGGACGTGCTCGAGGACGTTACCGAGCGCAGCGTCGACCCCGAGGACTGGCGAGCCGTCGCCGGCGACCGCGCGGGCGGCGTCGGCGAGGACATGTACCTCGCACACCCCCGGGCGGGAGTGTTCTTCCTCAAGACGTACGCGAAAAACCCCTTCGAGGTCCGGGGCGTCGGAACGAAGGTAGCCCGCAGCCTCGACGACGAGATCGGCTCCTTCCTGCCCGACGGCGAGTCGGACGGGCGATTCGCGGTCCAGTCGCCGCCCGAAGACGAAGACCACGCCAAGACGGTCTCGAAGCGCCTCGAGACCGTCCTCGAGACGCACTCGGACGCGCCGACCCGACCGCAGGACCTGTTCGACGACGTGATGGACGCCCTCGAGAGCCCCGCGTTCGGACCGATGGCGTACGACCAGTACGACCGACCCGACGAGCTCGAGGACCTCTCGGATCGGTTCGAGGAGGCCGACGAGCTGCTGAGCGCCGAACTCGACGACCTCATCGAGACCGACGAGGTCGATCGCGGCTTTATGTAAGGTTGCGGCGCCTGCGACTGCGTCCAGTGAGCCTTTGACGACCGACTCCGACAACGTACGGTATGAGCGACAAAGCTGCGGCCGTCGTCCGCGAGTACTACGAGGCCCTCCGACGAGGCACGCCCCTGCCGCCGTACTTTCTCGAGGACTCCTCGACGACGAAGTTCGGGATCAGCGAGGCGGCCTTCGGGTACGATGCCGTCGCCGAGGCCCTCGAGAGCCAGACCGAGACGACCACCGACTGGAGCGTCGAGAGCCATGGACTCTCGATCAACGAGGACGGAGCGTACGCCACGTTCGTCGACGAGGTGACGATGGCCTGGACCGACACCGAAGCCGGGACCGATCGTCGGTTCGACACTCGCTGGAGCGGAACGCTGGTTCGTCCCGAGGTCGTCGAGTCGGGATCCAAAGCCGTCGACGCGGGCGACGATGCCCCCCCGTGGCTGTTCCGGACGATGCACGTCAGCACGGCCGACGAGCTATGAGTCGGCGGCGGGGCCCCGACCGTCGATCACCGCAGTCCAGCGTGGTGACGAGTCCATCGGCTCGAATGGGGATCGCGTTCGTCCTGCTCGTGGGGCTCTCCTGTGGACTGATCGCGATCCACGGCGAGGCGTCGCTCGCGGGAATCGGAACGGCGATCGGTGTCGGGTTAGTCGCCGGCAGCGGACTGCTCTGGTATCTCCACTGGATCCTGGCGTAGAAGAGCGGATCGGCGTCGTCAGCGACCCATTCGCTGGATCCACAGCCCCGGCGAGTCGAGTTCGTCCTGGGTCGGGAGGTTCTCGGGTCGGTCCCAGACCCGGCTCGCGGTCTCGACGTCCCGCACCGCGACGACGTGTTCGAAGAAGTTCTTCCCGCGCTCGTACTGGCGTTCCTTTAGGCCGAGCCCGAGCAGGCGTCGGAACAGCCGCTGCAGGGGGCTCCGACCCTGTCGTCGCTCGTCGAGTTTCCGTCGGAGGTCCTCGTACTCGTCGTCGAAGGCGTGGTCCATCAGCAGCTCCGCATACCCCTCGACGACCGTCATCGCCGCGTCGAGATCCTTGAACGCCGCCTTGTTGAACGACCCCGTCGAGAGGTCCGCGATTCCGTCCTGCATTCGCTCCTCGAGGTGCTCCGAGAGCCACGGCGCCGCGCCGAACTCGGCGGCGTGGGTCACCTCGTGGAAGGCGATCCAGCGGCGGAACCGGTCGACGTCGACCTCGAGGGCGTCGGCCGCCTTGTGGATGTTCGGACGAACGAAGTACAGCGCATGGTCCTCGGAGGGCGTGTCCGCGAGCAACAGCGGGTCGTACTGGCCGAGCACGTTCCGGCCCAGAAACGCCAGCAACACGGTCATCGTTCCAGTATTGACCGTCCGGGCAGCGCCCGGGAAGGCACCCGTGGGCGTCTCGAGGGCGCCCATCACCCGTTCGAACGTTTCGACGTTGGCGTCGATCCAGTGGTGGCGGTTCTGGATCTCGACGGTGTCGGGGACGTCGAACTCCGCGCCCGAGACCGCCCGGACGGCCGCGCGAGCCTCGCGAACGTCGCGGGCGTAGGCCTCCCGCTCGCCGGGCTCGAGGTCGAGCGATCCGGGGTCGGTCGCCGCCTTGGCACCCTCGGCGGCCGACTGCCAGTCGATCACGCTGTCGCCGGAGGCGCCGGCGACCGCGCGGGCACTACGATAGAGATTCACGGAGTGAGCTACGGGCAGCGAACGCAAAAGGGTTCGGCTCGCCCACTCGCGGTTCGAGAGCGCGGTTTGGGTGTTCGGAACCCCATCCGAAACTCGCGTCACGTACAGGTGAACGACGTCTCAGCTCGATCCGACCGTTCTTCCTGCGGTGGCGTGCGCTGTCGACCGCTCGAGCGAAAGCGAGGGCGGTCGACGATGCTGTGCGAGGTCTTCGCGAGCCATGCGAGCGAACGGCTTGGAAGACGCAGCGCGTCTTCCAGTGGACGAACGAGCGCAGCGAGTGAGTCGGCTGGGGAGGGCGTGGCGATCCCTGTGTTCGTGCGAGCAGCGTCTGCTTCTGTCATTACCGCGAAAGCCCCTGGCGTTCTGGGGCGTTCTGACTCGCTGCGCGCCCTCCTTGCAGTCGCGTGCTTGCGTCGTCGGAACGCCCCAGAACGCCAGCCCCTTTCAGTCCCACCCGGCGGTGGTTGGGGAGGGCTGCAGACTCGATGCCGGACGGTCCACTCGCACTCCCAACTACTGGACAGGTCTTCCGATCGCGTCAGAAAAACTGTGCCGTACCGACTACGTGACCACGACGTCGGGCTGTTCGTCCTCGGGGAACTCCTCGGCCTCGTCGCCCTCAGTGTACTTCTTCGCCGCGACGCCGAGCGCGACGAGCACGACCAGCGCGATCAGGGCGCCGATCGCTCCCTTTCCGCCGCCCTCTTCCTCGGCTTCCGCTTCGCCCTCGAGTTCCTCCTCGCCCTCGAGGTCGGCTTCCTCCCGTTTCTCGCCGAACGGAAGCGCGTCGTCGATCGCTCGCGGCCCGAACTGGTGGTCGCCCTGGAGGTTCAGCTCGATGAGGGTAAACTTCTTCTCTCCCATGTCGGGGGAGTCGGCGAGCGGTCACTTAGCCGTTTGGCTTGTTCGAGCGCGTCGACGGCCGTCGACTCGGAGGTTTGGGAGTCTCGATCGGTACGATTAAGTGCGCGTCACTGGCGGTGTGTTGTATGAGTGGACGACCGCTTGACGTCCTCGAGGCGTCGCTCGGCGAACGCGTCACCGTACGGCTCAAGAGCGGCGACGAGTACGTCGGCGATCTTACGGGCTACGATCAGCACATGAATCTCGTGCTCGAGGACGTCTCGAGGGCGGGCGACCGAGAAGTGGACGACGAGGCGCCGGTCGAAGACACAACGATTATACGCGGCGATAACGTCGTTTCGATCACTCCATGACTGGCGCAGGAACCCCGAGCCAAGGAAAGAAGAACAAGACGACCCACACGAAGTGCCGTCGCTGCGGAGAGAAGTCCTACCACACAAGGAAGAAGGTCTGCTCGTCGTGCGGCTTCGGCAAGTCCGCCAAGCGCCGCGACTACGAGTGGCAGTCCAAGACGGGCGACAACTGAACTTCTATCTCTTCGGACTCGCTGCCCTCGAGCGACGCGACTCTTCGTTCGGAGTCGCTCGAATCCCGTCCTCGAGGTGTCGACGGCCGATAGCTCTTCAAGGTGTCCGATAGCCGATGGCCTCACCGCTGGGCTCGAGTCGATCTCCGGCGCTCGAGCCGAGCGTCGACGATCGCTTGATATAGCTGTCGCGCGTATAGCTCTCGATCGACCGCGAGCGACTGCAGTCGCCTGCGGCCGAGGAAATCATGCTATCCGAATCAGTCACCTACCTGAAAGACAGCGACGACGCGTTGAAGACGAGCATCATCGGCGGGCTCTGCCTGCTGTTTGGCTTCCTGCTGATCCCGCTCTTTCTCGTCTGGGGGTACGTCGTCCGCGTGCTGGCTCGGACCAGCCGCGACGACGACGAGGCCCCCGGCTTCGAGGACTGGGGCGACCTGACGATCGACGGCGCGAAGGCGTTCGCGATCCTGCTCGCGTACTCGCTCGTTCCCGTGGCCGCCGGCGCCGTCCTGTTCGGGAGCGTCTGGCTCGCCACCGGCGGCACGCCGGGGACGATCGGTGCGATTGGGTTCTTCCTCGCCGGGATGGTCACCCTCGCGACGTTCGTCGGAGCCGCGTACGTCTCGCCCGCGGCGATCGCGAACTTCGCGAGCGAGCGGCGCCTCGGCGCGGGGTTCGACGTCGACGAACTCCGCGCGGTCCTCGCGACGGGAACGTACGCGACGGGGTGGCTACTGGCGTTCGGGATCGTCGTCGTCGGCTCGTTCGTCTCGGGAGTACTCAACGCCGTCCCGCTCGTCGGAACCGTGCTGGGCGCGATCGTCGCGTTCTACGCGCTCGTCGCGGCCTACTACGTCATCGGGCACACCTGGGGCGACCTCCACCCCGTCTCGCTCGAGACGTCCGACGACGGACCCTCGAGCGAACGTCCCGCCGTCTGATCGCGGAACCGAAACCCCGCTCTCGAGTCCGATGAACAGCCATTAGTCCCGCGCCGCGAACACACCTCTATGGAGACGACAGCCGCCTTCGAGGGCCTCGAGTGCGTCGACTGCGAGTCGACGGTCGACGCCGGCGCGGAGAGCCACCGGTGTCCGGACTGCGGTGGAATCCTCGATCCGAGCTACGACTACGACGCGGTGGATCTGGATCGCGAGACGCTCGCCGAGCGCCCGTTCGACTCGCTGTGGCGCTACGAGGAACTGCTCCCGTTCCCCCGCGAGGACGCCGTGACGATGGATGAAGGCGCGACGCCGCTGGTCGAGTGTCCGGCCCTGGCGGACGAACTGGGCGTCGGTCGGCTGCTGATCAAAGACGAGGGGCGGAACCCGACGGGGACGTTCAAGGATCGGGGACAGACCGTCGCTGTGACGGCCGCAGACGGGCACGACGCGAGCGAGGTGGCGCTGGCGTCGGCCGGCAACGCGGGCCAGGCGGCCGCAGCGTACGCGGGACGGGCGGGGATGGAGTCGCACGTCTACGTTCCCTCGCGTTCTGGCTTTACGAACAAGGCGATGATCAACGTCCACGGCGGCGACATGAACGTCGTCGGCGGACGGATCGGCGAAGCCGTCGCGGCCTTCGAGGAGGGACTCGCGGAACACGACGACTGGTACTCCCTCCAAACGTTCGCCACGCCGTACCGCCACGAGGGGAAGAAGACGATGTTCTACGAGATCGCCGAACAGCTCGAGTGGGAGAGCCCCGACGTGATCTCGTACCCGACCGGCGGCGGGGTCGGTCTCGTCGGGATGTACAAGGCCGCCCGCGAACTCGAGACGCTCGGCCTGAGCGACGCCGTTCCGTCCTTCTACGCCGCCCAGGCGTCGGGCTGTGCGCCGATCGTCGAGGCGTTCGAGGAGGGGCGGGACGTCCACGAACCGGTCGAACACCCCGACACGATCTGTGGCGGCATCGAAATTCCCGACCCCGGCGCGAGCCCGTGGATCCTCGAGGCGATCCGCGAGAGCGACGGCGGCGCCGTCGCGACCGACGACCCGGAGATCCTCGACGCCGCGATCGCGGTCGCAAAGCGAGAGGGCCTCGAGATGGCGCCGACCTGTGCCGCGGCGGTCAGCGGCCTCTTCGAACTGGCCGACCGGGGCGCCTTCGACGGCGACGAGACGGTCGTCGCGGTCAACACTGGGACGGGGAACAAGGAAGCCGACGTGTTGCGCAGCCACCTGATGAGCAAGGGGGTTTGACTGTAGCAGCAGTTGGTAGTGCGGTTCTTTGTTTAGTCTGGGTAGCGAATCTAAACCGTCAAATTCGTCACGCAAAGCGTGCGTATGGACCGTTCGACATCGTGTCTGCAGCCCAACTGACCACCACTGGGTGGAACTGAAAGGGGCTAGCGCGCTGGAGGCGCGAGGCGAAGCAAGCACCGCAGGGAGCAACGCGACCGAGGAGCACAGCGAGCCACAGCCCTCGAGCGCGCCAGGGGCTTTCGGGGTGATACTGACAAGTACCTGGTTCTACTCGCACGAATACATGGAATCGCCACACCTTCCCCAGCCGATTCGTTCACGTTGTTCGCTCATCCCTCGCACAGCGTGGTCGCCTGTCCTCACTGACGTTCGGACGGCCGACAGCGCGCGCCACCGCGGGTGAATGGTCGGACCGAGCTGGTACATAGTTCATCTGTACGTGACTATATTTTCATACGTCCCTTGAGTAAAGGAATTGTACTACTGTCTACTCGAGCGATAACTGAAATTATTGACACCGATCGTCCAGCCGTCGTCCGATCGGGTGCGCACCGATTTTCAGCGGCTACCGTACGCCTCGTCGGCCGCCGGAAGCGTAAACGAGAACGTCGATCCCTCTCCGGGCTCCGATTCGACCCAGATCTCGCCGCCGTGGCGCTCGACGATCCGCCGGCAGAGCGCGAGCCCGATCCCCGAGCCCGCGTACTCGTCGTGAGTGTGCAGCCGGTGGAACACCTCGAAGATACGTTCGGTCTCGTCGGGGTGGATGCCGATCCCCTCGTCGCGGACCGAGATTCGCCACATCGGCCCCTGTCGTTCGGTCGAAACGGTGATCCGCGGCTCGTTCTCCCGTGAGTACGTGAGCGCGTTCGAGAGGAGGTTCCGGAGGAGCTGACGGAGCTGCTTGGGGTCGCCCTCGACCCACGGGAGCGACTCGGCGTCGATCTCGGCGTTCGACTCCTCGATACGACCGCCCAGTCCCCCGAGGACGTCGTCGAACACCGCCTCGAGCTCGACGGGCTCGAGCGGCTCGCCCGCGGTATCGATCCGGGAGTAAGCGAGCAGGCCGTCGATCATCTCGCGCATCCGGTCGGCGCCGTCGACGGCGAACGCCAGGAACTCCTCGGCGTCGCCGTCGAGTCGATCGCCGTAGCGATCCTCGAGCAGGCGGAGGTAGCTCGAGACCATCCGCAGCGGCTCCTGGAGGTCGTGGGAGGCGGCGTAGGCGAAGCGCTCGAGGCGCTGGTTCGACGTTTCGAGCTTCTCGATCGTCTCCTCGAGCCGGCGCTGGTACTCCCGACGTTCGGTGACGTCGGTCTGGGTGATCACGCCGCGACGAACCTCGCCGTGATCGTCGCGCACGGGCATCCCGTGTGTCATGACGATCCGACGCTCGCCGTCGGCGGTCTCGATCTCGTGGACGTCGGGGTCCGTGACCTCCTCGCCCTCGAGGACGCGCGTCATCGTCCACTCTTCGGGTTCGATCGGGTCGCCGGTGTCGGCCCACCAGCCGTCGTAGCGCTCGTAGTCACCGATCGCTTCGGCGTCGAAGACGTCCCCGCCCCACAGCTCCCGCGCCGTTTCGTTGGCCTCGATGAGCCGTCCGTCGGCGTCGCCGACGATCACCGCGACGGGCAACACCTCGAACAGCGTCTCGAGCTGGCGCTTGTGGGTCTGGAGCTTCCGCTCGGCGCGCTTTCGTTCGGTGATGTCGGCGACCGCGCCGGGGAACGTACGCGGGGTTCCGTCCTCGTCGCACTCGACGTGACCGCGGACGACGAGCCAGCGGAGGTCGCCGTCGGCGTTGCGGACGCGGTACTCCTCCTCGTACTCGCTGCAGTGCTCGAGGGCGTCCTCGATGCTTCGCTCGACCCGGTCGCGGTCGGCCGGGTGGATCGACGAGACGAAACGCTCGAGGGAGACCCCCTCCCGAGCCTCGTCGGGATCGACCCCGAACGTCTTGGCGAAGGCCGCTCCCGCGACAAACTGATCTTCCTGGACGCGCCACTCCCAGGTGCCGACGGCGCCGGCTTCCGTCGCGGCCTCGAGCTGTGCTTTCGCGTCCTGCAGGAAGCGCTCGCGTTCCCGCTGGTCGGTAACGTCCTGGGCCATCGTCAGCCCGGCGACGACGTTCCCGCCGTCGTCGGTAACCGGAACCACGTGGACGAGCCACGCTCGGCCGTCCTGCTCGAGTTCGATCCGCTGTTCCTCGCCCTCGAGAGCGCGCTGGTAGGCCGGACCGACCGTCGCCGCGACCGATTCGTCCCAGACCTCCCGGAAGTGTTTCCCCTCGAGGTCGGCCGGGTCGGCGTCGAGCCGATCGAAGCCGCGACCCGCTGCCAGCGTGTACTCCCCGTCGAGATCGAAGAGGGCGACGATCCCGTTCGGGAACTGCTCGGCGAGGGTTCGGTACCGACGCTCCGACACCGTCAGCTGACGTTCGCGTTCGACCTGTTCGGTCACGTCCCGGAAGTACACCGAGATCCCGACCTCGGTCGGATAGACGTCCATCTGAACCCAGCTGTCGAGGGGTTCGACGCGACGCTCGAACGAGAGGGGCTTTTTCGTCGCCATCACGGTCCGGAGTCGCTCCTCGAGGTGGGTGCCGACGAGCGACGGCAGCGCCTCCCAGACGTTCGCCCCGTGCAGGTCCTCGGCCGGCCGGCCGAGCAGCTCCGCGGCCCGGTCGTTGACGTAGGTGACTCGCCAGCCGTCGTCGAGGGCACAGAAGGCGTCGGAGATGCGGTCGAACACCGCGTCGAGCTCGGACGAGAGCTGCTCGACGCTGCGCTCGAGCCGCCGGGTCCGTGGATCCGGGTCGTCGCTTCCCCTACCCGCCCGCGGTGGCGCTCCCGAATGCCTGACGATGCAGACGGTACCGCGTTCCTCTCCCTCCTCGATGAGCCGCTCGAGACGGACCGTACAGTCGACGGTTCGGCCGTCGGTGGTCTCGATCACCGTCTCGAGGTCCCGTCTGTGACCCGGGTCGTCCTCACTCTCACCCTCATCCTCGCGCTCGAGGACATCGTCGTCGAACAGCGCCGAGACGCGTGCGCCCACCAGTTGCTCGCGAGCGTAGCCCGCGATCTCGAGCAGGTCGTCGGTGACCGTAACGATCCGTCCGTCGGCGTCGAGTTGAAGCACGCCGCCGTCGAGGGCGTCGGCGATCGCCCGAAACCGCTGTCGTTCGACGGCCGGGCTGCCGGTCGACCACCGCAGTTCCTCGGTCGATTCCGCCCGATCGCTCATACGGTGACTACTCTCGGCGGTGGAAAAATAAAGCCGACGTTCGTCGGCCCGCCCCTCGATGCCACGGAAGGGGACAGCGGTCGCCGTCGTCGGCTACTGTCGGACCGCCGTCTTGGGGGCCGTTTCGTAGCGCTTTTCCCGGTTGTCGGGAAACGGAGCGGTATGACTGCCCCCTGGACCGACTGGAACCATATCCTCAAACTCGACCCCGACAAGGAGCTTCCCGACGGCGTCACCTTCGGCGATCTCTGTGCGACCGGCACCGACGCGATCGAGATCGGGGGGACGATGGGAATGACCGAGGAGAACATGACCGCGGTGATCGACGCCTGCGCCGAACACGACGTGCCGCTCTACCAGGAGCCCGCGAACCCGAGCGTCGTCGTCCGGAACGACGCCCTCGAGGGCTACTTCATCCCGACGGTGTTCAACGCCGGCTCGCCGTTCTGGATCACCGAGGCCCACAAGGAGTGGGTCCGGATCGACACCGTCGACTGGGAACGAACGACCACCGAGGCCTACATCGTAATGAACCCCGAGGCCGACGTCGCGACCCTGACGGAGGCCGACTGCGACCTCGGGCCCGACGACGTCGAGGCCTACGCGAAGGTCGCCGAACGGATGTTCGGCCAGGAGATCGTCTACCTCGAGTACTCGGGGATGCTCGGCGACGAGGAGATCGTCGAAGCCGCCAGCCGGGGCGTCGACGAGTCGACGCTGTTCTACGGCGGGGGTATCCACGACTACGATTCGGCCTACGGGATGGCCCAGTACGCCGACGTGATCGTCGTCGGCGACCTCGCCCACGACGAGGGGGTCGACGCCCTGCGGGAGACGGTCGAGGCCGCGAACGACGCCTGATCGGACCGCGCTCGCTCGAGTCACCGTCGGGCTCAGAGAATCCAGTCGAATCCATCCGCAACGGCCTGTTTTCCGCCCGTCTCGACGATCTCGCCGTGGCCCGGGATCAGTCGGTCGAACTCCCAGGCGAGGACGTCCCGGATCGACCGTCGAAACGTGTCCTCGTTGGCGATCGTGAGTCTGAACTCGATCGGCGGAGAGATCCGCCGATAGATCCGCAACAGCCGCGCGACGAGGCGGGTCTTCGGAGGACTCGAGGGCCCGATGTGGAAGCCGACATCGCCGAGGATCACGGTTCCGCTCTGCCGGTGGTAGTACGCGATCTCGGTGAGCCAGCGGTGGCCGTCGACCGCGACCTGATCGATGTCGGCGCTCCAGCGTGGATCGGGGGTGTCGCCCAGCAGCCCGTCGAACTGCAGATCGAGTCGCCGAGCAGCCAGTCCCGGCGCGGCCAGCAGTTCGACGCCCGGAAACGCCGCCCGGTACTGCTCCATGTACAGGTGGCCGTGGAGCTTGCTCGCGGGCGCGACGAAGCGGACGTCGCCGAGTTCCTCGAGCGCACGCTGCAGGTCGGGCGTCAGTTCGGCCGGCGACTGGACGAACAGCCCTCCGCTCGAGAGTTCGACAACGGTCATGATCCGCCCGAGTTCGACGCCGAAAAACGTCAGCGGTTCCTCGTCGGTCCACAGCCGATCGGCCCGTTCGGTGAGCATTCCGTGGTCCTACGCCGGCGTACGTTATCAAAACAGTCGACGGTTCGTCGGGTCGGCTCGAGCGGCTCTCGGTCATTCGAGTCGCCCGCCAGCGTTCTGCCCGGTCACTCGAGCCGATAGCGCAACAGCGCCGCGATCCCGCCGAGGTTCGAGAGCTGCTCGCCGGGCGGAAACTCGCTCGAGAACACCGTTACCTCGCCGCCTTTCTGCTCGGCCGTGCGGACGACGTCGTCAACGTCGAGGCGCCACTCGCCGTCGGGCCCCCGTTCCTGTCGGAGCCGGTCGTCGACGATCAGCAGGCGTTCGATCGCGCCGTACTCGGCGGCCTGCTTGACCTCGTCGGGACCGTAGGCGGCCTTCGCGCCCTGGGCGATGCGCTGGGTCAACTCGTCGATGTACTCGGCCTCACTCTCGATGCGGGTCTCCTGTTGGACGTCCGCGACGGCACCGCGTTTGAGTACCTCGTGGACGCCCCGGTCGCCGACGGCCGCCGCGTCGACCATCGTGATCTTCTCGGCGACGTCGGGCGCGTTCTGTTCGATGTACTTGTAGGCGTCCTGCTTCGTAAAGCCGGGTCCCGCGAGGATGACCGCGTCGGCGTCCTGGCGCTCGAGGACCGTCGCTAGCTCCGCGAACAGCTCCGATCGCTCGCGGGCGAAGTCGCCCTTGCCCGTCGGTCCCGTGATCGCCGCCCGCTCCTCGGTGCCGTACTGGGCGACGGTGTGGACGTGGGCTTGTCCCTCCTCGACGGTGGCGATGGCGACGTCCGGGTTCTCGGTCGCCTCCTCGGCCTCCTCGAGGCGGGCCTCCTGGTCGGGTTTGAACCGCTTCTCGATCGACAGCTCCTCGCGCTCCTCGACGTTCAAGGTGTGGTGGAAGCCGAGCTGGTCCTCCCGCGAGCAGGCGACGATCTCGCCGCCGACCCGAAGCCGGTTGGCGAACTTGTGGAACTCGATATCGTCGACGGCGATGGCGACCCACATGTGCTCGCGCTCGCCGCCAGTGTCCCGCATCTGGTCGTCGTTGCGCTGGATCCGCCGGGTCGTATCGCCCGCGACGCGGTCGCCGGGCTCGAGGACGTACTGCAAATGCCAGAGGTCGTCCACGCTCTCGGGGACGACGGTGAGCCGCTCGCGACCCCCGTCGAGTCGCTCCCGGTCTTTGATCTGCATGGCCGTGAGTTCGCAGGGCGGTGGTAAGTGGGCTGCGATCCGGGAGCTAAGGCAGCGGCCCGGCGTTCGAGGGGGCCCGTCAGCGCGCGCTTCGTCAACAGGGCGGTGGTTTCCGTTGTCCCGCAAACGGAGATCTCGTCTATATCGGCAACAAGAACCGCTACCGATGACGCCGGCCCTGGATCGTTCCCGACTGTGTCTTGCGGTTTTCGCTCGAGGATGCGTCACGGGATCGGTAAGCATTGCCCGGGGCGACGAACGGAGTGCCCTCGGGTTCGAATCGGGAGTATGGCGATTGCACTGCGAACGCTCGACGACGGGGCGTGGATCAGCGTCGACGACAGCCGCCGGGTGAGCGTCAGCGACGTCTGGACGCTCTCTCGAGGCGTCTTCTGCGAGTGCGAGCCGGCGTACGTTCTGCTCGAGGGCTTCTTCGGAACCGGGGTCGACGGCTCGGTCGTCGTCGCCGACGCGGTCGGCCAGTGTCTCGAGTGTGGCACCCGCGACTCGATCGATCGACTCCCCGTCGGCCGCATCGTCGACGGCGAGTTCAAGCCCTACAGTCCCGAAGCCGTCCAGTCGACCCTCGAGTCCGACGCCGGGCGGCAAGCGTAGCCGGAATCCCCGAGAGGCGGGGAGAACTGACGTCACGCAGGGGGGCTTATAGGCGGAGTTCATAGCGGTGATATCAATGCCGAGTGACGTCGAGCAGTGGAAAGACGAACTCTACGGTACCGACATCCGCGCGGAGATCGAGCGCTTCGCGGAGGAGGGGTGGGATGCGATCCCCGACGACGAGCACGACGCGTGGTTCGAGCGCTTCAAGTGGTACGGCCTGTACCACCAGCGCGCCGGCCAGGAGTCGTACTTCATGATGCGGATCGGTCCACCGGGCGGCGTCCTCGAGCCCGGCCAGTTCCGGGAGATCGTCGAGATCGCCGACGACTTCTCCCGCGGCCCCGCCGAGAATCCGGTGTTCGGTAACGGCTGGATCGACGTGACGACCCGACAGGCGATCCAGCTCCACTGGATCCGCCTCGAGGACGTCCCCGAGATCTTCGATCGACTCGAGTCGGTCGGCCTCTCGACGGTCCAGGCCTGCGGGGACTCCTGGCGCAACATCGTCGGCTGCCCGGTCGCCGGCAAGGACAAACACGAGCACGTCGACGCCGACGCGCTCGCGACCGAGCTTCACGACACGTTCAAGCGAAACGAGGCTCACTCGAACTTGCCCCGGAAGTGGAAGGTGTCGGTCACGGGCTGTGACGAGGGCTGCGGTCAGGGCGACATCAACGACCTCGCCTTCGAGCCCGCCGAGAAGGAGATAGACGGCGAGACCGTCACGGGCTACAACATCCGCGTCGGTGGCGGCCTCTCGCGCAACGAGCCCCGCTTCGCCCGGGATATCGACGTCTTCGCGACGCCCGAGCAGGCCGTCGACGTCGCCGGCGGCATCTCGGCGCTGTTCCGGGACAACGGCGACCGCGAGAACCGCTACAACGCCCGAATCAAGTTCCTCATGGACGAGTGGGGTCCCGAGAAGTTCCGCGAAACCCTCCAGGAGGAGTTCGTCGACTTCGAACTCCATACGGCGGGCGAGGACCTCCGGGAGTCGTACTCCTACAACGCGGGCGAGGCCGACGGCAAACACGACCACGTCGGCGTCCACGAGCAGCCTGACGGCAACTACTACGTCGGGCTGAACGTCCTTGTCGGTCGCATCGGCGTCGACGAGGCGTACGACCTCGCGGACGCAGCCGACGAGTACGGTTCGGGCGAGGTTCGGCTCACCCAGCGCCAGAACATCGTCTTCACGGACGTCCCCGAGGAGAACGTCGACGACCTGCGCTCCGAGGACGTCCTCGAGCACTACAGCCCCGACCCGCATCCCTTCCAGCGCGGGTCGATCGCCTGTACCGGAACCGAGTTCTGCTCGCTCTCGATCGTCGAGACCAAGAACCGACAGGTTCGCTACGCCCGCTGGCTCGTCGACAACGTCGAGCTGCCAGACGGCGTCGAGAACTTCCACGTCCACCTCTCGGGCTGTACCGCCTCCTGTGCCCAGCCCCAGATCGCCGATGTCTCCCTGCGCGGGATGAAGACGCGCAAGGACGGCGAACCCGTCGAGGCGCTGGATATCGGCCTCGGGGGCGGTCTCGGCGAGGACCCGCAGTTCGCCGCCTGGATCGCCGAGCGGGTGCCCGCCGACGAGGTGCCCGGCGCGATCGCGAACCTGCTCGAGAACTTCGAGGAAGCGCGCGACAGCGAGGCCCAGAGCTTCCGGGAGTTCGTCGCCGAGCGCGAGGACGAGGAGCTCGCCGACCTGATCGAGCCCGAGGAGACCGACTACGACGACCCCTTCATGCACAACACGAAGCGGACGTGGTACCCCTACGCCGAGGAGGACGACCTGGACGAGAGCCCCGCTCCCGCACAGGCCGACGGGACGCCGATCCCGTCTGACGACTGACCACGTCTCCGCTCGGCGCTGTGCTCTCGGCTGCCGCCTTGCGCCGGTCCCCGGAGCCGCTCCGTTCGTTCTAGCGGACCCGTTTTCGCGTCGCTGTCGGGCCGCCTAAGTACGTTCGGCTGCTCTCGAGAACCATGGCAGACCGTCTGATGAAAGTCAACGCCTACACGACGCTCGACCTCGTCGACGCCGTCGCGAAGGGCCACGAGTTCGAGACGGAATCGCTCGCCGTCGTGAACGCGACGGCCGATAGGGAGGAGCCCGACTGCGTCCGGCTGCAGCTCGAGCTCGACAACATGACCGAGGAGCACCTTCCCGCACACATGGAGGAGGTGCAGCTGACGCCCGACCAGGCTCGAACGATCGCGAGCGACCTCGAGAAACACGCGGACCGGGTCGAGGACGCGACCGACGAGTAGCCTACTTGAGATCCTCGAGGGTGTCCTTGGCCTTGTCGACCGCGGTGTCGAACGTACTCTCGAGTTCCTCGACCGAGCGCTCGACGTGGTAGACTCGCTCGCTGGGCACCCGCCGAACCATGTCGTTGCCGTCGTCGTCGGTACCGTACGCGAACAGCCAGTGGTCCTGGAAGTAGGCGATATGGTCGTTGTCGACGGTGACCTCCTCGATCTCGTCGGTCGAGTTCTTGTAAACGATCGTCGCGGTGCCGAGTTCTGCCATACGCTCACTACCGCCCTCGGACGGGTAGCAGCTGGCCCGGCAGCTGCAACGGACGTGTGTAAATACCTATCATGGTTAGGGCACACCGGCTTTCGCCACGAGAACCTATGACATGGTATGAGAACGACTCAGCTAAACCGGCTGGCCGACTTCGGTACCCGATCGATCGTTACCCACGCGATCATGGCGCTCTCGCTCGTCAGCGCGATCACCGCCGGACTGTTTGTCGGCGGTGAACTGGGACTGGTATCGTTCGTCGCGCTATTGAACTTCACGGCCGGACTGTGGATCGCCCAGTCGATTCACTCGCTGGGCCACGCGCGAGACGGCGGCGAGTACAGCGGGATCCTCGACGAACTGCTCGAGCGCACCGAAACGCAGTCGGGCTCCGAGCGCGGTCTCGACACCGGGCGGTTAGCGCGGCTCGGAACCCTGATCGCGTTCGTGACGGCGGTCTCGCTGCTGACTTCGGCACAGGTTCTCGCCGGCCAGCTGTTCTCGATCGCGGTTGTCGCGATCGGCAGTATCGCACTCGTCACCGCCATCACCGGCTTCCTGATCTCGCTGGGGACGGCCTACGACGAGTCGACCGAGCGGTGGGACGCGGCGGCCGACCGACGGCGCCGCGAGCTGGCCGACAACCGGGAGTGAGCTGTCGGACAGAAGTCAGTGTAAAGTCGATCGTGAAGTCGCGACCGATCTCCAAATAGTTCTGTCCGACAGTATGAGCCGTCGAGTCGACACCCGTCGGCGGACCTAAGTACGCCTCGACGAACGAACGAGTATGCAGACGGTGCTGAGTCACGACGGCTGGACGCGAACCGACGGCGTCGCAGTTCGGGGTCGCGCGTTCGAGGACGGGCAGCTCCTCGAGGGGGCGTCCCTCGCCGCCCGCTTTGCGGACGCCAGGAGGGCCGACGCCGGACTCGAGGGCGTCGCTGATCTCGCGGCCACCTTCGAGGGCTTTTTCGCCGCCGTCATCGATACCGACGACGCCACCTATCTCGTCGCCGACGGCGCCCGGTCGATCCCGCTGTACTACGGTGCCGAGGGACCGATCTCGGATCGCGGGCGCGTGGTTCGCGAGGCGCTCGAGGCGCCAACGGATCCCGTTCTCGAGAGCGAGTTTCTCCTGACGCGGTACGTCACCGGTCCGGAGACGATCTGGTCGGGCGTCTACGCGACTCAGCCCGGCGAGGTGGTTCGGATCCGCGGCGGCGAGATCGAACGGCGAACCTACCGCGAGTACTGGCCCGCGGATCCCGAAGACGAGCGCACGAACGATCCCGCGACAGCTCGAGCGAGCCTCGAGTCGGCCCTCGAGACCGCGCTTGATCGGCTCGAGCGGGTCGCCGGCGACCGACCCGTCGTCGTCCCGTTGTCAGGCGGTTACGACTCTCGGCTGCTCGCGTCGGCGCTCGTCGAGCGCGACCGGGAGGTGATCGGGTTCACCTTCGGACGCTCGGGTCACCCAGACGTCGAACTGAGCAGGGAGATCGCGGGTCGACTCGGGATTCCCTGGGAGTTCTGTGACTACGACGAGTCGACGTGGCGCGAGTGGTACCGCGGTCCGGCGGGGCGACAATACGAGCGCGAGGCGTTCGGCGGCGACGTGCTCCCGTTTCTCGCGGAGTGGCCCGCCGTCCGCGAACTGGTCGCCGAGGGGCGGCTGCCGACCGACGCGCTGTACTGTCCGGGCCACACCGTCGCGACGCCAAGCGAGCGGCTGCCGCGGTTCGTCGGCGAGCGCCGTCGGTCAGAGCACTCGAGCGTCGGCTGCGGGCCGGCCGTCGACGCCGACGACGACGCGCTCGACCGAGAGCTGATCACCCCCTCGCTCGAGGATCTCGTCGACTACGTCCTCGAGCGCCACTACGTGCTGTGGGAGTGGGACGACGAGCGGTTCGAGGACGCCGCGCGGGAACGAATCCGTCGCGGACTATGTGGCAGGCGGGATCCGAGCACCGTCATGGACCCCGCGAGCGCGGCCGCGGCCTACGAGCGCTGGGAGTGGCGCGGTCGGATGGCGACGTTCACGAACGGCGACCTCCGGGTTTACGAGGATGCCGACCTCGACTGGTGGCTCCCGCTGTGGGACCCCGCCTACGTTCGTGCGTGGGAACGGGTTCCGCTCGAGGCGCGGCGGGGCAAGGGACTCCACGCCGACCTCGCGCGAGAGCGGTATCGACGCGCTGTCGACGTCCCCGACGAACGGGCGGGGCTGACGGATCGGACGCTCTCGGCCGCGGATCGCCACCTCGCGCTGGTTCGACACTCGCCGGTTCGCCAGTTCACCGAGCGCGGCGGGGACTGGGAGCCGCCGTTTCTCGCGCCGCGGTCGGCCTGGAGCGAGCCCGGTTCCCATCCCCTGGCGTGGTACGGCATCGTCGACGACGACGTCCTCGAGTCACTCCCGGCGTTTCGGAACCTCTACGCGCTGCGGACGCTGGCCGCGACGGGTCGGCTCGATCTCGGGGACGCGACGGGATCGTTTCCCGACGGACCGACGCTTCGGCTGCCGACCGCGGACGAGTAGTGCGGATCGAAAGCGCGACCCTTACGTACCACCGGTTGTGATCACTCGGTAATGAGACGACGGACGTTTCTCGCGAGCGGGGGGACAGTCGCCGGACTCGGGCTGGCCGGCTGCATCTCACAGGAAGGAGAGAACGGCGGAACGACCGGAAACGGCGACGACGAGGACGTGCTTCGGGTCGCGGCGAACACGTCGTTCGTCGACGCGCCCAGCGACAGCCCCGGCGAGTGGATCGCCGACGAGTTCGCCGACCGGTACGACGTCGAGTTCGAGTGGCAGACGCCCGAACAGGAGCTGAACTACTACATCGAGCGCCACAACGAGGACGTCGAGATCGAACCCGAACTCTACCTGGGGCTGAATCCCCACGAGGTCGTCCGGGCCGACCAGAATACCGACGACGAGCTGTTCGTCGAGACCGACGAGGACGCCCTCGAGCACGTCGCGAACGTCGACGAGGAACACTACTTCGACCCGCACGGACGGGTGATCCCGACCTATCGGAGCTTCTGTGCGATGGTCTACGACGGCCGGAACGTCGACACTCCCGAGACGTTCGACGACCTGCTCGATCCGAAGTACGAGGGCCAGATCGCGGTCTCGAACCCCCAGCGCGGGACGACGGGGCTGCTCTTCTTGCTGTGGACGATCGACCACTTCGGCGAGGACGAGTACCTCGAGTACTGGGATGAGCTGCTCGACAACGACACTCGTGTCCTCGACTCCTGGAGCGAGGTCTACGCGCAGTTCGAGGAGGGCGAGGTTCCGGTCGTCGCCTCCTACGCGAACGACCGCGTCTACGCCCAGCGTGCCGACAACGACCTCGAGAAACACCAGGTCGCGCTGCTGCACGATCAGGCCTACGCCAACGTCGCCGGCATGGCCCGCTTCGCCGACGGGACGAACGACGACCTCGCCCACGAGTTCATGGACTTCATCCTCGATCCCGAAGTTCAGGCGGTGATCGCCGAACGCAACGTGACGGGGCCGGTCAACGACGAGACCGAGCTGCCGGAGGTATACGAGGAGTACGCCAAACAGCCCGACGACACGCCGTTTTTCGACTACGACGACCTCGAGGCGAACCTCGACGGCTGGCTCGACGAGTGGGAACAGGTCGCCGCCGGCGACTACTGAGCGAGCCGTGGCCTCGAGCGCTCCGAACGAGCCGACTGCGGGCGTCGCGAATTGGCGAACGCCGCGAGCGACGCCTCAGTCGCCGTCGCTCCGAGCGTCGCGTCCGAGCTCCGACTCGACGGCGTCGACCTTGTCGCTCGCGGTCATCGACTTCTCGCGCCTGTCGTCGACCTGTACCAGCGTCTGGACCTCGCTGCCCTCGACCGCCCGGTGGGCAGCCCCGCAGGCCGCGAACAGCTCCTCGACGTCCTCGGCCTCGAGCGTCGTCGCTAGCGGCGTCGTCTCGTACTCGACGTCGTACTCCTCGAGGGCGTCGATCGCGGCCGCGACGTTCTCGGTCGCGTCGTCGTCAGTGATCGGGGTTACGCGAAGCAGTGCGAAAACTGTCATCGGCGACCGTTCTCGCGGTCGTCACGTAGTGGTTTCGATCGCCGGTACCACCCGGTGGTCGGTGCGCTCGACGGATCGAAACGCGATGAGCGACCGCGCGGAGGTGGCCGCGTGAACGACCGCCCGGATCCGAAAGCCGATGGCGGAGCGACCACGCCCGTCGACGTTCCCGCTTCGGGTTCCGACCCCGAGGACCCCCGCGCGGAAGACGAGCCGACGGGGCGACGGAACGCGAGGGGAATCCGCAACCGCCTCGAGCGTCGGGCCATCGCGCTGTTCGGCCTCGGAACGATCCTCCTGCTGGTCGTGCTGTTTTACTACCCCGTCGCGACGGTGTTCGTCGAGGCCGTCGTCGTCGAGGGAGCCGTGACGCTCGCGGTCTTCCTCGAGCTCCTGCGGGACCCGTTCTACTTCGGGGACGTCGCCCGCCTGTTCGCCGGCGAGTCCCCGCTCGCGGTTGCGAGCGACCTGCTCTCGAGCGACCGCCGGATCGGGATCGTCGGCTTCACGGCCTACCAGGCGTTCCTCTCGACCCTACTTAGCGTCGCGCTCGGCGTTCCCGCGGCGTACGTTCTCGCGCGCTACGAGTTCCGCGGACGGCGGACGCTGCGCTCGCTGACAGTGCTCCCGTTCGTGCTCCCGTCGATCATGGTCGCGGTCGGTTTCGTCGCGACGTTCGGCGAGAACGGGACGCTCAACCGCGCCCTCGGCCTCGTCGGACTCGGTCCGATCGAGCTGATGTTCACGCTCGAGGCGATCCTGATTGCCCACGCCTTCTACAACGCGCCGCTGGTGGCGCGGGTGACGACCGCTGCCTGGGAGTCCGTCGACGCGAGCGCGATCGAAACGGCCCGCAGCCTCGGCGCGAGCCCGTTTCGGGCGTTTCGGGACATCGTTGCCCCCCAGCTATATCCGGCCGTGTTGATGGGGGCCGCGCTGACGTTCGTCTTCACGTTCGGCACCTTCCCGATCGTGCTGGCGTTGGGCGGGTTCGAGCTGGCGACCGTCGAGGTGTTCGTCTACCGGCTGATCCAGGACCTGAACTACGCCGAGGCGGCCGCGCTGGCGATCGTCGAACTCGTCATCACGCTGGGGATCCTCTACGGCTACCTGCGCTACGAGGCAAACCACGTCGTCCGCTCTCGAGGGGTTCGTCCGCTCCCGCGCCGACCGCTCTCCCCACCGTCCCTGTCTCTCCGCGAACTCGTCCCGCGGGCGGGGATCGCCATCTACGCCGCGGTCGCGCTGGTCGTCTTCGTCTCGCCGATCGTCAGCATGCTCTACGCCAGCGTCGCGGGGCCGAACGGGCTCACGCTGGATCACTACCGATTCCTGATAGACCGCCAGCAGACCGCCGCGGCGTTTCAGGTCCGACCCTGGCCCGCGATCCGCAACTCCCTGCTGTTTGCCGCCGGCGCGCTCGCGCTCGCCCTGCCGATGGGGGTCGTCGTCTCGGTGCTGACGACCAGACGATACCGGGGCCGAAAGCTCGTCGACGCCGTGGCGATGGCCCCGCTCGCCGTCTCTGGGATCATCGTCGGGATCGGCCTCCTGCGGGGCCCGGTCTTCGGCATCGAGCTCGCGGGCTGGCAGATCACGATGGGCGGCGCCGCGGCGATCGTCGCCGCCCACGCGGTCTCGTGTTACCCGTTCGTCGTCCGCACCGTCGCGCC
Source organism: Natronococcus amylolyticus DSM 10524 (assembly GCF_000337675.1). Lineage (GTDB taxonomy): Archaea > Halobacteriota > Halobacteria > Halobacteriales > Natrialbaceae > Natronococcus > Natronococcus amylolyticus. The sequence goes on along the minus strand of NZ_AOIB01000026.1, from coordinate 158,964 downwards.
GGGGCTCGAGTCCGTCGACCGCTCGCTCGTCGAGTCGGCCCGCGCGCTCGGCGCTTCTCGAGCGCGGGCGCTGTACGACGTCGAGCTTCCGCTGGTCTGGCCGGGCGTCGTTGCGGGCGCCGCCTTCGTCGTCGCCATCTCGATGGGCGAGTTCTCCTCGACGGTCATTCTGGCGACCGGCACCGACCAATATACGATGCCGGTCGCGATCGAACGCTTCATCGGCCGTCGGCTCGGACCCGCAACCGCAATGGGTGTCGTCCTGCTGGTCGTCACGAGCATCAGTTTCGTGATCATCGACCGCCTCGGGGGTGAGAGCTTTGGCATCTGAGGAGTCGGATCGCTCGCTCGAGTCGCTCGAGTCCCGATCCCGGTCCTCGAGCGCGGAGTCCCCGACCGAAGATCGACCGATCGCCGTCGACCTCGCCGACGTCACGAAACGCTACGCCGAGACGACCGCCGTCGACGACGTCTCCCTGTCGGTCCGCGAGGGCGAGTTCTTCACGCTGGTCGGCCCCTCGGGTTGTGGAAAGACGACGACGCTTCGGCTGATCGCCGGCTTCGAGTCCCCAACCGACGGCACGGTTCGGTTCCACGGCGAGGACGTCACGGGGGTCCCGCCCGAGGAACGCGACGTCGGCGTCGTCTTCCAGAACTACGCGCTGTTTCCCCACATGAGCGTCGGCGAGAACGTCGCCTACGGGCTCAACTTCGCCGACCCGCCAGGGGGCGTCTCGGACGACGAACGGGTCCGAGAGCTGCTCGAGCTGGTCGACCTCGAGGGGATGCAGGACAGGGAGCCCGATCGACTCTCCGGCGGGCAACAACAGCGGGTCGCGATCGCTCGCGCGCTGGCACCCGGTCCCGACGTCCTCTTACTCGACGAGCCGATGAGCGCGCTCGACGCCCAGCTGCGCGAGCGACTCCGGATTCAGGTGAAGGGGATCCAGAAGGAACTCGGGATCACGACGATCTACGTCACCCACGACCAGGAGGAGGCGCTGGCGATTTCGGATCGCGTCGCGGTGATGCGGGCTGGCGCGCCGGAACAGGTCGCCCCGCCCCGCGAGATCTACCGGCGACCGGAGACGCGGTTCGTCGCGGAGTTCGTCGGCGACAACAACGTTTTCGAGGGAACCGTCCGATCGCTCGAGGAGCGAGCGAACGGCGGTCGGCGAGCCGAACTCGAGGTCGGTCCGGAGACGTTCGCGGTCGACCTCGCTCGCGAGGCCGCGGTCGGCGACGCGGTCACGTTCTGTGTGCGACCCGAGAACCTGCAGGTCAGCGCGAACGAAGCGGGCTCGAGCGAGCGAAACGCGACGACGGCGACCGTCCGGAGCGCGGAGTTTCTCGGCGAGACGACGCGGGTCCACCTCGAGTGGCACGGCCAGGAGTTGCTCGTCAGGACTCGTGATCCCCTCTCCGGGGACGTCGCGGTCGGCTTCGAAGCCGAAGACGCACACGTCGTCGCGATCGATCGAACCGTCTGAGCGGGTGGTGTGGTTTGATCGGTCGAGAGTTCTCGTCGTCCCTGCGATCTTTCGAGTACTACCGGAGGTGGCGGAGGAGCGTCGGCACTTTCGGGATATCCTTCGGATCGAACGGATAGAGGGTGAACAAGTCCGGAAGCGTGAGTTCGTACCGTTGTAACCGGTCGGCTTGCTCGTCCGACAGTCGGTCGGCGTTCCGCACGAATCGGTTCTGCTGGTCGGCGTCGAAATCGTACAGCAGTTCGCCCACCATCCGCTGTATCTTCCACTTCGGCCCCTTCTCGCGATTCCAGCGCCTCTCGTACTCGAGCAATGTCTCCCTGGAGGTGTCCCCTCGAGCGAGGGCGTCGATTACGACGTCGGCCGCCATCTCCGCCGACTCCATCCCCGGCCGAATCCCCTCGCCGAACAGCGGGTTGACGCTCGAAACGGAGTCGCCGACCGCCACTATTCCGTCGTCGGCTCGGTCGTTGATCGAATTGTCCGAGACGACTTCGCCGGCGTGGACCGCCTCGATCCCGTCGACGGTCCACCGGTCGTCGCTCTCGATCCACCGCTGTACGTACTCGTCGATCCCCCCGCCGTCCGGCGGCGCGTGTCGTTCGTGGAAGTCGTTCACCCAGCAGACGCCAATCTTGAAGACACCATCGCCGCCCGGAAACACCCACGCGTAGCCTCCAGGGGCGTACTCGTGGTCGAACCGAAACAGCATAGAGTCGCAGTCGAAGGTTCCCGTCACCTGGTACTCCTTTCCGATCCCGCGCTGTGCCGCGTCCGGATCCCACATCTCCAGCTCGTCCGTCAGCGCTCCGGCGGGCCCCGTCGCGTCGACCACCAGCGCTCCGTAGTATTCCGCCGAATCGCCGCCCCGACGGGCTCGAACTCCAGTAACGGCACCCTCTTCGGTAATCGGTTCCGAAACGCGGGTTCCCGTGACGACCTCGACTCCGTGTTCCCGTGCGTCCTCGCCGAGATACTCCAGGAACGCCGGAAAGTCGAGGACGTAGTTCGGAATCGCCACTCGTGAGCGGGTCTCCGGCCCCTCGAACACGACGTCGCTCGTGAGCGGGTCTCCAGCCCCTCGAACACGACGTCGGGGCTGGAATCCATCACGACTCGATCCGGGATGTCGTACCCCTCGATCACCTGGCGGAACGTCCCGCCCGTAGATTTGTCGTTGTCGGCCAGCCCGTCGTTGCGCTCCAGAACGACGACCGAGCGATCCGATCGCTTCCCCAGTTCGCGTGCGAACTGGAGCCCCGCGGGTCCGGCGCCGGCGACGACGACGTCGAACTCGACCATTCTCTGGACCAGCTATCGAGGAGAGCCGAAGAATAGGTTAGGGTTGCGACACTCCAGCAGTGGGCCGTCGAACGTCGCTCGTTCTGTCGGATCTGTGGTGCCAGATGCGATTCTGGCACGTGCTCGAGCCACGATAACCCGTCGGCTCGTTACGGACCGAGGGTGGTCGCGGTTGGCGACGAGGGCACCCTCGCGGACGCAGCCTGCTACTCCTCGGCGATTCGGCTCCCGCCCGGCGGCATGAAGTGCTGGATGCGGTCCGGACTGGCGATCTTCCGGACGAACGACTCGTCGGTGAACTCCTCGCGGAACTGCCGGTACATCCGTTTTGCCGCGTCGGCCTGGGCGTACCGGCCGGGCTCGAGTTCGATCGTCGTCTCGGCCTGACCCTCGATGGCCGACGGCGGGCCGCCGATCACGCGGGTGTAGGGCTCACACTGGATGCCGACCGCCACGCCGACGGGCGTATCCCGGTGGTAGGTTCGATCCCCGCGGATCGCAAAGCCACCCTTCTCGAGGTACTCGCCACTTTCGGGGGTCTTGGTGACCTGATCCGAGTCGACGGCGTAGACGTCGCCCGCGTAGCGGCCGTCCTTCCAGACCGACGAGTAGGTGACGGCGAACTGGGCGGCCTCCTCGATGCTCGAGTCGGGCAGCTCGATGTCCGACGAGGACGCCTCGCTCGGGTCGGTCGCCTTCAGTACCGTGACGGGGCCGCCGTGGGCCTGGGTGTGAAGCACCGTATCGCCCGGCTCGAGGTACTTCTTGACGAGCTCCTCGTTCTGGTCGGCGTTTCGCCCGCCGATCACGAGGTAGCCGTCGCTGGTGTGGAACCAGCGGAACCGATCGTACCAGGGCTCGTTCTCCCGGATCGGGACCGAGGCCAGCTCGAGCCAGTTCGTCTCCTCCTGCGCTTCGTCCTCGTCGTCGTCGTCTGTCTCGTCGGTTGCCTCCCACTCGTCGCGGCGTCGCTTGGCGTCCTCGAGGTCCTCGCGGGTGTCCTCGATGGCCGCCAGCGCGCCCTCCTTTTTCTCCGCGATGCGCTTGGCCTCGGTGTAGAGCCGATCGGCGTTCTGCTCGACGCCCTGCCGGGCGAGGAGGTCGATCTCCTCCCCGTCGAGCTCGACGGTGACGATCCCCTCGGTGCCGTCGACGCCGACGACGGCCTCGGCGGCCTCGATTCCGCGCTCTTTACCCTCCTCGAAGCGCTCCTCGATCTCATCCCACGGACGATCCTGCGCGCGGGCCTCCTGGACCGTCGAGAGGATGTCGTCGACGACCCCGTACTCGGCGTACAGCAACTCGGCGTTCTCCCGCTGGGACTGGGCCTGCTGTTCGAACCCTTCGATCGCGCCCTCCTGTTGTTCGATGATTCGCTCGTGTTTGGCGATCTCCTCCTCGAAGTCGGGGCGCTGTTCGGTCGGATCGGGCTCCTCCTCGTCTTCCAGCTCGAGCTCGAAGAAGTAGTCGTCGAGCGCCTCGAGGAAGCTGTCGGCGCTCTCGGCAGCCAGGCCGGCCTCCTCGTGTTCCTCGAGGGGGAACGGCGTGGCGTCGACGACCGGGCCGTCGTCGGGCGACTCCGACTCCTCGTTCTCGCCGTCCTCCTCGACCGGCTCCCGGTACAGCCGCGGGTCGAAGTTCGCGTTTCGGACGTCGAGTGCGAGCCGTTCGATCGCCTCGTAGACGCGTCGGTAGTCGTCCTCGGTGGCGTCCTCGATGTCCATCGCCTTCTCGACGCCTGCGCGAGTACAGACCTCCTCGGCGTATAGTCCGCCCATGTTGAGCTGTGTGGCGAGCGTCCGGACGACGTCGGTGTCCGAATCGTCCATCTCGCGGTCGAACGCCTCCCGCGAGACCGACAGCGGGTTCGTCCGCGAGTCGGGAAACTCGTAGCGCGAGCCCGGGACGACCGTTCTGGATTTCAGCCGAACGGTCTCGAGGCAGTCGATCACCTCGTACTCGCCGTCGGTGACCGCAACGTTCCCCTGACCGAACAGCTCGACGATGATACGGGTCGTGCCGTCGTCGCGGTCGAAGACGAACTCGAGGATGCGGTCGAACTCGAACTGTTCGACGCCGACGAAGTCAGCTCCCGACAGCCGGTTGCGAAGCATCATCGCGAACTGGGGCGGCCGCCCGGGGGCGTCAGGCACTCGCTCGGGGGCGACCGTGTGGGCGCGTTTGATCTCGCCGACCTCGATCAGCAACTCGACGCGACCGCGGTCGAAATCCCGCATCTTGAGCCGCAGAAGGTCGTCGCCGTAGAGGTAGGCCTTGTCGACCTTCGCGCCCTCGTAGGTACCGAACTCCCCGACGAGGGCCGCGAGATCGACGCTCGTAAGCTCCCGCTTTGGATCCATACCTCTACCTGTCCGGCCCGGTCAAAAAGGCGTGTCGCTCCGGCTCGAGCGAGGGTCTCACGACTGCGCGCTCGCTCCGAGTCAGAAAGGCTCATCGGCGACGAGCCCGTCTCACACGAGCATGAACACGGCTGGTTCGCTCGCGAGCGGAACCGACGGGGCGAGTACGGACGAACGTCGAGCGCACGGGGATGGAGGCGGCCGATGAGCGCGCCCCAGCGCCCGGTCTGGGCGGAAGTCTCGCGACTCCCGTCGTTTCTCGAGCGCCTCGAGCAGACGGGCGGGCTCTCAGCCCGCGCGCTGATCGACGAGCTCGAGGTCGAGATTCCGGTCGAGGGCGTCGCCTACCACGATCGGGGGATCCGGATTCCGGGGTACGACGCGACGTTCGTCCACGAGCCGAGCGGCTCTCGCGGCCGACCGGCCTTCAGCGTCCAGATCGACACGATCGGCCCGCGAAACGGCTGGGCGATCTTCGACAAGACGCTGTCCTGGGACGTCTACCTCCTCCGGGCTGAGGGAGCCGCCGCGATCGCCTGGCTCAGCGACGAGGAGTACCGGATCGAGGAGGCCGACGAGTTCGACTCGAAACGTGACGCGGTCGCCGCCGGTCGCTTCTCGTTCGGCGTCTTCCTCTACGCCGGCGACGCCTGGGCGGAACAACAGAAACGGATCCGCAGTACGAACGCCCCGGCCTATCTCCTGCGAGAGGACGGTCAGCCGATGATTCCGAGCACGCAGTCGGAGTTCTACGAGTTCGTCGACTCGACGGTCACGGAGTTTCGAACCAGCGGTGCCGCCCCGGACTATCTCGGGCTGCTCGAGCTCGAGGCGACGATCGACGGCTAACCCGACGTTATCCGGTGTATAAACGTTTCACGCGCCGACCAGAGTCAACCCTACGAGCCGGTTCGATCGCGGAAAAGCGGGATCACGAAGGCGCGTCGTCGCAGTCCGCCCGAACGGGGGGAGTTCGGGCGGTGGGGGGTGGGGGGAGTGGCGACGACACGCCCCATGAGAGACAGCGGGTGTGGCGCTGGTTTCTGAGGGGGAGTGTGATCGATGCCGACGTTCGTCGGCACCTGATGCTTCAGGCCCCATTGGTATAAAAATTTCGCACCTGTTGCGATGTTTTTAACGGTCGAGACCCGTCGTTGTCAGGCGATGTGTACGTGATGAACGGACCTCGCACGAGGGACTCAATCATCGTCGGCCGCGTCCGCCTCCCATCCCTCAGTGAAGACCCGATCGCCGTCGACGCCGGCGTCCTCGAGCAGGTCCTGGGTCTCGAGGACCATCTCCGGAACGCCACAGACGTAGCAGTCGACGTTCGCGAGGTCCTCGAGGCCCTCGAGCGACTCCTGGAGGTGGTCCTGAACGTGGCCGGTTCGTCCGTTCCAGGCCGCGTCGTCGTCGGCATCCGAAAGGACGTACTCGACCGAGACGGCGTCGGTCCCTGCCCGAAGCTGATCGAGACTCTCGCGGAAGATCAGGTGCTCCTGGTCGCGCTCGCCGAAAACGAGCGTGGCCGTTCCCTGGCCCTCGTCGGCGTACTGTCTGATCATCGGATACAGCGGCGTGATCCCCGTTCCAGTGGCGACGAAGAGGGCGTCGCGCTCGGGATCGCGGAGGTGGAGGTTCCCGTCGACGGGGTCGATCTCGATCTCGTCGCCCGGCGTCCGGTCGTGCATGTAGACCGAACCGGTGCCGTCGTCGTAGCGCTTGATCGTCAGCACGAGCTGGTTCGTTCCGGGGGCGTTGATCGCCGTGTACGGCCGTTCCTGATCCTCGCCGTCGGCCTCGAAGTGGACTGACGTGTGCTGGCCGGGATCGAACTCGAAGCGGTGATCGTCGGCGACGAGCCGGAACTGCTTGACGTCCGGCGTCATTCGGTGGACGTCGGCAACCGTAACGGAGAGTGTCATAGCCCGATCTGCGGTCAGAAGCAACTAAACCGTACTGTCGGCACGTGCACCCTGACTCCGATCGAAAAAGTGAATGACCCAATCGACGACTGTCTCCGGTCCGTTACGTCTCCGTCTCGACGGCGGCCTCGATGGCCGCGTACAGCTCGTCGGTCTCCTCTGTCGGCGAGTAGACCGTGTCGTCGACGCTGACGCGGGGCACGTCGTCGACGTCCATCTTCTCGACCTCGTCGATCGTCTCGTCGAGTTCGTCCTGGTACGCATCGCCGCTGGCGGCGTCGTACACCGTCTCGGGGTCGGCGACGTCAGACTTCTCGGCGACGTGCTCGAGTCGCTTCGGCGTCGCCCACTCTTCCTCGAGGTCGATGTTGATCGCGATACACTCGACGAACATCCAGAACTGGCCGGGGTCGTGGTCCCAGACGGCCAGTCCGGCTCGAGCCAGTCGCTCCCCGTCGTCGCCGTGGAGCGCCGCCCCGCCGAGGGAGGCGACGGCGTGGACCTCGAGGTCGACCTCGCCCTTCTTGACGTGTTTCTCGAGCAGTTCGGTGAACTCCTCGAGCATGAACTCGGAGGTCTCGGTCGACTTCCAGGTGCCGAACAGCTTGATCGTTACGGGCGCGTCGCCCGTGCCGGCGATCGGGAACGCGGATTTCGGGTCGTCCGGCGTCGGGACGGGATCGAGCACGCCCTTCGGCTCCTCGATCTCGTCCTTGTCCTCCTCGCCGTCGGGGTCGTCGCCGTTGCCGCCGTTTTCCCCGTTACCGCCGTTACCACCGTCGGTTTCGTTCGACGGATCGTCGTCGTCCTCGTCGTCGTCGCTGGAGAGGAAATCGGTACATCCCGCGAGCCCGGCAATGGCCGCGCCACTGCCGACCTGAAGTACGCGCCGTCTGGTTCGGTTGTCTTGCGTCACGGATCGAACTAATCGGTTACCCGGAATTACTACTACTCAGATAAGTCACTAGTTACTGGAAATATAATTCAGTACTGATGGTTGTGGATTTCGAATACGTGCCTAATATGGCATCTAAGAGGAGAAAATGTAGTGATTAAAACACTCTCTAATAGTTATGTATTATCCAGGAGAGGACGAGAATCAGGGCTCTCGACCGACAGCCGCCCGTTCGGAGGGGCCGTCCGCGTCGAGGCGGACGCTACGGCTCGAGGACGACCTCGCGGACGTCGTCAACGCCGGCTCGCCGCACCGTGGCCCGGATTGGATCCCGGGCACCTGTGAGGTTATCCGAATCCCCGTCGAGAACGAGCAGCCGTCCGGGCGCTCCCGGCTCGAGGGCGCCACCCTCGAGACCGGCGAGGTCGGCGCCGTTGACCGTCGCCATCCGTAGAATCGTCTCGGCCCGAAGTTCGGAACACTTCGCGAGGAACTCCATCTCCCGGAACATCGACGGCGAGTTGAGCATCACGTTGTCGGTCCCGAGCGCGAGCGTCGTTCGCTCGGCCAGTTCGGCCGCGGGCGGGAAGCCGACGCCGGTGACGAGGTTCGACCGCGGGCAGAGCACGACCGGAATCTCGGCGTCGGCGATTCGCTCGAGGTGGTCCGGTTCGGGGTGGACGACGTGGACGAGGAAGTCGGGCTCGAGGGCGAGCGCGCCGTCGAGGTCGCTCGGATCCCCCTCGCCCGCGTGGATGCCGAACGGCTTGCCGGCCTCGCGGGTCGCAGCCCGCTCATCCTCGAAGTCGCCGTCGTTGGCCCCGCTGGCACCGAACCCGTCGCCCGCCTCCATCGCCGCCACCGAGCCGCGGGCGAACGACAGGGCCTCGAGCTCGAGGCCCTCGGCCGCGTCCTCGAGCATCCGGACGCCCTCGACGTCGCCCTCCCTGAAGTCGAGACAGGCGGCGGTCCCGCCGCGTTGCATGTACCGAAGCGATCGCTCCATCGCGTCGACGAGCTCCTTGCGGGAGGCCTCGCGGAGGAGGCGGTGTTTCAACCCGTCGGGCGGGGCGACCAGCTCCTCGAGCGAGAGCCCGCCGCCGGCTTCCTTGGCGATCGAGTCGCCGATATGGGTGTGAGCGTTGACGAACGGCGGGAGGATGATATCCGAGCTGTCGACCGACTCCTCCTCGATGGCTTCGATGCGTCCCTCGCCGTCGATAACGATGCGTCCCTCGACGGGCTCGAGGTCTCTACCGCGGAGGATCGTCCCGGTTCGTTCCATGCTCGCTTCTTCGTGGCCCGTCCCTTCAACCGTTTGCGTTCGCCTCCGAACGTCACTCGACGAACTCGTCGAGGGTCGTCTCGAGCCCGTCCCGAACCTCGGTGACGAGCGTGCCCTCGATGTCGAGTCCGAGCACCTCGACGGCAGCTCGCCCGACCCGCTCGCGAAGCTCGGTCGGCGAGTAGACGCCGAGTCGCCACTGGGAGTACTGGGCGGCTCGCAGCGCCTCGACCAGCGGCGACTGCTGGCCGAGCTGTCGAACGTCGCCGTTGACCAGCACGCGACTCGTCGACTCGGTCATCGACGGGCGTCCCGGCACGTCGAGGATGACGTGTGCCGGATCGACGTCCACCCTGTCGGCGATCTCGCGCTCGAACTGCCGGATCGCCTCGTGGTCGCTCTCGATGATCCCGCCCGGCACGTCGTCGATCTCGGCCCAGACGGCCCGTTTGAACAGGTCGCGGTGATCCAGTCGCCGCGAGAACGCGCTCGTCGCCTCGCAGTTGCGCAGCGCAACCGTCAAATCGTAGTCGTCCATCCGCTGGAGCGTTTCGGCGTCGACGCCGGCCTCCGGCGCCTCGAGCAGGCGTTCGGCGGCCCGCCGGAGCATCGCCTTGCTGATCCGGGCGACGCTGTGGCTGTACACCGTCGGATTCATCAGCGCCCGCGCGACCAGCAGGCTCTCGGCCGTCTGGACGTTCCCCTCGTCGAGGACGAGCTCGTCGTCGGTGAACGTCAGCTCCCGGACCAGCCGTCCGTGATCGATCGTTCCGTAGGGAACGCCCGTGTGGTGGGCGTCCCGGACGAGGTAGTCCATCCGATCGACGTCCAGCTCGCCCGAGACGAGCTGGCCGAACCGCCCCTCGCCGGCGACCAGCCCGGCGACCGCCTTGGGCTCGAGGTCGTGCTCTCGAAGGACGTCGCCGACCTGCCCGTCGGCGAGCAGCTCGCCGACGTCGTCGTGGTAGCGCCCCGTCCTGCGGTAAGTAAGTGATTCGAGGTTGTGGCTGAACGGCCCGTGGCCGACGTCGTGGAGCATCGCCGCCGCGTGGACGCGTTCGGCCTGTTTCCCCTCGATACCAAGCCCCTCGAGGGCCTCGCAGGCGAGGTGGTAGACCCCGAGGCTGTGCTCGAACCGAGTGTGGTTCGCGGAGGGATACACGAGCGAGACGGTCCCTAGCTGGGCGATCCGACGGAGGCGCTGAACTTCGGGGGTGTCGAGCAGCGCTCGAGCCACGCCGTCGATCCGGATGTGGTCGTGGACGCTGTCCTTTATCGTCTTCATTACCGGGTTTTTCGCCGCGTTCGTACAAAAGTCGTCGGACCACGAGACTCCCGACGAGCCGAAGTCCACGCTGAATACGACGACAGCAACACTTTACGCGTAGCCGCCGTTCGATTCGAGTACATGACGGAACTGACGATCCCGCCGGACGCGGACGGGGACCGTGCACAGGAGCTAGTACAGGAACACGTCGCGGTCGGCGACGTCGTCGAGGTCCAGAGCAAGGAGTGGGCCGACGACAGCCAGGACTTCGAACTCGAAGGGACGGTAACGGGCTTCGAGCCCGGCTACCTCGAGATCGACGACCAGCCCGCCGACGAGGGCAGCGTCCGGTACGACGAAATCCACACGGTCGTTCGGGTCGACTCGAAGTAGCCGTCCGGACGAGCGATCGCTTCGGACTTCGCTCGAACCCCCGTTCTCAGAGAACGTTCTTGTTGACCGGGTTCTCGGGCCGATCATCGCCTAACACGCGCAGAACGTCTCGAGTCACGGTTTCTCGAAGCTCGACGATCGACTCCTCGGAGTACCACGCGACGTGAGGCGTACAGACGACGTCGTCGCGGCCGACCAGCGGCGAGTCATCGGGAGGTTCCGCCGGAAGCACGTCCAGTCCCGCAGCGGCGAGTTCGTCGTCCTCGAGAGCCGTCGCCAGCGCCTCGTCGTCGACGACCGCGCCGCGGGCCGTGTTGAGCAGGACGGCGTTGTCGTCCATCGCCGCGAACGCCTCGGCGTCGAACAGCTCCCGCGTCTCCTCGGTCAGCGGCGTGTGCACCGAGACGATATCGGAGCGCTCGAGTAGCCCGTCGAACGACACCTTCTCGACGCCGTACTCGGCGAGCTCGTCGGCGGACTGGTGGGGGTCGTACGCGACGAACTCGAGGTCGAACCCCGAGAGCCGCTCGGCGATCCCCCGCGGGAGCTTCCCGAACGCCGCGAAGCCGAGGGTCTTCCCCGCCAGCCGGTGGATCGGCGCGCCGACCGTCCAGTCCCACGTTCCCTCGGCGATCGCGCGGTCGTACAGCGAGGTCTTGCGCACGCAGGCGAACAGGAGCGCGATCGTGTGCGTCGGCACCTCGTCCTCGCAGTAGTCGGGGACGTTGACCACGACGACCCCGTTTTCGGTCGCGGCCTCGAGGTCGACCGCGTCGACGCCGATCCCGTACCGGCCCACGACCGCGACGTCGAGGGTCTCGAGGACGTCCCGGTCGATCGGCGCGTACTGGACGAGCAACGCGTCGGCGTCGACCTCCCGGGCCGCCTCGATCACCTCGTCGGCGGTTTCGGCGTCGGCCGAGACGAGTTCGACGTCGCGGTCGGTCAGGACGTCGCGTTCGATCTCGAGGTCGGGAAAGTCGAAATCCGTGACGAGAATCGTGTGGGTCATCGGTCGGTCGATACGTTCGGGCGTCTCCCCGATAGGCGTACGGTCTGCAACGAAGACCGAACCGCGATTACCCGAGGTCGACCCACTCGCCGCGCTCGTCGCTGTCCTCGACCGCCGCGAGGATCCGCTGGGCGGCCAGCCCGTCCTCGAAGCTGGGTTCGAACGTCCCGTCGTTCGCGACGGCACTGAGCAGCTCGTAGTTCTCGTGGACGAACGTGTGCTCCCAGCCGATAACGTGGCCCGGCGGCCACCAGTGGTCGACGTAGGGGTCGTCCTCGTCCGTGACGAGGATCGTCTCGTAGCCGCGGTTCTCCCCCCGGCGAAGCACCTCGAGTTCGTTCAGGCGCTCGAGGGAGAACCGGAGGCTGCCCTCGCTGCCCTGGATCTCGATCGTGTGGTCGTTCTTGTGGCCCGTCGCGTACCGCGTGGCCTCGAGCGTGCCCATCGCGCCGTTTGCGAACTCGAGTTGGGCCGAGTAGGCGTCGTCGACGGTGACCGGCCGCGTCTCGCTGTCTTCCCCTTCGACGGGACGCTCGTCGACGAACGTTTGCAGGTGGCCGCTGAGTCGCTCGATCTCGCCCGCGTGCTCGTCTCCTCCGACCAAAAAGCGTACGAGGTCGACCGTGTGAGCGCCCAGATCGCCCAGCACGCCCGAACCGGCCATCTCCTCGTCGAGGCGCCAGGCCCACGGCGCCTCGGGATCGACCAGCCAGTCCTGGAGGTAGCGCCCGCGGACGTGGCGGATCTCGCCGATCTCGCCGTCGTCGATCAGCCGCTTCGCGTACCGAATCGCGGGGACGAACCGGTAGTTGAAGGCACAGCCATTGGGGACGCCGGCCTCGCGGGCCGCCTCGGCCATCTCTGCAGCCTCCTCGAGGGTCGGAGCCAGCGGCTTCTCGCAGAAGACGGGTGTGCCGGCCTCGAGGGCGGCGATCGACGGCTCGGCGTGGACGTGGTTCGGTCCGAGGTTGTAGAAGACGTCGACATCGTCGACGACCTCGCGCCAGTCGGTCGCCGTCTCGGCGAACCCAAGCTGATCCGCGGCCTCCGAGAGCGCCTCCTCGTCGCGGCCGACGAGGACCTTGCGTTCGACGTCCGGGGCGTCCGAGAAGAACATCGGCAGCCGCGCCAGTGCGTTCGCGTGGGCTTTCCCCATGAACCGATAGCCGAGTACGCCGACTTCGAGGGTCATGCGCGATCGTTCACCACAGATGTAGTTAGAAGTTTCCGTCTCGCGGCGGTTTTCGGCGGTCGCGCGGCCGTTGCGAACACAGGCCGCGCCCTTACCCGAACGGTCAGCATGGCTGTGCTCGTAATGCAAGCACTCCGCTGGCACGGTGAACAGGACGTCCGCGTCGACGACGTCCCGAAGCCCGAGATCGAGAAACCGACGGACGCCATCGTCGAGATCACCGCGACGGCGATCTGCGGTTCGGACCTCCACCTCTACAACGACTTTATGCCGGGGATGCAGGAGGGAGACATCTTAGGCCACGAGCCGATGGGCGAGGTCGTCGAGGTCGGCGAGGAGGTCGACAACCTGCGGGAGGGCGACCGCGTCGTCATCCCCTTTACGATCAGCTGCGGCTCCTGCTGGTTCTGCGGGAACGACATGTACTCGCTGTGTGACGAAACCAACCCCAACGCCGAGATGGCCGCGGAGTCGATGGGTCACTCGCCGGCCGGCCTGTTCGGCTTCTCGCACACGCTGGGCGGCTACGACGGCGGGCAGGCCGAGTATCTCCGAGTACCGCACGCCGACGTCGGACCGATCAAGATCGACTCGAACCTCTCCGACGAGGAAGTACTGTTCCTCTCGGACATCTATCCGACGGGATATATGGCCGCCGAGAACGCCGAAATCGAGGAGAACGACACGGTCGCAGTCTGGGGCTGTGGCCCCGTCGGCCAGTTCGCCATCCAGAGCGCCTGGATGATGGGCGCCGACCAAGTGATCGCGATCGATCGGATTCCCGAGCGGCTGGATATGGCCCAGGGTCACGCCGACACTCAGGTGATCGACTACTCCGAGGAGGACGTCTACGACCGCCTGATGGACGCGACCGACGACTACGGGCCCGACCGGTGTATCGACGCCGTCGGCTCGGAGGCCCACTCGACCTGCGTCGACACCGTTCCCGACGAGCCCGACCGTCCCTACGTGATCCAGCAGGCCGCCAAGTCCTGTCGCAAGGGCGGCACGCTCTCGATCCCGGGCGTCTACATCGACGGAATGGACGACGCGCCGATGGGTCCGATCATGAACAAGGCGCTGACGATCAACACCGGACAGACCCACGTCCAGGCCTACCTCGACGAGCTGCTCGAGACGATCGAGGACGGACAGATCGATCCCTCCGAAATCATCACGCACACGGGCGATCTCGACGACGGCCCCGAGATGTACCAGCGGTTCAACGACAAGGAGGACGACTGCGTCAAGGTCGTCCTCGAGCCGTAGCGCGGCGTTCGACTCGAGCCGACGCTACGCGTCGGCCGGGCGATCAGTGCCGTTTCTTTCTGGCCCCGACTCCCCTCGAGCCGTCTCCAACTGTGCGAGAGCCGCACCTGCGAAGACGTAACCGGTGATCGGGAGCGCGACTCGCACCGTCAGGGAGGCGACCTCGAGGACGCGCACGAAGACGCCGGGATCGCCGAACGACCGAGCCCCCCACAGCAGCTGTGCTGCCGTCCCGACGAGGACGACTCCCACGGCGCTGCCGACCGCAACTGCGACGGCGAATCGGCGGTACTCCCGGACCAGGTCGATCCGCCGACCGAGAGCGTAGCCGACCCCGAGCGCGATCGCGGCGAGCACGAGCCGGTCGAGGATACCGACTGCCGCCCCGTACGCTACGACGGTCTCCTCGTGAGTGCCGAGCGTCGGCAGCACGCCCGGAGCGTCGCCGCGCTGGACGAGGCCGCCGAGGATCTCCGTCGCTCGAGAGAGGAGGATGAACAGCACGGCCGCGAGGGCCGCAGCCACACCCGTCTCGCAAATTTTCATACAGGTAATCATATTAGCAACGAATAATTCTGCCGGCCCACTACGATCGCCGCGAGTCGGCGACGACGTCCCCGCCTACTCGAGCCCGCGCTCGACGACCGAAACGTCCTCGAGCTCTCCCAAGGACTCGAGAACACCTCGTAAGTGCTGCGGGCCGCTGCCCTCGAGGCCGACCGTCACGGGGACCCGGTTCGGGTGATCGTCGGGGCCGCGGCGGGCGCGCTCGAGGACGTCCAGCGCCGCGCCCTCGGCCTCGACGGTCTCGACGAGGTCGCCGACGGTCGTCGGCCAGCCCGCGACGGCCAGCCGGGCCTCGGCGTAGCGGCCGAGCTCCCCGAGTCCGGTGCGGGTCAGCTCGGCGTGCTCGGAGAGGTTGACGTTCCCACCGGAGACGACGATGGCGACGTCCTCGTCCTCGAGGTCAGTCTCCTCGGAGAGCGCGGCGGCCAGCGGGGCCGCGCCCGCGGTCTCGGCGACCGTCTTCGCCCGCTCGGCGAGGAGGGTGACGGCCGTCGCGAGCTCGCGGTCCGTGACGCCGACGACGTCGTCGACGACCTCGCGAGCGTTCGCGAAGGTGGTCTCGAGCATCCGGGTGTCGGCGATCCCCTCCGCGACGGTGTCGACGTCCGCGAGCTCGTGGATGTGGTCGTTCTCGAGGGCGGGTTTGGCGTGGAGCGCCCCCTCGGGCTGGACGCCGATCACCCGAACGTCGGGGTCGGCGGCCTTCAGGACGGTGCCGATCCCCGAGATCAGCCCCCCGCCGCCGATGGCGACGAGGACGGTGTCGAGCTCGGGGTACTGCTCGAGCAGCTCGAGGCCGACCGTTCCCTGGCCCGCGATGATCGCCTCGTCGTCGAAGGGGTGGACGAACGTCTCGCCGGTCTCCTCGGCCCGCTCGAGGGCGTACTCGTAGGACCGCTCGTAGATCTCGCCCTCGACGATGACCTCGGCACCGTAGCCGCGGGTGGCCTCGATCTTCGCCGCGGGGGTGACCTCAGGGACGACGATGGTCGTCTCGATGCCGAGCAGGTCGCCCGCCAGCGCGACCCCCTGGGCGTGGTTGCCCGCGCTTGAGGCGATCACGCCCGCCTCACGTTCGCGCTCGGACAGCTGGGCCATCCGGTTGTACGCGCCCCGGATCTTGAACGAGCCCGCCCGCTGGACGTTCTCGAGTTTGAGCCCGACCGACGCGGCCCCGCTCAGCTCGGCGAACGTCCGCGAGGTGTCCAGCGGGGTGCGGTGGACGACGTCGCCGATCCGATCGCGAGCGGCCTCGACGTCTTCGCGGGAGATCCGGCGATCGCTCACCGCGTCCCCTCCGTCGCCGGTGACGACCGCGATCCCGTTCGAGGCCCTCGATCCTCGAGCGCCCGGATCGTCTCCACGAGGACGGCGGCGCCGTGCTCGAGGCTGCGCTCGTCGACGTCGAAGTGGGGCGTGTGGTGGCTATCGGGGTGGTCGGTCCCGACGATCAGATAGGTTGCGAGCCCGCCGTCCTCCTGGACCCGCTCCATCAGGAAGGTCGCGTCCTCGCTCGCGCCGAAGTCGGCCTGCTCGATGACGCGGTCGATCCCGTCGACGCCGCGGGCGACGTCGGCGACCACGGCGGCGAGTTCGGGATCGCTGTCGGCCCGCGGGGACCTGCTGACGACGTCGACCTCGGCCTCGCAGTCGTGCAGTTTCGCCGCCGAGCGGACGACCCGCTCGAACCGCGATTCGACGTACTCCATCAGCTCGGTCGTCTCGCCGCGCGCCTCGGCCTCCATTCGCGCTTTTTCGGCGATAACGTTGCTCGCGCTGCCGGCCTCGGCGTACCCGACGTTGACGCGGGTCATCCCGTCCGCGTGGCGCGGGATCGCGTAGATGTTCTCGATCGCCGTCCCCATCGCGTGCATGGCGTTTGCTCCCTCCTGGGGTGCCTTCCCGGCGTGGGCCGACTCGCCTTCGATGTGGACGTCGAGGTGACACATCGCCAGGGGTTTCTCGATCCCCGCGATGACCTCACCCGTCGGATGGTCGAGGCCGACGTGGGCCGCGAGCAGGTAGTCCAGGTCGTCGGCGAAGCGGCTCTTCGCCATTGGACAGCCCCCGCCGCTGACCTCCTCGGCGGGCTGGAAGAAGACGACGAGCCTGCCCGAGAAGTCGCTCTCTTTGATCGCCTCCAGCGCCGCGAGCCCCCAGGTCATGTGGACGTCGTGGCCGCAGGCGTGCATCGCGCCGTCGATCCTCGAGCGAAAGCCCCCGGCGGCCGGGCGGTGTGCGTCGTCGTCCGCCTCCTCGATGAACAGCCCGTCGATGTCGACGCGCAGGCCGATCGACGGCCCCTCGCCGCGGTCGAGCACCGCGACCGCGCCGGTGTTTCCGTCGGCCATGCACTCGAGGACGTCCTCGTCGGCCCCCCACTCGCGGGCGCGGGCGAGCCAGTCCTCGAGGCGCTCGTCGTCGGGAACGGCCATCCGATCGGCAGGATCGTAGGCGTCGGCGCCGACGGCCAGCTCGTCGACGCCGATGCGCTCGAGCTCCTCGACGAGGCGGTACGTGGTGTAGAACTCCCGCCAAGCGGGCTCCGGGTGACGGTGGAAGTCCCGCCGAACGGCGGAGAGTCGGTTCCGGATCGGTTCGCTCATGGGAGTCGATGACTCCCCCCACGAACTTAATTGTACACAATTGTCGTTAACGTCGGCTACACAAAAAGGATAAGGTAGATGGTGACAATCGTACGCCAACGCGTCGCTCAGGCGTGAACTATCATGAGCAAGCCAGATATCGTCGTCCTCCGCGAGGGGACGGAAGGACTCTCGATGGAATCGTACGCCGAAACGCTGCGCGAGCGCCTCCCCGAGGCGACCGTCGAACTCGCCCGCACGCCGAAACAGGAGCGCGAACTCGTCCCACAGGCCCGGATCGTGACGGGTGTCACGATCGAGGAGGAGCTGCTCGAGGACGCGGATCGTCTCGAGCTGTTCGCGTGTACGTTCGCCGGCACCGACCACGTGCCGATGGACGCACTGGCCGAACACGGCGTCGTCGTCACGAACGCGGGCGGGATCCACGCCCCCGGGATCGCCGAGCAGTCGATCGCGAACATGCTCGTCTTCGCGCGGAACCTCCACGAGGGGTGGCGGCGCAAATCGAACGGCGAGTGGCGCCACTTCCAGTCACACGAGTTCACCGATAGTACGGTGACAGTCGTCGGCCTCGGCTCGATCGGCCAGGAGATCGTCCAGCGACTCGAGGGATTCGACGTGGAGACGATCGGCATCCGATACACGCCCTCGAAGGGCGGGCCCACCGACGAGGTCCTGAGCTTCGAGGAGGACGACGTCCACGAGGCGTTCTCGCGAAGCGAGTACGTCGTGCTCGCCTGCCCGCTGAACGACCTCACGCGCAACCTCGTTGACGAGAACGCGCTGGCGACGCTGGCGCCCGAGGCCGTGATCGTCAACGCGGCACGGGGCGGCATTATCGACACCGACGCGCTCGTCTCGGCGCTGCAGTTCAACGGGATTCGGGGCGCCGCCCTCGACGTCACCGATCCCGAACCCCTGCCCAACGATCACGAGCTCTGGGACCTCGAGAACTGCCTGATCACGCCTCACACGGGGGGCCACACGCCGAAACACTGGGATCGGCTCGCCGACATCGTCGCGACGAACGTCGACGCGCTCGAGGACGGGCGCGGATTCGAAAACGTCGTGTTCCGACCGGACTCGAGTTGAGTCGTCACGATGGCTAGCGAAGACACCCGGTCGACGACCGATCACGGCGATCGAACGACGACCGACCACAGCGATCAGACGGCGGCGCCCGAGGACGTGCAGCTAGGGCCGCCCGACGATCCGCGAGCCGAGGATCCTGCCGCCGACTCGAGGGCGGACTACGACTACGTCGGCGGTCGAATCGACCGCCCGAGGCTCGTCTCCGACCTCCGGCAACGAATCGACGGCGAGGTCCGCTTCGACGAGTACAGCCGCCAGCTGTACGCGACCGACGCCAGCGCCTACGAGATGACGCCGATCGGCGTCGTCCTCCCCCGATCGACCGAGGACGTCGCCAGCGTCGTCGCCTACTGCGCCGACCGGGAGATTCCGGTGTTGCCGCGGGGCGGGGGAACGAGCCTCGCGGGCCAGGCGGTCAACGAGGCCGTCGTCCTCGATTTTACCACGCATATGGGCGACCTCCTCGAGATCGATCCCGACGAGCGACGGGCGACCGCGCAGGCGGGGGCTGTCCTCGCCGAACTCAACGACGAGCTCGAGCCCCACGGGCTGAAGTTCGCGCCCGACCCCGCCGCAGGAAACCGCAGCGCGGTCGGGGGCGCCGTCGGCAACAACTCCACGGGCGCCCACTCGCTGCAGTACGGCAAAACCGACGCCTACGTCGAATCCTGCGAGGTCGTCCTCGCCGACGGCTCCGTCGAACGGTTCGGCGAGGTCACAGTTGCGACGCTGCGCGAGCGGGCCGACCCCGACGGCGATTCGCTCGAGCGCATCTACGAGGCTCTCAGGTGGGTGATCGACGAGGAGAGCGAGGCGATCGCCGAGGCGTACCCCCAGCTCAAACGGAACGTCTCGGGGTACAACCTCGATCGGCTCGTCGCGGAAGCCTACGGCCGCCCCGACGCCTTCGACGAGAACAGCGGTGACTCCGTCGAGATCGACGGCGAGCCCGACCCCAACGCGACGGTCAACCTCGCGCGGGTCTTCGCGGGCAGCGAGGGGACGCTGGGCGTGCTCACCGAGGTCGAGGTCTCCCTCGAGCCGATCCCCGAAACCACGTCGGTCGCCCTGCTGACCTACGAGGACCTGCTCGAGGCGATGGCCGACGTCGACACTATCGTCCGGAACCACGACCCCGCGGCGATCGAGGCGATCGACGACGTGCTGATCGACCTCGCCGGACGGACCGAGGAGTTCGCCGACGTCGTCGCACAGCTTCCCGCAGGCACCGAAACCGCGCTGCTCGTGGAGTTCTACGCCGAGGACGACGACCACGGTCGCGAGCAGGTCGCCGACCTGCTGGCCGATCGACTGCCCGACGAGACGGTTCCGGATCCGACCGCGGACGAGGGCGACGCGGACGCCGCGGGGAACGCGACCGCTTCCGGCGACCCCGTTCGCGCCTTCGACGCGCTCGAGGCTCACGCGCCCGACGAGCGCGCCGAGCTCTGGAAGCTTCGCAAGAGCGCGGCGCCGATCCTGCTCTCGCGAACCTCCGACGCGAAGCACATCTCCTTCATCGAGGACACCGCGGTCCCGACCGAGAACCTCGCGGACTACGTCGCCGACTTCAAGGAGGTGCTCGCCGACCACGACACGTTCGCGAGCTTCTACGCCCACGCGGGGCCGGGCTGTATGCACATGCGGCCGCTGGTCGACACCAAAAGCGAGGCCGGCCTCGAGGAGTTCGAGTCCCTCGCCGACGCGGTGACGGATCTGGTCGTCGAGTACGGCGGCTCGGTGTCGGGCGAACACGGCGACGGCCACGCCCGCACCCAGTGGAACCGCAAGCTGTACGGCGAGGACGTCTGGGAGCTCTTCCGCGACCTGAAGTCAACGTTCGACCCCGACTGGCTGCTCAATCCGGGAACGGTCTGTGGCGACCACCGGATGACCGAGCACCTGCGGTTCGACCCCGACTACGAGTTCGAGGCCGGCTTCGACCCCGCCCTGCGCTGGGAGAACGAGAACGGCTTCCAGGGGATGGCCGAACTCTGTCACGGCTGCGGTGGCTGTCGCAGTGACCAGGAGACCACCGGCGGCGTGATGTGTCCGACCTACCGCGCGGCCGAAGAGGAGAGTCTCAGCACCCGCGGACGAGCGAACATGCTCCGCCAGGCGATGAGCGGCGATCTCGAGGCCGAGGCCACGGACACGGAGTTCCTCGCCGAGATCATGGATCTCTGTATCGGCTGCAAGGGCTGTGCGCGGGACTGCCCGAGCGAGGTCGACATGGCCAAGCTCAAAGCCGAGGTCGAACACGCCGCCCACCAGGAACACGGCGTCGGGTTGCGCGAGCGACTGTTCGCCAACGTCGATCGGCTCAACGCCGTCGGCTCCGCGCTGGCGCCCGTCTCGAACTGGGCCGCGTCGCTGCCGGGCTCCGGGCTCGTCGCCGAGAAGACACTGGGAATCGCCCGTGAGCGGGAGCTCCCCTCGTTCGCCGACGAGAGCCTCGAGGGTTGGTTCGACGCTCGAGGGTCGCGCGTCGACCCCGCAGAGACCGACCGCAAGGTCCTGCTCGTCCCCGACGCCTACACCAACTACAACCATCCGCGAGCGGGGAAGGCGACGGTGCAGGTCCTCGAAACCGCGGGCGTCCACGTTCGGATCCCTGACGAGGTGACGTCGACCGGTCGGCCCGCCCACTCGAAGGGCTTCCTCGACATCTCGCGCGAGCGCGCGCGGACGAACGTCGAGGCGCTCGCTCCATACGTCGCCGAGGACTGGGAGGTTGTCCTCGTCGAGCCCTCCGACGCCGTCATGCTCCAGTCGGACTATCTGGATCTGCTCTCTGGCCCCGACGTCGAAGCCGTCGCCGAAAGCACCTACGGCGTCATGGAGTATCTCGAGCGGTTCGACCTGGTCGATCGGCTCCCGACCGCAGCGTCCGGCGAGTCCCTGACCTACCACGGCCACTGCCACCAGAAGGCGACGAAGAAGGACGGCCACGCAGCCGGCGTCCTCGAGACGGTCGGCTACGAGGTCGACGCGCTCGACTCGGGCTGTTGTGGCATGGCTGGCTCCTTCGGCTACGAGGCCGAGCACTACTCCCTGAGCCGGAAGATCGGCGACGTCCTCCTCGAGCAGATCGCCGGCAGCGACGGCGAGACCGTCGTCGCACCCGGTGCTTCCTGCCGGAGTCAGATTGCGGGCTACGACGGTCACGAGGAACCGCCCCACCCGATAGAGAAGGTCTCCGAGGCGCTGTCGCGTAATCCGGATCGCTAACCTCACCGCAAGCGATTCTATTCTCTCGATCGTTCCGCATACGATCGCGTCAGTCCAACCGACGTTGATCACGGACTACGTCTGTCGAATCCGTTCTGATCCGCTCGATGTGGCGGTTGAAACGTTGCTCGCGTATCTCCGCTGATCACGTTTCTCGATCGAGCCCTGCGTACGGGGAATTAGTATGATCGGGCCGAAAAGCAGTGTATGCATCAACTAGCCGGGGGCGATAGACTGTGAACCTCACCGGGATCGACCACTTCGTGCTCACCGTCGAGGACCTCGAGCGAACCTGCGCGTTCTACGAGGCGCTCGGTGCCGAGGTCGTCGCCTTCGACGACGGACGGACGGGCGAGCGGCGGGCCCTGCAGTTCGGCGAGCAGAAGATCAACCTCCACCCCGTCGACACCGACGTCGAGCACGTCGCCGCGGCGCCGACCCCCGGTGCGGGCGATTTCTGTCTGCTGACCGAGACCCCGATCGCCGAGGTCGAAGAGCGCCTCCACGAGCAGAATATCGAGATCGTCGAGGGACCAGTTGAGCGAACCGGCACCGTCGGCCGCCTCGAGTCGGTGTACGTCCGGGACCCGGACGAGAACCTCGTCGAGATCGGTCGGTACAAGGACGACTGATCGGCTTACACCCGTCAACGACGCTGATATTGCAAATTTTCGGAGGTGATACGGAGAAAGTATTTACGTGACTCCGTCAGAACACCGCTATGAAACGTCGTGTACTCCTCGGGATGATCGGCGTAGGCGCCGTCTCCTCGGGCGTGCTGGGAGACCCGCACGAACGTGGTGCCGAGGACACGCTGGCGGAGCGCTTCGATTGCAAGGAGGCGTCGCGGCCGGTGTGTGACCTCGAGAGCGTCGAAATCGAACGAGCCGACGACAGCACCGAGACGGTCGACGGTGCCGAGGCGGAACCGTATCCGGATCCGCCGACCGCTTTCGGTGCGGACGACGTCGTTTCGTTCGTCCGCGACCACGAGCGTGCGTACGCCAGGAACGACGTGCTCTGCTCCCGCGAGCGACCCGAACAGATCGTCGACTACTCGATCGAGTTCGACGACGTCAGGCGGTTCGACTGGTACGACGAGATCCACGTCGTCCGCGTGCGGTACACGGAGACGCCGAGCGGCGTGGATGAAGACGGTGAACCGTGGGCGGCGGCCGACGGCTACGGCGGCGCCGTCTACGCCGTCGACGAAACGGCTGCCGTCAGAACGGGTCTCTCGCTGGGACCGTCGGGTTCCGTTCCGAGCGAGACGGAGACGCCGGATCCCGTCTCGACGGGGTCGCTCGTCGACTGCTTCCGATAGTCAGGGCCAGAGCCCGCGCGTCGCCTTCGCCTCTGCGATCCGCGAGAGCGCGACGACGTAGGCCGCGTCCCGCCACGACAGCTCCTTCTCCTCGACCTCGGTTCGGACCTCCTTCCAGGCGTCGAGCATCTTCGACTCGAGTTCCTTGTTGACCTCCTCTAGGCTCCACTTGCGGCGGTTGATGTCCTGGAGCCACTCGAAGTAGCTCACCGTCACCCCGCCGGCGTTGGCGAGAATGTCAGGAATCACGTGGACGCCGCGCTCCTCGAGGATCGTGTCGGCAGCGAACGTCGTCGGGCCGTTCGCCCCCTCGACGACGATGTCGGCCGCGATGTCGTCGGCGTTGTCGGCGGTGATGACGTTCCCGATCGCCGCGGGGATCAGCACGTCGACGTCGAGCTCGAGGATCTCTTCGTTCGAGAGGCTCTCGGGGGCGTCCTGCTCGAGGACGGCCTCGGGCTCCTCTTCGTGAGTCGGGATCGCGCCGATATCGAGTCCATCGGGGTCGTAGATCGCGCCGTTGACGTCACTGACGGCGACGACGTCGGCGCCCCACTCGTCGAGCAGACGGGCGGCGTTGGCGCCGACGCTGCCGAACCCCTGTACTGCGACCGTGGTCTCTTCGAGGTCCTTGTCGTAGTAATCGATGGCCTCGCGGGCGGCGATCGCCGTCGAGCGCCCGGGCGCCTCCTGGCGGCCGTAGCTGCCACCGATGACGGGCGGTTTCCCGGTGACGACGCCGGGGATCGTCTCGCCCTGTTGCATCGAGTAGGCGTCCATGAACCAGGCCATCGTCTGGGCGTCGGTGCCCATGTCGGGCGCCGGAACGTCCCGAGTCGGGCCGATCACGTACCGCAACTCCTCCGCGAACCGGCGGGTGAGCCGTTCCTTCTCGTCGTTGCTCAGCGACTTGGGGTTGACCGAGATGCCGCCCTTCCCGCCGCCGAAGGGGAGATCCATCACGGCGCACTTCCAGGTCATCCACATCGAGAGCCCGGTACACTCGTCGGCGTTGACCTCCGGGTGATAGCGCAGCCCGCCCTTGTACGGGCCGCGAACGTCGTCGTGCTGGGCGCGGTAGCCGGTGAAGACGTCGACGGAGCCGTCGTCGCGCTCGAGCGGTACCGAGACCTGCTCGACTCGCGTGGGGTGTTTGAGTCGTTCGATGACGCCGTCGTCGACGTCGACGTGGGCCGCGGCGCGCTCGAGCTGACGGCGGGCCGTCACGAGCGCCGAGTCGAGGTCGCTCTCGCCCGATTCGTCGTCCTGCTGGGGTGGTGTGGTCGTCATGAGTCTTACGCTGTGAACAGTTTTCGCGGGAACTCCGCAAGTGTTTCGACTCCGTCATCGGTGACGACGAAGGTCTCGCTGATCTCCATCCCGATCTCCTCAGTCCAGATGCCGGGAATCATGTGGAACGTCATGTTCTCCTCGAGGACGGTCTCGTCGCCGGGCCGGATGCTCGCGGTGTGCTCGCCCCAGTCCGGCGGGTAGCCGAGTCCCATCGAGTAGCCGATCCGATCCTCCTTCTCGATACCGTACTGGGCGATCGTCTCGCGCCAGGCCTCCTCGACGGCCTCGCAGGTGACGCCGGGTTCCGCGACCTCGAGGGCGGCCTCGATCCCCTCGACGACGATGTCGGCGGCCTCCTCGAGTTCTTCGGGCGGGTCGCCGACGAACGTCGTCCGGGCCAGCGGGGAGTGATACCGGTGGCGACAGCCCGAGAGCTCGATGATGACGGGGTCACCGTCCTCGAACTCGCGGTCGGTCCAGGTGAGGTGGGGCGTGTCGGTGTGATCGCCCGAGGGCATCAGCGGGACGATCGAGGGGTAATCCCCGCCGAACTCGTCCGTACCTCGAATCAGGGCGTCGTAGATCTCAGCCGCGACCTCGTACTCCGGAACCCCTTCGCCGATCGCGTCGATCCCCGCCTGCATCGCGTTCTCCGAAATTTCGGCGGCCTGGCGCATGTACTCGAGCTCCCGGTCGGATTTCTTGATTCGGACCCAGCCCACGAGCAGGGTGGTGTCCTCGAACTCGGCCTCGGGGAGATTCTGCTGCAGGCGCGTGTAGGACTTTGCAGTGAAGTAGGCGGCGTCCATCTCGAGGCCGATCCGGCCGTCGGCAACGTCCAGTTCCTCGAGGACGCCCGCGAGGTAGTCCATCGGATGCAGGTCGTGGGGCGAGTGGACGTGGTCGTCGCTGTAGGATCGGATGTTCTCCGCTGCGAGCCACGTCGTCGCTCGTGCGCCCCCGGCGTCCATCTCGCGGCCGACCCAGATCGGTTCGTCGCGCTCGGCCGTGACGACGACGGCCTGGTGGACGTAAAAGGACCAGCCGTCGTACCCCGCGAGGTAGTTCATGTTCGCCGGATCGGAGACGACGATCGCGTCGAGGTTCTCCTCGCGGAGCCGTTCTCTGGTCCGCGACAGCCGGCGTTCGTACTCCTGTTCGTCGAAGATCTCCTGGGACATGTGGGCTCTACCCGGGAGGTCGTGCAGTGGCGATAAAAAATTTGTGTATAATGATTACAGTAACTGTGTACGGCCCGGCTCGCGCCGAACGGTCGTGTCGATCAGTTACATGGGTGGGGAGCCCGTAGGTTGGCGTATGACGGAGAGCCAACTCGCGGATCGAGAGTGTACCGCCTGCACCGGCGACGAGGACCCCCTCGAGGGCGAGGAACTGATCCCCCTCTTCGAGGACCTCGACCGGGACGTCTGGGAGGTCGTCGACGAACACCACCTCGAGGGCACCTACGAGTTCGCGGACTTCCGGGACGCCCTCGAGTTCACGAAGGAGGTGGGCGAGCTCGCAGAGGAGGAGTTTCACCACCCCGACATCCATCTCTCGTGGGGCGAAGTCGTGATCGAGCTGTGGACGCACAAGATCGACGGGCTCCGGGAGACGGATTTCGTTATGGCCGCACGGATGGATCGGTTCTACGAGGAGTACGACGAATAGCGCGATTCGGAACGAACGAAGTGAGTGAGAATCGCGGAGCGAACGGGGAGCAGACGCGACCCGTGAGCACGGAGTAGCGCGGTTCGGAGCGAGCGCGGTTCGGAGCGAACGATGTGAGCGAGAACCGCGAGGCGAACGGGGAGTGGATGCGACCCGTGAGCGAACGAAGTGAGTGAGAATCGCGGCTGCGAGTAGCGCGGGACCAACGGTCCCGTGGACCGTGCGAGCGGGCGCTTGGCGTCCGCGAGCAGACGGGGAGCGAAAGCGACCCGCGAGCACGAAGTGAGTGAGAGCGAAAACCGCGGGAAACAGAATCTGTGAGCAGGAGCCGTCGCACCGATCCCGTCGCTCGAGCCGAAGACCCCGGAAACGGTTAGGGAGCGCGCGTCGTGGGTCGAGTATGGGCATCGACGACACGCTCTCGACGCTCCCGGACCCCGGGGGCCACAGCTTCCCGGACTACTCGCTTCCCAAGGGCGATCCGGTCATGCCGATCGCGGTCACCCGCGAGGAGCTACGGACCTTGCTCGAGCTGTACGACACCTTCGCCGCGGTCGACCCCACCGGACTCGACTCGAACCCGTTTCTGAAGTCGACGACGCGGTTTCTCGAGCAGACGTTCGGCACGCCGATGTATCGCCCCGACGAGCAACTGGTCGACGACATCGCGGCGATGCTCAACGAGTTCTCGGGCGACCTCGCGGGCGAGGCGGTCGGCGTCGTCGACGCGACACCGAAACACCACAAGACGCTGTACTTCTTCCTGACGTCCTGTCGGGCCTACCGATCGGCGGTGCACATCCAGTTCGCGCCCGACGAGGCGGCGATCGACACCCTCTACGAGGTCTACGAGCGTGTCGTCGACCAGGAGATGTACCTCAAGCGGCCCCAGACCGTGCTCGAGTAGTGCCAGTTTGTACTGCGATTTCGCTGTTTTGAGTTGGGGCCGATTTGAAGAGACCGGTTCGTTACGTAGGGCGGCGAACCTAGCCCGAACGCTTCCGTCAGCTAATAGAGATATGGAGAGAGCCGTGCTGAATACAGAGCGCGTATCGGTCACAATGAGTTGACGAATTGACTCACTACCCGATTGAATCGCTCGGGCTCTTCGAGGAGTGGACAGTGGCCACTGTCTTCGAAGAGTTCAAAACGACTATTTGGAACGAGTTCCGTGACGTGACGAACAGACGCGACGGTTCCTCGTTTCTCGTCTGCGCCGGCACACACCAACATCGGAACGTCGATTTCGGGAAGTACATCCCGGTAATCGCGCGTGAGCGCGTCGAAGAGGATTGCACTTTTGATCGGTGCGGGCGTCCGCGAGAGTTCGTCGAACTGCATAATTCTCATCTCGGTACTGGGTGGGTGCTTGAAGACTTGCGCCGTGCCCCGTTCGATGAGACTCGTCTGATCCTGCTGGACTAGTTCGAGCGTGGCTTTGAGTCCCTCCAGATCGGTGATGCCGTAGTCGTAGTCGTCCCACTGAAAACGGGTGGCTTCCATATCGACATCCACCAGTCCTCGAAGCCTGCCAGTTCCGAATTGATCGACGTAGTCCCAGGAAACAAGCGCACCCATCGACCATCCGATCAAGACGACGTCGTCGAGTTCGTGCTGGTCGAGAAAGGCGTGCAAATCACGGGCATACTGCGCCACCGTGTGTCCCAGTTCAGCCTTTTCGGAGCGACCGTGCCCCCTGAAATCGATCGCGAGCGTTCGATACTCGGTCGAAAGGGCCGTCAGTTGTGACTCGAAGAACCGGTGGCTCGCCATGACCCCGTGCAGAAAGATGATCGGTGGCCCCTCGCTACGGTCTTCGTAGTAAAGATCTGCTCCGTTACACTGGCTGTACGGCATAACGGTGCGAGATACGCGGCACTCGACGATAAACGTCCAGGAGGAGTTCTGGAAAAGATACTGGGGCCACCCTCTGAAAACTCACTGGTAGATATATTCTCTATATTCAGCAGGCGGTTTTTGACAACTACCGGAGGGGTCGATTGTCTCTCTGTTCCCTGCTTAACCTGTACTGAGTGTGGTTTTCACAGAAAAACACTCGAGCACTACTGGTCGTTGAGTTGACTGGACCGTAGCGAGGCGCAGTTCGCCGACACGCCGCCATGTTACGCCGAACGGCGCAATCATGCTACGACCTACTGCTATAGCCTGCCCCCCTCGACCGCACCGACGAGTTCCGAGTCGGCGTCCCGCCACGCGTCACCGGCTCGAGCGAACACGTCGGTCGCGCGCTCGGTCGCCTCCTCGAGGATCTCTCCCTCATCAGCGGTCCGAAGCTCTCCGCCCTCGAGGACGACCTCGCCCTCGATCAGCACGGTGTCGACGACGCCCCCGTTTGCGCCGTAGACGAGGTTCGGCACGGCCGTATGCAGCGGTTCGGAGACGACGGGGGCCGTCGACGGGTGGCCGAGGTCGAACAGGACGAGATCGGCTCGTTTTCCCTCCTCGAGCGACCCCACCTCCTCGTCGATCCCCAGCGCGCGGGCGCCCTCGATCGTGCCGACACGAAGGGCCTCCCAGGCCGGAAACGCCGTCGGATCGGTTCGCTTGGTCTTCGCGAGCAGCGCCGTCGTCCGGAGCTCCCGGAGGAAGTCGTGGCCACCCGGTCCGGGCGCCTGGTCGGTACCGATGCCCGCGATGCCCCTCGAGTTTCGGTACTCGACGATCGGTGGCGTGATCCCGTCGATCGCCGCGATCGAACTCGGATTCGCGGCCATCCGGACGCCCGCATCGGCCAGCCGGGCGCGCTCCTCGTTAGTCGCACCGTGGAGGTGGGCCGCGAGCAATCGGTCGGAAACGAGTTCGAGCTCCTCGAGGACGCTCACCGTCGTCTCGCCCGTTCCGTACCGGGCTTCGATCTGGCGCTGCTCGCGCTCGCCCTGGGCGACGTGCATGTGGATCCCGCGATCGTGGCGTTCGGCGCGCTCGCGGATCTCCTCGAGCAGTTCCTGGGGAACCATGTCCAGCGCCTGCGGCCCGTACAACGCCGAGACGCGCTCGCGGTCGGCGCAGGCGTCGAACAGGGCCTCGTTGCGCTCGAGCCCACTCCAGCCCTGCTCCTCGCTGAGCGGATACGGCTCGTCCGGACCCAGATCGTCGGTCGGCCCGTCGACGGCGTTGATCGTCTCCGTCGCGACGGTGCGGACACCCATCGGCTCGTGAGCTTCGTCGACGAGCCGTTCGACGTCGTGGGCGTACTCGCCGACGGTCGTCACGCCCGAGCGAAGCGCCTCGAGCACGCCCAGCCGGGCGCCCGCGACGCGGTCTTCCGGCTCCATCGCCGCCGACAGCGGCCCGAGGGCATGGTTCATCCACTCGATCTCGGGGACGTCCTGTGCGCCACCTCGCAGCAGCGTCAGGTCGGTGTGGGCGTGGACGTTCACCAGGCCGGGCGTCGCGACGCGGCCGTCGCCGTCGATCGTTCGCTCCGCTTCGTCGTCGAACGAGTCGCTCGAGCCGACGTACGCGAGCCGACCGTCGTCGATTCCGATCGTCGCGTCCTCGAGAATTCCCAGTCGATCGTCGCGCATCGTCAGCGCGAGGACGTTCGTGATCGCGAGGTCCATACCCCGACCGACGATACCCGCCGACAAAACCGTCGGCGAACCGGAACTCGGTGCGGGTAAGTCGGACCGTCGGGCGCTCGGGACCAGACCGCTTATTTCGGTGGGACGCGCCCCTTCTCGCAATGACGAACCAGGAGCTCATCGACGCCCTGCGCGCGGCCGACGCCGTCCAGTTCGGCGAGTTCGAACTCTCCCACGGCGGCACGAGCGAGTACTACGTCGACAAGTACCTCTTCGAGACCGATCCCGACTGTCTCGAGGCGATCGCCGAAGCGTTCGCCGAGCGACTCGAGCCCGACGACAAGCTCGCGGGCGTCGCCCTCGGCGCGGTTCCCCTGGCCGCGGCCACGAGCGTCGCGGCGGGCGCCCCCTACGTGATCGTCCGCAAGCAGCGCAAGGAGTACGGCACGTCGAACCTGGTCGAGGGCCGTCTCGAGGAGGGCGAGGAGGTCGTCGTCCTCGAGGACATCGTCACCACCGGGACGAGCCTGGTCGAGGCCGTCGAGGCGCTGCGCGAGGCGGGCGCGACCGTCGAGCGCGCGCTGGTCGTCGTCGACCGCCAGGAGGGCGGTCGTGAGAACGTCGAAGACGCGGGGCTCGAGATGGAGGCGCTCGTCACGGCCGAGGAACTGCTGGCGGAGCGGGAGTGAGGCGTTCAGCCGGGGGAGTGATCGCCCGGGCCACGTGTCGACTTCTGGACCGGAAATCGTATAGTTCGACCGACAGTTACCGCAACCAGCGATGGAAATTCGAACGGCTGTTGCCGAAGACGCCGGTGCAGTACAGCGAGTCGCGCGGCGGGCGTGGCACGAGGCTCACGGCGAGATTATCGGCGAGGAAGCTGTCGAAGCGCTGCTCGAGAAGTGGTACAGCAAGATACAACTCCCGGACGCTATCGAACGCGAGGACGCGCCGATGTTCGTCGCTATCGACGACGATGTAGTTGGATTCGCCTAGGGCGGACCGAGCGATAACGGTCCCGTCGATGCGATCATCGGCCGAATCTACGTCCTGCCAGCGTACTGGGGCGAGGGAATCGGCACGACGTTGTTACAGCAGGTGTTCGGCGAACTCCGGCAGGCTGGACACGAGGGTGACTGGCTGGCGGTGATGGCCGAGAACGATCTCGCCCGCTCGTTTTACGACGCTCACGGGTTCGAACGACACGAAAAACGCACCGTCGACCTCGCCGGACAGTCGGTCGACGACCTCGTTCTCGTCAGAGAGCTGTGAACGGGCCGGTACTGACCGAGCCGTACGAAGACGGGATCGTCCTCACTCCGAGCCTCGGTCTTCGATTGCGATTCGTTCTTTTGCGACGTCGTCGAACGCCTTGTCCGACGATGCGATGGCGTCGTCACCCGCGTAGGCGACGTGATACGCGTCGAACGCGGTGAGTCCGTGTTCGTCCATGTAGTCCGCCGCCTGAAAGAGGACGTCCTCGTCTTCGGGAACCGACGCGATCTCGAGCGCGTAGGTGAGTGCACGCATCCGATCGAACTCGAAGCGGTCGGAGATCACGAGCAACTCGAGCAGCGTCGCACGCGACGTGTAGATGTCACCCTCGTTCTCGACGGCGATCTCCGCCGCGTTGCTCTGGAGCCAGTCGTCGTCCTTTACCAGTGCGATAAAGAAGTCCGTGTCGGCGTAGATCATCGAGTCACTTCGTCGAGGGCGTCCTCTCGAGCGGCCTCGCGTGACGCTCGCTTGATCTCTTCGACAGAGTTGCCTTCGAACGCGCCCCCGACAGCGTCTCGAAGCCCCTCGATCGGATCGTCCTCGAGCGGGATCAGCTCGATCCGATTGTCGAGTTCGACGACGCGATACCGGCTGCCGTGTTTCTCCCGAATCTCGTGGGGAATAACGATCCGACCCCGATCGTCGGCTTCCGCCGTTTTGCTCATGATGGAGCTTAGTGCTGGGAAGCACAAAAGGTATTCCCACAGTATCGGCTCGTTCCCCAGGGGCGGCGGGGTCGGGTGTCGTTCGAGCCGGCTGATCACGCTGGAGCCACTTATTGGCCGTAGGATTCGAACTTCTCGAGCACTGTCTCTAACTGCTCGCCGGAGAGCCGTCGGGGCTCGAGACCAGCCGAACGCGTCTCGAGATACAGTCGAGCCAGACTCTCGACGTGGTGGGTGTTCTCGAGGGCCGTCTCGAGGTCGGGCGACGTCACTACGAGCCCGTGATTCTCGATGAACGAGGCGGTCGAGCCAGCCTCGTCCATCGCTTCGACGATGTTTGCGGCCAGCTGATCGGAGCCGTAGGGGGCGTACTCGGCGACGGGAACCTCCTTGCCGACCGCGACGATCATGTAGTGGATCGGCGGCAGCGGCTGGTGGGCGACCGCAAGCGCCGTCGACCACGGGGAGTGAGTGTGGACGATGGCGCCGACGTCCTCGCGGCGGTAGATCGCGCTGTGCATCGGCACCTCGCTGCTGGGGGTCATCTCGCCCTCGCGCTGCTCGCCGTCGACGCCGACCACGGGCGTCTCTTCGACGTCGAAGCTGTCGTAGGGAACGCCCGTCGGCGTGATCGCGAACGCGTCGCCGTCCGTGCCCTCCCGGACGCTCAGGTTCCCCGTCCGTGCGGGGGTCAGCTCGGCCAGCTCGGCGGCGTGTGCGACGACCTGTCGGCGCTCGGACTCGAGGATCACAGTACCAGCTCCGTTAGCTCCCCGAAGGCATCTATCCTGTGGTCGGGTTTTCGCCGTCCCTCGAGCGACTCGTCGGGCTCGGCGTTCCACAGCACCGTCTCGAGCCCCACGGCGTTGGCCCCGACGACGTCGGCGCCGACGTTATCGCCAACCATAACCGCCTCCGATACTCGTCGGTCCAGCCGCGCCAGCGGCAGGGTGAACATGACCGAGCCCGGCTTCTCCCGACCCGTCTCCTCCGAGGTGACGAGGACGTCGATTCGCTTCTCAAGCCCAAGCTTCTCGATCTTCGCGAGCTGGATGCGGGTCGTCAGGTTGGTCGTGATCGCGACGTCCACCCCCTCACTCCGGAGGGTCTCGAGGGTCTCCTCGACGCCCGGAAAGAGTTCCATCTCCTCGAGGTACCCCTCCCAGAACGCCTCGCCGAGCGCCAGGGCGTCGCCAGCCCGGGGCTCGCCGGTGTGTTCTTCCACCGCGCGCTTGAAGTAGATGAACCGTTCGTGGGTCGCTGCGGTGCCGGAGAGTTCGCGCTTGACCTCACGACGGCCGGTCTGGTAGAACTCGTCGAACGCGGTCGCGTCGAAGTCGTAGCCCAGATCGGAGGCTGTTTCGCGGGCCGCCTCGAGACCGGCGTCCCGACACGGCGCGTACGGGTAGAGGGTGTCGTCGAGGTCGAAGAGCACGACGTTGGCTGTCATACGCTACCCGTTACGGTCGAGGTGGAAACGAGTACCGGTCCGTGCGAGGCAGCGTCTTACCCGCTCCCCGAGTCCGCTTCGTAGCACTCGTCGAAGAAGTCGACCTCGAGATCTACCGTCCGCCGAAACAGTCGCTCGACTCGCGCCTGTCGTCGTGTCGCGCACTCTGCTCCGACCGCATCCAGCTGGTCGCGCAGCTCGTCGACGAACGCGACGAACGAGGGCACCGCGTGGAGGTCGATCCACTCGGCGTAGTAGAACGGGAGGTCGGCCCCGTCGCTCGGCGGCTCGGTGTTGGAATCGCCGTACTCCGTCGCGACCGCGGTCGCCCACTCGCGGTAGATCCACTCCGCAGGGACCAGCACGGCCAGCGTCTCGGCGTACCCGCCCTCGCGAGCCGCGCGCCCCAGCAGGTCGACCAGCGCGGCCGCAGTCGGCGACCGGGCGGGGTCGTCCCGTCGCGATTCGGGGACGTCCAGCGCGTCGAACGACCGCTGGAAGTAGTCGTTCTCGGTACTCGTAACGGTCTCGAGGAACTCGATCAGCGGGCGCTTCGCCTCGATCCCCGGCGCCTGGCCGACCGCGAAGCCGAAGGTACCGACCAGCGCCTCGAGGAAGGCGTAGTCCTGCACGAGGTAGGTCGCGTAGGCGTCCTCCTCGAGCGTTCCCGCACCGAGTTCGCGGGTGAACGGGTGCGTCACCGCGTCGGTCCACGCCGGCTCCGACCGCTCCCGAAGCCAGTCGGTAAACCGGGGTTCGTCGACGCCAGCGGCGTACTCGTCGTAGCTGGCGGGGACGTCGCTCACAGCTCCCACCCCTCCCGCGTGTAGGCCATCTCCCAGAACCGGTACTCGAGTTTGGCGCTCGTCAGGAACGCCTCGCGCATCGCCTCGTGCTCGCCGGGGTAGCGTTCGCCGCAGCGATCGACAAACTCGCGACACCAGTCGGTCGCCTCCCGGAACTCGTCGCTCGTGTACATCTCGATGAACGGCGTGTAGCGGTGCTCTTCGGACGCGATTTCGTCCATATGCTCGGCGACGTCGAGGTAGCCCTGCATGCAGGGGTACAGCGCCCCGGCGATCTCGGCGATCGAGCCCTCGTGGGCCGTTCGCACGAGAAAGCTCGTGTACGCGACGCAGGTCGGTGCCTTCTCGACGCGCTCGAGTTCCTCCCTCGAAATGCCGTAGTCGGCGGCGAACTCGCGGTGGAGCTTCATCTCGTGGTCCAGCACCTGGTGGGCGACGCCCAGCAGGTGAGTCATCGTCGCCTCGTCGCGAGCCTTCCCGCCCGCAATCGAGAACAGCCGCGCGTAGTCGAGTAGGTACCGGTAGTCCTGTTTCACCCAGTGTTCGAACGCGTCCTCGTCGAGCGTTCCCTCGGCGAGTTCGACCACGAAGGGGTGCTCGAGCTGTGCCTCCCAGACGTGACTGCCGTGCTCGAGGAGGTCGTCGCTGAATGCCATCGGCGGTAGTTCGATTCGAGCGAAGATATAACTAGCGAATATTACCTAATAATACACACGACTGTCCGCGGATTTGTCGACGTTGGCGGGGCATCGACACCGATCGCTCGAGGCCCGGTGCGGTCCGAGCGCACACCATCACAACGCTTTTATCCCGCTCGAGACAACTCGTATCTACGATGGTAGGTGTCCGCTTTACAGGGGCTCTCGCCCGCTTCTAACCACTACCTACCGCTCGGCGTGTCGATCCACCGGCGAGCGGCGTGC
This sequence comes from Natronococcus amylolyticus DSM 10524, assembly GCF_000337675.1. Classification (GTDB taxonomy): domain Archaea; phylum Halobacteriota; class Halobacteria; order Halobacteriales; family Natrialbaceae; genus Natronococcus; species Natronococcus amylolyticus. The sequence continues at coordinate 124,123 of NZ_AOIB01000026.1, read as the reverse complement.
GCGGACGCCCGTCCGAACTTCTCACGAAGTTCCCCAACCGATTACAGCCATGTCAGAATCAGATTCACAGCAACGGATAGCGGTCGTACTGCCAGACGGATCCGAACTCGAGGTCGACGCCGGCGCGACGGTCGAGGACTGCGCCTACGAGATCGGGCCCGGGCTCGGAAGCGACACCGCCGCCGGCAAGCTCGACGGTGAACTCGTCGCCAAGGAGGAACCCGTCTACGACGGTGCCGAACTCGAGATCGTCACGGACGGCTCCGAGGAGTACCTTCGCGTGATGCGTCACTCGGCCTCACATTGTCTCGCGCAGGCCGTCGAGCGACTGTACGACGACGAGGAGGTCAAGCTCGCGATCGGCCCGCCGACGGACGAGGGCTTCTACTACGACTTCGACAACCTCGAGATCGACGAGGACGACCTTGCGGAGCTAGAACGCGAGATCGAGGAGATCGTCGCCGAGGACTACGAGATCGAACGCGAGGACGTCTCGATCGTGGAGGCCGAACAGCGACTGGCCGACGAACCGTACAAGCTCGAGCTGCTCGAGGAGCTCGCCGACGAGGGAGACACCGTGAGCTTCTACAAACAGGGCGAGTGGGAGGACCTCTGTGCGGGTCCCCACGTCGACTCGACGGGCGAGATCGGCGTCGTCAAGCTCCTCGAGATCGCGGGCGCCTACTGGCGCGGCGACGAGGAAAACGAGATGCAGACGCGCATCTACGGGACGGCGTTCGAGGACGAGAGCAACCTCGAGGAGTTCATCGAGCGCAAGGAGGAAGCCGAGAAACGGGACCACCGCCGAATCGGCTCGGAGATGAACCTGTTCTCGATCCAGGACGTCACCGGCCCCGGACTGCCGCTGTATCACCCCGCCGGGAAGACGGTGCTGAAGGAGCTGGAGGACTTCGTCGAGGACCTCAACGGGGATGCGGGCTACGACTACGTCGAGACGCCCCACGTGTTCAAGACGGATCTCTGGCACCGCTCGGGCCACTACGAGAACTACGCCGACGACATGTTCATCTTCGACGTCGGCGACGACGAGTTCGGCCTGAAGCCGATGAACTGTCCGGGCCACGCCGCCATCTTCCAGGACCAGTCCTGGTCGTACCGCGACCTGCCGATTCGTTACGCGGAGAACGGCAAAGTGTATCGGAAGGAACAGCGCGGCGAACTCTCCGGGCTCTCGCGGGTCTGGGCGTTTACGATCGACGACGGCCACCTGTTCATCCGCCCCGACCAGATCCGCAGCGAGGTCGAGGAGATCATGGACATGATCACGGAGGTCCTCGAGACGTTCGACCTCGACTACGAGATGGCGCTGGCAACGAGACCCGAGAAGTCCGTCGGCAGCGACGAGATCTGGGACCGCGCCGAGGACCAACTCGAGGAAGTCCTCGAGGCCCGCGCCCACGAGTACGAGATCGAGGAGGGCGACGGCGCCTTCTACGGGCCGAAGATCGACTTCGCGTTCGAGGACGCGATCGGGCGCTCCTGGGACGGCCCCACGGTCCAGCTCGACTTCAACATGCCCGAGCGCTTCGACCTCGATTACGTCGGCAAGGACAACGACCACCACCAGCCCGTGATGATCCACCGGGCGCTGTACGGCAGCTACGAACGGTTCTTCATGATGCTCATCGAGCACTTCGAGGGCCGGTTCCCGCTGTGGCTCGCGCCCGAGCAGGTCCGCGTACTGCCGATTTCGGACGATAACCTCGGCTACGCCCACCGCGTCGCAAACGAGTTCGAGGAGTTCCGCGTCGAGGTCGACCAGCGCGACAGCACCTTAGAACGGAAGATCCGCGCGGCCCACGACGATCGAGTACCCTACCAGATCATCGTCGGCGACAACGAGGAGGACGACGGCAACATCTCGGTTCGCGATCGCTTCGAGGACCAGGAGTACGACGTCGAGATCGACGAGTTCAGGGAGCACCTTGAGGCCGAGCGCGCGGAGAAGCGTTCCGAACCCGACTTCCTGCAGGGCTGATCGGGCGCTCGACGGCATCTCGGGAACCGACCGACACGCGGCCCCGATGCGGTTTTGGCGGGATCGAGCGCGACAGCCGTTCGGCTCGCTCGCCCGCAGTGGATACCATGTTTGTGGGCTTATCTCACACCAAAACAGACCGAAATACCCATACTTGCAGCATCGTGCATACTAGTATGAACCGCGCCGAGAAGGCCGCCCTCCAGCTTCGGGCGGTCGACGTTCTGGGAATGTTGAAGGAGACGCGCACCTATGACGAGCTCGCCGCCGAGACGGGTCTTCCCGCGGGCGACCTCAACCGGTACGTCAACGGCCACGTCCTGCCCGGCACCGAGCGTGCCCGCGAGGTCGTCGACGACCTCGGCCGCGAGGCGCTGGCCGACGAACTGGACGCCCGAATCAGCGTCGACGACGAGGGGTACGTCGACAACACGGCGACGGTGTTCGACCAGCCGTTTCTCGACCTCGCCGCACCGGTCGTCGCCAACGCCTTCGAGTTCGACCGCCCGGACGTCGTCCTGACCGCCGCGACCGACGGGATCACGCTCGCGAGCGCGCTGGCGAGCTACTACGGCACCCGCTGTGCCTACGCGAAAAAGACCAAGGAGACCGCAGTCGAGGAGTTCATCGAGGCCCGCGAACGCCTCCAGTCGGGGATCGAGCTCACCTACTACCTGCCAGCCGCGGCGATCGATGAGGGCGAGTCCGTCCTCGTCGTCGACGACCTCATCCGCTCGGGCGAGACCCAGGAACTCCTGCTCGACATCGTCGAGACCGCCGACGCCGACGTCGCCGGCGTCTTCGCGCTCATCGCGGCCGGCGACGACGGGATCGAACGCGCCCGCGACCGAACGGACGCGCCGATCGGTTCGCTGGTTTCCGTCTAACTGCCCGTTCTCTCCGGTCAACTATTCGTTTCGCTCGGCCTCGAGCTCGTCGAACAGCGCCTCGACGCGGTCCTGCACGTCCTCGCGGATCTCGTGAACCCGCTCGAGCTCCTTCCCGTGAGGATCCTCGAGGTCCCAGTCCCGGATGTCGGTGTCGGCATCGAGCTCGAGAGTCGAACACCCCATCGTCACGACGTAGTCGCAGGCCTTGAGCTCCGCATCGGAGACCTCCTGTGGCGTTCGATCGGAGAGATCGAACCCTTCCTTGGCCATCGCCTCGCGGACGACGTCGTGGACCGACTCGGCGGGGTGGGTTCCTCCGGAGACGATCTCGACCTCACCCTCGAGCCCGCGGGCCTCGCGCTCACGCTCGGCGTAGACGGTCGCCATCTGGCTGCGGCCGGCGTTTTGCACGCACACCATCGCGATGCGAGTCGGATCGGCTTCCATACGACGCTCTCTCCAGGCCGCGACCTAATGGTTCGTATGTTCGACGGTGTGAAAATCGTAGACACAGGTGCGGCTACGTCCTGCAAGCGGTTTCCGGAACACGAAGCCGCAAGGGCCGGCTTCAGCGGACGATCGTCACCGGAACCGGGGAGCGTCTGGCGATGGTCTCGGCGACGCTTCCCAGGAGAATTCGGCTGGCGCCGGTTCGTCCGTGGCTGCCGACGACGATCTGGTCGAACTCGTTGTCCTCGGCGTAGTCGACGATCGACCGGGAGATCCCGCCGACGATCTTGTCCGTTTCGATGGTCGCGCCGAGCTGACTCGCGTGTTCGGCCGCGTCCTCGAGGATGTTCTCGGCTCGCGTCTCGTGGTGATCCTGGATCTCGTCGTAGTTCGCCATTGCCCCGCCCTCGATCCCCGTCGCCGCGTAGAAGTCGCCCGGATCGAGGACGTGGAGTGCCGTCACCGACGCTTCGGGATGTTCCTCGAGCGCGAACTCGAGGGCCTGTGTCGAGCGGTCCGAGTCGTCGATCGGAACGAGGATTCGTTTCGCCATGGCTTGGTGTACAGTATCATCCCAAATAAGTACACCCCACGAACGGTCACGCAGTAGGGCGATTCTCGCTCTGCGAGCGGGGGATCGTGGGACGATTTCGTCCCGCTCGCAGAGCCGTGGCTATCGACGTTCAAAGAATCGAAAATCGGGTTCGAGCCGGCGTTACTTCGCGCGGCCCTGGCCGCCCGTGTTGGACGGGCGGACCTTCTCGGCGCCCTTGCCGCGGTTGTTCAGCCCGCGGTTTGCCTTGCCGGCGTTCGTGAGGCCGCGGAACGCGCGGTTGGTGTGGGCGTCGTCGCAGATCCAGTTGAGGTCGTCGTCGTTCTGGATCGCGGGGTGTTCGGGATCCACGAGGATCACTTCGAACCATTTCTGCGAGCCGTCCTCGCCGACCCAGTAGCTGTTGAGCACCCGCAGGTTGGGGTACTTCCGGGAGACCCGTTCCTCACCGATGCGCTGGATGTTCTTGCGCCGGCCGATCCGGTTGACACCCTGGCGCTTGGTTCGGCGACCAGCCTTGTGTCGCTGTTTTCGGGCCGTCCCCTTGCGGACGGAGACGCGAGTGACGATAATGCCCTGCTTGGCCTTGTAGCCGAGTTCGCGGGCCTTGTCGAGTCGGGTCGGACGATCGATTCGCTCGATCGCACCCTGGTCGCGCCACTCCTGTTTGCGCTGCCACTGCAGTTCACCGAGTTTGCCGTCGTCGGGGTCCTTCCACGCGTCCTTGATGTGGGAGTAGAAGCTCTTTGCCATCGTGATCACTGCGGGCGTTTCCTGGTTCAACCCAGCGGGCCGGCCCCGCGGATCACATCCCGACCTGTGGGCGTCGATACCGAACAGGTGCCCGCCGGCGCCCGCGACCCAGCGAGTTATCCTGATCTATCGGACTGCCGAGTATAAACGCTTCGAACCGCGACGAGGTCGCCCGCGTCTGCTGTTCCCTACGACCGATGTCTCTCCTGCCCTCGAGCCGCTCACGCCGGCTCGAGCAGTTCGTACTCCTGGGAGAGATCGTCCCAGAGCCGATCGACCGACTGCATCGATTCGAGCGACTCGACCCGGTGTCGTAGCTGCTGAGCCTCGTCCTTCGACGTCATCCCCTCGCTGACCGCCTCGTCGACGACGGTCTCGAGTACGTCCCGTTGATACTCGAGTGGTGTCTCGCTCATGCTAACTGTACTCATACCATCACCCAAGTTAGTTATGAGATTGACTATCATCGTTCGTCAGTGCGAAGTGTTGACCAGGTACCCTCGGGGACTGCAGCCGAACGGGAGCCGAAGGGTCCGGCCGAGCCGAAGCAGCGGCGAAATCAGCGGCGTATGGCTTCTCCCGGGTAGCCCCGATGTTTTGTTTTTGCAACGCACGCAGCTGCGCTCTCGCGTCGTCCCGTCCTCAGAACGTTTCGATTCGAGCGTTTCACCGTGCAGAAACGGCGTCAGCCCCGCCGGTTCGACAGCGTAAACGGTAATAAATTCACCAATAGCTCTCTCGTCGGTCGACAGGGGGGAGACAGAAGAATCGGCCCGACGAGATATGGGCGTGACAGCCATCCATACCATCAAACACGTGGTCGGCTTCGGCCGGTGGTTGAACGGACAGGGTGTGAGCTGGTTGCGACTTCGGCTCGAAGACCGAGTCCGATAACCGTTCGAGTGGCGGTCTCGCACTCCCCGAAGCGGTCGTTGGTGTTTCCCGGCAAACGATTGCCCCTAATGGATTTGGTCAACGATTGTTGATCGTTTTTCCCGTCTGTTAGTCCATGCCGCGAGACACTCTTTCGAACGACACGCTCACAGGAACGACCAGACGCGCGGTACTGACGGCGGCTGCGGGCGCGCTGGGAGTCAGTGCGGTCGGCGGCATCGCGAGCGGTCACAAGTACACGACCGACGGCCCCCACGGCGACCAGTTCGACGGGAACCGCGCCGACGCCGCCGCCAACACCGACGTCGTCGGCTACCACAGCCTCGGCGAGATCGGCTCGGCGTCGATGGCCGGCTCCCCCGACGAGCCACACTACGGCGGCCTCACCGAGTTACGTCTCCACGACGACATCGCGGTGCTCTCGGTGTTTTCCTCGCGCGACGAGACGCCGGGTCGGGGGATGGCCGTCCTCGATATCGGGCAGTTCACGCGCGCCGAGAGCCAGGCGGCCCTCGAGTCGGCCGAACTCAACGTCCTCTCCTTTTTCGGCAACCGAAACGACGGCGCCGCCTGCATGGACGTCAAGCTCACGGACGACGGGCAGTACGCGTTCATCTCGAAGCAGCCGTTCACAGCGCTGTTCGACGAGACCGAACTCGACCTCGACGACGACGACGCGGACGCCGGTGGTGCCGACGGCGCGGCGCTCGAGGTCGTCGACATCTCCGATCCGGGCAACCCCGAGTTCGTCACGCAGTCGTCGCTGTCGGTATGGACCCTCGGTCCGCACAACGCCTGGTACCACCAGATCGGCGGCGGGGAGTACGTCTTTACGACCCACGGCGAGGACGGCGTCACCGGCGGCATCAACGTCTTTGAGTTCGATCGCGAGGCCGGAACGCTCGAGTTCGTCAACTGGTGGAACTACTCGGCCGAACTCGCCCAGCCGGGGACGGAAACCGACACCGACGGCGGCGAGGCCTACGCTCACGATATCGTCGTCCAGGACGACCCCCGGTTCGGAACGCCCGTCGCCTACCTCGCGAACTGGAACGCCGGCACCCGGCTGCTCGACGTGAGCGATCCCAAAGATATCGAGGAGCTCGGCGTCTTCGAACAGGACCGCGCCCATCACACGGTACCGGCGCCGACGCTGTTGAACGACAAGCGCGTCTTCGTCGCGGGCCACGAGAACCCCTCGAGCCACGAGGACGACGGGATCCGCAACGACGGCGAGAGCGGTCACTACTACCTCGTCGACGCCGACCCGATCGACGCCGTCCTCGCCGGCGAGCGCGACGACCCGGTCTATCTGGGGGCCTCGTCGACGCTGCGCGAGGACGGCGTCGAGCCCGCGACCCGAACCGCCTTCGAGATGTACGAGGACAACGGGCAAACGGAACTGGACTACTGGATCCTCTTCGAGTCGGACGAGCAGACGTTCGACGAGACGCCCGGCTTCGAAGCGGAGGCCGAGGACGATGACCAGGAGTACGAGGGGTTCGACGACTTCAACCTGAGCGCGCACAACCTCGACATCGACGCCGACGGGACCGTCGTCCTTGGGCACTACCACGCGGGGACACGGTTTCTGGAGATCACCGACGACTCCGGGCTCGAGGAGACCGGGTACAGCCGGGTCGGGCCCGATATTCCCGACGACGCCGCCCTCGGCGCCCTCTCGACGGGAACGCCGTTCCACTGGTGTGCGGTCGCTCGCAACGGCGTGGCCTTCGCCGGCGGGATCAACGAGGGGACGCAGGCGATCGCCCACGACGACGTGACCGTCGGCGAGGACACGCCGATCGATCTCGACGTCGAACGTGAGGCCGACGGCTCGCTGTTCACGGCGGGCCAGACCAGTCAGGTGCGGATCCACGTCGACAGCGACGAACCGGTCCGGGTCCGCGACCGTATCCCGGGCGACTGGGAGGTCGTCGGCGGCGACGTCAGCGTCGACGAGATCAGTGACGGGAAGCGCAAAGTCGTGACTGCCGACGAAACCGTCGAAGAGGGGACGGTGCGGTACTTCGTCGAGGTGCCGACCGAGCTGATCGACACCGGTTCGTACACGGTCGGGCCGGTCGAGTACGCCCGTCCCGACCCGGCGGGCGAGTACGGTGGTGGCGTCAGCGTCAACAACTTCGGCTGGCGGAAGGAGAACGGCGAGACCGTCACGAAGACCGTCGTCGGGCTCGAGACGTAGGCGGAGGTGGGAAGAACCGCGCTCTTGCCCGGGTTGTTGACCGTTTCGGGCGGCGATGGGGTAAACGCGGGGAGGCGCTCGCCCATATCAAGTGTTCTCCTCGACTCGTCGGGCGCTGTCCGTGGGCAATGTGTAAATTGTTTCAGTCGCCACGGTAGGTGGAACCCTCCGGACTCGCTCCGGCCTGGTTACGGCGGAATCGCGATCAAATGCTTACGGAGGGTCCGCCTTCTTTATCCCGTGAGTGGCATCGGGAAACCGAACGAACAGAGGAGTCGGGTGTACCGGATTCTTCAATAAATGATCGTAAGGAATTTGCAGTTTCCCGATATATATCCGCTAGCGTGAAGAGTTCCGATCGAACTGGCGATCGTCATCTCGGGTGTCGACCCAGTCGCGACCACCGAACGATCACTACGGCGCTCGTATCCAGAAACCCGGACGTCGAGGCCCTCGGAAAACGACTCGACGGGGAACGCGGGATCAACGTAACACTCCGTTCGGAGCTATCCGAGATCGGGACTCGAGCCGACCGGATCGACTGTATCGTCTGTGGCCCCGACGTTGTCGATTCGCGTATTGCCGAAAAGAAACGGGAGGTCCCGGCCAGCGCGTGGATCGTCCTCTACGAGGACAACCGGACGGCAGAACGAGCGCTCTCGGCCGGAGTCGATCGGTGCGTACACTGGGGGGACGACCGGAACGCGACGGTGGCACATCTCGCGACTGCGCTCAGAGCCGCGATCGATACCCGAGAGGCGAAGTTCACTCGGGAGGCACTCCGACGGTCGAACGATCTGTTTTTCGTCTTCGATCCGGACGGCAACCTGCTCCAGTGGAACGACCGGCTGCCCGAGGTGACCGGGTACGACGGTGACGAAATCGCGTCGATGTCGCCGTCCGACTTCGTCGCCGACGAGGACGTAGCGGCGATCGAGGCAGCGGTCCGACGGGTCCTCGAGAGCGGGAGCGTCCGAACGGAAGCGGATCTCGTAACCAAGGACGGCGAGGAGATCCCCTACGAGTTCACGGGCGCGCTGCTCGACACCGAGGAGGGCGCTCGGATCAGCGGAATCGGGCGGGACATAACGGATCGCAAACGCCGCCAGCATGCCCTGGCCGAACAGGCCGAGCAGTTGCGAACGGTGAACCACATTAACGCGGTCATCCGGGAGGTCAACCAGGCGCTCGTTCGGGCCTCGACCCGCGAAGAAATCGAGGAGGCGGTATGCACCCACCTGGCCAAAAAGGAACCGTACCGGTTCGCGTGGATCGGTGAACAGGGTGCCGCAAGCGACCACGTCACGCCGCGGGCGTGGGCGGGAATCGAAAAGGGGTATCTCGAGGACCGTCCCGATGTCGAAGCACAGCGGGGCGATCACATCACGGCGGCGACCGCGATCCGAACGGGCGAGATTCAGACCGCACTGCGCATCGCTGAGGACCCCGAGTTCGAACCGTGGCGCGAGGCGGCCCTGGAGCGTGGTTTCCGGTCGGCGATCGCGGTGCCGCTTCGCTATCGCGAAACGACCTACGGGGTGCTTTGCGTGTACGCGCCGCGTCCGGAGGCCTTCGATAAGGACGAACAGGCCGTGCTCGCCGATCTCGGCGAGACCGTCGCGTACGCGATCAGCGCGGCCGAGCGACGGCGCGCGCTCGTCACCAACTCAGTTATCGAACTCGAGTTCCTGACCCGCGATCGGTCGATCGGCTACGTGGCGCTGTCGGCGGAACTCGGCTGTGAGCTGACCGTCGAGGGGGTCTCGCCGACCGGCGACGGGGAAGTCGCCGCGTTCATCACCATAAGCGGTGCAAACTGCGAGACGGTGCTTTCGACTGTCGGCGACGACCCGGACGTCGAGGCGACCGTCGTAGCGGACCACGGGAAGGAGTGTGTCTTTCGGTTGACCGGCCCGGAGCCGTCGGTGTCCGGAACCATCGCCGATTACGGGGGCGTCGTCCGGGAGGCGGACGCCGACGACGGCGAGGGACGGTTCGTCGTCGAACTCCCCTACGACGCCGACGTCCGTGCGGTCGTCGACGGCCTCGAGGAGTACTACGACCGAACCGAACTCGTCGCCCAGCGCGAGCGCGAGCGGACCGAGCCCTCGGATGCGGTGGTCAGGGAGGCGTTCGACGATGCCCTGACAGATCGCCAGCGGGAGGTGTTGCGGGCCGCGTATCTCTCGGGCTTTTTCGACTGGCCGCGCGGGGCGAACAGCGGCGAGGTCGCCGAGGTCCTCGGGATCACGGAGCCGACCTTCCACGAGCACCTCCGGACGTGCCAGCGCAAACTCATTAGCGCGTACTTCGATCACCAGCCGCCGGTCGACCTGGCCGAACTGATGGCCTAACCGATTTGGTTCACGATTCTTTATTGTAATCTCCCTCTGTTACTCCATGTCGCAAGACAACTCTGAAAACACAACAGGCACGACGCGGCGAAAATTCGTCGCGGGAACCAGTGCGCTCGTCGGAGCCGGGCTGCTCGGAACCGGTGCCGGCGTGTCCACCGTCGGAGCCAGCGAGGACGTCGATACGGCGTTCGCGAACGTACGGGTACGCGAGGCCCTACAGGCCTGGAACCGAGGGTATCGCGGGCGAGCCGACCGAACGCTCGCACTGACAGACAGCGGCACCGACTCGCGCCACCCCGATCTCGGTCCCTGGAGCGGGGCGACGGTCTCGACGGAAGACGGGTTCGAGATCGACGGCAATCCGTTCGCTAACACCGGTGGAAACACCACCTCGAACACGACGAAACTCGTCGCCTGGCACAACGACTTCGATCGCTACGGCGAGTACTCCCGGCCGCGGGACTCCAACGGCCACGGGACCCACGTCGCCTCGATCATGGCCGGCACCGGGCGGGCAAGCGGGTTCGACGGGAGCCAATACCAGGAGGACGAACCCCGGACGACGCTCGTCCTCGGCGATACCCTCTCCTACGAGGTCGACGCCGAGGCCCACAGCGGCGTCTTCGCCAGCGTCTACGGCGAACTCGTCGAGATCGCGATCGAGGGTCCCGACGGCGAGGAGATCACGACCTCCAGCGACCTCGTGGGCACGAGCCTCGAGGAAAACGTCGTCGCCCAGACGCCGACGGTCCACGACGACGGCGAGGAGACCTACACCGTCCACGTCCGCGCCCAGGAGGGCGAACTCGTCTCGTCGGGGACCGTCGAGCGCGTGGCCGTCGGCGCGTTCGTCGATCCGACCGACACCGTCGGCGACCGGACCGAAGACGGCGACCGCTCGATGCACGCCGGCATCGCGCCCGACGCTGGCATCGTCTCGCTGTCGGGACTCGGCGACCCGACCGTCGAGATGGGTGACTACGCGGAGGAGTTTGCCGAGGAGCTCAACGTCCGCGCGGTGAACATGTCCTGGGGATACGTCGGCGGCGTCCCGCTCGGCGCGGCCGGCGGACGCCTCGACGACGTCCCCGAGGCCATCGGAAACCTGGCGGACGCGGGGATCCTCTCGGTCGCGGCGGCCGGCAACGACGCCACGCCGGCTTCCGGAAACGCCGCACCAGCGGTCGTCCGCGAGGCGATCTCGGTCGTCGCGACCGGCGCCCGTGACGGGATCTCGGCGTACTCCTCCGGGGGGATCGCTGGCATCGACGAACACGACGAGCCCTACATGAAACCCGACGTCACCGCCCCCGGCGGGACGTTGAACGTCCCCGACATCGCCGCACTGCAGGGCGAGCCCGAAGACGACGTCACCGAGACCGAACCCGAAGACGACGTCGCCGACGCCGAACTCGAGCCCGTCTCCGAGCTCGACGAGGTAGACGAGAGCGATCTCGAGCCGAAGACCACCTTCGACGACGCGATCACCGGCCCCGCCGACTACGAGGTCGACCTCGCCGACTCCGTCCTCGACGCCCTGGGGGACGTCAGCCTCGACACGTCGCTGGAGTCGCCGCTGGCCGGCGCGAACACCGAGGGCGACGGGAGCGACGGTGTCCGCGATTATACCGGAAAGGCCGGGACCTCGATGGCAGCGCCCTCCCTGGCGGGGATCGCCGGCGTCGTCGCGGAAGCGATGGAGTTCGACGCACCCGAGGCGATCGCACTCGACGAGCCGGCCGGCGCCGACCGGGACGACGTCTTCCGGCTCAAACAGACCCTGCTGGCGACCGCGAGCGAGACGGCGCTGACCGCGGCCCCCTACCACCGGGCGAAGGCGCCCCGGTACACCCACGGCGGCCGCGACCAGTTCGAGGGATACGGCCGGGCGAACGTCGGCCCCGCAATCGACGCCGCGACCCGCGATCTCACCGACGACGCCGTCTCGGGAACCGTCGGCCTCGCCGTCCCCGAGGACGAACGGGCGATCGCCGGACACGTCCGCGTGAGCGATCCTGGCGAGATCGACGCCGAGGTCGCCTTCAGCCACTACAGCGGCGGGAACGAGAGTGCGACCAAGGGCGACCCACACGTCGATCTCTTCCTCTACGACGCCCAGAACCCCGACGAGCAGACCGGTGATCCGACGATCGTCGACAGCGACGCCGGTATCGAGGGCGACGCCGCGGTCTCGACGACGGTCTCCCCGGACGACCTCGAGAACAACGGCGGCGAGCGCGTGTTCTACGTCGTCGCGAAGCTGGTGAACGTCCCCGGACTGGTCAACGGCTTCGACTGCCGGGCCCACCTCGACCTCGAGACCGCGTTCGACGAAGCGGGGCTGCTCGTCGAGGGCGAGCGCGAGGACGACGCCTCCGTGTTCACCGGCGGCCAGACGAACCGCACCGAACTCGACGTCGAGGTCCGCCACCCCGACGGCGAGGAGGTCATGGTCCGGGATACGGTGCCCGAAGATTGGGACGTCGACGAGGACCACGGCGACGTCGAGGCGACGACTCCCGCCTTCGGCGGCGGCACCCACGTCTACTTCGGCGTCGACGACCCCCAGGACGCCTACGAGGAGCTGACTCACTTCGCCGAGGCGCCCGACGAGATCGAGGACTCCGGACGGGACACGTTCGGACCGATCGCCGTCACCACCGACACGGACGACGACGGCACGCTCACCGACCGCGAGTGGACCACGATCAGCGGTACGGACCGGACGGTTACCGTCGTTGCCGAGGAAACCTGATCGTCCCGACCGGGCGTTCGACCGGATAACGCCCTTCTTCCCGAACCGACGGAACCGCCACACCACGGGCGCTCGAGTGCGCCGTGTGAATCGATCCCACCGATCACGAAACCGAATGCCACCCACCCAACACTCGACAGTATCGAACCGACGCCAGGTCCTCCGGCTCGTCGGCGCAGCCGGCGCCGGGGCGGTCGCGCTCAGCGGGAGCGCTGCCGCGACCCTCGCGGAGGGCCTCGAGACCGACACCGACGACCTCCAGGAGACGCTGGTCGTCTTCGAGGACGTCGACGACGTCGATCGCCTCGCGGAGCTGGACCTCGCGGAGGGGTTCTACGGCTACGAGACGCTCCCGATCGGCTACAGCCTGCTCTCAGGCGATCAGCTCGAGACCGTCGCCGGCTGGGACGAGGTCCGGCGCGTCTCGCCGAACGTCGAACTTGACTGGGAGCACGACGACGCCAGACCCGACACCCGTGCCCGCGACGTCCAGGAGGGTGAGGACCTCGAGACGCCCTACACCGGCGAGAACGTCCACGCGGCCGTTATCGACACGGGTATTGATGGCGCCCACCCGGACCTCGAGGAGAACCTCGAAGCGAACTGGCAGTGGGTCGGGAACCCGCTCGACGAGAGCGGCGACGAGGACGTCTGGGTCGATCTCGGCCTCACGAACAGCGACGACGTCGGCCACGGCACCCACTGCAGCGGAAGCATCGGCGCCGACGGATCCGAGAGCGACGGTGAGTACCGCGGGATGGCGCCCGACGTCACGCTGACGTCGTACTCGACGAACGCGTCGGTCACGCTGCTGAAGGCCACGTCGGCGTACGACCACCTGCTCGCGCTCCAAGAGGACGGCGAACACGAGATCCACCTCGCGTCGAACTCCTACGGCGCCGGCCCCGGCGAGTTCGATCCCTGGGATCCGCTGAACGTCGCCACCTGGTACGCCTACGAGGCCGACGTCCTCGTCGCGTTCTCGGCGGGCAACGACGGGCCCGAGAACGACACGCTCGGCCAGCGCAAGCAGGCGCCGTACGTGATGAACGTCGCCGCCACCCACGCGGATCAGTCGGTCACCGACTTCTCCTCGCGGGGTGACGTCGAGGGCAACCACGACCGCGAGACGGCCTTCGAGAACGTCGCCGACTTCTACTCGGGCGTTCCGGAGGACGAGATCGACGGCCCGCTCGGGCTCCACCGTCCGAGCGTCGCCGCGAAGGGCGCCGACGTGATGAGCACGCTGAATCCCGCCCAACCGCTGTGGGCGCTGGAGGACGACGACGAGCTGTGGTACGGTCTGTTGAGTGGAACGAGCATGGCCTGTCCCGTCGCCGTCGGCTGTGCCGCCCTCGCGCTCGACGCCTACCTCGAACACCACGGCGAGGTCCCCGACCCGATCGACGTGATCTCGACGCTCGAGGCGACCGCGGATCTCGCGGCGACCGACGAACTCGAGGACGCGAACGGGACGGCCGACTACACGACGACCAACGCCGGTGCGGGCTACGTCGACGCGCTGGCGGCCGCACAGCGGGTCGAGGACGGCGACCTGGCGACGTTCGACGAGATCGAACTGGCCGGCGGAGAGTAGCGACGGCACCGAACCGACCGACCAACCGACCAGACGCGAACTCCAGAGACTATGAGCAAGCACGATCCATCCACCGACCGAGGAAGCGAAACCGACGACCAACACGACCACCGCGGCCACGGTCACGGCCACGAGGTCCCGGACGCAGGCGCGTTCGACGGCGTCTCCATCGACCGCCGGCAGTTCGGCAAGCTGGCCGCGGCCGTCGGCGCGGCGCTGACCCTGCCCGGCAACGCCGTCGCCGACCTCGTGGATTCGGCGATGACCGACGAGTACGAGTACGTCGTCAACCACACACCCGACGACTACGCGGTCGCGACGCTGATTCGCCTCGAGGACGAATCGGCGATCGATGACCTGCTGGGCCTCGGCCTCGACCTCGAGGCGGCGACGAACGACGACCTCGTCCTCGAGAGTCCGCCGGCCGTCTACGCGCAGCTGACGACGGCGCAGGTCGAGGAGGCCCTCGACCTCCCGAGCACCGAAGAGTTGAGCTACACGCCGGGCTCGAACCCGTTCTGGCGACTGGGTGAGTACCCGCTCGGCGTCTTCCCGGCGCCCTATCGCTCCGTCGACTTCATCCACTACGAGCAGATGATCGACGGGATGGACCACCTCGAGGCAGAGCACGCGGACACGCTCAACTTCTACGCGCTCGCCGACGCGGACAACCCTCACGACGTCACCTACGACCAGAGCCCCGGCCACACCAACAACTTCACCGACCGGCACGACCCGAAGGACCTCCACGTCGCCGAACTGACGAAACCGCCCGAAGGGTACGACACCGTTGCGGAGTTCCGCGAGAGCGACGAGTTCGCCGACCGACAGAAGGTGGTGTTCGAGGCCTCGATACACGGCCTCGAGCGCGCCGGTCCCGAGGCCTGTTACCGCTTCATCGAGCGCATCGTGACCGGCCGAGAGACCGAGTACGAGCGGCTGCTCGAGGAGTGCGTGCTCATCATCCTCTCGGTGAACCCCGACGGCTGGGTGGCTCGCGATCCGCAGTACGACAGCGGCTGGCAGGTCGCCGGCGAGGGGCGGGACGACACCCGCCTCCCCGCCTGGCCGCAGTACGAGCGGGGCAACTCCCAGGTGTTCGACACCAACCGCCAGTACCCCAGCATCGGGTGGATCGACCCGGCCCACCACCCTGGTGAACCCGACGAGAGCCGCTGGGCCGAGGACAACCCTCACGACATCATCAACACGGTGCCGGACGCGATGGGGGCCGTCGAGCACTTCCGCCAGTACGACAACCTCACCCACGGCGCCGACCTCCACGCGATGCTGTGGAACTCCGATTTCATCCTGGGGCTGATCAACCAGATCGAGTACACCCAGGACGAGTTCCACGATCTCTACGAGATGAATCAGGTCTTAGAGGAGAGTCTCGAGGAGAAACTCGACGAATGGGAGGGGCTCGCCGACGCACAGGAGGCGGCGACGGACGACTTCAACACCGATGCGATGGGCTTCCCGGTACTCCCCGAGACCGCCTACGACTACTCGACGATCTGGGACACGATCGGCTACACCATCACTGGCGGGCTGATCGGCTTCATGGGCGCCTCGGAGGAACGGGGCGGCCTGGACATGACGACGATGGCCTTCGAGATGGCGTACAGCCACATGGTCGGCGGGAACAAGTACGAACCCGCCCTGGCCGAGATGTGGGTCGAGGGCTACATGGAATCGATGCGGACGATGACCGAGTACGCGCTGCGGGACGTCGACAGCGAGGTCGCGACCGCCGACGGCGAGGGCGAGACGGTTGCCTACGTCACGAGCGATACCCTCACCCGCAGCTCCGAGGACCTCGAGTTCCTGCAGGACGATCCAGATAACGAGGAGACCACCACCGACCTCTCGAGCGAGCAGTACGAGGCCGAGGTCGACCCCGAGGAGACCGGAACCGTCGCCTTCGACGTCGCGGAGGGGCTGCACACCCTCTCGGTCCACGCCCACGCCGAGCAGGACCTGGCCGACGTCGTCCTCTTCGATCCCGACGGCGAGGAAGTCCGCGCCTACCGCCCCTCCGAGACCGGCGGCGAGGCCCACCACGACTTCGAGCCGTTCGTGATTCGAGAGCCCGACGCCGGCGAGTGGAGCCTCGAGATCACGAGCCTGATGGCCGAGAACCCGGTCGCGATGGACGTCAACGTCGGCACCCTCCAGTCCGAGTACGACCACCCCGATCCGCGCGACGCGCTCGGGTTCGAACAGGAGGCGTACGAGGTGACGCCGCTCGCCTTCTTCGAGGACTTCGATACCGACAACGAACTGGTCGCGACCGAGGCGCTCACCCCCGAGGAGGTCGCCGAAGCGGGCGTCGACGCCGACCACCTCGTGATCGTCCACGACGACCGCGGCGACGACCCCGAGGGGTACGTCGCAAACGTCGACGAGTTCGTCGACGCGGGCGGCAACCTCGTCGTGACCGACACCGGCCTCCACCTGCTGGCCGACATGGAGACCGCCTCCGAGATCGGCGACGACGACGTCACCGACGAGACGTTCGGCGTCAGTCACCTCGAGGACAAAGACGAGGACCACCCGCTGCTGACCGACACCCGACCGATCCAGCGGATGACCTGGAAGGTGGCGCCACTGGGCTACCCCTACGCCGACGACGCCCCGATGACGCTGCTCGACGCGGACGCGTTCGAAGCGTCGGGCGGTGCGGTCGCCGGCACGACCGACGATCTGGTGAGCGCGGGCTCGATCTTCACCGACGACGAGGAGTGGCAGGGCATCCACGCGATCGGCGGCCTCCTGCCGCCGGCCAGCCAGGAGGAGCTCCACCCGTTCGGGCTCAAAAACTACGTGCTCGCGTACTTCGGGCTCACGGCGTTCGTCAACGCCCTCGGGATGGAACAGCGCCGGTTCGTCGACGGCGACCTCGAGCGGACGATCGGCGACGCCGACCAGGATCCGGCTCCCGTCGCCCAGCCCGAACCCGAGTTCGAGGCCACAGGCGAGCGCGATGACTCCGGCTCCGTCTTCACGGGCGGCCAGACCAACCGCACCGAACTCGACGTCGAGGTCCTCGAGCCTGAGGACGAGCCCGTCCTCGTCCGCGATACGGTGCCCGAGAACTGGGACGTCGACGAGGACCACGGCGACGTCGAGGCGACGACGCCGGCGACGGACGGCGGCACCCACGTCTACTTCGGCGTCGACGATCCCCAGGACGCCTACGAGGAGCTGACCCACTTCGCCGAGGCACCCGACGACGTCCTGGACAGCGACGTCTACGAGTTCGGTCCGATCGCCGTCTCGCGCGATACCGACGACGACGCCACGCTGACCGACCGGGAGTGGATCGACCTCGAGGGGACCGACCGAGAGGTGACCGTCGTCGCGGAGGACACGTAACCGAACTGCCGGGACGATCCCGGTTGCGAGTCGGCGACACGATCGATCGAACCGAGAAACGACCAACCGATACCCGAACACGACCATGACAGACACCACAAACTCGACCACCGAGACGCGAACCGACGCAGCCAGTGCATCGACCCGCAGACGATTCGTCGCCGGCGTCGGCGCCGCCGGTCTCGCGACGACGCTCCCCTTCGCCGGGAGCGCGGCGGCCGACGAGACGATCGTCGACGAGACGCTCGACACCGCGAGCGACGCCCTCCAGGAGACCCTCGTCGTCTTCGAGGAGAACGACCAGGTCGACCGCCTCGCGGAACTGGACCTCGCTCTGGGGTATCACTCCTTCGCGGTCCTCCCGGTCGGCTACACCGAACTCACGGGCGAGCAGCTGCTCGCGGTCGCCGACTGGGACGAGGTCAGGTACGTCTCCGCGAACCGCGACCTGGAGTACTTCAACGACGACAGCCGGGAGACGACCGGTGCCGACCGCGTCCAGGACGGCGAGGACCTCGAGACGGCCTACACCGGCGAGAACGTTCACACGGCCGTCATCGACACCGGCGTCGATGGCGCCCACCCCGACCTCGAAGGGAACCTCGAAGCGAACTGGCAGTGGGTCGGCGATCCGCTCGAGCAGGACGTCCTCTGGGAGGACCTCGGGCCCGTGAACACCGACGACAACGGGCACGGGACCCACTGTTGTGGCACCGTCGGCGGCGACGGCACCGAGAGCGACGGCGAGTACAAGGGGATCGCTCCCGACACGGCGCTGACCTCCTACTCGGCGAACCTCTCGCTGACGCTCGTCACGATCGTCGCGGCCTATGACCACATGATCGAGCGCAAGCAGTCGGGCGAGACCGATATCCAGGTCGTGTCGAACTCGTACGGGCTGGCCGAGGACGAGGACTACGACCCGAACGATCCGGGCAACGTCGCCACCTGGCACGCGTTCGAGGCCGACATCCTGCCCGTGTTCGCCGCCGGCAACGACGGCCCCGAGACGAACACGCTTAACTTCTACACCCGCGGCCCCCACGTCCTGGGTGTGGCGGCGACCGAGGCCGACCAGACGGTAACCGACTTCTCCTCGCGCGGACGGTCCCCCGACTTCGATGGAGTGACCAACTACGACCGCGAGACGGCCTTCGAGAACCACCAGGCGTTCTACTCGGGCGACGACCCGGACGGCCCGCTGGGAGTCTACCGCAACGGCGTCGCCGCGAAGGGCGGAAGCGTGATGAGCACGCTCAACCCCACCCACGCGCTGCAGGCGACCGAAACCGACGAGGAGATCTTCTACGGCCGCCTCTCGGGGACGAGTATGGCCTGTCCCGGCGTCGCCGGCTGTGCGACGCTGGTCGTCGACGCCTACTACGAGACCCACGGCGAGTACCCCGACGCGATCGACGTGCTGAAGACGCTCGAGGCGACGGCCGTCGAGGACGTCCACGACGACTACACCGCGGAATCGGTCGGTGCCGGGTTCGCCGACGTCTACGCCGCGGTCGAACGGGCGGAGGCAGACGACCTCGCCGACTTCGGCGAGGCCACAATCGCACCTGGCGGCGAGTAGTCGGACCGGAACCCAACGATCTGAGCCAGCTTATCCGTAGACTTTTGTTGTATTTTATACTATCTTCATAAGAGCAAGCGACTGAAAGGCAAAAAATGAAGTAGGGATAACAGAAATTGCGAGGGTAGATACCACATGACGCGACAGTCACAACCGACGACCGACGAGTCGACGCGGCGACGGTTCCTCGCGGGAACCGGCGTCGCCGGGATCGCTGGCGGAATCGGCTTCACGGGTAGCGCGAGCGCGTTGGTCGGCGATATCGTGGACGGACTTACCAGCGTCGGCGACACGCTCGTCGACGACGCGCTCGACCTCGAGAGCGAGGAGAGCCAGGAGACGATCGTCGTCTTCGAAACCAACGAGGACGCCGACCGGTTGCTCGATCTCGACGTCCTCGTCGGCCGGTTCGCCGTCCTCCCGATGGCCTACGCCGAACTCACCGGTCCGCTGATCGAGCGGGTCGCGGGCTGGGCGGAAGTCCGGTACGTCTCCTCGAACTACGAACTCGAGTACCACAACGACGACGCCCGCACTGATACGGGAGCGGATCAAGTGGTGGCGGGCGATGGCCTCGAGACCGCCTACACCGGCGAGAACGCCCACACCGTCGTCGTCGACTCGGGCGTCGACGGCGCCCATCCCGACCTCGAATCGAACCTGCAGGCCAACTACCAGTACGTCGGCGTCCCCGAGGTCACCGACCCGCTGTGGTGGCAGGACGTCGGCCTCGTCGACAGCGACAACAGCGGCCACGGCACCCACTGCGCGGGCAGCGTCGGCGGCGACGGCTCGAAGAGCGACGGCGAGTACGCCGGGATGGCCCCCGACGCCGACCTCACGGTCTACGCCTGCGGCGCCGGCGGGCTGTTGGTCGTCTACACCGTCGCGGCCTACGACGACCTGCTCCGGCGCCAGCGCGAGGGCGACCACGACGTTCAGGTCGTCTCGAACTCCTACGGCCCCGTCGATGACGACCGACCGTTCGTCCCCGACGACCCGATGAACGTCGCCACCTGGGAGGCCCACGAGGATGGAGTCCTGCCGGTGTTCTCGGCGGGTAACAGCGGCCCCGAGAAGGGGACGCTGAGCCAGTATACGAAAGCGCCCCACGTCCTCGGCGTCGCGGCGACCGAAGCCGATCAAACTGTAACCGACTTCTCCTCGCGCGGGCGTCCCCAGGACGGCTCCTGGGACCACGACAACTACGACCGCGAGTCGGCCTACGAGAACCTCACCACGCTGTACGGGGGAGCCGACGAGGACGAGATCGACGGCCCACTGGGGATCTACCGTAACGGCGTCGCCGCGAAGGGTGGCGACGTGGTGAGTACGCTCAATCCCGCCGATCCGCTCAACGTCGCCGAGCCGGACGAGGAGCTGTACTACGGACCCATGTCGGGGACGAGCATGTCCTGTCCCGTCACCGCGGGCTGTGCGACGCTGGCCGTCGACGCCTACTACGAGTCCCACGGCGAGTACCCCGACCCGATGGACGTGCTGACGACGCTCGAGGCGACGGCTATCGAGGACGTCCACGACGACTACACCGCAGAATCGGTCGGCGCCGGCTACGTCGACGCGCTCGACGCCGTCGAACGGGCCGAAGCGGGCGATCTGGCCAGCTTCGACGAGATCGAGATCGCTCCCGGAAGCGACGGGTAGACGGGCGACCGCACGGCTCTTCGTTCTCCGATCCCGCTACAGTTCGTCCAGAAACGCCGCGCCGTGTTCGAGCGACGCGGCGGGATCGTCGGGGTCGTCGTGCTCGTAGACGAGCCACTCCGCGCCGGCGTCCGTGGCGGCGTCGATACAGGCCCGCACGTCGACGTCGCCCTCGCCGAGCTCGGCGAACGTCGGCTCCGCTCCACTGACGTCCATGTCTTTCAGGTGGACAGTCCCGACTCGTCCCTCGAGTTCCCGGAGGCGCTGGGCGGGGTCGTCGCCGGCCGCGAGCGCCCAGCCGACGTCGAGTTCGATTCCGATGTCACTCGCCTCGAGGAAGCGCTCGAACGCCGACTCCTCGCCGAGCTCTACGTACTCGTGGTCGTGGTTGTGGTAGGACAGCGTCCAGCCGTCGGCCGCGAGTTCGTCGGCCAGTGCGTCGAGGCGTTCGGCAGTGTTGTCGACCGCTTCCTCGGATTCGAACTGCTCGGGGTCGAGCCACGGAACGACGACGCCCTCGATCTCGAGCGGTGCGTAGGCCCCGCGGACGGCGTCCCGGTCGTCCTCGAGCGTCTCGATCCCGACGTGGGGCGGCGCGACCTCGAGTCCGCACGTCTCGAGAGTTTCGACGATCTCGTCGGGATCGTCGTGTAGCGGCGAGTACTCCCCGGCGAACTGGATGCCGTCGTAGCCCGCGCCAGCGACGCGCTCGAGGACGTCGGTCGTCGAGTCCTCGAGGTCGCGAACGCTGTAGAGGTTGATCGCGGTTTTGGACATAGGTAGTTCACACACCGACCCGGTAATGAACTACCGGTACTGGCGGCGGTACGCGATCCGGTGGACGCACTCGGCAGCTACCACTCGGCGACGCTACCGTCGTCGTGGCGCCAGACGGGATTGTGCCAGTCGACGGCGCCGGCCCGTTCGCGGACGGCGTCCTCGTCGATTTCGATCCCCAGTCCCGGGCCGTCTGGAAGGGAAACGTAGCCGTCCCGGTACTCGAAGACCGAGGGGTCCTCGAGGTAGTCGAGGACGTCGCCACCCTCGTTGTAGTGGATGTCCAGGCTCTGTTCCTGGATGAGCGCGTTCGGCGAACAGGCGTCGACCTGGATGCAGGAGGCGAGTGCGATCGGTCCGAGCGGGCAGTGCGGTGCCACGGAGACGTCGTAGGCCTCGGCCATCGCGGCGATCTTTTTGACCTCGGTGATCCCGCCCGCGTGAGAGAGGTCGGGCTGGATCACGTCTACAGCGTTCGACTCGAAGATTTCCTTGAAGTCCCACCGGGAGTACATGCGCTCACCGGTCGCGA
Organism: Natronococcus amylolyticus DSM 10524; assembly: GCF_000337675.1. Lineage (GTDB taxonomy): Archaea > Halobacteriota > Halobacteria > Halobacteriales > Natrialbaceae > Natronococcus > Natronococcus amylolyticus. The sequence goes on along the minus strand of NZ_AOIB01000026.1, from coordinate 101,735 downwards.
TCGGGATCGTCGTCGCTGCCCGGATGTCGGCGAGCGCGTCGTTGTGTTCGGGGAGAACTGGCTCTTCGATGAACATCGGGTCGTACGGCTCGAGCGCTCGAGCCAGCCGACGGACCATCGGTTTCGAAACGCGACCGTGGAAGTCGACGCCGATGTCGACCTCGCTGCCGACGGCTTCCCGGACCGCAGCGATGCGGTCGACGGCCTCCTCGACGGCACGAGGGTTATCGACGGGTCGAATTTCGGGCGTTGCGTTCATCTTCAGCGCGCTGAACCCTGCCTCGACCTTCTCGCGGGCCGCGCCACCGACGTCCCGCGGGCGATCCCCGCCGATCCACTGGTAGACGCGAACGCGGTCGCGGGCCTTCCCGCCGAGTAACTCGTACACCGGTGCGTCGAAGCGCTTGCCCTTGATATCCCACAGCGCCTGGTCGACGCCAGCGATGGCCGACATGAGGACCGGTCCGCCCCGGTAGAAGCCGCCACGGTACATCGCCTGCCAGTGGTCCTCGATCGCGCTCGGATCCTCGCCGAGCAGGTAGTTCTCGAGCAGTTCCTCGACCGCCGTCTTGACCGTTTTCGCCCGGCCCTCGACGATCGGTTCCCCCCAGCCGACGGTGCTGTCGCTCGTCGTCACCTTCAAGAATAGCCAGCGGGGCGGGACCTCGAACAGTTCGTAGTCGGTGATTCGCATAGTATCGTGAGTCCGCCGCGGCGTTACCGGGAGCTGCGTCGATGTCCGCTTTCACCACCGTGGCGGAGCCCACGGCCAAGAAACGGATCTCCTCTCGAGCCAGCCGTCCGGTACGCGACGTTCCCGAGGTCGAACTCGAGCGATAATAAGAGAACGGGACGACAACGACTGAGCACCGAGACGGGGACCGGGGCGATCGACGGTCCGTGACGCCGAGTCGGCTACCGATCGGAAACCGGGACCCGGCCGCGGATCGCCTCGGGAGCGATCCCGTTGACGGCCGCGAACACCGCGCCGAGGACCAGTCCGTAGACGAGGTGACCGACCGCAAACAGGAGCGCTGCGAACAACTCCGCCGCCATTCCGGGGACGGGCAAGAACGGCAGCGGGAAGGCTCCGATCCCGGCCCGCGCCATCGCGGCCGGAAAGATCAGTCCCCCGGCGACGATGCCGAGCACCGTTCCGAAGACGATTCCGGCGATGAGATACTCCCGAAAGCTGCCGACGACGTCCTGGATCGACGGCCTCGTGACGATCGCCGCGAACGTCAGCCCGAACAGCACACTGAGTATCAGGTGGATCGTCCAGCCCGCGCCGACGTCCGCGGCCGGAATCGGTGCGAGGCCGCCGAGCAGTTCGATCTGGTTCCCGCCGAGATGGAGGAGCACTCCCATCGCGATACCGCCGGCCAGACCGCCGGTGAAGCCGCCGCCCCAGCGACCGACGCCGTCGATCAATTGAGTGTCATTCTCTACCATAGGAGAAGTAGGAGCTTCTGCCAGAATAACCCTCTCATTGCCCCCGTACCGTGACTATCTCTTGGTCGGAGGGAACCGGCGGAAATCGGGACCGGTGGTAGTTTTGTATAACTACATGAAGTTTATACTTCTGCGAGACGGACGCTGACCGCTCCTCGAGGCCGACCACACTCGGGACGAAAGAACCGCTACTCGCGGACCGACTCGAAGGATCCGTCGGCGATCGAGGCCGCCAGATCGTCGCTCTCGAGGTCGTCGGGAACGTACTGGGGATACTTCCGCCGAAAGTAACCGAGCACGTTCTCGAGGTCGCGCTGTAAGAACTCGTCGGCGTTGGCGTGGTCGGTCGGAACCGCCTGGGGCCAATCGAACACCTTCACACCCTCCTCGTTGACGAAGACGTTGTACTCGCTCATGTCGGCGTGAACGTACCCCGCCTCGTACGCGCCCGCGATCTCGGTGACGAGCAGGTCGAACACGCCGAGCACCTGATCGGGCTCGAGTCTCGTCCGGGAGAGCTCGACGCCGTCCATCTTCTCCATGACGATGGCGTGGCGGTTCTGATCGATCGGCCGGGGAACGGCGACGTCCGGGTAGAGCTCCTCGAGGATGTCGTGTTCGCGCTCGGCCGCCTTGCGCGCGGTGTACATCCAGGAGACGTGGTCCTTGTCGGAGGTGTAGTCGCGTTCCTTGTGGACCTCCCGGAAGTTCGTGTACCCCTCGCGATGGTACTTCAGGGCCAGGGGTTTGTAGGAGCGAACCTCGTAGACGTCGCTCTCCTTGCCGACCCCCAGCGGCGAGCCGAACTCGCTTATCGTCTCTCGCTCGACGAGCGCTCGCAGCGCGAGCGCGTCGTACCCCTCGAACTGGAGGGTGTACCCCTCGTACTGGATCGTCTTCTTCTCGACGAGCCCACGTTTGAGACAGCGCTCGAGGCGGTAGTCGACCTCTTCCTCGGTCAGATTGGCGAACTTCGGGATCTTCTCCCGCTGGACCCACTCCGAGAAGCGCATACCCTGCTCCACGCCCGAGAGGAGATAGAAGTCCTCTTCCTCGAGCTCCGGCAGTAACTCGGCGACGTTCCGCACCATATAGTCGCCGTACCCGCCGTGTACGTAAAAACGTCGTGACGCGTTCCGACGACACTACCCGCTCCCGTATACGACATAGTGCGATACAAAACCCGTATGGCGGATCTGTGCAGAACTCCTCGCCCGGTTCGACGAGGATCGGCCCTCGTTCCGGCCGAGCTATTATCCGTGTGCATCGATGCAACCTTCCCAGCCATGGCCGCATACCCCAAACGGGATGTGGAGTCCACTGATGCCGAATCGGAACGCGTTTCATCGGTTCCATCGAACGAGGGAGTGACCTCGAGACGCCGTTTCCTGACGGCTGCAGTCGCCGGCTCGGCCACCGCACTCGCCGGCTGTGCGGAGCTGGCCGACGGAACCGACTCCCTGCGCGTAAGCGTCTGGAGCGGTCACTACGCCGATCGGTTCGAGGAGTCCGTCGTCCCTCGCTACGAGGACGAACACGACACCGACCTCGAAATTCAGCGTGGCTGGGACGACATCCTCACGGACATCCGGAACGCCCCAGAGGACGAGCCGCCGTTCGACGTTACGGTTGCCGAGGGAAACTTCTACTACTACGGTCGCCAAGACGACCTCTTCGAGCCGATTCGTGAAGAGAACGTCCCGAACCTCGACGGCGTGATGGAGTTCTACCGGGAGATGCGCGAGACCGAGTACGGAGTACCGGTCGACGGCTCGCCGTGTGCCGTTCTCCACCGCGAGGACGCCGATGTCGAACCCGAGAGCTGGAGCGAGTTCTCCTCGGCCGCCCGGGACAGCGACGGCGTCGGCGTCGACACCGGGTTCTGGTGGTACCCCCTCTACGCCGCCGCGATCGGGATGGACGACGCCGAGGGTGCCGAGGAGATGCACAACGAGGAACTCCACGACGACGTGCTCGCGGAGTTCGAGTCCTGGAACGTCGAGGGGTGGGCCAGTTCGGGCGAAGACGTCTGGCAGGACTTCGAGAACGACGTCATCGACGTCGCCCAGTGGTACTACGCCTCGGTCGCGTACGACATCGACGATTACGACGGGATAACCTACACGATGCCCGAGGAGACCACCGGCTGGTTCAACAACTGGTGTGTCGTCGAGGGCACGAATCACCGGGACGAGGCCGAGGAGTTCCTCAACTTCCTGCTCGACGCCGAGGTCCAGTCGGAGTGGTCCGAACACGCGCCGCTGGCGTTCAGCAGCGAGGACATCGAGTACGCCGAGGGGCTCGAGGAAGATCTGCCGACGACGACCGAGGAGGCCGAAAGCATCGCCTTTCCCGACTGGGAGTACCTCGCTGAGCACGACGACAACCTCTCCGACGCGGTCACGGATGTTCAGACGAGTTCATAGGACGGCACGCGAGCGACCGACCTTCACCGCCGTCCGTCGCAACCGCTTTCACCCGCGCGGTCGATCCACACGACATGACCACGCTTGCCGACCGCGACTGGCGGCTCATCGCCGACGAGCCCCGCGAGGGAGCGACACAGATGGCCCTCGAGGAGATCGCCGGCCGAACCGCGCTCGAGGACGACCTCCGGACGGTTCGCGTCTACTCCTGGGAGCCGAGCACGCTCTCGCTTGGCTACCGGCAGGATCCCGACTCGGTCGACTGGGAATACTGCGAACGGGCGGGGATCGACGTCACCCGCAGGCAGACCGGCGGCGGCGGGATCTACCACGACCGCTACGCCGACATCTCCTACACGATCGTCGCGCCCGCCGAGGAGGTACCGGGAGATCTGATGGACTGTTACGCGCTGTTCTGCGAACCGATTCTCGAGGCGTTCGACCGCATGGGGATCGACGCCGACTTCGCGGGCGCCGAACAGGCGTCGATCTACTACCCCTCCTGCTATCTACGGGATATCAATCCGGCCCACGACGTGGTCGCACCCGCGAGTTCGGGCGAGGACGCGAAGAAACTCAGCGGTAACGCCCAGTACCGACAGCGAGACGTCGTGATCCAGCACGGCTCGCTGTCGTACGACCTCGAGCCAAACCACCACGTCGACGTCTTCGACAGCGACGTGACTGCGGAGACGTTCGTCAACCGAGTGACGAGCATCCGCGAGCAGACGAGCCTCGACCGCGAGACTGCCGTCGAAACCGTCGCCGACTCCCTGCGGGAGTGGTGCGGAGCGACGGACGGCGAGTGGCACGAGGACGAACTCGAGGCGGCCCGCGATCTCGCCGACCGGAAGTACGGCGTGGACGCCTGGGTTCGCGATCGGGAGGTCCTCGAGGCCAGCGGGCAGTAGGACGGTTCCGTTCCTCGAGACCCGACTCGAGGTGCTTCGCTCGCCGAGGCGCGAGCGCCGAAGCGCGTAGCGTCGTCCGTTACCCCTATCACGAACCGGTACTGACTGCCAGCCATGAAGGTCGGCGCACACGTCTCGATCTCCGGCTCGCGCGTCTCCTCCGACGACGAAACACCGCCCTACGGCGACATCCGTAACGCGGTTCACCGCCAGGTCGCCTTCGGTGGCAACTGTGGACAGGTCTTTACCACGTCGCCACAGGTCTGGGCCCAGCCCGAGATCAGCGACGAGGCCGCCGCGGGCTTTCGCGAGGAGAGCGACGATCTGCTCGAGGGGCCGTGGGTGATCCACTCCTCGTACCTGGTCAACCTCTGTACGCCGAAAGACGACCTCCGCGAGAAGTCCAAAGAGAGCATGCAGGCCGAACTCGACGCCGCCGAGACGCTGGGCATTCCGTACGTAAACGTCCATCTGGGCGCGCATACGGGTGCCGGCGTCGAGGGCGGCCTCGACAACGCGGCGAGTCTGGTCGACGAACTCGACGTCCCCGACGGCGTGCAGATCCTCATCGAGTCCGACGCCGGCAGCGGCACCAAGCTGGGTGGTGAGTTCGCCCACCTCGCAGGGATCATCGACCGCACGGACGAGGAGATCGGCATCTGCATCGACACCGCCCATACGCTCGTCGCGGGCAACGACCTCACCACGCCCGAGGCCGTCGACGAAACCGTCTCCCGGTTCGACGACGAGGTCGGCCTCGAGCACCTCGAGTACATCCACCTCAACGACTCGAAACACGATGTCGGCACCCACAAGGACGAACACGCCCTCATCGGCGAGGGGTACATCGGCGAGGACGGCATCCGCGCCATCGTCAACCACCCCGATCTGCGGGAGCTGCCGTTTGCCCTCGAGACGCCCACCGAGGACGGCAAGGGCTTCGCCTGGAACATCGAGAAGACGAAGGAGCTCCGCGAGGACACGTAAACGCCCGATTCGACGACGCTCGGAACCGACCCGTTTTTACTCCCGCTGGCACTACGAGAAGCCGTGCGCGAGTTCTCCGAAGCCTACCTCGAGCGGACCCGCGAGGGGATGTGGGACGACTCCCGGCAGGCGCTTGAGCCCCTCGCCCTCGACTCCCGCGAGCGCGTGCTCGACGTCGGCTGTGGTACCGGCGAGCTGAGCCGCGTGCTCGCCGCCGAGTGTCCCGGCGAGGTGGTGGGTTGTGACGCCGACACGGACTTACTCGAGTTCGCTGGCGAGCACGTTCCGGTCGTCGCTGGCGACGCCCTTCGGCTCCCCTTCGCCGACGACAGCTTCGACCTCGTCGTCTGTCAGGCGCTCCTGATCAACCTGCCCGATCCCGAGGCGGCGATCCGGGAGTTCGCCCGCGTCTCGAGCGATCTCGTCGCGGCCGTCGAACCCGACAACGGCGCCGTCGCGGTCGACTCGAGCGTCGCGAGCGAGGAGCGACTCGAGGACCAGGCCCGACGGGCCTACCTCGAGGGGGTCGGAACTGACGTCACGCTCGGAGCCGATGCCCGCGAGGCGTTTACGGAGGCAGGGCTCGAGGTGCTCGAGACCCGCCAGTACGACCACGAGCGGACGATCGAGCCCCCCTACGGCGAGGCGGCGTTGACGATCGCCCAGCGGAAGGCAACGGGTGCGGGGCTGGCCGACGACCGGGAGACGATGCTCGAGGGCGACCTGACGAACGAGGAGTACGACGCCCTCCGCAGCGAGTGGCGGTCGATGGGCCGGGACGTGATCGAGCAGATGGAAGAGCGGACGTATCGTCGGCGTGAAGCGATTCCGTTCTTCGTGACGGTTGGGCGAGTAGCCGAGGCGCAGTAGTCGGCAGTGGAACGGCGGTGTGTGTCGGTTCGGTGAGTGGCTGGTTGTTACGTGGGTAAGCGAAGGGAACAGCCGGTGATACGTCTGCAGCGCCAACCAACCACCACGGGGTGGGACTGAAAGGGGGCTGGCGTTCTCGGGCGTTCCGACGACGTAAGCACGCGGCTGTAAGGAGCGCGCGCAGCGAGGCAGAACGCCCGAGAACGGCAGGGGCTTTCGCGGTAATACTGACAGAAGCTAACGGATTCTCACGTCCTCCCCAGCAGAGTTGCTCGTGCAAATAACAGGTTCGAAATCACACGTCCAACGGAAGGTTCACAGCGATAGCTTCGACCGCTCGATCGCTGACCCTCGTCAGTCCGACTCCTCGCTTCGGCCGAGTAGCGAGACGTAGACTCCGATCAACCCGGCACAGACCACGACGATCCCGGTCCAGAGATCGAGGACGTTCACGAGCGCCAGCACCGATCCCGTGAGCACGAGCGCGACGTTCGCAAACACCGCGAGACGGGCGGTGTCGAGGCCCGTCGTCAACGACGACGTGTTCATACCGACATCTCCGATGGAGACGACAAAATAGTTCGTATGACGGCGTTCAGACGACGTCGCCCCGCACCGTCACGCCCTCCTGTTGCTCGCGCCAGGCGTGGACCTCCCGGGCGGCCTCACCGGCTTCTTCCTCCTCCATGCCGAGCATCTCGAGGGCGGCCGACAGCGTCGGCAGGGCGAGATCGCTCTCCCGAAGCTTGCGGAACGCCTCGTCGCTCCGGGTACCGTCGACCCAGAGACAGACGCCGCGGGGATCCAGCAGCTGGGTGTAATCCTCCCGGAGCGTCGCGCCGCGCAGTCGCTGGGTGACGTTGTCCTCGAACCCGGCGTTACAGACCTCGAGGTGGATCGGTTCGTTCTCGCCGAGTAGCTGGGCGGCCAGACACTTCTCGGGAGCGGCGTGGCCGTTGGCGTTCGCGCGCAGGTACTCGGGGTACTCGGCCGCCCAGTCGGCTCGAACCGACTGTCCGACGCCCTCGATGCCGTGCTCCTCGCCGACCGCAGCTGACGAGCTGTCGTCGCGCATCAACACGTCCTTCGTCAGGTAGACGTCGAGTCGCTCGACGGGATCGAGCCCGAGCGCGATGTCGCCGAACGCCCAGATCTCGCGGACCGGAACGGGCGTGCGCTCGCGTTCGACGGTTTCGACCAGCGCCTCGAGTCGATCGACCGCCTCCTCGCGGGGAAACTCGCTCATTGCGTCGACGTCGGGTCCGAAGTCGCAAAACGGTTTCTCAGTCCCGGCTCGAATCGGCGACCGTGGACCCGTCACGAGTCAGGCCTTCTTCTCCCGATCGGTCGTCACGTACACCGTATTACGAACCGTCGCGTGGACCGTCCCCTCGCTGTCGACGAGGTCGACGGTGTAGTGGCGGTCGACCGACTCCGTTCCCTCGGTCGCCAGCTCGGCCTCGATCGCCGCGATCTCCTCGTCGGTGATCGTACACCGCGCGTACAGCGTCTCCCGACCCGGCTTCTTGAAGCGAATCTCGGCCTCCTTGTCCCAGACGACGTACTCGTCGCCGAGATTCTTGAGGAGCATCATCATGTAAAACGGGTCGACCGCGGCGTACATGCTGCCTCCGAACGTCGTTCCGACGTAGTTCTTCGTGCGCCAGGAGAGCGGCAGTTTCACCCGAACCTCCCGCCAGTCGGGGGCGATGTACGTGACTCGGCCGCCCGTTCGACGGTAGGCCGGAAACAGGTTGAATCCGAGGCGATAGAGTCGCGAGCGAAGCGCATCGAGCATACGATCTCTCGAGGACGGGGAACGAAAGTCGTTAGCAAACGCTCTCTCGGTGTCCGGGAGTTGTCACTGACCGAGAAGCGGTGGCTCCTCGAGGCGGCGCTCGGTCGCCGCCCCGACGGGCGGAGTCGGCAGGTCGTGTCAAGAGCGCAGATTTTTATCGGTGTCCGACGAACGGATCCGTATGCGACACCGCGTCTTCAACGAGGACGGCGAGGAGGAGCTCGTCTTCGTCATGGGCTGGGGGAACCGCTGGACCCACGAGAACGTCAGCTGGCTCATCGGGAAGCTGACCGAGGCCGGCTACCGGGTCCACGCCTTCGAGCTCCCGACGAACATCGACGACTTCAAAGCCGACTGGCTCGAGCCGATCGCCGAGTACGTCCTCGATCTCGAGGAGTACCAGCTGCTCGGTCACAGCGCGGGCGCGCTCATCGGCCAGGCGTTAGACGGCGCGGACAACCACGTCTACCTGAGCCCGTTCTGGGGGTACGGCGAGCGCTACTCCGAGCCGCTGCTCGGGGGGGCTTCCAGGGTTCCGTCGACGTTCCCCTGTCTCCCCGCGGGCGAGTTCGACCGGGAGGCCCTCGGACAGGAGGCGACCGACCATCAGCTCGCGACGATCCCGCGGTGGGTTTCGCCCACGTTCGTCCGCGAGACGCGCCACGCCCAGGAGAACCTGCTGACGATCGATCACGACGCCGTCGTCTTCTGCTCGCTCACCGACCCCGTTATCAGCCTTCGGCCGATCGGCCACCGGGTGCCCGCCGAGCACGTCGTCCTGTACAACGGCGGCCACGAGCTGTTCTCCTCGCCGGGACGGGAGCGCTACGTCGAGCTCTTGCTCGAGGCGCTCGAGGAGGGCGCCGACGCGGTCGAGGCGCGCGAGACGGTCCCTGCCTGAACGAGCCGAAAAGCCGAAACCGACATACGCGCTCGCTGGTAACTGCCGCCGATGGATTGTAACCGGTGTGAGGGGGAGGCGATCATGCACGCCGCCTACTCGGGGGCACACCTCTGCGAACACCACTTCCGGGAGTCGGTCGAGAAGCGAGTGCGCCGACGGGTGCGCCGGGACGACCTCGTTCCACACGACGTGACACCCGACGATCCGCTAACCTGGGTGATCGGACTCTCGGGCGGGAAGGACAGCGTCGTGCTCACGCAGATCCTCCACGACACGTTCGCCGAGGATCCACGCATCGAACTCGTCGGACTGACGATCCACGAGGGGATCGAGGGCTACCGTGACAAGAGCCTCGAGGCCTGCGTCGACCTCGCCGACGAACTCGAGATTCGCCACGAGGTCGTCAGCTACGAGGAGGAGTTCGGAATCCGAATGGACGACGTCGTCGAGGACGACCCCGAGAACATGGCGGCCTGTGCCTACTGTGGAGTCTTCCGGCGGGATCTGCTCTCGACGTACGCCGAGGAACTCGAGGCCGACCTCCTGCTGACGGGCCACAATCTCGACGACGAGGCCCAGACTGCGCTGATGAACTTCCTCGAGGGCGACGTCGCCCAGATGGCCAAGCACTTCGACGCGAGCCTGGGGCCGGTCTCGGAGCGCGGCGAGCAGGAGGAGTTCGTCCCGCGGGCGAAACCGCTGCGGGACGTTCCAGAAAAGGAGGTCGCGCTGTACGCCCACGTCGAGGACCTCCCCGCTCACATCACGGAGTGTCCCCACGCCAGCGAGGCCTACCGCGGCGAGATCCAGCAGCTCCTGTACGATCTCGAGGAGAACCACCCCGGAACCCGCCACTCGATCCTCTCGGGGTACGAGGAGCTGGCCGGCATCGTCGCCGACGACCGCGCAGGCGAGGCCGAGGACGACGACGGCGGTCCCGACCTCAGGGAGTGTGCCGAGTGCGGCTCGACGACGACGCGGGAGGTCTGTCGGAAGTGCGGACTGCTCGAGTCGCTGGCCTGAGTTCGTAAGACGCGACATCGTTCGCGCCACGAGTTACACCAGTAAACGCCCCCTCGAGCGACGAGTCGCTCGAATCCGGCGTCGTCACTCGAGACAAGTACTCCTTCGAGAAGCGATACCCGGCGACCGGCTGGTGTGGTGTGTCGGTTGCCGGTGCGGGGTCGCGTCGTGTCAATCGTGGCGACGGCCGAGCCGTGGTGTGTCAGACGGCCGTCGCGTGGTGTGTCGATCGCAAACGCGACCGAACCGTGGTGTGTCGGTGTCGGTCCGGTCGCGCGTCGTCAGCGGGATCCGCTGGTGGTGTGTCAGGGGTGTGCCCGACTACCGGATGACGTCGACGCCGTTCTGGCGCTCGAGTTCGTTCCGGCCGCCGTCGCTCTTCGCACCGTGTTTGACGTTGTTGCTCGCGTCGAAGTCGCCGTCGCCGGCGCCCTCGATGCTGGCGCGGGAGCGGTCGGCCTGCTTCTGGGTCGACGGGCCGAGCACCTGGGCGCTCTGGACGCCGGTCATGATCGCCATGACCCGCACCTTGCCCTTGTAGTTCTCCTGGATCCGGGCGCCCCAGATCACGTTCGCCGAGGCCTCGAGGCGCTCGGTGATGTTGTCGGCGATGCCCTCGGCCTCTTTCAGCGTGAGGTCGGGGCCGCCGGTGATGTGGACGAGTCCGCCGCTCGCGCCGCGGTAGTCGACGTCCAGCAGCGGGTGGTTCATCGCGTCCTTGACGACCTCGTCGGTCTTGTTCTTGTCCTGGGTCTCGCCAACCAACATTACGGCGACGCCGCCTTGATTCATGATCGTGGACATGTCCGCGTAGTCCAGGTTGATCAGCGACGGCTGGGTGATGGTCTCCGAGATTCCCTTGACGGTCTCGGCGATGATCTGGTCCATCACCGAGAACGCCTTGCCGATCGGGAGGTTCGGGACGTAGTCGAGCAGGCGGTTGTTGTCGAGCACGATGATCGAGTCGGCCTCGTTACGCAGCTTCTCGAGGCCCTCCTCGGCTTTTACCGTGCGGGCACGCTCGACGTTGAACGGTGTCGAGACCATGCCGACGACGATCGCGCCCTGCTCCTTGGCGATCTTCGCGACGACGGGGGCGGCACCGGTGCCGGTCCCACCGCCCATGCCGGCCGTAACGAACACGAGGTCCGCGTCGCCGAGCACTTCCTTGACGGTGCTCTGGGCCATCTCGGTGGCGCGCTCGCCCATCGACGGATCGCCGCCGGCGCCGAGCCCGTTGGTCAGCGACTTGCCGACCAGGATCTTCGTGTCGGCCTCAATCATCTTCAGGTGCTGTTTGTCCGTGTTGATCGCGACCGTGTCGGCGCCGTCGACGCCGATGTTGTACAGCCGATTGATGGTGTTGTTGCCGGCACCGCCGGCGCCGACGATGACGATTCGGGGCTCCCCGAACTCGTCGCCGTCCATCTCGGCTTCCATCTCCCGGGCCTCCTCCTCGGCGTTCTCGAGTGCATCTTGGACGATATCCTGCATCGTTACACCTTGGCCCAGTTGCGTTTGCCGGTCTGTTCGGTCCGACCGTCGGACTGTTCGTTGACCATCTCACGGACGGCCGAGCGGATCGCCTCGCTCCGATTCGGGAACTCGCCCGAGTCGACTAACTGTTCGACCTCCTCGATCTGCTGTTTCGGGATTCGCAGTGTCACACGCTCCATTGTTGTATTCCCCGTTGGGGGTAAGACGGTGTGCGCCCCTGTCAGACGCACGGTGTCTTACACCCAATCCGCCCGACATCGGGCGGTTTCCGGCGTTCGCCGGCTGGTGTAAGACAACCGTCTTACGCGACTAAATGCGAGACTGTCGAAGATATTAAAGCTTTCGTCCGACACGAGGTTCTGTGTATTACACGAGTCCTTATGTGGAGTCGAGAACGTCGGCAGCCGGTGTCCGGCGGCCACAGCCCGGACAGAACGCCCAGTCCGAGCGAAGTTCGTCCCCGCAGTCACAGAACAGCCGTCGGGCGGTTTTCTCGCCGCAGTTCGGGCAGTAGACGTGGTCGGGACTGACCGTCTCACCACACTGTGCACAGTTGGGTTCGGAGCCGCGGTCGGCGTCGGAATCGGTGTCCGACACCGCCGACACGCGGGCGTCAGTGGCGTTACGCGTCCCGTCCTCGAGCGAGATCGTCACGTTGACGTCCTGTCCACGCTCCGACGGACGCTGGGCCCGGAGCTCGGCGAGTCGCTCCGTGAGGAGGTCGTCGACGCGCTCGCGGACGAGGTCGTCGATCGCCGTCTCGCCTGTTCGGTCAGGCGAGTCCGACGATCCCTCGAGGTAGGCCCGCAGGGCCTCGCGCATGACCTCGCTCTTGGAGGCCTCGAGTTCCTCGAGGCGGGCGACGAGGTCATCGTCCGCGCGGAACGTGATCTTGCTCATCCTCTCTCGAGCGATCCTTGTCATCCCACCTATATCAATTATCTGGTCAGCGAGAACCGAACCCGCCTCGAATGATAACCCTTATGTCTCCCTCGGGAACTACGTTGAGATGCGCCCGCCCTTAGCTCAGACTGGTAGAGCAGTCGACTGTAGATCGACTTGCCCCCCGTTCAAATCGGGGAGGGCGGACTTTTACTGCGAACAACGTGAGCAGTCAAACGTCCAACCGACCCGATTTGAGCAGACGAGTCACAGCCCGGAAGCGCAGCGAAGCGAGCATCCCGGACTGTCTCGGCGAGTTCAAATTGGGGAGAGCGAATTCCTAACCTCACTATCCAGATTGACTGAATAGAGCCAGAATTTCGTCATTCACCCGGAATCCCCTCGAGGCAGACTTGCTATTGAGTCCACATTCGACCCTTTTGGTGATTCGCTATGGTGAAAGAGGAGAATGCGCTTAGAACTTAGTCTACGAGATCGTCCTTACAAGGACTCGTTCATCGAAGGTGCAACGGCCCTATTACCGACCCGAATTGTTTGTGGAAAATCGTTATATATCGAGACGTCGAACTGTAGTCGGGGTAGGTGGTGGTGACGGTTTCCCGGCGGAGTGGAAACCGGGGCGGAGCCGGGCTGGACGGCCCCGCCCTCGCCGGCCGGCCGCTTTTGTCGGGGCTCGTCGTACGACCGCGCATGAGCGACGACGGACCGAGTCGTGACCGCGCACAGGACCGGGCCGAACAACGCAAGTCCGAACGGGCCGACGAGGCCGAGTCGATCCTCGAGGCGGTCGAGCGCGACCTGGGATCGCTCGAGTACCCCGTCTCGAGCGAGGAGCTCGCGACCGAGTACGGCAGCGAGCCGATCGACATGCCCAACGAGACGGAGTCACTCGGCAGCGTCTTCGACCGGCTGGCCGGCGAGGAGTACGACTCGCCCGAGGAGGTTCGCGAGGCCGTCTACGGCGAACTCACGGGCGAGGCCGGCGACGCCCGCGAGGCCAACCCCGAGCGCGACCTCGAGGGTCTCGACGAGGAGGGACAGGGATCGGTCAGCGAGAGCGGCGGCGACGCCCTCTGAGCGTCCGATTCGGCCGCGGGCGCCGAGAACAGAACGGATTTACGTCAGCGACGTTTGGACTCGAGTATGGATTACGAATCGAGTCTCGACCGTGCGATGGACGAGGTTCCGGATATCGGCGGCGACGAGAGTCGACTGGAGATTCCGGACCCCCACGCCCAGAAGGACGGTGCGTTTACGCGGTTTACGAACCTCGGCGATATCGCCGACGTCCTCTCGCGCGAGGACGAACACCTTCACCGGTTCGTCCAGCGCGAACTGGGGACCAGCGGCAAGTTCGAGAGCGGCCGTGGCCGGTACAACGGGACCTTCTCCGAGCAGGACTTCAGTGCGGCGGTCGACGCCTACGTCGACGAGTACGTGCTGTGTTCGGAGTGTGGCCTGCCCGACACCCGCCTCGTCCGGGAGAACCGCACCCCGATGCTTCGCTGTGACGCCTGTGGTGCGTTCCGTCCCGTGACCAAGCGCTCGACGAGCAGCCAGCAGCAACAGCAGGCCGACGCCGTCGAGGAGGGCCAGACCTACACCGTCGAGATCACCGGCACGGGCCGGAAGGGCGACGGTGTCGCGGAGAAGGGCAACTACACGATCTTCGTCCCCGGCGCCGAGGAGGGCGACGTCGTCGATATCTACATCAAGAACATCTCCGGCAACCTGGCGTTCGCTCGAATCGACTGAGGCAGCACCGTCCTGAACGTTTTTGCCGTCGCTCCCACCTTGCTGTAGTATGCACGTTCCTCCGGCGGAGTTCGAGCGACGGCTGTCCGACGTCCGATCGCGGCTCGAGGGGATCGAGGCCGACGCGGGCGTCTGGTTCGGCGCGACGAGCATCGAGTACCTGACCGGCTTCGACCACATCCAGACCGAGCGCCCGGTCGCGCTCGCGGTGACCGACGAGCGGATCGCGATTACGGTCCCGCGACTCGAGGTCGAGCGCGTCGAGGAGAACCCGCGGATCGAGACGGTTCATCACTACCGCGACTACCCCGGCGGCCGCCCGATCGGGACCGTCGTCGGGATGCTCGAGGACCTCGACGTTACCAGGGTCGCCGCCGACGCCGACGGCGCGCCGGGGACGATGGGATATCAGGGTCCCGCCTTGAGCGAGTTTCTCGAGATCGACACCCAGAGCTGGGTCCCTCGCCTGCGCTGGGAGAAGTCGGACGCAGAGATCGACCTCATCCGGGAGTCCGCGAAGTGGGCGAACCTTGGCCACCGCTACCTCGCCGACTACACCGAGCCCGGCGTCCATCCCGCGACGGTGAGTCAGCGCGCCTCCACCGACGCCTCGCGGGTGATGCTCGATACGCTGGGCGACCGCTACGTCCCCCGAACCCGCGGCTCCGGCCCCGTCAGCGCGGGCTACATCACGGGCGAGCAGAGCCGGCTCCCCCACGGTCACACGGCGAACCGACGATTGGAGGATGGCGACGTCCTCGTGACCGGTGCGACGGCCAACGTCGACGGCTACCACTCGGAACTCGAGCGGACGATGTTCGTCGGCGAGCCAAGCGACGAGCAGATCCACTACTTCGAGCTCATGAAGGAGGCCCAGGAGATCGCGATCGACGCGCTCGGCCCCGGCGTCCCGATCGCCGACGTCGACCGCACCGTCGAGGCGTACTTCGAGGAGCAGGGCGTGGCCGACCTCGCCCAGCACCACGTCGGCCACAACATCGGCCTCGCGGGCCACGAACCACCGTATATCGACGAGGGGTGGGGCGACCACTGCGAGAGCGAGCACACGAGCTACGACGACGAGGACGCCGTGATCCGGCCGGGTCACGTCTGGACGATCGAGCCCGGGCTCTACACCGACAGCTACGGCTACCGCCACTCAGACACGATCGCCGTCACCGAGGGGGGAATCGAGTGGCTCACCTACTATCCCCGGGATCTCGAGTCGAACATCATCGGGCTCGAGTAACTCCGGATCCCGAGCCGACTCCGCACGCCGACCGCGAGAGTAAAGTCAGCTTGTGCTCGTTACGCGAACGTGGCAGTCTCGTTCGACCTCTTCGGCACGCTCGTCGACGTCGATCAGCCCGCGACGCCAGCGGAGGCCGTCGCCGACGAACTCGACTCTCGCGGCGTCGACGTCCCCACCGACTGGGCCGACGCCTACGCGAGCCCGCACGTCGACCCCCCCGAGAACGCGGAGGTACCGCTTCCGGCCCACGTCAGCCGCGCACTCGCGAGCCGCGGGGTCGAGTTCGAGAACAACGTCGTCAGACACGCGGTCGTCGCGGCGTTCGACCCCGACGTCGAGACTCGAGCGGGAGCGCTCGAGGCCGTCGCGGCCGCCCGCACCCGTGGGCCCGTAGCGATCTGCTCGAACTGCAGCGTGCCCGAACTCGTCGCCCGGACGCTCATCCGTGCCGACCTCGAGCGGGACGGGTTCGACGCTGTCGTTACGAGTGTCGCCTGCGGCTGGCGCAAACCCGCTCCCGAAATCTTCGAACTGACGGCCGACGAGCTCGGCGTCGCGCCATCGGAACTGATCCACGTCGGCGACGACCCCCGAACCGA
Source organism: Natronococcus amylolyticus DSM 10524 (assembly GCF_000337675.1). Taxonomy (GTDB): domain Archaea; phylum Halobacteriota; class Halobacteria; order Halobacteriales; family Natrialbaceae; genus Natronococcus; species Natronococcus amylolyticus. The sequence continues at coordinate 85,358 of NZ_AOIB01000026.1, read as the reverse complement.
CGGCGGGATCGAGGACGTCGGCGGCACCGCGATCCTGCTCGAGGACGTCCCCCTCACTGACGTCCCCGAAACGCTGGCGAGCCTCGAGGGAGGTATCGAACCGTGAGCGCAAGCGCGAACACGAACGGAAACGCGAGCGACGCACGACCAACCTTATCCGTATGACGCTGACGACGGCCGCGCTGGTCGGGTTCGCCCTCGGCCTCGATCGCCTGGTCGGGGAGCCGCCGAACGCGGCCCACCCCGTCGCGTGGCTCGGCCGGCTCGTGGGGGCGCTCGATCGCCCCTGGAGCGACGACGACCGCGTCCAGCGACTGCTGGGCGTCCCGATCGCGCTCGTCATCCCGCTGATTCCCGCCGTCGCCGCGGGCGGGTTCGTCCTCGTCGCGGCGGCCGTCGACCCCGTTGCGGGCGCAGCCATCGCCGGACTCGTCCTCTACCTCACGACCAGCCTGCGAATGCTGCTTGAGCTCACGAGCGAGGTCGTCGCCGCGACCGCGGACGACCTCGAGACGGCCCGCGAGGGGATTCGGGGCCTCGTCGGACGCGACACCGAGGACCTTTCGCCCGCCGAACTCCGCAGCGCGGCTCTCGAGAGCGCGGCCGAGAACCTCGCGGACGGGCTGGTCGCGACGCTGCTTCCCTTCGCCGTCCTCGCCCCGTTCTCGCTGCCCGCCGCGGCCGCCGCAGCGGCCTGGATCAAAGGCGTCAACACGCTAGACTCGATGCTCGGCTACCCCTCGAAACCCCTCGGAACGGCGAGCGCGCGCCTCGACGATCTCGTGATGTGGCTCCCGTCCAGGCTGAGCGCCGTCACGATCGCCGTCGCCGCGGCCGACCCCGGGGCACTCGTCCGCGCTCGAGCGTGGGCCCGGACGCCCCCGTCGCCGAACTCGGGGTGGCCGATGGCGACGCTGGCCTGCGCGCTCCCGGTTCGGCTCCGCAAACCTGGCGTTTACGATCTGAACCCCGACGCCGCGCTCCCGACCCTCGAGGACGGCGAGCGGGCGACGAGACTGGTCTTCCGCGCGGCGCTGGTCGCGGCCGTCCTCGCGATCGCACTGGGAGTTGCGCTCGAGGCGCTCCTGTCGACCGCGGGCGCGGGGGTGGTCGCGTGAGGACCTGGCTCGGCGCCTGTCGGGGCGCCCTCGCCTTTCTCACGCGACTCCCCGTCGGCCACCGCGAGGGCGACTGGGAGACCTTCCGCTCGCGCCCGGCGACGTTCCCGCTCGTCGGGCTCGTCGTCGGCGCGCTGGCCGCGATCCCGCTGTTGGCCGCCGACGTCCTCGCGGCGCCAACGGTCGCGCTGGGCTACCTGCTCGCGGTCTACGTCGTCGTGGGGATCCACAACCTCGACGGGGTCGCGGACCTGGGCGACGCCCTCGTCGTTCACGGGGATCTCGAGCGCCGTCGGGAGGTATTGAAGGATACGACTACCGGAGTGGGCGCGCTCCTGGCCGTCTCGCTGACCGTTGCGGGGCTCGCGCTCGGCGCTCTCGGCGTCGCCGAGCTCCCGCCAGTGACGGCCGTCGGCGGCGCAATCGCCGCGGAGGTCGGCGCCAGGCTCGGGCTGGCCGCGATGGCCTGCTTCGGGACCGCGAGCCACGAGGGGATGGGGAGCCAGCTGACCGAAGCGACAGCCTCGGGTCAATTCATCGCGCCCGCGGTCTTCGTCCTCGGAGCCGCAGTACTCCTTTGGCCCCATCCCGCAGCGCTTGCCGTTCCGGGGGCGCTCGTCGGGGTCGCGCTCCCCTGGCTCTGGGCGCGGCGCAACCTCGGCGGCGTCAGCGGCGACGTCTTCGGTGCGGCCACCGAGATCGGCCGCGTCGTCGGACTGCACGCGGGGGTGATCGCGTGGACGCTCTCCTGATGTGCGGCGGGAGGGGGACCCGCCTCGAGAGCCCCTACGAGAAGCCGTTGCACCCGATCGCCGGGACGCCGATGGTCGATCGCGTGCTGGCTGGCCTCGAGGTGAGTCGGATCGAGACGGCCTTCGCGGTCGTCTCGCCGAACGCCCCCGAGACGGCCGACTATCTCGAGCGAACCGACGCCGTCCGGACGATCGAAACCGAGGGCGAGGGGTACGTGACCGACCTGCTCTCGGCCCTCGAGGATCCCGCGGTCGAGCCACCCGTGCTATCGGTCGCGGCCGACCTCCCGCTGCTCGAGGACGCGGTCGTCGATCGGGTCCTCGCGATCCACGGCGAGTGCGAAGCCTCGAGGACCGTCTGCGTCCCCGCAGCGCTGAAGCGCCGTCTGGGGGTCGGCGTCGACACCCGACTCGAGGACGCCCCTCACCTCGCACCGACCGGGGTCAACGTCGTCGGCACCGCGGAGGAATCCATGACACAGGTGAGCTACGACCCGCGACTGGCGGTGAACGTGAACCGACTCGAAGACGCCCGCATCGCGGAGGACCGATGCGAGTAGTCCTGACCGCGGGGACGACCGAGACGGCGCTGATCGACGGGATCAGCGCCGCGGGCGCGGCCCCGGAGCTGATGGCCCACACGCCCGCGGCCGACGCCGAGATCCTCGCTCACGGCGAGCCGATCGCCGCGCCCGTCGTACCCGTGAGTCCGACGGGCTGTCCGACGCCCGCGGCGGTGACCCGCGCGGTTCGGGAGGCCGTTGGCTTCGACCTGACGGTCGTCGACGCGGGTCTCGCGGAGCCGACCGCCGTGCCGACGGTCGATCTCGAGGCCGAGCCCGGAGCCGACGTCCGCGACCCCGTTGCCGTCCGCGGGGCCGAAGGGCTCTTTGAGCGCGCACGGGAGTACGGCCGCGAGCTTTCGGACGAGGAACTCCTGCTCGGCGAGACGATCCCGGGTGGGACGACGACCGCCCTCGGCGCACTGACCGCCCTCGGCGAGCCCGCTGGGGTGTCCTCGTCGCTGCCCGAGAACCCCCTCGAGCGAAAGCGACGCGTCGTCGAGCGCGGCCTCGAGGCGAGCGGACTCGAGCCGGGCGACTGCGAGGACGACCCCCTGCGGGCGATTCGGGTCGTCGGCGACCCCGTCCAGGCCGCCGTCGCCGGGATCGCAGCCGGGGCGCTCGAGGACGGGGCTCGAGTGATCCTCGCCGGCGGAACTCAAATGGTCGCGGTCGCGGCCCTCCTCCGACACGCCGGAATCGACGAGTCGATTCGGATCGCGACGACCTCATTCGTCGCCGACGAACAGGAGGAGGCTCTCCCCAAAGCGTGTGCCCGCCTCGACTGTGAGCTGACGGTCACCGACCCCGGCTTCGACGGGCACGATCACGTCGCGATGGCCCGTTACTGTGCGGGCGAGGCGAAGGAGGGTGTCGCGATGGGCGGCGCGCTCTCGCTCGTCTCTGACGGCAAGATGGGTGCGGTCAGGGATCGGCTCGAGGAGGTCTGCCGGCGACTCGGGATCGACGACGAGCGCGACGGAGCGATCGATGAACGGGCCGAGCGCCCGGAGGGAACGCATGGATCCTGACGCGATCCGCACCGCCGAGCGGGTGCCCCACGGCGGCGAGCCCGACCGCGAGATCCTGGACTTCTCGGCGAACACGAACCCCGAGACGCCCGACGGGACGGAACGGGTCTACCGGGACGCCCTCGAGGCGAGTCGACGCTACCCCGACGACGCCTACCCAGATTACCGGGCGGCCGGGGCCGAGTTCGTCGGCTGCGATCCCGAGCGCGTGATCCCGACGCCGGGCGGGTTAGCCGCGATCCGACTGACGATGGAGTGCATCCTCGAGCCCGGCGACAGCGCACTGGTCCCCTACCCCAGCTTCGGCGAGTACGCCCGCGAGGTTCAGCTGCAGGGTGCGACACCTGCGTTCGTCCACGCTGACAACGTACTCGAGATCGGGACCGACGCGCTCGCGGACTGCGCGCTGGCGGTCGTCTGCACGCCGAACAATCCCACGGGAGAGGCGGCCGACACCGACGCGCTCGCGGCGTTTGCCACCCGTTGTGGCAAGGCCGGAACGACCCTGCTGGTCGACGAGGCGTTCCTCGGGTTTACCGACCTCTCGTCGGTCACAGAGTTCGACAGCGAGGACGTCGTCGTCGCGCGCTCGCTCACGAAACTGTTTGGTCTCCCCGGGCTACGGGCGGGCTTTGCGGTCGCGAGCGGTGAGCTACGGGACGACCTCGAGACAGCCCGTCGGACCTGGTCGCTGGGAACGCCCGCCGCGCGGGTCGGCGCCTACTGTCTGCGCCAGGACGAGTTCGTCCGCGAGACCCGCACCCGGGTCGCCCGCGAGCGCGAGCGGATGTGGGAGGCGCTTTCGGCCCGCTTCGAGGTCGCCCCCTCGGACGCTCCCTACCTCCTGTGTGACGTCGGCGATCGGTGCGTGGCGGACGTCCTCGAGCGCGCTCGCGAGAACGGGGTCGCGATCCGGGACGCGACGACGTTCCGGGGACTGGACTCCCACGTCCGGGTGGCGGTCAAGGACCGCGAGGCGAACGATCGACTCCTCGAGGCGCTGGGGTGTCCGCCGTGAGCGACGGACCCCACCTCGAGAGCCGCAGACGGGACGGCGTCTTACGGCTCGCCCGACCGGAAACCGAGTGGCTCTCGACGGGGTGGAACGGCGGGCGCCAGCGGGCCGCCTGCGCGTACAACGTCTCGGTACCCGAGGGATGGGGTCGAACCGACCTCGAGGCGTACGCCGACGAACGGCTCGAGCGGGCCGGCTTCGAGGATCCGGGTCCCGTGCTGTTTACGGGCGTCGACGTCGCCGACGCACGGGGCGCACACTGCGGCCCGGTGACCGCGTACGCGACCGCGGGGATCTCGAACCCCGCGGCGCTGCCGATGGAGCCGTCGGGTGGCTCGCTCGAGTCCTCGAGCGCCGGAGATTCGGACTCCGGGTCGCCCACCGGAACCGTCAACGTCGTCGTGTACGCCGACCGCCGGCTCGCCGACGGGGCACTGGCGAACCTCCTCGCGGTCGCCGCGGAGGCGAAGGCGGCGACGCTGCTCGCCGAGACGGGATTTCCGGGAACGACGACCGACGCGATCATCGTCGGCCACGACCCCGGCGGCGAGCCAGCGGCGTTTTCCGGGAGCGCGACAACCGTCGGGGCGTCGACTCGAGCCTGCGTTCGTGACGCCGTTCGAGCCTCGCTGCGGGCCCACTACAGACCCGACAGCGACGTAGAATGCCCCGACTCGCTCGAGGACGCGGCCTACGGCGTCTCGACCGACGTTCGGGCGCAGGTGCTCGAGCCCGGGCTCGGGGTGGCCGACGGCGAGCCCGAAGGGTAGTCGACGCGTTCTCAGTGCCGTTTCTGCATCACGGGCCGAGCCTGTGTTGGCTGTCGTACGCGTGATTCGATCGGGTCGAGCGCGGCGACGAGGGTCGCCAGCTGGTATCGCTGATGCGGGCGGTGGCCGCTTCCGTCCCAGGCGATCCGCTGGATTTCCTCGGCCGAGAAGTGGCGACCGAGCCCGTCGGCATCGGCGACGGCCTCGGCGAGCAGCTGCCGGGAGTGGATCCCGCCCCCACTACCCTGGGACTCCACGAGGGAGCGGACGCGTTCTTTCAGCGCCGGCCGCGCGCCGAGCCAGCCGTAGGCGAACTTCTTGGCCCTGTACTCGACGGAGGTGATCGGGACGCCGAAATCGACGTACTCGATCTCGGCGAGCTCCCTCGAGAGCAGGGAGAGAAACTCGCGGTACAGCTCGGTCCCCGCCTTCTGCTCGGGCGGGCAGGCCATCGCCGCCGCGAACAGGTCCGGCGCGTAGAACGGCGTCGTCGTCCAGAGATGGTGGCGGGTCCGGTCCTCGCCGTGGTTGAGCATGTTGATGCCGCGCTCGCGGATCAGGAAGTGGACGTGAGCCCCCTCGAGCGTCGCCTCGGAGTAGGCGTCGATCCGCTCGGCGACGGAGTCGACGAGGCGATCCGCGTCGAGGCCGATCACGTCCTCGATCTCGTCCGGTGCGAACTGCTGATTCGTTCGGACGAGCGTCTCGACGAGCTCCGTCCTCGAGTCGACCGCAGTCGGCGGCGTGAGGTCGGGGAAGATCTTGTCCCCGCCGTCGCCGGTTACCAGGGCCGCTCCCGGGTGGTCGGCGGCGAGCTGCTCGGCGAAGTCGAGACCCAGCGACATGCCGACGGTGTTCATCCCCTGAGTCATCTCCAGTAGGGCCTTCCGGTGGCGCTCGGTCCTGTCGACGAAGTACGACGACCACGGCACGTCGAGGGAGTGGGCGACCTTACGAGCAACGTTCGCTTCGTCGGCGTTAGCGCCGTCCTCCCGTACCGACGTCGCGGCGAGCAGCGTCCCCCCGGACGCGCGGCCCAGCACCGCGTCATAGCCGGCGATAGCCGCGCGCGAGTCGAGCCCGCCGCTCAGCGAGACGATCGAGGTCTCGACCGTTCCGGCGCGTCGGCGACACGCCTCGACGAAACGGTCCGTCAGCGCGCGAGCGTTCTCGGCGACGCTCCGATCGTCGTTCTCGTAGCGGTCGAACCGGAACTCGTGGAGCGACGTGACCTCGTCGCGCTCGACCTCGAGCAGCGAGCCCGGCGGCAGCTGTCGAATGCCGTCGAACGGCGTCCGGGTTCCAAGCGGGTAACCGAACAGCAGCATCTGTCCGAGACCGAGCCGGTCGACGCCGACGGGTCGTCCCTCGAGGACGGCCGCGAGCCGCCGGGCGACTTTGAGCTCGCGGGTGACGATCGTCGTGTCTCCGACCGTAGTACGGTAGGTCGGGAGCCGTCCGAAAACGTCGTTGACGACCCAGGTACTCCCGCTCGCGCGGTCGACGACGGTGATGAGAAAGTCACCGTCACGCGTCGCCACCCACTCCGACAAGCGCTCGACGTTCCCCTCGTCGATCCACGCCGCCACGTTCCGGAGCGCGGCCTCGGTATCGCGGCGATCGTAGATCCGACCCTCCAGCAGGATCGTCCACTCGTCGGTTTCGACGACCTCGGTCGGATACGTGTCGTACCCGGTGGACGCGACCGTCCCCTCGGCGTTCCGAACCACCGTTTCGCGATCGTAGGACTCGGTAAAGCAGACGGAATCGAGGACGCGATCGACCCTCCCCTGTTCGTGAGCGTTCCCCCCGCAACACCTGACAATAGTCGTTCCAGGCATCCGTTAGCAATCTTCCCCATCCCGTGATCAATTCAACGGTTTGTCAATTAATCCGAGATGTAGATTTTATTTGAAAAAGTTAAATATTCTTATGTTAGTGCTGTGTCCTTCCTGCTTCGTGTTACTCGTATACCGCCGAACGGTCGTGACGCGAGGGTCCCCACGTCTTCGCTGGCTCGGTCGACGCGCTGATCTGCGGCCTGATCGACGACATTCGAGTCGACTCCGGCGTTCGGACGGTTTCGACTTACCGCCGGTCGGCCGAGCGACGAGGCCGGGTCGATCCCCTGCAGACCTCGACCCCAACGTCGACCCCGACCCGCGTCGCTACGTGAGCCGGAGGAACCGCCGATCGTCCTCGCGTTCTTCCGTCGCGGGATACATGATCACGAAGTTGCCCGCCGTGAGCCGGGAGATGCGCTTGGGGAGCGTCTGCAACTCGGGATGCCAGCCGGGGTCGTCTCGGCGGGAGCTCACGCAGACGACGAGATCCTCGGCCCGAACGTTCTCGCGCAGCCGCGAGCGAAGGGCCGTCCAGTCTGCCACCGACTCGATCGCCCCCGAGCCGTCTGGCTCGACGGCGGCGGCCAGCCCCTCGAGCCGTTCGGGATCGTCCTCGAGCGCGAGGACGCGGATCGGCGCTCCGGTTCGCTCGGCGACGAGTTTCGCCGTGTGGACCGCCTCCTGGAAGCCGTCGTTGCGGTCGATCCCCGGCGGGAGGACCAGGACGATTCGACGGGTCGTGTTGAGCGGTTCGTGAACCCGCCCGACGAGCGTCAGCTGGGTGGTTCGACGCAGCACCTGATCGATCGTGTGGCCGAACACCCGCTGTTCCCGCGAGCGGGCGCCGTCCCAGCCGATGACCAGCGACGTGATTCGGTTCTCGAGCGCCGAGCGGACGATCCCCGAGGCGACGTTGTGATCGATCCGCGCGCGGCCCTCGAGGGGAACCTCCGCACCCGCGGCGTACTCCTCGAGGGTCTCGAGCCGGTCCTCGGCCGCGTCGACCCTGGATCGGGTTCGCGCGACCGACTCCGGGCGAACGACCGAGACCGCGCGCACCGGCTCCCCGACGCGCGGGTCGCGGATCGCGAAGGCGAGATCCAGCAGCGATTCGGCGTGTCGGGACTCGCTCGACACCGGGACGAGGATCCGCTGTGGCGTCTCGCTGGGATCGTAGGGTCGCTGCTCGCGGTTCCGGGCGAGGATGCCGCCGGAGCGCTCGACGACGGCGGGACTGACGAGGGCGACGACGAGGATCATCAGCACGACCGCGTTGATCATCTCGAGTCCGAACCCGGGGACGCCGGCGTCGAAGCCGATCTGGACGATCGCCAGCGCGGCGGCGGCCTGGCCGACCGAGAGCCCGAACATGCTCCGGATCTCGTCGCGATCGTACCCGTAGAGCCGTCCGGTCGCCCACGCCGCGGCGTACTTCGTCGTGAAGACCATGACGATCAGCGAGCCGGCGATCACCAGCGTGTCGGCGCCCGCGAGGAGGACGCGAACGTCGACGAGCATCCCGACCGACAGCAGGAAGAAGGGGATAAAGAGGGCGTTGCCGACGAACTCGATGCGGTTCATCAGCGGGCCCGTCTCCGGAACCAGGCGGTTGAGCGCGAGCCCGGCCAGGAAGGCGCCGACGATGTGCTCGACACCGGCGAGCTCGGCCAGGAACGCACAGAGAAAGAGGACGGCCATCACGAACAGGAACTCGAAGTAGCTCTCCTCTGCGTGGCCGCGAAAGAACCAGCGCCCGAGCCGGGGGACGAGCAGCCAGATGCCGACGAAGAAGACGGTCAGCCCGACGCCGAGCTGGAGCCAGAACGCGGCGTCGAGCGCCCCGTCGGTGGAGGCGATGACGACCGCGAGCACGAGCAGAGCGAGAGTGTCGGTCAGGATCGTTCCGCCGATCGTCGCGGTCACCGCCTCGTTGTTCGCGATTCCGAGACGGTTGACCACGGGATAGGCGAGCAGCGTGTGCGAGGCGAAGATGGCGGCGAACAGCGACGCCGCCGCGAGGGTCAGATCGAGGAGGTAGACGCCCACGACCGTGCCGACGGCCTGCGGGATGAGAAAGGAGAGCAGCCCGAAGACGACGCTGCGGTCCTTGTACTCGACGAACTGGTTGAGGTTGATCTCGAGGCCCGCGACGAACATCAGGTAGACCAGCCCGACCTCGCCGAGCAGCTGGATCGTCTCGTCGCGCTCGAGCAGGTGGACGCCGTTGGGGCCGATCGCCGCACCGACGAGGATGATCCCGACGATCCCCGGCAGCCGATAGCGCTTGAGGACCAGCGGAGCGACAAGAAAGATCACCATCGCGAGTCCGAAGATGAGGATCGGATCGTCGAACGGGATCGAGATCGGCGACTCTCCTGCGACGGCAGCGACGTTCGGCGCACCCGCGCCCCGATGGAGCCACATCGTCCGACCGTTACCCGCCCGACACATCAAGGACTAGCTATTCCATTGCCGGGTCGGTCCCGAAACGTCGACCGACGGCGCTGATGCGAGGGCGACCCGCCGCCGTTAACACCGCTGAATCCGTACCGGGAGTCGATGACAGCCGATGCGGATCCGTCGGCGATTCGCTCGATCGCCGTCTCGAGAGACGACGTCGTCGACGCCTTCGTTTACGGACGCGAGAATCCCGGAGCGGCGGTCCTTCGCATGACACCCCCGTTCCACGGTCGGATGCGGGCCCGGATTCACGTCTACCGCGCCGACGACACCCGCGTGACCGGCGCCGTCCACGTCCAGCCCGAGACGCTCCTCGAGGACGAGACAGTCGCGAACTACCCGACCCTCGAGGACGAACGCGAGGAGGCGCCGTCGGGGGAAACCGAGGAGGTCCGAAAGCGCCACGCCGAGGCGGTCGACGCGTGGCGGGAGCGAGCGCGGGAGGCGATCGTCGAGACGGTCGCGCTCGAGACCGCCGACGGCTCGACGACCGTTTCGGTCAAACCTCTCGAGTAGCCCGTCGAGCCGGTCGAACTCGACGTCCGATCCGCCGTCCCGTACTTTCACTTTCACTCCGGACGGCTCGGATTGACGTGCTGTCCGCCCGATCGATAGGTATGTCCCAGACCGTACTGCGGATCGACGCCCGGAGCCAGCGAACCGAGCCGACCGACGCCGCCGCGACGGTCGAGGCACCCAGACGCCGAGTCGACGTCTCCTCACTGCACCTCGACGAGATCCAGACCTACGTCGACGCGAACCTCGAGACCGACCGCGTCTCCCTCGAGCGTCGCGGCTCTCGAACCTTCCTTCTGGTCGAACGCTGACGGTCGCTCGGCCGCCGGTAGCCACGAACGATTACAGCTTCGAGACGCCAGCCGCCTCTTCAGCAGCCTCGCGAACCGCCTCGACGGTCGCGTTCGGCGCGGTCGCCGCGACGGCCGCGTTGAGCGCCCCCTCGAGGACCGGTGCGTCCGCGACGACCGCCTCGTCGACGGCGGCCTCCTCGAGGGCGAGTTCGGCGTTCATCACGGCGCTCCCGAGGTCGACGAGAACGACGACGCCCTCGCCGCTCCCGTCAGCCGCCTCGACCGCCTCGCGGATCGGCTCCGGCGTCGTCCCGATTTGGCCGTCCCCGGTTCCGCCGACGGCCTCGATCCGGACGTCGCCGCCCATCTCCCGGGCGATCTCGCGGATCCCCTCGGCGGCTCGTTCGCTGTGTGAGACCACGACGATGCCGACCATCAGCTCCCTCCGTCGCTGTTCGCGCTTTCGTCAACTTCTCCGCCGGCGGCCGGCTCCGCGAGTTCCTCGGGGTCGACGTCGGCTTCGGCGTCGGTTTCGACGTCGCCGTCGAGGTGTTCCCTCGCGACCTCGAGCAGCTCCTCAAGCAGGTAGAGGGTGCTCGTCGCGCCGGGGTCCTGGTGGCCGACGGAGCGCCAGCCGAGATAGGACGCCCGCCCCTTTTTGGCGCGTATCGGGGTCGTAAACGCCACGCCGCGCTCGGCCGCGTCGACGGCCTTTCCGAGCGCCTCGAGGGGGTCACAGTCGTCGACCTCGATCGACTTCTTGTAGGTGTGGACCGCCGGCGTGATCGCGTCGACCATCGTCTTGTCCCCGACGGACGCCTTCCCTCGCTCCTCGACGGTCTCGAGGTACCGTTCGGCGAACGCGACCGACGACTCGGCGGTAACTCCCTCCTCGAGTTCCCCGCTCGCTTTCATCAGCGAGCCGCCGTACAGCGGGCCGGCGGCGCCGCCGACCTCCGAGACGAGCGCGACGCCGACGGTCTTGACGAGTGTGGCGGGGTCGTCATCGGCGTCCTCGAGTCGCTCCAGGGCGGCCTGGAACCCGCGGTTCATGTTCGCGCCGTGGTCGGCGTCGCCGATCGCGGAGTCGAGGTCGGTCAGAACGGACTTCTCAGCCGCCATCCGGTCGGCCATCGCCGCCGTCGCCTCGCGGATCGCCTCGGCCTGAGCTTCTCGGTCCATCCCGGAGTTCAGCCCTCCGTCACGGTCAATCCGGGTGTCTCGGCCGGGTACGCGAGCAGCTCCTTCAGCTCGTCGTCGAGTTCGAGCACCGTGATCGAACACCCCATCATGTCCAGGGAGGTCATGTAGTCACCGACGCGGGCGTTCCAGGTCTCGAGGCCGCGATCCTCGAGCAACGCCTGGAGTCGGCGGTTGACGACGTACAGCTCCATCAGCGGCGTCCCACCCATCCCGTTGACGATCGTCGCGACCTCGGCGCCCGACTCGACCCCGAGGTCCTCGAGGACGGCCTCGGCGAGGTGGTCGGTGATCTCGTCGGCGGACATGATCTCGGTGCGTTCGGTGCCCGGTTCGCCGTGGATGCCGATCCCGAGCTCGATCTCGTCCTCGCCGAGGTCGAACGTCGCCTCGCCCTTCTCGGGCGTGACACAGGAGGTGAGCGCCGTCCCCATCGTTCCGACGCGGTCGGTTACTTTCTCGGCGACGCGTTCGATCTCCGCCAGGTCGGCGCCCCGGTGGGCCATCGCGCCGGCGGCCTTGTGGACGAAGATCGTCCCGGCGACTCCACGACGGCCCGAGGTGTACAGCGAGTCCTCGACGGCGACGTCGTCGTCGACGACGACGTACCCGACGTCGGTATCGGCCTCCATCTCGGCCATCTCGATCGCCGTCTCGAAGTTCATCACGTCGCCCTCGTAGTTCTTGACGACGCAGAACACCCCCTCGCCGCCGTCGCATGCCTGGATCATCTCGCTCAGCTGGTCGGCCGTCGGCGAGGTGAAGACCTCGCCCGCGGCCGCGCCGTCGAGCATCCCGTCCCCGATGTAGCCTGCGTGGGTCGGCTCGTGACCGCTGCCACCGCCCGAGACGATGCCGACCTTTCCCTCGACCGGAGCATCGGCACGGACGACCACCTCCGTTCCCTCGAGCCGGCGCAGTTCGGGGTGGGCCGCGACCATCCCCTCGAGCATCTCGTCGACGGCCGCATCCGGTTCGTTGATGAGCTTCTTCATACTTCCTACGGATATCGTGGACACATAGCATGATAACGCTTGCTCGCAACCACGTCGCTCGAGAAGCGATCGACCTGGAGGGAACGGCGAGAACTCCATTCGCCGGCGAGGCATCATCGACGAGACAACGGGTACGGAACTGGTCGGAACCCCGACCGGTCCCCCTCGGGATTTTCACGGCGTCGGTGGGAGAGCGCGTATGGACGAACACGGACCCGGAGCGGACGACGGATCGACAGCCGACGATCGGCGGACGACGCGACGCCGAACGCTCGAGGGCGCCGCGGGGATCGCCGCGGCCGGAACGATCGGCGGCACTGGGTCCGTCGGCGCGGACCAGAGGCAGACACAGCGGGACGACGACCTCGAGGACGAGCCGCTCGTCGACGCCCACTGTCACCTGATCCCCGAGGAGACCCTGGGCCGAGAGCCGCTCTCGGCCGACGACCTCGTGGCGTGGATGGACGACAACGGCATCGACCGCGCGGTCGTGCTGGCGCTCGACTCCCCCGAGAGCTACCCCGTGCTCGCCTCGAGCCCGTGGATCCTCGAGCAGGTCGAACCCTACCCGGAGCGCCTGCTCCCGTTCTGTACGATCGATCCCCGAACGCTCGTCTACGGCGAGGACGCCGCCGAGGAGCTGCTCGAGCGCTACGTCGAGCGGGGCGCCCGGGGGTTCGGCGAGCTGAAAGCCGGCGTGGCGATCGACGACTCCCGTGCCGAACGGATCTACGAGCTGGGCGCCGAGCACGAGCTCCCGATCCTGTTTCACACCGACGAGAAGGCGATGATGGACGAAGTCGGACTGCCGAGACTCGAGGACGTCGTCGCCTCCTTTCCGGAGGTGGACTTCCTCGCACACGCCCACGGCTGGTGGGCTCACGTCGCAACCGACGTCGAGGAGGCTGATCTCGGGGACTACCCCGACGGCGAGATCGACGAGCCCGGTCGCGTCCCGGAGCTGCTCGAGCGATACGACAACCTCTACGGCGACCTCTCGGGGATCTCGGGCTGGAACGCGCTGACACGGGATCCCGCGTTCGGACAGGTATTCCTCGAAGCACACTCGGAGCAGCTGATCTTCGGCACCGACTACATCTATCCCGGCCAGGCGGTCCCGCAACTCGAGCTGTTCGACCGGTTCGACCTCGATCGCTCGGCGCGGGAGGCGATCCGGTATCGGAACCTCGAGGACGTGCTCCGCTAGGGTCGCAATACTGGGCCTGCCACTTCGTCGCCAACGTATATCAGTTCGGACGGTGGGTACACGTACATGGCAGAGAAGACGGACCACGAGGAGGACGTCTCGCGCGAGGAAGCAGCCGACCTCTTGCAGGATCTGGCTCGGGAGATCCGCGGACAGGGCGCAGGCCCGATCGACGTACAGGTCGGCAACAAGACGCTGGCGCTGACGCCCTCCTCGACGCTCGAGTACGGAATCGAGGTCGAGGAACGCTCGCCGATGCTCGGCGGCGAACGCGAGGAGATCACCGTCACGCTCGAGTGGGAGGTCGACGACGAGCCCACCGAGTGAGTCGGGAGTAGCCGACTCGTCGTGCCCGGCACGGCGCTCGAGCGATCGGTGCTCGAGTCGCCGATAGCGGTCTCGAACGACGAACCCGTCTGAGCGCCCCGCAGGACCGAATTCGCGCAGCTCTCACTCGCCCCGCTCGAGGACTGGGTGGTGCGACGTCCTCGTGTCGATCCCGTTCTCGGGAGAAGGTCGTCGCCCTGCTCGCGGGTCACGTTCGTTCCCCGCTCACTTTTCCGAGAGTTCGTTCGTTGCATTCACTCACTCTCGCCCTGCTCGCGGGTCGCTGTCGCTCCCCGCTCGCTTTTCGGGAGAATTTCGCTTCGCTCAATTCTCTCCCTTCTCTATCGGCGCCCGAATCAAATTCCCCCACTCGGTCCAGGAGCCGTCGTAGTTGTGGACGTCCTCGTAGCCGAGCAGTTCGTGCAGGGCGAACCAGGCGATTGCCGACCGTTCGCCGACTCGGCAGTAGGTGACGACGCTCTCGTCGCCGTCGATCCCCGAATCGGCGTACAGTTCCTCGAGCTCGTCGGGTCCCTTGAATCGGCCGTCGTCGCGCAGGTTCGTCTTCACGGGGACGTTCGAGGCGCCGGGGATATGGCCGCCGCGCTGGGCGGTCTCCTGGAGTCCTTCGGGTGCGATAATCTCACCCGAGAACTCCTCGGGCGAGCGGACGTCGACCATCGGGATGCCGGCCTCGCGAGCCTTGTCGACGTCGTCCTGGTAGGCGCGGATGCTCTCGAAGGGTCCCTTTGCGGTGTACTCGACGGCATCGAACTCTGGTTCCTCGTCGGTTAGCGGGTAGTCCTCGTTGACCCAGTAGTCCTTCCCGCCGTCGAGGACGCGGGCGTCCTCGTGGCCGTAGTACTTGAACTCCCAGTAGGCAAAGAGCGCGAACCAGTTGGGGATCCAGCCGTTCCCGTAGAAGACGACCGTCGACTCCTCGCCGATGCCGCGGTCGCCGACGACTCGCTCGAAGTCCTCCTTCTTGAGGATGTCCCGCTGGTCCGAATCGGAGAGGTCCTCGTCCCACTGCATTCCGATCGCGCCCGGAATATGACCCTCGTCGTACCGCGAGGGGAAGTCGCCCTCGTCGGGCGACTCGGGACTGTTGACCTCCACGAGACGGTAGTCGGGATCGTCGGCCTGGAACTCCTCGAGGTGGTCTTCGACCCAATCCGCCGAAACCAACACGTCGGTGTCGTACTCGCTCATGCGAGGGGTGCTCCGACGAGCAGCGAGAAAAGGGTAACACGGTCCGAGCCGACACGTCCGAAACCGGATCGGTACACATACGCCGCTGGACTGACGACCACCGCCAATGCGACTCGCGAGAATCGAGACGGCCGACGGACCGGTAACCGGACAGTACGAGGACGGCGTCGTCCACACGGACGGCGACGAGTACGAGGTCGGCGTCGACGGCGACCTCCTCCCGCCCTGCGAGCCATCGGCAATGTACTGCGTCGGGCGCAACTACGCCGAGACGCTCGACCAGATGGAGTACGAGCGTCCCGAGGAGCCCGACTTCTTCATCAAGCCGCCGGCGTCGCTTTTGGCCCACGAAGAGCCCATCGAGTACCCCGAGTTCACCGAGGAGCTGACCTATGCCGGCGAGCTCGCGGCCGTGATCGACGAGCGTTGTCACGACGTTTCCGAGGACGAGGTCCCCGACGTCGTCCGCGGCTACACGATCATGAACGACGTCGATGCCCTCGACCAGCAGGGTCGCACGGCGAGAAAGGCGTTCGACGGCTCCGGCCCGCTGGGGCCGTGGCTCGAGACCGACCTCGATCCGCGGGAAATCGACATGCACACCGACATCGGTGACGAGCGACGCCAGGACGCGAACACGGAGCTCATGCTGTTCGACCCCTACGAGATCGTCTCCTATCTCTCGAGGCGGTTTACGTTCCGTCCCGGCGACGTCGTCGCCTTCGGCAGCCCCGCGAACCCGGGGCTGGTCGAACCCGGCGACACCGTCGAGATCACCTACGAGGGCGTCGGCACGCTTCGAAACGAGATCGTCGACTCGAGCGAGTAGTCGCTCGCCGCCTATTTTACAACTGCGTCGGAGAGGCGCCTACTCGATGTCCTCTCCGTCCATCAGCGCGGCGGAGATCAGGTTCCGCATCCCGCGTCGGAGCCGCCCGCTCATGGCCGTCGAGGAGAGCCCGATCTCGTCGGCGATATCGCTCAGGGCCATCTCTCGAGGCTCGCTGAAGTAGCCACAGTCGTAGGCCACCGTCAGCGCCTCGACCTGTTCCTCCGTGAGTCCGTAGGCGACGCCGGTCTCGTTGCGGGCCCGGCCGTATACCTCGACGATGTCGAAACTCACGTCGTACTCCTCGGAGTACTCCCAGATCGTGGTCAGCGCCTCCCGGTCGGGGAGGTGGAGGGTGACGAACCAGCCTCGACACTTCGTCTCGGCCGAGGACATGAATCCGTTTACCTGCGTGACGACGGGGCTCAGGAGCTTCGTCTCCGCCGAGTGTTCGATGTAGTAGATATGGGTGTCCTCGCCCTCGTCGACGAGGTGGTAGTCGTCGACGGTCGGATCCGCCTCGAGGAACCCCTCGAGTTCGCCGACGTCGTCGTACTCGAGGAGAAACGGGAAGACGTGCGATCCCGGATCGGTGTTGGCCTGCGTAAGGACCTTGATCTCGAGGTCGTCGGCTCGTCGCAACGTCGGCACTAACGCGAGGTGCTCGTGTTCCGCGTACGCTTTGACTGTGATCGACATCGCTCAGCGGTCGGACCGATCGTGGGGAGGGCGTTCGTGGACGACGCGGCGGCTGCTCGAAGAACCGTGGCTGATGAGTCGGGTGATCATGTCCCACACTGCTCATGGGAGTCCCATAAGCTATTCGTCGTCGGTTCTCGGGCCGCTCCGTCCGAGAGCGACGGAAATTACCGGTCGTCGGTCGCTCGAACGGTCCGAATCGCGGCGTCGTTCTCGGCGACGTCGTGAACCCGGACGACGTCGGCGCCGCGCTCGGCCGCCATCGCCGTAACGGCGATCGTCGGCGGGAGTCGCTCGCCGGGCTCGCAGCCCACCCGTTCGAACATCGACTTGTGGGAGTGGCCGACCATAACCGGACAGTCGAGCGCCCGAAACTCGTCCAGTCGGGAAAGCAACTCGAAGCACTCCTCGGCGTTCTTTCCGAACCCGAACCCGGGATCGACGACGATCCGATCGCGCTCGAGGCCGGCCCGTTCCGCCAGCAGGACTGTCTCCTGGAGGTCGTAGACGACCTCCTCGACGACGTCGTCGTAGGCGACCGTTCGGTCGGGATCGACCGGCGTATCCAGGCTGTGTGTGATGACGAGGGTAGCGTCGTGGTCTGCGGCGACGAAGCGCATCTCCGGATCCTCGAGCCCGGAGACGTCGTTGACGATCTCGGCGCCGGCCTCGAGGGCCGCGTCGGCGACGGCGGCCTTCCGCGTGTCGACCGAGATCGGGACCTCGAGGTCGGCGAGCGCCTCGATAACGGGAACGACACGATCGATCTCCTCGGCGACCGGGACGGGGTCGGCGCCGGGACGGGTGCTCTCGCCGCCCACGTCGACGATGTCGGCGCCTGCCTCGAGCATCGCCTCCGCGCGAGCGACGGCGTCCTCGAGCGCGTCGTACTCGCCGCCGTCGTGGAAGCTATCGGGAGTGACGTTCAGCACGCCCATGACGGCCGTCTCCCGATTCCACGGGAGTCGGCCATCGTCCTCGCGTCCGTCGTCCTCGACGATCCCCCGAAGCTGACTCGAGACGTGAGCTAACCCGAGTTCCTCGCCGTCGAGTTCGTCGATCAGCTCCTGGAACTGGGCGTTCGTTCCCGAGAGCACGGTGGTTATCCGACGGGTCGAAGTCTCGGTCGGCGAGAGCGTACAGCTCCCGCCGATTGCCTCGAACGTTCGGCTGATCCGCTCGGCCTGCGGATCACGGAGGTAGGTCTTGACCGTCCGGCCGACGGCCCGTTCGGCGGTCGCCTCGACGACCGACTCCTCGAGTCCCATCCCCTCGAGTACCGATTGGGCCTCGGGCTCCGTCTTCGTTCGCTTGGGAACCTGGAGGCGAGACCAGCGATCGCGCGCCTCGGCGACCGCGTACAGCGAGCCGGCGACGAGCACGAGGTCGTCCTCGTCGGCCCGCGAGAGCGCGCGCTCGGTCGCCTCGAGAACCGATCCCGATTGATCGATCCGACCCGCCCGTCCCTCGAAGGCGTCGGCGAGGACCGGGAGCGACTCGGCTCGCGGGACGTTCGGCTGACAGAGAAAGACCGAGTCGGGGTCGGGAAGGGCCTCGGCCATCCCCTCGTGATCCTTCTCGGTCATCGCGCCGAAGACCAGGTGGAGCTCGTCGTACGCGTAGCGGTCGAGGAGATCCGCGAGCGTCTCGCAGGCACCCGGGTTGTGCGCGCCGTCTAACACCGCGATCGGCGACCTCGAGACGACTTCGAAGCGACCGGGCCAGTGGGCCTTGCGCAGCCCGCGTGCGATCGTGTCGGGGTCGACCGACGCGATCTGGTCGGCCAGCACCGCTGCGACGCCGGCGTTGGTCGCCTGATGAGTGCCGGGAAGCGGGAGGTTCGTCTCGACCGACCACTCCGGCGCCGTTATCGAGATCGCGCTCTCGACGGGCGAGTCCAGCCCGTGTTCGGTCGCGACCACGTCCGCACCGTCGCTGCCGACCGAGANTCGCGTCCGTCTCTGTTCGGATCGCCTCGAGGGCCGCCCCGTCGGCGCCGGTGACGAGCGGGGCGTCGACAGGGGCGACCTGGGCCTTGTCGCGGGCGATCTCCTCGATCGTCTCGCCGAGGAGGTCCGTATGCTCCAGGCTGACGCTGGTGACCGCGCTCGCGATCGGATCGACCGCGCTCGTCGCGTCGTAGCGCCCGCCGATCCCGACCTCGAGGACGGCGACGTCGACCGACTCGGCGGCGAAGTGTGAGAGCGCAAGCGCCGTGAGCACCTCGAAGTACGTCGGCGCGTCACCCTCCTCCCGGAGCCGTTCGACCGCATCTTCGATCTCGACGACGAACGAGCAGACGCGATCCTTCGGGATCTTCCGGCCGTCGACGAGGATCCGCTCGCGCACGTCATCGAGGTCCGGCGAGGTGTAGAGCCC
The DNA here is from genome assembly GCF_000337675.1 of Natronococcus amylolyticus DSM 10524. Classification (GTDB taxonomy): domain Archaea; phylum Halobacteriota; class Halobacteria; order Halobacteriales; family Natrialbaceae; genus Natronococcus; species Natronococcus amylolyticus. Next base: position 66,148 of record NZ_AOIB01000026.1, on the reverse strand, counting down.
GACGTCGAGCCCGTCCTCGCGGAGCACTCGCTCGAGCATCCGCGCCGTGCTTCCCTTCCCGTTCGATCCCGCGATCTGGACGCAGTCGATCTCCTCGTGTGGTCGACCGAGCGCCGAGAGCAGCGTCGCGGTCGTCTCCGTCCCGAGTTTCGGTCGCCGTCGTTGCAGCGACTCGAGGGAGTCGACCGACTCGTGGTACTCCATACCAACCGTGGTGCCGGGCGCCACCATGAAAGTACTGACAGCGTCCCGCACGGTTATGGCGGCGTGCCCCGATACTCCCGGCATGACACCGGACGCAACGGGGAGCCGCGCTGCCGCGGAACCCTACGTAACCGAGTTCGAGACGAGGGTACGGGCCGTCGACGGAACCGACGTCAGACTCGAGGAAACGTACTTCTACCCGGAAGGCGGCGGTCAGCCGGCCGACAGAGGAACGATCGGGAACGCCGAGGTCGTCGACGTTCAGACGCAGGACCGCGCGGTCGTCCACACGCTGGCGTCGACCCCCGAGTTCGAGGCGGGCGAGACCGTCGTCGGATCGATCGACGAGGGGTTCCGAACCTACTGCATGCGGGCTCACACCGCCAGTCACATGCTGTACGGCGCCGGACGGCGGCTGCTCGAGGACCACGGCTACGGCGGGTTCGACATCGGAACCGAGACGTGTCGGATCGATTTCGAGACGAGCGAGCCCGACGCGATCGACGCCCTCTCGCTCGAGCGCATGCTCGCCGAGGCGGTCTGGGAGTCCCGACAGGTGACCTGGCGTGAGATGGACATCGAGCAGGCCAGAGCCGACGACGAGATCGTCTTCAACCTCACGCCGGAAGCCGAGCGGGCCGATACCGTCCGGATCGTCGAGATCGAAGACTGGGATATCGCGGCCTGTGGCGGCACCCACGTCCGGAACACGATCGAGATCGGCCCGCTTGCCGTGCTGGACATCTCGAACCCCGGTGCGGACCTCGTCCGCGTCGAGTACGCGGTCGGTCCGGCAGCGATCCGGGCCAGAACCGACCGCACGCGAGCGACGACACGTGCCGCGAGCGCCCTCGAGACCGGCGTCTCGGAGCTGCCGGAACGAGCGAACGCCGTCGCCGAGCGCAACGCCGAACTGGAGGCCGAACTCGACGAGCTTCGGGACCGACTGCTCGAGAACCGCCTCGAGACCCTCGCCGGCGACGCAGTGGAGCGGGACGGCCAGGAGTGGGTCGTCGGCACGCTCGATGTCGACGGGATCGGCCCGAACGACGCGTCCGAACGAGCCCAGGAGAGCGCCGGACGGGTCGGCGACATCGTCGTGCTGACGGGTGTCGACGGGAGCGCGTTCGTCGTAGCGGCGACAACGGGCGAGACGGACGCGAGCGGGATCGTCGAGGACGTCACTGCGGAGTTCGGCGGGGGCGGTGGCGGGGGCGAGACGCTCGCCCAGGGTGGCGGCCTCGACGCCGATCCCGAGGCCGTCGTCGACTACCTTCGCCGGGAGCGCTGAACGGACCGGCAGCGAAATTCCGGTGATCCGTCCTCGAGATCGTCTCTCCCTCGAGCAGTCGGGGCAATCGACGGAGTCAACCACATCTTCTCGAGGAACGGACACGTGTTGTTTCGTACTGGTTTGCCACCTCGAGGAGGGGAGTTCACCGCAGGGGCGATCCGATCTGTGTAAACCTACACCGGTCGCTCTCGAGGAGTTGAACGTCGGAAAAGCGGCTCGAGCGGGCGTTACTCTACCGTCGCGATCGCCTCGACCTCGAGAGCCGCGCCTTTCGGCACCTCGCCGACCTCGAGGGCACTTCTGGCTGGAGGTTCCTCGTCGAAGAACTCGCTGTAGGCCTCGTTGAACTCGTCGAAGTCGTCGATATCGTTCAGGAAGACGGTCATCTTGAGGACGTCCTCGAGGGAGCCGCCCTCGGACTCGAGGATCGCCTCGACGTTCTCGAGACACCGTCGGGTCTGGTCGCCAACGGACTCGTCGTCGAGGAGGTCTCCGTCGGCCGTCATCGGCAGCTGACCGGCCGTAAACAGGAGATTTCCGTTCGTCGTCGCCTGGCTGTACGCGCCGACCGCCTCCGGTGCGTCGTCGGTATGGATCGTTCGTTTCACGCCCCGACATACTGGTCGGGGTGTCTTAAAATTCGGCTCCAGGCCTGCGAACGTAGCTGGTCGCGCCAGGAGCAGCCGCGACCAAAGCTACAAGCCGCGGCGCTGGCTCCATCGGGTATGGAACACGAGACCGTCTCCCACTCGGTGAGCGAGCGGACGCTCGCTCGACTCCCATCGGGAACGGACGTCTCGGTGACCGTCCACCGGTACGAGGGCGGGCCCGGGCCGACGGTGTACCTGCAGGCCGCACAGCACGGGATCGAACTGAACGGGACCGCGGCGCTGCGCCGACTCCACGAGCGGCTGCTCGAGGCCGAACTCGCGGGAACCGTGGTCGCCGTTCCGGTGGTCAACAGCCTCGCGTTCGATCACGGCTCCTACGTAACGCCCCAGGCCGTCGACGCGGTCAACCCGAACTTCAACAGGGTGTGGCCCGGAAACGACGACGGCACGCTTCAGGAGCGAACGGTCGCCAGCCTCTGGGAGCTGATCGAGGCCGCGGACGTCGTGATCGACCTTCACAGCGGCACCGCGGACATGCTCGAGCACGTCCGATTTCAGAACGGCGAGCACGACTCCCGACGACTCGCGTCGGTGTTCGGCGCCGACTACCTCATGACCGACCCGGAGCCGGATCGCTCGCTCGAGGAGTACCGCGGAACGCTGCGAACGGCCGCGCGGCTGGCGGGAACGACGGTGATCGTCCCGGAGCTCTCGAACAGCCGGCAGGTCGACCTCGAGGCGGCCCGACGGGGTGCCGACGGTATCGAGAACGTCCTGGGCGAGCTCGGCATGCTTCGGACGGAGCCACTCGACCCTCCCTCGCAGACGGTGCTGTACGACGACGGGGGACGGGTCGGCGCCGACCGATCGGGACTCTTCGAGCCCGCTTCGGGAGTAGCGATCGGCGACCGCGTGAGCGAGGGACGCGAACTCGGAACGCTGTACTGTCCGGCCACGTTCGAACGACGCCAGTCCGTGACCGCCACCACCTCGGGTGTGATCTACTCGCTGACCCTCGAATCGGCCGTCACCGCCGGGGAGAAGCTGGCTGGAATCGCCGACCTCGAGTGAGAACGACGTCTCCGGCGAGCTCGAGCCGCTAAGAGGCGGAGGATGATCGCGGAAGCGTGGTGCGTAGCTAGCACGGGTTTGTACGGAGTACGACGAAGTATCGTATGGGTAAGATGATGCCGAATAAAGGGGCCACTAAACGCGACTCTTTCAGCGAATGAACTGCTCCCGGAGCTGTTCGGCGCACTCGACGTACTGATCGTGGAACGCCTCGCTTCGGTCGCGGAGTTCTTCGTCCGCCTCGTCCCAATCGCGGGCGCGTTCGACCGCTTCGTGGTCTCGGTAGACGTTTCCGACGCCGGTGAGGAACGCGCCGTGAGCGGATGCGGTGTGGGTGTCGTCGATCACGTCGCCGGTTTCGTAATCGAGTTCGGCCACGACCGATCCATCGTCCTGACGCTGGTACTCCATCCCGCCGAGGAGGAGCGTGTCGGTCATCTCGCCGATCTCGTCGAAGAGGTCGTCGTTGTACTCGCTCACCAGCAGCGGAGACAGTTCGCCTTCGCGCTCTCGCGTGATCGTCCAACTACCGAACGACACCGTGATGAACTCCCACTGGGCCGCAACGTCGACAGTGTCGGAGGCCGCAACGACGCCATCGGTGGTGTACTCGACTGTCTCGGGGAGGCCCCACGGCTCCTCGAGATCGGCCTCGAGAAATCGCTCGACCATGATCGCCGCTCGCTCGGCAAAGCGCTCGGTGTAGTCGGCTCCGTCGCCGAAGATTTCGGGAATCTCGTACAGCGCCTTGTGCCCACGAACGAGGGCTGCGAGCGTGCGAAGATCGTACTCGGTGGCGTCGCCGAAATCGTAGATGCCGCGCTCGTCGTCCCAGTGATCGTCGAGAACGGGAACGACCTCGTCGATAACCTCGATCAGTTCTTCCTCGTCGTAGCCGAGGAACGCATGGAGGACGCTGTGATCGACCTTCCCCATGTCGCTCTCGCCATCGGGGGCATCGTATCGAACCCACGCGTAGCCGATGCCATTAATGGCGTTTAGCCCGTTCGCCATGCTCTCGGTATCGAACTCGGAGCGGTCGGTGTCGTGATAGAACTGTCCGTCTTCGTAGTGGTTCTCGAGAAGGTAGTAGCCGAGCGAGGAGATGTACGGCGCACAGCTGAACACGAGCCCGTTGTAGACGTCGTCGTGGCCTTCATCCTCCCATCGTGGGCCACGGTGGTGGGCCTGATACGTGTAGACGGCGAGCGGATACTCTGTGATATCGACACTGTCGACGGGCTCCCAGCCTCCATCACGCTCTCGCAACTCCGGCGTGAGCGCGCCGTCCTCCCAGAAGCTATCCATCACCTCGTCGAGACAGTCGAGACATTCCTCACCCATCTCACGCATGTAGTCGTCGGCCAGCTCCGCGCGGTAGTTCTCGTGGCCGAACTCGCTTCCCCGTGCGACTGCTCCGCCCATGTAGAGCCCTTGACTGACGTTGGTGTAATCGTGGAAGCTGAGTCGCCCGTCATACGTCGGAGAGCCGTCCTCGATAGCCGAAGGGATCTCCAGTGAGAGGTCGAGCAGTTCGCCTTCCTCGTCTTCCTCCTCTTCGGGCTCCGACTCTTCCGCTGACTCGTCATCGTCGCCCATACAGCCGGCGAGACCAACCATTGCACCGGCCCCGAACAGTTCGACGAACCGCCGTCGAGTAGCGGTTGGAATGTGGTCGGGATCGAGTTGTGAAACTACAGAGATCGTGTCCTTGTCGATGATGTTCGGCTTCCCCTTCATATAACGATATCCGAACCAGATCAGTTTATATGCTACACACACTTTCCAAGCGGTGGGAATGTACACCTGACCAACCCACGATATCTCGGGAGGTATTTAACCTGCGTACGGCACGGCGTTCTTCTCAGCTATAGCAACACCCGAAACGGCTTGCATACCGATCGTCCACGGTCACTCCGCTCCCGCTCGCTCCACGGTTCGGAACAAACGAAGTGAGTGGGAAACCGCGCTCGTTCCGAACCGCGCTTCCATCGTGCGATCGGGTGCGGACCGACTTTCAGCGATCATCATGGTGTACACCGCCGTGAAACGGACTCCTCCTCGTCGAACGACTCGTGGAAGACTGGTAACTTCCGAACGCGGATCGACGCTCGAGAGTCGGCGCGAGCGCCGAGCCGAGAGGAAAGGCACTTCCGCGGACGCCCCCTCTCGGCAGGTGTGAGCACCGAGGCTTCTCCCCGCGTCGAGGTCTATCCGGGCCGCGAGGTCGTCGTCGAGTTCGACCCCGAGCTGACCTTCGAGTGCGTCGAGGACTGCACCTGGTGCTGCCAGCACGGCGTCTTGCTGTACGGCGACGACCTCCTCGAGCTCGCAAAGCGGGCGAACCTCGCCGAGACGACGACGGAGTTTCGCGGCGAGAAGTTCGTCACCCGCGAGGAGAAAGGGCGCGACGACCACGTCGCCGACGACGGCTGTGCCTGCGCGTTCCTCCGGGAGGACGGCCTCTGTTCGCTGCACCTCGAGGAGGACTGGAAACCGACCCGGTGTTCGGTCTTCCCGCTCGGCGTCTGGCGCGAGGACGGCGACCTCCACGTCGACATTCGTGACTCCGCACACGACCACTGTGAGGGGCTGAACGTCAGTGACCGGGTCGTGATTGACAACCTCGACGCCTTCCTGCCGGAGCTGCTGTGGGACCTCGAGAACCCCGATTCCGAGCGGGAGCTGTGAGATTCGGACCCACGGCACTGCGTCTCGCCAATCATTTAAACGTATGGCCGTCGTAGATAGCCTGTGTCAGAAAACTCCGGGCGACGGAACCTCCGTATGCCCAACGACGATGAAGTATTCGCCGTTGTGACCGAACACCTCGGGGGCAACCACGTCCAGCTCCAGTGTGCCGACGGCGAGGAACGGCTCGGCCGCATTCCGGGACGAATGAAGTACCGAACCTGGATCGAGCAAGACGATATCGTCGTCGCCGAACCCTGGGACTGGCAGGACGAGAAGGCGACCATCGAGTGGCGCTACACCAGCCAGGACGCCGATCAGCTTCGCCGCGAAGGTCACATCGACTGAAATTTTCATCGCGGAGTTCCCTCCCGCCTCCCAGTGGCGTCGCCGCACCCCTCGCCGCCGGGGTCTCGAGCGGTAGCTCCGTCCCGGCTTGCCCGTCAACACCAACGGTTGTGCGGTTTGATCACAGCTGTTCGCGTATGTATATGAGGGACGGGAGCGCGAGGGCGACGTCGAGTACGTCGGCTCGACGACGGAGGGAACGCCGATGTTTTTCGACACGGCGAGTCGATCCGTCTTCGAGGGCGAGTACAACGACGAGGAGACGGTCGTCGGCCGTCCTGAAACCGAGCGGGAACTCGAGGACCGGGCGTCGATCGGCGAGGCGATCGAGACGCTGGGCGACGAGTTCGGCTGGGAGTCGTTGTCGACGTTCGGCCGGGAACACGCCCGAGACGACGAGAACGACGAGTAGCTACCGCGTCGCCTGCTTCCACTCCCGAAGACCGAGAACGGACCCGTCGAGGTCGTCGGCTGGTGCGTCGGTCGCGCCCCAGACGAACATCCCCGCGACGTCGTCTGGATCCCGACCGCTTCCGCCCGAGAGCTGGGTCCCGACCTGCCCCGGGTCGAGACAGCCCACGACGGAGTCGGTGTCGGCCGCGAACCCGCGTGCGACGGCCTCCGCCGTCGCCTTCGAGATCGCGTACGAGCCGTACCCCTGTTTGCCCTCCCGCGCGACCGCCCCGGTCGGCACGAGCACCCGCGCTCCCTCGTTGAGGTGCGGGAGTGCCTCGCGAATCGTCGCGAACACGCCCCGACCGTTGCTCCGCCAGTGGTCGTCGAACGCCGCGTACGACTCCCGATCGGTCGGCGTCGCGCCAGCCTCGCCGTGGTAGACGCCGGCCGCGGCGACGATCACGTCGATCCCGCCCTCCGGCCCCGTCCGCGAGGCCGTCTCGACCAGCCGCTCGACGTCGAACTCGTCGCGGACGTCCGTCCGAACGCCCGCGGCTGTCGCTCCGCGCTCCTCGAGGGTGTCGACGGTTTCCTCGACCGCGTCGCCGTCTCGAGCGCCGACGACCACGGTCGCACCCTCGTCCGCGAACGCGTCGGCGACGGCCCGTCCGATCCCGCGCGTGCCACCGGTCACGAGAACTGTCAGCTCATCCATGGCTGGCGTAGGGAGCGGGGCTACAGGAACCCATCGACGGCGGACGTCCGGAAATCCGAACAGGGATGACGTACGTTTATACTCGGGCCGACGTTCAGGGAATGTATGCAATCGCTTGACGGAGAGTCGGTCGTCGTGATCGGCGCCGGGGTCGGCGGGCTCTCGACGGCCTGCTACCTGGCCGACGCGGGCGCCGACGTGCGGGTCATCGAGAAGAACGAACAGCTCGGTGGCCGCGCGAGCCGGCTCGAGCGCGACGGGTTCCGGTTCGACATGGGTCCCTCGTGGTACCTGATGCCCGACGTTTTCGAGCGCTTCTTCGATCACTTCGACCGAACGCCGACCGACTACTACGGGCTGACCCACCTCGACCCCCACTACCGGATCTTCTTCAAGGACGGGGACGAGGTCGACGTCACGCCCGAGCTCGAGCGCACGAAGCGGGTCTTCGAGAGCTACGAGGACGGCGCCGGCGAGGCCCTCGAGCGCTACCTCGAGAAGTCTCGCGAGAACTACGAGGTCGGGATGGAACACTTCGTCTACGAGGACCGCTCGAAGCTCCGGGACTACCTCGATCTCGACGTCGCCAGACAGGCTCGAGGACTGTCGCTTCTGGGGTCGATGCAGGGTCACGTCGAGGACTACTTCGACCACCCCAAACTGCAACAGATCATGCAGTACACGCTGGTCTTCCTCGGTGGGTCGCCGAAGAACACCCCTGCGCTGTACAACCTGATGAGCCACGTCGATTTCAACCTCGGCGTCTGGTACCCCGAGGACGGGGTCGGCGGCGTCATCGACGGGATCGCCGAGCTGGGCCGGGAGCTGGGCGTCGAGTACGAGACGAACCGCCCCGCGACCGGGATCAAGGGTCGGGAGGGCGCCTTCCTCGTCGAGACCCCGGAGGGCCCGCTGCGACCGGATCTGGTCGTCAGCAACGCCGACTACCCCCACACCGATCAGGAGCTGTTGCCGGAGGAACGGCAGGGGTACGACGCCGACTACTGGGACTCGCGCACCTACGCCCCCTCCGCGTTCCTGCTGTACCTGGGTGTCGAGGGCGACGTCGACGAGCTGGCCCACCACACCCTCGTTCTCCCGACCGACTGGGAGGAGCACTTCGATCAGATCTTCGAGGAGCCCGCCTGGCCCGACGATCCCGCCTACTACTGCTGTGTCCCCTCCGAAACCGACGACGACGTCGCCCCCGACGGCCACAGCAACCTGTTCGTGCTCGTCCCGATCGCACCCGGACTCGAGGATACCCCCGAACAGCGAGAACAGTACCGCGACCTGGTTCTCGACGATCTCGCCGACCACACCGGGACCGACCTCCGGGACCGGATCGTCCTCGAGGAACGGTTCTGTATCGAGGACTTCGCGAATCGGTACAACAGCTACAACGGGACGGCGCTGGGTCTCGCCCACACGCTCCGCCAGACCGCCCTCTTCAGGCCGCCCCATCGGGCCAAGCGAGTCGACGGGCTCTACATGGTCGGCGGGGATACGACCCCGGGAATCGGCGTCCCGATGTGTCTCATCAGCGGCGAACTGACCGCCGAGGCGGTCCTCGAGGATCACGGGTGAGTCGGATGCGAGACGTCGCAGGGAGGACGCCGCAGTGATGACCGACGATTCGAACCCCGCCGACGGGACCGGCGCGAACGGGGGCGTCGTCGACGAGCTGTCGTACCTGCTCGTCCTCTCGCGGCCTCGGTTCTGGCTCTATCTGGCCGGGCCCGTACTGGTCGGGGTCGCCTACGGCGCCTCGTCGGTCGGGGAGCTGCTCGAGCCCGCCGCAATCGCTCTCTTCCTGTACTTCCTGGTGCCGGCGAACGTCTTCCTCTACGGCGTCAACGACATCTTCGACCGCGAGATCGACGCGGCGAACCCGAAGAAGGAGGACCGCGAGGCGCGCTATCGAGGCCAGCGGACGGTCCCACCCGCGGTCGCGCTGACGGGCGGACTCGGACTCGCGCTGTTCCCGCTCGTCCCGCGGGCGGCCTGGCCCTGGATCGCGGGGTTTCTGGTCCTCGGCGCGGCCTACAGCGCCCCGCCGCTGCGGTTCAAGACGACCCCGCTGCTCGATTCGGTCTCGAACGGGCTCTACATCATGCCCGGCGCCGCGGCGTACGCCGCCGTCGCGGGCTCGCAGCCGCCCGTCCTCGCCGTCGTCGGCGGCTGGCTGTGGGCGATGGGGATGCACACCTTCTCTGCGATCCCCGACATCGAACCCGATCGGAAGACGGGGATTCGGACGACGGCGACGGCTCTCGGCGAGAGCCGAACCTACGCCTACTGCGGCGCCTGCTGGCTCGCGAGCGCGCTCGCGTTCGCCGCGCTCGATCCCCGCCTCGGCGCGGCGATGACCGTCTACCCGCTGCTCGTCGTCGCGATCGCGACCTCGAGCGTGGCCGTCGATCGGGCCTACTGGTGGTTCCCGGCGATCAACACGGTCGTCGGTGCGGCGTTGACGATGGGCGGACTCTGGGTGATTCTGTATGGATGAGCTGACGACGGGACGACCGACCGAGTGGAACCGAGCCGACCTCCAGCAGCGACTCGAGGACGTCATCCGCGAGAACCGGTTTACGATCGCGGTGGTATTTCCGGCGATCGGTGCGCTCACGCTGGTCGCCAGCGCCGAGGGGCTCCTGCCGGAGCCGCTGGCGTACAACCCCCTGTTGATCCTCTTCGGGACGGCCGTGATGCGCTCGCCGCTGGTCGTCGGCCTCCTTCCCCGGATCGGCTGGTGGGCCGCGGGCTGTCTCGGACTCCTGACAGCCTACACCTACGCGATCGAGATCGTCGGTGTGCGGACCGACTGGCCCTACGGCGCCTTCGAGTACACGATCCAGCTGGGGCCGATGCTGCTCGGCGAGGTGCCCCTGGCGCTGCCGCTGTTTTTCATCCCGCTGGTGCTCAACGCCTACCTGCTGACGATGCTGGTGCTCGGGGATCGGGCCGAGTCGGCGCTCGTCCGGATCCCCGCGGCGATCGCCGCCGTCGTCGCGATCGACCTCGTGCTCGATCCCGCGGCCGTCGCGATCGGCTTCTGGGCGTTCGAGTCGGGCGGGTACTACGGCGTCCCTCTCTCGAACTACGTCGGCTGGGCGATCTCGGGCACCGTCGCCGTCGTCCTCGTCGATCTCGCCTTCGACCGGGCGGCGCTGCTCGAGCGCGTTCGCTCCTGTGTGTTCATCCTCGATGACCTGGTCAGCTTCGTCCTGCTGTGGGGCTCGATCAACCTGCTCTACGGCAACTGGATCGCCGCCGGGGTCGCCGGACTGTTCTGTCTGGGGCTGTTCCGGACCGACCGGTACGACCTCGAGATGATCAAGACGGCGCTCCCGGGCGGGAGCTGATCGGATTGACGCGAGAACGGCGTTCGGTTTCGGACCGGCTCAGACGAAAATGGCGCTGATCGCCGGTCCGAATAGGAGCAGTACGACGATCGCGAGGACCGTCAGGGCCAGCCAGACGGCAAGTCCGGTCGCGGCGAAGCGGGCGTTCTCCTGGTCGAGCTCGAGGGGATCGTGTTGCGTGCTCATGACTCATCGTTCGAACCGATAGACAACGAAATCACAGCCCCGATATCGGGGGCGTTTAAGCTATTCACCGGCGAACGTGAGTACCTCCTCGAGGAACCGTTCCGATGCAGTAGCTAATCCGGCATGTCCGTGACCTTCAATTGTGGCGACGTGAACGTCCGGGAGCGCCTCCTCGGTCCGTTTTATCCCGTCCTTGTACGGGCGGGCCGACTCGCTTCCCGTAATCAACAAGGTTGGTGTACTCATGTTTCTAAACTGATCCGGATCGAACTCATATCCCGTAATCGCTTCAATCTCCCATGGCACGGTGTGAACCAACTCCATCTGCTCCTGCCACAACGGTGATGATTGAATCAGATTGATCTCCTCCGACGAGAGGTGTCCAAAGTCTTCCAACGCCACCAGAAGTGCCTCCTCGGCTTTTCCGGTGTCCAACAGGCTCATCATCTCCGTGTACGACTCGGCAGCCTCCGCTCCCTGGCCGAACTGTAGTGAGGGTTCGTACAGGAGTAATGCGCGTACATTGTCGGTTCGTGATGCTGCTCCTAACGCGTAGACTCCTCCGGTCGAAAGTCCAAAGAGCGCTACCGGTTCCTCGATTTCCTCCACGACGGTGATGATATCTTCGAAGACTCGTTCAATTTCATACGGTCCCTCCCCACCACTGTCGCCGTGCCCACGACGATCCATCGTACAGACCGTGAAGTGTTCCGCAAGGGGAGAACGGAGTTCTAACGCCTCCCAATTATCGCGATCGCCGACCATCCCGTGAACGAGCAGCAGTGGCGGCCCACTCCCCGTCCGTTCGAACGCGATTTCCGTCCCGTCCGCGGACGTGACCAACTCTACTTCCTCCCCTTCTTTTGGCGGTGTTGCTTGGGGCATTGGTAGTACCTCGGTAGCGAGCGTCCTTCGCACAGAACTCGGCAACCTACTCCTTCTCCCGCGGGACGCTCAATACACTCACTCCGTGTGTGGTGTTAACTCTACTCATGTAGCAGACTTTGTGTAATACATCACATAGTACTTGAGAAGAGAGACGTCGTTGGTACGAACGGTTCCTGACGAGGGATCGACATGTGGTGTGGAGCGCGACCCAGTGAACGATCCCGCTTTCCGATAGAATTTGCCCCGGTCAACTCACATCTGTAGTTATCATTCCGCTGATTTTCGGGAGTGGCTCAGAACACTGGAACCGGACTGTTATCGCGTCGGAATGCGGTCGCCGTGCTCCGGACCGCGTCGATCCGGCTCGAGGGCCGGAATTGCGGAGACGCGGGCGAACACCGCCTCCGGGTCGCGGTTCCAGTGCCAGTGCCAGCGGGTCTTTGCGAGGCACTTGAGCTTGCGTACCGTCGACAGCGAGGGATCCGCCGAGAGCACGTCGTACTCCCGGTTGCGGATCACCGCGTGGTGTTCGGCGTACAGCACCGCCGCGAGCAACACCGGCAGCTGACAGTCCTCGGGCAGATAGCGAATGCCGGCGACGCCCTCCCGGTAGAGGTCCTCGGTTCGGCGCAGCTCCTCGGCCATCGCGTCCCGAAACGACTCGGAGTACTCGAGATTCTCGACCTGACGCTCCGGAACGTCGTGGGCCCGGAGCGTCTCCTGAGGGAGATAGATGCGGTCGCGCTCGAGGATATCTTCGCGGACGTCCCGCAGGAAGTTCGTCATCTGGAACGCCTCGCCGAGTTTGACCGCGTGGGGCAGGGCGGTCTCGGGCTCGTTGGGCTCCATGATCGCGGTCATCATCACGCCAACGGAAGCAGCCGAGCCGCGCATGTACGTCTCGAGGTCGGCGTAGGTCTCGTACCGGTCGGTCTCGATGTCCGACTCCATCGCGTCGAGGAAGGTTTCGATCTCCGCATCCTCGATCCCGTACCGGTCACAGAGTTCGCGAAACGCCTCGAGAACCGGATCGTTGGGCTCGGTGCGGCCGAGGGCCTGCGCGCGAAGCGACTCGAGTTCGGCGCGCTGTTCGGCCGCCGGGACGTCCGCGGCGTCGTCGACGATCTCGTCCGCGATGCGAAAGAACGCATACAGGACGTGGGTGGCGTTGCGAACCCGCTCGGGGAGAAACCGTGTTGCGAGGTAGAAGGTCTTCCCGGTCCGCTTCTGGATCGCCTTGCCCGCGTCAATGTGTTCCTGTTGCATTTGCGACTCCGGCCGTCCGACGGTTGCCCGCTCGGGGCGCCGCCCGACGGCGATCAGGAATAGCTCATACGACAGATACGTATAAAACTACTAGCCCTCACAGGGATGGTCTCCCGGCGGAATCCTTGCGATAGGGGACCAAAAGCGGACGATGTTGCCGGTTCGTTGAGGAGCTACGTCTCGTAGCTCGCCTCGAGGAGTTCGTCCGCGAGCATCGGGATGAACGCCCCGATGTCGGTGACCATCCCGATCGCCTGAGCGCTGCCCCGATCCAGTAGCTGGGTGACGGTCGCGGGGTTGATGTCGACACAGACGGTCTTCGTGGTCGATGGGAGACAGTTGCCGACGGCCACGGAGTGCAACAGCGTCGAGAGCATGAGCACGAGGTCGGCTTCCTGGGCCTGTTCGCGGATCGCGTCCTGGGCCTCGATCGAGTCGGTGATCGTGTCGGGCAGCGGGCCGTCGTCGCGGATCGAACCCGCGAGCACGTAGGGGACGTCGTTCCGGACGCACTCGTACATCACGCCCTCGTCGACGACCCCTTCCGCGACGGCCTCCTCGATCCCGCCGAGGCGGGCGATCTCGCTGATCGTGTAGATGTGGTGTTTGTGGCCCTTTCGGGGGTGTTCTAAGCTCTCCGTATCGACGCCCAGCGAGGTGCCGTACAGGTCCCGCTCGAGGTCGTGGACGGCGAACCCGTTGCCCGCACTGATCGCGTCGACGTAGCCCGATTTGACGATGGCGGCCAGTGCGTCCCGCCCGCCCGAGTGGACGATCGCCGGCCCACAGACCGCGAGGACGGTGCCGTCCTCGGCGTTGACCTCCCGCATCTCGTCGGCGATTTCCTCGATGAGCGAGGCCGAGGGGCGCTCGCTCGAGACCCCACCCTGCATGAACCCGAACGAGCCGCCACCGCCGTTGCGGGGCCGTTCGGGCGGGTCGACTCGGATCCCGGTCTCGCCGGTGACGACGAGGTCACCCGCCTCGATCGCGTTCAGTACCTTCGTCCGGACCCGAACGCCGTCCGCGCGGTCGACGACCAGCGCACAGTCCATCTCGACGCCCTCGACGTCGTGCCACTCGCCGTCGACGCGGACGGCCGTCGGGTGGTTCGTCGTCGAGTAGAAGTCGACCGGAACGATCCCGTCTCCAGGCGCGGCCTCGAGGGTCGCGTCCCGGGGATCGGCCACCGTCGCTCCCTGCTGGTTGAGTTCGTGGAGGATCGCCCGCAGCTCCTCCTCGGTGTCGGCCATCACCCGCATCCGGCAGTAGGTCTCGGCGTGTTTGTGCCGGCCGACGTCGAACTCCTCGACCTCGAACTCCCCGCCCATATCCATTACGGCTCCGAAACAGGCCCCCATCGTCCCCGAGTCGATGATGTGTCCCTCGAGCTCTACGGTTCGCGCCACAGTCATCACCGTTCCGTTGGCGACGGGGCACCGTCAATCTGTGCGTCTCGACTCACGAACCGGCTCGGGATCAAGCTATATGGGTCTCCCGGACATACGGTACCGTATGGCATCCACACTCGGCAAGTCGCGGTGTCGAAGCTGCGGGTTCGAGGCGCCGGGCGGCGACGACGCCTGGGTCCGACTCGAGGTTCCGAAGCTCGGACGAATGACCCAGTGTCCGACCTGTGGCAGCACCGACGTCATGACCCATCGATAGGGGAGACAGACTCTTGGCCCTCACCGTCTTACGGGGCCACATGAGCAACGAACCCGACGTGCCGACCGACGACCGCGAGTGGCGCGAGGAACTCACCGACGAGCAGTACCGCATCCTCCGTGAGGCCGGCACCGAGGCGCCGTTCAGCGGCGAGTACGTCGACCACAAGGGAGACGGGAGCTACGCCTGTGTCGGCTGTGGCGCCACCCTGTTCGACTCGGAGACGAAGTTCGACTCCGGCTGCGGGTGGCCCAGCTTCTCGGACGTCGACGACGACCGCGTCGAGACCCGCCCCGACAACAGCCACGGGATGCAGCGAACGGAGGTCCTGTGTGCGAACTGCGGAGGCCACCTCGGCCACGTCTTCGACGACGGCCCCGAGCCGACGGGCAAGCGCTACTGTATCAACTCGGCGATCCTCGAGTTCGACGGCGATTGACATCCTCCCCGCCCTAAAGGGTGAGGATTCCCCGAAGGGGATATTCAGGTTGCGCGTTTCCTCGGTTCTCAAGTACGCTTTCGCGTGGAACGTCAATGGTCGCCACCGAGTTGTGACCAACGGTGTGCTTTCCAGCGCGTGTAGCCCTGTCAATGGGGCCTTCCTCCCCGCATACAGCGGGCGTCAAAGACAGCTGGCTATTCAACCAGCGAGGTAGCACGGTTCGCGTCAGCCGAACTGCTACGCCGTGCATGGTTCACCCTCCCGTTGTGCGATGTTCTCCGAAGCGTTCAGGTCGGCGTGGCGGCCACGACCACACTCCGAACACGAAAAGTGGTCGCCATCACGGGTTCCCATCGAACCACATGCCGAACACCGCTGGCTGGTATGGTACGCATCGACCTTCTCGATGCGGATACCTGCACGTTCGGCTTTGTACGTGATGAACTGTTGGAGTTGGTGGAAGTGCCACGAGTGAACTCCCGACCACGAACTGTTCTCGCGGATGCCTTCGAGGTCTTCCATCCGAAGGACAGGATTCTCGAACTGCTCCGCGAACGTGATGAGACGACGGGAGAGGTTGTGATTTAAGTCCTTAATCCGACGCTGTTCTTTGTCACCCACACGGTTACGTGCGCGAAGCGCACCCGCTTCCGAAAGCGAATCGCGTAGGGAACGATATTTGCGTCGAACGTACTTCGCCTCACCACCAGACACCAGCATCGATTCGTCCTCAGCGTAGGCGGTCACAGCGAGGATGTGTCGTTCGCCAATATCGACACCGATGGGCATCTCACCTGACGTGTCGGTGTCGTACTCGGCGTTGAACGTACAGTACCAGTCGTCTCCGCGACGGTAGACCTGTAGACGGGTCTTGTCGGCGTCACCTTCGGCCAGTCGGTCTACGGGGTCGGCAATGTCGTCGTACACCTCTATCGGAGTGTACCACCATTGAGAGACGCACGGGAAGCCGACGACGACTGTGCCGTTCTCGGTCGTGTCGATCTCCCAGTTCTGGTTGTTGACGGCGAACGGCTGACTTTCTCGATATCGAACCTCTCCGTCCTCGTTGTGGTCGGATTTCGCCTCTCGAATGGCTTGATTCTGAATAGCCGAGTAGAGGTCGTTGTCGATGCTGGCTGTGGTCACGGATTTTCCGAAGTCGCCGTTCTCCCATCCGTCGATGCAGAATTGCTTGGTGTCACGGTAGAGTCGGGTGGCGTATTGCCACTCTTTGCGCCGTGAGAGGGATGGGTTGTGGAACTTCGCGGTGACAGTCACCGTGACCATTACAGTTGTAATTAGGTGTGCTATCTCAAGTATTCGTTGGAATATCAGGCCGTGCTATCCTCGGTGGTTTGTATCATCGTTTGTCGGATTCATCCCCGTGCTAAAGCACGGGGCTTTCTCCTCGAACTTCCGTAACCCGTCACCACGCCCGCCTCGTCCCCGACAGGGACCCGAAGCGAATGCAGGCACTACCCTTTTCGAACGCACGCTCCCACCACTATCCATGTCGAGCGAACGCCCGACCGCCGAGGAGCTACGACAGGGACTGACCGTCGAGATCGTACAGGAGGATCAGGACATCCACTCCGAGGACACCGAGCCGCTGATCGGCGAGGTCGGCACCGTCTACGAGGACACCCCCGACGGGCCCCGCGTCGAGCTGCAAAGCGGCGTCGTCGGCCACGTCCAGTCGATCGCCCCCGACGAGTAACTCTCGACGCTATTTTACCCCGGGCCGCTCGAGTTCGTCCCGAGTAGTCGATGAGAGGATCACGCTGGCTCGAGGTGGGCCGTCACGTCGCCGCCGTCGCCCGTGAACGACAGATCAGCGTCAAGTCGGCCGGACTGGCCTACCACGCGTTCAACACGCTGGTACCGCTGGTTATCCTCGTTCTCGTCGGGGCGGCGCTCGTCGACGCGCTCGAGCCGATCCTCGAGGGCGTCGCCGAGACGTTCGGCCTCGAGGACGCGCTGGCCGACGCGGATCTCGAGGAGATCGCCGGCGACCGCGGCGACCGAATCCGCGCGGCGCTGCTCGCGCTCGCCATCTTACTGTGGAGTGCGGCCCGTTCGTTCCAGGCGATAAACAGCGCGTTTACCGGCATCTACGGCTCTCGAAAGCACCAGTCGTACGTCGAGAGCGTGACGACCGTCACGCTCGTGACCGCAGTCAACAGCCTGCTCGCGACGGTCACGATCGCGCTGGGTGTCGTGCTCGTCGGCGTCGTCGGGGTCAGCCTCCCGATCCAGGCGGGCGGGCTGCTCGCAGCGGTTGCGAGCGCGATCGGGCTCCTCGTCGCCCTTCCGCTCGTGTTTTTCCCGATGTACTACCTGTTCCCCCAGACCGACGTCTCGGTGCGGGAGGTGTTGCCGGGGACGGCGTTCGCCGCCGTCACCTGGGCGGCGCTGGCGGTCGGCTTTCGGATCTACATCGCGACCTANACCTCCGAGAGCGTCGTGCTGTTCGGGATCGCCGGCGCCGTCCTGCTGATCCTGACGTGGGTCTACCTCGGCGCGCTCTGTCTGCTGATCGGCGCCGTCGTCAACGCGGTGCTCGCCGGCCGCGTCGAACCCGGCGACGAGTGGCTGCCGCCGGAGGAGCTCGAACTCCCCGATCGTTGACGCCCCGTTACGTCACCGTCAGCGTCCCGCGCTCACATACCGTCCCGACGGCGACCGACCACTCGAGGGCGCCCGAGTCAAGATCGGTGTAGCTCGCGTACGCGTCGGTACGCTCGCCGGGAGCCAGCGACGGCGTCTCGAGTTCGTCCTCGACGCAGCCGACCTCGAGGGCGATCGGCACCGAGCGCGTTTCCTCGCCGCAGTTGGCCACCGTAATCAGGAACTCGGCGCGCCCCTCCGATGTGGCGACCGACTCCGGAGGCGAGACGGACAGCTCGAGCGTAGGCGCGGCGGTATCGGGGTTGTCGACGGCCTCGTGGGCCGACTCCTCGTCGGATCCCTCGGCGTCCGGTCCGCTCTCGTTCGAGTTCGTGTCGGCTCCGTCGCCGACGGCCTCGTCGCCAGTGCCGACGGCGGTGATCGCATCGCCAGCGACCAGCGCGAATCCGCCCGCGATCACACTTCGTCGGCGAGGGTTTATCATACGACGTCCGTCGTAGCTGCTGTATATCAATACCTGGTTGATATAAAATATTGAAAGTAATAGAACCGTTCACAGGGGCTCGTTACTGGATCGGTACTCGGTTTCGTCCCACCGAACCGTGTGAAACGGCACGAAACGAGTGAAACACGGAGTCCGCACTACCGATCGTTCACCGACCGCAGCGAGCACGGACGCGCTCGCTGTCTGTCGACTCCGTCGATACGGCCGTACATCCGCTCGGTCGGCCGATCGAGCCGGTCTGGAGACCGGCCCGACAAAGGTGGACGTAGAGCGGCTGTCGGTTCGACCGATCGGTACGTTCTCACCGACGGAGGTCGAAGCGACGAACGAATGGCTTCCGTACGGACTCGCGACGATTCTCGACTACTCGTCGTCGAAACCGGCGCCGAGACGCCGCTCACGGATCGCGTCCGCGAACTCGAGTCGGACGAGGTTCGCTCGGTCCCCGACGTCGGTACCGCACTCGAGACGCTGTCGGCGACCGAGATCGACTGCGTCGTCACCGCACAGCGACTCGACGGCACGACCGGGCTCGAACTGCTCGAACGACTCCGCGAGTGCAATCCGGCGTTGCCGGTCGTTCTCGTCCCCGAAGAGGGCAACGAGGGGCTCGCGAGCGATGCGGTCGCCGCGGGAGTGACCGAGTACCTCCCCCTCTGCGGGCTGGACGAACTCGAGTCGACGATCGACCGCGCGCTCTCGACGGGAACCGCCGAGCGCCGGCGCCGAGAGCGAGCCCGACAGTTCGAGTCGATCTTCGCGGACCCCGACGCTTACTCGTGGACCCTCGACCCTGACGGCCGGATCCGTCGAGCCAACGAGGCCGCGCTCGAGGCGCTTGATGCCGGTGCAGACGAGTCCATAGACCGATCGTTCGCAACGCTGTCGTGGTGGGAATCCGAGGCGGTGATCGGCGAGGCGATCGATCGGGCCGCGGCGGGAACGATCGCCCGGCGGGAGCTCGAGGTGAGCGTCGACGGCGGGCGCGGAACGGAGCCCCGAACCCTCGACGTTACGGTGCGGCCTGTTCGGGACGAAACCGGAGCCGTCGTCTCGCTGTTCGCCCGCGCGGTCGACGTCACCGAGCGCGTCCGCCTCGAGACCGAACTCCGCCAGTCCGAGGAGCTCCACCGGGTGACGCTCAACCACATGACCGATACCGTCCTCATCACCGACGACGAGGGCGCGTTCACCTACGTCTGTCCGAACGTCCACTTCATCTTCGGCTACACCGACGACCAGATCCACGAGATGGGAACGATCGACGAGCTCCTGGGACCGGAGCTGTTCGATCGCGAGGCCCTCGCCGCGGAGGGCGTGCTGACCAACATCGAGTGTACGGCGACCGACAGGGCGGGAC
Organism: Natronococcus amylolyticus DSM 10524; assembly: GCF_000337675.1. GTDB lineage: Archaea > Halobacteriota > Halobacteria > Halobacteriales > Natrialbaceae > Natronococcus > Natronococcus amylolyticus. Next base: position 46,510 of record NZ_AOIB01000026.1, on the reverse strand, counting down.
GGGAACACAGCCTGCTGGTCAACGTCCGCGAGGTGTCGATCCAGGACGGGACGATGCTGTACAGCTGTCGGGATATCACCACCCGAAAGCGCCGCGAGGAGGCGCTGACGGCGCTACATGGCACCGCTCGCGAGCTGCTGTACGCCGAGACCGAACCCGAGATCGCCGACCGGATCGTCGCGGACGCGACCGACGTCCTCGATCTCGAGGCCAGCGCGGCGCTGCGGTTCGACACCGACGAGAACGTATTGCGGCCGGTGGCGGCCTCGTCGGGGATGGACCGACTGCACGGTCCGCTCCCGACAAGACGAGCGAACGACGACAGCATCTCCGGACAGGTCTTCCTCACCGGCGAGGCACAGTTCTTCGGTGACGTTCGCGAGTCGCCGACGCTGTCGGATCCGACCACGGAGCTGCGATCGGTGGGGTTCGTTCCGCTGGGCGATCACGGCGTCTTCGTCGTCGGCTCGCCCGAGGTCGACGCCTTCGACGAGGTCTCGCGGGAGCTGACCGAGCTGCTCGCGGCGACCGCGGAGGCCGCCCTCGACCGGGTCGAGCGCGAGCGGCACCTACGCGATCGGGACCGCGAACTCAAGCGACGGAACCAGCAACTCACCCGCCTCAACCGGATGAACGAGATCATCCGGGAGATCGACGCCGCGCTCGTCGGCGCCGAGACTCGCGAGGAGATCGAACGCGCGGTCTGCGAGCGGCTGACGGCGGCCGAACGGTTCGCGTTCGCCTGGATCGGGGCCGCAGACGCCGCCGGCGAGCGCCTCGAGTCGAGCGCCCACGACGGCAGCGGGCGGGGACGGGAGTACCTCGACAGCGTCTCCCTCTCGCTCGCCGAACCGACTGAACCCGCGGCCCGGACGGCGGCCAGCCGAGAGGTAACGGTCGTTCCGAACGTCGTCGACGAGCTCCACGACGAGCCGTGGCGCCGGGCCGCCCTCTCGCGGGACTACCAGTCGGCCATCGCCGTGCCCCTGGCCTACGACGAGTTCACCTACGGCGTGTTGACGGTCTACGCCGATCGTCCCGACGCGTTCGACGACACCACCCGCGCGGTGCTCGCGGAACTCGGCGAGACGATCGCCGCCGCGATCGCTGCGGTCGAACGCAAGCGCGCGCTGCTGTCGGACTCGCGGACCCGCCTCGAGTTCGACGTCGCCGACGAGGAGTTCGTCTTCGCGCGGTTGGCTCGTCGGCTGGACTGCGTACTCTCCTTCGACGGCGGCGTTCGCCAGCACGAGGGCACCGTCGCGGTGTTCGTCACCGTCGATGGGGCCGCCGCGGAGGACGTCGCGGCGGCCGCGACCGATCTCGTCGCCGTCGAGGACGCCCAGACCGTCGGCGACGGCGACGGGTCGACGGTGTTGCTCGAGCTCTCGCGGCCGTTCCTGGCGCTGCGGCTCGCCGATCACGGGATCGTTCTCCACCGGCTCGAGGCGACGCCCGAGACGACCCGGCTGGTCGTCGACGTGCCGAGCAGCGTCGACCCCGCCGCCAGCGCCGACGTCGTCGCGAACGCCTTCACCGACGTCGAGCTTCGCTCGAAGCGCACCGTCGAACGGACGGCCCCGCGGGACTTGCGCTCGGAGCTGCTCGATCGGCTGACCGACCGCCAGCTCGAGGTCGTCCAGATGGCCTACTACGGCGGCTACTTCGAGTCGCCCCGCGAGCGCTCCGGGGCGGAGATCGCCGAGACGCTCGGCATCTCGTCGGCGGCGTTCTACCGCCACGTCCGTCGGGTCCAGCGAACGCTGTTCGCGGTCCTGCTCGAGGAGACCGGCCTCCCGGCGGTGCCGTCGGCCGGGGGTTGAATAGTGAACCCCGTTTGGGCTGAGGGGCTAGCTATCTGACGGATACGCTCAACCTAATATCCCTTTTATTGTTAGTATACGAGCTCGATCGAACCGCTCGTCACACCACTCATGAAGGACGTCAAACTCGACCCGAACGAGGAATCGACATACGAGTGTTTCGACTGCGGGACCGTCGTCGTCAGCGCGACGGCACCCGGGAGCTGCCCCAGCTGCGGCGCGGATATGCGAAATCGGGGGACACCCCTCGAGTGATCGACCGGACGGCTACCGTTCCTCGAGATATTCGACCGCCTTCTCGTCGGTAACCTGGCCGAACTCACGGTAGAACTGGCCGACGGCCCGGAAGTTCCCCGGAGTGACGAGTGCGATCACCTCGTCGGCCTCCGACTCGAGGTCGGCGACGGCCTCGGGCGAGCCGACCGGAACCGCGAGAACGACCCGTTCGGCGCCGGCCTCGCGGACCTGTCTGAGACAGGCGATCGCGGTCGCCCCAGTTGCGACCCCGTCGTCGACGACGATGACTCGTTTTCCCGCGAGTTCGGGCAGGGGCTCTCCGCCTCGGTACCGGTCGGCTTTCCCCCGCGCGTTCGTCGCTTCTCGCTCGCGAACGTCCGCGAGGTACGACTCCGAGACGCCGAGGCGTTCGACGAGGTCGTCGTTCAGCCAGACGCTGCCGTCGCTTGCGACCGCGCCGATCGCCAGTTCGGGGTTCGACGGTGCACCGAGCTTCCGGGCGACGACGACGTCGAGATCGGCCTCGAGGGCGTCCGCGACGGGGCGCGCAACCGGGAGCGCGCCGCGGGGGATGCCGAGGACGACGTCGGCCTCGATCCCGCGATCCTCGAGTTCGGCCGCGAGTCGGTCGCCGGCGTCGGATCGGTTCGCGAACATAGGTGTTCTACGACGTCGACGTACTATGCGTTGTCGTCACACACGCTGATCGGTACGCCGGCGACCGGGAGACGCCTGCCGAACGGCTACCCGGCTGCCGACGAACGACAAGATATGGGACGACTTCAGCGGACGCTCTCGAACATCACCGAGGAATCAGGGGCGGACAACGGCTGTATCGGTATCGTCGCCGGCAGCGTCGACTACCCGAACCAGCCCGCGATCGTCGGTCGGGCCGCGCTTCGAACCGGCTCCGACCACGTTCGGGCGGTGGTCACCGAGGAGATCTACGAGATCGTCGCGGGCCACGATCCGAACCTGCTCGCGAGCAAGTACGAGGGTGAACGGTTCGACGCCGTCGCCGTCGAGCGCGTCGTCGAGGTCAGCGAGTGGGCCGACGCGATGGTGATCGGCCCCGGCTTCGCCGACGCCGAACCCGGCGCGGTCAGCGAGGCGATCGATCGGATCGACGTCCCGATCGTCGTCGACGCCATCGCGATCGAACCCGCCCTCGAGGCCGACCTCTCGAACGCGATACTGACCCCCAACGAGTCAGAGGAGGACGCGATCGCCGAATCCTACGAGTCCCTCGAGGCGTTTACCAGGGAAACCGGCGCCGTCCTCACGTTCACCGGAGACACCGACGAGATCATCGCCGACGGTGAACGAACGAAAAACGAAACCGGGACCTCGGCGCTGACCGTCGCCGGAACGGGCGACACGTTAGCGGGGATCACCGCCTCGCTGCTGGGACAGGGCTCCGACCGCGAGGAGGCCGCCGAGCTCGGCGCGTGGATCCTCGGGAAAAGCGGCGAACTCGCGACCGCCGAGCACGGTCCCGGGGTCCTCGCGACGGACGTCATCGATCGAATCCCGGATACGATCCGCTGATCGGCACCGTCCGGAACCAGGCTTTTGTCGACCCGCACTCGAGTCGGGGACGCTATGCTCGATCCGCAGGAGTCCGAGGAGATCGCCCACCCACTCGTGGCGGCCGTCTACGACACCGTCGTCCCCGACCGGCTGCTGTTCAGGACCCACCGGGAGTATCTGACCGCGGACCTCTCGGGTCGCGTTCTCGACGTCGGGGTGGGAACGGGCGCGAACGTCCCGTACGTCGCCGACGGGAGCGACGGAATCGACTACGAGGCGATCGAACCCGATCCACACATGCGCCGACAGGCCGCCGAGAAGGCCCGCGAGGCCGGCTGCGAGATGACCCTGCGGGACGCGCGAGCCGAATCGCTGCCGTACGCCGACGACAGCGTCGACGTCGTCCTCTCAAGTCTCGTCTTCTGTACGATCGCTGACCCCGACCGCGCGCTCGAGGAGGTCGCCCGCGTGCTGAAACCCGGCGGCGAACTGCGCTTTCTCGAGCACGTCCGAGCGGACGGCTGGCGGGCGACGGGCCAGGAACTGTTGAACCCACTGTGGAGCCGCGCCGCGGGCGGCTGTCAGCTCACCCGAGATACCGTCGAGCGGTTCGTCTGTCACGACGCCTTCGCCGTCGATGACCTCGAGCGCGTCGGGGTCGGGATCTTTCCCGCGACGCCGATCGTCCGCGGGCGGCTCCGTCGGCGTCGCGACGGAGTTTGCGGCTGAGATCGGACCAGCTTTATTTAGACGGAAGCCCCCGATCAAGCTATGTCAGACGACAGGCTGCGGATGACGCCGGGACCCACCGAGGTTCCCGAACCCGTCCGGCAGGCGATGGGGGAGCCGACGCCGAATCCGGACCTCGAGCCCGAGTTTTTCGAGTTCTACCGCTCGCTGACCGACAAGCTCGAGACCGTCTACGGAGCGGGCGACGAGACGGGCGGTGACGACCGTGACGTCGTCGTCCTCGGAGGTGAGGGGATCCTCGGCCTCGAGGCGGCGGTCGCCTCGCTGGTCGGCCCCGGCGACCGGGTGCTCTGTCTCTCGAACGGGCTCTACGGCGACGGCTTCACCGACTTTGTCGAGAACTACGGCGGCGAGGCGGTCGTCAGCGAGGTGCCCTGGCGCGAGACCCTCGACGGCAACGTCGTCGCGGACGCCATCGACAGAGGCGGTGAGTTCGACGTCGCGACGATGGTCCACTGCGAGACGCCAACCGGATCGCTGAACGACCTCGAGGGCATCCTCGACGTTCTCGAGGACCGCAACGTGCTCTCGATCGTCGATGCGGTCTCCTCGCTGGGCGGGACGCCGGTGCCGACCGGGCAGATCGACGTCTGTATCGGTGCGAGCCAGAAGTGTCTCAGCGCGCCTCCGGGGCTGACCACCTGCGCCGTCAGCGACCGGGCCTGGAGGTGCATGGAGTCCGTCAACAACCCCTCGCTGTACGCCGATCTCGAGCCCTGGCGAACGGCCGCCGAGGAGGAGTGGTTCCCCTACACGCACCTCGCCTCGAACCTGTACGGGCTCGACGCCGCGGTCGACCTGCTGCTCGAGGAGGGGCTCGAGGACGTCTTCGCGCGCCACGAGGAAGCTGCGGCGACGTGTCGATCCCGCGCGGCCGACCTCGGTCTCGAGCCGTACCCAACCAGCGAGGCCGACTGCTCGCCGACTGTCACCGCCCTCGCGGTCGAGGGCCGAGCAACGGAGCTCCAGCAAGCGGTGCTCGAGGACCACGACGTTCTGCTCGCGACGGGGCTCGGCGACCTCGAGGACGACGTTCTCCGGATCGGTCATATGGGCCATAACGCTCGGGTGGACCGCGTCGAGCGAACGATGGACGCGCTCGCGGACGTTCTCGGCTGACGGGTCTCCGAGCCTCGACCCGGACGGGTGTCCTTCCCAAACCCGGAGCCTGCAGGTGGAACCGTTTCCTCGGAACCGCCGCTATACCTACGCATGGACGAACCCGACAAGGAGCCGACGGAAAAACCGACCAACGACAGGGAGGAAGCCGAACGGGAGGGGAAGTGGATGGCTCGCAACTGGATCGGCATCGCCGTCGTCTCGATTCTCACCCTGCTCTTGCTCGCCGTCGGTATGATGCAGGCGACCGGTCTCGTCGACGTCTTCGCACCGATTGCGGACTCCGAAACCGGCCAGTGGGCCGCCTTCGGCGTCCTCGCGCTCGTAGTCGTCGCACTGGCTGGCTGGAGCTGGCGCGCGATCGTAAGCTAACCTCAGCTCTTCTTCCGACCGCCGATCTGATATGACGTTCCATGACACGCTGACGCCGGACAGAAACCCGTTTAGGCGTCGCCGCACCAGACCAGGCAATGAGTTATCGGATCGGACTCGTCGGCAAACCCTCCGTCGGCAAGTCCTCCTTCTTCAACGCTGCGACGATGAACGACGTCCCCGAGGGCGCCTATCCGTTCACGACCATCGACCCCAGTGTCGGCGAGGCCTACGTCCGTGTCGACTGTGCCGCCCCGGAGTTCGACGAGGAGTGTACGCCGTCGGTCGGCTACTGCGACGACGGCACCCGGTTCGTCCCGACGAAGCTCGTCGACGTCGCCGGGCTGATCCCCGGCGCCCACGAGGGCAACGGACTGGGTAACCAGTTTCTGACCGATCTCAACGAGACCGACGTGCTCGTCCACGTCGTCGACTTCTCCGGCGAGACCGACCTCGAGGGCGAACCCACCGAGGGCCACGACCCCCGCGACGACATCGACTTCCTCGAAGAAGAACTCGACCAGTGGTATCTGGGCATCCTCGAGAAGGGAATCGAGCGCTACGAGTCCGGCTACACGACCGAGGACGACGCAATCGAGGAGGAGCTCGCCGAACAGATGAGCGCGTTCAAGACAAACGAGGACGAGATCAAGCGCCTGATCCGTCGCGTCGACATCGGCTTCGACCCCGCCGAGTGGGACGCCGACGACAGGCTCACGCTCGCCCGCGAGATCCGCACGGAGACCAAGCCGATGCTGATCGCGGCGAACAAGATGGACACGCCGGAAGCCCAGGAGAACTACGACGAGATCACGAGCGATCCCGACTACGACCACCTGACGATCGTCCCCTGTAGCGCCCACGCCGAGAAGGCACTGAAGTCGGCAGACAAGGCCGGCGTCGTCGACTACCGACCCGGCGACGACGACTTCGAGATCGTCGGGGACGTCTCGAGCGAGCAGGAACAGGGCCTCGAGGAGATCCGCGACTTCCTCGAGCGCTACGGCGCGACGGGCGTCCAGGCCGCCCTCGAGACGGCGCTGTTCGACGTCCTCGGCGTCGTCCCGGTGTTCCCGGGTGGCGCCAACGGCCTGGGCAACGAGCGCGGCGAGGTGCTGCCGGACTGTTACCTGATCCCGCCCGAATCGACGGCCGAGGAGTTCGCCTACAGTCTCCACTCGGATATCGGCGACGGCTTCCTCCACGCGATCGACTGTCGATCGAACCGCCAGCTCGGCAAGGACTACGCGGTCGAATCGCGAGACGTCCTCGAGGTCATCACGACCAACTGATCAGCGACCCCAGGCGAGCCGATCGCCGATCGATCCGAGCCGCTCGGCGACCCCCGAGAGCCAGGCGCCCGGCGAGAGGCGCCTGAGTTCGTCCTCGTCGATCTCGATGCGAGCCTCCCCGTACGGATCGCGCTCGGCGCGCTCCTCGTCGTCGCGGTCGGCGTTGGTCGCCTCGAGCGCGCTCGAGATCCCGCAGCGACCGCAGGACTCGCGGTCTTTGGCCATATCAGAGACACGCTCTCGAGCGACTAAAGCGTACCCGCCCGCCGATGCCGACGAGTTTTTGGCCTCGCCGTGGTATCTCCAACCATGGATACCGACGGGCCGCCGGAGTCCGACCTCGAGGAGCCGTCGGGCGAGCGCCCTGCGGACGTACCTGACTGGGACGACGAGTACGTCGACCGGGTGAGCGACCGACTGCTGCACAACTACGACCTCGAGAAGGAGTACCGGGTCGAGGGCGAGCGCTTCACGCTGTACGGCCGGATGGAGCTGCGGAGCCAGAAACACTTCCTCCACCCCTCGATCTCGATCGGCGAGCACGGCTCGACCGAGCACCTGTTCGTGCGGCGCCTCGAGCGCGTCGACGACCGGGCGCTCGATCGGTTCGTCGAGCTGGGCGAGCGCCTGGCCGACGAGTGGATCGACACCGACGAGGAACACTTCTCGACCGACTTCACGTTCGTCGCTATCGTGCCGTCGATCCCCGATCCGGTCCGGGAGCGCATCGCCGGCTTCGACGGCCGAACCCTCCTGAAGTTCGGCTACAACGGCCACTACGAGATCAACCTCGTCGTCGCCGCACCCGACGACGAGGAGCTGGTCGCAAGCGAGAACGCCGACGTCGCGACCGCCTTCCGCCTCTGGGAGCCGATCGAATACGAGGAGCCGGGCGTTCTGGATCTGCTCTCGAGGCGGCTGCAGCTGTAGTCGTCACCATCAGTGCGGTCGATACGTTCGAGTCACCGTCTCCCGAGCGACGCCGCTGGTCGATCGCGAAACGAAAAAAGCGCGGCCCGCGCGATCAGTCGTCGTCGGCACCGACGTCGGCCGCGACGCCGTCGTCCCCCTCCTCGAGCGCCTGGAGGTTGTCGTAGCCGATCTTGAACAGCGACACCGCGAGCCAGATGAGAACGGCGATGATGACCAACTGGGCGACCGCTGACGACTGTCCGAGCAGATCCGTCTCGGCCTCGGCGGTCATGCCGAGTAGTCGCCCGGCGAGGATCTGGTAGAGTCCGACCCAGAGAAGGCCGATCGTCGTGATGAACCCCATCAGCACCATCGGGCCGCCGGTCGAGATCAGCTGCTTGGACCGGTCCCAGTTCGCGAGCCAGACGGTACCGGTGAGCAGCGCCAGCGACGCCAGCAGCTGGTTCGCGCCGCCGAACAGCGTCCAGAGGTCCTCCCACCGACCGCTGCCGAGCAGGAAGAACGCGACGACGGCGATGATCGACGTGTTGACGTAGCGGTTCGCCGCGTACTCCTCGACCTGCGTCTCCGGCGTGCCGACGATCTCCTCGACCATGTATCGACCCAGTCGGACCGCCGTGTCCATGCTCGTCAGCAGGAAGCTCGCGAGCACGAGGGCCATGAAGGGCGCGGCATACTGGAAGGGAATCCCCAGGGTAGTGAGGATCGCGCCGCCACCGGTCGCGAAGTTCGGCAACGCGAGTCCGATTCCGCCGTCGGCGGCAGGGATCGCCATGACCGCCACGGCGCAGAGCGCGACCGCAGCCAGCAGTCCCTCCGCCAGCATGCCGCCGTAGCCGATCAGCTTGGCGTCGCTTTCCTTGTTCAGCTGTTTCGAGGTCGTCCCCGACGAGACCAGCGAGTGGAAGCCGCTGATGGTTCCACACGCGATGGTGAGGAAGAGCAGCGGGAACAGCGGCATCAGCGGGATGAGCCCCTCGGCCGCGAGAGGACCGCCCTCGCCGAAGAAGCCGTACCAGGCGCCGATCGCGATGTCGAGGTCCAGCTGGTTGCCTGTCTCGGGATGAACCGCGTCGGTGCCCATTCCCGTGATGAGCGTGCCGACGATGACCGCCAGCAGTCCCCCGCCGACCCCGGTGTACAGCAGGAACGACGAGAGGTAGTCACGGGGTTGGAGCAACATCCACACCGGCAGGACGCTCGCGGCACCACCGTAGACGAGCATCACCAGCACCCAGGCGCCGATGTTGGTGCTCTCGAGCAGCGCCGGGATAAACGCCGGCGCCGAGTCGAGCAACACGATCGTTCCCTCGGGGTAGCCGCCGGCCTCCGCGGGCGGCACGAGCGCGAGCGGGTACTGGATGCCGACCCAGACCGACGCGAAGACCCCTGCGACGAAGACGACCGTTCCAACCGAGAACGGGAGCCCCAGCTGGTAGAGCCAGAGCCCGAAGACGAACGCCAGCGAGATGTACAGTAGACTCGCGGTCGCGGCCTGCGGGTAGGCGTCCAGCACGACCCCGATAACGAGTGCGAACACCGCCACCACGAGGATCGTCAACAGGAACGCGAACCACAGCAGCATGTTCTTCCCGCGCTCACCGACGTACTGTCCGATGATGTAGCCGATCGACTTCCCCTCGTGTCGCAGGCTGCTCGACAGCGAGACGAAGTCGTGGACCGCCCCCATCAGCGGGTTGCCGATCGCGACCCACAGCACCGCCGGGACCCATCCCCAGATCAGTGCAGCCGTGATCGGTCCGACGACCGGCGCGCCGCCCGCGATACTCGAGTAATGATGCCCCAACAGCACCGGCTTCTTCGCCGGTACGTACTCCTGTCCGTCGCGATACTTGTGTGCTGGCGTCTCCCGACTGTCGTCGAGCCCCACGAACTGCGACAGGTACCGTCCGTACGCGATGTACGAGACGGTAAACGTCGTCAGCACCAGTGCCACGATCCAAATTACACCTACCATGGTATCCTTTCTCGGACGGGTGGTTGCGCGGAGGCACTATAAATATAATTCATTGAGTTCAGATCACGCACGAGAGCAGCAAATTGCGACACATTTGTGAAGGATTTATTCCAAAGAAGGTGAGAAGTCCGACACGTGGGCGACGAAACGAGGTCGCCGGCCCCCGCCAGCAGTCCTCATTCGGTTCGCGCGCGCTCGCCCGCACTCGCGTCGACGTCGATCTCGAGGTCGGCCGCGACGTCCTCAAGCAGGCTCCCCCGCACCTCCTCGACGCGGGTCTCGATGGTCGCGACTACAGGTGCGTCGAGGTCGTCCTCGATTCGCTCGAGGCGATCGCGTTCGGTCGCCACCCGCTGGCGGAGGTAGCGAGCGCCCCGTCCCTCCTCGTGGGATTCGGGTTCGGGCGTTAGCCGGTTGATTACGAGCCCACGAACCGGAAGCTCTGCCTCGTCGAGGGTCTCGAGCGAGCGCTCGGTCTCCCGGATCGAGAGCTCGTCGGGATTCATCACCAGGTAGAAGCCGGCGTTCTCGCGCAGCGTCTCGCCCGCGAACTCGAACCGTTCCTTGCGCTCTCGCAGTCGGGCGAGGATCGGATCGCCGTCCATCACCCGCCGCGGCTCCTGGTTGCCGATCGCGGCCTTCTCGTAGAGGTCGATGCTGCGCTCGCGTTTGTCCATCAGCCGCTCGATCCAGCTCTCGAGCAGCTCCGGCAGGGCGAGCAGTCGCAGCGTCGACCCCGTCGGCGAGGTGTCGAAGACGACCCGGTCGTAGGGCTCGGCCGACCGCATCACGTCGACGAACCGATCGAACAGCGCGGCCTCGTAGGCGCCCGGCGTCTGGTGGGCCATCTCGAGCTGGACGTCCACCTCGTTGACCATCGCCGCTGACAGCTGCGAGTTCAGCTGCCGTTTCAGCCCCTGCAGGTGGTCCTGGACCTCCCGCTCCGGATCGATCTCGAGCGCCGAGAGCCCGTCGTACCCCGCTACCGGGCGAGGCTCGTCGCCGAACTCCTGATCGAAGACGTCGGCCGTGCTGTGGGCCGGGTCCGTCGAGACGACCAGCGTCTCGAGCCCGGCCTCGACGCATTCGAGGGCGTACGCGCTCGAGACGGTCGTCTTGCCGACCCCGCCCTTCCCGCCGAAGAAGACGAACTCCGTCATCAGAAGTGGTACTGGTGGCCCTTGCGCTCGATCACCGATCCCCGATCCCAGAGCCGTCGCTGCCAGGCCTCGTACTCGTCCTCGAGGTAGGGTAACAGCTCGGCCGTGTAGTACGACACTGGGCTCGGGATGCCGAAGGCGTCGGGGAAACACGCCAGCATAAACGCGTCCTCCTGGTCCTCGGCCTCGGCCTCGATCTTCTCGTAGGCCGGGTGAGCAATCATCCCGTGGTAGAGCCCGCGGAGCCACTCCTCGAGGATTTCTCGGAACCGCGCGATCCGGTCGGCGAGCGTCATTGTCGATGATCCTCGGGGCTCGAGGCTAAAAGGTGTCGTGCTCCGGCCGTCCTCGAGCCGACGCACCTTAGTCGCCGAGTTCCAACACGCCCGTATGTCATCGATTCCCGTCACCGTCCTCTCGGGGAGCCTCGGCGCCGGCAAGACGACGCTGCTCAACCACCTGCTTCGCAACGCCGGCGACCGCGAGCTCGCGGTCCTGGTCAACGACATGGGCGAGGTTAACGTCGACGCCGAACTCGTCGCCGAGGGATCGGATCTCGACGCTGGCGGCGTCGCCGAGCTCTCGAACGGCTGTATCTGCTGTGAGCTCCAGGACGACCTCGAGACGGCGGTCGTCCGTCTGGCCCGCGAGCGCTCGTTCGATCACCTGATCGTCGAGTCCTCGGGGATCTCCGAGCCCGAACCCGTCGCGCGGCTGTTTACGACGAGTTCGCGGGTCGCCGCCCGCTACGAGCTCGACGCGCTCGTGACGGTGCTCGACACTCGGCTCTTTCTCGACGCCTTCGCGGGCGAGGACGTCCCCGAACGACGCACCGACCCCGACGAGGACGACCGCCCCCTCTCGGATCTACTGATCGAACAGCTCGAGGTCGCGAACCTCGTCCTGCTCAACAAGGCCGACCTCTGCGAGCCCGCGGAGCTCGAGGAGGCCGAGGCGCTGGTCCGGGCGCTGCGGCCCGACGCCGAACTTCGAAGAACGGAGTTCAGCGCGATCGACCCCAACGACCTGCTCGGCGTCGACCTGTTCGACCCCGGTCAGCTGGGCGAGGGTGCGGGGTGGCAGCGGGCGCTCGAGGGCGCCGAGGATGAGGACGAAAGCGAGAGGACCGAAGCCGGCAACCGCGGTCACGGACACGGCGGCCACAGTCACGATCACGACGAGGACCACCACGATCACCGCCACCCCGACGAGGTCTACGGCGTCGACTCGCTGACGTTCCGGGAGCGGCGCCCGGTCCACCCCGAGCGCTTCGCTGCGTTCCTCCGGGAGCTGCCCGACGACATCGTCCGATCGAAGGGCGTCGCGTGGGTCGCCGGCAGCGACGCGAGGGTCGACCTCTCCCAGGCCGGCCCGTCGGTTCGGGCGACGAGCGAGGGCCCCTGGATCGCCGCGCTGCCGGAGGTGAAACGCGACCTCTACCGATCGAACCGCCCCGACCTCGAGTGGCACGACAAGCACGGCGATCGCCGGACCGAACTCGTGTTCATCGGGACCGACCTCGAGGACGAATCGCTGCGCTCGCAGCTCCGGAACTGTCTGGTCACCGACGACGAGTGGGAGCGGGCGGAAGCGCTCGAGAATCCCTTCCCGGACATAGACGACGAGCCGGTCGTTCTTCGCGAACCGTAGAACGCGTCTGCCGTCGTCTCGAGAACTCTAGTCAGCTCCCGCCTCGAGAACTCTAGAACGCGTCGGCCATCGCCTCGAGCGCGCGCTCGAGTTCCCCCTTGCGCTTCCAGGCGGCGATCCGATCGCCGAACGGCAGCGGGGCCGAAAGTGAGACCGACGATCGAAACTGAATCTCGGTGCCGTCCTCGCGCTCGTCGAACTCGAGCCAGGTCTCCATGTGGTCGAACGGGCCCTGCTCGCCCTCCTGGGTGTAGTAGAGGGCGTCGTCGCGGTACTCGAACCGGAGCGGGAGCCGTATGCCGGGCCCGCTGGCGACGACGATGGTCGCGTCGCCCTCGTCGTGAACGTGGTCGACGGTGAAACTCCCCTCGGCCTCGACGATCGCCGGCGGATCGAACCGCGAGGAGAGTTCGACCGCCGTCGCGTCGATCCGTCGAGAGACCGTGACTTCCCGCATACCCTGTCGTTCGTCGGAGCCGGCATAAGTGTCGGCCTCGACGAGCGACGGAAACGGCTAAGTGAGCGACGTTCGCCTACTCGGGTATGGCCGACCCCGACGCCGACCGGGACGGGTTCCGCGAGGGACTCGAGTCCTCCAAGGGCGATCCGCGCGTGCTGCTGGTTCTCAACGCGGTGCTGTCGCTGCTGTTCGGCTGGATGATCGTCGCGGGCGCGGCGGTCGTCGGGCTGGTCGAGGTCAGTCTCACGACCGTCGTCGCGGTCGCCGCCGGGCTGTTCGTGCTCACGCTCGTGATGACGCGGCCCTGAGCGACTCATCGTCCGTCGTCAAGAGCTGCGAAACCGACGCACCCACAGTGCCTGTAGCGGAACGATCAGGATCGGCGTCAGAAACGCCGCGGTGAGGCTGACGGCGGCGACGGCGATCGAGAGGAGAAAGACGGCAGGTCCGATCAGTCCCCGGGTCGCGACGGTACGACCGACCCGCGGCGTGATCTCGTCGGTCGTGAACCCGCGACGGTAGGCGTACCACCAGAGCGCCGTCAGCGAGAGACCGACGAGCGCGAGGTTGCACGCGTACAGCGTCCACGCGAACTGTGTCCCGTAGATCCCGAGCAGTTCGGTCGGGAACGGGATAAACGAGACGAACAGCAGGAAGAGGAGGTTACCGTACAGCAGCCCGCGGTCGTGGCGCTCGATCCGCTCGAAGAGGTTGTGGTGGACGATCCAGTAGATGCCGACGACGCCGAACGACAGCAGGTAGCTGAACAGCAGCGTCTCCTGATCGGCGAGCGCCGCGGGCAGTTCCGTGGCCGCGCTGTCGGCGGGGACGTCGGGGATCTGAAACTGAAGCACCAGCAGCGTCAGCACGATAGCGAACAGTCCGTCGCTCAGTCCGTCGATTCGGTCGGTGTCCTCGCCCTCGAGGAGACGAACGGTCGGCATGGTCCGGGAGACGCGAGCGACGAGTATAACCGATCGTCTCGGATTCGGCGACTGCGACGCGGCCATCCCTTTAGGCTCCTCTGGGTGGTGTACACAACATGCCACGACGCCTCTCCCGGGCGAATCTGACGGATACGCTGCTCCGCGACTGTAGACGACTGCTCCTCTCGGCGCGAGGGCGCTTTTTTACGCGACCGAAACCGCTCGAGCCGGCGCTGCTCGTCTCGCTGTCGTCGTCCGACGTCGAACGGCTGCTCGGAGAGCACCATTTCGCGCCGAACTGGGACATGTCCTTCGCGTACTTCGGGGAGGTGTGCAATCTCCGCCGCGTCGAGTACGTCGCCGACCACCCGAGCGGTTACGAGTGGTGGCAGGTTCACGTGCGGGGGTATCACCACCCGGAGGGGCTCGAGCTGACCGCGCACTTCGAGACCGATCCGAGCGAGTCCCCGGACGCCCACGTCGATCGGATCGGGATCGATATCGACCGCGGGCTCGAGGAACTCGAATCCGTCCTCGAGGCGAACGGTGTAGCTTACCGGTCGCTCGAGTCGGCCGAGGTCGCCGCCCTCGGGTAGTTCGACGCCCCCGACTCGAGCCGACAGGTACTCACGAACCCGGCGACACTGTGGGAACAACGAATGCGGAACGCCCTCCCCGACTACCGGCCCACGAAGCCCGAGCTCGCCGTCTTCGTCTCGGGGATCACCAGCATGGGCCTCGAGATCCTCGCGGTGCGGATCGTCGCGCCGCAGTTCGGCAGCCACATCTACACCGTCGGCGGGATCCTGACGGTGTTGCTCGCCGCGCTGAGTCTGGGATACTGGCAGGGCGGCAAGCGGGCGGCGACGGCGACCACTCGAGAGATGTCCTGGCTCATGCTCGCGACAGCGGTGTACGTCGCGGTGGTGATCTACGCCAACGACCTGCTGCTCACGTACNCGCTCAGAGATGTGTATAAGAGACAGAGAGATGTCCTGGCTCATGCTCGCGACAGCGGTGTACGTCGCGGTGGTGATCTACGCCAACGACCTGCTGCTCACGTACACGGCGACGCTGGCGATCCCGCCCAGATACGCCTCGCTGCCGGCCGTCATCATCCTCTTCGGCCCGCCGACGTACCTGCTCGGGTTCATCAGCCCCTACGCCGCCGAACTCTCCCGGAAACGCGGGATCGGCGAGGCCTCCGGCCACGTCTACGCCCTCGGGACGATCGGGAGCATCCTCGGCGCCGGCGCGACGACGTTCGTCCTCATCCCCTACCTCAGCATCGCCCAGATCGGCCTGCTGTTCGGGCTGACGCTGGTCGCGACCGCCCTCACGCTCACGCTGCCGTCGCCCCCGCGGAATCCGACGGTCGCGAGCGTCGTCGTCGTGCTGTTGCTCGTCACCGCCGCGGGCGGCGGCCCCGTCGACTTCGACCACCGCGGCGACGTCGTCCACGAGAGCCAGACGCCACACCAGCACCTCGAGGTCGTCGACGGTAACGACGACGTCCGGACGATGTACTTGGACGGCGCCCACCACAGCGCGATGGACCTCGAGGAGCCCGATCGCCACGTCTTCGCCTACACGAGGTACTTCCACCTGCCGATGCTCATGGTCGACGACCACGAGGACGTCGACGACGTCCTCTTCATCGGCGGGGGCGGGTACACCGGTCCCCAGGACTTCGAGGACCGGTACGACGTCGACGTCGACGTCGTCGAGATCGACCCCGAGGTGACCGAGGCCGCCGAGGACTACTTCGGCCTCGAGCACGGCGAGACGATGACCAGCCACGCCGAGGACGGTCGGCAGTTTCTCCAGAGCAACGACGAGGAGTACGACGTGATCGTGCTCGACGCCTACAAACAGGACCAGGTGCCGTTCCACATGACGACCGAGGAGTTCATGGAGCTCGCGGCCGATCGGCTGAGCGACGACGGCGTCCTGCTGGCGAACGTGGTCTCGGCGCCCAGCGGCTCGGCCTCTGAGTTCTACCGCGCGGAACACGCGACGATGGCGGAGGCGTTCCCCGAGGTGTACAGCTTCCGGACCTCCGACGAGGACTCGGTCCAGAACATCCAGCTCGTCGCGACCAACGACGACGGGGAGCTCTCACAGGACGACCTCGAGGCGCGAAACGACGAGCGCGACCTGGGCGTCGACCTGAGCGGCGAGGTCAACCACTACATGGCCGACCCCGAAACCGACGACGTTCCCGTCCTTCGCGACGACCGGGCACCCGTCGACAGCCTGCTCGACCCGATGCTGGGCCAGCGCTACGTCATCGAGGAGACCGAGGAGTCGGAGCCGACGACGGCGAATCCGACGGTCGCTGCGGAAGCGGGCTAAGCGAGCGGTCTCGAGAGGGCGATGAAACGACGCGGAGTACGGTCTCACTGACGACGTGGAGTTCGGACCCCGACGACGCGGTCGTCTCAGAGTTCGTCGAGGACCGCGTCCGCGGCGTCGAGATACGACTCGAGGTGGCTCTCGTCGTGGGCGAACGAGAGGTGGTGGCGCTTGTACGGGTTCGGCGTAAAGAACTGCCCACGCTCGCGCATCCCCGCCGCGAACGCGCGGAAGCGCTCCTCGTCGAGCCCGAGCACGTCCTCGTAGGTTCGCGGTTCGCCGTCCACGCCGAACTGCACGCTGAAGATGCTTCGGTGGCCGACGACCCGCCCGTCGATGGCGTGATCCTCGAGCAGATCGGTCAGGCCGTCGCGGTAGCGATCCCCGAGGTTCGTGAGATACCCCTGGACGTCCTCCTCGACGATCGTATCGATCGTCTCGCGGGCGGCGGCGAGCCCCGGCAGGCTCCCCGAGTACGTCCCGCTGATGACGACGCCGGACTCGTTGTCGCCGCCCGCCTGCGCGAGCAGGTCCGCCCGACCGCCGACGGCCGCCACGGGGTAGCCGTTGCCGAGCGCCTTCGCGACGCAGGTAAGATCGGGCGTCACGCCGAACTCGTATTGTACGCCGCGGGGCGAGTGGCGGAAGCCGCTGATGACTTCGTCGAATACGAGCGGGACGTCGTGGCTCTCGGTCACCTCGCGCAGTCGCTCCAGAAACTCCGGTTCCGGGAGCAGACAGCCGACGGAGTGGGGGATCGGCTCGAGGATGACGGCCGCGAGTTCGTCGCCGTGTTCCCGGAAGACGTCCTCGAGCGCGTCGGGGTCGTTGAACGGCGCGACCAGCGTGTTCTCGACGGCCGCCGAGAGCATCCCGTCGGATTCGGGGTAACGCTCGCCGACGCGGTCGGCGGGCGGGTAGACGCTGACGTCGACGTAGTCGTGCCAGCCGTGGTAACAGCCCTCGAACTTCAGCACCTTCTCGTTCCCGGTGGCGGCGCGCGCGAGACGAATCGCGTGGTAGGTCGCCTCGCTGCCGCTGTTACAGAAGTTCACCATCTCGATACTGGGAACGAGATTGACGAGGCGCTCGGCGACCTCGACCTCGAGAGTCGTCGTGCCCGCGCCGTACAACACGCCGTCGTCGATGGCTGCTCGAGCCGCCTTGTCGACGCCGTCGTGTGCGTGGCCGAGGACGATCGGCCCGAACCCGAGGTGATAGTCGGTGTACCGCTCGCCCGAGACGGTTGTCAGCGTGGCCTCCGACGCCGAGTCGAAGGCGACGTCGCCGGTCTCGTAGGCTTGCGCCCGCAGTCCCGTCTGTGCGCCGCCGGGGATAAGTTCGCGTGCGCGGTCGACGAGTTCGCTCATTGCCGCGTCGTCGTTCGGATCGGTCATCCCCGAGTCGTTCCCCGTGAGCACAGTTAGGCGTTTAGACGTTATTCGGCGCGACGAGCTGTCCTCGTTACGCCGAGCACCTGCAACGCCTCCGTTCTCGGAGACAAACCGGTCCCCGATCGAAACACCTATTCAAAATGAAGAATACCAAAAGAACTTGTATGTATGGAACGAATGAATGAAAGATGAAACGCCGACAGGTGATCGCCGGAGCGGGGACGGTCGGACTCGCGAGCCTCGCGGGCTGTCTCGGGACGGTCGGGCTGGACAGACACGAGGCAACGCCGGCCGGAATCGACCCGGAGATCCGCGAGGAGGCGGGCTACGAACGGACCGACGTCGACGAGCTTCGCCTCGAGGAGACGGTCAGCGTCTCCGTCATCTCTCAGGAACTGGTGTTGATCAACGCCCTTACCGAGTACGAGAAGACCATCGACATGGGGTTGCTCGGCGAACACCAGGGGGCTGAGTTCGTCGTCCTCTCGAGCCCGCAGGTCGGGATCGCCGGCCGACAGCTCAACCCGATCGGGGAGCGCTCGGCGAGCGACCTCGTCAATCTGGTCGTAGATACGTACGACGGGCTCGGAAGCGTCGACCACGACTCGGACGAAGAGCTGACCGTGCTCGAGCAGTCGACGACGCTGTCGACGTTCACCGGCGAGGCCGAGTTCGACGGGCGAACGGTCGACGTCGACGTCCTCGTCACCGAAACCGTCGACGCCGGCGACGACCTGGTCGCGACGCTCGGCGTCTATCCGACCTACCTCGACGACGAGGGCGAGTACGTTCGCTCGCTCATGGGCGGCGTGCTCGAGGAGCTGCCCGACTGACTCGGCAGTTCAGAGCCCGGCACCCGACGGGGCGTCGGGCAGATCGTACTTTTCGCTCTCGACCCCCAGCTCCTCGAGGGCTGCCTCGAGGTGGCGCTCCTCTGCGAAGTTGGCGCCGTCCTCGACCCGGAGTCGCTGAGCGGTCGCCAGCACCTCGCCGCGGCGGTCGTCGGGCACGTCGAACTTGTCGGTCGCGAGCTCGATCGTCAGCCCGTTGTGATCGCGGGTGTACAGCGAGTGGAAGATGCCCCGATCGAACTCGTTGTAGCCCCGCCCCGCCTCCTCGAGGACCTCCTTGGTCTCGACGAACCGCTCGGGCTCGACGGAAAATGAGATGTGGTGGACCGAGCCGACCTGGTGGCGCAGCGGCTGTTCGTTCGACTGGCGGTCGTCGCTCACGAAGAAGGTGAGGATTCGCCCGTCGCCCGTATCGAAGAAGAGGTGTGTCGAATCCGGATCGTCGAGGTTGGGCTGTCTGAGTACCAGCGGCATCCCCAGCAGATCGCGGTAGAACTCGATCGTGTCCTCCTCGTTGCTGCCGATGAGCGTGATGTGGTCGGTGCCGGCGAGCTGAATCGGGCTGTCGGGTCGGTCGGCCGTGATCTCGGGATCGTCCGTCATCAGTCACCGATAGGGGCTCCGGGAACGTAAACGGTCCCCAGGGTCGGGGGGAACGAAGCGGACGTGCGATCTCGGACCGGTCTCGAGGGCGGCCGCGAACCAAAGCGCAGGCGGACCGAAACCGACGCCGGAGCCCGGAACGACTATGCGCGCGGTCGGGCACGTATACGCTATGCAAACGGCAGTGATCGTCGACGCGGTCCGAACCCCCTTCGGCAAGCGAAACGGGTCGTTCGAGGACACTCACCCCCAGGACCTCGCTGCGGCGCCCCTCGAGGCGCTCGAGGCGCGCAACGAGTTCGACCCGGAGACGATCGAGGACGTGATCTACGGCTGCGTGACGCCGGTCGACGAACAGGGACTCAACATCGGTCGCATCGCGCCGATGGTCGCGGGCTGGGGCGACGGCGTTCCGGGCGTCCAGCTCAACCGGATGTGCGGTTCGGGCCAGCAGGCGGTCAACTTCGCCGCGACGAACGTGATGGCGGGCCAGCACGACGTGCTGGTCGCCGGCGGCGTCGAGCACATGACCCGCGTGCCGCTGGGATCGGACGGCGTCGACGGCGTCGCTGGGGAGAGCGCCGTCACCGACACCTACTTCGAACACTTCGACGAGCTGACCCATCAAGGCGAGGGCGCCGAGCGGATCGCCGAGAACTACGGCTTTACACGGGAGGAGCTCGACGAACTCGCGGTCGACTCTCAGCGACGCTGGGGCGAGGCCTGGGATGACGGTCGGTACGACGACCAGATCGCACCCGTCGAGACGGAACTGGACGGGGAGGAAAGCGAGTCGCAGCGCGACTCGAACGGCCGAGCGGGGAGCGAAGCGACCCGCGAGACGGTCGTCGTCGAATCGGACGAACACCCTCGTCCCGAAACCGACCTCGAGACGCTTTCCGGACTCCCGCTTTCGTTCCGCGAGGAGGGCGACGGCGTCCACCACCCCGGCAACGCCTCGGGGATCGTCGACGGCGCATCGGCGCTGCTGATCGCGAGCGAGGAGGCCGCCGACGCTCACGGCTGGGAGCCGATGGCCCGAATCGTCCAGACGGAGGTCGTCGGCGTCGACCCCGTAACGATGTTGACGGGGCCGATCCCGGCGACCGAGCGCGTCCTCGAGCAGTCGGCCTACGAGCTGGCCGACGTCGACCTATTCGAGGTCAACGAGGCGTTCGCCTCGGTCGTCGCCGCCTGGCTCGAGGAGACCGGCGCCCCCTGGGAGCGAACCAACGTCAACGGCGGCGCGATCGCCCACGGCCACCCGCTGGGGGCGACGGGCGCAGCCCTGGTGACGAAGCTGGTCCACGAACTCGAGCGGAGGGATGAGGACGTCGGACTCTCGACGATGTGTATCGGCTTCGGCCAGGGGATCGCGACGATCCTCGAGCGGGTGTAGGGGCGGTGGTCGACGCCATCACCGAATCGACCGCAGTCCGGGAAGCGGTACTCCTGCTGGTCGTGCTTCCGCCGCTGATCGGAGCAGTGAGCTACGGTCTCGGTGATGGGTTCGGTTCCGGCGCAGCGTTCGGTTTCTCGACGGCCGTCGTCGTGAGCGCACTGATCGTCCTGTGGGGCCCGATGGGACAGTCCGACGTCGACCGTTAGACCCGTCGAGCGAACGGTTCGCAACCGGAGTCGCGGACGTCCCCGGTTCCGTTCCGCGTCCGAGCGAGGTCCACTGTAAAGTATTCTCGTCGCGACCCTTCGGGTATGCGACTCGACGGCGTTCGAATCCTCGATCTCTCGAGGCTGTTACCCGGCCCGTACGCGACCCAGCTGTTAGCGGACTCGGGAGCCGAAGTGGTGAAAGTCGAAGACACCGGCGCGGGCGACTACGCCCGTGCGATGGAGCCGATTACTGACCGCGGCACCGGCGCGATCTTCGAGATGGTGAACCGAGGGAAGCGAAGCGTCGCGATCGACCTCAAGAGCGAGGAGGGACGGACGGCGTTCTACCGGCTCGTCGAGGAGAGCGATGTCGTCCTCGAGAGCTTCCGCCCGGGCGTCGTCGAGCGACTGGGGATCGACTACGAGACCCTCCGCGAGCACAACGAGGAGCTGATCTACTGCTCGCTCACGGGCTACGGCCAGGACGGCCCCTGGGCCGATCGCGCGGGCCACGACCTCAACTACGTCGCAGTCGCGGGGCTGCTCGACATGACCCGTGAATCGCCCGATGCCAAGCCGCAGACTCCTGGCTACCCTATCGGCGACATGGCCGGCGGCCTGTTCGCGGCCTTTGCGATCGTCGAGGCCGTCCTCGCACGGGAACTCGGCAACGCAAGCGGCGAGTACGTCGACGTCGCGCTGGCCGACGTCGTCACCTCCTTCTCCCAGGCGGTCGCCTACCAGTCACTCACCGGCGACCCCGCCGAGCCCAGACCGGGCGAGACGCCGCTGACCGGCGCGCTGCCGTGGTACGACAGCTACGAGACCGCCGACGGCGACTGGGTGGCGCTGGCCGCCCTCGAGCCGAAGTTCTGGCGGACGTTCTGCGAGGCCGTCGGTCGGGAGGACCTCGTTGCGGAGCACGGTTCGGACGATCCCGACGTCCGGGCGGCCCTACGGGCCGAGCTCGAGGCCCTCTTCCGCGAGCGAACGCGCGACGAGTGGGAGGCGGCGCTCTCGGACGTCGACGCCGCCCTCACCGGGGTCTACGCGCCCGCGGAGGTAGACGAGCACCCGCAGTTCCGGGCCCGCGGGCTCGTCGAGCGACCCGGAGACGCGCCGCCGAGGATCGGGTTTCCGGCCCGTCACCGCGAGACGTCGACGGAGACGTCCGAGTCCGTGCCCGACCACGGCGAACACACCCGTCGGTACCTCGCCGAGGTCGGTTACGACGAGGCGGCGATCGACCGGCTGCTCGAGTCGGGCGCGGTTCGCTGAGCCGACGGCGACGCGGCCCTACTCGAAGAGGTCGCCGTGACGGCGGGCCAGATCCGTGTACGCCCCCGAGGAGAACTCCTCGAAGATCGCCTCGGGGTCGATCCCCGTCTCCTCGAGGGGCGTTACCTCTGCCGGGACGCCGCGGACAAACGACTCCGGCGGGATCGCATACTCGTCGGGGATCACGGTTCCCGCGGCGACGATGCTGCCGGATCCGACCGTCGCCCCGGTGTTCAGCGTGGCGTTGAACCCGACCAGCGCGCCAGTCTCGACCGTCGCCTCGTTGAGGACGGCGCCGTGTCCGACCATTACGCGGTCCTCGAGGGTCGCCGCGTGCAGCGTCGCGTTGTCGCCGACGTGGGTACCCCGACCGATCCGAACGGGACCAACGTCGCCCCGCAGGACGACCCCCGGCCAGACGCTCGCTTCGGCTGCGACCTCGACGTCGCCGACGAGGATCGCGTCCCTGCTCACACTGGCTTCATCGTCGATCGACGGACTGGTGCCCTCGAACTCGTAGGTTCGGCTGTCGACCATAGCCGGTCGACCACGACCGTGATCTTAAGCGTCGTCATCCCGACGCCGACTGTCAGCGCGCCTGATGTGAGTCCGTGACGAAAGCGTCGCAGCGCTCGTGAGACCGTGTTATAGTGCCAGTAGCGGCGCTGAGGACCGTTCGGAGACGTGCAAGGCCCGGGGTTTATATCGAGCGGTGGTGGAGCCAGGTGGGAACCGCATGAGCCAGTCAGATTCACCGATCCGAGCGATGTTCGACGTCCAGCGAGCCGCGATCGAGGGGAGCCAGCAACTCGTCGAGCGGAGCTTCGCGACCCGCGGAACCGTCAGCCGAATGGCGCTCACCGGAGTCAAGAGCCAGGAGTCCCTCCAGCGCCAGCAACTCGAGCTCGCACAGGCGATGGCCCACGGGACGGTCGGGACGATGACCGCGATGGTTCCGGGCGGAAACCAGGACCCGATCCAGGAGGGGATCGACGAGAGCTTCGGCCAGCTGAAAACCACCCACGCGGAGTTCTACGACGTCCTCGAGCGGGAGCTCGAACGCGACGTCGAGAGCGTCGACGAGCTCTCCGCGGAGTTTACCGACGCGATGGAGACGAGCACCGACCGGCTGCTCGAGTCCTCGCGCGAGCTCGAGGGCCAAACTGTCGAGAACGTCGGCGAACTCGCCTCGCAGCTGCGCGACCAGCTCGAGCGAACCCGAGAGCTACAGGACGAACTCGAAACGCAACTCGAGCACCGAACCGAGGACGTCGAGAAGCTCCTCGAGACCCAGGCCGACCAGATCGACGCCATCCAGGAGCAACTCGAGGAGCGTGCCGAGCAGGCCCGCGACGCCGGCGCAACATCGATCCCGATCGACTCCGACCGCGCGCTCGAGGGAATCGACGGTATCGGAACGACGACCAGCGAGCGGCTGTCGGAGGCGGGGATCACGAGCGTCGACGACCTGACGGAGACCGATCCGGAGACCGTCGCCGAGGCCGCGGAGGTCTCGACCTCGCAGGCTCGAGAGTGGATCGACCAGGCCGAAGCCTAACCGCAACTGGTGGCGTTCTCACGCTACGCATAGGTCAAGTAGGTACTGGCGCAGCAATCGAATGCCCAGATATCTGTCAAGGGAAGCCTGCTGAATAGAGAGGATGAGTGCAGCACAACTGGATCGTTGTTTCCGACCAATCTATGCTGAATCAACTGATCGCTGAAGAGTGCGCATTGATTAGTGACGTTCTATCAGATCCGAGTGAGGGTCGTCGTATCGTACTGCATACGCAGCGCGCAAGGTCATTCTACATCGGCTAGGAAGTTAACACGTATTAGCACAGTACTCTTTATCCCTTGCCGACAATCATATCGCCTGTTTCTAGAATGAACGAATCCGGATCAAACTCAAAAATAGCATTACCATTGCGAATAATAATGAGAGGGTTCATGTCCGTCTTTCGTTCTGCTTCAGCAACTGTTTTCCCGGATAGATAGTCAGATGTGACCGATGCTGTGAGTATTTGTGCCTTAAATGAAGTTAACGGGGAATCGTCAAAAATAGTTGTAGCGATCATCTGCCCACTGATTGTCGCAAGAGCTTCGACAGTGGCCGCACCTGCACGATACAACTTCGTTGTGTTCTCTTCTTCGATTGCTCTGACAATAATTTCTGCATCAGGGTTCATATCACTCGCTATTAGTGTCGTGAAAATCGCAGTCGTATCATTCGAAACAGTCACAATTACTGCAGAAACGTCTTCAATCCCTGCTTCCTGAAGCACGTCTGGCTGGCGTGCGTCTCCAACAATGTCTACACCAGACTTATCTTCGGTATCAAGTACTGTCACTGCCATATCCTCTTCAGATAATGCTTTTTTTGCAGCCGCTCCGGACTCTCCATAGCCGGCAATCAGCACCCGTTGGGGTATCCTTCTATGACTGGTTGATCGCAACCCAGCTTGCAAATCATTTACACTATCAGAGGTGCCAGCGATCAAAAGATGGGTAGTCTCCTCAACTTTAAAATCGGAACTCGGTAGTCTAATGAACTCGTTTTTGTCCCACGCACCGACCACAGTCACTCCATATCGTTTATGGAATCGACAATCAGCGAGCGTCGTATTACAAAAGGGGCTTTCTTCAGTAACTGAGATTTCAGCCAGTTCCAGATCATCAGTAATCTCCATCCGGTTTTCGACAATCGACATCGTAGCCGTTTTCGCTCGGACAGCGAGGCTTTCGCCAAGTAATTGCCGTGGGGAGAGTAATTCGTCAGCACCAGCGATCCGTTGGTACTCACGTAATTCTCTATCTTCGGTGACGGCGATCGTCGTTACTTCAGAATTTATCTCTCGAACAGAAAGAATGATGCTGGCATTGACATCGTCAGATGCATCCACAACGACTGCCGCAGCCTTATCGACACTAGCTTGTTCCAGAGTGGTAACGACTTCAGGATCCCCGTGTACGACTGTCTGCCCTGCTTCGTATAATTCAGTAGCTATTTCGAAGTCAGATTCGACAATTACATATTCTTTTCCCCGCGTGTCCATCTCGGAAGCGAATGATTCAGTGCGAGGAGTGACCCCACAAATGACAACATGATCCTCAAGTGTCACTGGATCTGTCGGTAGTGAAGGCTGAAATGCCGATCGGAGCCAGGGGACAATGACCGCATTGATCGCTGCAAGAATCAGACCGACACCAGCTAATTGCATTCCGATAACCAGAATATTCATCTGTGGTGTTTCCCAGGGTGCGTCCTGCCCATACCCGGTCGTGGTAAAACTCTGGAAAACTACTTCAAGCGACTGAATCATGCTCTGTGGCCGGTTCTCCCATCGGGCCATCCCAATGTTGTAAGCGACTGTGAAGATGACTGTCGTCACCATGACCAAAATCAGAAATCGCCACGTGCGTGATGACAGCCTATATACCATATTTACTGCTTTAGTTGAACTACCATGAAATTGCTCATGGTATTAGTGAACAACGCCGAGCAAGTACGCTTAGCTATGGCTATATTAAAATCCTCAAGAAGTGATAGTTTTACTGTCGTGCTGAGTATAGAGCATGGATGCAGCAGTCAATACCTGTTTATTGATGTCGGAGAGCTGGCTCTCGAAGTTTTAACGGACTCTGAATTCGAGCGCCGCGAACGCCACAGACGACTGGTCGACAATACCCAGCTTTCGTGTGGGAACAGAATATCTAGATAATCCGCTCACGGAGCTGCTCGAGCTGTTTGGCGTTGTAGACTAATTTCACCTCGTCGGTCGTCGGCGTGGCGACGCAGGTCAACCGCAGGTTCATCTCATCGACCTCCTCATCGGAGAGGCTCCGGTTGACCTCCATCTCGACCTCGCCATCAACCAGTACCGCAGCACAGTTGATACAGCCACCACCCCGACAGTAGAACGGCCAGTCGTAGCCTTCCCCCTCGGCCGCTTCGAGGATGTACTCGCCCTTTTCGACGGTCATCGTCCCGTAGGCCTCTGCCGTCAGGTCGGCCTCGGCCGCCTTCTCGAAGAGATCGTCGTCCTCCAGCGACCAGGCTCGATCCTCGATTACTTCGTAGTTGAGGAACTCGACGGTGGCGCCGACCGACTTCGGTTTCACAGAGACGACCGGAACCGGCGAGAACCGCACCGTGCGTTCGGTGACGCTCCCGAGCAGGTATCGCCTGAAGCCGGTGTGACCGTGTGTCCCCATCACGACGACATCGATCCCTGCCTCCGCCACGTATCCGGCGATCGCCTCGTGCGGCCGACCGCTCTGTGTGGCCGTGACGACCTCCACGCCGGCGGCTTCGCTCCGATCTCGGACGTCGTCGATCGGCGACGACTCCTCCTTGCGCTCCTCCGACGTGACGTGCAGTGCGTGGAGCGTCCCGCCGACCTCGGCCACGAGGTCGATCGCGTGCTCCGTGGCGGCTTCCGCTCCCTCGCTCCCGTCGGTCGGGACGAGGACGTTATTCACCTCGAAGTCGATGACGGTATCTTTGTGGACGGTCATGACGGGGATCGGAGACTCCCGGAGGGTCTGTTCGGCCACGCTGCCGAGCAGGAACCGGCCGAGCCCCGTCCGGCCCTGCGTCCCCATCACGACGACATCGACGCCGCGCTCTTCGGCATAGTCGATGATCGCCCGGTGGATCGCCGACTCCTCGTCGTCGATGATCTCCGTCCGTGCGGTAAGACCGGCCTCGGTCGCGATGCCCTCGATATCCGTCACGGCCTGTTTTGCTCGCTCTTCGCTGCCCGGCTCCCGAACGGAGACCACGGTCAGATCGGAGCCGAAGTGTTCCGCCATCCGGACGGCGACGGCTCCGGCTCGCTCCGCCACTTCGCTCCCGTCGGTCGGGACGAGGATCTCGTTGTACATACATGAGAGCACCGCTGCCGTCCCATATTAAACCCGGCTGTCATTCCAGTCTAAAGGACCCATCTACAGATGGAGCGAGCCGAATGTCTGAAACCGGGCCAATGCTCCCCCCGCGGGACGCATACGATGACGACCGGAGCAAACCTTATTTTAAACCCGAATCCGGCTGCCAATCCACAATCCGATAACTATAATTTATAACTGAAGGCTTCGAACGTCGACGTGGAAACAGATAATGTCGGTAGACACGAGCAACGATCTCACTCATCATCTTGCGGTGGGTATCGGTAGCGTCGTATTCGCCGCGTTGTTGTGGGTGGCCGGATATCACGAGCAGCGAGTCGTCGGAGCAGTGCCGTGGTTCCTCCTGGTTTTGGTGTTGCTCGTCGGGCCGACGGTGAGGCTGTGGCCCGGAATCAGACGCCGGTTCTCCGGCAACTTCCCCGTTAACTGGCGGGCGGAACTGGGGATCTGGTTCGCGATTTGGAGCGTCGTTCACCTGCTTTTCGTGTTCCACGCGAGGGACTGGGACGTCGTCGGCTACCTGGCTGACATGAGCCCGTGGGCGTTCGGATCGTTCGTAGCCGTGATCATGGCGGTCGGGCTCGCGGCTACCTCGAACAACCGAGCGTACGACTACATGGGCGGGAAAGCGTGGAAGTGGCATCAGACTGTCGGTGCGTACGTGATCTTCTGGCTCCTCACCGTCCACATCTACGACAGGGCCTATCTCCGGCCCGGGTTCCCGTCCGACGATCCGCTCCACTGGTTGTATCTGAGCACGCTCGTTCTCGTCGTCGCCCTCCAGGTCGCCGCGTTCGCCAAGGTCATCTCCCACTATCAGAAGACGGGTGAGTATCCCTCAGGGCTGAACTGATCTGCTCGGTTAAATCCCTGATTTTAGACGAGGATCATCCAGCCACCACGACGTATCCACCGACGAGTACCCACTACAGCAGAACCAAACCAGCAATCCAACCTGTGTGCCCAAAAAATCACATAGCATCTCTGTCATATAACCACTGCACGATACGCGCGCTGTATTCAGCACGACTCTCTCAACAGTTCTGTTAGCTGACGGAAGTAAGCGTGTTAGGTTCGCATGCTCCACATAACGTTCGACTAACTCGGATCTCGCTTCATTACTGAATCACGGAATCGCGTTCCCGCCTACTGTTTCTCACTCGAGTTCGGGAAGGACCTCCTCGCCGAAGTTCTCGACGAACCGTTCCTGCTCGCGGGTGACGTTGTGCAACAGGAGCTTGTCGACCTCGAGTTCGAGATCCCGCTGCAGCCACTCGAGGTGGTCCTCGGGGTCGGCCGAGACCCGGACACTCTCGGCGACCTGCTCGCGGGTGACCTGCTCGCCCAGCGCGTCGAACTCCTCGGGGGTGCGGAGCTTCTGGGTGACCGAGCCGGGCGCGCAGTTGGTCCGCCACTGGTCGTAGGCGCCCTCCAGCGCCGCGTCGTCGTCCTCGTCGTAGGCGAGTTGAACCTTGAGGGCGACCGGTTTCTCCGGGGCGTTCTCGCGGAACGCTTCGACTCGGTCCTCGAGGCCCTCGTGATCCGGCGTCGCAATCGTGATCAGTCCCTCAACCCACTCGCGGGTGCCGAGCCAGCGGGCAGTCTCTTCCGAGAGCGCGGCGCCGAACAACGGCGGCGGCGACTCAGGGCGGGTGTACAGCGTAGCCTTCTCGACGTCCACCCGGCCGTGGTGGGTCACCTCCTCGCCGTCCCACAGCCGGTGCATGACCTCGGCGCACTCCTCGAGGCGGGCGTTGCGCTCGTCCTTGAGCGGCCACTCCACGCCTGCGATCCCCTCGTTCATCAGCTGGCCGCTGCCGACGGCAAACCAGAATCGCTCGGGATACATCTCCCGTAGGGTCGCGGCTGACTGAGCGATGATCGCCGGATGGTAGCGGTAGCCGGGCGCGTTGACGGTACCGAACGACAGCGAGGTCCGCTCCATCGCCGATCCGAGCCACGACCAGACGAACCCCGACTCGCCCTGGCGCTCGCTCCAGGGGTGGAAGTGATCGGAGGCGAGCACCTCGTCGAACCCGTACTCGTCGGCGAGTTCGACGTACTCCAGCAGGTCACTCGGCGCGAACTGCTCGTGGGAGGCGTGGAAGCCGATCTCGACCACGGTTCACACCTCCGGGGAGTCGTTTCGGGATCGTCCCTCGAGACGTCGGTTCGGCTCGAGCGCTCGAGAGGGACGGCTCGCGACGAGCCAGGTCCCGTCGGCGAGCCGGCTGGTTCGAAGCTCGGTCCGCATGCGGTCGACGGGCGACTCGAGGTCGCCTCGCTCGGGCGTCTCGCTCATACTGGCGCTGTCACCGTCCGTCGCCTAAACCCCGCTCCCTGAATGTGCTTCCCGCGGGCCGGCAGTATTTCCGGATCCGTCTCGTCGAAACGGGCATGCTCGTGCTCGGTGACGCCCACGCCTCCGATCCGGACCGACGGGAGACGCTTCTCGACCACTACCGCAGACTCGAGCCCGACGTCGTCCTGCAGGTCGGCGACCTCGAGTGCTACGAGCTGCCGGCGCCGACGTGGTTCGTGGCGGGCAACAACGAGGAGTTCGACACGATCGAAGCGTTACGGAACGAGAAGCAGGCGGGGACCCGGAACGTCCACCTGCTGGCGAGCACGGCGGCGACCGTCGAGGGCGTCCGCGTAGCGGGGCTGTCGGGCAACTACGCGCCGACGAAGTACGACCTGCCCCGACTAGAGCTCTCCGGCGAGCGACGTCGACACTTCACCTGCGAGGACGTCGAACGGGCGGCCAAGCTCTCGGAAATCGACGTGTTGCTCGTCCACGAGGCCCCGACCGGGCTGCTGTCGTACGGCTACGATCCCGGCTGCGAGCACATCGATGGGCTGCTCGAGGCGCTCTCGCCGGAGCTCTGTCTGGTCGGCCACCACCACCGCCACCGCGAGGCCGAGATCGAGGGCGCTCGCGTCGTGAGCCTCGCGCCGGCCTGGGAGCGCCACTACGAACTCGATCCGAAGACGCTTGCCCTCGAGAGCCACGGGATCGGCTCGACCGAGTAGCTCATCCCTGCCGGGACGCGACGCGCTGGTGCACGAAGTTCCGAAGCCGTGCATTGTACGTCTCCGGTCGGTGGAGGTTACAGATGTGGCCGACCCCCGCGAGCACCTCGATCCGCGCGTCCTGGGCGGCGGCCGCGTGCTCGCGCTCGCCGCGGCGCATGATCTTGTCGTGCTCGCCGTTGACGATCAGCGTCGGCCCGGGGTACGTCGAGAGCTTCTCCCGGAAGTTCACGCCGCGGACGTCCGGGCCGGCGTCGCCGAACTCCTTGGGATAGAAGCCCGCGTCGATGATCGCCGCCTCGATATCCGGCGGCAGGTCGCGGTTGCGAACCCAACGGGTCGCCAGCCGTTCCACGGCGCGCTTGCCGACGTCGGGTCGGGTGAGCAGGCGCGCGAGGGTGCCGTTGGCCCGCGTCACCAGCCGCATCCCGCGGACGGGGTTCGCGCTGCTTCCAGTCAACACCAGCCCGTCGACCTGCTCGGGGTGGCGGGAGGCGTACTCGGTCGCCACGTAGCCGCCCAGCGAGAGCCCGACCAGCACCGCGCTACCGTCGGTTGCGGTCTGGATCACTGCCTCGAGACGGTCGATCGCCGGCTCCATCCGGAACGTTTCGTCGGCGAACGTCCCGTGCCCGGGCAGATCGAGCGCGACGACGCGGAACTCGTCGGCCAGCGCCCGGCGCTGGGGGAGCCACATCTCCTTGGTGAACATCGCGCCGTGGACGAACACGATCGCCTGTGCGTCTGCCGGGCCGTCGACGTCGACGCCCTCGAGGTCGTTGCGGTCGAATATCCCCATAGCCTCCCAGTGTACGACGACGTGGATAGTTCCCGGCCCGGCAACGACAGCCGAGAGCCACTCCTCGGCCGCCAGCATAAATTGCACAGTGCGATATCAAACGGTGTTGGCGGCGCGATCACAGTTTCGGAGGACGAGCTGGAGCCGGGCCAGTTTCGTGCTACACCGGAATAATAGAGCGCGACGGTGGTTGGATCGGACGACGTTCCTCGGACCGGAGCTGTCTTCAGAAACTGACTGGATTTCCCCGTCGTTTAGGGTGTCGCCACCCAGCGATCCAGGGCTTTCAGATCGCGGCATCTTCGTGTACGTCTACAGTTCGAAGAACTGAATGCCGTCGTCAGTAGCGTTCGGGCCCGGTCAGGATCAGGGCCTCCACGATTATCTATCGGTCTCCAGAAGCGTGATCTGGCCGTTGCTGTTGACGACGACCAGGTAGACCGATACGCCGAACTCGATCCTCGTCGGTGGTTTGTTGTCGATCACCGGTGTATCAAAAATCGCATCGAGTGCCTCGGGATCGATAGACTCGTACAACAGATCGAGTTCGGTCGGTTCGACGTCTTCGACCACTGCGAGTGCTCGGACGACCGCCTCACTCACGGGTTCGTCACTCGAATACTGCGTCTGAACGACCGGTTCGGCGTCGGCCAGCGGGTTGTTTTCATCAGTCATTTGGTTCCTCGTTTTACTCGCCCCGCCGCATGGCCGGTGGTCCCGCAGTTCACTCCAGACAGACGTTGGGTAGCGATCTATCGGTAGTGACGGAGAGGATTTACTCTTCTGCTTCCCATAATATGGATGCCATATTCCAACCCGATCGTTTGAACTTTCCGTTTCCATCGAGAGAACGGATTTGTCTGTTCTCGACCATGTTTTCCTGCGATGACAGCCCACCAACACCCAAAGGCGTACTGGAGAGGCTCCATACCCTCGGCCAACCCTGTGCGCCGGAGGTCGCCGAGGGGTTCGACTGTACGCAGCGCACCATCTACAACAGACTCGATTCGCTCGTCAGCGACAGTTTTCGAAGAAGAGTCGAAATAGTTGCACAGGTCAGCGGCGCAGCACGAACTACTTTCAGTTCAGGGTTACCCATCGTGGTGTCGAAGACGGTGGTATGACTGGTGATCGATCGCAGCGCAAGGAGGGGATGCTGAACGTCGATACTTCCTCGACAACTGGCAATTTGAATTCGATCTCGGAAATGGTCGGCACACTCAGTCGCCGCCCCGAGTGTCGAGTCCGCTTCCGGCCGCGTTGCGAGGACGAGTCGGTCGCGTTCGAGTCCCTGACAGTAGTTGCCACCGATCCGTCGTCCGAAGCGGACGGAGAAGACAGTCACGACACGGATGGCCGGCGCTCATGAGTGGTGGTGATGCGATAGTAGGTCCGGGTCTGGATACGATGCTGGATGTCCTGGCGAACAAGTACCGGCGACGAGTACTCGTTGCGCTACTCGAGCACAATCCCCAGGACGATCACAACCCACAGATCCCCGACGACGTCACCCTCGGAACGGGGGACCTCGAATCCCTGATGATCAGCATGCGTCACACGCACCTCCCCAAACTAGAGGAGGCAGGATTCATCGAGTGGGATCGAGAGACGAACGTCGTCAGGAAGGGGCCACAGTTCGAGGAAATTCGCCCGCTATTGGAACTGATGGAGGCCCACGCGGACGAACTGCCCGACGACTGGCTCTGAGTTCAAGCGTCGTCGCTATCACTGGGTCGACTTGAGAACGGACACCAAACTCGAGCGGTGGCATCGCGGATTGCCCGGTATATTCCTCCCAGTCTGGCGTAATCACGTTACACGCCAAAATCATCCGTCGAATCGTATAGGAGATCCACCCGCCTGTCGCTCGAGGAAACGAGCCGGACGTCCGATCGCACTCAGCGGTCCTCCGAGTCGCCCTCGTCGCGACGGTCATCGTTCGAACCGTTCGTTCCGTTCGTTCGATCCGGGTCCTCGTCGATCGACATCTCGACTTCGGGGCTGCGGCCCGGATCCGACGGATCGAGTTCGGCCTCCGGCTCTCGGTCCGTCAGGGCGTCGGGACCCGCTTCGGCGCCGCGATCGGTCGGCTCGGTCGCCTCGAGCGCGGCGGCCTCGTCTTCGGCCGACATGCGATCCTGATCTTCGACGTCGAACTCGAGCGATCGACCGGGCTCGAGAACGAGCCGGTCTCCCTTTCGCTCGGCCACGGCGGCTGGCTCGAGCGGGCGCGTCTCGTCGGGGCCGGTCGCCATGGCGGGCGCTGCCGACTCCGGACCGTCAGTCGCGGGCGGGGGACAGACCCGGACGACGGCGCCGTCGACCGCGGCGACGACGCCGACCGTCTCGCCGCCGGCCGTCTCGACTCGCGCACCGATATCGTCGTCCGTGAACGTGTCGCACATAGGTCGACCTCACGGCAGCCGAAAAAGAGCGTGGTGCCTGCAGAAGTCAGTCTCGAGGAAGTCGAACACGGTTGGGTCTCGGATCGGGCCCGGGACGTCACCGATAGAAGGGAGTTACTCCGTCGCGGCGGAGACGTCGTCCGCCTCGGTCTCGGTTTCGGGCGTCGGTTCGCCCGTCGGCCGAACGAACTCCCGCTCGAGGAGGACCCGCGTACTGCTGATCTCCCGGACGTCCTCGGCCTCGAGGACGAAGGCCTCGCCGACCTCCATCCGGTCGAGGCGGATCAGGATCTGGTCGAGCGCGTCGGGGCTAGGTTCGACGCGGGCCTGCTCGCCGCCGACCGACGCGACGGTGCCGATCACCTTGCCGTCGGCCCGCTCGACGAGCTTGCCGAGGTCCTCGCTCGTGAACGTTCCCTCCTCGACGTCGTCTGCGTCGCCGACGGCGGCACCTGCGCCGCCAGCAGCGGCTGCCTCGGACGAGGAGACGGCTGTCTCGGCTTCCGGCGAGGCGGCGGCAGCCTCGTCTTCCGAGGAGGCGTCGGCCGTCTCGTCCTCCGGGAGGACGTCGGCCGTCTCGACGGCGACGTCGGTTCCGAGCTGTTCGCTCCACTTCGAGGAGACGATCGGCGCGACGGCGAGAAACACCATCATGACCATGAACAGCGCCAGCATGGCGGTCGCGACGACCGTGACGCCGTACGTGGCGTCGAACGCGACGATGTTCGAGGCGATACTCGCTGCGGTGCCACCGGTAGTGACGGGACTCATTGACGTTGGTCCTCACATCGCGATCCGCTCCTATGAGGATTTCTCTTCTCCGTCGTCCCGAGAGATCCGACCACGTCGCTCGAGAAGGGGTCTCGAGCGTTCTCGGGCCGGTTACTCGATCGGGAACCGAAGAATCGCCCCGATCCCGTCGAAGGCGTCGGCGAACCGATCGCCGTTCGGGAAGTCGTCGGGCACGACCAGCGCCTCGCCGCCTTGCTCCTCGGCTCGCTCGCCTAACTTCTGGATCGCCGCTCCCTCGAGAGTCGTCGAGAGCAATAGCGTGTCGACGGCCTCGTACTCGAGGGCGTCGTCGACGTCCGCGTTGCCGTACGCGACCTGGCCGGAGCCGACGTCGTCGAAAAAGCGATCGAGCGCCTCGCTGACTTCCTCGCGGTCGCGCTCGTCGATCGCCTCCTGGCCCCTCTCGGCGAGCTGTTCGAGACCCTGCGTGGTGGCGTACTCGACGGTGAACTCGCCGGCGATCAGCTCCTCGAGGCGGTCGTCGAGCTCGGCCTCCTCGCGAAAGCGTTCGATCGTTCCCGTGGTGCCGCCCAGCAACAGGCCGTCGATTTCGTCGTCCTCGACGAAGGTGACGGTCGCCCGCTCGGCGACGTCGCCGAAGAACTTGCGTTCCTGGCCTTCGCGATCGCGCTCGAAGCGCTCGGCCGACTGTCCGCCGGCGCCCGACTTGTCGGGGACGTCGCTGTCGAAGACGTCGATCTCCTCGACGCCCTCGTCGTCGAGTCGGCCCAGCGCCGCCCCGCCGCGCTCGACGACGAGCAGCCCGTACGTCGCCGAGGGTTCGGTGACGGACTCGAGCGGCGAGAGGTCGAACTCGGTGGCGTGTGCATAGATCGACTCCTCGATCTCGACGGGGGGGTCGTCGAACGTCGCCGTCAACAGGTTGCCGTCGGGGGCGCCGGCGTAGACGAGTAGGCCGTTGTCGGGAATCTCGTCGTACTCGTCCAGCCGATCGCGAACCGCCTCGAGGGCGTCGACGGGCGGCTTCGGGGACGACTGCTCGTCGAGCTGGGTCGCCTCGGCGTAGTCGGTCTCGACGGGCTGGCGGGCCTCGCCGATGGAGTCGCCGGGCGGAACCGCGAGCGAGACCAGGACATCCTGCTCGGCGGAGACGTTCGAGAGGCGGTCGAGTCGTTCGTGGAGGTCGTAGTTCGAGAGTGACATAGGCTCGACGATCGGCTCGAGACGAAGGGGAACGCAGTCCCGAACCGGAACTACCCGCCTCTACGAGGAGCGAGTGATTAGGAAACCGGCCAGCGTTCTCAAGCACGCCGGCTCAGTCGGAGCGGGAGAGCCAGGAGTCGTTCGGCACCGACGTCCGATCGGACGAGTCGGCGGCGTTCGACCGCGACCGCTCGAGCGGGAGCCGAGCGAACAGCCGCGAGCGAACGTCGACCGACTCGCTGCCCAGCACCGCAAAGCCCGCGAAGATCGTCAGGAATCCGACGACCGCGAGCGGGGCGATCTGTTCGCCCAGAATCGCCCACCCGCCCAGCGTCGAGACGACGGGGACGACGTAGAACACCAGGTTCGCCTCGATCGCGCCCGTCTCGTCGAGCAGCGCGAAGTACGCGAGGTAGGCGAGAACGCCGGCGAAGACGCTGACGTACGCCAGCGCGGCGATCGCACCGGTGCTCCAGGTGATCGACGCCGCCGACTCGCCGGCGGCAAGTGACAGCGCGTGGGAGAGCGCCGCGGCGAGGGGTAGTCCCCAGGCGATCCGGACCGAACTCGAGAGGGTCGCGTCGACCCGTCGGATGAGCACGGCGCCGAGGGCGGCGCTGGCCGCCCCGGCGAACAGGATCGCGCGCCCGAGCGCGTCGCCGCCGACCAGCATCGCGGGATCGGGGCTGACGACGAGCGCGACGCCGACGAGGCCGAGCCCCATCCCGATCGCACCGCGACCGGAGAGGCGCTCGCTCGAGAGGAGCACGGCCGCGAACACGGGCGTCAGGATCGGGTTGAGGCTGAAGACGATCGCGCCGACGGCGCTGGTGGCATACTGCTGGCCGACGAACAGTAGCGAGTTCGCCAGCCCGATGACCAGCCCACCGGTCGCGAGGATCCCGATGACGTCGCCTGCGGTCGTCGGGGTAAGGTCCTCCCGCGAGAACCGGACGACTGCGTACGCGACCATGATGAGGGCCGCGATGTCGAAGCGCAGCGCCACGAACAGCAGCGGCGGGAAGTACTCGAGACCGGCCTTCGCGGCGACGAACGTACCCCCGAAGAAGAGGCTCGCGAGCGCGAACAGGACGATCGTTCGCTTGGCGATCACCGACTGGACACCTCCGCGGTATCGAGCGCAGAGAGTGTAGGTTCGAGAGCTTCCATCTTGCTCTCGAGTACGAACGCAGCACGTATAGGCTCGTTCGTAAAATATTTCATATCGGGAAAGGCAGAGATCCCGCGCGGAGGTTTCACAGTATGAAACTCTTTCACAGTGCGAAACCGACTTACACTCGGAGGACGCAGCGACCGTATGGAATCGACGCTCGAGGAGATCGAGTTTCTCGCGCTGTCGGCGAACCGCGTCGAAGTCCTCGGACTGCTCGCCGACGGACGGAGGACTCGAGGCGAACTGGGCGAGGCGACGGGTGCCTCGCAGGCGACGCTCGGACGCATTCTGGGCGACTTCGAGGACCGATCGTGGATTCGACGCGACGGCGACGCCTACGTGGCGACGGCGACGGGGCGACTCGTCGCCGAGGGGTTTACCGACCTCCGGGAGATTCTCGAGGCCGAGATGAAACTTCGGGGGGTAATCGACTACCTTCCGACCCACGCGATGGACGTGGACCTGCAACGGCTGGCGGACGCGACGATCACCCGGCCCTCACAGATGCGGCCGAACGCGCCGCTGTCGCGCCTGCTCGAGCTACTGCGCGAGGGCGAGGAGGTCCGAACGTTCTCCCACGCGTTCAACGAGCAGACGCTGACGGTCGTTCAGGAGCGAACGGCCGCGGGCAACCAGCGGTTCAGGGGCGTCTTCTCCCGACGCGCGATCGAGGCGCTCGCCGAGGAGTCGGCGCTTCGGAACCGACTGCGGTCGCTCGTCGAGTCCGACCGGGCGGAACTCAGAGTTCGAGATGAGGGGGTCCCGATCGCGGCGATGATCGTCGACGACGTCGTCTACCTGCTCCTTCGCGACGAGAACGGCGTCCTCCGGGCGTCGATCGACTCCGACGATCCGGCCGTCCGGGCGTGGGCCGAGGACACCTACGACCACTACTGGCGGACGGCGGAGCCACTCGAGGTCGAGGCACTGTCTTCCTGAGGGACTAGATCGCCAGCAGCACCGCCTTCGGCAACGGCGGCTTGTCGTCGAGTTCGTCCTCGAGGTCCGTCTCCTCGTTCCGGTGTCGACAGCTATGGCTGCCGGGTTGCGAACCGTCACAGAAGCGATTTCGAAATCGCGACCGTCTCCTGCCAGCTACTGCCCCATCTATCCACTATCCTGTGCAGAGTCGGAGATCGTGTCGGCATCGACGGAGTCCGGCACGTCGTGGACGATCACCTCGCCGTCCTCGACGGTGATGTCGAGGAGGCTCGTCGCCTCGTAGGGGGTGTCGTCGAGCGCGGAGTCGCCGACCTTCCGCATGACGACGACGACGTCGACGATCTCGGCGCCGAGATCGTCGAGGGATTCACAGATCGCGGCCAGGGTGCCGCCAGTCGAGAGCATGTCGTCGAGAACCACCACGCGATCGCCCTCGTCGACGTCGTTGATGTACATCTCCGACTCCGAGTACCCCGTCTCCTGGTGAAGCGACACCTCCCCCTCGAGCCCGTAGGGGCGCTTGCGGATCACCACGAGCGGGATGTCGGTCTGGAGGGACACCGCGGTCGCGAGGTGGATTCCCATCGCCTCGGGGGCGACGATCTTGTCGACCTCGAGGTCGGCGGTCCGCATGACCTCGACGACGACCTCCCGCAGCAGGGCGGGTTCGAGCTGGGGGACGCCGTTGCTGATCGGGTGCACGAGATACTCGTAGCCGTCCTTGTCGATGATCGGTGCGTCGTCGAGCGAGGCGAGCAGGCGCTCCATGGCGTGGGTTCGGCCAATCCGAGTAAAAGCCGTTCGTTCTCAGCGGATGGCTCAGTCACCCGCGCGCCGTCGTGCGCCCAGGTCGTCGGCCGCCAGCAGCGCGTCCCGAACCTCCGCTGCGCTCGCGTCGAAGGCGTTGTGGATCGTCTCCCCCTCGGCGACCGCCGCCTGCGCGACCCGCTCGAGGTCGTCCTCGGTGGGATCGTCGACCCCGAGCTCGCCGAGCGTGACGGGGAGCCCGAGTTCGATCGAAAAGTCGACCACGTCGTCGACGAACGCGTCGTCCCGCCCCTCGAGGACGAGCTGGGTGACGATCCCGAAATTGACCTTCTCGCCGTGGGTCGCATGGTGGGTGGCCTCGAGCTGGGTGAGTCCGTTGTGGACCGAGTGGGCGGCCGCGATCCCGCCGTTTTCGAACCCCAGGCCGCTCAGAAGGGTGTTCGCCTCGGTCACCGCCTCGACGCTCTCGGTGACGATCCCCCGCTCGATAGCTTGCACCGCCGAGCGACCGTGTTCTCGCAGCAGATCGTAACAGAGCCGCGAGAGCGAGTGGGCGGCGTGGGTCGGTTCCTCGTCGAAGAAGTTCTCGCCGTCGGCCCGGCGAACGGCGTCGGCCTCGAACCAGGTCGCCATCGCGTCCGCGATTCCCGATCTGAAGAAGCGAACGGGCGCGCCCGCGACCACCGCCGTGTCGACCAGCACCAGATCGGGGTGGTCCACGTAGAACCAGTAGCGCTCGAACTCGCCCTCGTCCGAGTAGATCACCGAGAGCGCCGACGTCGGCGCGTCCGTCGAGGCGATCGTCGGCACCGAGACCATCGCGCCGCCCGTGTTCTCCCGGACGGCCTTCGCCGTGTCGAGGGCCTTCCCGCCGCCGGCGCCGACGATCGCGTCAGCGTCGGCCTCGCGAGCGATCTCGGTGAGGCGGTCGATCTCGGCCTCCGAGGACTCGCCCCCGAACTCCTCGAGAATCGGTTCGACGTCGGCGTCCTCGAGGCTCGCCTCGGCCCGATCGCCGACGATCTCGAGGACGTCGGCGTCGGCGAGCACCAGCGCCGACTCCCCGCTGGGCGCGAGGCGGTCGCCGAGCTGGTCGAGGGCGTCGCGGCCCTGTACGTACGCTGCCGGTGATTTGAACGACCGAATCATGCGAGGATCTCGCACCACGGAGGGACAAATAGGCGTTTCCTCGGGAGCTGATACGTTCGATCGACTCCCGGAACACCACTGTTAGGCCCACCCGTTAGGTACGTCGTCGACCTAGCCGCTGTAATGACCGAGGTTTCCGTAGTCGGCGGCGGGATCGGCGGGCTCACCGCGGCACAGGAACTCGCCGAGCGCGGGTTCGACGTTACCGTCTACGAGGCCAACGACCGGTTCGGCGGGAAGGCCCGTTCGATGCCGATCGACGGCGACCCCGGCGGACTGCACGGCGAGCACGGGTTTCGCTTCTTTCCGGCGTTTTACCGCCACGTCGTCGACACGATGGAGCGGATTCCGGACGGGACGGCTACCGTCGCCGACAACCTCGTCGAGACCGAGGCGACGCTGATCGCCAGCACCCACCGTCCGGACCAGGTCGCCGAAACTGGAAGTCCGGAGTCGCTCCGCGAGTGGCTCGAGGCGCTCCGGCCGGCGTTCGCCGAGGACCTGCCGCCCGAGGACGTTCGGTTCCTGCTCGAGCGGCTGGNAGCGGCTGGCGTACCTGCTGACCGCCTGCGAGGAGCGCCGCGAGGAGGAGCTCGACGACGTCTCCTGGTGGGAGTTCATCGACGCCGAGAACCGCTCGCAGGAGTTTCAGGATCGGCTCGCCTTCGCCACCCAGTCGCTGGTCGCGCTCCGGCCGGAGGTCGGTAGCGCCCGGACGATCGGAACGATCTACATGCAGCTGCTGTTCGGGCAGCTCGATCCGAGCAGGCCGACCGAACGGATCCTGAACGGGCCGACCAACGAGGCCTGGATCGATCCCTGGGTCGCGTACCTCGAGGAGCTCGGCGTCGAGTTCCGCCCGGCGACGCCGGTCCGCCGGTTCGAGGTCGACGGGGGGCAGGTCGCGGGCCTCGAGCTGGCCGACGGAAACCAAGTCCGAAGTGACGAGTACGTCCTCGCGGTTCCCGTCGAGGTCGCCCCGGAGTTCGTCACGCCGGAGCTGGCTCGAGTCGCGCCCGAGCTCCGACGGATCGACCGCCTCGAGACGGCCTGGATGAACGGGATCCAGTTCTACCTTCGCGAGGACGTCGAGCTGACCCGCGGCCACCAGGTGTACGCCGACGCCCCCTGGGCGCTGACGTCGATCTCCCAGCGGCAGTTCTGGACGGGGTGCGACCTCGACGAGCGCGGCCCCGAGGAGGTCGCAGGCGTCCTCTCGGTGATCGCCTCCGACTGGGACACACCCGGAATCGTCTACGACAAGCCCGCGCGACGGTGTTCCCGCGAGGAGATCGCGACGGAGATCTGGGAGCAGCTCAAGCGACACCTCGACGGCCCCGAGACGCGGCTCACGGACGGTCTGCTGGTCGACTGGTTCCTCGATCCCGCACTCGTCGAGGTGGGCGGTGCGTCGGAGACCCGTGACGAGACCGTCGAGGGCGTCGAGAACCGCTCGCCGCTGCTGATCAACACGGTCGGCGCGTTGCGAAACCGGCCGCCCGCGGACGTCGGCGTTCCGAACCTGACGATCGCGAGCGACTACGTCCGGACCAACAGCGACCTCGCGTCGATGGAGTCGGCCAACGAGGCCGGGCGCCGGGCCGCGAACGCGATCTGCCGGCGCCACGGCGTTCGCGAAACCGCACGGATCTGGGAGCTCGAGGAACCCGCGGTGCTCGAGCCGTTCAAGCACCATGACCGAATCCGGTATCGCCTCGGGCTTCCCCACCCCGGAGCGGTGACCCAGTCGCTTCGACGGGTGACGAGTCGGCTGGGCGGTCGAGCCTGACTGGCCGCGAAAGCACCCGTTCGATACGTTGGTGATCGCCGTCGAACGTCCCCGTACGGCTGCCGACGAAACGGTCGTTCGAACCCTGCTGCTCGCTCTCGCCGTCCTGTTCTTGCTGTCGGTTTTGCTGATGCTGCTGGCCGTTCCGATGACGGGACTGAGGGGCGGCGGCCACGTGTGGACATGGAACGGAGCCGCAGGGATCGGGTGGCTCGCAGTCCTGTTGTGGCTGTTCCCGCTGGCGGTGATCCTCGGCGTCGGCTACCGCTGTATGGGGTTCTCGTCGACTCCTCGAGCCGTCGTTCGGATCCCGCACTCGAGGCGCTGCGAGTTGCGTACGCTCGCGGGGAGCTCTCCGACGAGGAGTTCGAAAAGCGCCGGGATCGGCTCCGAGGCGAGGACGAACGGCCCTGAGCCGTATCGCTGGGTACTGTTGGAGCCCCACACCTTGCGGACGGGGGCGAACGCGGGTCGCGACGTCGACGGTCAGTCGGAGCGACTAGTCACGCGCAGCTCGCCGTCGACCTCGTAGAGGTAGCCCCGCTCGAGCAGTCGCGTGATCGCGTGCTCGGCGTCGACCCGCTCGAGCGCGAGCTCCTCGACGCCAGTGAGAATTGTCACTGCCCGCTCGCGATCGATCGCCGGAACCCCGTCGTGGCCGGTGCTCGAGTCGACGATCCGGGTCGACAGCACCTCGTAGGCGTCCGTGATCCACGACGGAAGCGGCGGGCGCGGGTTGTCAGTGAGAGACACAGTCAACTCTCCGTTACCTATACTTATCAACGTCGTACTACTTAATTGTACCCGCCGAATTCGCGTCGTGCGTACGCCAGCGTCCGGTCAGGGCTGTTTCGAACCGATATCAGTATCTTCGTGCTCGTTCTCGCCGTGTTCCGCCAGTTTCTGCTGGGAGTCGAAGGTCTCCTCGCAGACTGGACAGGGGAACGCGCTCGATTCTTCGACGTTCTCGTCGTCTCGCGGGTCCATTACCATACACGTCAGTCCCAACATCCGCCACAATAATTGTGAACGTTGCACACGAT
Source organism: Natronococcus amylolyticus DSM 10524 (assembly GCF_000337675.1). Classification (GTDB taxonomy): domain Archaea; phylum Halobacteriota; class Halobacteria; order Halobacteriales; family Natrialbaceae; genus Natronococcus; species Natronococcus amylolyticus. Next base: position 4,219 of record NZ_AOIB01000026.1, on the reverse strand, counting down.
GGGTGTTCGGTCGTCGGTTCGGTTATGGGATGAACAGGCGCAAAACCTCGCGTTTTAGCGCGGGGATATGCGCCGTCACGGGAAGACGCTACCCTCCGATAACGGTCCGGTTGGATATTCCACGTTAAACACAGATTTCAGTATACTCTATTCCATAACTGGTTATGAATACAGTCCGATGCTGGAGACGACCCGCACCTACGTCGCACGCATCACGAACCACAGTCAGGTTCGTGACGACCTCGACCAGTGCGGGTTCTCCGCATCCAAACTGTGGAACGTCGGACGCTACTACATCCAAGGTCGGTGGGACGAAGACGGTGAGATACCCAACGAATCAGAACTGAAATCGGAGTTGAAAGACCACGAACGCTACAGTGACCTGCATTCTCAGTCAAGTCAGCGAGTTCTCGAAGAGCTTGCTGAGGCGTTCAACGGCTGGTACAACTCCGACGACGGCAACAACCCACCGGGCTACCGAAAACGTGGCGACCGACACCCGCGCTCCACCGTCACATGGAAGAGACGAGCCATCAAGCACGACGACAAACACGGCCAACTCCGCCTCTCGAAAGGGTTCAACCTGAAAGAGAGTCGGTCTGACTTCATCCTCGCGGAGTACGAAACCCGGCCTGACGTAGAAGTCGAGAACATCCAGCAAGTGCGTGCCGTCTGGAACGGCGACCGCTGGGAACTGCACCTCGTCTGCAAGAAGGAAATTCCCGCTGAGGACGCACCCGGCGACAAAACGGCGGGTATCGACCTCGGTATCAGCAACTACCTCGCCATCGACTACGAAGACGGCCCTTCGGAGTTGTATCCGGGGAACACGCTGAAAGAGGACAAGCACTACTTCACCCGCGACGAGTACCAAACTGAAGGCGAAAACGGCCCGTCGAAGCGTGCATTGAAGGCTCGGCGAAAACTCTCCCGACGCAAAGACCATTTCCTCCACACCCTCAGCAAGCACATCGTTGAGCGGTGTGTCGAAGAAGGTGTGGGGAAGATTGCGGTTGGCGACCTCAGCGACATCCGTGAGGATGAGAACGGTGACTCGCGGAACTGGGGTCAGTCTGGGAACAAGAAGCTCCACGGCTGGGAGTTCGACCGATTCGCCCGTCTCCTCGAATACAAAGCCGAGGAACATGGTATCCTCGTTGACCGAGTGGACGAAGAGAACACCTCGAAGACGTGTTCGTGTTGCGGGCAGATTCGAGATGCGAACCGCGTGGAGCGCGGATTGTACGTCTGTTCATCGTGCGGGACACCGATGAACGCGGACGTGAACGGTGCGGTGAATATCCGACGAAAGATAACTCAGAGTCCCCCAACGGGGGATATGAGTAACGGTTGGTTGGCACAGCCCGGAGTCTTCCTGTTCGACCGCGAGAGCGGGTCGTTTCAGACGAGAGAACAGCGAGTCTGCAAACCGTAATATCCCAACGCTTGGGAATCCTCGCCCTTCAGGGCGGGAAGGATGTCAAGGAGTGGGCTCCCACGCCGAATCGAGTGCCAACAACTCGTCGACGCGTCGAGACCGCGTTGCGGGCAGTTCCCCGAGCAGTTACCGAGCGGCTCAGGACCGGCGCCGGCTGTCGGGCGCGAGCGCGTCGTCGTACACCCGTTCGAAGAGCGCCTCGAGTTCGTCCCGAGTCGGCTTTCGGGGATTGTTGTCCGGCGAGCCCGAGTCGAAGGCGTCCTGGGTCATCCTCGGGACGACCTCGAGGTAGGCCTCGCGGTCTGGAACCTCGCCGAACTCGTCGAGGTAGCCGGTGAGCGAGATATCCTCACAGAGCTGTTCGACGCCGTCGCTGGCCCGTCGGGCGGCCACGCGATCGGCGTCGGTCTCGTCGGCGACCCCGAGCATCCGGGCGACCTCGGCGTACTTTCCGGGTGCGGCCAGCTGATTGAACTCGACGACGTAGGGGAGGATGAGTCCGTTCGCCAGCCCGTGTGGGATATGTAGCTGTGCGCCGAGGGGACGGGCCATCCCGTGGATGAGCGCGACCGAGGAGTTGCCGAAGGCCTTGCCGGCGTGGAACTGGCCGATCATCATCTCCGAGCGGGCCTCGATATCGTCGCCGTTGGCCCAGGCGGCCGGCAGCGAGTCGACGATGCGCTCCATCGCGCTACGGGCGTACTCGTCCGTAATGGGGTAGCTCTCGACCGAGGTGAACGCCTCGATGGCGTGGGCGAAGGCGTCGATTCCGGTGAACGCGGTGTGGCTCTTCGGGAGCGACCGGGTCAGCTCGGGGTCCTCGATGGCGACGTCGGGAACGATGTTCTCGGAGACGATGATGAACTTCGTAGCGGTGGACTCGTCGGTCAGCACGGCCGTGCGGGTCGTCTCGCTGCCGGTTCCCGCCGTCGTGTTGACCGCGAGAATCGGGGGCGCCGGGTTCGGGACCCCCTCGTAGCCCGCCTTGTCGACGCCGAACTCCCGGAGGTCGCCGTCGTTGGCCGCGAGGATGCCGACCGATTTGCCGACGTCGATCGAGGAGCCACCTCCGAGCGTGACGATGACGTCGCAGTCTCGGTCCTCCCAGACCTCGAAGGCGTTCTCTACGTTCTCGACCGTCGGATCGGGTCTGACGCCGGTGTACAGCGCCGTCTCGACGCCGCTCGCCTCGAGGTTCTCGACGATTCGCTCGCCGTGGATGTCGTAGATCATCTCGGAGGCGACCACGAGCGCCGTCTCCCCGTACCGATCGGCGTACTCGCCGATTCGCTCGCTGGCGTCGGTGCCGAACAGCGTCTTTCCCGGCGAGACCACGGTACGCGTTCCGCGCGTGAGCTCGGACATGTGTTGTGCCAACGCAAAGCGTGTTCAAGAAGGTTCACCATTATAGATGACGACGGCGGTCGCTCACCGAAGCTCGGCACCGTTCACCCACCGGTCACGGGCGGCGTGATCGAGAGCGTGTCGCCGTCGGCCAGCTCGGTCGCGCCGCGTTCGAGGTGGGTCACGTTGGTCCCGTTTCGCAACACCGTGACGCTCCGAGCGATCGTCCCGTCGTCGGCGAGCAGCGTCCCCTCGAGGTCGGGATAGTCGTTCTCGAGCGTGGCGAGGACGTCCCGAACGGTCGTTCCCGAGTCGAACTCACGAGTCGTCGTCCGCTCGCCGACGGCCTCGCGAATCATCGCGAAATACCGGAGCTCGAGCTCCATCAGTCGGCGACGCGCTCGGCGACGTCGGACAGATCGAGGCGCTCGACGGTGTCGGTCGTCGGGTGCCCGTTGTCGTTCCAGCCGCGGAACTCGTAGTACTCGTCGAGCATCCCCTCGAGTTCCTCGGGCGGACAGTACATCCCTTCCGAGGGGCCGTCGGGGATCGGCTCGTGCATCGTCCGGTGGGGGAGCGTGTCCGTCCCGCGGTCGGCGACCCCGCGGGCGACGTTAATCAGGCGTTCGAGATTGTAGATGCGCTCGCCGATCGCCTCGACGTCCTCCGTCGAGAGGTCCCAGCCGGTCGCGAGGGTTATCGCCTCCGCGTAGCGCTCGTTAATTTGAGCGCCCCAGCCCGCTTCGCTGACGAACCGACACTGGGTCAGCGAGTCGCCCAGCGCGGTGAAGTGCTGGGTTCGGGCGGCGAACTCGGGGGTTCCCTCGGTCGTCTCATCGTGGTTGCCGTCGTACTGGAGGGTTGGTCGGGTGTCGTGGTGGGAGCCCCCGCGCGTCGCCGTCGCGTAGCCGATGCTCATCCCCTTCAGGCCGCGCGCGGAGTGGGCCGCGAACTCGAGACCCTTGGCGCCGTAGAGGTAGCGGTCGGCCTCGTCGTCGAGGGACTCGGCCAGCCGGAACGAGCCCTCGGCGAGGTCGTCTCCGAAGTCCTCGCGCTCGGCCGTCTGTCGGGCGAGTTCGACCAGCCCGTCGGCGTCCCCGAACTCGAGGTGGGGCGAGTCGTCGTCGTCGAGCAGGCCCTTCTCGTAACACTCCCGGGCGAACGCGACCGTGACGCCCCACGAGATCGTGTCCATGCCGAGGCGGTCACAGAGGTCGTTGGCCTTGATGACGCGCTCGGGGTCGTAGACCTCCTGGAGCGTCGCCGTCCCGAACAGCGACTCGAACTCCGGGATCTTCCCCTCGGTGATCCCCTCGGATTCGACCGAGACGTGCTTGCCGCACTTGACCGCGCAGTTCGCGCAGGTGGTGTCCTCGGTGACGTACTCCTCGTACAGGGTCTCGCCGCTTACCGCCCTGTCTCTTATACACATCTCTG
>NZ_AOIB01000025.1 GCF_000337675.1 Natronococcus amylolyticus DSM 10524 | reverse complement strand
CTCGCGCCATCAGAGATGTGTATAAGAGACAGGCTCCGATTCGTGGACTAAACAGGCGTATCGGACTAAGTTCTCGCCCGCCGGCCCGTTCGCGAGGACGTGCGTGTCGTAGCCGACGCCCTCGCGGTCGCGGATCTCCCCGCACGTCTCGTAGGTCTCGGTTCCCTCGAGTCCATTGGCCGACTTCACCTCGGCGCCGTCCTCGTCGACGACGACGTACGAGTGCTCCTCGGCGGCACCGTGGAGGACGACGCCGTCGAACCCGGTCGTCTTCAGCGCCTGCGGTAGCGTGCCGCCGAACGTCGAGTCGAAAAAGCCGTTCGTCATCGGGCTCACGAAGCCGACGACGCCGCGGGACGTCGACTGGAACGGGGTGGCGTTCATCGGCCCGACCGCCAGCGCCAGCACGTTCTCCGGATCGAACGGATCCGCGTCGACGGGAACGTGTTCGGCGACCTGTTTGGCGACGAACCCGTTCCCGCCGAGGAATCGCCGGGCGTCCTGAGGGTCGATCGATTCGATCTCGTTATCGCCGGTCTCGAGGTCGACGTGGAGGATCTCGCCGCCGTACACCGAGGGGAGCGTCTCGGACATTGATATGAACACCGTACAGCGGAGAGCCCCTTAATTCATCGGCAGTGTTCCTGCGTGTCGAATGGACATCGACGGTCGTCGGTGCATCGAGAGGGCTCCGCGGACGACACTCTCGTTCGACACGGACAGTGCCTTCGCTCACGCGCGCAGTGGCTTTTTCCGGATAGCCGCGATACGTTCCCCGTGACTCGACTTTCGACCATCGTCATCCTCGTGGGTCTCGCGAGGGTCGTCCCGTTACCGCCACCGCTCGGAATCGTCCTCGGTGCCCTTCTAACGCTCGTTGGCGCCGGACTCAGACGGTTCACCGAGAACTAACGCGTTCCTCGAGGGGAGTCGGCTCCGGTACGGGAAGTCGACAACTGATTGCACTCCGATTGGGGCGCTCGAGCGAGCACCTCTCGAACGATCCGTCGCCGGCATCGAGCCGTGACGTCTGCGGCAGACCTTTCCCTGCTCGCGACGAGTATCGCTATGGCGATCGAAGCCTCGTTTACCGCGACGGAGGGTGAGTTCCCGCTCGCCGAGGTGTTCTCGAAGTTTCCGGCAGCGAGGATCGAGCTGGATCGCGTCGTTCCGACGAACGACGTGTTGATCCCGTACTTTTGGCTGCAAGAAGAGGGGTCGTCGGAGATCGATCTGGAGGGGATCGACCACCCGGGGATCGACGACCTTCGGATCGTCGACGACGTCGACGGGGCAGTGTTCGTCCGCATCGACTGGGACTTCGAGTACGAGAGCGTCCTCACCGCGATCCTCGAGACCGACGTGGCGCTCGTCTCGGCCGTCGGCGAGGAGGGAAAGTGGACCTTCGAGGTCCGCGGAACCGAACAGCGGGACGTCTCGGCGTTTCAGTCCTACTGCAAACGCCACGGCATCCCGGTGGAGCTGACCCAGCTCCACGCGCTCTCGCCGCTCGAGTCGGGTCAGGAGTACGACCTCACTGAAGCCCAGCGGGAAGCGCTGACGCTGGCGTACGCCCGCGGGTTCTACGACTCCCCGCGCGAGGTTACCCAGAGGGAGGTCGCCGACGAACTCGAGATCTCCCGGCAGGCGCTCGCCTCTCGGCTCCAGCGCGGAACCAGACGGCTGATCGCGAGCACGTTGGTTGGCCCATCCGACTAATACGTATAAACATATTACGAGAGTAAAAGTCAGACTCAGGGACGACCCGTACGAACGCTACGGTATGAGGGAACGCCAGCGCCAGGTGTCGACCCGATTGGAACGGGGCGACGCTACGGCCGGGGGGAAGGGGGTCGGAACGAATACCGGTTACAGAGACCAAGCCCATGGGTGAGTCGGACGACCCAGGATCGAACGGCGAACAGGTGGTCGAACGGCAAGGGACCTATGACCACGAACGACACGGTGAGGTCGAAGTAACGGGGATCTGGAAGGGCGTCGAGGAGGTCGACGGGACGCGCGACGCCAACGAGAACGACGTCTACATCGTTCGCTACTCCACCGAGGAGGACGGGAGAGAGGTCGACGAACTCACCGACACGCTCGACGAGTTCCTCGAGGCCCTCGAGTAGGGCTCGATACAGTCTCAGCTGGATCTTCCATCGACATTACGAGCGCCATCAGTGGGGTGAGGCCTGGCGGTTCGACGGCAAGACCTCGAGGATGCCGACGAAGTCGGCGACGATGGATATCGCCATTACCGGCCGTCACTGGTAGTCGGATAACCCTCTGGGTTCGGGAAGAGCACCGTCGGCGAACGGTGTGTGGGTTGTGAGCGTTCTTCGGGCCGAACTGGGAGTGGGGCCGACCGTTGTTCTCACCAATCGCCGAAGCAGCTTCGAACGCGCTCCGGATCGTCGGACGCCTCGAGCGCCAGCAGCAGCTTGATCCGTGCCTTGTGTGCCGGCAGATCGTCACCGCTGATGGCGCCGTGATCCCGAAGCGTCTCGCCACCGCCGTTGCCGTAGATCGCGGCGAGCGGTCCGGCGTGGGATCGCGACGTCACGACGACGGGAATTCCGCTCTCGATCGCGTCGCGAACGGCGTCGCTCAGCGTCTCGCTCGTGTTCCCGAGGCCGAACCCGTCGAGGACGATCCCGTCGGCGTCCTCCTCGATCGCGAACCGGAGCTGTCGGTCGCTCATCCCCTGTCCGGAGGCGACGATCGGGACGGTCTTCTCCGACCGCAGCGCGTCGATCGACTCGGCGTAACTCCCCGGCTCCCGGTATAGCCGCACGTCGTCGCGAGTGAACTGCGCGATCGGCCCCTTGTCCGGCGACTCGAACGTCTCGAGCTTTCGAGTGTGGGCTTTCGTCACGTCGCGGGCCGCGTGTAGCTCCTCGTTGAACGCGATGTAGACGCCGCTTCGGATCTCGTCGTGAGCCGCGGCGCGAAACGACGTCACGAGGTTCGCGGGGCCGTCGGTGCTGACCTCGTCGGGGCGGCGCTGGGCGCCGGTGAAGACGATCGGGAGCGCCAGCTCGAGGGCGAGATCGAGATGGTAGGCCGACTCCTCCATCGTGTCGGTGCCGTGGGTGACGACGATCCCGTCGGCGACGTCCTCGACCTCCCGCGCCTTCTCGCCGAGCTCGGCGACGTGTTCCTGCTCGAGGTTGAAGCTCCCGAGCTGGGTGACCTGATCGACCAGGATCTCGTCGGCGTACTCCTCGAGTTCCGGCACCGACTCGATCAGCGCCTCGCCGCTCTCGGACGGCGAGGCGCCACCGTCGCCCGGCGTGCTCGCGATCGTGCCGCCCATGCTCAGTACCTGGACCTCCGTGCCGTCATCCTCCCGGCGTTCGTCGGATTCGTTCGATCCCTTCATCTCGTCGCTAGCTGCGGTGGCGTTGCTCGTAAGGGTGGCTCCGCCGGCGATTCCCGCCAGTTGCATGAACGACCGTCTGTCGGCGTCGTACTGGGGCATCGTGTACTGTGCGAGCAGGTGCCAAAATAAGGGTGTGCCTCGCTGCAAAATAGGAGCGGGCTCGAGCGGGGGGATACCACTATTTCCCTCGGGGCCGAAGAGACCCGTATGAGCGTAGACACGATTCTGGTAACCGTCGGCGAGGAGGATCGGGGACGCGCCGACGAAATCGCCAGCGCCGTGATCGACGTCGCCGCCCCGGCGGGCGCGACGGTCGTGCTCGTTCACGTCCTCACCGAGGAGACGTACCGACAGGCGGTTTCACAGACCGAATCGGCGAACAGCGAGGAGCCACGCGAGTGGGTAAAACGGTGGTCGCAGACGGAACCGGCCACCCAACCGGGGATCGAGGGCGACGTTCCGGAGTGGGTGAAAGCGTGGTCCGAGAGCGGCGACGCTGCGGCCCGAACCGAGCCGCCGTCCGCGGAGGGGATCGAGACGGTTCTCGAGCGAAAGGAGCTGATTCGGGAGTTCACGGCGGCCCTCGAGGAGGCCGATGTCGACTACGAGATCCGCGGCGACGTCGGCGATCCGACCGATCGCGTCCTGGCCGCGATCGAGGACGTCGATCCCGACTTCGTCGTGGTCGGCGGCCGCGATCGCTCTCCCGCCCGGCAGGCGCTGTTCGGCAGCGTCTCCCAGGAAATCCTGCGATCGGTGGATCGACCCGTGATCTCGGTTCGGGAGTCCGATCGGTCGTAGCGGTGGTCACGGCCCACCGTGTGCTTCTCGTCTCAGCTGTCGAACGGTTCGATGACGGGGGCCAGCAGGCTCGGAGAGCCGGTAGATGCGGGCCCCGATCACCGTCCTCGAGGGGGTGACTCGACGTCGAGAGTACGATCAGACTGTTGCGGTGAGCCAACGTATATCGTACGTACCGTTGTACGTGAGACTGTTCCGTACTGAACATGCACCCGCTCCGTACGATCTCGACGCGCGCTCGAGATCACCTGCGCGAGGCCGCGTACGTCGACCCAGGGGCGATTCGTATCGATACGCGGGCGCTCGCCGCGTTCCGGATCGGTGCCGGGTTGCTCATTATCGCGGACGTGCTGCTCCGGGCTCGGAACTTCACGTTCTTCTATACGGAGGCGGGCGTCGTCCCACAGTCGCTGGCCAGGGAGATGGCGGCGGATAACGCGATCTCGGTCTACTACCTCACGACGGACCCGACCGCGATCGCGGCGCTGTTCGTCCTGACGATACTGGTCGCAGTACAACTGATCGTCGGCTACAAAACGCGGATCGCGGTCGTGCTCTCGTTTCTCCTGGTCGTCTCCCTGGATCATCACAACCCCTTGGTCCTCAGCTTCGCGGACACGCTGTTTCGGATGTTGCTGTTCTGGGCGATCTTCCTGCCGCTGGGGGAACGCTGGTCGGTCGACGCCCTCCACGCCGATTCGCCGCCGAGGACCGGAATCGCGAGCCTCGCGTCCGCGGCGATCCTGGCCCAGATCGTCTACATGTACGTCCTCAACGGCTACCACAAGCGCGAATCCGAGCTGTGGACCGGCGGCGAGGCGACCCCGCTCATCATGGGGCTTGACAACACGACGTTCCTCCTCGGCGATCTCATGCGGAACGTCCCGACGCTCCTGCAGTACGGCGGACTGACCTGGTACTACATGCTGCTGTTCGCCTGGCTCCTCGTGTTCCTCCGGGGGCACGCACGCACGCTCCTCGTCGCCATGTTTGTCGGCGGCCACGCCTCGTTCGCGATCACGGTCCGGATCGGCGCGTTCGCCTACGTCGCGATCGTCGGCCTGCTTCTGTTCCTGCAGGCGCCGGTCTGGGACAGACTGGAGGTCCTCGTTCGCTCCGCACCGATCGACCGATCCCGACTTGCCCACGCCCGAACCGAACTCGAACGGATCGGCTCCCGGCTCCCGCGGGCTCGGATCAACTCGGCGACCTTCGGACGCGCCAGGACGACCGTCTACACCGTCGTGCTGGTCGTCGCGGTGGTCTCGCTTCTCGTCGTCCCGACGCTGTCGTACCTGCCCGTCGCCCAGTTCGTCGACGAGGAGGACGGGCTGAAGGACCGCATCGACGACAGGGCCGATGCGATCCGGATCTCCCAGCCCGACTGGACCGTCTTCGCACCGCATCCACGAACCGTCGACCGGTACTACGTCTTCCCGGCCGAAACCGAGGACGGGAACACGGTCGACGCGTACAACGAGCGGCCGTTGACCTACGAGAGACCTCACGACGAGCTCCAGAAACAGTTCGGCACGTATCGGGAACGCTTCTACATGAACAGCGTCAGACGCGGCGGTCCCGACGACGTCGTGTCCGAAACCCTCGCAGAGCATCTCTGTGAGACGTGGGCGGACCACCACGGCGAGGACCTCGCCCGCATCAATATGTACTACGTCGTCGAGGACGTCACCCTCGAGACGATCGACGAGCCGGCGGATCGGGACCGCGAGATACGACCGATCTACGCCCACGGCTGCGGCGACAACGAACCGAGGGAGATCGCTCCGCCCGAGTGAGGATCGTCCTGGGAACCGAGTAGCGCCGTCGGCGAGCCCCGCGTGAGCCGCGAGCGTCTCGCTCGTGTTTCCAGGGTCGCTTCCCTCGTTGACGAAGCGATATCCGGTGACGGATCGGGCCGAGGACGGGGATCGACGACCGATAGTCGGCGAACTGGTGAGAACGGATCGGACCGTGATTCGGGCCCATGGTGTGGTGGAGTGGAGTATCTACCGCCGATTATTCGAGCGGTGGAACACTGCGAGAGCTTATACTGGAAGCGGTGAACAGTAGCTCGCCGCGGCTCTCTTCGGCCACCGTTACCAATGAGTTCCGAATTTCCACACCTGTTCGACGCTGGACGTATCGGCTCCCTCGAACTCCGAAACCGCCTCGTCGTGGCGCCGATGGGAACGAACTACGCCACCGCCTCCGGGGAGGTTACCGACCGGCTGCTCGACTACTACGCCGAACGCGCGGCCGGAGGGGCCGGACTCGTCACCGTCGGTACCGCAGCCGTCGAGTACCCGCGAGGACGCGCGATCGTCAACCAGCTTTCGATCGCCGACGACGGCCGCATTCCGGGGCTCTCGAAGCTTTCCCGTCGTATCCACCAGCACGGGGCGAACGCGTTCGTACAGCTCCATCACGCCGGCGGCGGGACCACGGCGAAGAAAACCGGCGGCGTCCAGCCGGTGGTCTGTTCGAGCGTCGAAAACGCGTACAACGCTCGGGATCCGCGGGTCCTCGAGACCGAAGCGGTCGAATCGGTAGTGGAGCGCTTCGTCAACGCCGCGAAACGCGCCCGGAAAGCGGGGTTCGACGGCGTGGAACTGCACGGCTCGCACGGCTACCTCATCCAGGAGTTCTTGTCCCCGCGAAACAACCGGCGGGACGACCGCTACGGCGGGAGCCTCGAGGCCCGCATGCGGTTCGCGACGGAGATCGTCGAGGGAGTTCGGGACGCGGTCGGCGACGATTTTGCGCTGTCGTTCCGGCTGAGCGCCGACGAGTTCGTCGACGGCGGCTACGGCCTCGAGGAGGCCACGCAGATGGCCGAACAGCTCGCTACGGCCGGCGTCGACGTCCTCAGCGTCACGGTTGGCGCCTACGGCTCGCCGNCCCGGGTCCTCGAGCCGATGAGCTACGAGGAAGCCTGGCGATCCCGGTACGCCGCGGCGATCGGCGAGGCCGTCGACGTCCCGACCATCACCGTCGGGGTGATCCGCCAGCCGGAAACGGCCGAGGCGGTGCTCGCAGACGGCGACGCCGACTTCGTCGCCGTTGGTCGCGGTCACATAGCGGATCCCCACTTCGCGCGCAAGGCTCGAGAGGGACGCCTGGAGGAGATCAACCGCTGTATCGGCTGTAACGTCGGCTGTATCGGCGAGGGAATCTTCGCCGACAGGGAGCTGGGCTGTACAGTCAACCCGACGGTGGGCCGCGAGCGAGAGTTCGCCACCCTCGGGCCCGCACCAGAGCGCCAGCGGGTGCTCGTCGTCGGCGCCGGGCCTGCGGGACTTCAGGCGGCCATCCGAAGCGCCGATCGGGGACACGACGTCGCGCTGTACGACGCGGCCGAGGAGGTGGGCGGGCAGCTTCACCTCGCGGCCGCCCCGCCCGGAAAGGAGAAAAACGGGTGGTACCTCGAGTATCTTGAGCGCCAGCTCGAGCGCCGTCCGATCGACGTCCAGCTGGGGGAGCGCGTCGATCGAGCGACGGTGGAGACGGTCGACCCCGACGCCGTCGTCGTGGCGACCGGGGCCCGTCCCCGCGGGATCAGCGTTCCGGGAGCCGACGGATCACACGTCGTCCAGTCGTGGGACGTCGTCGACGGCTCCGTTTCGGTCGACGACGAGACGGTGGTCGTCGTCGGTGGCGGCGACGTGGGCTGTGATACAGCCAGGTTCCTGGCCGATCGGGGCTGTGAAGTCACCGTGGTCGAACAGACCGATCGGATCGCGCCGGACAAAGAGCGGATCAGCCGCATCGACGTGCTCCGGACTCTCGAGTCAAACGACGACGTCGCACTCGTCACGGGAGAGACGGTGCTATCCATCGAAGAGGAGGCCGTGACCACCGTCCGTCCCGACGGCTCGGAGGCCGCCTACGAGGCCGACCGAGTGGTGCTCGCGGTGGGACACGAGCCGAACGACGGCCTCGCCGACGAACTCGAGGAGCACCCCGGGCCTGTCTACGTCGTCGGCGACGCTCGGGAGTCCCGAGACGTCTACCGCGCGACCCTCGACGGCACCGAGGCCGGCATCTCGATCGGCGACCCGTACCGGACCTTCAGCCCGCGGTCGTGACGCACACCCGACCGTGACCGGGAGCTCCCGTCGCCGGGTGTCGGCGGGCGACCCGAGGATAGAACCACGCGACCGGGTCCCACTCGCCGAGACCCGAGCGACTGGTCCGCACCGGGTCGGCCCACGATTCTACGGCGCTGGAAACCGGGCCGCCATACTATGATCGGCGGCAGCGTAGATGCGGCCCATGTCGTATCCGATCCGCGTCGCAGACGTCATGAGCGCGCCGGTAGTCACGGCTGCGCCGAACGAGACGGTCGCCGACGCCGCGGGGATCCTCCTCGAAGAGGACATCAACTCGGTCGTGATCGTCGAGGCCGACGAGGTCGACGAGGTCCACAAGGTCGTCGGCATCGCCACCGGAACGGATCTCATTCGAGCGCTCGACCGGAGCGAGTCGCCGCGCGAAAAGCTACTGGCGGACGTCATGTCCGCGCCGGTCGCGACGACCGATCCGGCCGCCGAACTCAAAGACGCCCTCGAGACCATGCACGATCACGGGGTAGCGCGGCTGGTGGTTGTCGAAGACGACCGTCTCGTCGGCCTGGTGAGCACCGACGACGTGATCCGGTACGCCCCGCAGGTCTTTCACCGTCGGACGCTCGCCACCGGTTACGAGTCGAGGCCCCAGTACCGCGCTAGACAGGAGACCGAGTACGAACACGCCGACTGGACGTTCGAGTGTTCGACGGTCTCCGCCGACGGCCTGAGCGTGGGCGATCGGGCGGAGTTTTCGAAAACTATCTCCGAGGCGGACGTGCGGTCGTTCGCGACGGCGTCGGGCGACACCAACCGGCTCCACCTCGACGAGCGCTACGCCGGTGAGACGCGGTTCGGCCGGCGAATCGTCCACGGGACGCTCGTGAGCGGGCTTATCAGCGCCGCCCTCGCCAGGCTTCCCGGGGTCACCATCTACGTCTCCCAGGATCTGGCGTTTCTGGCACCGCTCGACCTCGGCGAGCGCGTTACGGCGGTCTGTGAGATCGTCGGCGAGATCGGCGATCGGAAGTTCGAACTGACGACCGACGTCCTCGATTCGGACGGCGAGCGAGTTCTCGAGGGAGAGGCGACGGTGCTGGTCGACGACGAACCCGAAACGGCGACCGTCGAGGTCGAAGCGATCGCTTAGTGGTCACGGATCTCGAAGATCCCCCGATGCCGACGATACGTCGAGCACGATCGATTCGTTCCGGCGTTCAGGGCGTGGACGCGGATCCGCTCGAGTCCCGAAACCTACCGATCCCGTAGTAGAGCCCGCCGACGACCGCCGCGATTCCGTAACAGACGACGGTGAAGGGGATCCAGTAGATCCAGAGACCGTACTGCGGGAGCACGTAGCTCCCGACGACGGTCATCGCGAGCAAGAGCGCGTATCCCGGCGCCGCGAACGGCGTCATCAGCCGGGTGTCGAGGACGCCGAGGGTCAGAGGGACGAACAGCAGGCAGAACGCGACGACCGTCGCCGGGCCGAACAGGGCCCGAAGCGCGAACTCGCGATACTCGTTCATGCGATCCGCTCGAGGCCGTAGCGCTCGAGCAGTCGTTCCGTAATCTCGGTCGTCCAGCGCACCTGCGTCGCCGGGTCGAGCATGAAGTCCGTGAGCTCGACGAGGAATCCGGGGCGCTCGAGGTCGCCGCCGACCTTGTGGATCAACAGCGGGTTCGAGCCGGTCTGCGTGTTCCCCATCGTGAACCGATGGGGGAGCATGAGCCGCGGAACGTGCGCGTCGTTCATGTGCTCGATCACCGCCCGGGCATCGGCGGGGGCGTCGTCCGCTCCCGTCGGAAAGATGGCCTGGCCGACCCACCGGTCGTGGGTGTTGTAGATCCCTCGAGAGCGATGCAGGTCGAGCACGACGTCGGGATCGTAGCGTTCGACCTCCGCCCACAGCGCCCGTGCGAGTTCGGTCGTCGGCTCCTCGCCGGAGGGGAACTTCCGGTTCAGGTCTCCCTCCGGGCCGTCGCGGGTGTTTCGCTCGACAGCGACGATCTCGGCCCAGGGGATCACGACTAGCGTTCCCTGCTCGACGCCCCAGCCGATCACCTCCTCCGCAGCGCGGTAGCCGTTCGTTTCGCCGCCGTGGATCCCGCCGAAGACGACCGCCGTCGGGCCCGACTCCGGCGCCTCGAGTTCGAACAGCGGCGTCTCGCGGTCGGTCCCCTCCATGATCGAGTGGGTCTCGAGGTCCATCGACGAGTGGGGGGAGGGCGGCTCGCCCGGTCCCGACGACTCGCCCCTCGAGCGGAGGACGCTCGCGCCCGCGACCAGGCCGGCGGTCGCGGCCCCGGCACCGAGCACCGTGCGTCGCTTCATGTGTGTTCTTTCTCGAGCGCGTGAAGATAAATCGTGCGTCGGCTGGCCGATACGAAACGGTGGGTACGGCTACCCCATATCTCGGTGATATCGACGCGCAAACGGAGAGCGCACATTCGGGTACTACCGGTTGTCGTACCGGCGCGGCCGTCAGCCACCTCTCGTCGGCGGTCGCGTCGGTTCAGGTTACCACGATCAGGACGGTGGAGACGGCGACGAGGGCGACGTGGAACGCGGCGTGTGCGATCATCGCGGTCTCGAGCGACCGCCGCCAGAACAGCCAGCCGAGAACGACGCCGACGAGCGCGTTCAGCAGGACGGTTCGGACGATCAGCGGAGTTGTGAGCTCGGTCATCGAGGCGAGTGCGGGCAGGTGGCCGACGCCGAACGCGACGGCGCTCACTCCGATGGCGACCCACACGATCGTCCCGGACGGCGCCTCGGTCGCGTCGCCGACCCTGTTTCGTCCCCACCAGAGGACGTACGCGAGGGGTGCCATGAACCCCCATCGGAGGAGAATCTCCTCGGTGATGCCGCCGTAGAACAGCCGCATCGGAACCGAGGCGAAGAGTTCGCTCAGGGCTTCCGCATCCGTCGGGGTGTCGCCGGCGGGGAACTGCGTGAACTGTGCGAACGCGACGTCGAGGACGGCGACGAGCACGAATAGTCCCGCGCCCAGCGCCGCCGCGAGCGGAAGCGAGTCGCGTACCTCGCTCCAGTTCGGACTGCGGCCGGCCGCCCACGCGAACACGTGAGAGTCGAACTCGAGGCGCGTGGCCGTGACCGCGCCGAGGGCGACGGCTATCACTAGCAGGAGCGCCGAGTTCACCGACGCGAGCACCACCAGCGTCGGGTACGAGACCGTCGACAGTTCGGGGAGCTCCCGCAGCATCGGGACGGAGTAAACTGCCAGGGCCAGCACGCCGACCATTCCGAGTGCGAACAGTGCGATCGCGCCGCGGGCGGAGGATTTTCGGCTTCGGGTATCGGTCATTCTCGAGCAACTGATCTCACATCTGATAAATAGCTGCTGATTCGCCGTCCGTCGTCGCCCCGCTACGCCGCAATGAACGACGAGCGGAAACGCTTCGTCGACGAGGTGTTCGATTGCGCCGCGAGATGGCGTAAGTGAGCGGGTCTCACAGCGGATGTCTCGAGCGAGCGACTGGTGCCGATCGGTTCTTTCTCGCACGAGCGTGGTACCCTCGATCTCTCACCGGACTGCTCGACACCCCCCAAAGACGTAATACAGGATCCGTCCCATCGACTCCAATGGGATCGCCGATCGAGGAGATCGAATTCATCGCCAGTTCGACCCATCGGGTCGGAGTACTCGATGCGCTCGCTGAACGGGGGTGCGACCGGGCCGACCTGCGATCGCGGACCGGCGCCCACGCGTCGACCGTCGGACGCGTCCTCGGCGATTTCGAGGAGCGACGGTGGATCGAACGGAACGGGCCGACGTACGAACTCACGCCGCTCGGCGAGTTCGTCGCCGAGCGCTTCGGCCGGCTGCGCGACGCGATGGAGACCGAGCTGAAACTCCGCGACGTCTGGCGGTGGCTCCCGCGGGAGATGGAGGAGTTCTCCGCGGAGCTGTTCGCCGACGCCGTCGTCTCCTACCCGGGTCCGGGCTACCCGTACGAACCGGTCGATCGAGTAATCCGGCTGGTCGACGAAAGCGACTCGGTGCGCGCGCTCGGGGCGACCGTGTTCAAGTCGGTCGCCAACGAGGCGTTCTGTCGAGCCGTCGAGGACGGCACGGAGATCGAGGTCGTGTACTCGCCGGCCGTCCTGGCGGCGACCGTCGCCTGGGATCCCGACCGGTTCGAGGAAGTGGCCGCCCGGGACCACTGCACCGTCCTCGTCCACGACGATCTCCCCGACAGGACGCGCTGCGGGATCGACATCTTCGACGATCGCGTGGGCATCTGCTGTCACGACACCGAAACCAGGGCGCTACGGGCGTGGGTCGACAGCGACGCGCCCGAGGCCAGAGCGTGGGCGCGAACCGTCTTCGAGCGGTACCGCGAGGAGGCGCGGCCTGTCGACGAAGACGTACTCGAGACGCCGGTTCCCGAGCAGTTCACGGTTCCGTAGCCGGGCCACGGTGGCCGGCGTCAGATGAGCCTCCGGCGGCCAGTGTGCGATCAAGTGCGACGATCGACGCGTCTCGGTTGCACGCCGCGCAATATTTCACTAGATAGTTACACGATCGCTCCCGGCGTCGTTTCAGGTGACGGCAGGTAATCGAACCATGACCGAACCCACACTGTCCGACGCGGGTACCGAGGCGGAAACAGTCACGTCAGCCGACGGAACCGAGATCGCGTTCGAACGAACGGGGAGGGGAACACCGCTCGTGCTCGTCCACGGAGCGAGCATCGACCGTCGGTACTGGGATCTCTCCGGTGTCCGCGAAACCCTCGCCGAACACCACACCGTCTACGCGATGGACTGTCGCGGTCACGGCCAGAGCGAACACCCCGGGGAGTTCGAGCTCGAACGGGAATTCGAGGACGTCGTCGCGGTCGTCGACTCGATCGACGAGCCCGTACACCTGCTCGCGGAGTCCGGCGGCGCGTTCCACGCGCTGGAAGCGGCCCTGCGGACCGACAACCTCCGCAGCCTCGTCCTGCACGAACCCGCCGTTCCGGGGTTCGAAGCTGCGCTCGACGTCGACGAGGTGTTCGCAACCATGCTGGCGCTGCTGGACGAGGGCGAGAACGACCGGGCGGTCACGGTCTTTCTGGAGGAGCTCGCCCTGCTCACGCCCGACGAGCTCGAGGCGCTGCGCACGGATCCGACGTGGCCGGCGTACGTCGATACCTTCCTCGAGACGATCCTCCCCAAGGTGGAAGCGGAAGTCGCCGCCGGCTACGAGTTCGACCCGGACCGGTTCGCGGCGCTGACCGTCCCGACGCTGCTCGTCGCCGGCAGCGAGAGCGGCGAGTGGCTTCTCGAGGCGACGGACGCGGTCGCCGACGCGCTTCCGAACAGCCGCGTCGTCACCATCGCCGGACACGGACACGAAGCGAACGTCACCGCGCCGGACCGGTTCACGAACGAGGTGCTCGCGTTCACCCGTGACCGACGGTGATCTGGGGCAGTGAACACAACTTCGGCTATACTGTTTTGGTGTGTCACCGAGTAGCAACCGTATGAGTGCGACACTCGAGGAGGTCGAGTTCCTCGCCAGTTCCGCCCACCGCACCGGGGTACTGGAAGCGCTGGCCGAGCGCCCGTGCGACCGACACGACCTGCGCGAGGCGACGGGTGCCTCGTCGCCGACCATCGGTCGCGTGCTCGCGGATTTCGAGGAACGCCACTGGATCGAGCGCGACGGCAGGTGGTACCGGCTGACTGGACTGGGCGAGTTCGTCGCCGACCGACTGGCGGCGTTCGTCGACGCGATGGCGCTCGAGCGCCGGCTTCGCGACGTCTCCCCGTGGCTCCCGTACGAACTCGATGGCTTTCGGGTCGGCTTGCTCGCCGACGCGGTGGTCTCGTACCCGGGGCGGGGGTATCCGTACGAACCGATGGAGCGAAACCGGGAGCTCATAGACGACACCGAGACGATTCGAGGGTTCGGAATGGTGCTGTTGAAGGCGAGCGTCCTCGAGCACTTCTTCGAGAGCGTCTTCGACGGGCTGGCGGTGACGATGATCTACCCACCTGCGGTGTTCGAGTCCGTCCACGCGTGGAATCCCGAGCTGGTCGCGGAGGCGGCCGAGCTCGACACCCACGACGTGTACATCCACGACGGTCTTCCGAACAGCGACTGGTGCGGTATCTGTCTCACCGACGACCACCTGAGCGTCTGCTGTTACGAGCCGGACTCCGGGATGATCCGATCGCTCGTCGACACCGATTCGCCGCGGGCGTACGAGTGGGGGGAGTCGATCGTCGAGCGATATCGTGCGGCTGCGACGCCCCTCGACGAAGCGGGGGACCTCCTCTCGGTCGATCCGCTCGCGTGATCCAACCGCGGAATCGAACCGGTGCCGACGACGCCGAACCCGTTCTCGAGCGCTCGAGGGTTCACGGAGTGAAACGATTTCACGCGGGCGATTGACGCCGGTTCGCGGTGTATCTCCGTTCGTGATACTATGAGCGATCAGACGCACTCATCGACTGGCTGGCAGCTCGACCGCAGCGCCCCCGAGGCCTACGAACGCTACCTCGTGCCGGCGATTTTCGTCCCGTGGGCGGAACGCCTCGTCGACCGAGCCGACGTCGGGAACGGGGATCGAGTGCTCGACGTCGGCTGCGGAACCGGCGTCGTGGCGCGACACGCCGCCGCCCGAGTCGGCGAGACCGGCTCGGTGGTCGGACTGGACGTCAACGAGGGGATGCTCGAGGTGGCAGCGAGGACCGCAACCGAGGCACGACTCGAGATCGAGTGGCGAGCGGGTGATGCAACTGAGCTGCCGTTCTCCGAGGGAGCGTTCGACGTTGTCTGCTGCCAGCAGACACTCCAGTTCGTCGACGATCCGACGGCCGCACTCGAGGAGATGCGTCGCGTCCGCGAGTCGGATGGCTGCGTGGTGATAAGCGTCTGGCGGCCGCTGGAGCACCAGCCCGGATACGTCGTGCTGGCCGAGGCGTTAGAGCGCCACGTCGGCGAGGACGCCGGTTCGATGATGCGCTCGCCGTTTCCCGCGTGGCGCGGGGCGGAGCTTCGAGCGTTCGCCCGCGATGCCGGGTTCGGTGAGGCGTCGGTCGCAATCGAGATCGGCTCGGTGCGTTACCCCTCGGCCGAGGAGTTCGTGCGCAGGGAGGCGGCGAGTTCGCCGCTAGCCGAGTTCATCAGCGGCGTGGGCCAGGACGTTCGAGAGGCGCTCGTCTCGACCGTCGAGGGCGGGCTCGAGGCGTATACCGACGACGACGGGATCGTCTTCCCGATGGAGTCGTTCGTCCTCACCCTGCGATAGCGGAGCGGGGGGTGGTTTCCCTCGATCCCCGGAAACCGCGAGCTTCGGGTGGGGAACCCCAGGAACCGACCGCTTCCAGAGCGTGAAACGATTTCACGCGGGCGATTGACGCCGGTTCGCAGCGTCGTTTTCATTGGGACGATGATAGCTTCCAACAGTCGGACGGCGAACGCGGAGGACGAACCGATACGGATCGACGACCTCGACCAGCGCAGTATCGACCACGTGCTGACGACGACGCGGGCAGTTCGACGGCGACTCGATCTCGAGCGACCGGTCCCCCTCGAGGTCGTAAACGAATGTCTGGAGATCGGACTCCAGGCCCCGACCGGATACAACCTGCAGAACTGGCGCTGGCTGGTGATCACCGACGAGGAAACCCGCCGGGAACTGGCGGAGATCTACCGACGGTCGCTCGAGCCCTTCGTCGAGCTGATGGACGACGAACTCCCCGAGGACGAGCAGACCCGGAGGGTCGCCGCGTCGTCGCTGTACCTGGCCGAACACCTGCACGAAGTGCCGGTTCACGTGATCCCCTGTACTACCCTTTCGGTCAGTGGGGAACGCGAGCTGTGGGATCGCATGGAGTACGAATCGGACCCCTTGAACATGGCCGCCTCGTCCGTCTACGGAGAGGTGTGGCCCGCCGCGTGGAGCTTCATGCTCGCCCTGCGAAGCCGCGGACTGGGGTCGTCACTCACCATGATACACCTGGCGGAGGAACCGACGGTGGCCGAACTGCTCGAGGTCCCCGACGGCGTTTCGCAGGCTGGGTTGATCCCGGTCGCCTACTTCAAGGGTGAAGACTTCAGACGAGGGAACCGACGTCCGCTGGAAGAGGTCGCGTTCTACGACCGCTGGGAACGGACCGATCCTCTAGGGTAGGCGATCAATGAAGGTCAGTCAACTGGGGGATTACCGTCAGATCAGTGTCTTATGGTCGCACGGGGCTCAGAACAGCTTGTATCTTGGATCGAATTTCGACGCGTAGTACTCGCCGAACAGGTCTGCGAGCATCGTTCCAAAGCAGCTCGAGGACTTGCTCGCTTCTCAAACCCCGCTAACTAGACGGTTCCGTACAAACGATCGCCTTCCGAAGGTGGAACGTTCCCCCGATCTGCATTTCTCATTGCGTGGGACTCGAGGGGTAGATAGAGTACTTCGACCAGCGTAGCTCCGGGTATGTCAACCGACGACTCTCTAGTTCGGACGGTTCTGATACTCGTCGCCGTGATCCTGTTGCTACCGCTTGTTATGATGATTCTGGCGATGCCGGTAATGGGGTTGTGGGGGTGGGGTCACATGTGGGATGGCGGTGCGTGGAACGGAACCGGGGCGGCGTGGATGTGGCTCCTCATGGCGATCGTTCCGGTGGCTACCGTTCTCGTAGTTGGGTACTTGCTGTACCGTCTCCTTCGGCGACCTGCCGCTCGACGGTCCGATCCGGCGCTCGAGGAGTTGCGGATTGCCTACGCTCGAGGTGAAATTTCGGACGAGGAGTTCGAAGAACGTCGGAAACGTCTCGAGCGTACGGAGTAGCGTTCACAAGTACCGTGTCAGCGCTACCGGAAAGAAGTCACGTCACAGGCGCTGGGAACGGCAACTGCTGCCAAGGGCGTCTCCCCCGACGATCCGATCCGATCACCGCGCTCGACGACTTACGAGACCGCAAAGTGAGAGAGAAGCCGGCTACAGTTCGAGATTCCGCAGACGGGCCGAGTTCGTGATAACCGACAGACTGGAGGTGAACATCGCAACGACGGCGATGACCGGGTGGAGAAGCCCGAAGAACGCGATCGGGATCGCCACCGTATTGTAGACGAACGCCCAGAAGAGGTTCTGCTTGATCTTCGAGAAGATCCGTTCCGAGAGGGTAAACGAGTTCACGAGCGCATCGAGCGAGCCTCGAACGAGGCTGACGTCGCTGGACTGGATGGCAATATCGGTCCCGGTCCCGATGGCGACGCCGACGTTCGCCTGCTTCAGCGCCGGGGCGTCGTTGATGCCGTCGCCGACCATCGCAACCTCGTACCCTGCGTCCTGTAGCTCGCGGACTTTGTCGATCTTGTCCTCCGGGAGGACGCCGGCCATGACGCGATCGGGATCGATGTCGACCTCGTCGGCGATCGCGCGGGCCGTCCGCTCGTTGTCGCCGGTGATCATCCAGGTCTCGAGCCCGCGGTCGTGGAGTTCCTGGATCGCGTCGTATGATTCTTCCTTGATCGTATCGGCCGTACTGACGACGCCGACGACCTCGTCCTCGACTCCGACGAGCACGGTCGTCTTGCCCTCCTCCTCGAGGGCGTTCAGCTCCGCTTCGAAGGCGAGCGGGATGCCGACCTCCTCGAAGAACGTTGTATTCCCGACGGAGACGGTTTGTCCGTCGATCGTCGCCGTAATCCCTTTTCCGGGGACGCTATCGAACTCGTCCGGTTCGGCCAGTTCGATATCCCGTTCCTCAGCGTAGTCGATAATTGCCTGTCCGATGGGGTGTTCGCTCCCTCGCTCGGCGGAGGCTGCGAGCCTCACGATGTCTCGCTCGTCGAATTCGGCCGCCGACTCATCGGCCACGGTGCTCCCACCGTCGCTGCGTGGCTGCCGGCTAGATTCCGTGACGACGTCCGTAACGGAGTGGTTGCCCTCCGTGATCGTTCCCGTTTTGTCGAGCACCACGACATCCAGGTCTTTCATCGTCTGGATGGCCTCTCCATCGCGGAAGAGGATGCCGTTCTCCGCGGCTTTCCCGGTTCCGGCCATGAGGGCCGTCGGCGTTGCCAGTCCGAGCGCACACGGACAGGAGATCACCAGGACTGCGACGGCCGCGAAGATTCCCAGCGTCAGGGGATCCAGTGCGAGGTCGACCCAGGGGAGAGACGCCTCGCCGAGACCTGCGATGACCGCCATCCCGTCCGGAAACAGGACCCACAGCACGAACGAGAGTGCGGCGAGGATCAGGACGGTCGGCACGAAGTAGTTGGTCACTCGATCCGTAAGCGCCTGAATCGGAACCTTCGTCCCCTGCGCTTCCTCGACCAGGTCGACAACCTGCGAGAGGAAGGTGTCGTCACCGACCTTCTCCGCACGAACTTTGAGTAGCCCCGCCTGATTCACGGTCGCTCCGATCACTTCGTCACCCGCTTCCTTCGTGACGGGATCGGACTCGCCCGTCACCATCGACTCGTCGACGTTGCTCCGTCCGTCGATGACCGTTCCGTCGACGGGCACTTTTTCGCCGGGGCGAACGATCATCACATCGCCGACTTCGACCTCGTCGATGGGGACCTCAACCTCTTCGCCATCCCGTTCGACCGCCGCCGTTTCCGCCTGCATCGAGACCAGTCCCTCGATCGCTGCGCTCGCTCGGCCCTTCGCTCGGTGCTCGAGGTAGGTCCCCACTTTGTGCGAGGCCATGATCATCGCACCGACGCCGGCGTAGTTCTCCATCGGCATCGCGAAGACCATGACGCCGGTCGCCCACGCGACGAGGGTCCCGATCGAAATCAGCGAATCCATGTTGAACGTCCCGTTTCGAACTCCCCTGTACGCGGATTCGTGGGTCGTCCGGCCGTAGTAGAAGACGACGATCGTGGCGAAGACCAACATCGCAACGTCGATCTGGAAGCCGGTTAAGACCTCCAGCGGCGTCCACATGAAGACCATCAGGAGAACGATCGGCGACGTGACGATCCACGCACGAATCGCTCTCCGGCGCATGTCCCGCAGCTCCGCCTCGTCTTCCATCTCCTGTTCGTCCTCGAGGAGTTCGTCGCGGACTCCGTAGCCGGCAGCGTCGACGGCGGAAACGAGCGTGTCGACGTCGACGTCCGCATCGTGGTGGACGTTCGCTCGCTCGGTTGCGAAGTTTACGGACGCGTCAGCGACCCCCTCGACGTCTTGCAGGCTCTCTTCGATGGTCGAGGCGCACGTCGTACACGACATCCCCGAAAGGGAGAGATCGGTACGTTCGAGATTCGATTGGTCGGTTTGCATGGTCTGTCCACCTCGTGCTAACCTACGAGATCCATTTTTAAGCGAGTTGTCGTTAACAGTATTCGACTCTCGACGGGGGCCGATCTTCGAATCCAAAGAAAGCGCTCGAGGTGGATTCACTTCTTGCCGTACTGATTCGCGTCACCGTTCTTTGCAGCCGGGCGCGAGAGGAGGGGACCTCCTCAAAAACGCCTCGAGCGAGAATGTCTGAATGCGGTGGGATCGATCGTCTGCGGGGGACCCTCGCCGGAACTCACTAGTTGTTCGGGCGTAGTTCGCACTCGAAACCACCACCTCACTAGTTACTCACGAGCGCCTCTACCGGCCGAAAACAGCTACTTACGATTTCGGAACTGGAACGATATTCACCATTGAAGCGGGACGTATCCGTGGATCCGCTTACAATGCGACGAGTAACACGACGCCGTATCCTGTACGCCACGGGAGCGACGGGCGCAATCGGTCTGACAGGCTTCGCGACCGCCAGCGAAGACGAGGACGAACACGATGGAACGGATCACGGAGAGCACCACGACGACGACCACGATCATCACGAAGAACACGGAGAACACATCGACTTCGACGAAGACTCCGAGTTCAACGAAGCGGACGTGATGTTCATGCAGGGGATGATCCCCCACCACGAACAAGCGATCGAAATGGCCGAGCTCATTCCCGGCCGGTCGGACAGCCGAGAGCTGTGTGAGCTCGGTCCGGAGATCATCGACGTCCAGCAAGCGGAGATCGAACAGCTACACGAGTGGCTGCGCGAAGCCGGAGTCGACGACCCCGAAGAGCACGAGATGGATCACGAGGAGATGGACGGCATGCTAACCGAGGAGGACTTCCAGGAGCTCCGCGAATCCGAGGGACAGGAGTTCGACTGCCTGTTCGCAGAACACATGATCGTTCACCACGACGGCGCGATCATGATGTCCGAACACGTCCTCGAGGAGGGAGCGTCCGAGCGCGTGGCCGATCTCGCGGACGAAATCATCGACGTTCAGCAAGAGGAGATCGAGATGATGGAGTGCTGGAAAGACCGGTGGAACTGCTAAAGCGGGAGGTTACATCTCGTCTCTTCGAGCGAGTACCGACTTCGGACCGGTATTTTTACAGGCGGTCAAGGCGGCTGTCCCGACCCTCGAGGCCGGGTTGCTGACGAACGGAGTAGGGGGCAGGTCACGGGAGGGTCGGGTTGAACTCCCCGGAGAGATATGCTTCACCGTTGGGTGTCATCCGGTACTTGCCTCGGTCGACCTTCTCGACCAGATCGGCCTCTTCGAGTTTTCGGAGGCGTCGATTCACCTCTTCTCGACTGTGATCGATGTTGTACGCGATGATCGCAGGAGTGAGAACCAAATCCGAAGAATGGAACAGGCTAAGAATTGCATCGTCCATCGGGACCATCCACTCCGTACTGGCTCGAATTTGAGCGGGTTCCGCCAGGAGAAGTTCCGTCCACTGCTCCCTCCGAAGGTCGTTCTGCACGGGACTGTAGAGTCCAAACAGGACGAGACACGCGGCAAGCCCGTGGATCCAGTGCACGAGGTTCGGGTACACGACCTCGGATAGCGGGCCACCGATTATGAACAGGAACAGACCGCTCATAGTGACGATGAAGAAGGGATCGTATTCGATGGCATACTGCTCTGCATACAGTAGGTAGAGTAACCCGGAACCGGCGACGATCCCCATTAAGAGGATGTATCCGGTGAAAAGATCTATCTCGATCATAGCTCTTCGTTCCGGCTCACTCTACTCTGGATGGTGTTGTTTTGAAGGATTACTACCCAAATCGTGAGCGCCAAAATCGTATAGATCGCCGCTCGAAAGGCCCGCAACCCCGTCGATTCCGTCCCTACCGTAAGTAGAACCGTATGATAGATCGTTGCTGCAGACATCACGATCGCCAGCAGCCCGATGGTCATCCCGAACGGGGATTCCCGGAAGATTCGCCACGACAAAAGTGCGAGCAATCCGGCTCCAGTGCCGGCAATGATGGCGAACGGAATGCTCAAATAGAATAACGGATGGTCCATATCCCCCCTATCGACGGAGGGCCAATAAATTTAGCACACATTCTGGGGGTTCTGGCCTCCTCGCACCGATCGGGATCCTGCTGTCGCCCGCCGTCCTCATGTCCGCCAGTACGGTTGTCGTCGCGGTCAATGCCCAACTGCTCTGCCGGGCTGATCTTACCGTCTGAACGGCTTATGAGAAGATCTCACGAGTACGTAACCTAAACGTACTGTAGGGGTGAGAATACAGACAGATGACATCGAAGTACAAGATCGAACTGCTACCGGATACGAAGACGTGCTACCGATACCTCCAGGCCGGGTTCAGCATTATCGTCCTCACGTTCCTGGCTGGGCTTCTGGCGCTCGCGGTTCCGGACTTGCGTCCGACCTACGAGGTGATCGTCATGCCCGCGCTGTTCGTCGGACTCGGACTGCTTCTGTACGGCGTCGGCACACACCTCCACATCATGCACCTGAACGTGCTCGAGATGAGGGACGAAGACGGAACCCACGAGTGAAGAACGTCGGATCGGGGACTGTCCGGTGACAACGCGGGTTCGTCACGCGTTGAATCTCTCGAGTGCCGTTGTAGATTGAAGAGCGTGCGTGTAAATCGCTGGCCTCGGCACTCATAGGGCTCGTCACGACCGGGTGCCGAGTCCGGCTCGGAGCGAGTGGGTCGTCATCGGCCGTGCGGGCCTACGCTCGAGAGCCAGAAGACGGTTTGGATCCTACCGAGCGGTCCTCACTCGGCGCTCGAGCCGTCCGCCGCGAAGGCGGTGTTCCACTCGTCGATGAGATTTTGCAGGCGATCGGTATGCGTCCTCGAGAACGTCGCCGGGGCGCGGTCGCTCGCCGCGGACGAGGAGGGCTCGGCCGTCGAGCGCGTCGACGGCGTCTCGGTCGTCGGCTGGTCGGGAGTCGGTTCGGGTCGGGCGTAGTGTGGGTGCGTGCTCATTGTCGGTCGAAGGGTCGCGTCGTCGGAAGGCGATGCTGTCGTCGAAGAATCAGGCGAGGGGGTGTACGGGTACGACCGACATCTGTACGCCACCCTTCAGACCGAACCATAATAAACGTTCATGATCTACCGAGTATCGCCGCGATCTGCGACTCGACTGTCGGCACCTGCCCGCCCGCCTGTTATACTCGAGGGTAGCGCACTCGAAAACACGGATGGCTGCCACACCGGACGTGAGTTTCGTCGTACCTGCGAGAGACGAGGCCGACTACCTTTCCGACTGCCTCGAGAGCATCGCGGCCCTCGAGACCGACTACGAGTACGAGGTGATCGTCGTCGACGGCGCCTCGAGTGATGCTACCGCCGACATCGCCCGAGCGCACGGCACGACCGTGCTCGAGGGGGCAGGCTCGAGCATCGCCGCGGGCCGAAATCTCGGCGGCAAGGCGGCCGAAGGCGAGTGGCTAGCCTTTATCGACGCCGACACCCGCGTTCGGCCGAACTACCTGACCGAACTCCTCGGTTTCGTCGAGCGCGAGAACCTCGCGGCCGGCAGCTCGGCCTGCCGGATGACCGGGCCCCTGCGGGCGAAGCTGATGGAGGGGACGATCAACCACGTCTTTCCCCGCCTCGAGCGTCCAATTCTCCCCGGGTTCAACTTCTTCGTCCACCGCGAGGCCTTCCTCGAGACGGGCGGCTTCCCGGAAGTGCCGAACGAGGACACGGCCTTCAGCCGCGCGCTCGGTCGCCGACTGCCGACGGGCTACCACGACTCGGTGCTCGTCGACAGCTCCGGTCGGCGGATCGCCGACAGCGGGCTGACTGGGACGCTGTTTCACTACGTCTCTCTCGACGCGGGTCGGCTCCGGGCGTCGGTCTGAGTCCGGCAGCCGCGCGGCGGTCGCTTTTGCGGATCCGCGCTCAACGTCGAGCCGTGACGACGGTTCCACCCGAAGCCGAACGACTGCTCGAGAACGAACCGGTGATGGCCCACTTCGCCACCTGCGCCGACGGCCGCCCCCACGCCGCGCCCGTCTGGTTTCGCTACGAGGACGATACCGTCGAGATCGTCACGACGGGCCGAAAGCTCGAGAACGTCCGCGAGAACCCGAAGGTCGCGCTGTCGATCCAGGCCGACGACGGCGGCGACACGCAGTGGATGGTGACGCTGCTCGGCACCGCGACGATCGTCGAGGACGAAGCGGAGACCGACGAAGCCAGACGCCGGATCAACGAGAAGTACGGCGCCCCCAGCGACGCCTACGAGGAGAACGAACTGGTGCGGATCGACGTCGGCACGGCGAGCTACCGGACGTACTGACCGATCGCAGCCGAACCGCCGACTCGCTCGCTACTCGAGGCGCTCCCGGGCCGCCGCCACGACCAGCGGCAGCGTGATCGTCGCGTCGGCGTACACCGAGACGTTCTCCGCATTCTTCTCGAGTTTGCCCCACGAGCGGGCCTCCTCGAGCGTTGCCCCCGAGAGCCCGCCCGTCTGTTTGGGATCCATCGTCAGCTGGACGGCGTAGTCGTAGGCGCCAGGCGCGACGAGCATCGTCTGGAGCGTGAAGTTCTTCGGCACCCCGCCGCCGACGACGAACGCGCCGGCCTCCTCGGCCTCGAACGCGAGGTCGGTCAGCGCGGTCATGTCCGCGAGGGCGTCCAGCGAGAACGGCGACGTCTGGGAGTACATCCAGGCCTGCAGCCCGAGCACGGAGTCCTGGACGGCGGGACAGTAGATCGGGACGTCGTTCTCGAAGGCCGCGGCGGCGATGCCCGGCCCCTCCTCGACGTCCTCTCGTTCGTTGATCTCGGCGTTGGCCCGTCCCAGTTCGCGGGTCAGACGTTCGATCGAGACAGGACCCGACTCCTCGGCCTCCTCCTCGAGCACCGGAAAGACCTCCTCGCGGAGGTGCGACTCGAACGTCGCAAAGAACTCCTGAGGGAGATAAACGTTGTAGATCCGGTCCACCCCCTCGTCGCGCAGCGTCTCGTCGTGCTCGCGCTCCGTTTTGCCCTCGGCCTGCACGCAGCCGTGGTGGTGTTTCCCGCCGATGGCCTCGATCGAGTCGTGGGTGAGGTTCGCCCCGGTCGTGATCAGCGCGTCGATGTAGCCGTCCCGGATCAGGTCGGCGACGATCCGACGCATCCCTGTGGGTACCATCGCACCCGCCAGGCCGAAGAAGACGGTTACGTCGTCGTCGAACATCGCCTCGGTGACGTCGACGGCCTCGTGGAGGCTCGCCGCGCCGACGCCCGCGTTGCCGTACTCGTCTGCGAGTTCGCCGACGGTCATTCCCGCGCGGGCCTCGGCGTGGCCGACGGGGTCGTGCTGGAACGTCTCGCGCTCGGGCTCGTGGTCGTGATCCTCGTCGCTGTCGTGTTCGTCTGTCATGTCCTCGAGTCAGCGGGCCAGCGCTTTCAACGCCGCGGTCTCGGCGGGGTCGACTCGGCCGGCCGAATCGAAACCGCCCGACTCCGACGACCCGCCTTCGCTGGAATCGTCACCGTCGGCGACGTGCACCCGCTCACGAACGGTCGCGGTCGTCGACGAACTCGTCGGGTGACCCGACGACCGCTCCCACCTCGTCGGCCGAGATCGGACGCGAACAGTCGACGTCGGCGGCGCTGGTCCGCTCGGCGAGCACCTCCCCGTCCCGGAGAAGCTGTACGGCGACGGGACCGTTCGGCGCCTCGACGGCGAAACACGTCGTCTCCCCGGCATCGATCGTCAGCGTCTCGAGCTCGTCCGCCGGAACGTCTTCGACCGCTTCGGCGTCCGCCCCGTCCTCGGGATCTTCGTCCTCGCCGTCCGAGCCGCTCTCGACGAGCACCTCGCCGAAGAACTCCTCCTGGCAGGCGTCGAACTCGGGGTTCGTGGCCGCGAGATCTCCCGCCCCCGGAAGCACGGGATCGTCGCGGAACGCCTCGATGCCGTCGATGATCGCGTCGTCGGGGACACCCTCGAGTTCGCGGACGTCGAACGTTCGGACGCCGTCGACGCCGCCGAACGGTTCGAAGAGGTTGCCGATCTGGCCGTCCGCGGCGACGAACGTCGCGCCGACGATCACGTCGACGAACTCGCCGACGACGCGTACGGTCTGGCAGTCGACGAACTCGATGCGCTCCTCGGGCGGCTCGACGGGCCGCCACTCGAGGGAGGCCGGACGCGTCCCGTCGTTGGTCACGCAGAAGACGGCCAGATCGTCGTCCGTACAGGCGGGGACGAGCCGAACGTCGGCGGGACCCGACTCTGTACACGCGGGGTCGACGCCCCCGTCGGTCGCCGTCTCCGCGCTACTACTGGTGACCACGCTACCCGATGCGCCACCGATCACCGCAGCGGTAACGGTGACCCTTCGCAACCACTCTCGTCTGGAAGGGAGCTCTTGTGTCATTGGTTAGTTCCCCGGGTCAATCCCGAGAGTAAGAGCCCCTTCCTGCGCAACGACCATTGTTATCGACGGGCTGCAGGGCAGTTCACGGGAGCCAACAGCGCGGCTCGAGCGACCGATTCGACCGCCGTCACGGGCTGGTCTCTCACCCCTCTCCAAGGGCGCGGTCGAAACGAACGAGACGGTCGAGCGCCGCGAACGGTCGAGCATCGACGGCCTCAGTTCGGTCGACGAGCATCAGTACGGCGCCGTTACGTCTCGTGCCGGTAGCGTACGCACCCGTATCCGTCGTCAACGACAGCCTACAGCCCGGTCGGCGACTCGAGGAACGTCGTCTCGAGTCCCCACTCCTCGACGAGGTCCTGCAGCGCCCGAACGCCGAACGTCTCGGTGGCGTAGTGGCCGGCGAGCGCGACGTGGATCCCCGCTTCCCTGGCCTCGTGGTAGACCTGCTGTTTCCCCTCGCCCGTGACGAGCGCGTCCGCGCCGGCCTCGACCGCCTCGTCGAGCCAGTCGACGCCGCTGCCGGTGATGACCGCGACGTCCTCGATCTCATCTGGGCCGAACTCGAGCAGCCGAACGGATCGGTCGTCGGTCTCGAGTTCCGACTCGAGTCGCTCCGCGAGCTCGTCGGGCGCGTAGGTGTCCGGAGCGATGCCACGCTGCCCGATGTGCTCGGGTCCGAGCTCGCCGAACGGCTCCCGGTCCTCGAGTCCGAGGACGTCGGCGACGCCCGCGGCGTTGCCCAGCTCCTGGTGGCCGTCCAGCGGAAGGTGGGAGACGTACAGTGCGAGGTCGTGCTCGAACAGGGGCTCGAGCCGATCGTAGGTTCGCCCCGTTACCCGGTCGAACCCGCCCCAGGAGAGTCCGTGGTGGACGACGAGCGCGTCCGCGTCGGCCGCGGCCGCACGCTCGAACGTTTCGACGGCGCCGTCGACGGCGAACGCGACGTGCTCGACGGTCCCCTCGCTGGGGCCGACCTGCAGGCCGTTCGCGCTAGCGTCGATGTCGGCGTAGTCGTCGGTACACAGTCGTTCGTCGAGTCGGCCGGCGAACGTCGAGAGCTCGAGGGACATGGCCGGCCGTTACGCCGCCGACTGCTTGTAACCTTGCGATCCCGCTCAGGCGAGTTCGCGTTCCGGCTCCGCCCGGTCCCGGCGCTCGTCGTCCGGGTCGATCACCAGTACAGGCACGTTCGTCTCGCGGGCGACGTCCTCGGTGACGCTTCCGAACAGGGCGCGCCGGACGCCGCCGCGACCTTGCGACGTCATCACGATAAGGTCGACGTCGTTCTCCTCGGCGAACCGGGTAATCACCGTTCGGGGGATCCCTGCCTCGATCACGGGGTCGACCGTGACGTCGGCCGAGCCGACGTACTCGCGGACCCCGTCGACGGCGGCAGCGGCCCGCTCGTGGAGTTCGGTCATCTCGGCGAACTGTCCGGCACCGATCCGATCGACCTGTTCGGGACCGAGCGCGTGGCTCATCGCGTCCGTATCGACGACGTACATCGGGTGCAGCGTCGCGTCGAACCGCTCGGCCAGCTCGACGGCGTACGGCGCCGCCGTCTCCGCCCTGTCGCTGCCGTCCGTCGGGAGGAGGATCGTTTCGAACATACGTTCGAAGGTATGCTCCGAGTTAGCAAATCACTATGGCAATGCGAGGAACGTGTTCGTTACGAAAGAAACGAACGTCCCGGGTTCAATCGCCGAATCGGGCGAGCGCGACCGGACGGACGGGTCTAGAGCAGGTAGAACAGTGGGAAGAGGATGACCCAGACGATGTCGACGAAGTGCCAGTAGAGCCCGAAGAACTCCACCGGCCGATGGTCCTCGAGGTAGGCGTCGATCGACCAGACGCGGTAGATCATGAAGCCGGCGATCAACAGCCCGAAGATGACGTGCAGGGCGTGCATCCCCGTGGTCACGTAGTAGATCGAGTACTCGAGCCCGTACCACCAGTACTCGCCATCGGCGAACTTCACGCTGTACTCGTAGCCTTTGACGCCCATGAACGCCAGCCCGAGACCGAGGGTCGCACCCAGCGTCGCGAGCAGGCCCCGCTTGTTCTTTCGCTCGGCCATCACGAGCGCGAGCACGACGGTAAAACTCGAGGTCAACAGGATGTACGTGTTCAGCAGGCCGGGCCAGGAGGCGAACGGAACGGTCGTCCACTCGCCCCAGCCCGCGTGGAGGCGCATGAAGACGTAGGCGCCGATGATCGCGCCGAAGACGACGACGTCGGACGCCAGGAACACCCAGACGCCGAACTTCGTGTTACCGACGCCCTCGAACGGCCAGCGCTCGGCGATGGCCATCTCGGGGACGACGAAGCGCTCGCGGCCGAACTCGAACAGCGTGTATCCCATGATCACCACGCCCAGCACGGTCAGTATCGGGTACAGGATGCTCTGCTCGGCTGCCGTCCCGACGAGCGCCTCGGGCGGAACGCCGGTTCCCTCGGCGAAGCCGATCGTGTACGGCGTGATCCCCGTCAGTCCGAGGAAAAAGACGAACGTTCCGATTCCGACACCGAGCGGCCAGATGCTGGCGTGATCAGCGTGTCCCTCTCCCGCGCCGGCCCCGGAAGCGGTTCGGTTCTCGTGTGCCACGCCGCCATCGGCCTGGGCAGCCGAGTCCTCGACGAACTCGAGGGAGCCCGTGGCGTAGCTGGGGCGGCCGTCCCAGTTCTCGAGCGGCGGGGGTGAGGGGATCGCCCACTCGGCGGTGCGGGAGAACTCCCAGGGGTTCTCGGGCGCACGGGGACCCGCGACGAGGCTGTGGGCGAGCGCCCCGAAAAGGATCAGGAACGACGCGCCGAAAACGAACGCGCCGACCGTCGAGAGCTGATGGTAGAACTGGGCACCCTCGGCGTAGTGAAAGACACGACGGGGCGTCTCCCAGGCGAGAAACTGCGGGAAGTAAAGCAGGTTGAAGCCGACGAAGTAGACCGCGAAGTTGAGCTTGCCCAGCGTCTCGGAGTACATTCGCCCGGTGAGCTTCGGCCACCAGTAGTAGAGGCCGCCGACCAGCGCGGTGACCCCGGAGGCCATCACGTAGTGGAAGTGCGCGACGACCCAGTAGGTGCCCCGGAACTCGTAGTCGAGCACGACGGCGCCCAGGAACACCCCAGTAATGCCCCCGAGGATAAAGAGGACGAGCGCCCCCAGCGCGAACAGAAACGGCGTCGTCATCCGCACGCGACCCTTGACCATCGTGTAGATCAGCGCGAAGACGATCAGGTCAAAGGGAAGCGAAATGCCGATCGTCGTCGCCATCATCAGCGTCTTGATCTCCAGGTTGATCGTCGTCAGGAACATGTGGTGCATCCAGACCAAAAACGACTGGACGGCAACGAGGACCATCGCGATGATGACCCACTTGCGGCCGACGAGCCGGCGTCCGGTGAAGGTCTGGAACACCTCGAGCATGATCCCCAGCGCGGGGAAGAAGACGATGTACACCTCCGGGTGCCCGAAGAACCAGAACAGGTGCGCCCACAGCAGCCCCGACCCCTGATCGGTCGCGAAGTACTGGGTCAACAGGATCCGATCGGACGTCTGCAACAGCAACGCGGCCAGCAGCGCCGCGAACGCGAAGAGCATCATCCAGACGGTCAGCAGCCACGTCCAGGTGAACATCGGCATGTTCCACAGGCCGAGCCCCTCCGCCCGCGAACGATGGATCGTCGTGATGAAGTTCACCGAACCGAGCGTGATCGAGAGCACGAACAGGATCAGCGCGAGCACGGCGCCGTTGCCGCCGGTCGTCGCCTCGAGTGCGGGCGTGTACATCGGGACGTTCAGCGGCGCGTACATCGTCCATCCCCCCGAGAAGGAACTTCCCTGGAAGAACGAGATCCCGAACAGGATTCCCGAGAACAGGTAAAACCAGTAGCTCAGCGCGTTCAGGCGCGGAAACGCGAGGTCCTTCGCGCCGATCTGTAGCGGGACGAAGTAGTTCGCGAAGCCGGATGCGATTGGCGAGAGGAACCAGAACACCATCAACAGCCCGTGCGTCGAGACCGCCTGGTTGAACTGGTTCTCCGTCAGCAGCCCGGTGCCGCCGCTCTCCCAGAGGTGCGCTCGGAACAGCAGCGCCAGGACGCCGCCCACTACCAGAAAGAACAGCGCCGTCACCAGGTAGAGGATCCCGACGTCCTTGTGGTTGGTCGTGACGAGCCACCGCCTGACGCTCGTCTGTGGCGGAAGGTCGCTCACTCGAGCCCACCTCCGAAACGGCCGCTCGTCGATTCTCGTTCCCGGTCGCGCCGTCGCCCGCTCGGACGGCTCGAGCCGATCTGTCGAC
The DNA here is from genome assembly GCF_000337675.1 of Natronococcus amylolyticus DSM 10524. Classification (GTDB taxonomy): domain Archaea; phylum Halobacteriota; class Halobacteria; order Halobacteriales; family Natrialbaceae; genus Natronococcus; species Natronococcus amylolyticus. Next base: position 102,607 of record NZ_AOIB01000025.1, on the reverse strand, counting down.
CGCCTCCGGGCGAGTGTACCGTCGTGGTCGAACTGCGGCGATCCCCCTCCGCTCGAACTCGGGACGCGAGAACCATAGGCAAGGGAACGCTCTCGACCGTCGCGGGTATGAAGCTATCCAGTGCGCTCGCAAGGCCGCTTTTATACGGGTGGCTCGTTCCCTCGCTCCCGCTCGGCGGGCTACTTCGTCGGCGGGCAAAACGCCCTGAACGTGTGATAGTCGAGGACGGTCGCCTCGTCCTCGAGTTCGACCCAGCCGCGGTCGGCGAATACCTGCGACCAGTCGCGGACGTACAGGGGGACGCCGTCGACGTCGCGGACGTCGGTTACGCTCGAGTCGGGGTCGTCGACGGCGTCGGCCGTCGATTCGTCGGCATCGGTCTCGGCCGTGACGAGCAGCGAGTCGGTCAGCCGAACCAGCTCGTCGAACACCCACTCGGCTTCGGGCGGGAGGTGCTGGAGGGTCTGGACCGCGTAGACGACGTCGAACCGATCCCGTCCGTGGTCGCAGACGAACTCCTCGAGCGAGCCGTGGGTGAACGCCCCCGCCGCGGCGAGGTCGGGGTAGACCCGTTCCATCACCTCGAACGCCGACTCGTTGATGTCGACGCCGTGGAGGTCGTCGTACCCGTGGTCGTGAAGGTGAGCGAGGTGGCGCCCCGAGCTACAGCCCAGTTCGAGGACGGCGGCGTCGGGACCGACGACGCGGTTGATGATCGCCTCGAGCAGTTCGCTCGTCTCGTTGGGACCGTAGTGGGCGTAGTACGCCGGCGAGTACGCGCCCGTTCGCTCCGCCCATCGGTCGTGAATGTCGTCGGAATTCATCAAAGAAAGCCCGTGAACCGCCGAAACCGCGTCGCTCGCCGTCCGCTGTTCGTTCGTCTCGCCGTCGCGGATCGAAACTCTCGATCGAATCCGATCAGAGGCGCGTGAGGTTCTTCGCGCGCGGACCCTTGTCCGCCTGTTCGATCTCGAACTCGACCTCCTGTCCCTCCTCGAGGTCGGGGCCGCCGACGTCCTCCATGTGGAAGAAGACGTCGTCGTCGATCTCGTCGGTCTCGATGAAGCCGTAGCCGCCAGTGTCGTTGAAGAAGTCGACCGTTCCGGTTGGCATTAGCTCTGACTCCGGCCCCCGACCATATATATCCGAGGGGTGTTCCCCCGCCGGTCGACCCGAGGGACCGTTTTACGACCTCCCCGTTCGAACAGGTAGTGTATGCAACGTGAACAGGTGACGTACGACGACGGCGTAGTGTACGAGTTCAGCCCCGACCTCGAGGCGGTAACGACCGTCGAACCCGGTGCCGAGCTGACGATCGAGACGAGGGACAGCCTGGACGGCACGATCCGGACCGAAGCGGACGTCATCGAGTCGATCCCCTCGCAGGTCAACGCCGCGACGGGACCGATCGCGGTCGAGGGAGCCGAGCCCGGCGACGTCCTCCGGGTCGAGATCGAGGAGATCCGTCTCACCGAGGAGCAGGGCCGCGTGATCACCATCGGCGGGTTCGGCCTGCTCGACGGCGAGGAGGGGATCGAGTCGCCGAGAACTCGATTGCTGTCGGTCGAGGGCGACACCCTCGCGTTCGGCGACCTCGAGGTCGACGTCGCGCCCGTGATCGGAACGATCGGGGTCGCGACCGACTCGGAGTCGTACACGACGCTCGTTCCCCACGACCACGGCGGGAACCTCGACACGACCGACATGACCGCGGGCTCCGTTGCCTACTTCCCGGTGTTCCAGGAGGGCGCGATGCTCGCGATGGGCGACTGCAAGGCGGCGATGGCCGACGGCGAGATGTGTGGTACCGGCGCGGAGATCGCCACCGAGATCGACGTCACCCTCGAGGTGATCTCCGATCCGGAACCGGGTCTCGAGCGGCCGCTGGTCGAGACCGCCGAGGCCTGGAAGACGATCGCCAGCGCCGAGACGCTGCAGGAGGCCTGTAAGCTAGCAAACCGCGATGCAGTCGAACTGCTCGCGGCCGAACACGGCTGGGACGCGACCGACGCCTACATGCTCTCGAGTCTGGTCGGCGGCCTCGAGATCAGCCAGGTCGTCGATCCGCTGGTGACCGCACGCAACGCGGTGCCGAAGGCGTACCTCGAGTCGCCGTTCTATAGTAGCTACTGAAAGTCAGTGCGCACCCGACCGCACGACGGCTGTGCGATCGGTGTGCAAACAGTTTCAGTTGTTACTATCGCTCACCGAACCGCCACGTCCGATTCGAGAACCGCCTCGAGTAGCCGTCGGGTCTCGAAGTCGGCCGTCAGAACGACCTCGAGGGTCGACGGATCGTACGCGATCACGCCGTGGTCTGCGAGCCGCGGGAGGTGGTCGTGTGCGAGCGCAATCTCGATCCGGCGGCGACTCGCCGCCGTCCCCGTCTCGCCGTCGGACCGACCGACCTCGGTTCTCGATTCGATCCTGCGAGCGAGCGCCGTGAGCGTCGTTCGCTCGGTCGAGTACACCTGCTCGAGGACGCATCGACGTCGTGGGTCCGAGAGGAGGTGCCAAACAGCCGATAGGTCCGCGTCGTTCGCTCCCGACTCTGGCATACTCGACAGTAGGCGACGAACGGTTCAACCCTCCTCCCTTACCAGTATGGATGGTGCCCGCAGGTCGGTGACCGACGGGGGTGGAGTCGATTGGCTACGAGGACCCCGAACCGGCGTAGACGAACTCGCGAACGAGCTTCCCGGCCAGCGCCGCGGCCTGTCCGTCGTCGCGGTCGTTGACTTCCACGACGTCGAACCCCGTCGCCGCGGGTGCGAGGGTGCGGACGACGTCGCGCATCTCGCGGGGCTCGAGGCCGAACGGCTCCTTGGTTCCCGTTCCCGGCGCGTAGCCCGGATCTGCAGCGTCGATATCGACGCTACAGTACAGCTCGCGCTCGAGCAGCGCCGGGTCGGGCTCCCAGTCGGCGACGTCCTCGGGCGGGATCACGGTGACGTCGGTCTCACTCGCTCGGTCCCACTCCGCCTCGCTGCCGGTTCTGGCCCCGAGGATCACCGCCTCCTCGACGCCATCGACGTCCTCGAGAATGCGTCGGGTGACGCAGGCGTGAGAGAGCCGGTTGCCATCGTACTCCTCGCGAAGGTCGAGGTGGGCGTCGAGGACGACCAGCGCCTCGGGCTCGACGGCGCGGGCACCCGCGAGCGTGACGGTGTGTTCACCGCCCAGCACGAGCGGAACGGCGTCGTCCCAGACGACGTCCCGGACCGTTCCCTCGAGCCACTCGAGGTACTCGCCGACGTCGTCCCACGGGCGGACGTCACCGTGGTCGAGGACGCCCAGCTCCGAAAAATACTGGTTCGTCCGGTGGTCGTAGTCGTCAAACGTCTCCGAAAAGTGGCGGATGCGGCGGGGACCGAAGCGGGTCCCCGGCTGAAAGGTCGTCGAGGCGTCCAGGGGCGCACCGACGACCACGAAGTTCGCGTCCGAGCGATCGGGCCCTCCCGTCGCGTCGGCTCGCTCGCGCTCGTCGGCCGCCCCGGGGAACATTATATGATCTTTCGCTGATCTTCCATCTCGAGGAACTCGATGTTCTCGTCGGGCGAGACGTCCTGGTCGCCCGGAACGCGCATCGTCATCGTCTCGTAGGTCTCGAGGTCCATTACCTGCATGTCCGAGCCGTCGACGGAGACGACCTGACCCTGCTTTCGCTCGACGATCGGGACCCAGATCTTCGCGTCGACGGGCTGGGACAGCGAGCGCTTCTTCCCGTCGAAGACGCCCTCGGCCTCGATTCGGGCCTTGGCGCTGCCGTGTTTACCGGGCTTGGCCGTCGAGTACGAGTTGATCTTGCAGGCCGCATCGTCGATGACGACGTAGCTTCCTTCCTGGAGGTCACGAACTTCTTGCTGCTGTTTCGCCATGTCGCCGGATAATCAACCGACGGCCATAAACCGTTTGGAATGCCCGCTCGAAGGGGTGGAACCCGATACCACGGCCCGTTCGGGCGGGCTCGTCCGATCCGATTCGGAGCGAAAACGCCTCGGGGGATGGAGGCGAACGGGCCGACGATGCGAACCGTGCTCGCGGCGTCGCTGCTCGTTGTCGCCCTCGCTGTCGCCGTGTTGATCGTCCGAATCGGTCGATCACGGCGTCGCTCCCCGCTCGAGGCGGCGATCGACGACCGACTCGCTGACTCGATGGGACCGGAAACGGGCTCGCACCTCGAGCGCGCGCCGAGGGTTCGTCGGCTCGAGGTCCTCGGGGAAGAGTCGGGCGAACCAGCGTACGTGCCGCAAATCCGAATCGAGCTCGGGACGACCGACGCGCCGGGGATGGAGCTGGCCTTCGAGTACGTCGCGAGCGCACTCGAGGCGATACATCCAGTGATCGAGGAGCACGACGAGCACGTCGCACAGTACGATATCGAGTTCACGTTCGGCCCCGACGGGCTGCTGGTCGACGGCGAGTGTCGGCGAGTGACGGTGCCAGTGGAGTTGGCCGAGAAATTGCTCGAGGACGACCGCTACCGGGCGTTCGACCTCCGGCGAGACGTCGAGCGTGCCGACGGCGACGCCGAGTCCGTCGCGGCGCTGTGGCAGCCGTGTCGGTCGTAGTCGGACGGCTATCGACGTACCCACCCGTCGCTACTCGAGCACTCGTTCGATCCGACGCAACCCTTCCTTGAGCTCCTCGGTCGGCAACCCGAACCCGATCCGAAACCGATCCGAGTGGCCGAAGAACTCTCCAGGAGCGAGCACGACGCCCTCCTCGAGGACCGCTCGACAGAACTCCTTGCCCGTCTCGTAGCCGTCGGGAACGGTCACGAAGCCGTTGACGCCGACGGGGTCGTACCACTCGAGGCCGTGTTTCTCGAGAAATTCCTGTACTCGATTGCGGTGATCGGCCACGAGGTCACGGTTTTCGGCGAGGATCTCGTCCTCCTGCTCGAGAGCCTGTTTCGCGACGTGCTGGCCGAACGTGGAGGGGGAAATGGTGGTGTAGTCCTTCCAGTTCCAGGCCGTCTCGAGCAGGTCCTCGTTTCCGATCAGCCAGCCGAAGCGCAGGCCGGCGAGCCCGTACGATTTCGACAGGCTGGCGGTCGAGAGGCCACGCGGGCCGAGGCTCGCGACGGGCGGCAGCGGATCCTCGGCGAGCAGCCTGTAGACTTCGTCACAGAGCAGGTAGGCGTCGTTGTCGGCCGCGAGGTCGTACAGCGCCTCGACCGTCTCGAGCGGGTGGTATCTTCCGGTCGGGTTGTTCGGATTGTTCAGAACGATCAGTTTCGTTTCGGGGCGGATCGCGTCGGCGACCGCGTCGACGTCGAGCTCCCAGGTCGGGGGCTCGAGGGGGACTCGAGTCACCTCGCCGACGGCGTCGGGGACGGCGTGGAGCGCCTGGTAGGTCGGGGTGACGACGATGGCGTGCGGGCTCCGCGACGCGGAGCCGGACGGCGAGGCGCCGTCGGCGCCGAGCGTCGGCTCCTGCAGTACCGAGAGAAACGCCAGGAAGTTCGCCTCCTGCGTGCCACACGTGCAGAGGACCTCGTCGGCCTCGCGGTCGTAGCGATCCCCGATCCGAGCCCGGAGGTCGGGATCGCCGTTCGTCGGGATCACGTACCCAAGGTCACCGAGATCGGTGTCGAAGCGATCCGTCGAGAGGCTGCGGACGCCGCTCTCGGCGAGCATGATCTCGGCGTCGTGTTCGTACTCCGCGAACCAGCGCTCGAGGCCGAACGTGTCGATCTGCATGCACGGTGGTTGGCGGGAGCGGGTAATACGGGTTGGTGGTTCGGCCGGACCGTCGGCCTCGAGAATCGGGCGCGGACGAGGCCCAAGCGGGTGTCGATCGACGGGGCTGAAGCACCGATTCGTCTCTCTCCCACCCGTACAGTTGCTCGGCACGTGTCGCTCGTCGAAGCCTCGGTTCGGACGAACGTCGAATTATCATCCGGTAACGTGTTCGGCTTCGATTCCAGCGCCGTAGGAACGGTCAATCCCTGTATATTGGGGGCTTTCTTACCACCGTATGCTATGCCCCTTTCCACCGGGCGTCCCGAACGGGAGCTATCGCGGCGCAAACTGATCCTTGCAACTGGTGTCGCGGGGGTTTCAGCGTTTGCGGGGTGTACGATGGACGATCCAGAGCCGTCGTCGGAGGACGTAACGGAGGCGGAAGCAACGATCACCGACCACTCCTCACCCGAACTCGAGAAGTGGGTGGACGAGGTTCCCCGACCGGAGGTTCTCGAGCCGTCGGGGACGAAGGAGGGACAGCCCTACTACGAGGTAGAGATGCGGGAGGTAGAGCAGCGACTCCACAGTGACCTGCCGCCGACGACTGTCTGGGGGTACGACGGCCAGTATCCCGGACCGACGATCGAGGCCGAACAGGGTGAACCGATCTACGTTCGGTGGAAAAACGACCTGCCGGACGAACACCTCCTGCCTGTCGATACGACTCTGCACGCCGACGTGGTTCCGTACGATACGCCGGGCGTCCACACCGTAACGCACCTCCACGGGGGCAACGTCGAGGCCGAGAGCGACGGGAACGCACAGGCCTGGTTTACCCGTGATTTCGAGGAGACGGGGCCCGCCTTCGAGCAGAAGGATTACTACTACGCCAACGAGCAGCCCCCATCGACGATGTGGTACCACGACCACGCGAAGGGGATCACGCGTCTCAACGCCTACGCCGGTTTGGCGGGGTTCTACCTCCTTCGAAACGACCACGAACGGGGGCTCGACCTCCCGGACAGCGAGTACGAGATTCCACTCGCCATCCAGGATCGGAGCTTCGAAGAAGACGGCTCGCTGTTTTACCCGGCGGCCGTGGCGGACGAGCAAGGCGGCAGCGACGACTCCCACCCCGACCCAACTGTCGTACCGGAGTTCTACGGCGATACGCCGGTCGTCAACGGAAAAGCCTGGTCCCGGCTGTCGGTGGAACCCCGTCCCTACCGACTCCGGATCCTCAATGCGTCGAACAGTCGGTTCTACCGTCTCGAGCTCGTCGAGTACGACGAATCGGCGGACGAAACGGGAGCCGACGGCCCTCCATTCGTCCTGATCGGAAACGACGGAGGACTACTCCCGGAACCGGTCGAGCTCGAGGACCGGCTCGAACTCGGTTCGAGCCAACGGGCCGACGTCGTCGTCGATTTCTCCGACTACGCCGGCGAGACGGTGCTGTTGCACAACGACGCGCCTGCGATGTACCGTGGTGACGGCGGTGACGATGACGACGGTGACGAAAGCGACGACGTCGTCCCGCTCCACGAAGTGATGCTCGTAGAGGTTGCCGATTCCGAATCGAACGACACGGACGGCGAGGGCAGTACGGACACCGAGGAGGACGACGCGGACGTCGGCTTCCTCCCGAGTGAACTGACCCAGGTTCCCGAACTTCCCGTCGAGTCGGTCGATACCGAGCGGTACCTGACGCTCGCACACGACACCGACGAGGACGACCGGGCGCTTCATTTGCTTGGCACGGCGGACGAACCATCCGGCATCCCGATGATGGGCCCGGCTACTGAGACGCCGACGCTCGGCGACACTGAAATCTGGAGTCTGGCGAACCACACCAGCATGTCCCACCCGGTCCACCTCCACCTCGTCCACTTCCAAGTGCTCGGGCGACAGCCGGTTGGTGACTACGATCCGGACGAGGACACGATCGATCTCGGCGCACTCGAAAGCCCTGAGCCGTACGAACTGGGCTGGAACGACGTCGTGACCGTCGACCCTGCGGAAGTCGTTCACATCATCGCCCACTTCGGGGAGTACGAGGGGCTGTTCACCGATCAGACGGGAGAGTACATGTGGCACTGTCACATGCTCGAGCACGAAGATCACGACATGATGCGTCCGCTTAAGGTCGGTCCCCGATCAGCCGGTGACGAGGGGGACGGCGGCGACACGTCGGCAGACGGCGAGACAGAATCGGCGACCGAGGACGGCGACGACCACACCCACGAGAGTCACGGCGGGTAACCGGTGGGCGTTCGGACGGTGCGGACAGCCCACGGACCGTCGACGTGACGGTCGAAGCAACCGGTGGCGTGTCCGACTGGACGGTCTTCGTCGACGAATCGGGCAGCTACAGGCGGGTCCGCCCGAAGAGTACACACTCGAACGCGAAGTCATGCCTTCCATCCTCGATAGACCACCGGCAGCGAGTACCTCACCCGAAGAGACGGCGCTCGTGGGATCTGGAGCGAACAATCCCTTCGTCGTGCTCGTGTGCGAACTGCTCGGGCCCCAGCTCGATCACCTCGATCACCAGAACGAGGGATTCCGAGGCAAGCCTCGCTCGTACCGCCGACCGGGACGAAGCGAATCGACCCGGTGTCGACCCGGGGCCGGAGGCCCCGGAGCGCTCTCTGCGACTCCGGGGTTCACGAGGGGCGTATCGGGTCACTCGCCGTCGAGATCCGGATCGAACAGATCGTCGACGCGACAGTCGAAGTACGCCGCCAGCTTGAACGCCAGCTCCAGCGATGGATCGTACCGTTCGCGCTCGATCGAATTGATCGTCTGACGGGTTACGTCGACGGCTTCGGCGAGTTCGCCTTGACTCAGATCTCGTTCGTTCCGACGTTCTGTGACCTGATTATCCATCGATTGTTAGTTGCGCCAGAGTACGATTCCGTAGCAGAGCCCGTAGAGGAGCGCGAGAGCCGACAGAACGTATATTCCGCCCCACATCGTCGACGTGATGGTAAAGTATCCGCCGGCGTCGAGAACGTAGAGCGCTGGAACGACGCTGATCGTTGCGATCGCCGCGATCGAGAACATGAGACCGCTGGCGCGGTTGTGATGTGCTTCGTCGCGTTCGTCGGACAGTTTCGTCTCGGTAACGCGCGGTAAGCCGAACGCGATCCCCATCGCGACCCAGACTGCCACGAGGTAGGTGATCGTTCCGGCGAGTTGTGCATCGAGGTAGATACCCGACCAGAGGCCGAGACAGCCGAGACCCACCAGTATCCAGACAGTCCGTTCGTACGTCCGCTTGCCGATACTGACCGAGTTGCGGGTGATGTTCATGTGTAAAGCACCTTTTACAGTAAAGCATACTTTACAGCTGGTAATAAAACTAGCGGCTGTTCGGAGATCGGCTATTTCAGCAGATCCGGACGGAATCCGGTGGAGAACAGGCGAACCCAGCCCTTCCTCGTCGCCTCAGGACCAGCGAAAGCCCTCGGAATCGGCGGGCGGCTCGAGCGGACTCGCCGGCAACTCGCCAGTCACCTCGGGATCGTTGTACGCACCCGGCGCGACGTCGTTGGGCGTGTCGGGATAGAACACCGACGCCAGCGCCTGCAGCTGGCCCCGGCCGACACCGAGTTCGAACTGGCCGCCGCCGTACAGCGTCATTCCGCGTTCCTGACAGTAGTCGATCGTCTCGAGCAGCGACTCGAGCGAGCCGAAGCGCGAGGGTTTGATGTTGAGCCACTCGGGTTCCCACGGCAGCTCCTCGACGTCCGCGAGGCCGTGAATCGGTGCGTCCCAGGAGGTCCGCGAGCGAACGTTCTCGTCCTCGAACAGCTCCTCGGTGCTCGCCTCGAGCGCGGGGTCCTCGAGCACGGCCACCGGAAAGCCCTCGATCAGCCGTTCGTACAGTTCGGGGCTGACCTCGACGTCGACCTCGGTGCCGCTGTACTGGCCCTTCAGGTCGAGGATGCGGACGGCGTCGATCGCCGCCAGCTCCTCGACCAGCGCGGCGTCCCACTCGGGCGTCGGATCGAGCTTCAACTCGAGACCCGGAACCGCCTCGCGCAGTTCCTCGACCCGATCAGTGGAAGGGTCGTCGCCGAGTCGCGTGCTGGCGACGAAGCGGACGGGTTCGTACTCGGTCTCGAGTCGCGACGCCAGATCCGTCCCGGCCTGGCGAAGCGCGAGGTCGAGCGCGGCGGCCTCGAGGCCCCACCGGCGGTAGTTCCGGAATACCTCGCGGTCGGGCGCGCCCGCTGGGAACAGATCGAGGTCGTCGAGTCGGCTCGAGAAGGAGTCGATCGTGTACTCGCCCGTGAGATCGGGCAACCCGCTCTCGGCGAGCGCGTCGTGGTCCTCGGTCTCGTAGGTGACGTCCTCGCCCTTCCCGACGACGCCGTCGGGACCCTCGAGCGAGAACTCGGTGGTGACACGGGTGAACCCGCTCGAGGTCTCGCGCTCGAGGCGCTCCCTCGAGACGTCGTCGATCGTCAGCGACAGGTCAGCGATCCGATCGTAACTCATGGATAGGTCTCAACGGCCAGCGGAAAGAAGGTTGTAGTGGCGGCGGCCTCGTCCCCTTCTCGATTCGTACGGGCACCTGCCTGTACGCAAGTTCCGGAGACCGCGAGCCGCCCCGCGGTCGCTCCGGAAAATCGTTATCCCAAACCGTTCACTCCTCGCGACGGCGCTGGCGGAGGTTCTGGCGGGTGAACTGCGGTTTCGCTTGCAAGGAGCTGCTCCTGTCGCGGAACGATCGGTAAAGCTGGACGATAAGTACGGCCGAAAGGACGGCGGCGACGACCGACGCCTCCGGCGCTTCCAAGGCGTACAGTACGCCCATCGAGAACAGCGACATCGTCAGCAGCAGGCCGTAGACCAGCCGCTTTGCGAGTTTGTCGAGGACCCCCTCTTCGTCTTCGATACCGATGCGGACGTAGAGGTTGTCCCGGTCGAGCCGATCCAGCGTGCGCTCGGTTTTGGGCGCGAGTCGGGTCAGCGACTCGCCGGACTCGCGGAGCTGGCGACCCGTCTGTTCGGCGTACTGACGGATGGACTCCTCGCGGTAGCCCTGTTCGGTCAGGTAGTCGGTCGCGGTGTCAATGAAGTCGAAGTTCTCGTCGAGCGTGACACAGACGCCCTCGACGACGGTCGCGACCCGCAGGACGAGCGCGAGGTTCTTCGGCAGCCGGAACGGGAACTCGTAGATCGAGTCCTCGATCTGGCCGACGATCTGCTGGACGCGGTACTGCTCGATCTCCTGGCCGCGGGCGTCCTGGATCGCGAGCTCCATCACCTCGGCCATCACCGCCCGATCCGCATCCGGACTCAGGGTGCCGACCTCGATCAGCGCGTCCAGGATGGCGTCGATATCCTGGTTGGCGACCGCGATGTAGAAGTCGACGATCTTCCCCTGGACGAACTCGTCGACCCGGCCGGACATCCCGAAGTCGTAGAAGATGATCGCCCCCTCGTCGGTCACCGCGAGGTTACCGGGATGGGGGTCGGCGTGAAAGACGCCGTCGTCGATGATCATCTGGAGGTACGCCCGCTGGAGGGTCTCCGCGACCTGGCTTCGGTCGATCCCCTTTCGATCCAGCGCCTCGACGTCGTTGATCTTCGTCCCCGGCACGTACTCCATCGTGAGCACGCGCGACCCGGAGTGGCTCTCGAGGACCTCGGGAATACGAATTCGATCGTCGCTTGCGAAGTTCGAGCGGATCTCGGTCAGCATCGCCGCCTCCCGCTCGTAGTCCATCTCCTCGCGGATCGTCTTCGCGAACTCGTCGGCGAGGTTCTCGAGCGAGAACGATCGGGACTCGTCGACGAAGTACAGCAGAAGCGGCAGTGACCAGCGGATGACCCGCAGGTCGGCCTCGACCAGTGACTCGATCTCCGGACGTCGGATCTTCACCGCGACGGGGTCGCCGTCGACCCGTGCGCGGTAGACCTGACCAAGGCTCGCCCCGCTGATCGCCTCGGTGTCGAACTCCGCGAAGCGCTCCTCGAGCGTTCCGAGCTCGTCCTCGAGGACGGTCTTCGCTTCGGACCAGTCGGCGGGTGGCACGTCGTCCTGCAGGGCCGCCAGCTCCTCGATGTACTCCGGGGGAAGGACGTCGGGACGCGTCGAGAGCAGCTGGCCGAGCTTGATGAACGTCGGGCCGAGTGTCAGAAGCGACTCGAGCAGGGTCTGTGCGCGGCGTCGTCGCGTCTCCGGGTCGACCCGTCGCCGTCGGCCGAACAGCAGGAACCGGCGGCGGTCACGGGCGTACGCGATCAACAGCGGGAGGAACTGCCAGGCAACGACGACGAACCGGCGGTACGCGCGGAGTGTTGCCAGCCTCGGTCACCCCGCGTTCTCGCGCTCGACAGAATCCAGTGGTGTCTCGCTGCCGTCCGCCGGGCGCTTCGGAACGGTCAGCTCGAGGACACCGCGTTCGACGGCCGTCGCCGTCTCGCTCGCGGCGTCGTCGGGGAGCGGCAGCTCGACGTCGAGCAGGAGCGGCCGGTTCTCCTCGAGGTACCGGTACTCCCCGTCGTCGAGCTTCTCGCGGCGCGCCTCGATGGCGATCGTCTCCTCGGCGACCGAGACGGAGACCGACTCCGGCGTGGCGCCGGGAACGTCCAATACGAGGAGGTACGCGTCGTCACTCTCGAGCAGATCGAAGAAAACGTCGTCCGAGAGGTCCCGCAACGCGTCGCGCAGCGTTGACATGGCCGTGGGTTCGAACGCGGGTACGAAAAACCCCGCGGTAGCGGTCGATTCCGGGCGAGCGCCGGGAGCCCGAGGTGGCGTCCCGTACCCTTTTGGGTCCCGCCGACCCGAGTCAGCGTATGGAAGGAGCCGACAGCGAGCGCAAGGAGGCGGGGTTCAAGGAGCGAACGCCCGTCGACGAGGCGCGCCGAATTCTCACCGAGGCGGCCGTCGAGAGCGACGTCGACGACCCGCCGACGGGCACCGAGACAGTACCGCTCGAGCGAGCGGACGGGCGGGTACTGGCGGCACCGATCACGGCCGCGAGAAACGTACCACACTACCAACGGGCGGCGATGGACGGCTACGCCGTCCGGGCGGGGGACACCTTCGGCGCGTCCGATCGATCCCCCGAGGTGTTGCGGATCGGCGACCGCGACGGACCGGTCGATCCCGAGACGGCCGTCCGGGTCCACACGGGAAGCGCGCTGCCCGACGGGGCCGACGCCGTCGTGATGATCGAACACGTCGAGGAGCTCGCGGACGTCGGCGAGCTCGAGGTCGGCGACGCCGTCGCCGAGGGGGAGAACGTCGCCCCGATCGGCGAGGACGTCACGGAAGGCGAGGGGCTGTACGGGGCCGGCCACCGGCTGCGTCCCTCCGATCTCGGGCTGTTGCGGTCGGTCGGCTACGGCCGCCTCGAGGTCGCACAGCGGCCGACCGTCGGCGTGATCCCGACCGGCGAGGAGCTCGTTGACGGCGAACCGGGGCCCGGCGAGGTCATCGAGACCAACGGGCTCACCGTCTCGCGGATGGTCGAGCGCTGGGGAGCCGACGCGACCTATCGGGACGTGGTCACCGACGACGCCGAGTCCCTTCGCGTGGCCATTCAGCGCGATCTGACGAAGGACGTCGTCGTCACCACCGGCGGCTCCTCCGTGGGTGAGCGGGATCTGCTGCCCGAGGTGATCGACGACCTCGGCGAGGTGCTCGTCCACGGGGTCGGGCTCAAACCCGGCCATCCGGTCTGTCTCGGGATCGTCGAGGACACCCCCGTTCTCGCGCTCCCGGGGTACCCCGTCGCCTGCATCGTCAACGCCGTCCAGTTCCTCCGGCCGACGCTGCGCCGGCTCGAGGGGACGGCTCCCGATCCCCATCCGACCACGCCGGCCGTCCTCGAGCGCAAGATCCCCAGCGAACCCGGCACCCGAACGTTCGCACGGGTCCAACTTGAGGAGCGCGAGGACGATGACGGCCCCGCGTTCGCGGCGACGCCGACGCGAGCCAGCGGGTCGGGCGTGCTCTCGAGCGTCGCCCTGGCCGACGGCTGGGTCGTCGTCGACGACGGGCTCGAGGGGATCCCCGCCGGGGAGACGGTCGCCGTCCAGGATTGGGAATCGCACCCCTGACGAAACCGCCCCCCAGCGCGAGGTGACCAGCCGTCCCTCTCGACGGTCACGCTGTCCGCGACAACCGATAGACGTCCCGACTCACCGGTTCTCGTCGAGTTCTCGCTCCCGCGGAGCGGACGTCTCCGTTTCCGACGGCTTCGAGGCCGTCTCGGCCTCGGAAAACACGTCCTCGAACGCACCGTCGATCCCGACGAGGCGATCGATCCGTCGCTCGAACTCCTCGTCGTCGATCTCGCCGACGGCGTACCGGCGTTTGAGCTCCTCGAACGGGTCGTCGACGGTGTGGTCCGGCTTCGAGTCGTCGCCGAGGGCGATGTCGGCGATCTCCTCGCCCCAGAACAGGAACAGCGGCACGAGCAGGAACCAGCCCACGATCGCGATGACGCCAGCCAGTGCCTCGAGACCGGCGAGCCCGACGAGACTGAGCAGTGCGAACGTGACGACGCCGATCAGGAGCCAGCAGTCCTCGGCGACGAACTCGCGGGCATCGAACGTCATACTGTGCGTATCGAGCGGCATCCACAAAGCGACTGCGCCCCGACCGCCGCTACTCGCCGCGACCGCGCCGGCACCTCCTCGCGTACCGGTAGATCGTCGTAAACACCAGCGCGTTCGTCGAGAGGCTCGAGCACAGCAGGAATAGGTTCCGGCGTTCGGTCCACTCGATCCGTTCGTTCTCCTCGGTCGTCGTCCAGGCGACGAACTGGGCCAGCGCCGTCGCGGTCCAGGCCAGCGCCGCGACGACGGCCAGGCGTCGGAGTCGTACCATGCCGGCCGTTCGGCCTCGAGAAACAAGATAGGTTCTACGTCGCCCCGGATGTCGTTGGTGACGTAGGACGACACGACTCTCGCTTCGGGGCCGGTACAGTCGATGCAGCTACCAGCCCCCACGAACGAACGCCGCTCAGAATCGGGCACACGAGTACCAAAACCCGGGGTCCACTCGAGTCGTGTGACTCAAGCGACTACGGACGCGTTTTCGTCGCTTCGGAAGGGTTTGATAATGAGGTCGCTGTAGGGGAAGGTCGGTTTCTTTGCGTAGCCATCGTCCTCGAAGGAGATGGCACCGAGCGCTTCCAGCGTCGTGAGTTCTTCGTGGACGTTCTTTTTGTCTCGGTCGACGAGAGCCGCAGTTTCGCGGATACTCGTCGGTTGCTCCTCTCGGATTGTTCGGAGCAGCGTGTACGTACGGTCGTTGAACACGTCACTCAGCATCTTCTCGTTCGGAAACGTAATGATCGCCGGCGCGTCGATTGATTCCCCGTCTTTGAGTGCCTGAATCGCATTCAGGCCGTCGTCGTACAGTTCGTCACCACTGCCGATCGTTACTAACAGCACGTTTTTTGTCATCGAATTTCACCTTGCTGGTCGAATTCCGGCTTCGGTATCTCCCGCCAGAACCGCTCGTACAGCGCCTCGATTCCCGGAAAGTCGATACCCGCTGGATCAGGGTCTGGAGCCACATGCAGTTCGTGGCCCTTCGTCTCCTCGTGTGCGTTGTCGTATCTCCGGATGGTTCCGTCCTCGAGGGTTGCTTCGCTCGCCGAGATCGCTCCGTAGTGGAACGTGTAGCGCCATCCCGACGGATACGAGGGGTCGTTCGTCCTGCGGATGGAGATCCGAACCACCGTCCCATCTTCGTATACGTTGGCCCGTTCGTACCCATCGAGGTCGTCTTCGTCAGGGCCCATCCTCTACCCGTTGGTTAGGTAGCCAACGGAATAAGCGTTCGTACCAATATCACGTTTCGGACCAGAAGTAGCTACTCTTGATACGTCAGACGCTACGTCGCCCCGGAGAGCGCGAGCCGAACCGCGTCCGCGAGAGCGTTCACTCGGGCCACGTGCTCGTAGGAACCGTCCCGGACGCCGTTAGTGACGTAGGAGAACGCAACTTCCGTTTCGGGATCGGCCCAGCCGACGCTGCTGCCCAGGCCCGCGTGGCCGAAGGCGCGCTCGGGCGCCAGCGAGCCGAACGGACTCGCGGGCGTGCCGCCCTTGTAGACGCCGAGCCCGTACCGTCGGGGCCTCGAGAGGGTGCCGTCGTCGTCGGTCTCGGCCTCGAGCCTGGTCATCGCGTCGACTGTCGACTCCGAGAGGATGCGGGTGCCCTCGAGTTCGCCTCCGTGCGCGAGGCAGGCGTAAAAACGGGCCATGTCGCGGGCGGTGCCGATCCCGTTCCCCGCGGGGATCACGGCCCGGTGGATCGCCTCGGTGTTGAACGGCGCGGCGACCGACGCGGTGTCGCCCAACCCCTCCGCCGGGTCCCGGCAGCGATCGAAGGCGTCGAAGGCGGCGAGCGTGGCGACGTCGTCGGGTTCGTGGTCGCGCAGGCCGATCCCCGTGTCGTCCATCCCGAGCGGATCGAACACGCGATCGGCGGCGACCGTCTCGATCCGTGCGCCCGAGACGCGACGAACGAGTTCCCCGACGAGCCAGCCGAACGTGAGCGCGTGGTAGGCCGGCTCCTCGCCGGGCGTCGAGACGAGGTCGGCGTCCTCGAGTCCCTCCACGACGCGCCCCCACTCGGGCCACAGGTCGGGACGGTCGTCGAGCGCGCTCTCCGGGAGTCCGGCCGTGTGGCTGAGCACCTGCCGGACGGTGATCTCGGCCTTCTCGCTTCCAGGGTCGGCGAACTCGGGCCAGTGGTCGACGACCCGGTCGTCGTAGGCGAGCGCGCTGTCGTCGACGAGCGCGTGCAGCGCGGCCGCGGCGTACGGTTTCGTACAGGAGAACAGCACGTGGCGCGTCTCGGGAGTCGTCTCCCGACCGTCGGGACCCGTCGTCCCGCCCGCGAGGTCGAGAACCTGTTCGCCATCGACGTAAACGGCCAGCTGGGCGCCGTGGTGGAGACCGACCTCGAGGTGGCGGTCGAACAGCGCCGCGATCCGATCCCGATCGGCTGGCTCGAGCCGTGACATACTCCGTCTAACTGGCGTCGGTCTTGTAACCGTTCCCCCGCGGCGATCGACCGACGTTTTTAGCCCCGGCCCGATAACTCCGGGTATGGACCGCAAGGAATTTCGCGATCTCGCCTCCCCCGAGGAGGCCCGCGAGGCGATCCGCTCGCTCTCGCTCGAGGGCGGTATCGACCACGTCTCGCTGGCCGACGCTCGCGGACGGGTGCTCGTGGCGCGACTGGACGCCGAACTCGACGTCCCCGGCTTCGACCGGGCGAGCCTCGACGGCTACGCGCTTCGCGCGCGGGACACGTTCGGCGCCGACGAGGCCGACCCCGCGGAGCTCGAGCTCGCGGGCGAGGTTCACGCTGGCGAGGAGCCCGACGTCGCCGTCGGCGAGGGCGAGGCCGTCGAGATCTCGACCGGCGCGGTGATGCCGACGGGCGCGGACGCGATGGTGCCCGTGGAGAGAACCACCGCCGCAGGAGACTCCGTCCAGATCCGCACCTCGGTCGCGCCCGGCGACAACGTCATGTTCGCCGGTGCCGACGTCGCCGCGGGCGAGCGCGCGCTCGGTCCCGGAACCCGGATCACGCCGCGAGATATCGGGCTGCTGTCGGCGCTCGGAGCCGACGACGTTCCGGTGCGCTCGAAGCCGAAGGTGGGGATCGTCTCGACGGGCGACGAACTCGTCCGCCCGGGCGAGGCGGTCGACAGCGACCGCGGCGAGATCTACGACGTCAACAGCTACACGATCGCCGCCGGCGTCGAGGACGCCGGCGGCGAGGCGGTGCTCTACCCCCACGCGGGCGACGAACAAGACGAGATGGAACGTGTGCTCCGCGAGGCCGCAGCGGAGTGTGACCTCGTGCTCTCGTCGGGTTCGACCAGCGCGAGCGCGGTCGACGTCATCTACCGTGTAATCGAAGAGCAGGGCGAACTGCTGCTCCACGGCGTCGGCGTCAAACCCGGGAAGCCGATGCTCGTAGGCCGACTGGAAGACTCGGCATACGTCGGGCTACCGGGCTACCCCGTCTCCGCGATGATGGTCTTCCGGACGTTCGTCGCGCCCGCGATCCGCGAGGCGGCCGGCCTCCCCGAGACCGAGACGGCGACCCTCGAGGGCCGGATGGCCAGACAGGAGCGCTACGACGAGGGGCGGCTGCGGCTGATGCCGGTCGGCGTCGTCCGCGACGGCGACGGCGAGACGCTGGTCTACCCCGTCGACAAGGGCAGCGGCGCGACGACCAGTCTCGCGGAGGCCGACGGCGTCGTCGAGGTCGATCCCGGAACCGACTACCTCGAGACCGGTGAATCCGTCACGGTCTCGCTGTTCTCGCCGGACGTTCGGCCGCCGACGCTGCTCGGCGTCGGCGAGGACGACCCGACGCTGTCGCGGCTGCTCGACGGGCTGGACAACCCGCGATATCTCTCCGTAGGGTCCCGGCCCGGTCTCCGCCGGCTCCGAGAGGGCGTTCCGGACGTCGCAGTCGTCGCGGGACCGACCGAGAGAGACGTCGACGCCGAGGAGCTGGGTAGCTGGGAACGCGAGTGGGGACTGCTCGTGAAACCCGGCAACCCCGATCGGATCGACGGGCTGGCCGATCTGGTCGACGAGGACCACCGCTTCGTCAACCGGACGACCGACTCCGGGCTGCGCTCGAGTGTGGGCGCCGCGGTCGCCGACCTCGCCGAGGAGCGCGAGGTCGAGCGCCACGCGATCGTCGACTCGATCGTCGGCTTCGACCTCGGGTTGCGCGCCCACGAGAGCCCCGCGCGAAAGGTGATCGCGGACGAGGCCGACGCCGGCCTCGGGCTTCGAGAGACCGCCGACCGTCTCAACCTGGGGTTCGTCTCGCTGGGCACCCAGCCGGTTCGAGTGCTCGCGAACCCCGACCGACTCGAGAAGCCCGGCGTCGAGGAACTCGAGGCCGCCCTCGACGACGTGGCGAACGGGCGTTAGCGAGGATGAGAGTCACCGCCGGCTGAACAGCGATTTTTACGCTCCCGCGGTGTACGGAGCCCGATGTCGACCATCGCCGAGTTTCGGATCCCGGCCGCGGACACGACGCTCGAGGCCACGTTCGATCGACTTCCAGAACTACGAGTCGAACTCGAGGCAGCCGTCTCGCGCTCACAGCCCTGTCTCTGGATCGCCGACGCCGAACGGACGGCGGTCGACGCCGCCCTCGCCGACGACCCGTCGGTCGGAACCTACGACCTGCTCGTCGAGACGAGCGAGCGGCTGCTGTACGACGTGACGTTCGTCGAGGGACGAACGGTCTGCGATCGGCTGCTCGCAGACGGCGGCTCGCTGCTCGAGGGCTGGGGAACCGATGGCTGGTGGCAGGCTCGCGTTCGGTATCGGGACCGCGAGGCGCTCTGTCGGGCCCACGATCGACTCGTCGACCGCGGCATCGGCGTCGACCTCCGGCGCGTAACGGACGTTACGCCGGGGGCGCCCTCGACGACGAGGCTCACCGGCGAACAGGAGGAGGCGCTCGAGGCCGCCCTCGAGCAGGGCTACTTCGAGATCCCGCGGGAGATTTCGATGGAGGAGCTGGCCGACGAGCTGGGGATCTCTCATCAGGCGCTGTCCGAACGGCTGCGTCGCGCCTACGAGACGCTCGTCAACGAGGAGATCCAGCCGGTCGGCGAGTCGGAGACCTGATGCCGGGGAGTTCGTCGAACGACTCGACGCGGTAATCCCCGAGGACGCACTGGCCGCGGCGCTCGTGGCCGACCCGTTCGACGTGGATGGCGTCGAGCCCGGCGTTCCAGGCTGCGCCGACGTCGTTCGCGCCGTCGCCGGCCAGCACGCCTCGGTGGCCGTTGTGTGCGACGCCGAGCTCCCGCAGGACGGACTCGACGGGTTCGGGATCGGGCTTCCAGCCCGTCTCCTCGGTACAGCAGAGGCGGGCGTCGAACCAGTCGCGGATCCCGACGTTGTCCAGTACGGGTTCACAGAGGAACTCCTGGCAGTGGGTGACGAGTCCGACGGGGACGTCGAGGTCGGCGACGAAGGCGGCGTCGTCGTGGAGGTACGTCTGTTCGGCCCGCACCATCGGATCCTCCTCGGCGTGGAACGCCTCCCAGAACTCGTGGGGGTCGATCCCCCACGCCTCGAGCTGGCGGTCGCGGGAGCCGGTGAGTCCGCTCCAGATGATGTCCGCCTCCTGGTCGGTGAACTCGCGACCGAGGCGGTCGCCGACCCGGTCGAACACCTCCCGGGTGTAGGACCACTCGACGTCGATGAGGGTGCCGTCGAGGTCGAGCAGCCAGTAGTCGTATTCGGAGACCATTCGGACGACTACCTACGCGATTCGCGAGTAAATGTGTGTCGCTCGAGCGGACCGCGCTACGCCCGGTCGACGACGTGGATGCTCGAGCCCAGATACTTCGAGAGCACCTCGGAGACGTCGTCGGCGTTGAACGCCTCGAGGTCGTCGGCGATCTCGGCCTTCAGCGCCTCGAGGTAGGCCTCGTCGGTTCGCAGCTCCCGAAAGGAGACGGTCTCGATCGCGCCGAGGGGCTCGCCGAGCCAGTCGGCGGCCAGGCGCCTGGCGTGTTCCTCGTCGCCGACCTCGCCCCGCCAGAGCGTATTCCGGAAGAATAGCCATCCCTCGGTGCCCGGCTCCGGCGCGTCCCGCGAGACCGTCACCGTCGTCTCGCCGGAGTCGCCGTCGACCCGAACGCCTCCCGTAGCCGGCTCGAGCCGAAGCTGAACGCGGAAGACGTAGGCGGCGTCCATCAGCCGCCGTACTCCTCGTCGGCCAGCTCCGCCATCTCGATGTCGGCGTCGGTGATCCCGCCCTCCTCGTGGGAGGTCAGCCGCACCTCGACCTCCTCGTAGCGGATGCGGATCTCGGGGTGGTGGAACTGCTCCTCGGCGACCTCGCCGACGTCTCCGGCGAAGCTCACGCCCTGCAGGTAGTCGTCGAACTCGTAGGTGCGGACGATCTCGTCGTCCTCGCGCTCCCAGCCGTCGGGCAACTGTGCGTCGATCTCGTCGTCCGAAAGCAGGTCTGCCATAGCGGACGAACGGAAGGGACGAAAATAACGGTTGTGCCGTCTGGATCGTGGTCAGTCGTCGTCGGTGACGCCGACCTGAACGTCGGCGGGATCGAGTTCGGCCATCGCGGCGATCGAGGGCGACCGCGGCGGTTCGCCGCCGAAGTCGGGGTCGAACAGCTGCAGGGCGGTGTTGATCGTGCTCCAGTCGTCCTCCGCGGCGGCCTCCCGCAGACTCTTCGTCGGCGGAGCCAGCAGCTGGTTGACCATCGAGTCGGCCATCGCCTCGAGCACCTCGCGCTGGGAGCCGTTCCCCTTCTCGAGTTCGGCGATCGCCCGCTCGAGTTCGCGCTCCTTGATCCGGTCGGCCGACTCGTACATTGCGGCGATAACCTCGTCGGCGCGGGCCCGCTTGTACTGATCGCACAGCAGCTCGAACTCGCGGTCGATCATCGCCTCGACCTCGCTCGCGGCGTCAGCGCGCTGTTCGCGGGTCTCGTCGGTGATCGACTCGAGGTCGTCGAGATCGTACACCGTCACCGACTCGAGGCCGCCGACTGCGGGCGCGACGTCGCGTGGCTGGCCCAGATCGACGACGACCTGTTCGCTCTCATCCGCGAGGTGGTGTGGCTCGACTACGGGCTCGTCGCTGCCCGTCGCCGCGATCACGACGTCGGCGTCGTCGGCGACGGTAGCAAGCGCCCCGAGCGGGACGGCGTCGGCGTCGACGGCGAGCTCGTCCGCGAGGTGGACGGCACGGTCAACGGTACGGTTCGCGACGAGCAGCTCCGAAACGTCGGCGTTGACGAGGCTCCGGGCCGCCAGCTGGCCCATCTCGCCGGCCCCGACGATCAGGCCTGTCGCCCCCTCGAGGGTGACGTCGTCGGCGACGAGCCGGGTTGCGGCCGATCCCAGCGAGACGACGCCCTCGTTGATCGCGGTCTCCGTTCGGGCGCGCTCGCCGACGTGAATCGACTTCGTGACGGCGGCCTCGAGCATCGGCCCGATGCCGCCGCCGCTGCGGGCGTCCTCGTAGGCGGTCCGGACCTGACCGATGATCTGGTCCTCGCCGAGCACGACGGACTCGAGTCCCGTGGCGACCCGGAGCAGGTGGCGCAGGCTCTCGTCGTGGCCGGTGACGACCAGCGCGTCGTCGTCGGTCGTCGCGAAGAACTCCTCGAGCGTGGCCCGGCCGAGCGTCGCGTCGCTCGAGACGACGTAGGCCTCGACCCGATTACACGTCGAGACGACGTACGCCTCCTCGATTTCGGGAACGCTACAGAGTGCTTTGACGGCTGCTCGCTGGCTGTCGGGGCTCGCGGCCGCGAGATCGTCGACGCTCCCGCTGTCGTGTGTGACGCGTGCGGCCGTGATAACCCCACTCATGGCAGATCACCCTCCGTCGCCCGTTCCTCACTCAGCACGTCCTCGATCACTTGGGATGGCTTGGAGGCTCCGGTACGTAAATCTGTCCAAACATCCGGTGATTTGACGACATCGCCGACGAGTTCGCGCCGACGGACCGGATCGACGTCCCGCGATCTGAGCTCCGTCCGCAGCGCTGCACAGACCCGGGCCATCTCGCTGGCGCCCGATAGCTGGTCCTCGAGCTCCCGGCGAAGGTGTTTGCTCAGTGCCGGGGCGGTTCCGCCCGTCGCGATCGAGACGACGACGGGGTCCTCGCGGACGGTCGCGGGGACGACGACGCTCCCGGGATCTCGCTCGCCGGAGCGATCGGCTCGGTTGACGAGCACGCCGCGCTCCCGTGCGGCCCGCGCGGCCGCCTCGTTGATCGCCTCGTCGTCGGTTGCGGCAACGACCAGGGCGGGCTCGCAGCGCTCGAGCCAGTCGCCGACGTCGCCGGGCCCGGGCGCGGCTCGGACCAGCTCGGCATCGCCGAAGCGCTCGTCGGCGAACGCCGGACTGACGACGATCACCTCGGCCTCGCGGGCGAACCGCCGGGCCTTTCGCGCACCGACCGGGCCGCCGCCGAAGACGAGCACCGTCGCCCCCGTGAAGTCGTGAAGTAGCGGAATCATGGTGGTATCGAACGATCGCATCGCCGAATCGACGGCGATCCGGCTGTCGTCCGCCGCGGTCACCGCGGGAACGACGGTCGACGCATACGGGACCGTCGGGTCGCGTCCCGGATAAGCGAATCGGCGGGTCTAGAACGGGTACTCCCGGGCGTCGTGTTGCAGGGAGAGCCACTTTCGCTCGGTAACTTCCTCCAGAAACGCCTCGGCGTTGTAGCTGCCGGTTCCGGAGGCGCCGGTGCCGCCGAACGGGACGTGGGCCTCGTCGTTGATCGGCTGATCGTTGACGTGGACCATCCCCGTCTCGAGGCGGTCGGCGATCCGCCGTCCCGCGCCGACGTCGCCCGCGTGGACCGACCCCGAGAGGCCGTACTCGACGGCGTTGTGGAGGTCGACGGCCTCGTCGATATCCGAGAACGGGATCACGGGCGCGATGGGGCCGAAGTGCTCGTTGCACGCGGCGGCCATGTCGTTCGTCACTCCGGAGAGAACCGTCGGCGCGACGACCAGGGAGTCGCCGACGATCGGGCTGACGACGGTGTCGTCGTCGTGGGCGCTGCCGGCCGGCAGCGACTCGGCGCGCTCGGTCGCGTCGAGAAAAAACGGTCACGGACGGCGAACCCGGCTGTCGGTTGCGGCGACCGCGGCGGGGCCGGCTTCTCACCGGCCTCGACGTCGTTCGCCCGCTACTCGCCCTCGACGCCGGTGACGTCGTGGCCCAGCTCCCGGATATCCTCGAGGATCGCCTCGTGGTCGGCGCTGGCCTCGTAGTAGATGACGATGTCGAAACTACCCTCCCGGAGCAGCTGCTGGCACTCCCAGACGAACTCCTCGTCCTCGAGCGTAAGTCCCTGGTGTTGGTTCGAGGAGAAGTCGGGGTCGTCGTTACCCGAGTAGACGTAGCAGTCTTTCGGGTCGTACCCCGAGTGCTCGGCGATAATATCGCCGACGTCGATCGTCGCCTGCATCATCCGGACGTCCTCGCTGCCGTCGTAGTCGGTGTGGACGATCGCGCCGTTGAGCTCGACCTCGCCGGGCTCGAGCAACGCCTTCGTTCGCCGGTAGAGATCGTCGTCGAGTGTGTCGCTCATCGGCCGAGACGAGAACCTCCGACCAGATAGCGGTCACGATTGCGTTCTGTGTGTCAGTGCGTATCGATACCGCTGAGTAACACACAAGACACATACTTCTGGTCCTCGTCACGTCGAGTGATGAATCGGTGGCTCCGTGAGCGCGTGGACGCGGCGTACGAGCAACTCCTCTCGAGGGAGATCGACGGTGTGCCGACCCACGTCGCCGTGATTCAGGATGGGAACCGTCGGTACGCACGCCGGCAGGGAGCGGACGCGACCGACGGCCACCGCGCGGGCGCCGAGACGACCGAGCACGTCCTCGAGTGGTGCCAGGAGGTCGGCGTCGAGGAACTCACCCTCTACGCGTTCTCGACGGAGAACTTCGATCGGCCGGCCGAGGAGCGCGAGGCGCTGTACGACCTGCTCTGTGAGAAGCTTCGGGAGTTCGCCGACGCCGAGCGCGTCCACGACAACGGCGTCAAGATCCGCGCGCTCGGCGCGGTCGACCGACTGCCCGATCGGGTCCAGGAAACCGTCGACTACGCCGAGGAGCGAACCGCCGACTACGATCGGTTCGTGCTCAACATCGCGCTGGCCTACGGCGGCCGCTCGGAGCTCCTCGAGGCAGCCCGTGGGGTCGCGAGAGACGTCGAGGAAGGCGAGGTCGACCCCGAGGAGATCGACGTCGAGGCGATCGAACGCCGGCTGTACGACGAGCCGGTTCGGGACGTCGACCTCATCATCCGAACCGGAGGCGACGAGCGGACCTCGAACTTCCTGCCCTGGCACGCCAACGGCAACGAGGCCGCCGTGTTCTTCTGTACTCCCTACTGGCCCGAGTTCTCGAAGCCCGACTTCCTGCGCGGGATCCGGACGTACGAACACCGCCAGGAGTCCTGGCGCCGAACCCGCGCCCGCCGGGCGCTGGCCCTGCTCGGGGCGATGAGCGATCCCGAACTCGCGGAGGCCCGCTCGATCGTCGACCGGTTCCGCGACTCGCTGCCGACCGCCGAACAGCCCGACGAGGACGAACTCGAGGGAGTCGACTCGAGCGGTCCCGCCGCGGACTGAGTCCGCCGTGTCTCGAAACCTACAATCGGACGGGGCCCCAACGCCGGGTATGGACCGCCAGCTCGCGGTCGGACTCGCCGCGACGGGGATCGGGCTCGCGTCGTTCCTGCTCCTCGGGAGCGCCGGCGTGCTTCGCCACCCCCAGACGGCCGCCGACCACACCCAGCCCGCGGAGTTTCTCGCGATCGGCGGCGGCTTCGTCCTGTTGACCGTCGGAATCCTCGTGACGCTGTTCGCCTACGTCGAGTTTCCGGACCCCGACCTCGAGCCGTAGCCCCGTCCCGAACGGGCCGGTCGCCCGGTCCGACCGCAGCGACTTTTGCCCGCCCCGAGCGATCCTCGTACGATGGATTCGAAGCTCGAGACCGAGTCGCTCACGAGGGTCGTCGGCGGTGAACCGATCCTCGAGGACGTCTCGCTTCGCGTCGCGGCGTCGACGGTCCTCGCGGTCGTCGGCTCCTCGGGGGCTGGAAAGTCCTCGTTTTTGCGGCTGCTCAACCGCCTGGACGAACCGACCGACGGAACGGTGTACCTCGACGGCGTCGACTACCACGAGATCGATCCCCAGGAGCTGCGGCGTCGGGTCGGCCTCGTTCCTCAGGAGTCCGCGCTCCGGCCGGGGACCGTTCGGGAGAACGTCGCTGCGAGCGATCTGATTCGGGGCCAACCGGTCGACGAAGAGCGCGTCGCGGCGCTGCTCGACCGGGTGCAGCTACCGAACGCCGCAGAACGGGACGTCGAGGACCTCTCCGGCGGCCAGCAACAGCGCGTCGCGGTCGCCCGGACCCTCTACGTGGATCCCGAGGTCCTCCTGCTCGACGAGCCGACCTCCCACCTCGATTCGGAGACGGAAGCGCGAGTCGAGGAGCTCCTCGGCGACCTGATCCGAACGGAGGGGCTGACCTGCGTCTTGGTCACTCACGATACCGCCCAGGCCGAGCGCCTCGGCGACCGCGTCGCCGAGTTCGAGGACGGGCGGGTGATCGCCGAGGGACGTCCCGAGGAGGTCCTCGCGTGACCGATCCGGGTCTCGAGCGGGTCCTCGAACACGCGGCCGATCCCGTTATCGTCACGGGGTTCGTCCAGATCGCGATCGCGGCGGCGCTGACGGCGGTCGTCCTGGGGATCATCTACGCCCGGCAGCTCGGGTTCGAACGAGAGATCGTCGCAATGGCCGTCCGCGGGCTGGTTCAGGTGGTGGCCGCCGGCGCGGTGATCAGTCTCCTGCTGGCGGCGCATCTCGCCTGGGCGGCCGTCGTTCTCGCCTTTATGATCGTCGTCGCCGCCTACATCTCCTACAAGCGCGGAACCGCGCTGCCGGGCGTGTTCGGGACGTCGCTGGCCTCGATCGGGTTCGGCGCGGGGCTGACGATCGTGGCGATGGCCGCCGCCGGCGCCATCGAGATGACGATGCGGGATCTGCTGGTCATCGGAAGCATGGTCATCGCCAACGCGATGCAGACGAACTCGCTCGCGCTCGACCGGTTCACCGGAGAGATCGCCTCAAACCGGGCGGAGATCGAGGCGCTGTTGAGCGTCGGTGCCTCCCCTGACGAGGCCGTCACCGAGTACGTCTCGACCAGCGTCTACGCGGCGCTGATCCCGACGATCGACGGGATCAAGAGCCTCGGCGTCGTCAAGATTCCGGGGCTGATGGCGGGGATGATCATCGCCGGCGAGAACCCGATCTACGCCGCGCAGTACCAGTTCGCAATCATGCTGATGCTGTTCGCCGCCGGCGGGCTCACCGTCGTCGCTAACACCGTCCTGCTCAGCCGTCGGGTGTTCACCGACGCGAAGCAGCTCGACGAGGCGGTCGTCGACGCGATCGACGAGTGAGACGGACGGAAGTCCGTCCGAGCTACCGCCCGAACCGCCTCGAGCGGTTACAGTACTCCCGGACCGCCCGCAGGAAGTCCCGCTTGCGGAAGTCCCGCCAGTTGACGTCGGTGAAGTAGAGCTCGGAGTAGACGGACTGCCAGATCATGAAATCCGAGAGCCGTTCGGCGCCCGTCTTGATCACCAGGTCGGGTTCGGCGGGGAAGACGAGGTGGTCCTCAACGCGCTCGTCGTCGATCTCGGCGGGCTCGAGCTCGCCGGCGTCGACGCTCTCGGCCAGCGTTCGCACGGCGCTCGTAAACTCGTGTTTCCCGCCGAGACCGATCCCGATCTGGATCGCGGCGTCGGCCCGGCTGGGATCGTCAGGCGTGCGAACGGCGACCTCTCGAGGGGCGTTGACGGCCTCGAGCTCTCGCCGCAGGGCGGGGATGGCGGCGGCGTCGAGGACGCTGACGTAAACCGTCACGCGGGTAGCGTACTCGAACGCCCAGTCGAAAAACGCCGAGAGCGTCTCGTAGGCCCCGCGCTCGAGCAGGTCGCGTTCGGTGATCACGAGCGCGACGTGGTCGGGGCTGTCGGCGTCGTGACGACCGATGCGAACGGAGAGGTAGCGCTCGTACAGACCCACGCCCTCCCGTTTCCGGGCCGGTGGCATACCGGTTACGGGTTCGATTCGGCTCCGTCAGACGCCCGCTTCAGCCCCGCTACCCGCCACAAATCGGGCTCGAGCCGGTTCACGAAGGTTCAAGTAATCCCCACAGAAAGGACCGATTACCGTGACAGAACCCGTCCGGCGAGCCGGCGTCTTCGCGCTGCTGTGTACGCTCTCGCTCGCCGTTCCGCTCTTCGGTCCCGAGATCGCGGCGGCGCTGGCCGCGGTCGTCCTGCTCGGAGCGGTCGCCGTTACGGACGGACCGATCTTCGACCTACTCGCCTATCCCGACGACTACGAGGACGGGCGCCTCTACGGACTCATCGCGTTCGTCCTCGCCGGCGTCGCGCTCGGCTTGCTCGCCGTCCAGTCCTCGATGACGAGCGCGATATTCGTCGGGACGGTGTTTCTGATCGGCTACGGGAACTTCGGCGAGCGTCTCGTCCGAACGCGAAGCGACAGTGACGTCGTCCACGCCGCGGGGTTCTGTCTCATCGCGACCGTCGCGGCCGTCGTCGGCCAGGCGGCGACGGTCGCCGTTACCGGCGGCTCGATCCCGTCCGCGCTGCCGACGATCCTGTTTCTCGCTGCCAGCGGCGCCTTGCTCGCCGCGCTCCTCCGTGACGTTCTGTTGCTCTACGACGATCCCGTCGTCATGCTGTCGGTCGGACTGTTGCTCTGGCTGCTCGCGGAGCTCGATCCGGCCCTCGGTGCCGCCGAGATCGCGATCGCGCTGGCGATCACCGCCGCGCTCGGCTACGCCTCCTACGCCCTCGAGACGGCGTCGATCGCCGGCATGCTCACCGGCGTTCTGCTCGGGCTGTTGACGATCGTCCTCGGCGGCTACGGCTGGTTCGTCGTCCTCATCTCCTTCTTCGCGATCGGTGGGCTCTCGACGAAGTTCCGTTACGACCGCAAGGAGGATCTGGGGGTCGCCGAGGACAACAACGGCGCCCGCGGCACCGGCAACGTCCTCGGCAACGCGGCCGTCGGGCTCGTCGCCGTCCTCGGGTACGCAGCCAGCGAGGCCGCCTTCCTCCCGATCGACGCCGAGCTGTTCCTGTTCGCGTTCGCCGGCTCGGTCGCAACTGCGATGAGCGACACCCTCTCGAGCGAGATCGGCAGCGTCTTCGAACAGCCGCGGCTGATCACCACGCTCGAGCCCGTCGAGCCCGGTACCGACGGCGGCGTCACCTGGCAGGGGGAGATCGCCGGCGTCGTCGGCGCGGCGATCGTCGCGGTCATCTCCTACGCGCTGTTCGCCGAGGTCGGCGTCGTGGGCGCGGCGATCATCGTCACGGCCGGCTTCGTCGGGATGACCGTCGACAGCCTCCTCGGGGCGACCCTCGAGGGGCCGCTGCTGGGCAACCAGGGCGTCAACTTTCTGGCGACGCTGTCGGGCGCGATCATCTGTGCGCTGCTCGGACTGTCGTTCGCGATTCTCGGCTAATCCTTCCGCCTCGAGCCCTCGCGACGGTCGGCGGTCGAGTCGTCGAACCACGCCGTGGCGCGGAGCTGATCCTCGCCGGTGGCGGCGGTGACGGCGAACATCATCAGCACCCAGACGCCGAGCAGGGCGATCGCGGCGAACGCGGATGGGGACATGGTCGTCCGGGCTCGGTTCCGCTCGGCTATCAACTCCTCGGACGACGAGGTCGCTGCGAGCGGCTCACAAACGCTGTGAGAACGCGGCTCACTCTGTCGGCGGTGTGTCCGCGATATCGTCGACCGCGTGGACCTGCACTGCGGTCGGCCGCTTGGTGAACTGGCCCAGCGAGCGGGCGACGATTCTGTCGACGCCCCGGTCGGCAGCGAGATCCAGCAGCCGCTGGTCGAGAATCTCGTCGAGGACGATCGTCGTCGGCACCGTCTCGGCCGCCTCGAGCGCGTCGTAGACGTCGCCCGCGGGCGCCTCCTCGAGGACGTCACCGTCGGCGTCGAGGAACCGGACCTGATCGGTGTCGCCGGCGATCACGACGGTCCCGTGGCCGTAGACGGTCTGTGGTCCCTCGTCGACGGACGATTCGGCTGTCGCTGGTTCGGCTTCCGAGGAATCCGTCTCCGTCGTCGACTCGGTTTCTCCGGCAGCGCTCGAGTCCGCCCCGGACGACCGGTTCGCGTCAGCCTGGCGGTTCGACCCGGTCTGGGGGTCGCTCGAGGACTCCTCGTCGATCGTGCGGGGCGACGACGCCGGCGGTGCCGGCGTTGCGCTCCCATCCGTTGCGGCGACGGCCTCCCGGGGTTCGCTGAGTCCGGAGACGCTGTCGTAGCGGACCTTGTTTCGCAGCGCGGCAAACAGCTGGTGGTGGTCGAGTTCCTCGACGGACTCGCCCGCGGGGGCGAAGGCGACGTAGTCAATGTCGCCGACCTGGGAGAGCTCCTCGAAGATCAGGTCGCCGCCCCGGTCGCCGTCGAGGAAGACGGTGACCGTGCGGTGGCGGGTCAACTCGGCGACCGCGTCGGGGACGTTCGTCCCCTCGACGGCGATGGCGTTCTTGACGCCGTACTTCAGCAGCGTCAGCACGTCCGAGCGCCCCTCGACGACGATGATCGCGTCGCTGTCGGTGACTCGCGGACCGGCGGGCAACCCTTCGTACTCGGTGATATCCTCGACGCGGACGTGCTGGCGAACCTCCGCGAGGATCTCCTCGGAGCTCATCATCGAGTCGTCGAACCCGGTTCGGAGTAGCTCCTTCGCCCGATCGACGACCTCCTTTCGTTTGGCCGTACGGACGTCCTCGATCTCGCGCACCTCGAGGGAGGCCCGGCAGGGACCGACTCGGGTGATCGTCTCGAGCGAGGCCGCAAGCGTGGCCGTCTCGACCTTATCGAGGCTGGTCGCGATGGTGAGGGTTCCGTGTGACTGACCCTTGGTGCTGGTTATTTCGACGTCGATACGGCCGACTTTCTGTGACTGACGAAGGTCGCGGAGGTCGAGTTCGTCGCCCAGCAGGCCCTCCGTCTGGCCAAAGATCGCACCGACGACGTCGCTTCGCTCGACCACCCCGTCAGCCGTCACGTTCGCGTGGATGTGGTATTTCGAGGTGTCTTCCATGGAGATCTGCCCCCGACGGGCCGGGGACGCCGAGACGAGACCGCGCGTCCGGGAAGTTACCTAGAGTGAGGGCGGTGAGACGCAAATAGCTGTTGACCTAGAGGCGTCCGAGCGGTGTGGCAGTCGATGTCAGTAGGCGGGTCGGCTCCAGTACCAGTAGCACGTAACCGCGAGCAACACCGCCAGTCCGCCAAAAAAGAACAGCAGTCCCGGCGGGACGGTCACGAACACCGCCTCCGCGGTCTCGCCGCCACCCTCGAGGATCGCGTCGATCCCCTCGGCGCCATCACCGTTCGGTTCGCTCGCTCCGGAGTCGTCCGTCGCGGCGTCGTCCGTTCGATCCGGCTCGTCGGCGTCCTCGCTGGCGATGCCCACCTCCTCGTCCTCGGTCTCCGCGTCGTCGCTCGCGGCCTCGTCCTCCGCGGTGTCGGCTGCGTCCCCGCCGTCGGCCGCTCCCGGGGCCGTTTCGGCTCCCCCGCCGAACCAGCGGGTGACGCCGTACTGAACGAGCAGACTCGCACCCGCCAGCCCGGCAAGGCCGCCGACGAACCGCGAGAGCGCTGCCCGAAGCTGCGAGGCTTTCGACTCGTCGCTGGTGACGATCAGCGGACCGTCGGTCGTCGCGTACACGCTCATCTCGTTGCCCCGCGAGGAGTACCAGGTGTCGACGACCGTCACTAACCCGGCTTCCTCGAGGTTCTCGAGGTGGTAGCGGACGTTCTGAATCGAGGAATCGATCGCTTCCGCGATGTCGCTTGGCGTGCTCGGTTCGTCGTCGACCCGCGCGTAGATCCGGCGGGCGGTCGTCGACGAGAGGGCGCCGAACACCGCGTCGGCGTCCTCCCCTTCGAGGTCGACGATTCGGGGCTGTCCCTCCTCGGACTCCGGCTCCGACCGGAAGGGAAACAGCCGAGCCATGTGTTGTACCCATTCGATTCCCGACACATATACCCCTTTTCCTCGTTGAAACGCCGGTTTCACCCAACGACAGTCGACGGACGTGACGGGAACTGATCGACCGATGGAAAAAGTTATTCAATAGTCGGTATCGAACAGAAACAGTTACACACGTAGAGACGAACGGCGACGTATGTCACGCCCGGCGCTGTGGGGATGGATCGCCGTTGCGATCGGACTGAGCGCGCTCACGATCCCGTGGTTTCTCTGGGGCGACGCGACGCTCGTCGCGGGGGTTCCGCTCTGGCTCTGGTGGCACGTCGGGTGGATGGGGCTGGCCTCGCTCGTCTTCTGGCTGTTCGCCCGCCGATTCTGGGGGCTCGGGATCGAATCCGATAGCGACTCGAGCGGCGGTTCTCCAGGTTCGGGCTCGAGGGTCGACGCCGGGGGTGAGCGGCGGTGACGGTCGCGATCCAGCTCGGGATCATCGTCGGCTACCTCCTGCTGGCGCTCGCGATCGGGCTGGTCGCCTACCGTCTGACCGATCGGACGGCCGAGGATTTCTACCTCGCGAGCCGCACCGTCGGAACGATCGTCCTGCTGTTTACGACGTTCGCGACGCTGCTGTCGGCGTTTACGTTCTTCGCGGGACCGAACGTCGCCTACGAGCAGGGCCCCGAGTGGGTGCTGGTCATGGGGCTGATGGACGGAATCATCTTCGCGATCCTCTGGTACGTGATCGGCTACAAACAGTGGCTGCTCGGCCGACAGTACGAGTACGTCACCCTCGGCGAGATGCTCGGCGATCGGTTCGCCTCCCGCCGACTCAGGGGACTCGTCGCGGGCGTCAGCCTGCTCTGGCTGTTTCCGTACGTGATGCTCCAGCAGGTCGGCGCCGGCACCGCCTTACAGGCACTGACCGAGGGGACGGTCCCGTACGCCGTCGGCGCCGGACTGATCACCGCCTTCATGATCCTCTACGTCGTCGTCGCCGGCTTCCGGGGGATCGCCTGGACGGACACCCTCCAGGGCGCGTTCATGCTCGTCACCACCTGGATCGCGCTCGTCTGGGTGCTCGCCGTCGTCGGCGGCCCGAGCGC
The DNA here is from genome assembly GCF_000337675.1 of Natronococcus amylolyticus DSM 10524. Classification (GTDB taxonomy): domain Archaea; phylum Halobacteriota; class Halobacteria; order Halobacteriales; family Natrialbaceae; genus Natronococcus; species Natronococcus amylolyticus. Next base: position 70,196 of record NZ_AOIB01000025.1, on the reverse strand, counting down.
GGCCTCGAGCGCGCTCGAGGCTGAAGCGGCCCACCATCTCGCGCTGGGCAGCGACTTCTACACGGTGCAGTGGATGCTCTCGACGGCGATCACGATCGGCTTCGGCGTCGCGATGTTCCCGCAGGTGAACCAGCGCTTCTTCGCCGCGGGCTCGAAGAAAGTGCTCAAGCGCTCGTTCGCGCTCTGGCCGCTGCTGTGCGTGTTGTTGTTCGTCCCCTCGTTCCTGCTCGGCGCCTGGGCCCGCGGGCTCGACGTCGCGATTCCGGAGGGCGAGAACGTCCTCCCCGTGATCCTCGCCGAGTACACGCCCGTCTGGTTCGCCGCACTGGTCATCGCCGGCGCGATGGCCGCGATGATGTCCTCCTCGGACTCGATGCTGCTGTCGGGCTCGTCGTACTTCACGCGGGATCTGTACCGTCCGTTCGTCGACACGGACCTCTCGGCGCGCCGCGAGGATCTGCTGGCCCGGATCGGCGTCGTCGGCTTCGCCACTGCCTCCTTCCTCGCGAGCCTCTGGAACCCCGCGACGCTGTTCGAACTCGGCGACGCGGCGTTCAGCGGCTTCGCCCAGCTCGCCCTCCCCGTGATGGTCGCCCTCTACTGGCGGAAGACGACTCGGGCCGGGATTACGGCGGGAATCCTCGCCAGCCAGGTGTTCTACCTCTCGAGTCTCTTCACCTCGATCGTCCCGAGCACGTACGCGGGCTGGACCGCCGGCCTCGTCGGGATGGGGCTCGGGCTCGTCGTCACCGTCGCCGTCTCGCTGCTGACGACGCCGGCGCCCGACGAGCGCCGGGCGATCTACTTCGACGGGCTCGAGGCGGACTGACCCACCGGCGGCACACGAGAGCAACACACCGAAAGGGGCCGACCGCGTACTGGTCGTCGATGACGTCTGCGCTGCCGGAGTCAGTCGCCGGAACGTGGCACCGTGCCGGCACCCGTACCGGGGAGTCGAAGGTCCTGCTCGTGTCGATCACCGCCGAGACGACGGTGTACGAGCCCGCCGAAACGGCTTCGGCACTCGCGGCACTCGGCTCGAGCGACATCCCCGTTCGCTCGCTGTTTACCGTCGATATGCGGTTCTCGCCGTCGCTGTCGTCCGTCGGCGTCTCGCCCACGTCGGTGCTCTCGAAGGCCGCCCCGAAGGCAAGGTCGCAGTTCGTCGACCTCGTCGAGGACGACGGCCTGACCGTCGAGGACACCCGCGAGACGCTCTCGTTCGAACGACCCGACGGGACGGAAGGGCGGTGGTACGTCCTCGACGCCAGCTATCCGCTATCGCCCGCCCTCGAGACCGACCGGGAGTCGCTCGCGGCGGAGGCGAACGTCGCCATCTGGCCGACCGACGACGCCTACGGGATGGCCGGGGGGACGCTCCCGCTCGAGGCACCCGACAGCCTCGACGCACTCGAGGTCGATCCCGAGCGCGACCGCGAGACGATCGCGTCGCTGATCCGTTCGGTCGACCCCGATAAGAGTTCCGAGTAGTGGGAAAGCACACCGATCGAGCGGAGTAGTATTCGCCAACCATCCCTCATTTATAATGTAGTATCCTTATACCGCTGAGCGACGCTCTGTAGTTATGGAGGAGGACCCCTATCCCAGCGAAACCGCGGCGTTGCCCGGAAGCGGCGACGTCGAAACCGCCAGGGTGCTTCTCGATCGGCTCCCGGTCGGCGTGTACGTACTCGACGCCGACCTCGAGTGCGTCTTCGCCAACGATCGGGTCGGCGAGTTTCTCGACACCGACCGAACGGGGACGCCGATCGCGGAACGGCTTCGTTCGCGGTTCGACGACGCACACGAACGGGCGCTCGAGAACGGGGAGTCGGTCACGGCCGACACCTACCACGAGCCCGCCGAGACCTGGCTCGAGGTGCGTCTCGAGCCCACCGGTTCGGGTCTGACGGGCTGTCTCCGGGACGTGAGCAGACGGAGGGAACGCGAGCGGCGCTTCGAGCGCCAGCGCGAACGAATGGAGGCGATGAACGGCGTCTACGAGGTCATGCGGGCGATCAACGACGTGATCGTCACCGACGCGAGCCGGGCGGAGCTCGAGCGGACGACCTGCGAGACGCTGGCGGACACACCGGGGTACGAGTTCGCGTTCGTGGCCGGCGTCGACTCGGCGACGGGGGAGATAACCCAGCGGATCGAGGCCGGCATCGAGGGCTACGTCGAACGCATTCCCCTCTCGACCGATCCCGACGAGCCGTCGGGTCGGGGACCGGCCGGGCGGGCGATCCGAACGCAGCGGCTACAGGTGTCGAACGACGTCCTCACCGACCCGGATTTCGAGCCCTGGCGCGAGGACGCCCGCGAGCTCGGCTACCGATCAGCCGCCGCGATTCCGATCGTCCACGGCGGCGGCCTCTACGGCGTCCTCGGCGTGACGAGCGCACACCGACACGCCTTCACCGAGGAGGTCGGCGAGGGGATCGGCCAGCTCGGCGAGATCCTCGGCCACGCGATCGCCGCCATCGAGCGCAAGCGCGCCCTGATGGGCGATCAGCTGATCGAACTCGAGTACGAGATCAAGAACGCGGTCGACATGTTCGACGGCCCGAAGATGACCGACCGACACGTCTCGTTCGAACGGGTCGTTCGGGTCGACGACGAGCAGTTTCTCGAGTACGGCGTGACGAGCGTCGAGGCGTTCCCGGAGGTCGAGGCGCTGGTCGAGCGAGTTCCCCACTGGGACGACGTGGCGATCCTCGACGAGTCGGCCGGCGAAATTACCTTCGAGCTCACGATCACGTCGCCGCCGCTGTTCTCGGTCATCGCCTCCCACGGCGGCTACGTCGAATCGGCGGCCATCGACGGCGGCGACTACCGCATGACGATCCACCTGCCCGAGAGCGCGGACGTCCGGGCCGCGACCGAGGCGATCCAGGACGTGTACCCGGACGCGACGAACGTCGCCCGGCGGCAGGTCACGCCCACGAACGAGTCGATCGCCCAGATCCAGGACCACCTCTACGGCGTCCTGACCGACCGCCAGCGCACCGTGCTCGAGACGGCCTACTACGCCGGCTTCTTCGAGTGGCCCCGACACAGCTCCGGCGAGGACATCTCCGAGACGCTCGGTATCACGCCCGCGACCTTCCACGAACACCTCCGCTCGGCCCAGCAGAAGATCGTCGCGGCGGTCGTCGACGAACCCGACACGACGCGAACCGACGTCGAATCCGCCCGCCCGTCGACGGACGACTCGAGCTGATCGATCGCGACAGTTCTCACTGGTTTCATTACGACGCCGACGAAGTATCGGCCATGCAAACGCACATCGTCCCGGTCGGCTTCGACTACGACCGGCTGATCGCGCCGCTGGTTCGCGATCAGATCGACGTCGACCGCGTCGTCTTGCTCGAGGGCGCCGTCGGCAGCGAGGCAAACGTCGAGTACTCCAGACACCTCTCCGGGAAGCTCGAGACCGACTTCCGGAACCTGCTGGGCGCCGAGACCGAACGGTTCGTCCTCGAGGACGTCTACGACTACGACGAGGCGTTCGAGCAGGCGTACAACCTCATCAGCGCCGAACTCGACCGAGGCCACGAGGTCTGGGTCAACGTCGCCGCGATGCCCCGCACCGTCAGCTTCGCGTTCGCGACCGCGGCGAACTCGCTGATGGTCGAACGCCAGGAGGATCGCGAGTCGATCCACACCTACTACACCGCCCCGGAGAAGTACCTGGAGACCGAGCTCGCCGAGGAGCTGCGCGAGGGGATCGACCTGCTCCGGGACCTCGAGCGCGAGGGCGACCTCGAGGACGAACGGATCGAGAGGCGACTCGAGAGCGCCCGCTCGCTGCTCGCGGAGTTCGACGAACGCGGGACGACGATCGGCGCCAAGGAGATCGACGGCCACCACGTCGTCGAGCTGCCGGTCGCCTCCTTCTCGAACGTCAAGCCGTTCGAGGAGCTCATCCTGTACAAGCTCGGCGAGGACGGCGAGTTCGCCTCGGTCTCCGAGCTGGCGGAGGCGCTCGCCCGCGAACTCAACGAGGAGTACACCGACAGCTTCCGCTCGAAGGTGATCTACAACGTCGATCGGCTCGGTCCCGGCGGGAAGGGGTACATCGAGCGCGAGGAACACGGGAAATCGTATCGGACGCGTCTCTCGCGAATCGGCGAGCTGTGGGTGCGAGCGCACTCGAACGACGCCTCGGAGCGATAACACCGTAGGGCCGGCGCGCTTCGACGGTCGTGGCAGCGCCGATCGGAGTCCGTTCGGTAGTCGCTCTCGCGACCCTCAAGTGTGAGGGTACCGAACGTACGACACACCAACGTCAACGATGACTGCAATCGACATCAACTGCGACATGGGGGAGAGCTTCGGGAACTGGACGATTGGTCGCGATGAGGAGGTAATGCCGTACATCACCTCCGCGAACATCGCCGGCGGATACCACGCGGGCGATCCGCACGTCCTTCGCGAAACCGTCAAACTGGCCGCAGAACACGACGTGGGGATCGGTATCCACCCCGGTCTCCCGGACAGGATGGGGTTCGGACGCCGGACGATCGACGCGACTCCCGACGAGGTTCGTGACTACGTCGTCTACCAGCTGGGCGCACTGATGGCGTTTGCGAGCCGCCACGACGTGTCGGTCCAGCACGTCAAACCGCACGGCGCGATGTACTCGATGCTCTCCGAGAGCGACGTCCACTGTCGTGCCGTCATGGAGGGTATTCTGGAGGTCGACCCCGGCCTCGTCTACCTGGCAACCGACATGAACATCTACGAAGTCGCCCAGGAGTTCGACGAGCTGGACGCCGTTTTCGAGGGCTACGTCGACCTCGACTACAACCCCGATCGAACGCTCATCGTCGAGAAGGAAGTCAAGCCGAAAGATCCGGACCTGGTCGCGGATCGGGTCGTTTCCATCGCGACACGTGGAGAGGTCGAAGCCGTCGACGGAACGACGATCGACGTTCCCGCGTCGTCGATCTGTATCCACGGTGACGGTCCGAATTCGGTCGAGTTGCTCGAGACGATCCACGATCGACTCGAGGCGGAGGGGATCGAGTTGGCTCGCCTCGACGAGCTGGTGTGAACAGATCGTTCACCCCCCGTTCGATCAGGAGTCGTCCAGCCCGTCGAACTGCCGATCGAGGTACTTCGTCGTGTGGTCGCTCCCGACGAACACCTCGTCCTCGAGCACCGCGAGGTGGAACGGAATCGTCGTCGAGATCCCTTCGATCTCGGCCTCCTCGAGCGCGCGCTTGCTGCGTTCGAGGACCTCCGTCCGGTCCCGGGCAGTGACGACGAATTTGCCGACGAGCGAGTCGTAGAAGGGGGTTATCCTGTCGCCTTCGTTGACGCCGTCGTCGACGCGGATTCCCATTCCCGTTGGCGGACGATACGTCTCGAGGGTACCGGGCGTCGGGTTGAACTCGTCGAAAGGATCTTCCGCGTTGATTCGGAACTCCATCGCGACGCCCCGTGGTTCGACCTCCGACTGCTCGAACGACAGCGTCTCACCGGCGGCGACTCGGAACTGCTCTTTCACGACGTCGATCCCCGTTACGGCCTCGGTGATCGTGTGTTCGACCTGGATCCGAGCGTTCACCTCGAGGAAGTAGAACTCGCCGTCCTCGTAGAGGAACTCCACGGTACCGGCACTGCTGTACCCGGCCTCGGCGACGCCCGCTCGGGCGGCCTCGCAGAGTTCCGCTCGAGTTTCCTCGTCGATGGTGGGAGAGGGCGTCTCCTCGATGAGCTTCTGCTGGCGGCGCTGGACCGAACAGTCGCGCTCGTAGAGGTGTCGCACGTTCCCGTGAGTGTCACCGATCACCTGCACCTCGATGTGACGCGGGTTCTCGAGGAAGCGTTCGACGTAGACGGCGTCGTTGTCGAAGTACGCCTCCCCCTCGCGTTTGGCCTTCCGGAACTGTTCGTCGACGTCCTCGGGTCCGCGAACGACCTTTAGCCCGCGTCCGCCGCCACCGCCGTCGGCCTTGATCGCGACCGGGTAGCCGTAGTCGTCGGCGAACGCTTCGATCCGCTCCGGGTCGTCGACCGGTTCGTCGGTTCCGGGAACGATCGGGACGCCGGCCTCGTCCATGATGGCTCGAGCCTTGGTCTTCTCGCCGAAGTCGGTCATCGCGTCCGCCGGCGGTCCGACCCAGATGAACTCGGAGTCCTCGACGCGGCGAGCGAACGACTCGCTCTCCGCAAGAAAACCGTAGCCCGGGTGGATCGCGTCGGCGCCGGTCTCGGCCGCCGCTTCCATGAGCGAGTCCTGATCGAGGTAGCTCTTGTTGGCAACGGACGAGCCCACGTGAGCGGCCTCGTCGGCGCGGCAGACGTGTTTTGCCGTCTCGTCGGCGTCACTATAGACGGCGACCGTCTCGATTCCGAGTTCGGTCGCCGCTTGCATCACGCGAACCGCGATCTCGCCTCGGTTCGCAACGAGTACTTTGTCGATCGTCTTTCGGGGAGCTCCCACTATAACGACCTCCGAATTTCCTCGAGAAGATCGTCTCGCTCGCGACCGATCTCGAGAGCTTCCTCGGCGCCGACGGCGTTGAAATCGACGGTATCGTGGGTTCGGCACTGAGCGAGCGCGTCGCGCTCGGGGCTCACGACGGTCCCGATGGTCACGTATCCGCCGCCCGTCACGGCGTCTCGCATCAGAATAATCGGCTGTCCGGCCATCTGGATGGAACCAACCGGATAGCCGAGGTCAACGACGTTGGTGACGTCCGGTCCGGCACCGAACGGCTGCTCGCGCTCTTCGAACATATCGGTGATATCAGGCCCCTCGAACCGGTAACCAACCCGATCAGCCTCGTCGGAAATCGTCCAGTCGGCGTCGAGAAACCGCCGTCGTCCCTCGTCGGTGAGCCGGTAATCACAGAGTCCCATCACGACGTTGATCTCAGTCGTCGAGTAGTCCGGTCGGTTCTCCTCGTCGATCGAGGTGCCGACCGTCGCGTCGGCATCCGCCGCCGGCTCGCCGATGGGCAGTTCGTCGCCGTTTTCGAGCGATCGCCCCTCGTGGCCGCCGATTCCGATCAAGGTGTACGTCGACCGACTCTCCATCACCGGTTCGACATCGATCCCGCCGGCGACTGCGATATACGAGCGCGTACCTTCCTTCGCGAACTCGAAACTGAGCGTGTCGCCGGCCTCGGCCCGGACGGCCGTCCAAGTCGGGACCGGTTCGTCCTCGAGCGAGGGGTCCATGTCCGCACCGGTGACGGCGAAGACGGCGTCGTCTTCGAACTCGACGTCCGCGCCCACGTACGTCATCTCGAGCGTCGCCTCGGAATCGTCGTTTCCGACAAGCCAGTTGGCAACCGTGTGGGCGAACTGATCCATCGCACCCGAGGGTGGCATGCCGATATGATAGTGGCCGTACCGGCCGGTGTCCTGGACGGTCGTCACGAGTCCACCGTCGAGAATACGCATCACTCGAGCACCTCTAGCAGCCGCTGGTTGTAGTCGCGTGGATCCTCGAAGAACGCCTGCGGTTCAAACTCGACTCGCTCGTAGTTGTACTCGTACGTTCCGTTCTCGATCGCCTCGCGGATCGCGTCGTACTCCTCACGGTCGATCTGTCGGAAGCTGAGAATATCGCCCGGGTTCGGGAGCACCATCGACTCCTCGAAGCCCGAGAGCTCCTGATCGACGTCCAACACCTCGACGGGCGTTCGACCGTAGAGCTGATAGCCGCCGGCCCCGGGGACGGGATAGATCGCGGTGAACGCGCCACCGAACCCGATCGCTCGGCTCGGCGTCGCCGTCCGCGGCTGTTCGTACTTCGGAACTTCGATCTGTTCGTCGCGAGGGACCATCTGAAAACAGAACGGGAGCCCGGGGACGAAGCCGATCATCGTCACCAGGTGTGGCGCGCCGGAGTGATGGTCGACGAACGCCTCGACGGAGTCGAAGCCGTTGATCTCGGCGGAGTACTCGAGGTCCGTCGAGTCCGGATCCTGGTGGCGCTCTCGAAAGTCCATCACCGTCTCGTGAGTCCACGGATCGTCGTAGAAGACCGGAATATCGAATACGCGAGCCTCCCACTGGTACTCAGCGACGTCGATCTCGTCCTCGAGCGATTTCAGTTCGTCGATCAACTCGTCCGGGTGGAGGACCGCCGGATCGAACTGAATCAGGTAGGAAGCGTTCGAGGGCGCGACCTCGACGACCCCCTCGAGACTGTTCCGTCGGATCTCCTGTGTGATCGCCTGCACCTTGAAGTTCGCGTCGAAACTCATCGCCTCGTCGAGTTCGACGAACACCCAGTCGTCTCCGCCGTACTCGTACCGCGGAGACGGCAGCTCCTGTTTCGCTATCGTTCGGTCACTCATCCCACCCGGTGAGAGAACGGTTACCACTGTATAGATACCGACTATAGTGCGGCTGTAGAACTATCACTGGAGGTACTAATTTCGCCAACGGCCCGCTACAGCCAGATTTGCGGGCGACTGTCGCTGGGTTGGCTTTGTCAAAGTCTATATGCACGGAGCCTATACTGCATCGTAAGATTTCGTAGATGACGACAGAACACATCCAGTCACCGATGCCCGGCGTTTTTTATACGCGTCCGGATCCGGACGAGGAGACCTTCGTTGACGAAGGCGACGAAGTTACCGAGGGAGATGTCGTCGGGCTGGTCGGCGTTATGAAGAACTTTCAGGATATCACGGCACCGGCTGACGGAACGGTCACGAAGTGCGTCGCAGAAAACGAACAGGAGGTCGACGCCGGTGACGATCTGCTGATTCTCGAAACCAACTGACGCTCGCAGTAGCACGTTCGGCGAGGAACCACCTGATTTGCGAGCCGACGCTGGCGATCGCGTTCCCGAGAGTAGGCCCCTACGAATCAGCCGACATGCGTTACCGTTCGCCGGCGTCGTCGGCCCGGCCCTCGAACCAGAAGTAGCCGTCCTCGTCGATCCGTCCGAGGTCGCCAGTCAGGTACCAGTCGCCGACGAACGCCTCGTCGGTGCGCTCGGGGTCCTCCCAGTACCCCAGGAAAAAGGATGGGAACTCCCCTTTGACGGCTATCTCGCCGGTTTCACCGACCTCGAGTTCGTCGCCGGTGTCGGGATCGACCACGCTGGCTTCGACGCCGGGCAGCGGTTTCCCCATGCTGCCCGGTCTGGTCTCGATAGAGGGGTAGGTGTTGATCAGCATGTTGCCCGTCTCGGCCTGGCCGTAGCTGTCGGCGATCGGCGTTCCCAGCGCCTGCTCGCCCCACTCGATCAGTTCGGCCTCGAGGGGGTCGCCGGTGCTCATCGCGCGGTGGAGATCCAGGTCGTCGGGCTCGAGGTCGTCGGCCTCCTCGCGCAGCCGACGGTAGTGGGCGGGAACCCCCGAGAGCACGGTGACGGGGAACTCCTCGAGCAGGGCGGTCCAGGTGTCGGGATCGAACCCGCCGCCGTAGGCGAGGATGCTGTGGCCCCAGAACCAGACGCCCAGCGCGTTGACGGGCGCGGTGAGCCATCCCCGGTCGCCGGCCCCCCAGTAGAGGTCGGTCTCGTGTTGCTGGAGGTCCGCAGCGTACAGCTGGGCCGCGGCGACGCCGACGATCCAGCGGTGGCCGTGGACGATTCCCTTCGCCGACCCCGTGGCACCGCTGGTGTAGTACAGCAACGCGGGGTCCGAGCCCTCGGTCCGGACGGTCTCGTACTCGTTGTCGGCCCGGTCCATCGCCTCGTAGTAGCTCACGTCGCCCCGGCGAACGCCGACGCCGTCGTCGCTGACGACGATCACGTGCTCGACCGAGGGGACGTCCTCGAGGGCCGTCTCGAGGGTATCGCGGTTCTCGGGCGTCGTGACGACGACGCTCGCTTCGGCGTCCGCGAGCCGGTAGGCGACCTCGTCGGTGCCGAGCTGCGGCTCGATCCCGCCGTAGACGCAGCCGGCCTTCAGGGAGCCAAGCATCGCGACGTACTGCTCGGGGATTCGGGGCGTGTAGCCGAAGACGCGGTCGCCGCGCTCGACCCCGAGGGTCTCGAGGACGTTCGCGAAGCCGTTCGACCACTGTGCGAGCTCCCAGAACGTGATCCGCTCGCGCTCGCCGTCGTCCCCGACGAAGTACAGCGCGACGGTGCCCCGGTCGGTCCGGTAGCGGTCACAGACCTCGTGGGCGACGTTGATCTCGTCGGGTGCGTCCCAGTCGGCGTCGGCGTAGATGCTGTCCCACTCGAAAACCTTCGAGAGCCCCTCGTAGTCGGCCAGGTTCGGTGCCGTCTCCATGCACGAAACACCCACGTGAACGATCATAACTCATCGGACGGCACAGGCGGGTGGTTCGACCTCGACTCGATCGAGTGCATCCTTCGAAGACGACGACGAACGAATCGGTCGGGGAGTTAGACGAACGGAACCGCGTCCGGGAGCGGCAGGAGCGGAACTGCGAACAGTCCGGCGAGCGTGGCGAGTCCGACGAGGACCGTCACCACGATCAACGCGACGTTCGTTCGTCCGAGCAGGTTTCCGAAATCGCCGGTCATACTCGAGATCGAGGGCGTCGAACTCGTTCGCAGGATCGCCAGCTCGAGGCCGAACAGGGCGACGGTCGCGCCGGCGGACACCATGCAGAACGGGCAGATCTCGCCGATCACGCCCAGCTGCAGGTAGACGAAGTACGACGAGAAGACCACGCCGCTCGCGGTGATCGGCGTCAGGATCTTGATCACCAGCGGATGGCGGGTGTCGAACCACCAGAGCGCGAGTCCGATCGTCGTCAGGTAGTAGAACCCGCCGAGCGTCGCGAGCGGAACGCCGAAGACGTACGCCCACGGACTCGTGATCACTTCGATGCTTCCCTGGACCGGTGCGTCAGGAGGTATTGCTGGAAGTGCGAACAGGTGGATCGCCGTCAGCATGACCGTCACCAGCCATCCGAGTACGGCAACGAGCGTGAAGACACTAAATAAAGACGTCACCTGCGGGGAGTACTCCCACTCGTAGTCGAACGACAGCCGCCGGGGGTTTTCGATTGACATACAATACTACCTCTGTCGTCCAGTGTAATAAGTATTGCTCAAATTTCCCAATTCTACGAATCTGAACCTGGACGGATTCTGGACTACAGTACCATTTACCGTACCAGTGCGTCCTGTACCTACTTCAGTCAGTGGTGTTATTTGTGCTCTACAAACAAGACCATTCGAACTGCTGGCGCAGCCGACGATGACCGAGAGCAGCTATCGAAAGCGGTGTCCGCGGCCGTGTCTCAGGCGACTCGCTCGAGGACGCGTTCCCGAACCACGAGCAGACACGGCAACACGGTGAGGCAGGCGATAAAGGCGAAGATGATGCTCAGCCCCGTCACGAGCCCGAACCGCTGGAGCGGCGGCGCCAGCGCGAGCGCGAGCACGCCGAAGCCGGCCGCCGTGGTCAGCGCGCTGCCCAAGAGCGCCCCGCCGGTACCGGTGACCGTCGCGGCGAGGGCATCCTGCAGGGAGTCGCGACGGTTCGACTCGTCCTGAAATCGCTCGCCGACGTGGATGCTGTAGTCGACGCCGAGCCCGATCGCGAGGCTCGTGATGACGGCCGTCTCGCTGTTGAAAGGGACGTCGAGCAGGGCCATCGTCCCGAGCAGCCACGCCAGCGCAGCGACCACCGGGGCGAGCGTGATCGCCCCCAGTGTGAGCGCGCGGTGGCGCACCCAGTACAGCACCGTCAGGAAGACCAGAATCACGACGAGCGTGACCGCGAAGGCCTGGACGAGCGTCTCGAGCAGCGCGTCCTGGACGACGGCGTTCGTCACGGGGCCGCCGGTGGCGATCGCCGACACCGGGGCGTCGGCCTCGATGACGCTCGCGAGAGCGCGCGTGTCGTCGGCGACGGCCTGCGCGGAGGCGTCGCCGCGGACGTCGACGAGCATCCGCGCGGTCTCGTACTCGCCGTCGTCGGTGCGGTACAACACGGTAGCGGCCGCGTCCTCGTCGGCCTCGTACAGTTCGTCGTACAGCCCCTCGAGGTCCTCGTCGGGCAGTCCATCGCCGTCCGTGTCGCGCTCCTCCAGAGCCGCGGCGACGGACTCGTTCTCGTCGGCGACCTCCTGGATCACCGAAACCGGACTTTCAATAGAGGGTTCGCCGCCCGGCCCGGTCGCGATCGTGCCGCTCGAGTCGCCGTCGATTCCAGCCGTTCCGTTCTCAATCGCGGCCAGCGTCGCGGGATCGGTAACGTCCCCGCGTATCAGTATCTGGGCCTGACTCCCCTCCCCTTGCTCCTGGAAGTTGTCGCCGAGGTAGGCGGCGTCGTCGCTGATCGTGTACGTGTCGGGCGCCAGCGGCCCCGGGAGCGACTTCGCCCAGTCAGGGGCGTCCTCGGGCAGGAAGTCGGCCTCGTTGAACTCGGTGTCGATCCCCGTGGCGCCGTAGGCCCCGCCGATCGCGAGCAGCAGCGCGACGGCGACGACGGCCAGCGGCGCGCGCTGGACCAGCGAGACGACCCCCGAGAGCGCGCGGTTAACCGGACCTGCGCTCCGTCCGAAGGGGTCCTTCTGCCGATCGATTCCGAACCGTCCCTCGAGCAGGTCGTCCACCTCGACCTTCAGCGCGGGGACGAGGACGGCGAAGGCGACGAACGTCGCGAGGATCCCGCCCGCCGAGAGGATCGCGAAGTCCTGGATCGCGGGCAGGGGGCTGACGACGTTCGAGAGGAAGCCGACCCCAGTCGAGAACGTCGCGGCCGCGAGCGCGAGGACGACGCCGGCCAGGCCGAGGCGCATTCCGTTTCGGACTGTTCGCTCGTCGTTTCCTCCGTCAGCGGCCGGTTCTTCGACCGTTTCCGGATCGGCGCCTCCGCGCGTGTCGCGCTCGAGAACGCCAGCCCTCGCCTCCCGTGATCGCATGATAACGTGTAACGAGTAGTCGATGCTGAGCCCGATCAGCAGGAACGGAACCGCGATCAGCAGCTGGCTCGTGGGAATCTCGAGCCAGCCGAGGATGCCGGCGAGCCAGGCCATCACGACGCCGATTCCGAACAGACTGACCATCACGTCGACGACGTCGCGGTAGGCGACCCCGAGCGCGAACAACACGAGCACGAGCGCGACGGGGGTGATGATCGCGAAGCTGTCGCCGACGGCGTTGCTCGAGGCCTCGTCGGTGACGCCCTGGCCGAAGAGGAAGGCGTCGTCGAAGCGGTCCTCGACGAGGCCGTCGATCTCGACCTGGGCCGCGTAGGCGGCCTCCGGATCGTCGTCCTCGCCGCTGTCGTCGACCTGGAAGAGGAAGGCGATCCGTGACTCGGCCGTCGTCGACCCCGGCTCGTAGTCGCTCGGCAGGAACTCGTATGGGTCCTCACCCTGGTTGTCCGCGTCAGGGTCGAGGACGTCGGCCAGTAGCTCCTCGACCTCTTCGTCCGAGCGGTCCTCGAGCACCTCGATCTGCTCCTCGAGCGTGGGCTCGCTGGTGTCAGGGGGGCCCTCGGCTTCGGCCGCGCGGTCCTCGAAGACGGCACCGGTCGCGACGACGTTCTCGAGGGCGACGAACCCCTCGTCGGCGAGCGTCTCGTTCAGGGACTCGTTCTCGCGGACCTCCTGTTGCAGGTACAGTCCCTCGAGCAACGACTCGCGCGTGAGCACGTCGCCGCCTTCGTCCCGGACGACGAGTTGGGCCACGACCCGGTCATCCGTTCCGTAGGTCTCGTCGATCTCCTCGAGGGCCTCGGTCTCCTCGGAGTCGGTCTCGAACTGGCCGATCTCGCCGTCCTCGCTCTCGCCGATCGCGGCGCCGGCGGCGACGACGGCGGTGAGCACGAGCACGAGCAGGACGACCAGCTTGCTGTGGGAGACGATCAGGTCGGCGTAGCGGTCGGCAATCGACCCGCCCATTCGTTATCGTCCCCTGCGGTGTACTGATGCGTCGGAAGCCGGCTTTCGAGCGGCTCGTCGGGGGCCGGGCGACGCTCGATCCTCGAGAGAGGAGTCCGAAACGTCGACGCCCGACCGTTCGCTGGCGATCATGTACATCCCTCGAACCCAAGCGTTCATATCGGTTCGCATAGAAGCCAATGTCGTATAATCGGAACCCGATTATGAACACCGATATCGACCGCGACCGAGGGATGTTGACGCCGGCCGATCGGGCGTTTCTGCTCGGTGAACGGGAAATGGGCCACGAGCAGTCCCGGCGAAACGCCGAGGCGCGCGTCCGCCGACGCGTCGTCGACGCGATCCTCGATTTCGACCTGCTGTTGCACACGCTCTCGGCGAAGGATCGCCAGCAGGTCTTCGAGGAACTGACGAGCGACGCGGACGCGCTGGACGGGCTCAAGGCCATGCTCGCGTTCGCCTACGTCGGGACTGACGAGCAAGGACTCGACTTCGCGGACGTGCTGGTGCCGGCCGTCCGCCACTCCGAAGAGGCCTGTGCCGCCTCGAGACGCGGCGCGAACGTCTCCGTCGACGTCACGTTCGAGGTCGAAACCAGCGTCGAATCGACCCTCGAGGGCGTCGCCGAACGCCTCGACGCCGGCGACCCCGTCACCCCGCGGGAGCTGTTCTCGCTCGTGATGCAGGGTGAACACGATCCCGGACAGCACGACCGAATCGACCTCGCCGTCGGCGGCGAGGCGGACGTCGACGACCAGTTCCTCGAGCGGCTGGCGACCTACCTCGAGGGCGAGCTTCACCGACCGACGCCGTCTCGAGCCGTGATTCGGCTTTCCGGCTAACTCCACTCGAGCGACGCGAAACACCTAACAGCGCCCGCGCGGAAGTAGTGCTATGATCCGCGCTGTCGGACCCGGCGCGTTCCGCGACGTCGTTTTCGTAGGGGCTCCGTAGCCCCACACGCCAACCCCGTATCGACGGATGTATTGTAGCCGACCAGCATTCACCGACAACGACCGGTATGTACGATCGAATCCTCCCCACGACGACGCACCGACGACGCCCCCCTCGGGCGGTGAGAGCATGAGTACGGACCCCGAAACCCGCGAGCGAGAGGAGCCGAGCCTCGAAGGCGGCTACGACCCCGAAGCCGTCGAAAACCGCTGGCAGAATCGCTGGGTCGACGCCGAGGTCTACGCCTACGACGGCGACCCTGGACAGGATCCCAACACCACTTACGCGATCGACACGCCGCCGCCGACGGTCTCCGGAAGCCTCCACATGGGCCACCTCTACGGCCACACGATCCAGGACTTCGCGGCCCGGTTCCAGCGGATGCACGACGGCGACGTCCTCTTCCCGTTCGGCTACGACGACAACGGGATCGCCAGCGAACGGCTGACCGAGAAAGAACTGGACATCCGCCACCAGGATTACGAACGCCGCGAGTTCCAGAAGCTCTGTCGCGAGGTCTGCGAGGAGTACGAGGCCGAGTTTACCGACAAGATGCAGGGACTTGGCTGTTCGATCGACTGGGGTCACACCTACAAGACGATCGAACCCCGCGTTCGGCGCGTCTCGCAGCTCTCCTTCCTCGATCTCTACGAGAAGGGACGCGAGTATCGGAAGAAAGCGCCCGCGATCTGGTGTCCCGACTGCGAGACCGCGATCTCGCAGGTCGAGATGGAGGACGACGAGCGCGGCTCGCACTTCAACGACATCGCGTTCGGCGTTGCTAGCGACGGCACGGACCGCGAGGAGTTCGTCATCTCGACGACCCGTCCAGAACTGATCCCGGCCTGCGTCTCCGTCTTCGTCCACCCCGACGACGAGGCGAACCAGGACCTCGTCGGCGAAACCGCTCGAGTGCCGATCTTCGGCCACGAGGTGCCGATCATCGCCGACGACCGCGTCGACATGGAGAAAGGCAGCGGCGTCGTCATGTGCTGTACGTTCGGCGACCAGAACGACATCGAGTGGTACCAGGCCCACGACCTGCCGCTCCGAGTGGCGATCGACGAGTCCGCGACGATGACCGAGCTGGCCGGCGACTACGAGGGCATGTCGACCGAGGAGGCCCGCGAAGCCATCGTCGAGGACCTCGAGGACGAGGGCGCCCTGCGCGATCGCTGGGAGATCTCCCACGCCGTGCAGGTCCACGAACGCTGCGAGACGCCCGTCGAGTACCGCGTCTCCAAGCAGTGGTACGTCGAGATTCTCGACCACAAGGAGGAGTACCTCGAGGCCGGCCGCGAGATGGACTGGTACCCCGAGAAGATGTTCTCGCGCTACCGACACTGGATCGAGGGCCTCGAGTGGGACTGGCTGATCTCCCGCCAGCGCGACTCGGGGATCCCGTTCCCGGTCTGGTACTGCAGCGAGTGCGACCACGAGGTCATGGCTCGTCGGAAGGACCTGCCGGTCGATCCACTGAGCGACGAGCCGCCGATCGACACCTGTCCCGAGTGCGGCAACGACACGTTCGACCCCGAGGAGGACGTCTTCGACACGTGGGCGACCTCCTCGCTGACGCCGCTGATCAACGCGGGCTGGGACTGGGACGAAGAGGCCCAGGAGTTCACGATGGACAACCCTGAACTCTACCCGTTCGATCTGCGTCCCCAGGGCCACGACATCATCTCGTTCTGGCTGTTCCACACGATCGTCAAGTGCTACGAGCACACCGGCGAGGTGCCGTTCGACGCGACGCTGATCAACGGCCACGTCTTGGACGAGAACCGCGAGAAGATGTCGAAATCGAAGGGCAACGTCGTCGCCCCCGAGGAGGTGCTCGCGGAGTATCCCGTCGACGCGGTGCGGTTCTGGGCGGCCAGCGCCGCAGTCGGTGACGACTTCCCCTACCAGGAGAAGGACCTCACCGCGGGCGAGAAACTACTACGCAAGCTCTGGAACGCCTCGAAGCTCGTCGACAATCTGGCACCCGCAGCTCCCGAGGAGCCGGCCGAACTCGAGGCGATTGACCGCTGGCTCCTTGCGGAGCTGGACGACGCCGTTGACGAGCTAACCGACCACCTCGAGGCCTACGAGTTCGCAAAGGCTCGCGACCGTCTCAGAACCTTCTTCTGGAACACGTTCTGCGACGACTACCTCGAGATCGCGAAGGAGCGCGAGGACAACCCCTCGACGCAGTACGCGCTGCGAACCGCCCATCGCACGTTCCTCGAGCTGTGGGCGCCGTTCCTCCCCCACGTCACGGAGGAAATCTGGCAGGCGCGCTACAGCGAGGCGCAACGCGCCTCGGAAGATCGAGCGGCGGAGCCGCGAGAGAGCGGAGACCTCGCCGAAACGAGCATCCACGTCCGCGACTGGCCGACCCCCCAGGGGTACGAGGCCGACCTCGAGGCCGGCGAGACCGCGATNCCATCAGAGATGTGTATAAGAGACAGGTGATGCACGTCCAGGAGCTCGACGTGCTCGAGGAGCCACCCCAAATCACCACCGAAGTCGCCTCGATCAGCCTCGACTACTCGACGCTCGGGCCCCGCTACGGCTCGAAGGTCGGCGAGATCGACTCGGGAATCGAGGGCGGCGAGTACGAGATCGACGACGATGCCGGCGTGCTGCGAGTCGCCGGCGAGGAACTCGAGGACGAACTGTTCGACGTTTCGCTCGAGCGAACGTACTCCGGCGACGGCGAGATGCTCGAGACCGACTCGGCGATCGTGATTCTCGAGTAGGCGCTCGGGCTCGGATTTCGACTGCGATACTGCGTCACGTACAGAGTGCGCATCTCTCATCGACTGGTGCTCTTTCGACGCTTGCAGATTCGTCACGGGGTGACGCTTTGGAACTGACCCGCATAGTGAGACGAAATGGAGTACTTCGTTACAGGAGCGACCGGCTTCATGGGGACGAAACTCGTCGAACGATTAGTGAACGATGGTCACGACGTCACCGCGTTAACGCGGTCCCGTTCGAACGCGAGCCATCTTCCCGACGATGTGACCGTAGTCAAGGGCGACATCACCGACAAAGAGAGTATGCGCGAACCGATGGCCGGGGTCGATCGTCTCTTTCACATGGCTGCGTGGTGGTTCATCGGTCCGGGGCCCAAAGAACGTGGGCGGGCCCAGCGGATCAATGTCGAGGGGACTCGTAACGTTCTCGAACTGATGGACGAACTCGACATCCCCAAAGGCGTCTACACCAGCACCGTCGGTGTCTATGGCAACACTGACGGCGAGATCGTTGACGAATCGTATCGCCCGGACAGGCCGGGACTCTCCGTCTACTTCGACACGAAGTGGCGTGCTCACTACGAGGTTGCCGGACCAATGATGGACAACGGGTTGCCGCTGGTTATCGTCCAGCCTGGCGGGGTCTACGGCCCGGGAGACAAGGAGTACGGATCACTCCGTGAAGGCTTCGTGAACTGGTTGCAGGGCGACCTCCCGATGTTCCCACGACGATTTGCTCTCCCGTATGATCACGTCGACGATACTGTTCGTGGTCTTCTACTTGCGATGGAATCGGGAGACGGTGGAGAAGAGTACATCATCTCGAGCGAGTCCCGTGAGGTGATCGAAGTCTTCGATATCGCAGAAGACCTTACCGGTGTCTCTGCCCCACGAACCGTCTCACCGCTATGGTTCAAACTTCTCGGGAAGATACTGACGCCGGTCGAATGGGTTACGACGCCCCCAGAAGGATTTGAACCAGAAGCCTTCCGAACCTTTGGGGGGACGGAAATCCTGGTCGATAATTCCAAGGCAAAACGGGAACTCGGGATCGAACACCGCACAATAGAAGACGGGCTTCGTGACTATCTTGCATGGGAGATGGAACAACTCGGAATGGAAGGACAGACAACACCGTCACGGAACGCTGCTGACACTGTTCCTTGACTACCGCTTAACGCTGGCAAGCAGTTCCAATCTGCTACCGACGGTTGCTGTATGTGGCTTCCGTATCTCGCATCCCCTACCGATAGAAATCGATTGTTCGCTACACCTCCGCAAGGATACGAGGCGCGTCTCGGTCACGGCGCACCGTTCGGGGTACCGGTTTGTACAAAGGATGGCCTGACCTACACCACGCAAGTCGGGACGGGCGCCCCCTCAAGACCGTTCAGGCGGTCGAAGGTTCGGCGGGTTCCCGGAGTCGCTCGAGGTTTGCAATCGCCGATTCTTGGTACGCAGCGATCCGCTCGAGTGCATCCAGCATGCGTGGATCGTCGAGGTGTTCGTGCATTCCTCGTGTATAGCTGAGTCGACAGTGTTGCCGCCAGTCCTCGATGTCGGGTTCTGCCTGCCACGCGGCGAGGGCCCGTTGCATGACGAGGGTCTGGCCGACGAACTGCTCCGCGTCGCCGAGACCGGGGTTGGGCGGACACAACCGGTTTTTCTCCGCGTCGTCGTCGCGGTTCGCCTCGACGTAGGCAGTGATAGCAGGGCTGAACGGAATTGTTCCGGGGGCGAGAATATACTGCAGGGTGATCCGGTCGGGGGCGAAAATCGGGCGCGCCGGTGGGGTCTCGACACCGGGGGCGGTACAGTCGACGTGCACATGCTGTGGGTCGGTGGGCACAGTCCCGTCGTCGAGCACGATGCGGTCGGCCTCGAGACGCTGAACGTATCCTTTGCGGACGACGTTGCGAATCCGGCGTAGATCGTCGCGTTCATCCTGGCTGAGGGTTGCCCCACGAAGCGTTTCGGGTTCGACCTCGGGGTCGAGCGGGATTAGCACCTCGTTGGCTTCTAGCCGTCGGAAAAAGTCGGGGACGTCCTCGGCCTCCGCGGCAGCTTTCGTCCACAGCGAGAACGACTCCATGAACAACGGCACGTGCTCCAGGGGTTCAACATTGCGCCGGGGGAAGGTCCAGGGGTCCCGGGGTCGAATCCACCGAATCTCCTCCGGTGGAACGCCCTGGTTGAGCAGCCAGCCGCAGGTGTCCATAGACGTCTTCCCCGCCCCGATGACGGTGAACCCGTCGGCTGGATCGGAGAGGCCGACGAGTTCGTCGGGGGTGACCAGCCGCGCGTCGGTATCGACGTCGAACGACGGGGTGTGAGTCGCGGGTGTGGATGATTCCACGTAGGCGGCGTCCACGACCCGGCGTCGAACGGCCACCTCGGTCGTCTCGCCGGTCAGCCGCGACTCGAACCGATGGCTGCCCTCATCGGAGCCGATGTAGTTGGACATGCCAAAAAAGCGGACCTGCCCCGAGGCGAGCAGGTCCTTCTCGAGCACGCGGCGATAGTAGTCGCAGATCTCCGCGCCGGTCGCCCGCTCGTAGAAGCCGGCGTTCGGGCCGACTTCGTCGATCTCGTCAGTGCCGAGCCGCCGCGAGTTGACCCCGTAGACCGCAGATGGATTGTGCAGCCGTACGAACGGGTAGGCGTCGTTCCAGTGGCCACCCGGATTCGCCCGCCGGTCTACCATCACGACATCGGCGTCGGACTCGTCGATCAACGTGTCCGTAAACGCCATCCCCGACGCCCCGGCACCCACTACCAGGTAATCCGTCTCAAGCGTCTCCATATCGAACCACCCCGGTCGTTAGACGCTCAGTGCGATTGCTCCCGGAAGAACCCCTGTTGATTTGTTTCTCGTCGGCTTCGAACTGATCCCTCTCGGCTGTCATCTGATGGCTGCTCTATGCGACACAGTCACATATAGCCACTTTGTGACGGATCTGCAGGGGTTGAGCAGGAACTACTCCGTGCAGGTCTATTGGTCAGTGAGGGATACGCGTCCTGTATCCATGTGTCTAAATAACGTAGTGGAATTTGGTAGAAAATACGGCAGGAACCAAGCGTGTGTGGTGAATATACGAGTTAGCTATTTCAGTGTGAAACAATCGAAGGCGTCGTGCTGCATATACGCTCTATAGTCAGGACGCCGTTCTTGACAACTATCGGTGAGTTCGAGTGGTACTCTGTTGGCTACTCGAGCTGTACGTAACTCAGTGTCTGTCTCAGGTAGATTCCTCAAACTGGCAGCAGTGAATTCCACGCCTTCTCCAGCCAATTCGCTCGCTCATTCGGTTCGTTGGCTCATCCACAGGAAGACACGAAGCGTCTTTCACGCTTCACTCGGTCCGTTCGCGAAGACCTCGCACGAAATCGGGCGACGGGGCGCTGGCAACTTGCCCTCGCTTAGCGCGCGCCACCGCGACATCGATCGGTCCTCGCCGCCACCCCTCACTACTCTCGAGTGCCCGTCACGGCCTCTTCCCGCCACGTCGCCGTCGCGGTCACCCGATCACCGTCGACGTCGACTGACCGATCCTCTCCGGACGCGCCCAGAAGGTTCTCGAGCGCGGCCTCGTCGGGGTCGTCGATCACCGCCGCGAACTCGCCGGTCGACGTCTCGGCGTCCTCGACGGTGAGCGAGGAGACGACCGTCTCGCTGTTCTCGAGTTCCTCGTAGTCGAAATCGACGACTCCCTCGTCTCCTGCCTCCGGCCCGGACTGGCCGACGACGGCGTCGGCGCCCCCGGCGCTCGAGAGTGTCCACGCGAACGCCTCGCCCTCGTCGGTCGCCCGCGCGCCGTCGCCCTCGGCGGCGCCGACGAACGCCTCGAGCGTCCCGATCGGGTCGTCGGTTTCGGAAGCCACCGCGAGGGCGTCGTCCCCGACGGCGATCGCGGCGTCGGAGGCGTCGACCGGGGTGTAGACGTCGTACGCGCCGGTCCCGTCGGTTCGCTCGAGCTGTCTGATGAACTCGGCCTCGGGTTCGGCGGTGACTCGGGCGTCGATCTCTCCAGGGTCGATCGTCCCGAGCGCGACGAACGCCTCGGGTGTTCGGAGCAGTCCCTCGACGCTCGAGTCGAACGCCGCTTCGTCGAGAAGCCCGCCGAGACGGTACTGGGCGAGGTCCAGCCCGACGTAGAAGTAGGTCCCGAGCGCCCCCTCCGAGACGGGCGCGATCATCGGATCGGCCTCGTACTCCGGCGGCACCTCCTCGTCGGGATCGGCTTCCTCGAGTTCGTCCGTCACGAACTCCTCGAGAGCGGCCCAGTCGAGGAAGGCGAACTCGATGGATGTGTCCGCGAGCGCGAGCCACCGACTGTAGTCGGGAAGGTCGTCGCCGTTTTCCTGTGCGGTAACCGTGACGGTGCTCGCCGTTCCGACGGTGGCCGCCGCCGTTGCACCCGCGAGTTTCAGCACGTCCCGCCGATCCGGTGTCATACGAAGGGTACACGCCGTCGATTTCGATATAGCCCGGGCCTTCGTTCCTCGCGGACCGACTGTTCGCTCGAGGTGACGACCCGCCTCAGATGTCCCGGCGCGTGAAGACGAAGACGGCGACGGCGAGCAACGCGAGAAACGCCGCGAGGAGGATTCCGGCGTCGCCGAGTGCGTACTCCTCGTGGACGAGGATCGCCGTCTGGTCGTAGTACCGACTCGGCGTGAGGGCGCCGATCCGCTCGTAGTCCGGATCGACCCTCGACACGCCGTCGACGAGCCACAGGACGGCGACCAGGGTCAGGGCCACCGCTCTGGCGGTTCGTGGGTGATCGACGACGACCGACAGGACGACGCCGATTCCGGCACAGACCAGCAGGTAGGGGATCGAGAGCAGGTGGACCATCGCGAGCGCAACGGGGTCGAACGACTCGCCGATGACAAGCGCGCCGACGTAGACGATGATCGGCACCCCGACGTTCAACGCGATCAGGGGAACCCACAGGGCGGCGACCTTCTGGAGCACGACCGACTCACGAGAGACCGGATTCGAGAGCGTGAGATCCATCTTCCGGCTCCGGACGTCACTCGAGATCAAGCCCGCGCCGACGTACGCGAAGTAGATGGCGACGAGCAGAACCCAGAAGAACGAGTAGATCTCAGCGGCGATGAACCCCTCGATCGTGTGGAGCTCTTCGATCTGAAACAGGTCGAACATGTACGCCGGGAACGCCTCCTCGATCACGTCCATCTCCGCTTGGATGCCGGGAAACATCGAGAAGTACAGCGCCGACAACAGGGCGAAAACGACGACCAGGATGACCGAACCCCGCACCCGTTTTCTGGATTCGACGCGGAGAATCGCCGTCACGGCGCCACCCCCGAAAGACCGGCTCCGTGGCCGTAATCACGGCGATGCTCGAGGCGAGCGAGCTCGCCGTCAACGTCGACTCGTCCGGCGTGTTCGTCGGCGCCGATACGTTCGGACTGCATCTCAGATGTCCCTCCGCGTAAAGACGAGAATCGCGACGCCAAGCAGGACGAGAAATCCCGCAAGGAGGATCCCGGCGTCGCCGAGTGCGTACTCCTCGTGGACGAGGATCGCCGTCGGATCGTAGTACCGGCTCGGCGTGAGGTCGCCGACCCACTCGAAATCGGGGTTCATGTGGGAGAGTCCGTCGACCAACCAGCAGACGAACACCAGCCCCAGCGCGGCGGCCTGAGCGGTTTCGACGCGGTCGAAAACGACGGAGAAGACGATGCCGATCCCGGCACAGACGAGCAGGTACGGGACGCCGAGTGCGTGCACCATCGTGAGCGAGACAGGGTCGATCGACTCGCCGAGAAGAACCACGCCGGCGAGTAACGCGGCGAACATGCCGACGTTCAACGCGACCAGGGGAACCCACAGGGCAGCGATCTTCTGGACTACGACCGACTCACGAGAGACCGGATTGGAAAGGGTGAGATCCATTCGTCTCGTACGGACGTCCCTCGAGATCAGGCCCGCGCTGACGTACGCGAAGTAGATTCCGGCGAGGAGGATCCAGACGAACGGGAAGATGTAGCCGCCAAGGAAACCCTCGATCGTGTGGAGCTCTTCGATCCCTAGCAGCTCGAGCATGTACTCCGGGTATATCTCCTCGAACAGCGCCGCCTCCTCCTGGATGCTCGGAAAGACGACGAGAAAGAACGCCGAGAGCAGGACCAGCAGCCCGGTCAGGGTGAGCGTGCCGCGGAGGAGCTTTCTGGACTCGAGACGCAGGATGGCCGTCATTATTCCTCCGCATCGTTCCCGTAGTAGTGTTTGAAGATCTCGTCGAGCTGGGGATCGCCGATGTCGACGTCTTCGATCTCGAACTGAACGAGGTGGTCGAGCAGCGCGGCCGGCTCGCCGGTGTAGGTGAACCGAACCGTTCGGTCGACGGCTTCGACGTCGATCATCTCCGCCGTCGCGAACCGCTCCTCGTCGACCGGTGCGGCCAGCTGAACGCGGACGTCCTTCCCGCTCCGCTCGAGCAGGTCGTCGACGCCCTCGAGAGCGACTAACGCTCCGTCGCGGATAATCCCAACCCGATCGCAGACGCGCTGGACCTCGCTGAGGACGTGTGAGGAGAAGAAGACCGTCTTGCCGGCGTCGCGCTCCTCTTCGAGGAACAGGTGCATCCGATCCTGTTTGAGGGGGTCCAGCCCCGACGTCGGCTCGTCCAGAATCACGAGGTCCGGATCGTGCATGAACGTCTGGACGATGCCGAGCATCCGTTTGTTCCCGTGGGAGTACGTTTCGACGCGCTTGTCGAGCGGCGGGCGAAACAGCTCGAGTAACTCCTCGCGGCGCTCGTCGCCGCGCATCCGGGCGAAGTAGTCGAGCACCTGGCGTCCCGTCAGGCGCTCCTCGAAGCCGAGGGAGTCGGGAAGGTAGCCGATATCGGCTTTCACATCGGTGAGCGCCCGGCGATCCCGGATATCTGCACCCAGCACTTCCGCGGAGCCCGAGGTCGGTTTGATGAGCCCGAGCAGCAGCCGAATCGTCGTGGTCTTGCCCGCGCCGTTCGGGCCGAGGTAGCCGAAAATTTCGCCGGCCCCGACGTCGAAGCTGACGGCGTCGTTGGCGGTGACGTCGCCGTAGCGTTTGGTGAGGCCGTCCAGTCTGATCGGCGCCGCGCCGCGGTCCGGTTCGGTGTCAAGCGTTTCGGTCTGGGCACACATACGTTACCACTCGTGTCGAGAACTCGCGGTCGGCCGAGATGACCGCTATAGATCGTTCGACACCGACCCCGGCTATAAAATCGCATTCACGGTGGCGGTTACTCTCTTCTCTCGGTGACGGTGCCGACCCCGCTGGAGGTCATCGGCGAGGGTCGTCGTCGCACAGCGCGACCGTCGACGAGGGGGACATCCTCGAGTACGACGGTGGCGAGTACCGGTTCGAGACGCGAGATCTCGAGAAGTGACCGTCAGGCCCGCGTGCGCTCCGAGGACGCGAGCTCGCACTTCTTGACCCGCGTCGCGAGTGCGAGAAACAGCGCCAGCAGCACGAATGTCGTCTCGCCGGCCCCGACGAGCCCCAGCGCGTCGGCGCCGAGGAACATCGGTTCGTCCTGGGCCACGGGGATCGTCGTGTGGTGGACGCCGTGGGGGCCCTCGAGTATCGGAACGAAGTAGTCGACGATCAGGTTGAACGTGTACCAGACGAGGGCGACGGCGACCCCCCAGATCGGAAAGTCGGAGATCCGGTGGAGGACGAACGCCTGGACGACCATCGCGAGGTGGCTCCAGAACAGGAACTGGTACATCAACGGGTGCGTCTGGGCGGCGTAGGTCTCGTAGAACACCAGTAAAGNGATGTGTATAAGAGACAGATCGCGAGGTGGCTCCAGAACAGGAACTGGTACATCAACGGGTGCGTCTGGGCGGCGTAGGTCTCGTAGAACACCAGTAAAGTGTACGGCGTCCACAGCCCGAGGACGATGTTCCCGAAGAAGGCCAGCGCGGTCAGCCAGGGCAGCTCGTGACCCAGCTTCCAGGCGGCGATGGCGAGCGCGATAAACAGCGTCGCCAGCGGGCTGTCTGGCACCCATGGCCACATCACCGTCGGCGTCGCCGCGAGCTGGGCCGAGTAGTACCAGAAGCCGAAGGCGGTGCCCACGAGGTTGATCGCGACGATGAGCCACGCGAACCGTAGCCCGAGATCCTCGAGCGTCTTCGGGACGGGAGCGAGGTAGCTCGGCAACGGATCGCGGTCGGGCAGCCCGGTCGACGCGGTCATCGTTCGGCGCGACGAACGGGACCCGCAAAACGATAGCGGTTGCGCCCGGGCCGGCCACAGCACTAATTTGCTCGCCGCCGTCGGTTCGACTATGGACTCGCACGCCGGAACTCCGGACCGGGACAGCCGAGAGCAACGGCAGCTCTCGACCGGACACGTCGTCTCGTTCCCCCTCGAGCTCTCGTGTACGCTCGGCGGGGTCGTCGTGCCGGCCCGTCGGGCGACCCTCGAGGGGATCCTGCCGGACGGGCTCTCGCCGCTGTCGATCGCCCCTCGCGTCGGCTGCGTCGCGCTCGTCGGGATTCAGTACCATCGGGTCGGTCACGGCGACGAATTCGAACCCTACGACGAGTTCGCGGTGATCGTCCCGGCGGTTTGCGGGAGCCGAACGGACCGACCGCTCGCGAGACTGCTCGGCGGCGAGCCTGGCGGGTACGTCCACTGGCTGCCCGTGACGACCGACGCGTCGGTCGCGCTCGGCCGCGAACTCTGGGGGTATCCCAAGGAACGGACCTCGATCACCGTAACCGACGGGCCGCGGGGGCTTCGTGCTGTCGTCGACAACCCCGACGAAAGCGGGGACGCGATCCGGCTCGAGGTCTCCCGGCCTCGACCCGACGTGTCACTTCGGGGCGTGGAACTTTCGAGTTTTACCGCTCACAACGGCGAACTGGTCCGGGCGCGGATGCAACTCCGCGGCGAGGTTTCGGTCGGCCCGCCGCTCGGAACCCGCCTCGAGGTCACTCCAGAGTTGACGTCGGAACTCGGGCTCCGGCAGCGGCCGCTGGTTCGACTGTACGGCGCTCGAGTCCGGGCGCGACTGAGCCGAGGCGAACCGGTCTCCTCTCGGTGAACCGACGGTTCGAGGAACGCGCCCGCCCCTCACTCGATAAAGGACACGCGTAAGTGCAGTGCGTCCTAACGCCGCGACATGGCCGAAACCACCGATCTCGAGGAGCTGCGACGCGGCACGGACCTCGTGAAACGCGGCTTCGCACAGATGCAGAAGGGCGGCGTTATCATGGACGTCGTCGACAAAGAACAGGCCCGGATCGCCGAGGACGCGGGCGCCGTGGCTGTGATGGCTCTCGAGGCCGTCCCGGCAGACATCCGTAAGCGTGGCGGCGTCGCCCGAATGGCCGACCCCGCCGACGTCGCCGAGATCGTCGACGAGGTCTCGATCCCGGTGATGGGCAAGTCCCGAATCGGCCACATGAAGGAAGCCCAGATCCTCGAGGCCGTCGGCGTCGACATGATCGACGAGTCCGAGGTGCTCACCCCCGCCGACGACGCCTACCACATCGACAAGCGCGACTTCACCGCGCCGTTCGTCTGTGGCGCCCGCAACCTCGGCGAGGCCCTGCGCCGGATCGAGGAGGGCGCAGCGATGATCCGCACGAAGGGCGAGGCCGGCACCGGCGACGTCAACCAGGCCGTCCACCACCAGCGGACGATCAAAAGCGCGATCCGCGAACTCGAGGGGATGAAACACGAGGAGCGCGAGGCCTACGCCCGCGAGATCGAAGCACCTGCCGAACTGGTCCACGAGACCGCCGAGATGGGCCGGCTCCCGGTCGTGAACTTCGCCGCGGGCGGGATCGCCACGCCGGCCGACGCCGCGCTCATGATGCACCACGAGTGCGACGGCATCTTCGTCGGCAGCGGTATCTTCGGCGCCGAGAACCCGACCGAGATGGGCGAAGCAATCGTCGAAGCGGTCAACAACTGGGACGAGCCCGAGCGCCTCGCCGAGATCGCCTCGAACCTCGGCAAGGGGATGAAAGGCGACGCCAATGCCGACCTCGAGGAGGAGGAGATGCTGCAGGGTCGCGGCGTCTGATCGGGTCGCGATCGAGACTGTTCTCGTATACTGGCGGTTTTCGTTCGAACGAATCGGTAAGCAGCCCCGTTTTCTCGGTGCCGGGCGTACCGATTCTATGAGCCAGTCGACATCTCTGGAGCAGCTGTTCGATCGCCTCGCGAACGCCCTCGAGGAGCTGCTTCGAGCCGTTGCCGAGGAGACGTCGGACGAGACGCTGGCGTCGACGGCGGCCGAGCTGTGGGACGTGGTCGCGGAGTTCGAGGACGTCCTCGAGACGGTCGACCTCGAGCGACTGCCCGACGCGGTCGACGGCGAGGCGCTTCCCGACGTCCTCGACCTCGAGCGGCTGTCAGAGGCGATCCGGGAGCGGGATCCAAAGCTGGCGCTCGATCTCGACGCCCTCCGACGCGCGATCGAACTGCGGGAGCTCTGGAACGCCGTCGACCTCGCCGACTTCGGACGGGAGTCCGACGAGCTCCGGTCCGAACTCGAGGACGTCCTCGGCCCCGACGCGTTCGACTCGAACGACGACTCGGAGGCGGCCGAGGAGCTCGAGGCGTTCACCGAGGAGGTGAAGGGTGAGGCGACGAACACGGCGTTCCAGCAGGAAGTCAGAGAGCGACTCGAGCCGGCCAGGGAGGCGGTGATCGACGCCCACGCGACGTTCGAGGAGCTGTACGAGTCCCACCAGCGCGGCTCCGGCTACAAGGGCCGACGACCGTCGTCGAACAATCCGACGGCGGTGTCCTCGATGCCCGTCGGCCCGCTGCCTGCGAGCGTCTCGACGCGAGTTTCGACCGTCCCGACCGACGTTCGCCACGCGAAGGTCGAAGCGTTCCCGCGGGTGTACGGCCGTCGCTGGCGGAGCGCTCGACGCGGCTGAGCAGTCCGACGCTAGCTACCACCACGTCTCCGGCGACGGAACGATCCCGACCCGGACGAGTCCTAGAAACACGAGGTAGGTCACCAGGGCGCCACAACACAGCGACAGCACCGGCTCGGGCGCGACTCGAGCGCCGACGGCGGCGAGCCCGACCGCGGCGGCGAGCGAGACGGCCTGGACGTCCCGTCGCTCCCAGTACCGGCGGACGAGGTCGTACTCGCGGGACGCGACCAGTTCGAACAGGATCGTTCCGAGACCGCCGACCGCCAGGTAGAGCGGGGAGAGCGACGCGTCGACGAGAGCCGCGAACGCAAGGAACACGGCGAGCGCGGCGAGGGCCAGTGCCGCGTCGGTTCGCGCTCCCATCGACCAGTAATCAGCCGTTCGGGTAGAGCCGCGCCCCCTCGCCGATCGTTGTCTGGTAGGCGCGGCTCTCGATCCCCTCGGCGTCGAAGGCGTCCATCATTGCCCCGGCGATCGCCCGCTGGTCGGCGGCGTAGCAGACCGCGAGCACGCCCGGGCCGGCGCCGCTGACGGTGACACCGGTCGCGCCCGCCTCGAGGGCGGCCTCGCGAACCGCGTCGTAGCCGTCGATGAGGGCGCTTCGCTCCGGCGTGACGATGGCGTCGTTCAGCCCCTTGCCGACGAGTTCGGGGTCGTCTCGAGTCATCCCGACGGTGAGAGTGGCGGCGTGGCCGACGGTGTCGACGACGTCCTCGAGGGCGGCCGTCTTCGGGACGACGTCCCGGGCGTCCCGCGTCGAGACGCTCGTCTCGGGGAGGCAGGCGACGACCGGGAGCGACGCGTCGACCTGGGTGACGCCGTCGTCGGTGGCGATCGTAAAGCCACCCAGCAGCGAGGGGGCGACGTTATCGGGGTGGGCTTCGCCCGAGACCAGGGCCTCGCCCTCGGCGGCGACGGGGACGAGTTCCTCCCTCGAGAGCCCCCGGTCGTAGAGGGCGTTGAGCGCGACCGCGGCCCCCGCCGCACTGGCCGCCGAGGAACCGAGGCCGGAGGAGGGACGAACCCCCTTGTCGATCCGGATCGTCGCCGGGGCGTCGAGGGCCTCGGCGACCGCGCCGACAGTGTTTTTCTCCGGATCGGTCGGGATGTAGTTGCTTCCGGCGCCGGTGATCGAAATCGACGTCTCCGGGGCGCGCTCGACCCGGATCACGTCGGCGGGCGCTCCGAGGGCAACCCCGAAGACATCGAAGCCGCTCCCGAGGTTCGCACTGGTCGCTGGAGCCCGCACGGTGAGCATGCCGAGTGCTTTCCAGAGAGCGGCCAAAAAGGTAGCGAACGACGAGAGAATCGACGCGACGCAGCCTCAGTCGTCGGGAGCGGTCTCGGGCGTCGCCTTCGCGTCGGCGAACCAGTCGAGGCCCGCGACCAGCACTGCCGAGAGCAGCATTCCCGCGAACGCGAACGCGGCGATCATCACGAAGAACCAGCCCAGCGAGACGTCGAGGACGAACCCGCCCAGCGCGATGCTTGCGGCCCCGAGACCGAACTCGCCGAGGTAGGTGTAGCCGTAGGAAAGCCCGCGAGTGTCGGCGGGCGTGTAGACCGCGACCGCGTTCTGGTAGAACGGCTGGATGGCGAACAGGAAGAACCCGAAGACGCCACAGAGGGCGACGATCGCCCACAGTCCCATCGTCGTGACGGGGATAAATGCCAGCGCGAGGACAGCGAAAATCGCAAAGAGAACGGCCATCCCGCGAGCGGGCGGTACCCGGTCGGTCAACTTCCCGCCGACGTACTGGCCGGCCATCCCGACGACCAGCAGGCCGACGTAAATGTAGTCAGCAGGTTCGATCCCCTCGAGCTCATCGGGGAGGGCGAGGGCGTCCATCGCGGGCAGCCCGTGGAGGATCTCGGGGAGGTAGGTGAGCATCCCGCGGTAGTACAGCCCTTCGAAGGTGACGATAACGAAGACGATGGCGAACGCGCTCGCGAACAGCGCCTTCGAGTTGTCGAGGAGATCCGATAGCGACAGCGCCTCGTCGGCGCCCGCGTCGACGCCGTCCTCGACGGCGGCGGTCGGATCGAACTCCGCGGTCAGGCCGTACAGCACAGCCAGGAACCCGGGAGCGGCGAGGATGGCGGCGACGTACTGCCAGTCGAGAAAGATCAGCAGCGTCGCGGCGACGAACGGACCGAGCGCGATCCCGGCGTTGCCGGCGATTCCGTGCCAGGCGAACACCGTGCCGCGCTCCTCGACGCCGGTGCTGATCAGCGAGAGCCCGGCAGGGTGGTAGATGCTGGCGGCGATTCCCCAGAGCAGGAGGCCGACGGCGATCGCGTAGATCGACGTACTCGTCGCGAGCACGAGGAAGGCGAGGCTCATCCCCGCGAGACAGAGCACGATGAGCCGTTTGGTTCCGTAACGGTCGGCCAGGATCCCGCCCGGCAGCGCGCCGATGCCGAAGGGAGCGTAGCCGAGCGCGACGACCAGTCCGAGTAGGGCGATGCTCACGTCGAACTCCGCAAGCCAGACGACCAGGAAGATCGGAATCGCCGTCTCGAACCAGTGAACCAGCGCGTGACCGGCCATCGTGAAGCCGGCGATCGATCGATCGTTTGCGTTCAGAGCCATCGAGTCAGTACTCGAACGGCGACGCGCCGTGTACTTAGCGGCTTGGAATGGACTCGACGGAGTCGGTTCGTCGGCGCTACGCCTGGACGACGACGAGTCCGGAGCCGTACACCGTGATCGTACAGGTTTCGAGCGGGAAGATCAGCCGCGCGCTCCCCGGGTCGCGGTCGGTTCGACGCCGGTCGAACAGGCGGTTCAGCGACCCTGGATCGAGGCGATCATGGACTCGTTCGATCTCCGTCTCGTCGCTGTCGGTGACGTCGGCTACCGCCGCGACGACCTTTCCGACGAGGTTCTCCTGGGTCGTCCAGTCGTAGCGAAAGACGACCGTGTTCGTCGGTGCGGAACCCGCATCCCCTGGAGTGAAGTTTCGTGACGTCATGGCTCTCGTCCGTCTGGCGTGACGGAAATCCTGTATGTGAGGCTACCTAATAAACACCCGTCAGACATTTTTCATGAAACTGTCGTACAAAATAAAGAAGAGGGCCTTCCCGCTCGGGAATTTGCCGTCTTACGGACCCGGCGAGTTCGCTGCGAACGTTCGGCAGGCCGGAAACGGGTCGACTTGAGGCCATCCTCGACCTCACGCTCGAGTGATGCCCCGATCTTCACCGCGTGTCGTCCGGCTCCTCGTCGACGCCGACCGCCTGCGAGACGTCGACGTCGTCGGGTTCTTCCTGCCCGCCGACGATCAGCTCGCCGTCGTCGGTCTCGACGTAGACGTCGTCGGCGAACCCGCCCTCGGCGTAGGGGTGTTCGGGCTCCTCGAGCTTCTCGGGCGTCGAGGGCGCCTCGGCGACGCCGTCGACGGGCGCGAACTGGCCGAGCGGGTCGTCGATCGTCACGTCCCAGCGCTCGAAGAAGTCGCGGTACCGATCGTAGTGGTCGCCGAGTTCGTCGGCGGGAAACTCCATCATCTCCGTCCAGCCGTGGTTGTAGAAGTCGAAGTTGGCCTGGATGTGGGTGATCTCGCGGGCCTCGGCCTCCGAGTACCCCTCCTGGAGCGCACGGAGATAGGTGTCCATCGTCGCGTCGAAGAAATCGTCGAGGTGATCCGTTCGCTCCTCGGCGTGTGCGGGATCGGCCTTTTTCGTGAAGATTTTCGTGTGCATCCGGACGAGTCCGGAGTTGGCGACCGACCGAATAACTGGGGTCTCGAGGGCCTTCCGAGAGGCGAAGTGGCGCACGTTCTGGCTGATTTTCATGGCCGCGGATACGGACGCCGCCCTGAAGAGCGGTTCGGATACGTACGTAGGCTCTCGGGTCGACCGCCGACCGGTCGGCGTCGGTTCTGTACGATCAGCAAGTCGACCTCGGGTTCGGGTAGAAGAGTGGTCGTTCCGTGAGTCCAACGGCCCGTTCGTCCACAACTGTTGTGACTGTCCGGCCGAGCGAAGAAAATAGACGAGATAGCAATATCCTTTAACCCGCATTACGAACGGTCACGGTATGACCGAGTACGTCATCATCGGTGACGGGATCTCGGGCAGCTCGGCTGCCGAGACGCTTCGGGAAGAGGACCCGGAGTCTTCAATCACCGTCATCACCGATGAGGGGGAGGCACTGTACAACCGGATCCTGATCAAGGAACACGCGAAGGGCAAACTCCCCGAGGCGCCGATCTCGATCCACGAGGAGGACTGGTACGCGGAGCGCGACATCGAGCTCTCGCTGAACACCCACGTCACCGGCGTCGACACCGACGAGAAAGTCGTCCACACCCACGAGGGCGACGAGATCGGCTACGACAAGCTGCTGATCGCGACCGGCGGCACCCCGACACAGCTTCCCGTCGACGACAGCGACGCCGAGGGGATCCACCACTTCTGGACGTTCCAGGACGCCCGCAAGATCCGCGAGAGCGCCGAGGCGGCCGAGAAGGGCGTCATCGTCGGCGCCGGGCTCCTGGGAATCGACTTCGCCGCCGTCTGTGGCGCCCAGGGCGTCGAGGGCAAGTACCTGATGCGAGGCGACCGCTGGTGGCGCTACGCGCTCTCGAGCGAGGGTGCGGAGATCATGCACGAGGGGATGCGCGAGGTCGGCGTCGAGCCCGTCTTCGACAGCGGCGTCGACCGCTTCGAGACCGACGACGGGCAGGTAGTCGCGGCGATCGACCCCGACGGCGAGCGCCACGAGTGTGACTTCGCCGGCGTCGCCATCGGCCTCACGTTCAACACCGAGTACCTCGGCGACATCGACCTCGAGCAGGACAACGGGATCGTCGTCGACCAGTACATGCAGACGAACCTCGAGGACGTGTACGCGGCCGGCGACATCACTCGCTTCTACGACGTCCTGCTCGGCGAGCAGGCCCAGAACGGCTCCTGGGGGTCGGCGAAGGAGCAGGGCCGGATCGCCGGGGTCAACATGGCCGCCGACGACGAGGCCGAGGAGTTCGAGTGGGTCTCCTCGTACTCGATCACCCACTTCGACTTCCCCTTCCTCTCGTTCGGTCACCCGACGCTGGGCGACGACCACGCCGAGCGCAAGTACAGCGACACCGAGTGGCGCCGGATCGCGTTCAAGGACGGCAAGGTCGTCGGCGGCGTGCTCATCGGCGACCTCGCCCCGCAGAGCAAGCTCAAACAGCTGATGCGCGAACAGCGCGACGTCGCCGACCAGAAGGAGGTCCTGCTCGAGGAGACCGTCGACCTCGACGACCTCGCACCGCCACAGGAGCAGTAGGCCACCGGCCTCCCTCGTACGGCCGCCAATCCGAGACGCCGCGAGCGGCGAACGACGGCCACTCCCGATCGTCACTTCTCCGATTGGTCCAATCCGCACAGTGACAACACTTAAGTTATAACATGCTATTGTTAGTCATACTCATGGCAACAACTACCAGTGCAGGGCGGTCGCTCACGCTCAGGCGTGTCGACACCGTCGCGCCGAACGCGGCGGTTCGACACATCGACCAGCTCGACGACCGAACCCTCGAGCGGTTCTACGCGGCGCTCGAGGGTGGCCGTCAGCTGACCGCTACTGGTACCGACCTCGAGCCCGGCACCGTTATCGTCGCGACGGACTACTACCGGGTCGAGGCGGTGTAGTCGTTCCGAGCTCGTTGGAAGTATCGAAGCCGTTTTCCCCCGTGCGCCGCTTCGATAGCGTATGAACGGCGGTAGCGACATGACCCTGGCGTTCGAGCTCGAGGCGCTGAAAGCGCTCGCATCGCCCGAGAGCGTCTTCGAGGACGCCAGAGGCTGGAGCGAGTACATCGGCGTCGTCTCGGAGAAACCGACCTACGTCGTGACGAACTACACGCGTAAGAACCGCATCCGACAGGACTTCTTCTCGGGTCCTCGGGGGAAAGCAGAGAGCCTCGAGGCCGTCAAGGACCAGTTCGACACCGACCGATACGTCTTCATCGCCGACGACGAGGCCGACGAGGAGCTAGCCGAGGAGGTCGGCTGGGAGTACCTCCCCGTCGAGGACGCGGCCGAGGCCGCCGACTGGGTCGTCGCGACCGACGTCGAAGACGACGAGGCGGACGCCGAGCCGGTTCGGGACGACTGGCCCTGAATCAATCGCGGGAGCGAAACCCCCACGACCGACGCGAGACGGACGGCTTCCTCCCGGGCTCGAGACGGTAGTTTCGCTTCGGTGAAAACGTTATCCAGAAGACCGACCGATGACTTCGAGAGAGGACGAGGTGCGAATCGACGAGGACGTCGTCGACGCGATCGGCGCGCTCGGGAACCGTACCCGCCTCGAGATCCTTCTCGCCCTGGCGGAGGCGCAGCGAGAACGACAGGAACGGTGGCTTCGGATGTCGTTTACGGAACTCTACGACGCCGTCGACGTCTCGAGTACGTCGCAGTTTTCCTACCACCTCGATCGGCTCGTCGGACCGTTCGTCGCCGAGACACCAGAGGGCTACCGGCTCACGGACGCCGGCGACAGGATCGTCCGCACGATCCTCGCCGGGCTGTACGAGAACACCCGTAGCTTCGACGAGACCGCCGTCGAGGGCATCTGCGTCTTCTGCGGGACCGACTCGCTCGTCGCGGCGGTCGACAAATCGCAGTTCGTCGTTCGCTGTTCGTCCTGCGACGCGAGAGTACTCACCGACCTTCTCCCCGAAAGCCAGACGCGACACCGATCGGCGTCGGAGATCGTCGACAGCGTTGGGGCCCGGATCTGGGGGTCGTTCACGCTGATCCGGGACGGTGTCTGTCCGGAGTGTTACGGCCCGATCGACACCGACGTCGACGCACACCGCCACGACGGGCGGACGCTGTACACGCTCGAGAGCACCTGTCGCGAGTGCTGGCTCACGACCCACGTCCCGCTCGAGGCGGTCGCCGTGCTCCACCCCGCCGTAGCAGGGTTCTTCTGGGAACATAGGATTGCCGTTCTGGAGCACCCGCTCTGGGAGTTTTTCGAACACATTGCCTCGAGGACGGTGCGGACCGACGTCGAGAGCGTCGATCCGCTCGCAGCGACCGTCGACATCACGCTCGACGGCGAGACGCGCCGGGTCGAGATCGACGACGACCTGATCGTAACACCTGTCGCGCAGCCCGACGCAGACGACCCCTAACGTGTCAGCTACCCACGACTGAAGTCGTGGGCTTGTCAGTGGACTCCCCTTCTGCCGTCGAATCGACGGAGGCGTGGAACTCGCCGTTCAGGTTCAGCGTCCCNATCGCGTTCGAAAGCCTGACCGATATTCGCAAGCGAATGGCTGGAGCGAAGCGATTCCACGCATGGGCATTCCGACGCCTCTCCCAGTATGTCGAATACAAAGCCGAGATGTTCGGTATCGAGGTCGAGCAGGTGAGTCCCGCATACACGTCTCAACGGTGTTCGTCGTGTGGTTTCACCCACGAGAACAATCGACGGTCGAAACACCAGTTCGTGTGCCAGAAGTGCGAGTACGAACTGAACGCGGACTACAACGCGAGCAAGAACATNATCGCGTTCGAAAGCCTGACCGATATTCGCAAGCGAATGGCTGGAGCGAAGCGATTCCACGCATGGGCATTCCGACGCCTCTCCCAGTACGTCGAATACAAAGCCGAGATGTTCGGTATCGAGGTCGAGCAGGTGAGTCCCGCATACACGTCTCAACGGTGTTCGTCGTGTGGTTTTACCCACGAGAACAATCGACGGTCGAAACACCAGTTCGTGTGCCAGAAGTGCGAGTACGAACTGAACGCGGACTACAACGCGAGCAAGAACNACCCACGAGAACAATCGACGGTCGAAACACCAGTTCGTGTGCCAGAAGTGCGAGTACGAACTGAACGCGGACTACAACGCGAGCAAGAACATCGCTCGCAAACTTCTCAAGAAACTCCACTCGGGGCAGAAGTCTTCGGGTGGAGGCGCACCCTGTCAGTGTGCGCTACCGTCAGGGACGCTGAACCTGAACGGCGAGTTCCACGCCTCCGTCGATTCGACGGCAGAAGGGGAGTCCACTGACAAGCCCACGACTTCAGTCGTGGGTAGCTGACNGGGACGCTGAACCTGAACGGCGAGTTCCACGCCTCCGTCGATTCGACGGCAGAAGGGGAGTCCACTGACAAGCCCACGACTTCAGTCGTGGGTAGCTGACCCGGAATCCTTAATGGATCGTCCGGCAAAAATTACGATCATGTACGACGATGAGGATCTCGAGTCCATTCGGCAAGCCGGCGAGGAGTGGGAAGCGGAGAGCCTCGAGCCGACGCTCGAGGCCCACGGCGAGCGAAAAGACCGGTTCGCGACCATTTCGAACCTCGAGGTCGATCGGCTCTACACGCCCGAGGACGTAAGCGATCTGGACTACCTCGAGGATCTGGGCTTCCCGGGCGAGGAGCCCTACACTCGTGGTCCGTATCCGACGATGTACCGCGGGCGCACCTGGACGATGCGTCAGTTCGCCGGCTTCGGCACGGCCGAGGAGACCAACGAACGATTTCACTACCTGATCGACGAGGGTCAGACCGGGCTGTCGGTCGCGTTCGACATGCCGACGCTGATGGGGCTTGACTCGGACGACCCGATGAGCGAGGGCGAGATCGGCAAGGAGGGCGTCGCGGTCGACACGCTGCGGGACATGGAGATCCTCTTCGACGGGATCGACTTAGAGGAGATCTCGACGTCGTTTACCATCAACCCCTCCGCGCCGGTGATCTACGCGATGTACGTCGCGCTGGCCGACGATCAGGGCGTCCCCCGCGAGAAGATCCGCGGCACCCTCCAGAACGACATGTTCAAGGAGTTCATCGCCCAGAAGGAGTGGGTGATCCCGCCCGAGCCGTCGCTGGACCTCGTGACGGATACGATCGAGTTCTCGACCGAGCAGACGCCGAAGTTCCACCCCGTCTCGATCTCGGGGTATCACATCCGCGAGGCCGGCTCGACCGCGGTCCAGGAGCTTGCCTTTACGCTGGCCGACGGCTTCGGTTACGTCGAGGACGCGGTCGATCGGGGGCTCGAGGTCGACGAGTTCGCTCCTCGCCTCTCCTTTTTCTTCAACTGCCACAACTCCTTCTTCGAGGAGATCGCGAAGTACCGGGCGGCCCGTCGGATCTACGCTCGCGTGATGGACGACTGGTACGACGCCGAGCGTGCGGAGTCCAAGCGTCTCAAATTCCACACCCAGACCGCGGGCCAGTCCTTGACCGCCCAGCAGCCGCTGAACAACGTCGCCCGCGTGACGATCCAGGCGCTGGCGGGCGTCCTCGGGGGCACCCAGTCGCTGCACACCAACAGCTTCGACGAGGCGCTGGCCCTGCCCGGCGAGAAGGCGGTGCGGGTGGCGCTTCGCACCCAGCAGATCATCGCCGAGGAGTCGGGCGCCGCCGACATCGTCGACCCCTGGGCGGGAGCTTCGCCGTCGAGGCGCTGACCGACGAGACCGAACGGCGCGCGATGGAGTACATCGAGGAGATCCGCGAGATGGGCGAGGGCTCGGTTCGGGACGGGATCCTCGAGGGGATCGACCAGGGCTACTTCCTGCGGGAGATCCAGGAGGCCTCCTACGAGTACCAGGAACGCGTCGAACGCGGCGAGGAGGTCGTCGTCGGCGTCAACCAGTACACGATCGAGGAGGACACCAGCCCCGATATCCTCCAGGTCGACGAGGACACCGCCGACCGCCAGCTGGGTCGACTCGAGGACGTCAAGAGCGAGCGCGACGACGGCGAGGTCGAGGCGACGCTCGAGGCCCTCGAGGGAGCCGTCGACCGCGGCGAGAACACGATGCCGTACATCGTCGACGCCGCGAAGGCCTACGCCACGATGGGCGAGATCATGGACGTCTTCGAGGCCGAACACGGCGCCTACAGCGAGCAGATCGGGCTGGCCTGAGCGATCCGTTCCTTACCACTCACTCCCGAACCTATTCTATCGCCGGGCCGATAGGGACCGTCGTCGATGGTCTCTACGCGTCTCGTCGTCCTCGTCTCGCTCGTCGCGAGTACCGCGATCGCGATCGCGAAGTTCGTCGCCTACCTGCTCACCGGCAACGTGAGCATGCTGAGTCAGACGTACTACTCGCTTGCCGACGTCGCCAACCAGGGACTGTTGCTACTGGGATTTCGGCTCAGCGAGGAAGGCGCGAGCCGCAAACACCCGTTCGGCCGCGGGAAGGAGCAGTACTTCTTCGCGTTCGTCGTCACCGTGCTCCTATTCGGGATCGCGGGCTTCGCGTCGGTCCGGGAGGGGTACGCCGCGCTCGAAGCCGGCGGATCCGCCGACGACGTCGACGTGACGATCAACTACGTCGTTCTCGGAGTCGCACTGGTCTTCGAGTCCTACGCGCTGTACACCTCCTACGGCGGGATGCAAACCGAGCGCGAGGCGAAGGGATTCGGCTCCATGTTCGAGACGTTCCGTCGCTCGAAGGACCCCTCGCTGCTCACCGCGGCTACGGAGAACTTCGTCGCAGTCGTCGGTGTGTGCGTCGCGATCGGCGGGATCTACCTCACCGACCGCACCGGTGCGGTCGTCTACGACGCGGCAGCGAGTATCGTTATCGGGCTCCTGCTGATGGGCCTGGCGCTGGCGCTGGCCTGGGAGAGCCGCAGCCTCATCGTCGGCGAGGGCGTGACCCGCCGCGAGCGGATCGCGATCGTCGACGCGATCCGCGCGGTCGACGGCGTCGAGGAACTGCTCGACCTGCGGACGATGCATCTGGGTCCCGAGTCGGTGCTCGTGGCGTGTGACGTTCGCTTCCGGTCGGATCTCGAGACGGCCGACCTCGAGCGAACGGTCGACGCCGTCGAGGTCGCGATCCGGGAGCAGGTCCCCGAGGCCGATCGGATCTACGTCGAGGCCGAGTCGGCCTGATCAGTCGTCCTCGAAACGTGCGATCGACGCGAACACGAACGCCAGCGTCGCCAGAAAGACCCCGACGGTCACGCCGGCGTACAGCGCCCCCGTCGTCGGCGAGGCGACGAACGTGATCTCGAGGACGGTCACGTCCTCGACTCCAGTGCGGGCCGGGATCGTGTAGCCGAGGAGCGCTCCGAGCGCGGCCGCAGCGGCGACGAGTGCGAGTCCGAGGGCGACGGCAAGACGCCGTCTCTCGAGCGATCGGCCGTCGCGTCGGTCGGAGTCAGTAGCCACGGCCGACGGTTCGAGGGCGGACGTTAGACTGTTGTCGGTTTCTCGCGCGGACGCGGGGAGGCCGTGTTCGGCGTGGGCGGCTACCCGCGACGGTATCGCAGGACGACGGCGCCGACGGCCGTCGCGACACCTGCAGCCGCGAGCGCGACGCCGCGGGCCGCGAGGCTGAGCGGGTCGTCGCCCGCGGCGACGACCTGCTCCGTACCGACGGCGTACAGCCCCCCACCCAGCACGACGAAGAGGGCGCCGAAGCCGATCGCGAGCGGCCAGGGGCTCGAGACATGACCTGACTCCGTGATGAAGCCGGTGATGCTCGACGCAAGGAGCACGAGTCCGCCGACCGCG
Organism: Natronococcus amylolyticus DSM 10524; assembly: GCF_000337675.1. Taxonomy (GTDB): domain Archaea; phylum Halobacteriota; class Halobacteria; order Halobacteriales; family Natrialbaceae; genus Natronococcus; species Natronococcus amylolyticus. The sequence continues at coordinate 30,260 of NZ_AOIB01000025.1, read as the reverse complement.
ATCGGGAGGACGCCGACGAGGATGCCGACCTCCGAGAGGACGAGTCCGGCGGCGATCAGCACGGGCCAGGGGCTCGAAGTGGGCGGCTGTTCGGTTTCGGTCGAACGGTCGGTCATATCGGCCGATAGGACCTGCCGCGTGTAGTACCTGCCCAAATCGAGCCGAACGGATCGATGCCCGGACGCGTCGTCAGCGCTCGAGACGGGTCTTCCGTGCTACGTTCGTACGATAGAGTTCGCTTGTCGGCTCGCGTGCAGTTGATGCTAGACGTCGCGGTCGATGACGAACTCCGTGAACTCTCGGAGCTTGCGCTCGTTCTCGGGATCGAACTCGAGGCCGTCGATCGCCGCTCGAGCTTCGGTCGCCAGCTCGAGAGCGTGCTCGCGGGCGTACTCGATGCTGTCGGCCTCCTCGAGGATCGAGAGCGCCTCGCCGATCTCCTCGTCGGTGTTGTCGTCGGCCTCGAGGATCGCCTCGAGCCGACGAGCCGTTTCGGGGTCGCTCTCCTCGATGGCGTGGATCACGAGCAGCGTCTTCTTCCCCTCGCGGACGTCGTTGCCGAACTCCTTGCCGAACTCGCCGGCTCGGCCGAGCGAGTTCTCGACGTCCAGGATGTCGTCGCCGATCTGGAAGGCGACGGCGGTCAGCTCGGCGTAGCTGGCGACTGCCTCCTCGACGTCGGCGGGCTGGTCGGTGATGATCGCGGCCAGCCGGGCGACGATCCGCCCCAGACAGCCCGTCTTGCAGGCACACATCTCGAGGTACTGCTCCGGCGTGACCCGCACCTCGCTCTCGTTGTGCCAGCAGATGTCCATTCCCTGGCCGAGGTGGGTCCGGTTGAGTTCGTCCATCAGCATCTCGTAGGCGGCCAGCCGACGCTCGGCCGGCAGCTCCGCCTGTTCTCGGGTCAGGATCTTCAGCGGCAGGAAGTACATCGCGTTGCCCGCGTTGAGCGCGATGTCGTCGTCGAAGACGTGGTGGAGGGCCGGCTCCCCCCGGCGCATCGCGGCCTCGTCCTCCACGTCGTCGACGATGATCGTTCCGTTGTGGAGGATCTCCGGGATACAGGCGTAACGCAGGTACTCCTCCGGATCCTCCCCGAACGCGTCGATAAACACCAGAAACAGCACGGCCCGCCAGCGTTTGCCGCCCCGATCGAGCAGCTCCCAGAGCGGGTCGGATAGCGCCCGCTGGATCCCTTCCGGGTCGTACTCGTAGGTCGGCTCGCCGAAGAACTCCTCGAGGTACTCCCCCTCGACCTCGCGCGGTACGAGATCGGCGATCGCCTCGTCGATAGCCGGCTGCCACTCGGCAAGCGTCTCCCGCATACCACCCTCGAGTGGGAGCGAGGTAAAAAAGATTCAGTTCCGCGCGTCTCCCCGCACTCGCGAACGGTCGCGCTCGCGGGAGTGCCACGCCGTGACGAACTATCAGGGAGCGTACTAGTTGTCGTCGAAGCCGATACCGTTACACGGCGGCAGAAAGACGATGCGAGCATGAGTACGTGGATCGGTGAGCTGTTTCGAAGCGACGTCGGCTGGAATCACCTCGAGGACCTGGTCGACATCGGGAATCGGATGGCCGGCAGCGCGGGCGAGCGCGAGGCCGCCGAACTGACCCGCGACGCGCTCGAAGACGCTGGCGCGGAGAACGCCCGGCTTGAGTCCTTCGAGATCCAGGGTTGGAGCCGCGGCGAGAGTTCGATCGCCGCCGGCGAGACGAGCCAGGACTGTATCGCGCTGCCGCGCAGTCCTTCCGACAGCGTCGAGGCGCCGCTGGTCGATCTCGGGTACGGGCTTCCCGAGGACTTCGAGGACGCCGATCTCGAGGACAAAGTCGTCATGGTCCGCAGCGACATCCCGAGCTATGCGGATCGGTACGTCCACCGCCGGGAGAAGTACTACCACGCCGTCGAGGCCGGCGCCGTCGGCTTCGTCTACCGGAACCACGTCGAGGGCTGTCTCCCGCCGACGGGTAGCGTTGGAACGGCCGAGGACCCGATCGGCGAGATCCCGGCCGTCGGCGTCTCGAGCGAGGTCGGGTCGCGCCTGGCGCGGCGGTTCGACGGCGAGCCGATCGAGGTCTCGGTCGACGCCGAGATCCGTAGTGCGGAAAGTCAGAACGTCCACGCCGAACTCGGCCCCGACACCGACGAGCGCGTGCTCGTGACGAGCCACGTCGACGCCCACGACATCGCGGAGGGGGCGCTGGACAACGGCGCGGGCACCGCGATGGTCGTCGAACTGGCAAACGCACTCGCCGCCCGCGAGGACGACCTCGAGACCCGCGTCGAGTTCGTCGCCTACGGCGCCGAGGAGGTCGGACTGGTCGGCTCGAGCTACCACGCCGAGACGGCCGACCACGACGCGATCACGGCGATCGTCAACAACGACGGCGTCGTCCGCGATCGAACGCTCGAGTTCACGACCCACGGCTTCGACGGGCTCGAGGACGCAGCCGAGACGGTCGCCGACCGCTACGATCACCCGGTCGATATCGTTCCCCGGCTTGGCCCCCACAGCGACCACTGGCCGTTCGTCCAGTGGGGCGTTCCGGGCTACCACGTCATGTCGACCTCCGACGACGTGGGCCGGGGCTGGGGCCACACCTTCGCCGACACCCTCGACAAGCTCGAGGTGCGCGACCTGCGCGAGCAGGCGATCCTGCTGACCGATCTGGTCGTCGACCTGGCGGGCGAGGACCGGTCCGTCGAGCCTCGCTCGACCGAGGAGATAATCGATGATCTCGAGGACCAGGACCTCGCCGAGGGGATGCGGGTAACCGGCGACTGGCCGTACGACGAGTAGCGGGAACCGTATCCTTTTGGATCGGCCGCGCGAACGCCGAGCTATGGACGCCGCGTGGGAACCGCCCGAGGACGGTGCCGTCGTCGGGATCGTCGCCGAGGAAGCCGACCGTCGAAGCGCCGTCGTCGACTCGTTGGCGGCCTCCCTCGAGGACCGCGGCCGGACGATCGTCGAGGTCTCTGCCGCGGTGCCGTCCGAGGCCGACGCCTCGGTACTGGTCGCACTCGGCGAGTGCGCGCTGTCGGCGCTCGCCCGCGAGACCCCCGACGTTCCGGTGCTCCCGGTCGGGGATAGCGCGGGCCTCGAGTCGGTCGCAGCCGAGTCGGTTGCCGACGCGCTCGAGGCGATCCTCTCGAACACCGCTAGCGTTCGCTCGCATCCGATCCTCGAGGTCGCCCTCGAGGGCGAGCGCTACCGCGGCCTGTTCGACGTCACGCTGGTGACCGCCGAACCTGCCAAGATCTCGGAGTACAGCGTTCGCTCGGATGACGAACTCGTCGGCTCGTTTCGCTCGGACGGCGTCGTCGCGGCGACGCCCGCCGGCACTCACGGCTACGCGAGCGCCGTCGACGCACCAGAACTCTCGGCCGCGCTCGAGGCCGTCGCCGTCGCCCCGATCGCGCCGTTCGCGACGCACGCTCGTCAGTGGGTGCTCCCGCCCGGATTCGAACTGCGGGTCGAACGCGACGAGGGCCCCGTCACGCTGGTTGTCGACGATCGTTCGGTTCGGTCCGTTCCCGTGGGCTCGCCGGTCGAGCTAACGTTCGAGGACGAACTCCGAACGCTGGTCCCATCGGCGGACTATCGGCGATAACTCGGTTCAACCGCCTCGAGCGTCGGCCTCGAGTTCCGCCCGCTCGAGGTCGTCGCCGCGGACAAGCAGGTAGCTGATCAGGACTAGCAGACCGAGAACGACGGCGAGCACTGCGAGCACCTCGAGGGACGTCACGATGGGATCCGCTGCCGGTGCCGAGAGCGTTCGTGTAGCTACACGAACCAGTCGGTACTAGTTAAATTATTCATCCAGTCCAGTTCGGATGGCGGAGCGAAAACGGGGTAGCGCGCGAGACGGCGGGAACGAACGTTAGCTCTCGAAGGGCTCCTCGTCGCGGTGGTTGTTCGGGTTCTGGTGCTCGAGGGCGTCGTCCTCGCGGTCGTCGGACTTGTGCTCGATGTCCTGGCGGCGCTGCTCCTCGTCCTGTCGTTCGCGGGCCTCCTTTTCTTCCTCGGTCAGTCCCTCCTCGTCCTCGTCCTCGGCGTCCGCGTCCTCGTGGGTTAGCTCAACGTCCCGTCCGTGCTCGTCCTTGCCGGTCTCGTTGTTGTCGGACATAGTGATCTCGGGAGTGGATTCACACGGGCGGCGAAAAGACGTTCGGCTTGCAACGGACGGCTGCAACCGACGAACCAGTTCGGCGCGACTACCAGGGCTCGCCCGAGGCGAGGTCGACCTCGCTGTCGCCCTTCTCCGAGGGACAGACGTCGGCGAGCACGCAGTCGTCGCAGTCCGGACTGCGGGCGGTACAGGTCGCCCGTCCGTGGTCGATACAGAGATGGGTAAACTGCTGCCAGTATCCCTCCGGAACGAGCGCCATTAGCTCCTGCTCGATCGCCTCCGGACGCTCCTCCTCCGTGAGCCCGAGCCGACGGGAGAGCCGCTGGACGTGCGTGTCGACGACGATCCCCTCGACGACGTCGTGGCCGTGCTGGAGCACGACGTTCGCGGTCTTTCGGCCGACCCCCGACAGCTCGGTTAGCTCGTCCATCGTGTCGGGCACCTCGCCGTCGTGTTCCTCGAGGATCGTCTCGCAGGAGCTCTTGATGTAGCCAGCCTTGCTGTTGTAGTAGGTGATCGAGTTCAGGTCCTCGGCGAGCTCCTCTTCGGAGACGGCGACGTAGTCCTCGGCACCGTCGTACTTCTCGAAGAGGTGTTCGGTCTCTGCGTTGACGCGCTCGTCGGTACATTGTGCCGAGAGGATCACGGCGATCAGCAGTTCGAGTCGGTTCGAGTACCGCAGCGAGATCGTCGAGTCGGGGTACTCGGCCTCGAGCCGATCGACGACCTCGACGGCCTGCTCCTCGGGGGTCTCGAGCGGGGTTCCCATGGCCGTTCTTTCGATGGCGTCCATTTCAGGGGTTCGGTTCCTCGGTTCGCCGATCCAGGCATCGGCGAGCTGACGGCTCGCTCACACCCCAATGCCGTGGGTTTTAAGCGCGCTTCGGCCAGCTATCCGGTATGAAAGCGACCGCGATCGCCCACCCCATCCAGGGCCTCGTCAAGTACCACGGGATGCGCGACGACGAGAAGCGCCTGCCGTACCACGACAGCATCAGCCTCTGTACGGCGCCGAGCCACACGAAGACGACCGTCGAGTTCTCGAGCGAGCTCGACGCCGACACGTTCGTCGTCGACGGCGAGACCCTCGCGGGCCGGGCCGCCGAGCGGGTCGATAGCGTCGTCGCGAAGGTTCGAGAACAGGCTGACGCCGACCACGCCACCGATCCCGTTCGCCTCGAGAGCGAGAACAGCTTCCCGACGAACGTCGGGCTGGGATCGTCTTCGTCGGGCTTTGCGGCCGCGGCGATGGCGCTCTCGGAGGCCGCGGGCCTCGAGGCAGACCTGGAGACGGTGTCGACGATCGCCCGCGTCGGGTCGGCCTCGGCCGCCCGCGCGGTGACCGGCTCGTTCTCTCAGCTTCACACCGGATTGAACGACGAAGACTGTCGCTCTCGAGCGATTCCGAGTGACCTCGACGAGGACGTCAAGATCGTCGTCGGACTCGTCCCCTACCACAAGGAGACGGAGGACGCCCACGACGAGGCCGCCGACAGCCACATGTTTCAGGCCCGCAACGCCCACATCCACGGCCAGATCGCGGAGATGCGCGACGCGCTTCGCGGCGACGACTTCGACCGGGTCTTCGAACTCGCCGAACACGACTCGCTGTCGCTGGCCGCGACGACCATGACCGGTCCGACGGGGTGGGTCTACTGGCAGCCGGCGACCCTCGAGATCTTCAACCGGGTGCGCCAGCTCCGCGAGGAGGAGGGCGTCCCGGTCTACTTCTCGACGGACACCGGCGCGAGCGTCTACGTCAACACTACCGAGGACCACGTCGACCGCGTCGAGGACGAAGTGAGCGACTGCGGCGTCGAGACGATGGTCTGGGACGTCGGCGGCCCGGCGCGGACCGTCGACGACCACCTGTTCTGATCGGCCCGGTTGCTCGAGGAACGATCGGCCACCGCCCGGAGCCGCCGCTTCTCGAGGTCTGGTGCGTAAAGAATGGGTGAGCGACGACTACGTCGATCGGATCAGACTCGGCGCGTTACCGAGGCCGCGCGAAGCTCATCGCTCGCAGCGCCGCGATGACGAGGATCAACGCGAGCACCGCCACCGCGAGCCACTGTCCGGTGTGTGTGGCGAGCGCGTCACCGACCATGCCGAGGAGGTCGGCGCCGACCGCTTGCCCCACGGCGAACAGGACGACTGCGAGACCGACGAGGATGACGACCGTCTGGACGGCGGTCGAGGCCATCCACGCCCCGGGAGCGAACCGGGAACCGCGCGGTTGTTCCTCCGGCGGACGACTCTCGTTCGACTGGGAGCCACCGCGTTCGGTCTGTTCGGACATAGGCGTTCACCCGACCAGGGCTACTGCCACGCCACGGATTATTATGTCTCAGGTAAGGCGATCGCCCCGGTCTGTCTCGAGCGACCTATCCGACTGCTAACGGCGATCCGATCGGCGAAACTATGGGATGATTCTTCCTGATGGTTGGCGCGGACACCCGCGTACGTCCGGCACGTTTCGTTCGAAACCGGTCGTTCGATCATCGAAACAGTCGCCGGCGAGGGAGGGACGGCTCCGTCGGCCCCGGCGTCGCGTCGGCTCACGTCCAGCGGTCCAGCCCCGTCTGAGTGGCCTGCTCCTCGATGCGTTCGAAGCTGCGCTCGACCTCGTCGGCCGCCACGCCCCACTCGTCGGTGACGTACGCGCGGGCGGCTTCGAGGTCCGGTTCGATCGTCGTCTCGAAGGCATAGTCGTCGGTAACGTTCGGATCGCGGAACAGCTGGCGAACCCGATCGCCGTACTCGACGGTGTCCCCGCGGGCCTCGAGCACGCTCCAGAGGTCGCCGTGCTCGGTGATCTCGCTGATCGCCGTCTTGGGCCCGATTCCGGACACGCCCTCGTTGAAGTCCGTTCCGATGAGGATGGCGGCGTCGATCAGCTGCTCCAGCGTGAGGTCGTGGCGCTCGAGGGTCGCCTCGAGATCCATCAGCTCGGGGTCGCCCTTGCTCGTCAGCTGGCGCAGCGTCAGCGGCGCGCCGAAGAGCAGAGCGTCGTAGTCCTCCGAGCCGACGTAGTCGGCGTCACCGCGTTTGACCACGTGAGCCGCCTGGGCCTCGCCCTCCGCGGGCGCCTCGACGACGGGCACGTCGAGCAGCTCGAGCAGCTCGCGGCTCGTCTCCTGGATCGTCGGGGTCAGCCGCTGGGTGCGGGACTCGAGCTGGGCGATGGCCACCTGATCGCCCTCCTCGCGGGCGGTCTCGAGCTGTTCCTCGTACGTTCGGCGCTGCTCCCGGCGGGATTCGATCTCGTCTTCTTTGAGCTGTGAGGGGCCGCCGTCGAACACCATGACGGGGGTGACGTCGTGCTCGAAGAACCGGGAGATGCCCTGGACGATGCCGATGAGGTTCGCGACTTCGGTGCCGTCGGCGGTGGTGTACTTCTCGCTCGAGGTCCACTTGACTGTCGTCGTCAGATACCGATAGAGCCAGTTGTGGGCGTCGACGGCGATGACGCCCTCGATCTCGTCGAACGGCACGTCCTCGATGACCGCGATGTCCCGCAGTGCAGCGTTACCCATTACCGGTCGTTGGACGCGTCGGGGTTTGAATCGTTGGCTTCCGGATCGTGGCCGTCGACGACGAAAGCCGTCGAGCCGATTCCTCGAGTGATAGCCTCTCGAGCGTGGGAAGGCGGAGTGTGGGCAGGGACGCCACTCACTCGCGCGAGGACGGGAGAACGCCTTGCCCTCCCCAGCCGACTCGCTCGCGTGGACCGCTCGCTCGCCCCTCGCGGTTCGCGGCGCGTCTCGTTGCACTCGCCGCGCCGCTGCGCGCCAGCGAACGGGTGGTCCGTCGACCGCAGCCACCGGGCCAGTCGAGGACTGCCTCGCGGGGCCGCTCACCCGTCGTCCGCGCTCGAGTCGGGCGGGCCACGATCCCGCCGCGCCTCGAGGAACGCCTCCTCCTCCGTCGAGAGATCACGCTCGCGAAACGCCGAGAGCCCCGCCTGGTAGCGCTCGCGGCTCGTCCCTTCGTCGGTCGCGCCCTCGTTGCTCGAGCTGTCGACGGGAGCGGGGTACTCGAGGATCAGCTCCGCGATCCCGGTCGTCTCGTCGGTGTAGCCAAAGCCCGCTCTGTACAGCGCCTCGTAGGCGAAGGGATTGTTGACCGCGATCCGCAGGCGATCGTACCCGCGCTCCGTCGCGTGGTCTCGAACGAGTCGGACGAGTTCGGGGCCGATTCCCTCCCCGCGGCGGTCGCCGGCGACCGTCACGTACCGCAGCCAGAGGGTCGCCTCGTCCGTGCGGTCCTCGTTGAACGCGATCGCCGCGACGAGGTCGCCGTCCTCGCGCGCGACGGCCTTTCCGGTGTTCGTCATAACGAACTTCCCGGCGTAGCTGAACCGCTCGTGGTCGAGGCGAAGTTTCGGTCCGTCCGGCGGCCAGCCCAGTAGTTCGTACTCCACGGATGATCGTTCGTCGACGCAGGGCCTAAGAGTCACGCCCCGTTTTCGTTCATCCTGCCCATTCCCGCAGTGGCGAATTCAACGGGCGGATTTTTCCGCTTACGCTCCCTCTGTGTGGGTGATGACGGACGAAGAAGATCACGAGGAGGAACTTCTCGAGGCGGAGCTCGAACAGTCGCCCGAACAGGCCGCCGACTGGCTGCGCAACCTCGCCGACGAACTCGAGGACGGCGAGGAGCTGACGGTCTCGACCGACGACGACTCCGTGACGGTCGCGCTGCCCGAAGACAACCTCGAGTTCGAGGTCGAACTCGAGCGCGAACCCGAGGACGACGACCACGACGAGATCGAACTCGAGATCGAACTGGAGTGGCTCGTCCCGAGTTCGGACGACGAGTAACAGACCGGCCTGCGCCCGGATCGCTGGGGCACCGACCACAGCGATACCCGTTTTCGTGGTACATCGTTTCGAGGACGACAGCCGCGCGTCCGTCGGTCGTTCTCACGGTTCGACACCGAACGCGATAGCCCCGGCTGTCGAACGTTGGAAGGTGGTTATGAAGAGTGGGAGCTCGCTACTCCACACTCGGTACGAGGGGTCGTTCCCGGATATCCCTGGCCCCAAAACAGATTGGGTCCACCTCGGTCAACGGGGCGACCGACGGTTCAGAACCGGTTTCGCCAGCGCTCGCTTCGGATCACTTCGTCCTTCATCGCCGAGCAGTGTTCCTTCGCGCGTTCCTCCTCGAACTCGTCGGCCATGTCGTCGACGCAGGACTCCCAGGAGCCGCCGATCGACGACCAGTACTCGAGAACGCTGTCCCGATCCCAGCCTTCCGGGAGGCCATCGAGGCCGTTGACGTCCTCGTCGACGACTTCGGTCAGCGCCTCCTCGTCGGTCGATTCGGTCGCGTCCCGGTCCTCGAGGTCGCTGGTCTCGAGCGCCGAGGCGCGGTAGACCGCCGAGCCGACGGCCTCGAGACCGACGACGTACGCGGGCTGGTCGTCGTTCGCGGAGACCTCGGCGAGATCGTCCCCGTTCTGAGGAAACTCGAACGATTCGGTCAGGACGGCCGCGACGACGCCGCGGCCGTCGGGTGTCGCGACGACGTCTCCTTCCTCGTATCTGGTGCCCATACCCGGTTCTCCGACTCCAGTTTCAGTAGTGGCGGTGCCGGGAGCTGCAAGGGGCCGATTCGGGGGTAGTGCTCGAGTCGAAGGAGGTGGTTTGGTCGCTCGAGGTGGCGTCTTTTGTAGGGTGCGCGGACCGGGATTTGAACTACGCGAAGACGGTCGCGCTCGCTTCGCTCGCGCGCTGCGTCTTCTCTACTTCAAATCCCTAATGCGATTTCTGCTGCTCGCGGGATTGCTCGCAGCAGAAATGCGCGGACCGGGATTTGAACCCGGGCCATGAGCTTGGAAGGCTCAGGTCCTACCACTAGACCATCCGCGCGCACTCTTTCGTTTTCGTTCCTCGTTTAAGGCTATTCCGTTTCGGCTCGAGGGACGCGTTCCCCGCCCGCGACGGTCGCATAGCAGTTCCCGCTCGAGAGCTCCCACTCCACGACCTCGAGGGCGCTCGCCTCGAGGTCGCGCTCGAACTCCGCGGGGTCGTAGATGTGGTAGAAGCGGTCGACGGCCTCGCCGCCCGGGAGGGTCCACTCGACGGTCGTGTCGAACCCCTCCGTCTCGTCGAATCGGTCGTGGGCGGTCGACCAGGCGCTGACGAGCGCGCGGCCGTCGGGGGCGAGGACGCGCGCGAGCTCGTCCAGGCTCGCCAGCCGCGTCGCTCGCGTCGGCAAGTGATGCAGCGTTGCGACGTAGACGGCGACGTCGACGCTATCGTCGGTTAGCGGCAGGCTCGAAGCGTCGCCCTGAACCAGCGAGACGTCGAACTCGCGCTCGTGAGCCCGTTCGCGCCCGGTCTCGAGCAGGCCGCGGCTGACGTCGAGGCCGATCACGCGGTCGATCCCGTCGGCGTCGGCCAGTAGCTGGGCGTGGCGGCAGTTGCCACACCCCAGGTCGAGCCCGACGGCTCCCTTCGGTGCGGGTTCCTCGAGAAAGGCTTCGACCTCGGGCCAGGCGTACTCGCGGGTCGAGGCGAAGTGGGTCGCGATCCGATCGTACGTGTCGCGGACGGCCCGCCGGTGGTCCATCTCGGTCGCACGGAGAGCGCGAGCGCGCAAAAAGCGTTCGATGACTCGAGCGGTCGTCGTCACGACCACGTTTGCCCACGCGAACCGGCTCCATCGACGGATCCGTCGAAGACCGGAGTAGTCTTGCGTTACGTTCATACGGTGGGAGTACCAAGCGAGGGTACGGAATGAGGCGCGAGCACTTCACACTGGATGTCAGCAACGTCGACTGGGTCGAGACCGACGGCGAGCCGGCGAAACCGTCGGTATCGATCGACTTCACCGGTCCAGCGACGGCACTCCGTGAGCGCCTTACCGCTCCCGACGGGGACGTCCTCGAGGCGAGCGAGACCGACGCCGCCCTCCGTCTCCAAGGTCCGCTCGGGGAGGAAACCGACGGCGTCGTGAGCGTCGCCAACCGAACCACGGGCGAGTTCCTGCTGGAACTCAACGAGGACGCCGACAACGTCCTGCGGTTCATTCGGGCCGCACGCGGCTACGGCGAGAACGGGAGCGGCGACGGGCGGTACGAGATCGAGATCCTGTTCGATGGCGAGGAGTTCGTCAGCTACGACAAGGGCACGTTCCTGGTCTACGACGAGGACGGGAACCTCCTCCGCCAGCACAGTCTCATCCCCAGTGGCGTCGAACTCTAAACCCAGGCCGCGGGAACCGACCGGCAATTATAAGTGTTTTAGGCACGCCTAAATCGAATGTACGCCGGCAGACGCCGGAAATCGATATGGCGAACGGACAACTACTCACGTCGGCGACCGACGCAAGGCAGTCGAGAACCCCGTCTCCGGAATCCGACAAGGATGTCGTCCTCGAACTCGACGGCGTCGCGAAACGGTACGGTACCGAGGACGTGATCTCGGACCTCTCGCTGTCCGTTCGCGACGGCGAAATTCTCACCCTCCTCGGTCCCTCCGGCTGCGGGAAGACGACGACGCTCCGACTGATCGCAGGATTGGAGCGACCGAACGCGGGCACCATCCAACTCCAGGAGACCTCGGTCGCGGGCGAGGGCCGGTTCGTCCCGCCGGAGGAACGCGGAACGGGGGTCGTCTTTCAGGAGTTCGCACTGTTTCCACACCTCACGTCCCGCGAGAACGTCGCGTTCGGACTACAGGAGTGGGACGAACCCGACCGTGAAGCGCGAGTCGATGAACTGCTCGAGCTGGTCGGTCTCGAGGACCACGGCGAGGACTATCCGGACGAACTCTCGGGGGGACAACAGCAGCGAATCGCGCTCGCCCGCTCGCTGGCGCCCGAACCCGAGATGTTACTGCTGGACGAGCCGTTCTCGAACCTCGACGTCGACCTGCGCGTCGAGATGCGCGAGGAGGTTCGCCGAATCATCAAGGCCGCCGGTGTCACCGCCGTCTCCGTGACCCACGACCAGGAGGAGGCGCTGTCGATCTCCGACCGGGTCGCGGTAATGAACGAGGGCGACATCGAGCAGATCGACACGCCCGAACAGGTCTTTCAGCAGCCAGAGTCCCGCTTCGTCGCGGGCTTTCTCGGTCACGCGAGCTTCCTCGCCGGGGACGTACGAGGCGACCACGTCGACACCGCGCTCGGACGGGTGTTACGCGACAACGTCAACGGCCTCGCCGAGCAGTACAACGGAACCTCGGTCGATCTCCTCGTTCGCCCGGACGACGTGACGGCCTACCCGGCCGCCGACACCGACGCCCCCGCCGACGGCACCGTGGTCTACCGCCGGTACCTCGGACCGACCGTGCTCTACCGGGTCGAACTCGACACCGGCGAGACGATCGAGTGTATGCACAACCACTCCGATCGGATCAACCTGGACGAGCGCGTCGCGGTGCGGGTCACCGCCGACCACGAACTCGCCTGGTTCCCCGTCGGCCAGCGCGAGCGAACGCCCTCGGTCGCAGCCGACTGAGCCCCGTCACCGGGCCGTCTTCAGGCCTTTCCGCCCGACGTAGCTGTTTTGCGACGCGTCGCCACGCAATGCTTAAACCAAAACCCTCCTTACACGTGGATATGCACAAGGACGAACTCCTCGAACTCCACGAAGAACTCGTCGTCATCATGGAGTACTTCTCGGAGCGCGAGGAGGTCGACGAGGAGTTGTTCGATCCGTACCGCCAGCTCGATGTCGATCCCTCGCACGTCCACAAATCGAAGAGCGAGCACAAACACGCCGTCTTCGTGCTGGGCAACGCGCTGGCCAAGGCGATGAGCGAGGACGAGTTCTCGAGTGCCGGGCGGATCGGCAAACGCATGAAGGAACTCGCCGAGGACGCCGAGNAGATGTGTATAAGAGACAGGATATAGACGAAACGTATTTGTCCCGGATCCTGGTTGTTGTCGCATGGACTCGCGCACGCAAGAGCGCGTCGAGCGCTGGGATTCCCGCCCGTTCGATGGGGATCTCCACGCGCTTGCTGGCGCCGACTTCTCCGGTGCCGTCGACGTCGACGACACCTGGGTGTTCCTGCTCGGGGGCCGTATCGTCGGCGTCATCGACGGCGACCTCGAGGCGGTCGCAGGCGGCTCCGGAACCGCCTACGAGGCGCCCCACCGGGCACTCCCGTTGCTCTGCTCGATGGAGGCCCAACGCGGCGCGCCGCGGGGGCAGTACTACACGAACGAGACGCCTCTCGAGGAGGTCGACGACACCCTTCAGGAGGGGGCGTTCACCGGCTACGTCGAACTGAGCGAGAACGTTCTCAGCGGGGACTACTACTTGGTTTATTATGGCGGCAGACGGATGGCGGTCGCGTACATCGGTAACGCCGAACGACTGCTCGTCGGCGAGGAGGCCTTCGAGCGAGCGGTCGACGAGGTCGGCATCTACGACGTGATCGACGTCGAGGTCGAGGTTGCGGACGTCGCCGACGCGGTCGACGCTCCGCCAGCAGCTGACACCGGAGACGCTGGTGCCCCGAAGACTCATACGCGGTCCGACGAGCCGAATCCGGCATCCGATCGCCAGCAGCGAGCGACCGTCGGACCGAAGCCGGCCGGATCGAACGCGACCGCGACAGCCTCCGCGGGGACTCCGAGTGCGAACGACGACGACCCGGTCGAGACGGACGACCTCGAGGAGGATGAGACTCGCTGGCAGGAGTCGCGGAGCGTCCCCTCGGTTGATTCGGAACCGAACGGCAACGTCGCGAACGCTCCGAGCGACGGGGCTGTCGCCGCCGAGGAGCCGTCGGCGTCGTCGAACGCGCCGGAACCGGACGCCGACGCCCCGCCCGACTCCGAGGAGCCGACCGAAGCCGACGGCGCAGCCGAGACGACGACGCCCGTCGAGGAATCCGATTCCGGCGATGCACGCGATATCGAGGACCCCGTCGGACGCCTCGAGGCCGAACGGGAGCGGCTTCGCGCGCGCAACCAGGAACTGTCGTCGACCGTCGCCGAGCTTCGAGCGCGGATCGAGTCCCTCGAGGCGGAACTCGAGGGCCAGTCACCCTCGTCCGGACCTGATTTCGGGATCGGCGAGGCGCTCTCGCAGACGAACCTCTTCGTCCGGTACGACTCGCGAAGCCAGCCCACGCTCGGGACGGCCCACGAGGACCGCGTCGACCGCAGCGAGGTCGACGCGAACCTGCGACTCGAGTACCACACGCGGTTCGATGACGTCGGCGCCACCGTCGACGGCGTTCCCTTCGCCGAGGCGCTGACCGACTCGATGGAGTTTCGCTTCCTCGAGTGGCTCACGACTGAGCTATTCTTCGAGATCCGGGACACCGGTCGTGCGGACGGGCTCGCCGACCTCTACGAGGGGATCACGCGGATCGACCGCGTCGAGCTTCGAAGCGAGCTTTCGATCGGAGCCGACACCGAGGACGGCACCGAGACGGTCGCGTTCGACGTCGTCGCCTACGACAAGATGGGCCACCCGTTGCTCGTGGCGGCACTGAACGACTCGCGGGAGCCGGTCTCGCGCGACCGACTCGAGTCGGTCGCAACCGACGCGGCGGCGGTCGCCGATCGCCACCCGGAGCTGGCGGCCGCGCTCGTCGTCACCCGGAGCTACTTCGAACCCGGCGCGCTCGAGGTCGTCGAGGAGGCGACCAAGAGCGGCTTTCTCAGCCGCGGCTCGCGGCTGAGCTACGTCAACAACGCGGGGTACCACCTCTGTCTCGCCGAGTCGCGGTCGGAGGGGTTCCACCTTACCGTCCCCGAACTGTAGCCTCGAGCGAGCGGTCGTCGCTCGTCGGCACCCGTTCGCACCGCTACCGACGCTGCGGGCAAAACGACGACAAAAGAGAGACTACCCTTCGATCTCGGCGACGTCTTCGATCTTCATCCCGTCGAGCTTATCGACGATGTCGTCGATCTTGCCGTCGAGGTCGTCGACGAACTCGGCGGTGCGCTCGGTCTTGATCGCACCCTGGCTCGAGGGCTCGATGAGGTTCTCCTCCTCGAGGACTCGCAGCGAGTACCGCACCTTGTGGTGGGGGTAGCCCGTCTCGTTCGACATCTTGACGATCCCGATCGGCTCGTTCTCGATAACCATCTTCAGGACCTGCAGATGTCGTTCCAACATATCGACTTCCTTCTCAAGTCGGTCTATCATGGCATTTGTTAACTTGTCTTTGGGGCCTTTAAAAGTTACTCTCTGCGAGTGAAACGACCACTCTCAACAGTGTGTCAATTCCTGTCAGTAGTTAACGCTTCCGGTCGCATGTGCCTGCAGGCGATCGCTGTCACGAATCCGTTCGGCTCGCCGAACCGGTTCGGCGGGGAAGCGGCGACGGGTGCGCGGCCGTTGCACGGAGATGGAGGGACGATCGGCGCGCGGGCCGCTCTGTCGCGGTACCTATTCGCGTTCGTGGACATCGTCCCCCGTTGATCGTCCGCACAGACCGTAATCTGTTTATCGACCGGGCAAGAATCCGCCGCTGTTATGACCGTCACAATCGTCGGGTCTCAACTCGGCGACGAAGGCAAGGGTGGGGTCGTCGACCTCTACGGCGACGCCGCCGACGTCGTCGCCCGCTACCAGGGAGGCGACAACGCAGGCCACACCGTCGTTCACGGCGGCGAGAAGTACAAGCTGTCGCTCGTTCCCTCCGGCGCCGTTCGGGGGAAAGTCGGCGTGCTGGGCAACGGCTGCGTCGTCAACCCACGGACGCTGTTCGACGAAATCGAGACGCTCCGGGAGAAAGGCCTCGATCCCGACGTTCGGGTCGCAGAACGCGCCCACGTCATCCTGCCGTTCCACCGCGTCCTCGACGGTATCGAGGAGGACGTCAAGAGCGAGGACGACCAGGAAGTCGGCACGACCGGTCGCGGCATCGGCCCGACCTACGAGGACAAAGCCGGTCGCCGCGGCGTCCGCGTCGGCGACCTGCTCGACCCCGACGTGCTCCGGGCCCGACTCGAGTACGTCGTGCCACAGAAGCGCACGCTCGTCGAGGACGTCTACGGCGCCGACGTCTCGGACCTCGAGAACCCGGACGCGTTCGACGTCGACGCACTCTTCGAGGAGTTCCGCGAGATCGGCCAGCGACTCGACGAGCAGGACATGACCGTCAACGCGAGCGCGTTCCTCACGGACGCGATGGCCGACGACGAGACCGTCATGTTCGAGGGCGCACAGGGGACCGTCATCGACATCGACCACGGGAACTACCCCTACGTCACGTCCTCGAATCCAACCGCGGGCGGCGCGGCAGTCGGCACGGGCCTCAGCCCCAACGTCATCGCGGACGGCGAGATCATCGGCATCGTCAAGGCCTACCTCACGCGCGTCGGGAGCGGCCCGCTGCCGACCGAACTCGGCGGCGTCGAGGGTGATACACCTGGGTACGACGAACAGGGCGACGGCGAGAACGAGGAGCTTGCAACGTACATCCGCGAGGAGGGCGGCGAGTACGGGACCGTTACCGGTCGCCCCCGCCGCGTCGGCTGGCTCGATATGCCGATGTTGCGCCACTCCGCGCGCGTCAACGGCTTCACCGGCCTCGCGATCAACCATATCGACGTGCTCGCGGGCCTCGAGGAGGTGAAGGTCGGCCACAGCTACGAACTCGACGGCGAGGAGCTGCTCGCGATGCCGCCGACGACCGAGGAGTGGGGTGACTGTGAGGCGAACCTAAAGTCCTTCGAGGGCTGGGACGACGTCGACTGGAGCGCGGTCGCCGACGAGGGGTACGAGGCAATTCCCGAGAACGCCCGCAGCTACCTCGAGTACGTCGCCGACGAGCTCGAGGCCGATATCTACGCGGTCGGCGTCGGTCCCGGTCGCGAGGAGACTGTCGTCGTCGAGAACCCCTACGAGTAGGGCAGTTTGGCGTCTCGGTTTGACGGGCGTCGCGCTCGAGGGAATCCGGCCGTCATCGAGGCGTTCCCGAAGCCTTTTGCTGTATGCGTTCGCCTGTCGTAGTATGAAGGAGTCGCTGCTGGAGATCCTCTGCTGCCCGCTCGACAAGCACGAACTGGAGCTCGAAGACGCCGAATACGAAGGCGACGAGGTCATCGACGGAACCCTCGTCTGTACCGAGTGTGGCGAGCGATACCCCGTCGAGGACGGGATCCCGAACCTGCTGCCGCCGGACATGCGCGACAAATCCCCCGCCTGAGCGCCTCTCTGAACCGTGTTCACCCCAGCGGTCACCGTCCACGTCAACCGCGACTCGTCCGAGCGACTCGAGGCAGCGACCGCCACGTTCGAGACCGCCAAGTCGTTCACCCTGCTCCTCGAAGGCCACGACTCCCCGACCCACGTCCACTGCCGGCTCGACGACGAACTCGCCCGCGTCGCCTCGCTTCCTCAGTCGAACTACTACGTCGAGGCCGATGCTCGAACCCCGGTCCCGATCGAGGTGGAAGCAGGCGGGCTCGAGGACCCAGTTCAGGGATACCTCGAGGTCTCGACGGGGTACGGCGCCGAATCGGCCGCGATCGCCGTCACCGTCGAACCCGGACCCGATCGGGTCGAGGTCGACGAATCGCTCTCGAAACCACAGCGGTCCCCGACCGTCCAGTCGTCCGAGCCGGCAGAACCGCTGTTCGGCGACCTCGGCCTGCCCGGCGACGTTGGGCCGGCAGCCCTGGCCGCACTCGCGCTCGGCGCCGTCGTCGTCGCACTCGCCGTTGCGCTCGCCGTCGCCACGATAGCCGGCGGGACGGCCGCCGTCGCCGTCTTCGCCGTCGTCGCAGTGGTCGTCGTCGCCGCAGTCGGGTTGCGATTCCGACCCTCTAGTAGTCGCTGAACAGGAGTGCACTGAGCTCCAACGGCTACTACCGGATTCAACGGCTACTACCGTTTTTATTCCCGCTTCGTCGCCTCGAGCCCGCCGTCCTCGTCGAATCGCTTCGCTCGGAGGTACCGCGCCCGGTAGCGGTTCGCCCCGTCGTTGACGTCGGCCTCTCGGATCTCGTCGATTCGGCCGTCCGCGACCGCGTCGATCAGTTCGGCGAGCTGGTTGAGCTCGCTCGTCGTGAGCTCGAGTTCGTACGTGCGCTCGTCTTCGGACTCGAGGATCGCCCACTTTCGTGCGGCCGCGACGACGAGCGAACAGGGTTCTCGACAGGGGAACGGACCGTCGCCGCCCTCGGGTTCGAGCTCGTCGCCCTCCTCGTGCTCCCACTCCCGACGGCGGAGACACTGCGAGTCGACGCAGCAGGCTTCCGCCATCCAGTCGACGGCCTCCCGGGGCAGCTCGTCGATCACGTCGTAGATTCCCGTCTGGCGCTCGGCGGTCTCGAGCCAGTGGTCGACGTCGAGCTCGCCGCGTCGCTCGCGGTGCCAGTTGGCGATCGTTGCCGGATAAAAGAAGTCGACTGCCTCGACGAGCGCTCGGCCCGAAAGCTCGGGGAAGACCCAGCCCGACCGCAGCGTCGGCGCGGTCTTCAGCGGTCGGTAGCGTCCGTCCCCGTCGTACGTCGAGAGCTCGCGGGCGTCTCGGGGGTCCTCGCGGCGCTCGAGCTCCTCGCGGGCGCGGTCGGCGTCGTCGACGTGACGGAGTTCGTACCGCCGTTCGCCCTCGCCCCCGTCGACCAGCTCGACGGTGATCCGGAGCTGTCCCCACTCTCGAACGATCCCATCCTCGAGGGCGTCGTAGCGCGACGATACGTCGAACGGGGCGTCCTCGAGCGTTCGGTCCTCGGTCGTCGCGTCGGTCGGGGGCGCCCGCTCGCACCACCGGAGGAAGGCCCGCCGGGCCGTCCCCTTGCCGCCGATCGTGTCCCAGTAGCGCCAGTTCGAGACGAGCGCCGGGATCGACTCGAGGGCGTCCTCGAGTTCCCCTTCCTCGAGGCCGGTTTCGCGAGTATCGGGCGTCTCGAGGGTGTACGTCTCGTCGTCCGCTCGCTCGAGAGCGAGGCCGTCGAGGGCGACTCCCTCGTCGGCGGCGGCGAGCAGAGCGTCGAGACCAGGCAGCGAGTCGGCCACGCTCAGTCCCCCGCCGTCGGTTCCGACTCGTCGGTCGCCACACCGTCGCTCCCGGTGGTCGCGGCGCGAACGCGCTCGAGGGCGTCGCCCAGCTCCGCACCGGCGTCGGCCGCCCGCTCGAGGAGGACGTCGGCCATCAGTCCCTCGGTGCCGACGGCGCCGGCGTACCAGATCCGGTGGCCGTCGACCTCCGTCGGGACGTCCCACCCCAGGCGGTAGTCCTCGGTCAGCCCCATGTCCTCGGGGATGTCCTCCTGGGTGTGGTAGCCGTCGGCGACGAACAGCGGAACCACCACGACGTCGCTGCTTTCGAAAAAGTCCGTGACGTCGTCGACCTCCGGCTCCTCGTCCATGAACAGGGCCTTCACCTCGTCGAAGCGGTCCCGCTCGCGGATGCGGTCGGCGTGGTACTCGATGGCCTTCGCCGAGTTCTCGTTTCGCTCGGTGCCGTGGCCGACGACCGCGAGGCCGACACCGTCGCCGACGTCGGGATCGTCGGTGACGCTCTCGGCACGCTGGACGATGACGTCGGTCATCGCGTCGTGGGTACCGACGGGGCCACAGTAGTGGACCGTCTTCCCGACGTCGGTCGCCTCGAGCGTAACCTGCGAGGCGTCGGTCCCGTCGGAGTCCCACTTCTCGGGGTCCCAGTCCTCGAGTCGGAGTTCGCGGGGGATGACCTGCTCGGTGAAGTACCCCTCGCTGATAAAGAGGGGAACGACGAACACCTCGTCGGACTCGAGGGTGCGGATCACCTCCCGGAAGTGCGGTTCCTCCTTCCAGAACGCCTCGCGGACCTCGTCGAACGCCCCCGTCTCGCGGACGGTGTCGGCGTGGGCGTAGGTCGGATCCGAGGCGTCCGGATTCAGGTGCGACCCGTGTGCCGCGACGACCAGCGCTTGCATACGCGGCCGTTAGGAGGGGTGGCGTTTAGGGACTTCGCTGGGAGCAGGGGTCGCCGCCGTTCCCGACGACTCGAGCAACGGCCCATCGACCGCAAGCCGCCAGCGGTCGGCTACGGGACCGAGAGCTCGGTGCGTGCCTCGCAGCTCCCTTCTTGGGCGCGCAGCTCCGCGACGGCGGTGTACTCGCCGGAGCGGGGCTCCTCCCACTCGGCCTCGTAGGTCGCGGTCTCGTCGGGGGCGATCCGCTCGGAGCTGATCATCTGGGCGAACATCCGGCCGTCGGTGTAGCGCCATACCTCCCGACCCTCGTCCTCGACGGCGAACTCGGCCTTGCAGGCGTCCGAGAACCGAAGCTCGACGGGGTCGGTACCCGCGTTCGTTACGGCGAACTCGAACCGAACCGCATCGGCTTCCCCGTTCGACGCTACCTCCGCCTCGAGCCGTCCCTCGAGTGCCATACGCGGACCTGTGCCGGCCCGCCGTATAGTTCTTCAGCCGGCACGGACTGACCCGTTAGCGCGCGAACGGAACGCATACGAACCGTCGGAGAGTGCTTCCCGCATGGATCCGTTCCGGAACACGGGCCAGCCCGACTGGGACTGGTGGGGGAAGCTCTGGCCGACGCCGGGGGCGACGCTTCGCCGACTCGGAATCGACCGCGGGACGACCCTCGCCGAGGTCGGTTCGGGCGACGGCTACTTCGCGCTGCCGGCCGCCCGGATCGTCGAGCCCGCGCCGGTGTACGCCGTCGACCTCGAGGCCGACTTGCTCGCAGCCCTCGACGACGTCGCTTCCGCGCAGGGGATCGAGAACGTGCACACGATCCGCGGCGACGCCCGCGACTTAGACGAGCTCCTCCCCGAGCCGGTCGAGACGGTGCTCTTGGCGAACGCCTTCCACGGCGTCGACGACCGCGAACGGCTACTCGAGGCCGTCGCGAACTCGCTTCGGCCGGGCGGCTCGTTCGTCGTGATCAACTGGGCCGATCGTCCGCGCGAGGAGACGACCCTCGGAGGCGAACCCCGCGGTCCGCCGACCGAGCTCCGCGCCGGCCCCGACGAGACTCGCAACGTTGTCCTCGAACACGGCGGGTTCGCCGCCGACCGCGCGCTCGAGCTGCCGCCGTACCACTACGGGCTGGTCTTCGAACGCGAACGGTAGCCCCGGGTCGGAGCAGCACGCCTATCCGCGCTCGCCACCAACGCCACCGCGTGCAACTCGTGGGCTACGAACCGAGCGGACGCGGGTCGGCGTTGCTGGTGAGCGACGGCGGAAGCGTCGAGTCCGTTCCGCTCGAGCCCGACAGGGAGCTCTCGTACGCCCTCGGCGAGCGGCGCTGTGCCGGGACGATCGACGACGGCGAACACGTCTCCTGCGACCGCGCGAGGCCGCCCTACTGCGAGTACCACACGAGCACGTGGGTCTGTGCCCGCTGTACGGGGGACTGCCTCAAGCCGGAGATGGACTGCTACCAGGAACACGCCGTCTACGTCGCCGCGTTCGCCCCGGACACGTTCAAGGTCGGCGTCACCAAGTCCAGGCGCCTCGAGACCCGCCTCCGCGAGCAGGGTGCCGATCGGGCGGCCCACGTCCACACGGTCTCGAACGGCCGGATCGCCCGCGAACTCGAGGCCGAGATCGCCGACTGGCTGGTCGATCGCGTCAGGACGGGCCCGAAAGTCGCCTCGCTGGCCGATACCGTCGACGAAGCGGCCTGGGAGGAGGTCCTCGCTGAGTTCGACGTTATCGACCGGTTCGACCTCGAGTACGGGTTTGACCTCCAGAGTCGCCCTGTTCGAGAGACGATCGCCTCGGGAACGGTCCGCGGAGTGAAGGGACGGCTGCTGGTCCTCGAGACGGGCGGGACGACCTACGCCGTCGACATGCGCGACCTCGTGGGCTACGAGATAACGGAGGGCGCGAGCAGCCGAAACCTCCAGTCGTCACTGGGATCGTTCGGCTGATCGGGTCCAACAGGTGCGCCTCTTCGACAGACTGTTTCGGCACCTCGAGCGCGATCAGTACTCCAGTTTCGCGTCGCCCGTCTCGCCCCAGCGCTCGAGGCGGGCGTCCTCGACGCCGTAGTCGATATCGTAGGGCGTTCGCTCGCTCCATCCCTCGCTAGTTAGGTGGGCCACGACGTCTGCAGCCGCCTCGCCGTAGTGGTCTCCTCGGTGAAAGTGTGAGGCGGTTAGATCGAGCACGTCGAGGTGGGCGTGGATCGCGGCCCGGTCGTCGTCGACACGCCAGACGTGGACGTGGTCCCACTCGTCGCCCAGCCGCAGCCGTCGGTAGGAGGCGTCCGGCGGAACGAGTTCCGCCGCCTCGGGGTCCCACGCCTTCGCAGTCGCGTCGGGGAGGGCGGGCGTCCACTCGAGGTTGCCGAGTCCGGTGAAGCCGTCCTCGACGGCCTCGAACGCGGGCTTCGAGCCGTCGGCGCGGGCGTGAACGTTGATCGGGAGTGCTGGCTGCCACTCGCCGTCGTCGTCCGGCTTGTAGAGACACAGCGGGTAGTCGTCCTCGCCGTCGCGGTCGGCGTCGACGACGGCGTCGGTTGGCTGCGCGCTCGCGCTCGCACTCGCACTCGCGGCGGTGTCGACGGCGACCGCGCTTCCGATCCCCGCGATCGTCTGCCGTCTGGTGGGGTTTCGATCCACGGGCGGTCACTGACTCCTCGGGTCGGGGGTGTCAGTCTCGAGATCGACGTTCGGTTGCACGCCGACCCCTTCGACGACGATCGGCGGAAGCGTTTGGCTTGAGTGTTCGTGGTCCCCACCTCGAGGACGTCGCGTCCCGTTCAGGGACCGATACCGCCGACGGGAACCTCCGTTTCGCAGTTGGGACAGGCTGCGTGTTCGTCGCTCCCGGTGTAGGTCCAGGTCGTGTCGCAGTCCTGGCAGGTCAGCTCGACGCCGTCGCGGGACTCCGGACGACTTCCTTCGGGGTCGGACCGCGCGTTCCGAAACCGCGAGAGGGCGGTCGCGGCGTCGTCCAACTCGTCGCCCGCGATCGGGAGACGGTGATCACCGCCCTCGAGAACGAACCAGTAGTCAGTCGATTCGTCGTCCGCCGCGTCGACGATCGCGTACCGGCCCTCGCTGACGATCAGATCCCGATCGGCGCTGGAGTCGTCCATAGGTAGCAATCGTAGCACGGGTCGCGGGTTCGGTCTTGTGCATGCACCAGCCGAGCGCGCGCTCGCGTAGCGCCGGATAAACGCGTCGGCGATCGGTAACATGGCAATCCTTTTCCGCTGCGCTACGGAACCCGAACGTATGGCTGACGAAAACGAACCTAACGACGTCGGCGACGAGGGCGAGGAGAAGTCGTTCCGAGAGCGAGTCGAGGAGATCCGCGAAAAGCGCGCCGAGGAGGGCGAAGGCGAGGGCGAGCCGCCCGAGAGCCCGTTCGGCGGCGGCGGTGGCGGCCCCGGCGGCATGGGCGGTGGCGGCGGCAACCCGTTCGCCCAGATGATGGGCGGCATGATGGGCGGCGGCCCCGGCGGCGGTCCGGGCGGCCCCGGCGGCCAGGACGAGGGTAACGAGGAACTCGTCCGCGAGGTCCGACAGCTCCGCGACGAGATGCGCGACCAGACCCGCGCGCTGAAACGCATCGCCGACGCGCTCGAGGACCAGTAACGACCCGTCTTTTCGGTTTTTCCGTTCCCATAGCGACGCGGCCGGCTCCCGTCTCGAGCGAAACCGAATTCGCTCGAGCCCTCAGCGCAGCCGGGAGAGCGGGTTTCCAACGTCGAACCGCTCGGTGACCGACCACCGACCGACGAGGAGGCCCGCGAGTTCCACGCAGACGTACGCGAGGACGATTCCCGCGACGACGTCGATCGCCCAGTGGATCCCCAGATACATCGTCGAGATCGCGACGCTGATCGCGAGCGGGACCGCGACGACGGCCCAGCGCGGGTAGACCGCCCGGGTCTGGTAGGCCAGGATGCCAACGGTGGCGGCCAGCGAGGTATGCAGCGAGGGGAAGACGTTGGTGTTGCGGTTGACCTGTCTGGTGAGGTGCTGGTAGCGTGGGTAGGTGTCGTACATCAGCGCCTCGACGAGTTCGGGCATCATGTTGCGCGGTCCGTAGGCGATGACCAGCGTGTACAGCACCAGTCCGAGCACGTAGTTGAGCGTGTAGGCGGTCAGCAGCTCCCGCAGCGGTCGCGTGTTCGATAGCGCGAAGTAGGCGACCACGGGGAAGACCAGCAGGAAGACGTAGCCGTAGATGTAGACGAACGAGAAGAACGCCGTCAGCGCCGACGTCTCGAAGGACTGCAGCCAGAGAATGAACTGGCCCTCGATGTCATAGATCGCCCACGTGAGGTTCCAGCCGAACATCCAGGAGAGATCGGGAACGACCTGTCTGGCGACGCCGTTGCCGAGCAACACGACAATGAGGACGACCGTGATCGGCGTGGCCGCGCGAAGTCGAGACGCCCACTCGCGACGCGTATCCCGGAGCCGGTAGCGACCGACGATAACCGCGATTCCCGCGAGCGTCAACAGGGTGACGACGACGGCCAGCTGGAGCAACACCTGGACCAACATTAGCGTCTCACCCGGAGCGCGCCGTCGTCGTAGCTGAAGCCGGCGTCCTCGAACGCTTCCCTGGCGGCCTCGACGTCGAGCTCGCCGTCGGAACCGAAAAACGGCGTCGCCGGGTCCTCGCCGTTCCAGGCGAGTTCCTCGGGCGTCCACTCCTCGGTGACCGGCGTTGCGGTCGGCGCGGCGTAGCCGTGGAAGACGTCCTCGACGAGCCAGTCCTTGTCGAGCAGCCTCGCGACCGCACGTCGGAATCGGGCGTTTGCGAACGGCGCCCGACGGGTGTTGAACCCGAGGTGGTAGAACGTCCACGACGGCGACTCGAGCGGTGCCGTCTCCGGGGCGGGCTCGAGATCGTCGAGGACGTACGTCTCGAGGATCGCGCTCGTAATGTCGGCACTGTCCGTGCTGACGAGCTCGATCGCCGACGTACTTCGCGGATCGATCTGGATTCGAAGCTCCTCGACGCTCGCTTCGGGGAGGTCGACGTCCTCGCGACGGGTGAAGTGGTCGTCGAACCGCTCGAGGGTTACGTGTTCGCGCTCAGTCCGGCTCCCGAAGCGGAACGGACCGCTCCCGACCGGGGGGACGTTGTCGACCGTGACCGCCTCGGTGGCTCCCTGGGCGACGCTGACGCCGCGAACGGTGGCGGGCGCGGCCCGCTCGGTCCAGATGTGTTCGGGGAGGATCGGCGCGGTGAGGACGCGCTCGGCGACCGCCTCGCCCGCGTCGAGTTCGAACTCGAGGTCGAGCTCGCCGTCGACGTCGATCGCGTCGACGGCTGCCGCCAGCCCTCTGTACCGCGGCGGGGGCGACGGCGACTCGCCGTCCTCGAGCTCGGTATCCTGTAGCAGCCGGTAGCTGAATTCGACGTCGTCGGCGTCGAGCGGTTCGTCGTCGTGGAACCGGCAGTCCTCGCGGAGCCGGACTCGAAGGGTGCCGTCGTCGTACGTCCAGTCCTCGGCGAGCCAGGGCTCGATCTCGCTGTCGCGTTCGGTCGCGAGCGAGTCGTACACCAGCTCGAGAAACGGCTCGTGATCGCGGTACTCGGCCGTCAACGGGTTGAGGTTCTCGGAGATGCGTGCGTCGGTGTGAGCCGTCCGCAGCCGGTCGACGTCGTCGCCGGCCTCGAGTTCGAGGTAGCCAAGCCGGGTCGCCGGGTGGGCCTCGCCCCAGCCGTCGAAGCGGTCGGTCCGGACGAAGCGGTGTTCTTCGGGCACGCAGATCGGGACGAACGGCTGTTCGCGAGCCAGCTCCTCGAGCAACTCCGCCATGACGGCCTCCCGTTCCTCGCCGTCGGCCAGACGCTGGGCCTCGAGGAGGTCGTCCAGTTGCAGGTTCGCGTAGCCGAAGGGGTTCTGCCAGCCGGACTCCTCGGCGTAGACCGAGTGCAACGCCTCGTAGAGGAAGTCCGGATCGGTGCCGCCGGGGTGGCGACCGACGTAGAGGTCGAACTCGTGGTTGATCAGGATCGCCCGCAGGAACTCCTCGTTCGAACGCATATCGACGGAGACGTCGACGCCGACGGCCTCGAGGACGGCGGCGACCTCCCTGGCGAGGCGGATCCCCTCGCGGTCGCCGTCGGCCGGCAGGGTGACGATAGTCACGGAGAGCTGATCGACCGCGTCACGGTTGACGACGGTTCGAACTTGGCGAACGCAGCCGCTGGTCGCGACGGCGAGCCCCGCAGTGCCGGCGAGAACCGCGCGTCGACTACGGGGACGCCCGGGGGATGCCGTCTTCTCGTCGGTCATTCGGTGGATACCTTCAGTTCAGCCAGTGTCGGTATAACAGTATTGCGTTCGGGCTTACTCGCGGTCGTCCCGCGGGGTCGGTCGCCGATCGAGGTACCGACGGAACCGGGCGACTGGCTGTCGGCCGACGAGGACTCCCGAGAGCCGGACACAGACGCCGGCGAGGACCAGCCCGGCGACGACGTCGATCGCCCAGTGGATCCCCAGGTACATCGTCGAGATCGCGACGCTGGCCGCGAGGACGGCCGCGACGGGGAACCAGTAGGGGTAGCTCGAGCGCGTGATGTAGGCAAAGACGCCGACGGTGGCGGCAAGCGAGGTGTGCAGCGAGGGGAAGACGTTGGTGTTACGGTTGACCTCCCGGGTGAGGTGTTGGTACTCGGGGCTGTTGTCGTACAGCATCGTTACCGTCAGCTCCTCGGGCATCACGTTTCGCGGGCCGTAGGCGATGACCAGCAGGTAAAACGCCAGTCCGAGCACGTAGTTCAGCGAGTACGCTGTCAGCAGCCGGCGGAAGGTCCGTGTGTCCGACAGCGCGAAGTACGCGATTCCCGGGAAGATCAGGAGGAACGCGTAGCCGTAGACGTAGATGAACGAGAAGTAGGCGGTCAGCTCCTCGGTCGCGATCGACTGGAAGAGCAGGACGAACTCCCCCTCGAGGTCGTAGAACGTCTCGGTCATGTGGAAGCCGATCGCGCCTTCGATCTCGTCGCCCCGCCAGCGAACGACGCGGTTGAGTCCCAACACGGCGGCCAGAACCGCGACCGCGGGCGCCGTGGCTCGGAGCCTGGATCGCCACTCCCTCGCGGTCTCGACGAGCCGGCCGCGACCGACGAACAGCGCGATCGAGGTCAGAAGCAAGATCCCGACGACGACGGCGACCTGTGTCAGGACCCGGGTGAGAACCTCGGCGTACATTGTGTTATAGGCGGAGCCGCCCGTGATCGTCGTAGCGGTAGCCGGTGTCCTCGAAGGCGTCCCTGGCCGCCTCGACGTCGAGGTCGCCGTCGGAACCGAAAAACGGTGTGATCGGATCGTCGCCGTCCCACGTCAATCGCTCGGGAACCCACTCCTCTGGAAGCGGCGTCGCAGTCGGTGTGGCGTGTCCGTCGAACACCTCCTCGACGAGCCAAGCCTTGTCGAGCAGCCCGGCGACCAGCCGTCGAGCGTGAGGATTGCTGAACGGCTCGATTCGCGCGTTGAATCCGACGTGGTAGAACGTTTGCGACGGCGACTCGAGGTGGTCGATCTCCGGCTCGTCCGGGATCGTATCGAGCGCGTGGGCCTCGAGCATCGATGCCGTGAGGTCCGCGCCGTCGTTCGCGACGCGTTCGATCGAGGAGGCGCTCCCGGGGTCGATCCCGAACTGCAACTGCTCGATTTCGACCGACGGGAGGTCGACATCCTCGCGGCGGGTAAAGTGATCGTCGTAGCGCTCGAGGGTGAGGTGTTCGCGCTCGCTCCGGCTCTCGAAGCGAAACGGGCCGCTGCCGACCGCCGGAACGTTGTCCATCGTCACGAGACCCCACTGCCCCTGCATCGCGGTGAACGTCTCGGTGGTCTCGGCGCGGGCGTCTACCTGTTCGCGCCAGCGGTGTTCGGGGAGGACCGGGACGGTGAGGGCGCGTTCGGCGGCCTCGAAGCCGGCCGAGAACTCGAGGCGGAGCTCGCGGTCGCTCTCGACGGTGACGTCCTCGAGCGTCGAGACGTGGCTCCGGTAGCGGGGAGCCGGCGACGTGAACTCGGCCCGGCCGAGCGCCGTGTCCTCGAGGAACCGATACGTAAAGGCGACGTCGTCGGCGGTAACCGGTTCGTCGTCGTGGAACTCGCAGTCCTCGCGGAGCGTTACCGTCGCGCGGGTGATCGCGTCGTCGTCTTCCGTCTCTTCGATCGTCGTCGTCTCCCAGTCCTCGGCCAGCCAGGGGACGAGTTCGCCGTCGTGCTCGGTCGCCAGCGAGTCGTACAACAGATTGATCGTCGAGCCCTGCTCGCGAAGCGTCGCCGACAGCGGGTTCAGGTTCCGCGAGATCCGGGCATCGGTGACCAGTACACGAAGCCGATCGACGTCCTCGCTCGGCTCGAGGCCGAGGTAGCCGTGGCGGCTCTCCGGATGGTCGGCGTTCCAGCCGTCGACGCGATCGGTTCGAACCACGCGGTGTTCCTCGGGAAAGCAGATCGGATCGAACGGCTTCTCCTCGGCCAGCCCCTCGAGCAACGTCGCGATCCGCTCCCGCCGGCGCTCCCCGTCGACCCGTCGCTGGGCCTCGAGGTGGCCGTCGACGGGCATGCTCGAGAAGCCGAGAGGGTTTTGCCAGCCCGATTCGTTCGCGTACGCCGAGTGGAGGGTCTCGTAGAGGAAGTCGGGGTCGTAGTCGGCGGGGTGGCGTCCGACGTAGAGATCGAACTCGTGGTCGATCAGGACGGCCTCGAGAAAGTTCGAGCGCGAGCGCATGTCGAGTGAGGCATCGATCCCGACGGCTTCGAGGTGTTCCTCGAGGTGGCGGGCGATCCGGACGGCCTCTCTGTCGCCGTCCGCGGGAACCGTGGTGATAGAGAGCGAAAGGCGGTCGGTCTCCTGTCCGACGGCGCTCTCGACGCGATCGATACAGCCGCTAGTCGCGGTGGCGAGTCCGGCGACACCCGCTGCTAGCACCGAGCGTCGATCGATGCCGTTCGACCGAGTAGTTGACTGACGATGCATTCCGTCTTGCTATCTCGATTTGGTGTAGCTACATAACAACTTTGTGCTCTATGCGTGTCCTAAACGGGACTGTTGAGGACATATGCGGCTGATAAACGCCGTTTCATCCGTCTCTGACGTTCCGTAACATCAATGTGAAGCTGTGCGAAACGTGCAGCTATGACCGTCGCCGCCGAGCGAATCGACCGCCTTCACGGACTGGCTCGAGCGGCGGCCGCGGACGGCGACCAGGAACGAGCCCGATACTACGTGCGACTCGCACGCCGGGTCGCGGAGCGAAACCGGATCGCGCTCCCCCGCGAGTTCCGTCGGTTCACCTGTGACGCCTGTGATGCGTACCTCAGACCGGGGAAAAACGCCCGTGTTCGGACTCGAGACGGCCACGTCGTCATCACCTGTGACTGTGGCACCCAGGCGAGATACCCCTACCGGGAGTAGGGCGTCCGTCCGATATTGCTAAGATTCAAACGGGTTGCGTTGCTATGCGGGGGTATGGATATCGAAGAGCGAAAGCGAAAGGCCCACGATCTGGACGTCACCGTCTGGGTCGGCAAGAGCGGGCTCGAGGCGGTCGTCGACGAGCTCGACGATCAGCTCTCGAACGAGGACCTCGTGAAGGTGAAGTTCCTGCGAGCCGCTCGAGCCGGGGACTCCACCGACGAGAAAGCGACTGATCTCGCCGAGCGAGTTAACGCCGAACTCGTCGACGTCCGCGGTCACACGGCGGTTCTGTACCGATGAACGCCGCGGGAACGCTCGCTCAGGTTCAGGATTTCGGCGCGCTCGAGACGGCGACGCTCGTCGACATCGCGATCACGGGACTCCGGTTCCTCGCCGCGTTCGTCGTCGTGGTGATGATCGGGCGGCTCGTCCTCGTGCCGCTGGTCAACCGCGCGTTTGATCGGCGCGAACTGGACGAACACGTCAGAAATCCGCTGTTGATGCTGACGCGGTTCGGCATCCTCTTCGTCGCCGTCGCGGCCGCGTTCGGCTTCGCCGGCTTCGAGAACTTCCTCGTCTCCCTGGCCGGTATCGCCGCGGCCGGGGCGCTCGCGGTCGGGCTGGCGATGCAGAACGTCATCTCGAACTTCGTTGCGGGAATCTTCATCTACGCCGACAAGCCGTTCCGGATCGGCGACTGGATCGAGTGGGACGGCGGCGACTACGCCGGCGTCGTCGAGGATATCAGCCTTCGCGTGACCCGCGTCCGAACGTTCGACAACGAGTTGCTGACCGTCCCCAACTCCGCGCTCACCGGCGGGG